>CAMYID010000001.1 GCA_947258435.1 uncultured Alphaproteobacteria bacterium
GGCTCACTTGCCATGGCAGGGGCGGAGCGTGCGACAGGTTCGGGCGGTTCTGGTACAGGCTTGCTCACCGGAGGGGCGGCTTGGGGCTGCTCGGTGAGTTCCACGACAGGCTCGCGCACTGTTTCAGCTATTTCAGGCGGGGCTTCCGGTTCGTTCTGAATGACAGGGGCGCTGATTTGTTCGGCCTCAGTTTGCGGTTCAGTCGCCCCAGGCGCCCGCCCCGCCGGGCCTAAAGCAACCGCAATGCCGGTGTCACCGGGAAGCTGCGCACCGGTCATCTCCGTCGGTTGCCATATCGCCAGGGCCGCCAGCATCAGATATATCCCGATCGCGAGAAATGCGGCGCGTCGCCATTGTAAAGGCACCTTGTCCATCATCAGAAGGTTTACTCCTGCTTCTGAACTGCCAGGAGGTTGAGCCGCTCGAGACCGGCATCACGCAAAAGATTCAGCATGCTGACAAGCCTTGTGCCGCTGACATCCGCATCTGCCTTGAGATGCACTGCCGGCGGCTGTCCCTCAGCCCCGGCCCCTTCGCTGGCCAGATATGTGCCAATCGCATTTTTCAAACCCGCCTCGTCCATCACCCGTCCATCGAAGGCGATCTGACCGGATGAACCAAGCAATATGACGATGGCATCTTTTCTGGCCTCGGTCTGAGCGATGGAATGGGGCGGTGTGGTCCGGAAGGGATCTGCGGCCGTCAGAGCACCTGTCACGAGAAAAAATATCAGCAGCAGGAAAACGATATTGATCAATGGCAGGATGCGGCTGTCTCCATCGTCGGACCGGCCTTGGGAAATACGCATCTGCCTAGTCCGCTTCCGTCGCGTTGAGGGTGACATTCGTGATGCCGCCCGCAGCAAGATGATCAAGCGTCGTCACAATCGCCTGAAGCTCGGTACCGGGCATCGACCACAAGGCCACGGCAACCTGCGACACATCGCCATACTGTCGACGGATAAATTCGGCGACATCGGCGGGCCTGATCTTGTGATCCTGCACACGCAATTCGCCGGGGTGGATTTCGATACGCACCGATTGCAGATTATCCCCGGCCGGGCTGCCCGATCCCGATGCGCTCACATCGATAACCCGCCATTGCAGGAATGACGATGCCAGCATGAAAAAGACAAGCAGAATGAAAACCACATCGATAAGCGGTGTCAGACTGATCAACGGACGCCGTGCGCGCGGCGCGGTGCCGATCCTACTCGCCGGCGGCGATTGCGGGTTCGCTGTAGGTGTAATGTTCATTGGCCTCTCCAACGCTTGCGGGTTTCGCTGCGTGAAGCGTTAAGTCATCCGTGAACAGACGGGTGAGATAGCTCTCCATCGCCTGCTCAAGCCCATCGACCTGACTTTCAAGCCAGTTCAGCAACGCAACCACGGGAATAGCAACCGCAAGCCCAACAGCTGTTGTCAGCAATGCCTCCCAGATGCCCCCCGAAAGAATTGCGGGATTAACCTGACTACCCGCCTGTTCAAGTTGCTGAAAAGCCTCAATCATCCCCAACACTGTGCCGAACAATCCCAATAATGGCGCCAGCGCGGCGATTACCTCAAGCGGGCGGAACCAGCCGCGCAGATGGGCAAGCGCATCGTTACAATATCCCGCCACAGCTTCCCTGTTCCGATTTTCAGGGAGCTCACGTTCGATGCCGTGCATCGCCCGCGCAAGTGCTTGCGCCAATGGATTTGCCGACTGTGCGGCCAGCCCTTTTGCGGCGGCGGGATCGCCGCGCTGCCACAATTGCAATGCCTGTCTTGCGGTGCCCCGCTCGCCCATCTTGACGGAATGGAACTGCAGGATTTTTGCAATTCCGATCATCACCGCAAGAAAAGAAAGGGCAAATAAAATCGCGACAACCGGGCCACCCGCAGCCAGTAGTTCGGCGACTGGATCAAGTAGCGGGTGCAGGCGTCCGCCCGACCCTGCGCTCAGCTCGCCCAATCCGGATTGTGTCGCCAAGTCCATGCCATCTGCTGTCTTATATGTCTCTTCCATACCGTGCTTCCCGCGTCTGGGTTTCCTGTGCCGGTCTGCCGGTCATGCAGACCGTCACGCCTGACCGGTCGCCTTGTCTGTCTGTGCCATCGGATTCGTTGAGCCTGCAGGGGGCGTTACCACATGCCCTTGGGTACGGGAGATGTTCAGCCCCGCGAGGTACCAGAATGATATCAGGACAGGCAGACCCAGAGCGATCCAGGAGAAGATTTCTCCCACCCCGTCATCAAGCAGCGCCGTAACCAGCCCCCCAGCCGACAGCAGCCCGATAAGAACAGGCATCAGCCAAACCCGTAGCCTTGTTTCCGCACGGCGCATCATGAATTACCCGCGACAGGCGCATTGTGCATATCGGTTCGGGCTGGCTCACCGTCCTCGCGCGCTGCCGCAAACCAGGCTTCGAACGTTGTGTGTCGCCGTTTGAGCCATAGATAGATACCGCTAATCAGTACAAGAATTGCCAGAATATCCAGTAACGCCCACAATATCTTCAGCGGCATACCGCCATAGTCACCAAAATGCAGGGGTTGGGACAGCAGAAGCGCATTGACATACCAGGGCAATTCCCGGTGGGCGACAATCCGGGATGTATATGCGTCCACCAAATAGGGTTGCAGGAGCTTGGATTGCCAGGATTCCGCGCCTTGCATGAAGGCTGTGAAATGGGTCGGGCTGGCAAAATGATTACCGGGAAAGGCCATAAACCCCAGATGTTGACCCGGGGCCGCCGCCTGCACGGCGCGCAGTGCACTATCGGCGGAAGGTATTATGCTCGGGTCTGTCCGGCGTTCGGGTTGAGCCGCCACCATTTCAGCGAGCTGACTGGCCTGCCATTGTCCGAAAATCGGAATGGAAAGTGTATTGATAACACCGGTCAGGCCAACCACAAACAGCCAGACAAAAGTGACAATGCCTGAGAAATTATGGATATCGAGCCACTTGATCCGCTTGCTGCGCAACCTGCGAATATCGCCAAATCGCAATTTGCGCATATAGGGACCGTAGAGCACGATACCGGAAATCAGCGAGGCGACGAAAACAAGTCCCATAAAACCAAGGAAAAGTGTCCCGGCAATCCCGGCAAACATGTCATAGTGCAAGCGGAAAATAATGTTCATGACACCCTGGCCAAGTGGGTATTCATGCAGAAAATCGCCGCTGCGGGCATCATAGATGTAGAATGCGGATGCTTTCAGTGCGTTGATATCTTCGGCCATGCGGATGAACCACAAATCCGGTTCATCCGCGCTTCCGACAAGATACTGTACCTTGTCATCAGGCCGGCGGGATGTCGCATCGCGAACGATATCGTCGATATTGGCGCGTGGCCCTACATCATCGATAACGGGTGCGTCGACTGAATAGCCGAGCGCATGGTCGATCTCGTGATAGAATATGAGCGGTAGCCCTGTCACGCACAGCATGAGCAGGAATACCATGCTGACAAGGCTGGTCCACTTGTGTATGTGGAACCACTTTTTTATCGCGCCGGGTGACATGTTTCCCTTTCTCCTCCCTTACCAGCGGATGCCATAGGTCAGTGACACCGTCCGGCCCGGCCCTGTCGAATAGGCAAAGGGCAAGGCGCCGGCCTGACTGAGAACGGGGAAATAATCGTTGTTCAGAAGATTCTGCACACCCAGATCAAAGATGCCGAACCGGGTCGTCACGCTGGCATAGAAGTCGAAGATGACATAGGAATCCACCTCCCCATTGCCAAACTGCGTACTGACCGGATTGCGTTCCCCTGAGTAGAGCCCCTGCAAACGCGTAACGATATTCTCGCGCGGGCTATAATCCGCATAGCCGCTGATTTTTACGGGTGGAATACGGGTTGTGGGCAAGTCTTCTTCATAGTCGCCATCACCGTTGAGATCCACCTCGCCGTCAAGCCAGGCAAACGTACCGCCTAATCTTGTCCGGGCCCAGGGAGTTGCATTGGCCGACAGCTCCACCCCGTGAATGCGTTCAGGCTGTTTGACGATAACCAGCGCCTGATTGAAGGTTGTGCCGTTATCCGATTCGCTCAGGAAGCCGGACAGGGACGCGTCCCAGCCAGGCCGCATGACCCGCACGCCAAGCTCATAATTATCAACCGTCTGGACTTCCGATTGCAGCACGGAGACATTCGTTGCCAGGGTGCTGGCAATCGAGCGTCCCAGATCGGCGAGGGAGAACCCCTGCGATGCGCCCCCGAACAATTCGATGGAATCTGTGACGAACAGGATCGCACTGCCGTTCAGCAACAGCTCGTCGAAGTCAAGCGTGCCGCCACGCACAAATATCGCATTGTCATTAACGACATCATCGACATCGACAGAGATATCCTCATAGCGCGCGCCGCCACGCAGCATCAGCCTGTCGCCGACAGGGACCTCAAGCTGGAGAAAGCCCGCATAGGCATCCTGATCAAGCCTGGGTGTGGTATCGGGGCCATCCAGAGCGGGTTGCTTCGTCTTGTCGTTCAGATAGTCAAGTCCCCAGACGGCGTTGAAGGACAGTTGTCCGATTGTGACAGGGGTATCGATCGTCAGCCGGGCACCGATTTTTTCCGAATTGATTTCTACCTGGCTGAAACCGGGGAACTTGGCAAAGCGTGTCGTCAGATCGCCATAATAGAGCTGCGCCTTGACATTGCTGCCGAGAACCGAGTCTTTGGCGTAGTCGAGATTGACAAGGCTGTTCTCGGTGCCGGGCTTTGCGACATTGATGCCACCGCGTGTTGCTGGCGTCTTGATCCGCAAGGCGGGATTGCCGACCCCGATACCCGCGAAATCGCTGTCTTGCTCGATTTCAAAACGATTGATGGTGATGCCCAGACGCTGGCCCTTGCCCTGGGGCTCATAACCGAGTTTGGCCAGAATATTATATTCATCTGTGTCGGCCAGCCCGCCTTGTATACCGAACGGATCGGCCGGGATGCGGTCGCCATCGGCATCAAAAAAGCCGTTGCGTTGCACATAGGTGGCATTCACCAGATAATCAAATGCATCGCGGCGGCCCGATGCCTGCACGCTGCCATGTATCTCCTCGGAATCATCGGGTTCGGTTGTTGAGAACTTAACCCCTACTTCCGCCCGGCCATTGAAGGCGCCATCTTCAGGGCGGCGCGAAATCATATTGACCAGACCACCCGTTGCGCCAAAGCCGTAAACTGCTGTCCCGCCACGGACGACTTCGATCTGTTCGATTGCTTCGGAGTCGATTGTATTCAGCGACCGGCGCCCGTCACGCAGCGGCGTCGATTGCGGCACCCCGTCAATAAGGGTCAGGAAGTTGCGCCCGCGAAGGGTTTGGCCGAAATCCGTCAATGCCTCCGTGCTGGGGCTGAACCCCGGCACCGTCTTGCCCAGGATTGCGCCGACATTTCGGCTGATACGGCTCTGCTTCTCAAGCTCGTCGCGTGTAACAACAGTGACCGACTGCGTCAGTTCCGAAGCGGGCGTTTCGGTTCGCGTTGCCGATACCACAAGCGGGGCAAGACTTTCACCCTCGCCGTCTTTATCCTCATCTGCATAGGCAGGTGCAGCCACCAGCGGTGCGGAAATACAAAATAGTGCGGCATGCCGCACAAACACAGACTTGTTAGCCATAACCATCCTTACGCCACGCATGTGGCCTGTTATTGAACGGTCCTGGCTGGCTGCCTGAGCTGGTGCGGGCTGTTGGTGGCTGGCTTGGACGTCAGGCGGCTGCGGTCGATACCGCACGCCCCTTACGAATTCATCTAGTTATACCGAGTTTGGGTATTACCCCCTTTTGAACATAAACCGCGGTTGCATTTGACCCGCTACTTCCCGCTCGCCGTAAAGGCGATAAACGGATTGTCATGACCGGATTGCTTGCCCCTGATGCGGCATGTCACCGGAACGGGTTTGCTATACGGCCTCCTAAATAAAAATGCAACTTATTCGCAAATAAATTGGTTCGCGCTGCGGCAAGCGTTAGACCTGTACGATATTCAGACCGGTACGATATACGGACAATCAAGCTGCGGATGGGCCATCACCTGCACGGGAAGATTGAAGACGGCGTCGATCAGAGCCGGGGTCAATACCGATGCCGCATCGCCGATGGCAGCTACCTGTCCGCGATTCATCAGAACCAGGCGATCCGCATACATCGCCGCCAGGTTGAAATCATGCAGTATCGCCAGAACGCCCGCCCCCTGTCGCGCAGCATTTCGAGCGATTCCAAGCGTGGCATGCTGGTGCGCCGGATCCAGGCTTGCAACCGGTTCATCAAGCAGCAGGTAACGTATCCGGTCGGTTGCCCGATCAGGCGGATATTCAGCCGGTGCAGGCAAATCGAGCTGCGCGAGGATACGCGCCAACTGCACCCGTTGTTTTTCGCCGCCTGACAGGGTGGGGTATATCCGGTCGGCCAGATGCACAGCCTCGGTCGCCTCAAGAGCTGCAAAGGCGATTTCAAGATCACGTTGGCGGCTGCTTCTCCCCGCATGTGGCGTGCGGCCAAGCTGAACGACTTCAAACACACGAAAGCTGAAATCAAGCTCTGAAAACTGTGGCAACACGGCACGTCGGCGCGCCAGCGCCTGCGGCTGCCAGGACGTCAATGGCCGGTCGTCGAGAGTGACGTTTCCGGTATCAGGCTCGCGGGTGCCGGATAAAACCGAAAGCAATGTCGACTTGCCCGCCCCGTTCGGCCCCAACACCGCGACAAATTCACCCGGTCGCAGATCCAGCGTTACCGAATCAAGAATCTGACTACCACCCAGCGCGAGATCGATATCCACCGCCGCCAGCATTACCAACCGCCTCCCGGTCGGCGGCGCAGCAGCAGCCAAAGAAAAAACGGCCCGCCGATACAGCTCGTCAAAATGCCGACCGGTAGTTCCGCTGGCAAAACAATGGTCCGCGCACCCAGATCCGCGAGCAACAATATCGCCGCGCCAAGCAGCATCGATGCGGGCATCAATACACGATGATCAGGGCCGATCAACAAGCGCACCAGATGCGGTACCACAAGGCCGACAAAACCGATAATTCCGGTAATCGCTACCGATGCGCCAGTGGTCAGAGCCACCAGCACGACGATCATGCGCTTGGTCTGTTCGATATTGAAACCCAGATGCCGTGCTTCACCTTCCCCCAGCAACAAGGCGTTCAGATGCCGCGCGAATAATGACAAGCCCGCACCCGCGGCGATCATAAAAAGACTCGCTGGCAGAATTTCACGCCACGTCTTGCCCCCAAGCCCCCCAAGCAGCCAGAAATTCAGATCCCGCAACTGCTGATCCGTGCTGACAAAGATCAGGAACCCGATACTTGCCGTTGTCACGGCATTGACCGCAACGCCGGCAAGCAGCATGGTCGCCACATCCGTCCTGCCATTGCGGTTGGCGATCCGATAGACCAGCCATGTCGCCGCCAACCCGCCGGCGAAGGCCGCCAGCGGCAACAGATAAGGCCCGGATAAAAAAGTCAGCGAAGCAGCAATCAGGCTGCCAAAAACAATCATGGATACTGCCGCAAGAGCTGCGCCCGCCGACACGCCGATCAGTGCAGGGTCAGCAAGCGGGTTTCGGAACAACCCCTGCAGGGCCGCACCGGATATGGCAAGCCCGGCGCCTACCTGTATCGCCAGTATCGCGCGTGGCAAGCGTATTGCCATCAGCACGATTTCTTCACGCCGCGTATAACCCCAGGGCAGATCGATGCCGATTTGCGCCGCCAGAATGCTGACCAGCTGCGCCGGCGCAATCGCAACCGCACCCGAACCCACCGCAAGCAGGAAGGATAGAAAAAGCAGCGCACCCAGCGCCCAAAGCAGGCGTATCTTCCTGTCTTGCTGAATCCGGAAGGAGAGCTGCGTATCAACAGCAACATGGGCACTCATAGCGTCACACCCGGCGTCACATGTTTCCGGTTCCTATCGCGCGGGCACACCGGAAATTCCCTTCGCCGAAACAGCTGGTAATTCAGGGTGCAGCAGTTGCGCCAGTTGAGCCGCCGCGTCTGCGATCCTGGGTCCGAAACCGAGCAACAGCAATCCATCCATGGCAATCAGTCGCTCCTCCGCAATGGCGGGGGACAGGCTGATTTCGGGTATTGCGCGCAACCCTTGCTTGCCCCCAAGAAGCGCCAGAGAACGGTTTGTCACCAGGATGAAATCAGGGGCCGCCGCGACCAGCGCCTCGGGCGATAGCGGTTTGAAACCCTCGAACGCATCGATGGCATTGATGCCCCCTGCCAATGCAATGATGCCCGCGGCGGAGGTATCGCGGCCCGCCGCCAATGGTGCACCGCCCTGGCCTACAGAAAGCAGGAACAGCACACGCGGTCGCGCCGTTCGCTTCGCGATGGCCGAGCGGACCTGTTCCAGTTCGCGCTCGACCTGTTTGCGCAACGCGGCACCGCGTTCATGTGCACCCACTGCATCGGCAACCTGCATGATCTTGTGAATGACCCCGGATGGATCGGGCGTATCGGAAATCATGATTACAGGCACATCTGCCTGTTTGAGTTGCGCCAGCACCTCAGGCGGGCCGGCATCCTCAATCGCCAGAACAAGTGTCGGTTCAAGCGCCAAAATGGGTTCAGCTGACAATTGCCGCATATATCCGACATCGGGTTTTCCCTGTGCTTCAGGGGGATAAAGGCTTGTGGAGTCGACAGCGATAATTTTATCGGAGAGCCCGATCCGATAGAGAATTTCGGTCACAGCGCCGCCGACCGAGACGATCCGGCTTGCATCAACCGTCCCGCCGGCCAGCGGCGCCTGCATCGCCATACGGGCAAGCTCGGCCCGGGCGGGATAGGCCGCGCACAACCAGCCTGTCACCAGAAAGCATAATTGTGCCGTGAGAAAAGCGCGCGCGGTCACGAGGACAGTCCTTGAGCGGTGAGTGCGCCAACAAGCGCGCGCCAGGATTCCAATTCCGTCTGACCGGGTTTTCGTGCGCCGAACATCCACGCAATCTGGTTGTTTTCCGCATCATAGACTTCAAGCGAGGTAACGATCCCGTCGGCTGTCGGTTTTTTCACGACCCAGGATTGCGCAATCCTGTCTTCGCGAAGATGCAGATTGAATCCGGTATCCAGCACATTGAACCAGGGGCCGGTTCGCTTCAGCTGCTGAACCGGGCCGGTATGAATTTGAATGACACCTGCATTTCCCGCGAAAATCATGATTGGCAGCTCAGCATTCGCGGCCATGCTCAAGGCTGCCTGAAAACTGTCGTTTTTGACAGGATAGGCCCAATCCTCGCCGATTAGCCGCAACGCCTGGACGCGACCGGTCCCCAGATCCTGCAGCATTGCGTGAAAGTCGTGCACATCCTGTAATGCCTGCCATCTGTCCCGTAGTGCGGATTGATCAATCATAACATCGGGCCGATCTGCCGGCGGAGCGATCGAGGGAAGTATCGTGAGCTCGGTGTCTTCTTCCGTATAGCGGTGGCCGGCGACCAAAGCTTGATAAGCGGCGACATCGCTTTCTTCACGAAGATAGATTTTATGGACTGCCCGCCCGTCGACATCGAAGAACTGGAGGCTGCGGCGCATATCGCTGTTCAGGGGTTCTGACACCGCAAAACCGAACGCCCAATGGTTGAGAAATATCCGCAGGTCGATCGCTTCGTTCAGGACAAGGCCCATATTCTGCATGATCGAGATTTTGTCGTAACGGCCGACCTTTTCATGTACCACATTTTCGTTGCGGGTCAGCGCCATTACGGTGCCAAGCTCTGGCAGTTTCCCGATCAGTTCGCCCCACGGGCCGGTCAGTCTCTCGACACCGTCGCCACAGCGTGCCGCCAGTAATTCAGCCTCGCTGACACCCAGTGCATCCGCGGCGTCTTTCTGGCGGATGGAGGATTGTTCCGCCCTCAATGCGCGCCAGCGCGCATCAAGTGTGCCATGTCTCCCGCGCGTTTCCGCATTCATGTTATCGCTCACTTTTATGTGCTCCCACTTGAATTTCCCTACAATGACAAATTGTAGCCAATCGCGATTTTGAGGTTACGCCCCGCTTCCGGCGCATCTGTGAAGACGCGCGAATAGGATTTGTCGAAGATGTTGTCGACGGCCAGATCCAGGCGAACACCCCGCAGCCGCCTAAACCGTTGTGGTTGCCAGGATGCGTACAGATCATGGACCGCATATCCGTCGCGGATATCGGCTGCCGCGTTGACCTTTTCGAATTTATCGGCCGCCAGGAGGCGCCAGCCCAAGATGGCCTCCATTTCATGCCATTTGACGGCCGCGTCGACGGTGAACTGGTCGGGCGCCAGCACACCAGGCTTTGCGCCTGTCGCGAGATTTTCTCCATCGAGCGTCGAATAACCGAGCGCAAGCCGTAAACGGGGGGATTCATAGGATGCTTCCACCTCTGTCCCGCGAAGCGCCACGCGTGGAACATTGCCTGAACTGGTTGTGCCATCGCAGTTGCCGGGAATGAAGGGGTTGCAGGTGATAAACGGTGCAGGCTGAACCACCACAAGATCGATGAAATCATCGCCGTCGATGAGGAAACGCGAAGTCTTGAACCGCAAGCTGTCCTGCCTGCGCACCACCTCATCGAATTCGAGGGCGATTCCAAATTCCGTTGTCTCGGTTTCCTGTGGCTTGAGATTGGGGTTTGGAATGAAGCGGTTCGTAATGCCAGGGCCGATGGGAATGCGGAAATGCACGCCGGTGAGATACAACTCGTCGAATGTCGGTGCCCTGAAAGCATGGCCGTAATTCGCGAACAATATCAGCCAGTCATTGGGCAGATAGCTCACACCGATCCGGGGCGAGATATTATCCGCGCTGTTCGACGCGGCAATCGAGCTTGAGACTTCAAATTCATCATAACGGATACCGGGAATGACCAGTAAATCGCCAGGCACGGCTCCGAACGGTTCGGCAATATTGATTTCAGCCTGCGCGAACAGGCCCAGAAAGTCGGCCTCCGCGTCGGGCACACCGCCGCGCGGACCGGCCCCCGCCGCACCGTCCTGCTTGTCGCGATAAGCTTCCACCCCATAGGTGACGCGGGTCTGAATTGTCTCCATCGGCGTGAAGCGCATGCGATTGTCCAGTCGCAGCCCAACCGTATCGACATCGCGTTTCAGCAACTCCCCGGCCGGCCCGGCACCCAGCGCATCAAGCCGTAGCTCATCGGCCTCAATCGCCGTGTGATAGGTGAGAAAATCTAGATCCAGCCATCGGCTGGACGGATTTCGATAGCTGTAGGCACCGCGCAATGTGGTTGATCTGATCGCTTTCTCCACGAGGTCCGGGCCGCCAAGCCCCTGACCATTATTGGGTTCCTGCGCATCATTATCGAAAGCGACGACACTCGCCTCAAGGCGGTGATGTTGCCTGAACGCGTATTCGGCCTTGGCAAGCCCCGCGATCAATTCGTCATCGGCACGATCAAGTTCCTGATCATTGCCCAGTTCGATCGACCCGGAATCGCGCTTTGTCACACTGGCGACGAAATCGATATCTGATTGCGGGCTTGCGAATAGCGACAGCGTTCCGCGTTGTTCGCGACTAACATTCTGATAGCCCGATGTGAGCTGCGCACCGAACTTGTCGCCCTGCGAAAGAAAATCCGCAGCGTCGATCGTCTCAAAGGAAATAACGCCGCCTGTTCCACCGCTGCCATATAGCGCGGAAGCCGAACCACGCAGCACCTCGACCCGTTTCAGAAGCGAGGGATCGATGAAGAACCTGCCGTCATGGGCGGAACCGAAATTCTGCCGGGCACCGTCGATCGTCGTGATAACATCGGGGCCGTCGAAACCCCGGATAGTCGGCGTTTCCCCGGTTCGGCGTGGGCCACCGGTAAATTCCAGATTGGGTACAAAGCTCAGGATATCATCCACCGTCGTGGCTTGACGGGTGGCGAAACGATCGCGCTCGATCACCGTGACCATTCCGGGATATTCAAGTGCGCGCAGTGGATTTCTGGTTGCTGAAACCGAAACAGGATCCATTGAGACGGGCGGTTTAGTTGCGGCAACCTTGTGGGAAACCGTCTTCTCCGTGCCGGCGTTTTCCGTGGGCGCGTTTTCCGCACCCGTCTCCTCCGAATGCGCCGCGTGTGTGAGAAATGGTAATGAACCGCATGCCCCGATTGCGGTGATCGTTACTGCATGTAACAGACCACGAAGTGAATTCCTGCCAGCCATATAGTTGCCTTTGCTCTCCCTGAAGAGTTGAACAAACCCTGGCTGGCTGCCGGTGGTGGAAACTGCAGGTGGCTGGCTGGGATAATATTAGAATGTGTACGGATATTTATCCGATCTGATCCTTTTGCAGGCCGTTCAGACCGGTTTATCGGTCAGATTACTTTGTCAGTATCAGCTTTCCTTTGCTGGTCCGCTGCAGACGATAGCGCTCGCCCTGGTGATCGATGAAAACTTCCCGCGCGCCGGCAAATATCTGATCGCTGCTGTATATGTGCGGGATTGCCCCGATCTGTGCGTGTTTTGACTGCATCTGTCTCTGCTGCGGCTTGTCGCTTTCACTCATCACTGCATCTCGCCATCGAACCGCGCCGGTCAGCGCGGAAAAATCTGGTTTGTGGAAAATTCAGGCCCGATTGCCTTCCCGCATGTCACCTGAGACAAAACGTCTCTGATACAGGAGGCGAAGATATTGCTATTAAGAGTCATTTGCAAATAAAAAATATATGCTGATACGAAAAGCCGGACAGACGTTGCCGCGTAGGTGCAACAATACCTGCCAAGTTAACAATACCTGCCAAGTTAATGCACGATAAAAGGAACTTTGAGATGGCCCTGAACACGGCACCTCTCAGCGAGCCCACGTACCTCTCCGAAGTTTAATCCCAAGGCCATTTCTCGGCGACGCCAATGGACCGCCACGCGTCATATCCACCACCCCGTCAGCTCGACGATGCAACCAAAGGCTGCTACTATCGCAGTGTTTGCTGACTGGGAAGTTCTTAATCTGCATAGCAGTGAATAAGTTATTGGCGGGCAGATTAGGGTCTGGACTCAATTGATCCGACTTTTTGCTGCGCACAGATATACCAAGTCGATGAAGAACCGCTCAACGATGTTGCGCATGGCGTAGAGGCGCGCGTCATGCGGGCCCGGATTGCACACATTGGATTTGGCGGGGATGCCCGCGAGCGACCTTTCATCGGCGATATCGCGCCTAATCGTGGCGCTGCCATAGGCTTTGTTAAGGACCATCGCCAGCGACAACGTCTCCCAGTCAAGGAAGATATCCATGACCTGGCTGTCGTGAACATGGCCGCCGGTGACCTTGATCCGTAACGGCCTGCCGTTCTGGTCTACAGCCACGTGAACTCTGCTTGTGCGACCGCCGCGTGGAGCGTCCAATACCTTCCGTCAGTTTCCCCTTTTTGAGCCACTCGCTGTGCGGTGAGCTTTGACAATCGCGGCGTCGATGAAGATCAGACTGTCCTCGCACTCCTCCGCGAGCGCATCGAATATGCCCTTCCAGGCCTCGCGCTCGCCCCACCTGTTGCACCGACTGTAAACGGTCGTATACGGCCCGTATCGTTCCGGCAGATCGCGCCACGGCGCGCCCGTGCCTAAAATGTAGAAGATGCCGTTTAGGACCTTGCGATCATCCTTGCGCTTCGGCCCACAACTATCTTTCGGCAGCAACGGCTCCATCACAGCCCATTCTCCATCCGACAGATCAAAATGCGCCATATCAGATTCCTTTCTTGGGAATCCTTGAACCACGCTTTGCACAAAAATCAATCAGACAGATTGGGTGCAGATCCTAATACACCCCTGTGTCCACCTTTTATTTTAGAATACAGTTAAGCCAACTGAACGTTAGTGGAACCTTATTTGCTATTTCTACCAAATGCTTAGGTGATATTTAGGATCCAAGGGGATTTAGCAAACCCTATTGGCTTCAAAGGCATGTACAACCTCTGGACAACACGCTGTTACATCTGTTTCAACGGCAATTACCGCGGTTCCCCGACAAGGGCTTTTCGTGCGGCCCGCGAGCAGGTAGAAGCAGGATTTGGAAAGCAATAAAGCCAAATCGGGCGAGGCAGAGCAGATGAGCGAGAAAATCCGGCAATATTGGGATGAGCGGGCAGGCCAGAATGCGGGAGAGCTGACC
>CAMYID010000002.1 GCA_947258435.1 uncultured Alphaproteobacteria bacterium
AATTCGACCTGACAAAAGCGGGCATGGGCATGCGTTCGCAACGCTATTCGATGCTGGTCGATGATGGTGTGGTCAAGCAGCTGAATATCGAGGAAGCGCCCGGTGGCGCGGAAAAAAGCGGCGCGGAAACCATGCTGGGACAGCTCTGAACCCCCGGCAAACCGGTCCCGGCAGTCCTTCCATAGCTTGCCGGTACCTGTGAGAGCGTAACCATGCCATCGGTGCCGTGTCGCCGGATATGGCATGGTTGCGGCGGTAACAGTCGCTGACAGTAAAGTCTGTCTCGCCGGATTTCCGCATCATAACAGCCCGCATATAATCCCCGCATATAGTCTATGTGGTTTTTTATGCAGTGATCGCCCTAAACGGTGGTGCGCGGTGTGTGCCCCGCCGTTTTTTTGTGCATAAAATTACCGGAAAAATAAAATCCGCCTATTCAGCAGGCATTTTTCGCGTTAACACTGCACGCGAATTAAGCGCTCAGGCAGATTAGCGACAGAAGAGGGAGGGGCGATATGGAGGCCTTGCAGTCTGGTATCGATGTATTTTTTGTATTGTCGGGGGCAATACTGGTTTTTGCCATGCATGCGGGATTTGCTTTTCTGGAAGTCGGGACCGTTCGGCACAAGAACCAGGTCAACGCGCTTGTCAAAATTCTGGTGGATTTTGCGATTTCCACAGTCGCCTATTTCTTTATCGGCTATAGCGTTGCCTATGGCGTCGATTTTCTCGTCAATGCGGCCGTGCTGACCGGTGATGCAACTGTTGAAGGCTATCAGTTCGGCAAGAGCGGGTACGATCTGGTCAAGTTCTTCTTCCTGCTTACGTTCGCCGCCGCGATCCCGGCAATTATTTCGGGTGGTATTGCCGAACGGATGAAATTCTGGCCGCAGCTTTTTGCCAGTGGCATTATCGTTGCGGTTGTCTATCCCCTGTTTGAAGGCATGACGTGGGGAGACAGGCTTGGTTTCCAGTCCTGGATCGAAGCGAGCTTCGGCTTCCCGTTCAATGATTTTGCCGGTTCAATTGTCGTGCATGCGGTTGGCGGCTGGATTGCGCTGGGTGCGGTTATCATGCTCGGTGCGCGGCAGGGGCGTTATACGGCAAATGGCAAGGCTGTCGGCATTCCGCCGTCCAATATCCCGTTTCTTGCGCTTGGGTCCTGGCTGCTCTGCATTGGCTGGTTCGGCTTTAATGTGATGAGTGCGCAGGCTGTGGGTGATATTAACGGGCTTGTCGCGCTCAACTCCCTGATGGCGATGGTGGGCGGAATTATTACCGCGCTGATCGCCGGCCGAAATGATCCGGGGTTTGTCCATAATGGCGCGCTTGCCGGTCTTGTGGCGGTTTGCGCGGGCTCAAATGTCTTTCATCCCCTTGGCGCGCTTGCCACCGGCGCAATAGCCGGGGTGATTTTCGTGTTTCTGTTCCAGGCCTGCCACAATCGCTGGAAGGTCGACGATGTGCTTGGGGTCTGGCCGCTACACGGGCTCTGTGGTCTTTGGGGCGGCATTGCCTGCGGCATCTTCGGGCTGGAAGCTTTTGGCGGGCTTGGCGGTGTCGGTTTCATGTCGCAGCTTGTCGGTTCCCTGACGGGGGCGGCCTATGCGGCGATTGCCGGCTTCATCGTCTATGGCATTTTACGCGCAATCGTCGGGATCCGGCTCAGCGAGGAAGATGAATTCCGGGGCGCCGATCTCGCGATTCACCAGATCGGCGCCAATCCCGAGGAAGATCTCGCACGGCGTTAGGGGCCATGTGAGACCGCTGATGACAGAAAGGGCGGAGCCTGCGGAATTATCCCCGGCTACGCCCTTTTTGCTGCAATTTTGCCGGCATTGCTAACAAACCGGCTTTTTGGCGGCCT
Source organism: uncultured Alphaproteobacteria bacterium (assembly GCA_947258435.1). Taxonomy (GTDB): domain Bacteria; phylum Pseudomonadota; class Alphaproteobacteria; order UBA11222; family UBA11222; genus CALAQW01. The sequence goes on from CAMYID010000002.1 coordinate 1,868, forward strand.
GGTGCATTGCATTTTCGCGCCATGACATTATACCCGCAGATGTCTTACTATCGATTGACCTCTGATTGCGGCGAATCACAAAACCTATGAGCAGAAATTTTCGTTTCCCTGCGACTTTGATACATCGCCATGTGGTTTTGTCGCTGATCCTGTTTGCGGCATTTTTCCAGATTTCGGCGAGTTTCGCACAGATTGCGTTGCCGCAGGGTGTGTCGCCCGAAATGCTGCAGCAGCTGGAGAGGAATTCGCGCGGTCGTGGGCCGGTTCCTGTGCCGTCGGAGCTGAACAGGGCGCGCGAGCAGGGGCGTAGTTTGCAATCCCCCGATAGTCAGCCGGATTTGGACAGCGAATATTCGTCGGTTGAACGCTTCTATCAGGCTAAGGCAGAGGCGCTGGGCGGTGAGTATCAGGCTAAGGCAGAGGCGCTGGGCGGTGAGGGGGATCTGCGCCAATTTGGCTACCGGATATTTCAGTCAGGCACTTCCGAAGCCCTCCTGAACGGCGCAGTTTCGGACAGTTATCAGCTGGGTATTGGCGACAAGCTGATTTTCGCGTTTCGCGGGCCAGAAAGTTACGATGTCGAGGCAGAGGTTGACCGGGAAGGTTATGTCGTTCTTGAGGATATGCGCCCCATCGTTGCTGCGGGGCGCACATTCGCTGAATTCAAGGATGTATTCAGAGCCGAGGTTGCGCGGACATTCGTCGGGATGGATGCCTATGTATCGCTGGGTGCGTTGCGGGCAATTTCGGTCCTTGTGCTGGGCGAGGTAAGAGAGCCCGGCCAGAAACAGCTGACCAGCATGTCCACTATTCTGGACGCTCTGCAAAGCAGCCGGGGTATTCTGAAATCAGGTTCGCTGCGTAATGTCACGCTGACGCGTGGCGATAAACAGCATCGTCTTGATCTCTATGAGCTGATCCAGAAGGGGAATTTCCGCGGCGATATCCGTCTTAAGGACGGAGACAGAATTTCCGCGACTTCGATCGGCGGCACCTTTGCCATTGACGGGCTGGTCAATCGGCCCGGCATTTACGAATTGCCGCCTGGAAAAGAAACGATCAGCTTGCAGGCGGCCTTGGCGATTGCCGGCGGCGCGATCGAACCCGAAGGAGCGATGTTCGTTCAGACAACCGTGGATGAAAATGGCCGCAGCTATATTCTGGAAACAGACCCTGAAAAGGGGCAGGTGCGTGCGGGGGATTTTATTCAGGCGCGGAAAGGCAGCCAGGGCTTTACCGGTGCTGTCACCCTGGCGGGGCATGTGGCTAATACGGGCACCCGCTCAGTTTACACCGCCCCGACGATTGCCCATCTCATCCCGTCACTATCGGTATTGGGCGAAAACCCCTATACAGGACTTGTCGTTCTGCGCCGGGCTTCGGCAAACAGTTTCACGCCAACCTATCACAGTATAAATCTGGGCAAAATCCTGCGCCGGGAGGTCAATTACAAGTTGGCGTCGGAAGATCGTTTGATCGTCCTCGGTCAGGAAGATGTCGCATTTCTGAATTCGCTGGACGTTCAAAATGCGATTGCGGGCAAGCCGCTGAGCGGATTAACCGATAGCGAAACCGGCATTCAGGTCAACCAGACGCGCGTGCGGGAACAATTCAGCACGACAAGCGACAGGGAAACAGATAGACGATCAGACCTGCAGCAGCGTGATCGGCCAGGCGAACAAGGCCTGGACAAGCCGGAACAGCCTGAAGAGGAAAAGCAGTTTGTCAGCACACAATGCCGGGGGCTGATCGAACTGGTGCGGATTCGCGCAACCGAACGCGCAGCCCGGTTTGCCAATGCGGTGCGCGGCATCCACACGCAGGATGAGGAAATTACTGCGCCAAAGCTGCCTTGCCCGGAAATTTTCCGCGAAGAATATGGCGATTTGCTGCCCTTTCTTCTCGAACATTCGGTTGAAATCGCCGGCGAAGTCCGCAGACCGGGGATTTATCCCATCGCAGAGGATATGAGCCTTGACGGGTTGATTGCGGTCGCCGGTGGATTTAGCCGTGAGGCCGATCTTGCGCGCGTTGAGATCAACCGTTTTATCTCTGATACCGCCAATGGCGGAGGCCGTGGCGGTGGTGGGATGAGGCAGATTGTCGATCTTGCCAAGACGGCGGCCGCCGCTATACCGGTGTTGCCCGCGGACAGGATTAACGTGCAGGCCAAATTCACCAACCGCGACAACGGGCCGGTGCTGTTGGCGGGTGAATTCCGCTATCCCGGCGTATATGATATTTCACGCGGCACCCGGCTTTCGGAAGTTATTCGCCGGGCGGGCGGTTTGACCGAAAGTGCTTATCCCTATGGGGCAATCTTCACCCGTGAAAGCGCGCGGAACGATGAGCGCGAAGCGCTGAAGCGTTATCGACAGGAAATTCAGGATGCCTTGACATTCGGTATCACGCGTGGTGGCGACAGGGGCAAGGCAATAGCCGATGCGGCGCCATTCCTCACACAGCTCGTCAGCGAAACAGAAAAGGCAGTGCCCATTGGGCGTATTGTTGTGGAATCAGACCCGACGGTCCTTGAAATCCGCCCTGATCTCGATCCCATTTTACAGCCCGGTGATCAGCTATTCATGCCCAAGCGGCCAAGTACGGTGGCCGTTACCGGCGAGGTACTGAATACGGGCAGTTTTCAGTTCACCTCTGGCGCGTCGGCGAAAACCTACATTGAAAAAGCCGGCGGATTTCAGTTTTCCGCCGATAAGAGCAAGTCCTTCATTGTCTTTCCGGACGGCACCGCGCGCGGGCTGCAATTCTCAGCATGGCGTCGCGACGAAGTGCCCGTGCCCCCGGGCAGCACGATCATCGTGCCGCGCAATATCGCGCCGCTCGACTTCCTGACAATCCTGCCGCAATTGACGACGACTTTGGGGCAGTTGGCGTTGACGACAGCCGCACTTAGTTCCATAAGGGATGAGTAACGCCCACTAATATCGGTTGCCCGGCAATTTCCGCTTAACTGCGCAACTCTCCCCTGGTGGCGCTGGTTACCTTCTGGACAAGCTTTGCTGCAATCGCATCGATCTCGGCATCCGTCAGGGTTTTATCCGACGGCTGAACGGTGATGCTGATTGCGACTGATTTCTTGCCTGCCGCAACATGTTCACCTTCATAGAGGTCAAACAGCCTGACTGCCTGGATAAGCGGATCTGCGCCGGTCGCAGCCGACAATACCGCGTCGGCTGGAATATCGGCATCCAGAATAAATGCGAAGTCGCGCGTCACGGCCTGCAGATCGGAGGCTGAAAGCGGGCCGCGCGAGGTTGTTGTGCGCCGTTTGGGCAGCGGCAGCGCATTGAGAACAACCTCAAACCCGACAACCGTGTCCCTGAGATCGCAATGGTCGAGAATCCGGGGGTGAAGCTCGCCAAAATAGCCAAGGATATTTTTCGGGCCCAGCCGGATGACACCCGACCGGCCCGGATGGTACCAGCCAGGCGCATCGGCGGTAACATGCATTTTGTTCACCGCGCCGCCAAGGGCCTCAAGAATGGCAAGAGCATCCGCTTTCACATCGAAGAGATCGACGCGCCGTTGCGCAGCCGACCAGTCGCGCGGCCGATAATCGCCGATCCGTATGCCTGTCGCCGCGCAGGACTGCTGCTCCGGCGTGTCGCCGGCATATTGTGGCCCGACCTCAAACAGTCCGAAATCGCTTTGCCCCCTGTCGGCATTGCGTTTGGTGGCGGCAAGCAAATTCGGCAAGAGCCCCGGTCGCATTACGTCGAGCTCTGAGGAGATCGGATTGGCAAGCGCCAGGCTTTGCTGTCCGCCGCCGAATAATTCGGCAAGCGTGCTGCTTGTGAAGGACCAGGTGACCGCTTCATGCAGGCCGCGCGCCGCCAGACAACGCTGCGCCCAGCGGATGCGCCGTTGCGCCGCTGACAGAACCGGCATGGGATTTTCAAATGCCGGCAGAGCGGCTACCGGCAGACGGTCAAGCCCCTCAATGCGTGCTATTTCCTCTATCAGGTCCGCTTCGCCATGAATGTCCGGCCGCCAGCTTGGCGGCTGTACCATTAGCGGAATCAGTGTGCTATCAACCGCAAATCCTAGGGATTCAAGGATCTGAACGCTACGGGCATCGGTAATATCCATGCCGGTCAGTTGCCGCACCCTCTCGGGGCGAAAGGCAATCGCCTCACCAGGCGCCGGGGGGCTGCCCGCCACGACAGTCTCCGTTGCCTCACCCCCGCAAATCTCAATGACCATCTGTGTGGCAAGTTCAAGTCCCGGTAGAACAAATGCGGGATCGACACCGCGTTCGAACCGGTAGCGCGCATCGGATTCAATGGCAAGCTGCCGCCCTGTAGTGGCAGTCAGAACCGGGTCGAAATAAGCCGATTCAATCAGCACATTGACGGTGTCTGCGGTGCTGCCCGTCGCCTCGCCCCCCATAATACCGCCCAGCCCGATCGCGCCGCTTTCATCGGCGATCACGCACATCTGCGGGGCCAGTACATAGTCATTCCCATCCAGCGCGCACAGCGTCTCGCCGGCCTTGGCCGAACGTACCGTGATGGCCCCATGCAATTTGTCCGCGTCATAGACATGCAGCGGCCGGCCGCGATCAAAGCTGATATAGTTGGTGATGTCGACAAGTGCGGAAATCGGCCTGAGGCCGATTGCCTCAAGCCGCCGCTGAAGCCAGTCGGGGCTGGGCGCGTTTCTGACACCCCGGACAAGCCGCGCTGCAAAAACCGGGCAGCCATTGGATGATTGGGTTGCAGCATCGATCGCCACCGGCACGGGACAGGGGGCCTTGCCCCCCAGTTGCGGCACCGCGCCGCTTTTCAGCCGGCCGAGCCCGGCTGCGGCGAGATCGCGCGCAATGCCATGCACACCCAGACAATCGGGTCGGTTAGGGGTGATCGCAATCTCGATCACCGGATCGTCAAGTCCCAGGGCATCGGCCGCCTGAGTGCCGGTTTCTGCCTCATCGGGCAGTTCGATAATGCCTTCATGGGCATCGGACAGGCCAAGTTCGCGTTCCGAACACATCATGCCGTGGGAGTCCACGCCGCGGATCTTCGTCTTCTTGAGCCGCATGCCCGATGTCGGAATGGTCGATCCGGGGGGAGCAAAAACCCCTTTCAGCCCGGCACGCGCATTCGGTGCGCCGCAGACGACCTGCAAGACCTCGCTGCCGGTATCGACACGGCACAGTTTAAGCCGGTCCGCATCCGGATGTGGTTCGGCCGACAGAATTTCGGCAACGCAGAAGCCTGCGAGGCTTGCTGCCCGGTCGGTAATCGCTTCGACCTCAAGGCCGATATCGGTCAGCCTGGTCGATATTTCATCGAGCGAGGCATCGGTCTCAAGATGGTCTTTCAGCCAGGAAAGCGTGAATTTCATCGGCTCAACCCTCCCGCAAGGCTTGGTATGTCAAGGGCGCTGAACCCGTAGTGACGCAGCCAGCGTAAGTCGGAATCAAAAAAATCACGCAAATCCGGAATGCCGTATTTCAGCATGGCAAGCCGGTCGATCCCGATCCCGAAGGCAAAGCCCTGATAGACGTCCGGGTCAATCCCGCCATGGCGCAGAACAACCGGATGCACCATGCCGCATCCCAGAATCTCAAGCCAGTCATCGCCGTCGCCGATACGAATTTCCTGACCGCTGCGATGACAGCCGATATCCATTTCCGCGCTGGGTTCGGTGAAGGGAAAATGGCTCGGGCGGAACCGCATCCGTACCGTATCCACTTCAAAAAAGGCGCGGCAAAACGCATCGAGGCAGCCTTTGAGATGCCCCATATGGATGTCCTTGTCGATCACCAGCCCCTCGATCTGATGGAACATCGGCGTATGGGTCATGTCGCTGTCGCAGCGATAGGTGCGGCCCGGTGCAATGATGCGCAGCGGTGCGCCATGCGCCTGCATGCTGCGGATCTGGACCGGCGATGTATGGGTGCGCAATACCGGCCGTTCGCCATCGGCTTTTTCATGGAAGTAAAAGGTATCGTGCATTTGCCGCGCGGGATGTTCGGGCGGAATATTGAGCGCTGTAAAATTATAGAAGTCGGTTTCGATATCGGGTCCCACAGCTACCGAAAAATCCATATCGGCAAAAATCGCGACTACTTCGTCGATGACCTGGGTTACCGGATGGATCGACCCCGCCGGTTCGGGCCGGACGGGCAAAGTAATGTCGACTTTTTCGGTTTCAAGCCGTGCGGTCAGCGCGGCATCGTGCAGTGCCTGGGCGCGCGCAGCGATGGCTTCGGCAATTTCATTCTTGAGGCTGTTGAGGACGGGGCCCTGCTGTTTGCGTTCCTCCGGGCTCATTTGCCCCAGGCCTTTCATCAGCTGACTGATGCTGCCCTTCTTACCGAGCGCGGCAACCCGAACGGCTTCGAGTGCCGCCTCATCGGCGGCATTTGCAATCGCGTCGGTCAAGTCACGCTTCAGCGTCTCAATATTGTCCATTCCGTTCCTCGACATTGCTCAGGAAACTAAAGAGATCAGAAAACCAAAAAGGGAGCCAGTCAGGGCTCCCTTTCAGATATCACGATGGGGAGCCCAGATGGCTCCGGCCGGAATAGGGGCAATCAGCCCAGCGCGTCGCGCGCTGTTTCCACCAGAGCCTTGAAGGCCGCAGGCTCGCGTACCGCCAGATCCGCAAGCATCTTGCGGTCGACCTCGACGCCGGCAAGCTTGAGGCCGTTGATAAATCGGCCATAGGTCAGCCCATGTTCGCGCGCGCCGGCATTGATCCGCTGAATCCACAAGGCGCGGAATTGCCGTTTGCGTTGCCGCCGGTCGCGATAGGCATATTGCAGCGACCGTTCGACGGCCTGGTTGGCGACCCGGAAAGTATTTTTCCGGCGGCCGTAATAGCCCGAGGCCTGATCTGTAATTTTCTTGTGGCGGGCGTGCGTTGTGACGCCACGTTTGACGCGTGCCATGATCTTGTCTCCTTAACCGTAGGGCAGGAATTTTTTGATGATTTTCGCATCCGAATCGGCCGCAATGGTGGTTCCCCGTTGATTGCGGATCTGCTTGTTCGTGCGCTTGATCATACCGTGACGTTTGCCGGACTGGTTACGTCTTACCTTGCCGCTGGCGGTCAGGCGGAAACGTTTTTTCGCACCGCTCTTGGTCTTCATCTTGGGCATTTGGCTATCCTTTTGTTGCAGCCGGACCGCCGTAGCGGAATATCCGGTCGTTTAAGCCTTGCGGGGCCCCACGGCATGCCCTGTCGGCCGGGCCGCCCCCGAAAGCGCGGTTTGTAGCCGACCGCGACAATAATGACAAGGGGATGATGCAGATTCATGCGCAGCCGGGCCGATCGCAGCCTGTTTGCCCGTTGCGGCCTGGGGCGGGTCGATTCGCCACCGATGCGGGGGCAAGGCTTGTGCGGCCACTGAATTAGGCGCATGATTTTTGCCAACATAAGACAACAAGCCCGATCAAGGGAGGGTCATATGACGAAAGTGGGAGTGTGGGGTTTTGCGTATCGGAACATAATCGCGTCGTGCCGGGGTCTCTGCGGTCTGATCGCCATGAGTCTGGCGCTGACGGTCCTGTTGCCACAGCAGCTTGCGGCGGATCCCATCCGCCATGCCGGTACGTTGCGCGGTGATCATCTTTCGCCGCCTGCCGCCACTAACGGGCTGGGCAGTGTGCAGACGGCACTGACCGGCAATCGGCTAATGTGGCTTGTCAGTTTTTACGGTCTGGCCGAACCTGCGACCGCGGTGCAGATGTTGGGCCCGGGTGAGAATGATGAGGTGGCGCAACTGCAATTCGATCTGGGCGGGAACGGAATCGATAATATCATGGCGGGAAGTGCGGAGCTGACTGACCCGCAACGGGCCGCGCTGCTTGCGGGGCAATGGTATGTCCAGGTGATGACCGCCAGCCAGCCGCAGGGCGTATTGCGCGGGCAACTGCATCTGTTTGAATGAGTGTATATCCCGGCGGCCGGTTGCCCAGCCAGCGCCTGGCTGATATCCAGACCTTGCCGTGGCGAAGATATTGCGCCGCGGAAAAGGTGTTGCGCCCCGGATGAGATATAAAGGCGGGAATGGGCTTCCCGCCTTTATCTGATTCTGCTGATTCTGTATCTGATCCTGCTGCGGACGGTCTCGCGCTGTTGCGGCGGTCCCCCCCGGCGATAATATCGCGCTACCCGGGGCAGTGCGTTATTTGGGCGCCAGCACCATCATCATCTGTCGGCCCTCCATCTTGGGGGTCTGTTCGACCTTGCCGATCTCCTTGACGTCTTCCTGCACCCGTTCAAGCAGTTTCATGCCCAAATCCTGGTGCGCCATCTCGCGGCCCCGGAAGCGGATCGTAACCTTGACCTTGTCGCCGGCTTCAAAGAAGCGGTTCACCGCGCGCATTTTCACGTCGTAATCATGCACGTCGATATTGGGGCGCATCTTGATTTCCTTGACCTCGACCGTCTTCTGCTTCTTGCGCGCTTCATTGGCTTTTTTCTGAGCCTGATATTTGAAGCGGCCATAGTCGAGTATCTTGCAGACGGGCGGGTCCACATTCGGGGAAACCTCGACAAGATCAAGCCCCGCAGCTTTTGCTGCGGCGAGTGCCTCGTCAATTGAAACAACGCCTACTTGTTGTCCTTCCGCATCGATCAGTCGCACTTCCGGGACTTCGATGAAATCATTTACGCGCGGGCCCTTCCGGGACGGCGGCGCGGCAGCGGGTCTACGAGCTATGTATATCTCTCCATTATTACCCGCACATTCAGCAAAATGTGGGGGTGTTATCAATCTGCAACCGCACAGGGTCGCAAATCCACAGTTGATGCGCACAGAATATTCAGCCCCGCCTCAGGTGCAAGCGGAACTTCTATTCTTCCTATAGTTAATCATATGTTGAGTTGCCCGAAAACAATATCAATAGATAAATCTGACAGATCAGCCTGTTGCAGAATTGTAACATTCGGGCCGCGCGGCGCGCAAAGCGCGGGATCTGATTCCGCTGAAAACAGCACAAGCGACGGGCATCCCGCCGCCGCAACCAGATGCATCGGGCCGGTATCGTTACCCACGGCAAGCCGCGCCTGACGTGCCAGGCAAATGATATCGGTAAAGCTGGTGCGGTCGACAAAGCCGATCGCATCGGGGCAGATCGCCTCGATCCGCTCCGCCAGTTCCTGTTCCGGACCGGCCCCCAGTATGAGCGGCAGAATCCCCCTGTCCCGCAATGTTCTTGCCAGCAGGCCGTAACTTGCAGCCGGCCAGCGTTTGGCGGGACGGTGCGCCGAGCCGCCAGGGACAAGCAGGGCATAGCTTTCAGGCAAGTTGTATCGGCTTATATCGGACTTGGCCCAGTTCAGATCGGGGGGCGGGGTGGTGGCAATGCCCGCATCGCGCAATTGTTCAGCCTGCCGCTCAAGCGTGTGCATGCGGTCGCGCTCAGGATTGCGGTGCGGATGGCTGCAGCCGCGCGCAATCCCCGACCATTCCGCCTGACCGGTGAAGTGGCGGTAAAACCCCGACCGGTCCGATGTCTGCAGATCGTAAACCCTGTCAAACCGGGCATTTCGCAACTGTGTGAATAGCCTGAGATTGGCGCGGAGATGCGTCCGTGCCGGTCGGCCAAAATCCCAGACATGATCAAAAAAGCCTGTCTGTCGCGCCATCGCGGCAAAAGGCGGGGTGGTGAGTAAGGTGATGTCCGCATCCGCATGATAGTGCCGGATCGCGGCAAACGGTCCTGTGGCCAGGACAAAATCGCCCAGCGCGCCAAGTTTGATTACAAGGATGCGTGCGCGGCTCATCCGTGTGGGCCGCCGCCGCGCAATGTGCGGTAAAGTGCAAGCGTTTGCCGGCACATGGATTGCGTCGAATAATGCGCAATGACATGCGCGCGCGCCGCGGTCGCGACTTCCGGGTCGGGCATAGCGGTTGCCGCCTGCCGCAACGCTTCACTCAGCGCCTTGGCGCTGCCCGGTGCAAACAGGGTGCCGAATTTGGTCTGCCCATCGGCCGCGCGCAGGGTCTCTGACGCGCCGCCATGGTCCGCCGCGACAACCTGTTTGCCCATCGCCATCGCTTCCACCGGCACGCGGCCGAAAGCTTCCGCATCGGTTGAGGCGGATACGATAATATCGGCCGCCTTGTAGGCGGCGGGCATATCGCTGACATGGCCTGCAATATGAACTGTGTCGGCAAGGTCGAGCTTCCGGATCTGCGTCTTCAGTTCGTCGACATAACCCGTGCGCCCCTGCGGGTCGCCCACCATCACTGTAAACAGCGCCTGATCGCGGCATTGCGCAAGCGCATCCAGCAGCAATCCCTGGCCTTTCCAGCGCGTCAGACGGCCCGGCAGCAATACCAGTTTCCGGGCCGGATTTGCCCCCCATTCCTGCCGCAGGGCCTGCGCCCTGCCATCGGGAATACGGGCGGGGTCGAACCTGTCTGTATCGATGCCACGCGGGATCAGGGCGATCCTGTCGCGCGGGCAGCCATAGCTCTCGTGAATATGCGTGGCCATGAAGCGGGACCCCGCAATGACGCAATTACCGCGAATCATCACGCTGTTATAGAGCCGTTTGAGCGCATTCCGCGCCCCGTAAAATCCATGAAACGTTGTCACATAGGGCAGACCGGTCAGTTTCGCCGCGATCAGACCGCTCCAGGCGGGGGCGCGGCTGCGGGCGTGGATAATATCAATATCTTCGGAGCGGGCCAGCGCGGCAATCGCGACGCCATGCGCGATAATCCGTGCCGGGTTCTTGCTGGCCGCGGGGCGTTTAACCAGCACTCCCCCAACTGCCGCCAGTTCGTCGGCCATGCGCCCGCCTTCGGAAAACACCCAGCTTGTGCCCCCTTCTGCATGGAGGGCAGCGGCAATGTCCAGACAGCCGCGTTCAGCACCGCCTGCCTCCAGCGAGGGGATAAGCTGCAAGATGCGCAGCGGCTTTTCTGTATCCGGCGTGCCGGTTGCCATTGTGCGTTCTGAAAAATGTTGATCGGATGTAAACTATGACAATGAACTCATAACCCTTAATGCGAGCTATGACTACGCGGGAAAAAAATCAATCTGTTTCCCCGCGCTTCATTTTGCGTGTCATGCTGTGTGTGCTGCTGGCCACCGGGCCGCTTTATGCGCAGTCAATGTCTGACAAGGTGACAGCGGGGGGTGGAGATGCAGTGTGGCGGGACGGTCTGGCCCCTGACAGCAAGGTGACCGATGCCGCCTGGGCGCGGGCGGAAGCGCGTATCCTGCACGCCTATGACCGGAATATTCGTTTCCATGCGAGCAGTATTGAAAATGCGGTCCGCCGCACTGTCCTGCGCAGCATCGTCTCGCTCATTCGCCATGAGACATTCGCCCCGCCGCCACCCGAATTGATAGCGGTCGCTGTTATCGACCGGATCGAAGAATTTGCGCGGCAATCCCGGGCGCAGTTCGGTCACGATGCCGCGATCAACCTGTTCGAGGTCGCCGCCGCGGGGCTTGCTGAATCCGTCGACAGCTATTCGCTGTTCGTCCCGCCGCGCGAATCGGCACCGCGTCGCGCGCGGCAATTTGGCGAAGCCTTCGATTTCGGTATCAGGCTCGCGCAGCGCGATGGGGCGTTCTATGTCCATCATCTGACGGGCGGCGGGCTTGCCGCGCGGTCCGGTGTCCGCGCGGGCGATTTCCTGCTGGCGATCGGCGATGTCAGCCTGTCGGAGCTGGATATCGAGGATGCGGCCCTGCTGCTTGACGCGATTGCGGGCAGGGCGGCTGATCTGCATATCCGGCGCGATGCACGGGAATTTTATCTGCCGCTTTTGCCGCAGGCGGCCAGCCTGCCCGCAAGTATCAGCCGGCGATTGGCGGATACCGTTTATATCCGGCTGTACCGGTTCGATAACGATGCGCGGGAAATGATAGAGCGCGAGATTGTGTTCGCCGGCGGTATCAGCCGGGCCAAATCCGGCGGTATCATACTTGATCTGCGCGGTAATGGCGGCGGGCTGATGCAGCAAGGGGCGCTGATTGCCGGGGCCTTTCTGAATGGCGGCACAGTGTTGTCGGTGGAAAGCCGGGATCCGCTGCAATCTGTGACCTACAGCGCCCGGCCCGGCGATCTGGCAAACGGGCTGCCCGTCGTTGTGCTGACCGATGAATTTACCGCATCAGCCGCTGAAATCGTTGCCGCGGCCTTGCAGGATCATCGCCGCGCAACGGTGCTGGGCCGCCCCTCAACCGGGAAGGGTACCGTGCAGACCCGGTTTGAACTGGGGCGGTTGGGGGCTGTTCATCTGACAACCGGGCGGTTTGCGCGCCCTTCGGGGGCATGGCTGCAGGAAACCCCTGTCGTTCCGGATCTGACATTGGGCGATCCGGGGGAGGGTGAGCCCGCTATTTCACCCCATAGCTGCCCTGAATTTCCTGAAGTCGATGATATATGGCTCAACTGCGCGATAGCGGTACTGAAGGCGGGCAGCGTCAACAGCTTTCTTGGTACCTCGCCGCGCCGGCGATAGAAAGCGCGATCAGCATTTGAGCGGATTGCGATCACGCCGCTCAGTAAGAAACGCCGCTCATCCGCAGAATTTCCGCCCGCACGATGTCTGGCCGTTCCATCGGCAGAAAATGCGATGCCCCCTCGACGGTGATGAAATCCGCCTGCGGATAAAGCCGTTGCAGCCGATTGACGACAGGGTCGGGGCAGGTGGAAAACTGGCTGCCCCTGACCAGGGTAAGCGGTACTTTGATGCGTGCCAGCCGGTCCCAGATATAGCTGCCGCTTGAGGCGAAGATAAGCGATTCCCAGGCTGGCGCGCAGCATAATTCGACCTGCCCGTCTTCGCGGTCGCGCACCCCGCCTGTGATATAATCGTGCAGGGTTTCGTCAGGCCAGCTCGCGAATGCCCCCTTGTTCTTATAGGCGTTGAATACCGCTTCGCGATCGGGGAAGACGGCGCGCCGTTTGGCGGCGCCTTCGGCCAGCCCGCGCGCCTTGTGCGGCAGGCCAAGCAAACGCTTGCCGCGCATGATCCAGGCCTGCAGGAAGGGCTGGATGACCGGTTCCACCGCCAGCACGCCGCGGACCAGATCAGGCCGCGCCTCGGCGGTAAGCAGGCTTGTCGTGCCGCCCAGCGAATGACCGACAAGCAGCACCGGTTCGCCCCGCTGCTCCAGATAGGCGATCAGATCGTCGCGGAATGTATTCCAGGAGATCGTCATCGCCGGATCCGCCTGCAATGTGCTGAAGCCATGCCCCCGGAAATCGGCCGCATGCAGCCGCACCTTGTCGGCGATCGGTTCGACCAGCCGCTGATAGGTATAGGCGTTAAAGCCATTGGCGTGGGATAGCTGCACAGCGGGCGCATCCGCGGGGCCGCCCCAGTCAAGCACCGACAGGGCGCCAGCGCCCCGCACGCCCGCCCCAAGCGCGACATCGCGCCGCTCCGGCCCGGCTGCCGCCATGGCCTGTACATTGCCGGGATTGGCCACTCCCTGCTCCTTCCATCCGCCGCCCGCCAGTGCCTTGCCACCCGCCCGGTGTTCAGCGGGCAGGCGGCGACACAGGTCAGACAGGCTGTGTGGTGATTGCCTGATTGCCTAGCGCGGATCCATGATCAGCACGGTTCCCTGCGCGGACAGACAGTTCCGGCCCTCATTTTCCATGCGGATCTGCACCACGGCGGTAGAGCGGGTCATATTGATGATTTCGGCGGTTGCGGTGACCATGCCCTTGCTGACCGGGGCCAGCAGATTAAGCTTGAATTCGGTCGTGGCCGCCCATTGCCCCTTCTTCATCTGCGGATAGCAGACGCAGCCCAGCACATGGTCGGTAAAGGCAGACAATACCCCGCCATGCATATTGCCGAACGGGGTCAGGAGCTTCTTGTCAACGGGCAGTTCCGCAATCACTTTACCGGGGCTGAATTCCAGCAATTTGATGCCGAGATATTCCGACAGGCCGGTCTGCTTGTCATTGCCGGCGATGAAACTGTTGGCGACGTCCTGATTGAAGCTTTCCTTCATTTTCTCGGCATGTGTTGCCATGATCGAGCGACTCCCTCTGCTATGTGAATGAATTTTGGCGGCATATTGCGATAAACCGCGGCGATTTGCGACGGTTTAGTTGCTTTTTTTGTGCTGATAGTGGCGGCGTGTGACGCCGGTAGCGATGGCGGCGGGCGACAGGACGGGTCCCGCGCCCGATTGCCGCGGGACCGTCCTGCCGGAACGTCCTATTCCGGCGCCGGACCGGGATACTCCTCACGCAGGATGCGTTTGAGTACTTTGCCGGTGGGATTGCGCGGGATCTCATCCATGAACTCAACCGCCTTGGGCAGCTTGAAGCGCGACAGCTTGCCCTCGCCATAGCCAAGTACTTCTTCCGCTGTCAGGGACGGGTCGGCCTTTACGACAACCGCAAGCGGCGATTCGCCCCATTTTTCGGATGGCTGCCCGATCACCGCCACCTCGCGGATTTTCGGATGGGTCAGCAGCACCCCCTCGATTTCGGCCGGATAGATATTTTCACCGCCTGAAATGATCATGTCCTTGCTGCGGTCCTGAATGAAGACATAGCCATCCTCATCCATGATCGCGATATCGCCCGACCACAGCCAACCATTGCGCAGGGTGCTTGCGGTGGCGTCGGGCCGGTTCCAGTATTCGACCATGTTATGCTTCGACCGGATCAGAAGCTCGCCCGGCGTACCGCGGGGCACCTCGTTACCGTCCGCGTCGGCGATAATGACATCGGTGTGGAAAAAGGCCGGGCCGGTAGAGCCGAGTTTCTCGCGATATTTATCAAGCCCGACAAGGCAGGCGGGGCCACAGCTTTCGGTCTGACCGAAGATCTGCAGCACCGGAATGCCAAGCTCGTCATAGGACAGAACCAGATGATCGGGCACCGGCGCCGCGCCGCACTGCACCCAGCGCAGGGTCGAATAGTCGAACTGCTCGCGCTCGGGCGTTTGCAGCATGAAATTCAGCATGGCGGGGACGAACAGCGCCACATCGATTTTTTCGTCCTGGATGATCTGCCAGGTGCGGACCGGATCGAAACTGCGCTGCATCACGCAGGTGGTGCCGTTATGGATCGCCATCACAAGCGGAAACAAGGCGCCGACATGAAACATCGGCAGCGACAGAAGATAGCGGTCGCCAAGCCGCATATCGGCGGTCGCGGACACGGTCGCCACCGCCCAGTAGGTGGTGGCGTGGGAATGCACAACCCCCTTGGGCAGCCCGGTCGTGCCGGATGTGTACATGATGTAAAGCGTATCATCCTCGTAAGCGCCATATTCAGGCTCGGCCTCGGAAGCCGGCTCGAACAGGGTGGTATAGGACTGCGCATAATCGGGGCAGTGCTGCGGCGGGCCCGCGAAAATCCAGTCCTTCAGATCGGTCTTGTCGCCACGGGCGTGCAATTCGTCCACATTGCCCTGGAAATCGCCGCCGAAGATCAGCGTCGTACTGCCGCTGTCTTTGAGAATGAATTCAAGCTCGTCGGGCACCAACCGCCAGTTGAGCGGCACGGTAATCGCCCCGAGCTTGGCGAGCGCGAGAAAGCTTTCGACGAATTCGCTGCTGTTCATCATCAGCAGGGCAACCCGGTCGCCTTTCCTCACGCCGCGCGCGGCGAGGAAATTCGCCGCCTTGTTTACCCG
This sequence comes from uncultured Alphaproteobacteria bacterium, assembly GCA_947258435.1. Lineage (GTDB taxonomy): Bacteria > Pseudomonadota > Alphaproteobacteria > UBA11222 > UBA11222 > CALAQW01. The sequence continues at coordinate 17,478 of CAMYID010000002.1, forward strand.
TGCATTGAACTGCGGAAAGGTCAGCCGCAGATCGTTTTCGACATCATACAAACCCTCCATCCCCGGGCTCATCATCGCGCGTTTTGCCAGAAATCCGCCGATATTGATTCGCATGTCCCATTCCTCACCTGTTGTACGCGGCCCTTCTCCATCCGCTCGCGGCAAGCCGTGAGGCTGCACAAGGATAGGGAGCCCTGATTAATACAAGTGATTTTCCTAAAGACCAGAGCCGCCGTCCACCGGAATCGTATGCCCGGTCATATAGGCGGCCATTTCGGAAGCAAGAAACAGCGCGACATGGCCCATATCCTCGGGCGTTCCCCAGCGCCCCAAGGGGGTGCTGCGCAGGGAGGCGTCATAGATTTTCGGATTGTCGCGACTGATTCTGGTGATTTTCGTATCGACGAAACCGGGAGCAAGCGCATTGACGCGAATCCCGTCCGGTCCCCAGGCCCGGGCCAGTGCCAGTGTCTGGGTCAGTTGCCCAAGCCCGCCCTTGGAGGCGGTGACGATGACGTCTGCCCCATGATCGCGGAAGGCGCGTGCAATGCCGTTGCCGATACCGGTTGATCCGCCTGTCATCAGAACCGTTTTCCCCGAAAAATCGAGCAGGTCCACCATCGTCAGCTCCCGTTACCTTGCGTTTCAACAGGTCTGTTCGGGGCGAGCCTATCGTCTTGGCAGCCGGCGCTAAAGGGTAATTCTGCGCCTCGGTCAGTCGGCGGTTGCGCCGGCGCGGCACGGGTGTCCCGGGATCCAGATGTGATGGGGTCCTGAGGCGGGAATTGTGCGGCGCATTGCTTTGGCCACTGGCGATGACGGCCAATCCACACATATAATGGGGTATGAGTTCGACAATTTCCCAGACCCCCCTGACCGGTGCCGAGCTGGCGGGCTTTGTGCCGCATCGGCCCGACCGGCCCGAGAAGTCCGAGGGCGGGGTCGCATTCAAGCTGGTTTCCGAATTCGAAGCGGCCGGCGATCAGCCGCAGGCAATAGCCGAGCTTGTTGCCGGCGTCCGCGCGGCCGAGCAGGATCAGGTGCTGCTCGGGGTGACCGGATCGGGCAAGACCTACACGATGGCGAAGGTGATCGAGACGGTGCAGCGGCCCGCCCTCATCCTTGCGCCCAACAAGACACTGGCCGCCCAGCTTTACGGGGAGTTCAGGAATTTCTTCCCCGACAATGCGGTGGAATATTTCGTCTCCTATTACGATTATTATCAGCCCGAAGCCTATATTCCGCGCACTGATACCTATATCGAAAAGGAATCGACGCTGAACGAGCAGATCGACCGGATGCGCCATTCCGCAACCCGCGCTTTGCTTGAACGCGACGATGTGATCATCGTGGCCAGCGTGTCCTGCATCTATGGTATCGGCGCGGTCGAAACCTATGCGGGGATGACGGTGTCGGTGAAGGCGGGTGACCGGCTTGAGCGCAATCAGCTTATCAAGGACCTCGTCGCGTTGCAGTATAAACGCAATGACGCGGCCTTTCAGCGCGGTACCTTCCGGGTGCGCGGCGATATCGTCGAGCTTTATCCGGTCCATCTTGAGGATCGCGCCTGGCGCATCTCCTTCTTCGGGGACGAGGTGGAGACGATTACCGAATTCGATCCGCTGACCGGTGAGAAAGTCGATCTGCGTAGCCAGATCAAGGCCTATCCCAACAGCCACTATGTGACGCCGCGCCCTTCGCTTGAGCAGGCGATGGTGCGGATTCGGGAAGAATTGCGCGCCACGCTTGAGCATTTCCGCGCGGAAGGCAAATTGCTGGAGGCGGAGCGGCTGGAGCAGCGCACAAATTTCGATCTGGAAATGATGGCCGCCACCGGCTCATGCGCGGGGATCGAGAATTATTCGCGCTTCCTCACAGGCCGCGCGCCGGGTGAGCCGCCGCCCACCCTGTTTGAGTATCTGCCCGACAATGCGCTGCTGTTCGCCGATGAAAGCCATGTCAGCGTGCCCCAGATCGGCGGCATGTATCGCGGCGATTACCGCCGCAAATCCACGCTTGCCGAATTCGGGTTCCGCCTGCCTTCCTGTGTCGATAACCGGCCGCTCAAATTCGAGGAATGGGACGCGATGCGGCCCCAGACGGTCTGTGTTTCGGCAACGCCGGGAAATTGGGAGCTTGAGCGCACAGGCGGCATCTTCGTGGAGCAGGTGATCCGGCCCACAGGCCTGATCGATCCGGTTTGCGAAATCCGTCCGGTGGCGACCCAGGTCGACGACCTGATTGCCGAATGCAAACAGGTCGCCGCCGCGGGGCAGCGCGTGCTTGTCACCACATTGACCAAGCGCATGGCCGAGGATCTGACCGAATATATGCATGAGCAGGGGGTGCGTGTGCGCTACATGCATTCCGATATCGACACCATCGAGCGGATCGAGATTATCCGCGATTTGCGGCTTGGTGCGTTCGATGTACTGATCGGTATCAACTTGTTGCGCGAGGGGCTCGACATTCCCGAATGCGCGCTTGTTGCCATCCTTGATGCGGATAAGGAGGGTTTTCTGCGGTCGGAAACCTCGCTTGTGCAGACAATCGGTCGCGCGGCGCGCAATGTGGACGGGCGGGTGCTGCTTTATGCCGACAAGATTACAGGCAGCCTTGAACGCGCGCTGGCTGAAACCGAACGCCGGCGCACCAAGCAGCAGGCCTATAACCGCGAACATGACATTACCCCCGAAAGCGTGCGCAAGAATATCGACGATATCCTTTCAAGCATCTATGAGGGCGATCACGTTACCGTCGATGCCGGCGATGGCGCGGCGATCGCCCTGATCGGCGGCAATCTGAAGGCGCATCTGGCGGAGCTTGAGAAGCAGATGCGCGATGCGGCGGCCGATCTCGAATTCGAGGAAGCCGCGCGTCTGCGCGATGAAATCAAGCGGCTGCAGGCGACCGAACTTGCGGTTGCCGATGATCCGATGGCCCGTCAGTCCGCCGTCGCCGCAGCGGCGGAGGCGGCGGGCAGCAGCCCGCGTTCGACCGCGGGCCGCCCCGGCACCCGTGAATACAAGCGCAAGGGCAAGGG
>CAMYID010000003.1 GCA_947258435.1 uncultured Alphaproteobacteria bacterium
ATCGCGCCGCGACCACTATCGCAGGTGCGGCGCTGGGCGCCATGCGCACGCCGGGCAGCCTGCCCCCGCAGCGATCGCGCGGACATGGCAGCGGCTTTGCAGGCGCGGGCGCATTTGGCGCCGCACAGGCCTTCCAGGCACCGGCCGATCAGGGACTGCCGGGCCTGCAGGAGCCAAGTGCCGCTTTCGCGCGCCCGGCGGAGGAACGGGCCGCGCCGGCGGACCGGGCCGCAGACAACCCCGCATCCCCCGACACAGACTTTCCGCTTGGCGTCGCGCGCGGCCAGTTGCATGAAACCTATATCGTCAGTCAGACGAGGGACGGCATCGTCATCACCGATCAGCATGCCGCCCATGAACGGCTTGTCTATGAGCGGATGAAGAACCTGCTCGAGGCGGGCGCGGTACCGCGGCAGGCGCTGTTGCTGCCCGAGGTGGTGGAGCTTGATCCCGATGCCATCGCACGGCTGAGCGAGCGCATAACAGAGCTTGCCGAACTTGGGCTTGGACTTGAACCGTTCGGCCCGGGCGCGATTGTCGTGCGCGAGGTGCCGGCACTTCTGGGCACTGTCGATGTGCAGGGGCTGGTGCGCGATCTGGCCGACGATCTGGCCGAATGGGAGTCGAGCCATGCGCTCAGGCAGCGGCTTGAGGAGGTATGTGCGTCCATGGCCTGCCATGGCAGTGTACGCGCGGGGCGGCGGCTGACGGCGGAGGAAATGAATGCCCTCCTGCGGGAGATGGAGGCGACCCCCCATTCGGGACAATGCAATCATGGCCGCCCGACCTATGTCGAGCTGAAACTGGCCGATATTGAGCGGCTGTTCGGCCGCCGCTAACCGCTGAACAGGAGAAAGCGCAGCCGGGTCTGACCGTAATCGCGCATGTCATTGAGGGTGAACCCGTCGGGGAGCACAAAAGTCTCATCTGCCGCACATTCAAGGGCGATAACGGCGCCAGGCACAAGCCAGCCGCCCTGCCTTGCCGCGCACAATGCGGGGGCGGCAAGATCGCGCCCGTAAGGCGGATCCATCACCACAAGATCGAACGGCCCGCCCGCATTGCTTTCAAGTGGGCCGAGTTTCGTTGCATCGCGGCGATAGATTTTGGTTCGCCCGGTTTCGTTCAGCGTTTCGATATTCTGCCGGATCGCAGCGCGCGCGGGGGCCGCCATCTCCACAAACAAGGCCCGCGCCGCGCCACGCGACAGGGCCTCAAGCCCGAGCGCGCCGCTGCCCGCGAACAGATCGAGCACCCGCGCCCCCTGCGGCAGTACAGACGTGCCATGGGCAAGGATATTGAACAAGGCTTCACGTACCCTGTCGGTTGTCGGGCGGGTTGTGTCGCCCCGGGGGGCGATGAGCGGCCGCCCGCGATGCGTACCCCCGACAATTCTCACAGGCCACCACCACCTTTACGCGGGCCACGCCGTTGTTTCGGGTGCAGCCGGTTGCCGGGACGGCTTGTGCCACGGGCCGCTTTATCCCCGCCCGCCGCTTTCTTCACTGCCGGATTTTGGCCTGTCATGTTCTGGCCGGTCGCTTTCGGGGAGACGTTTTTTTTCGACCCGACCGGTTTTTTCGCCCCGGCCCGTTTTTTCGCCCTGCCCGGTTCCGGTTTGCGGGGTTTGCCGCCCGCGGGCGGCCGCGTCTTGCCCCGACCGATGGCCCAGCCATCGCGCCCGCCCTCACCAAGCTGATCGGCCAGGATACGTGGCGGCACCTCGGCCACCGCACCTTCCTCAAGCTGGCCGAGCTGAAACGGCCCGTATGACAACCGGATCAGCCGGTTGACCCGCAACCCAAGATGCGCGAGCACACGCCGCACCTCGCGATTCTTGCCCTCCGACAGGGTAACGGTGAGCCACGCATTATCCTTCTGCTGCCGGTCGATGCGCGCCCGGATCGCGCCATAGCGCACCCCCTCGATCTCGATTCCCGCCGACAAGGCATCGAGCGCCGCCGGATCGGGTTTACCGAACACCCGCGCGCGGTAGCGCCGCGCAAGCCCGGTGGCGGGCAATTCCAGCCGCCGCGCCAGTGCGCCGTCATTGGTCAGAAGCAACAACCCTTCGGAATTGATATCAAGCCGCCCGACACTGATGACCCGCGGCATATGCTCGGGCAGTGCATCGAAAACCGTGGGCCGTCCCTGCGGATCGCGGCTTGTCGTCACCTGGCCGCGCGGCTTGTAGTAGCGCCACAGCCGCGCCGGAGCCGGGGCGGGGATGGGTTTGTCATCGACCGTAATCCGGCTTTTGCCGGTTACATTGACCGCAGGACCAGTCAGTATCTGACCATCGAGCCTGACCCGGCCTTCCGCAATCAGCCGCTCCGCCTCGCGCCGCGAGCAGACCCCCGCCCGCGCCAGATGCTTGGCAATCCGTTCCCCCGGCCGGGGGGAGGCAATATTTCGTTGTTGATCAGACATAGCTGCTATGTAGCAACCTGCCTGCGATTTGACGAGCCTTGACGACATAGTAACAGCAGCGCATCTTCCCTCCATGCCAGTTTCGGACAGCTATATCAGCCGGTTCATGGCCCCTGCCCTGGAGCAGGCGGAGGCCGCAGCACAGCTGGGCGAGGTACCGGTCGGGGCAGTGCTGGTCGATCCCAGATCGGGCGAGATTGTCGCGGCGGCGCATAACCGGGACCGGGCGCTGTGTGATCCGACCGCCCATGCGGAGATGCTTGTGATCCGGGCGGCCAGCACGGCGCGGCAAAGCCAGCGGCTTGGCGGGCTTGATCTTTTCGTGACGCTGGAGCCCTGTGCGATGTGCGCGGCGGCGATTTCGTTTGCGCGTATCCGCAGGCTTTATTACGGCGCGACCGACCTGAAGGGCGGCGCGGTGGATAGCGGGGGACGCTTTTTCGGTCAGCCCAGCTGCCACCATGCCCCGGAAGTCTATGGCGGTATCGCAGATGTCGCCTCCACCCGGCTTTTGCGTGATTTCTTCGCGGCAAGGCGCTAGAGTTCGCTCATTGCAATTTCACGATAATGATGCGGATGCCGGTCATGCCCTTATCCGCATCGCGGCGGCGGACATTCGCGCACCGCACAGCAGGGAGGCAGCACCGTGGATTTCGAACATAATGAACGTACAAAGGAACTGATCGCGCGGGTCGAAAAGTTCATGGATGATTACATCTATCCGAACGAGAAAACCTTCGCCGAGCAGCAGGCCGCATTCGGCACAGATCGCTGGCAGGTGCCCGCGATCCTTGACGAGCTGAAGGCCAAGGCCCGCGAACAGGGGCTGTGGAATATGTTCCTGCCCGACAGCGAGCTTGGTTTCGGGCTGTCCAATCTGGAATATGCGCCGCTATGCGAGATCATGGGACGGGTCAGCTTTGCCTCGGAAGTATTCAACTGCTCCGCCCCCGATACCGGCAATATGGAAGTGCTTGAGCGTTATGGCGCGGACTGGATGAAGGAAAAATATCTCAAGCCGCTGCTGGCGGGTGAGATCCGCTCGGTCTTCTGCATGACAGAACCCGCCGTCGCCTCGTCGGATGCGACCAATATTCAGACGGAAATCCGTCGCGAAGGCGATGAATATGTCATCAACGGCACGAAATGGTGGTCATCCGGCGCGCTCGATCCGCGCTGCAAACTGCTCATCGTGATGGGCAAGACAAATCCGGACTCAAACCGCCATACCCAGCAGTCGCAGGTCATCGTCGAACCCGACATGCCCGGCGTCACCATCAAGCGCAACCTGCCGGTCTTCGGATTTGACGATGCGCCGCACGGCCACGCGGAAATCGAATTCAAGGATGTGCGCGTGCCGGTCGAACATGTGATTCTGGGCGAAGGCCGCGGTTTCGAGATTGCGCAGGGCCGGCTTGGCCCGGGCCGTATCCACCATTGCATGCGCACCATCGGGGTGGCCGAGCGCGCCCTTGAGAAAATGTGCGAACGGCTGCTGACGCGTGAGGCGTTCGGCAAGAAAATCTCGGAACATTCCGTATGGGAACAACGGGTCGCCGAAGCGCGCACCAATATCGAGATGTGCCGCCTGCTGGTGCTCAAGGCCGCCGATATGATGGACAAGGTCGGCAACAAGATCGCCCGGACCGAGATTGCCATGATCAAGGTTGCCGCGCCACGCATGGCGCTGAAGATCATCGACGATGCGATCCAGGCCTTTGGTGCCTGCGGCGTGACGACCGATTCGGGGCTGGCGCGCTCTTACGCCAGCATGCGCACCCTGCGTCTTGCCGACGGGCCGGACGAGGTGCATAACCGCACCATTGCACGGCTTGAATATGGCAAGACCGGCGCGCGCATGCATGCGCGCGAAGCTGCGCAATAGGCGCAGCACCCGCCGCATATCTGCCCGCGCGTCGCCGATCATGTGGCGCGCGGTTTAACCCCTGTCCGGCGGGAGCGCCCGACCCGGCGGAGCTTCCGCGCATCCGGCCGAAACGGTAATGCGAATGCTGAACGTTGATGTCGCCCACAAGATGGAGGCATTCAGCCTCGATGCCCGCTTCACCTGCAAGAGCGGCGAGGTGACCGCCCTGTTCGGCCCCTCAGGCGCGGGCAAGACCAGCCTGATCAATATGATCGCCGGGCTGATCCGCCCGCAGCGCGGCCATATTACCATCGATGGCGATGTGCTGTGCGATACCGAACAGAATATCCACCTGCCGCCCCATCGCCGGCAGGCGGGCTATGTATTTCAGGAAAGCCGGCTGTTTCCCCACTATACGGTGGCGGGCAATCTGAGCTACGGGCACAGCCGCAAAGGGGATGCGCCGCCGCTTGCCGGCTTTGACGATGTCGTCTCGGTGCTTAATCTGGGGGGGCTGCTCAAGCGCCGGCCCGCGACCCTGTCGGGCGGGGAGCGGCAGCGGGTCGCGATCGGACGCGCGCTTTTGTCCAATCCGCGTTTTCTGCTCATGGACGAACCGCTTGCCTCGCTCGATCTGGCGCGCAAGGCGGAGATCATGCCGCTGATCGAACAGATCCGCAGCCTGTGCCGCATCCCGATCCTTTATGTCAGCCATGCGGTGGACGAGATTTTGCGGCTTGCCGACCGGATGGTGCTGGTCGAACAGGGGCTTGTCAGCGCGACCGGCACGGTTGAGGAGGTTTTCAGCCGCCTCGATCTGCGCCAGACGGTCGGGCAGGAAGATGCCGGGGCGGTGCTGCGCGTCCGGGTGGCCGCCCATGACGCCGCTTTCGCCCTGACCGAACTCGGCTTTGCGGGGGGGCGGCTGTTCGTGCCGCAAATCGACGCGCCCCCGGGCAGCGAATTACGGGTGCGGATACTGGCCCGCGACGTCGCCCTGTCACTCAGCGCGCCCGACGATGCAAGCATGCTGAATATCCTGCCCGCCACGATCACCCAGATCAGCGCCCCGCACGGCCCCTATGTGGAAATCGGGCTGGATGCGGGGGCACCGCTGATTGCGCGGCTGACGCGCAAGTCGCAGACCCGGCTTGGACTTGTACCGGGCAAACAGGTCTTTGCGCTGATCAAGGCGGTGTCGATCAGCCGGCAGAATCTCGGCGGCCGGCTCACCGGAACCCGACAAGCAAGGCCAAACCGTACATGAGCAAGGACAGCTAACAGGAAACGCTATGCAGCAGGACGTCCCGACCCGCCAATCGATGGTGAAGTTCGACGATTATGAGGGCCCCGACAACCCGCCCGAGGGCTGGCGGCTGTATCGCTCCTCAAGCCCGTTCACCCAGCAGGTGGGGCGCATGTATCAGCATTGGGACAAGGAAGCGAAAATCTTCCGGCGCGGCTTCCGTATCCGCAAGGCCCATTGCAATACCCGCGGCAAGGTGCATGGCGGCATGCTGATGACCTTCATCGACAGCGTGATGGGCATGACCCTGTGGCTGTCGGAGGAACGCCAGGGCGTCACCGCCCAGATGAATACCGAATTTCTGTCGAATGCGGATCCGGGCGACTGGATCGAGGCGGAAGCGCAGGTGGATCGCTGTACCAGGACCGTGGCCTTCCTCAAGATCCGCGTCCGGGCGGGGGACAGGCTGGTGCTCACCGCATCGGGTATTTTTTCCCTGCGCGAGCGTAAAGAGAAATAGCCCCGGTCAGGGCAGGAAGCTGCGTTCCCTGGTCTGACCGAAATAGTCCATGGCGATTTCGGTCATCCGTACCAGAGTGCGTGCGGGATCCTGCGCCCCGCGCGGCGCATTGATATTCGCGGTCCAGATCGGCGGTTCGCCCTTGCGGAACAGGACCAGCCGCAGCCCCAGCCGCGGCAGCGCCTGCTTGCCCTGTTTGGAACGCAGCAGCACATCGACCTCGACTTCCGACCGGCTGGCGGACCCGCCGCGGCCCGAGACCACCACATCACGCCCCTGTCGACCGCCCAGCCCATCGGGCGAATCATTAATATGGAAGCGCAGGAACAAATTGCTGTCACCGCTCACCACATATCCCTGCGCGCCGAGGCTGCGGACAAGCACTGCCGCCACCTTGTCGGCGCGTTCCCCGATATCGGTCGCCTCGACCTTGATCGCCGCACCAGGCTGCACGGTGGCATTGGCCCAGGCCTGCAACTGCCATTGTGCGTTGTCTTTCTCGGTATCCTGCGCCGCCGCCAGCGCCGGCCAGAGCAATAACAGGATCGCAGCGCATACTGCCCGCCCGCCCCTCAGCCCCCGGACGCCCGTCGATCCCGGTCTGGCATGCATGTCCCTCAACCTCTTCAAGAATTGAACCGATTCCCAGCTTAGCGCCGTTACGCCGGAACAGCAAAGCCCGGCGACACACTCGCCCACCCTGTCCTAACCTGTCGACGACGGGTTCAGTTCCGCCACCGCACGGCGCAACCCGTCGGCGATCCGGGCGGCCTCGCTCTCGCCCTCGCCCGCAGCGGCAAGTTCGGCGGCCCGGCGCGGTGCGCCGACATGCACGCCGAGCGGAACAAGACGCGGCCAAAAACGCCCTGGCGGCAGGGCGGCGAAGCTGCCTGCGATCCAGACCGGCACAACCGGCACATCATGCTGCGACAACAGCGCGCCGATTCCGGGCTGGAACCGCCCAAGCGCCCCGCTTTGCGAACGCCGCCCCTCGGGAAACCAGACGATATGCCGCCGCGCCTCAAGCAGCACACCGGCCTGCCGCACCGCCTGCGCGGCCCCTCTGTCGGGATCGACCGGTGCGACCTGCGCAAGCCGGGCAAGCAATCGGCGCACGGGTCCGGCGAACATGAACCCCGCCCAGGCCAGCCAGCAGGTTTGCCGCAACCGCTGCCAGCCAAGTGCCGCCGCAAGCACCATCGGATCAAGATAACTCATATGGTTGGCGGCATAGATAACCGGGCCGGCACGCGGCAAATGCGCCACCCCATGCACCTTCAGGCGAAAGCAAAGCCGCATCAACAGCATATCGAGGAGATAGAGAAACCAGGCAGCCGCCCGTCCCAATATACCAGGAGGGTCGGGGGGGCCGGGGGGTACGGTCGGTGAAGGGGCGTCCGGGAGATCTTCTTCCGCCGGTTCCGCCCGCGCCGCAGCGTTGACCGCGCGCAGCAGATCACGCAGGCTCACCACCGCGGCAATGTCGGCTTCGTTGAGCCGGATATGGCAGCGTTCCTCGATTTCCATGGTCAGGCCGCTCCAGCCGAGCGAATCGAGATCGAGATCGAATTGCGGGCTCATATCAGGGTGCAGCGGCCGATCCCGGTAACGCGCCTCAAGCAGCTCCCAGACCGCGGCTGCCGGTCCGCTGGCAAGCAACGCCCGATCCGCCGCGTCAAGTGGCGCGCGCGCCGCGGCCTCCGCCTGCCCGCCCTTTTCCGCTTCATGCCCGCCCTTTTCAGCTTGGTGATAGAGGGCGGGCAAGAGATGGCGCTTCAGTTTGCCCAGACGGGTCCGCGGCAAATCCAGCCGCACCAACCGGAAATCCCGCAATCGACGATAGGGCGGCAGAGCGTGACCGGCATCCGCCACCGCGTCGCGCAACAATGTGCGCGCCTGCAAGGTACCCCGCGCACGCAGCGCACGGTCGTCGGGAACGACAAGACCGCACAGCGCCCCCTCCTGTTCGAAAACCGCCACGTCGGCGATCAGGGGATGGGCGCGATAGGCATCCTCAAGCGCTTCGGGCGCGATGTTCTTGCCATCGGACAGGACGATCATCTCCTTTATCCGCCCGACAAGATGCAGATAGCCGCCGCGGTCAATGAAACCGCGATCGCCGGTTCGGAACCAGCCATCTTCAGTGAAAGCGGCGCGGGTCTCCTCGGCCAGGTTGCGATAGCCTGAAAAGACGCTGGGGCCGCGCGCCTGAACCTCGCCATGGCCTGCCGCATCGGCATCCGCAATCCTGAGCCTTACGCCGGCCAGCGGCAGACCGGCACTGTCGAGATTGACGGAGCCCGGGCGGTTGAAGGTCAGGATCGGCGCAGTCTCGGTCAGTCCATAGCCGCTCAGGAGCTCCCAACCCAGCCCGACAAGCCGATCGGCGACATCCCGGTCAAGATGCGCGCCGCCGCAGGCCAAGCGCACAAGTTCGGGCGCGAAACGGCGATGCAGGGGTGCAAATAAATGCCGACCGATGCGCATACCCGTCAGTCGGAAAACCCAGACCGACAGCGCGAGCAGCAAGGCGAAGGAGCGGCGGGCAACCAAACCGCCAGCGCCAAACCGGCCCGCAATCCCCTCAAGCAGCGCATTGTAAAGGCCGGGCACGCCGATCAGCACGGTGACATGCGCCCGCCGCAACGCCTGCGCAAGCGCCGGTCCGCCGACGCCGGCGGGGAAGACCAGTGTTGCGCCCGCCGACAGGCTGCCAAGCAGCCCGACGGTAAACGGATAGGCATGATGCACAGGCAACGGCACAAGCGCCACTGCCGCCGCCGACAAAAGCCCCGCCTCGCCCAAGCCGTTAATATTGGCGATAAAATTGCGGTGCGTCAGGGGCACCGCCTTGGGTGTTCCTGTTGTCCCCGACGTATAAAGCCAGGCGGCCACCGCATCGGGATCGGGGTGCGGGGGATCAAGCGGCTGTTCCGCGCACCAGTCCTGCCAACCCGCAACACCCGCACGCGCACCGCTCAACAGACAACAAGCAATCTCGCCGGGCATCGCCCCGATCCAGCCCAGATGCCGGTCAGCAATCAGGGCATGACACGCGCCGCTATCGGCGGCCAGCCGGCGCAGCTCATCGGCGGGCGCCCCGTCATCGAGCGGCACCGCCACACCCCCCGCGCACTGCACCGCGAAATAACCGATAACCCATTGCGGTATGTTGGGGGCAACGATCAGCACCGGTGTACCGGATCCGACCCCGCGCGCGACAAGCCCGCGCGCCAGCCGCCCGATATCGCCTGCCAGCTCAGCATAACTCACCCGGTTGCAGGCATCTTCCGGGCCAAATGCAATCAATGCGGATCTGTCGCCGCGCGCCGCGAAGGATGCAACCAGATCCGGCAGACTGGTATAATCTTCCCCTGTCACTGGCCACCTCCCTGTCACTGATCACTCCGGGGCCATTACGCGATTGATCGCCCAGTCTGGGGCAAAGCCGGCGCACAGACAACCGATGCGCGGCCTGCCGATTCACGGGGCGGGCTGGGGCAGTCTGCGAGGCAGGCAGGGGGGGGCAGGCAGTGGACGGGCGGCGGCTATTCCCCCCTGAATTCGGGTTTGCGCTTTTCGTTGAAGGCGCGCACGCCCTCGCGCCGGTCCTGCGACACATAGACCCGGTCATAGGCATCAAGCTCTTGCATCAGACCGGTTTTGAGATCGGACTGAATGCCGAAATTCACCGCCTTCTTGACCTGCCGGATCGATAGCGGCGCATTGCCGCAGATCGCCGTCGCCGTGGCAAGCGCATCGGGCAACAGGGCGTCAGCAGCGCAGACCCGGTTGACGATCCCCCATTCAAGCGCCTCGGCCGCGCTGAACGGCCGGGCGGTCATGAGGATTTCCTTGGCGCGCGGCGTACCGGCCACCCGCGGCAGATTCTGGGTGCCGCCACAGCCGGGAATAATGCCAAGGCTCGTCTCGGTCAGGGCGAAACGCGCACCCTGCGCGGCATAGGCGAAATCGCAGGCCAGCGCGATCTCGCAACCGCCGCCAAAGGCAGCGCCATTGACCGCGGCGATCACCGGCAGCGGGCAATCCATGATACCGTAAACCGCCTGCTCGAAGATCACATGCTGGGCGCGCCACTGCCGGTCGGTCATGCCGTCGCGCTCTTTCAGATCGCCGCCGGCGCAGAACGCCTTGCTGCCGGTGCCGGTAATCACCACACAGCGCACATCCCCGGCATCCTGGTTCAGCCCGTCCTGAAAGACATCGCGCAGATCGAGGCCCATCTGCGTATTAAGCGCATTGCGTGCATCGGGGCGGTTCAGCCCGATCTGCAAAAGACCCGCTGCGGGCCGCGTCAATTCCAGTGTTTCGTACCGATCCTGCATCAGTTTCTGCCTTCCTGCTGTCCATCTGGCTGTTCGCCGCTTTTACGCGGATAAAATAGGCGGCAAAAGGGAAAAGGATGCGAATTTTAACTGCGCGGCCGCGCAAAAAGCTCTATGGTGCCTCAAATCTAGTGATTTCAGCGCAACCAACACATTTGCAGGGAGAAATAACATGCGGGAAGCCGTGATTGTTTCAACAGCGCGCACCGGGCTGGCCAAGTCCTTCCGGGGCGGCTTTAACGCCACCCATGCCGGCGCTTTGGGCGGACATGTGGTGAAGCATGCGATCGAACGCGCGGGCATTGAGCCGGCGGAAGTCGATGACGTTTATATGGGCTGTGTCGCCCCCGATGGCGGCTCGACCGCCAATGTCGCGCGTTCCTCGGCCTTGTGGGCGGGCTGCCCGACTTCAGTGTCGGGTGTGACGATCAACCGTTACTGCTCGTCCGGCCTGCAATCGATTGCCATGGCCGCGCATCACATCATCCTCGACAATGCCGATATTGCCATTGGCGCGGGCGTGGAAACCATCTCCATGGGCGGTCATGTGGCACAGGATCCCAAAGACCCCAAGCTGGAAGCGGAATATCCCGCCCTGTGGATGCCGATGATCGAAACCGCCGATATCGTGGCGCAGCGTTACAATGTGGCCCGCGACTATCAGGACGAATATTCGCTTGAATCGCAGCGCCGCACCGCCGCCGCGCAGCAGGCCGGCAAGTTCGACGATGAAATCGTGCCGATGAAGACCAAAATGGCCGTCAAGGACAAGGAAACCGGCAAGGTTGAAATGAAGGAAGTCGTCGTCGACCGTGACGATTGCAACCGCCCCAACACCACCGCCGAGGGGCTTGCCTCGCTTGACCCGGTTCGCGGTGAAGGCAACTTCATCACCGCCGGCAATGCCAGCCAGCTGTCCGACGGCGCCTCCGCCTGCCTGCTGATGGAAGCCAAGGAAGCCGAACGCCGGGGCGTCACGCCGATGGGGATCTTCAAGGGCTTTGCTGTCGGCGGCTGCGAACCCGATGAGATGGGGATCGGCCCGGTCTTTGCCATTCCCAAGCTGCTTGAGCGGACCGGCCTGTCGATGGACGATATCGATCTGTGGGAACTGAACGAAGCCTTTGCAAGCCAGGTGCTTTACAGCAAGGACAAGCTCGGCATTCCGCATGAGAAGCTGAATGTGAATGGCGGCTCGATCGCGATCGGTCATCCCTTCGGTATGACCGGCAGCCGTCTGACCGGCCATGCGCTGATCGAAGGCAAGCGCCGGGGCGCGAAAAACGTCGTCGTCACCATGTGCATCGGTGGCGGCATGGGCGCCGCGGGCCTGTTCGAGGTCGTCTAGCTCTCGCAGGGTTCGCCTGAAACAGACTTTCAAGTCGCCAACAGGCCTTCAGGGCACTAACAAGCCAACGGAAAAGCCGGGTCCCTCGCCCGGCTTTTTCTTTTCTTCCCGATCCGTGCGGGCTTGTTTTACCCGGACCTGTGACGGGCCGGACTCGATCCCGTCCGCCATTTTCCCTAGACTTGTTACCCAGATTTGAAATTTGCTCCGGTATCCGCGGCAAGAGATCACAGGGCGTGACGACACAGGCATGATGACAGGGCAAACCAGCCGGCGGCGTTTTCTGAAAATCGCGGGGGCATCGGGGGTGATTGCCGCCGCCGCGGGTGGTGGCTATATGCTGACACGCGGCCCGACGCGGGCCTTGCGTCCCTGGCAAGAGGCAGGAACGGCATTCCATGCCGATCCGGTTCGCGCCGCCCTGTCCTATGCGATTCTGGCACCAAGCCCCTATAACCGGCAACCCTGGCTCGTTGAACTGCCAGGGCCGCAAGAGGCGCTGCTTTATTGCGATCTCGACCGCCTGCTGCCCCATACCGACCCGTTCAACCGGCAGACCGTGATCGCACTTGGCTGCTTTCTCGAACTGTTCTCCCTCGCCGCGGCGGAGGCCGGATTTACCACGCAGATCGATCTGTTTCCCCAAGGCGATCCGGGGAACGGGCTCGACAGCCGACCGATCGCGCGGCTCGGCCTCACGGCACAGCCGGACCTCCCCGGGGATCCGCTGTTTGCGCATTGCCTGAACCGCCGCACCACCCGCGAAATCTATGATATGGGGCGCGATGTACCCGCCGCCGCACTTGACCGGCTGCAAACCGCGGCCCTGGCGGCGGCAACCGTGCGGTTCGGCGCAACCCGCAATCAGGCCGAGGCCGGGCAATTGCGCAAACTGACCCGTGAGGGGGTGCATCGGGAATTCGCCAGCCGCGCGGTACGGCAGGAAACTGTCGATTTCATGCGTATCGGTCGCCGCGAAATCGAGCGGAACCCCGACGGCATCGCCGTGTCGAATCCGATTGTCGAGCTATTGCAGCAACTTGACATGATCGACCGCGAAAATATGGCGGCCCGCAAATCCCGGGCCTTCGCCCTGGGGTTTGAGCGGATGGAGAAACTCACCCTCGCAAGTCCGGGCTTTTTCTGGATTGCCACCGCCGATAATGACCGGAGCAGTCAGATCGCCGCCGGCCGGGCCTATCTGCGCACAGCGTTGCAAGCAACCGCGGACGGGCTCGCCATGCAGCCCCTCAGCCAGGCACTGCGCGAATATCCGGGGATGCGCAAGCTTTATGTGCAGATGCACCGGCTGCTGATGGAACAGCCGGGCGAGCGGATTCAGATGCTGGCCCGGATCGGCTATGCCAAGCCGGTTCCGCCCGCCCCGCGTTGGCCGCTGGAGCACCGGCTGCGGGCATCGGCCAGTGGCTGATCGCCTTGCATCAGCCATAGCATTGCGGCGCAACATCATATAGACAGAATGCAACAGATAAGCACCACAATGCGACAGAATGAGACAGAAGTGAGACAGCTGTTGCAAAATGTTGCGCAACAGGTCCACGGGAGCGGAAGAGATGGCGGTAACTATCCCCTTTGTACGCGATATCGCGTTCGAATATGGCGTCTGCGAATGGGTATCGCCGCTGATCCGCAGGGTGATCTGCAATAATCCCAGCGGCTTTACCTATAAGGGAACCGGCACCTATATCGTGGGCCGCGGCAAGCTTGCCGTGATCGATCCCGGCCCGCTCGACGAAGCGCATGTCGCCGCGCTGCTGAAAGCGATCGAGGGGGAAACGGTGACCCATATCCTGATCACCCACACCCATATGGATCATTCCCCCGCCACCACGCCGCTCAAGGCGGCGACCGGCAATCCGCCCGCCTATGGTTTCGGACCGCATGGGGAAGGCAAGATCCTTGCCGGACAATCGGTCGAAGCGGGCGGCGATCAGGACTTTACCCCCGATATCCGCGTCGCCCATGGCGATGTCATCGAAGGGGAGGGCTGGACCATCGAATGCGTGCATACGCCGGGCCATACCTCAAACCATCTGTGCTTTGCCCTGCGCGAGGAAAAAGTGCTGTTTACCGGCGATCATGTGATGGGCTGGTCAACCAGCGTAATCTCGCCGCCCGACGGGGATATGCGCGATTATATGGCAAGCCTCGATCTGCTGCTGACGCGCGACGATCAGATATACTGGCCAACCCATGGTCCGGCCATCACCGACCCCAAACCCTTTGTCCGCGCCTTTATCGATCACCGCGAGGAACGCGACGCGCAAATCCTTGCCTGTCTGGCGGACGGGATCGACAGGATTCCGGAGATGGTCAAGCGGATGTATGCCGATGTGAACCCGCTGCTGCATCCCGCGGCGGCACGATCGGTATTGTCGCATCTGATCAACCTTGAGCAGCAGGGCAAAGTGACGATTGCCGATGGGGCGGCACCGGGCCCCGATGCCCGCTACCGCCCGGCGTGAGGGAAAAAAAGCGCGCAGATGTAATAAGGGCGACAGCAATTCGATGGATCAAGGCTTGTTGACTTGCAGCGGATCGATGCGACAGGTTACATGATCGCCATGCAACGCTTTGCCAATCCCGCCAACTTTCTGAAACTGGCCACCCGGCTGACCCCCTTCGCGGCGGCGATTGCCTTTATCCTGCTGGCAGTTGGCAGTTATCTGGCCCTGTTCGTCGCGCCCCCTGACTATCAGCAGGGCGATACGGTCCGCATCATGTTCGTGCATGTGCCTGCCGCCTGGATGACGACCTTCTGTTTCGGCGTGATGGCGGCCGCAAGCGCGGTGGGGCTGATCTGGGGGCATCCGGTCGCCTATGTCGCGGCCAAGGCGACCGCACCGGTAGGGGCGGCCTTCACGGTCATGGCGCTTGTCACAGGTGCGCTGTGGGGACAGCCGATGTGGGGCACCTGGTGGGTATGGGATGCGCGGCTGACATCTGTCCTGATCCAGCTTTTCATCTATCTTGGCTATATGGCGCTGTGGAATGCCATCGAGGACCCGGTGCGCGGCGCGAAAGCGACCGCGATCTTCGCACTTGTCGGCGCGGTCAATCTGCCGATCATCAAGTTTTCGGTGGAGTGGTGGAATACCCTGCATCAGCCCGCCAGCATCGCGCGGGTGGAGGGACCGGCGATCCACAGCAGTATCCTGACCCCGCTGCTGATCATGCTGGCCGGGTTTACGGTTTTCTATATCTGGCTGCTGCTCGTCCGGATGCGGCAGGAGATTCTGGCGCGGCGAATCCGCACATTACAGCTGGCGCGCACCCGCAAGCTGCAGGTTGGGGAGGCGGGCTGACATGGCGGAATTTTTCGCGATGGGCGGTTTCGCCGCCTTCGTCTGGCCGGCCTGGGCGACCGTCATTATACTGATGGCTGCTATCGCTCTTGCCAGCCTGCGCCGCCTGCGGCAGACGGAAGCCACATTAACCGCGCTTGAATCCGGGGCCAGTATAAAGACAGACATAACATGACCCGCAAGCGCAGACGGCTTTATCTTGTAGTCGGCGCGATGGCGCTTCTGGGCGTTGCCGCCGCATTGGTGCTGACGGCGATCCGCGATACGCTGGTCTTTTTCTACAGCCCAATGGAACTTGCGGAAAAAGATATCCCGCCGGGCAAGAATTTCAGGCTGGGCGGGCTTGTCGCCGAAGGTTCGGTCGAAAAACTGCCCGATGGTCTTACCACCCGCTTTGTCATCACCGATCTGAGCGCTGAGGTGCCGGTACTTTACCGCGACCTGCTGCCGGATTTGTTTCGCGAGGGTCAGGGTGTGGTGGCCGAAGGCGCGCTGAACCCGGAAGGGGTTTTCATGGCGCGGCAGGTACTGGCCAAGCATGATGAGAATTACATGCCGCCCGAGGTCGCCGAGGCGCTGAAAAAGTCCGGGCAATGGCAAGGCGCGGCGGAAACGGAATAGGACGGGCAGGCACGCATGCTTCCAGAAATCGGAAATTTCGCCCTTGTGCTGGCCCTTGTGCTGGCAATTGTCCAGAGCAGCCTGCCGATGATCGGCGCGCAGCTTGGCAACAGGCAGATGATGGCGGTTGCCGAACCCGCCGCTTTCGGACAGTTCCTGTTCGTTGCCATTGCCTTCGCGCTCCTGACCCATGCCTTCATCGTTTCGGATTTTTCGGTGCTGACGGTTGTCGCCAATTCCCACAGTGCGAAACCGATGCTCTATAAGATTTCGGGCGTCTGGGGCAATCATGAGGGCAGCCTTGTATTATGGGTGCTGATCCTGACCCTGTTCGGTGCGGCGGTGGCCCTGTTCGGGCGCAACCTGCCCGCCAGCCTGCGCGCGCGGGTGCTGAGCGTACAGGCCATGATCGCGGCGGGCTTTCTGCTGTTCATGCTGCTGACCTCAAACCCGTTTTTGCGGGTGATCCCGCCACCGCCAGACGGGAACGGCCTCAATCCGCTGCTGCAGGATCCCGGCCTCGCCTTTCATCCACCGTTTCTTTATCTCGGCTATGTCGGGTTTTCGATGGCCTTCTCATTCGCTGTCGCGGCCCTGATCGAGGGGCGCGTCGATCCGGCCTGGGCCCGCTGGGTGCGGCCCTGGACGCTGGCGGCCTGGTGTTTTCTGACAATCGGTATCGCCATGGGTTCCTGGTGGGCCTATTACGAGCTTGGCTGGGGCGGCTGGTGGTTCTGGGATCCGGTGGAGAACGCGTCTTTCATGCCCTGGCTGCTTGGCACCGCCCTGCTGCATTCGGCTATCGTCGTGGAAAAGCGCGATGCCTTGAAAAGCTGGACGCTGCTGCTTGCGATCCTGACCTTTTCGCTCAGCCTGCTTGGGACCTTCATCGTCCGTTCAGGCGTGCTGACATCGGTGCATGCCTTTGCTACCGACCCCACCCGCGGGGTTTTTATCCTTGCCCTGCTGGTTGTGGCGATCGGCGGCTCGCTGGCGCTGTTTGCAATCCGCGCGCCCGCATTGAAAGGCGGCGGACTGTTTTCACCGATCAGCCGCGAGGCTGCACTGGTGCTCAATAACTGGCTGCTTGCAACCGCCTGCGCGACGGTATTGCTTGGCACGCTTTACCCGCTCTTCATGGACGCGCTGAGCGGCGGCGAAGACAAGGTGACCGTGGGGCCGCCTTTCTACAATGCGACATTCGTCCCGCTGATGATCCCGCTGCTTGTGGCGATGAGCATCGGCCCGTTGCTGGCATGGAAACGCGGCGATCTGCCCGGTGTACTGCAGCGGCTGAAATTCGCGGCAATCCTTTCCGCGCTGATCGGGCTTGCCACGCTTTATCTGAGCTGGGGCGGACCTGTGCTTGCGGCATTCGGCATCGCATTGGGGGCATGGCTGATACTGGGACCGGTGACCGATGCTGTGGAGCGGACAAAGCTGTTCCGCGCGCCGCTATCGCAAAGCTGGGCGCGGGCGCGTGGACTGCCACGCGCCAGCTGGGGCGCGATGGTCGCGCATGCGGGGATGGGGGTAGTTGTACTTGGCATTACCGGCAGCACCGCCTGGACGGAGGAAAAGATCACCGTCATGCGCCAGGGGGAAACGGTCACGGTCGGCGGCTATGACTATCGCTTTGAGGGTGCCGAGCAGATTGCGGGGCCCAATTACAGCGCCATACGCGGGCATTTCCGGGCCAGCCGCGAGGGGCGCGACATCGCAACCCTTTCGCCCGAGGCACGCAGCTATCCCACACCGCCGATGGAAACCACCGAAGCGGCCATTCATCCGCGTCTGAGCGGCGATCTGTTCGCGGTGATCGGCGAAAGGCAGGCCGATGGCGGTTGGGCGGCACGGCTTTACTTCCGGCCATTTTTATCCTGGATCTGGGCCGGCTGTATTCTGATGACACTGGGTGGCATTGTCAGCCTCACCGACCGGCGCCACCGGGTCGGCGCGCCCCGCCGCGCGGCACAGAAACCCGGCACCCAGAAACCCGGCGCGCGGCAGACCGCGCCGGCGGCGTGACGACGATGCGCTGGCGCAGTTTCATCCCGCTTGCCCTGTTTGCGGCTTTGGCTGTCGCATTATTTGTCGGGCTTGACCTGAATCCACGGATTATTCCATCCGCCCTGATCGGCAAACCCGCCCCCGCCCTTGATCTGCCGCCATTGCCAGGCAAGGAACCGGGACTGGTGGCCGCGCGGCTGCGGGACGGCGAACCGACGCTTGTCAATGTCTGGGCCTCCTGGTGCGGTCCCTGCCGGATCGAGCATCCGCAGCTTATGGCGCTGGCCGAAGACGAAATCATTCGCATGATCGGCATCAACTACAAGGATCGACAGGCCAATGCCCTGCGTTTTCTGGCCCAGCTTGGCGATCCCTATGAAGCGGTCGGGGTCGATGCAACCGGCCGGACCTCAATCGACTGGGGCGTGTACGGGGTACCGGAAACCTTTATCCTCGATGGCGCGGGCCGGATCCTGCTCAAACATGTCGGGCCGATCCGGGAAGAGGATCTGGAGGAAAAGATCCTGCCCGCGATCGCGGCCGCGAAGAGGGGGACCGAACCATGAGAACCATGAAGCGCGGATTTTTCCTGCCCCTGCTGTTGGCCCTGTTCTTGCCCTTGCAGGCGATGGCGATTGCCTTTGATGTGGAACAGTTGGCTGACCCGGCGGAGGAAGCACGCGCGCGCGATCTGATGCGCGAACTCCGTTGCCTGGTCTGCCAGAACCAGTCCATCGAGGATTCCAATGCGACCCTTGCCAAGGATCTGCGCAAGATCGTCCGGCAACGGATCGAGGCCGGCGACAGCGATGCGCAGGTC
The DNA here is from genome assembly GCA_947258435.1 of uncultured Alphaproteobacteria bacterium. Lineage (GTDB taxonomy): Bacteria > Pseudomonadota > Alphaproteobacteria > UBA11222 > UBA11222 > CALAQW01. Next base: position 18,535 of record CAMYID010000003.1, read on the forward strand.
CGGCAATTCCTGGTTGACCGCTATGGCGAATGGGTATTGATGCGGCCCCCCTTCAAACCCGCCACCCTGGCCTTGTGGCTTGGCCCTGTTCTGCTGTTGGCTATTGGCGGGGTCACCTTGTGGTTTGGCATAAGACGCAGGAAGGATCCGCAGCAGGCACCCCCCTTGAGCGCGGAAGAAGAAGCCCGGATCGCGGCACTGAACCGCGACCCCTGAGCTGCGAACCGGGCTGTGGTGCGAAGCGCAGTATTCCGCCAATGCCGCGGCATGGTCCCACGCCGTTAACTTTTTGCCAATTTTTGTCTGCCAGTCTGCGCGATCAGTTTCCATGATGCCCGGAAATGTGACCGAATGCCCGTAATCGGCCCCTCCAATCTGATCGGTGCGCAGGCCTATGCCTCGCAAATCCGCCGGCAATCGGCGGAAAATACCGATGCGCGCGCTGCAGCGGCGCAACGCGAGGCAAGCGACCGGACAAACCGGCAGCAAAGCGCACGCGATGAAGCGGTGCGTATCGATGCGCGGCGGGTCGATGCTCGGCAGATCGATGTGCAGCAGGCCGATGCGCAACGCACCGCCCGGAAACTTGAGCTGGCGGAGCTGAGCGAAGCACCGCCAGCGCAAAGCACAAACAGGCTGAGCAGCGCATTGAACCCGACCCTGGGCGACGTTGAACGCCGCGCCAATCCTGAGGCGCAGCCCCGCCCGGCACCATCCAGCCGCGAAGCCCCCAACGGGCCGACGAGACAACGTTTCGTGCCACCGGGCACGCAGCTCGATATCCGGGTCTAACCCTCTACAACCGGCGGCAGGTCAAGTGCTGCCGCCCATTCCTCCCGAACGGCCGGATCGGCTTCTCCGTCCAGATACTGCGTACCGAGCGTTTCGATCCGCGCCCGATCGGCAAGCTGCGCAAGCGCCCAGACCGCCATTGCCCGGACCAGCGGTGAACCGTCCTCAAGCAACCGCTCAACCGCGCTCAACAACGCCCGCTCACCACTATTGCCCGCCGCGATCAGGCAATTGCGCACGAACCGGTCGCGGCCCGTGCGCTTGATGGGCGAGCCGGCAAAACGCGCCCGGAACGCCGGATCGTCCAGTCGCAGCAATTCGGCCAGCGGCGGGTTATCGGCGCTGGCGCGCGGGTGAAAGGCGGCTTCCGATGCGGTGGCGGCCCATTTGTTCCAGGGGCACACCGCAAGACAATCGTCACAGCCATAGATCCGGTTACCCATGGCGCGGCGGAATTCAGGCGCGATATGGCCTGAATATTCAATCGTCAGATAGGAAATGCAGCGCCGGGCATCGAGCTGACGCGGCGCGGGAAATGCCCCCGTCGGGCAAATATCAAGACAGGACCGGCAGGAACCGCAGTGATCGGACTCGGGCTGATCGGGTGTGAGCGGCAGGGTCGTGAAAATCGCCCCCAGAAACAGCCAGGAGCCGAATTGCCGCGAAACCAGATTCGTATGCTTGCCCTGCCAGCCAAGGGCGGCGGCACGCGCCAGCGGCTTTTCCAGGACCGGTGCCGTATCGACAAACACCTTCACCTGGGCCCCGGTTTCGCGATGCAGCCAGCCGGCAACCTTTTTCAGCCGTTTCTTGACGATGATATGATAATCGCGCCCCTGGGCATAACAGGAAATATTGCCCGCCGACCTTTGCGCAAGCTTCTCCATCGGATCGGATGCGGGCGCGTAATTCATCCCCAGCATGACGATGCTGCGGACCTCGGGCCACAGGCTAAAGGGATCGGCGCGGCGATCCGCCTTGGCTTCCAGCCAGCCCATCTCTCCCTGCCGGCCAAGGGCAAGGAATTCCCTGAACCGGATACCATCCGCAGCAATTGCGGCGGGATCGGCAATGCCGAATGTCGCAAAGCCTGCGGCCTGCGCCTCGTCGCGCAGGCGGAGGGCAAGATCACGGTCCTGATGCGCGGTACCCACCGCTCAAAAATCCAGATCCGCATAATGGACAGGCGCCGACAGGCCCGCCACCCTGTCCGCCAGGAGCGGGCGGAAACTGGGCCGGGATTTGATCGGCGCATACCAGTTCTTTACCAGCGGATACTCGTCCCAGGGCACTTCCCCCAGAAAATCAAGGCAGGAGAGCTGCGCGGCTGCGGTGATATCGGCAAGGCTGAATTCCGCGCCCGCGATCCAGCGGCGGTGATCGATCAGATTGGACATATATTTCAGGTGAATCGCGAGATTGGCATAGCCCGCGCGCAAGGCCAGACCGTCCGGTGTGCCCTGACGCATCAGCCGCTTATTGAGCTTTTCATAGAGGATGTAGGCGGTAACCTCGCGCTGGAACTTCTGATCGAACCAGGCAACCAGCCGCCGCACTTCGGCGCGCGCGACCGGGTCAAAGCCGATCAGGCGGCGATCGGGATAGGCCTCATCCAGATATTCGCAGATCGCCTGACTGTCGCTGATGACATGCCTGGCTGTCTCTTCCACCAGAACCGGCACCTGTGCTGCGGGGTTCAGCCGCACGAATTCAGGCCGCCGCTGCCAGGGATATTCGGTGTGCAGTTCGAAACCCAGCCCCTTTTCGGCCAGCGCAAGGCGTACTTTGCGGCAGAAAGGCGAAACCGGGAGGTGATAGAGAATACGCATGCGCTCAGTTTATCTTATCTTGCAAATAGCCGATAGCGGCGCGGGATGATATAGATGCCCGGCGGGCAGGGGCAAGCAGGGCAGGGCAGACAATTTCAGGCGGACATTATTCCGGTTACCGGTCAGCCGTCGACGCGCGGGTCCCGCGGCGTTCTGCGCGCTCACCCGCCCCGCAGGGGCAATTGATCAGGACCGTTCAGTGACCTTTTTACAGATTTTCATTCTGGCCATTATTCAGGGCGTTACCGAGTTTCTGCCGATTTCATCCTCGGGCCATCTTGTGCTTGTGCCGCTGCTGAGCGACTGGCCCGATCAGGGGCTGCTGCTCGATGTCGCGGTACATGTGGGGACGCTTCTGGCGGTAATGATTTACTTCCGCGGCGATGTGCTGCGCATGGCGGCGGGGCTGCGCCATATTTCGCAGGGCCGGCGCAGCGAGCAGGCGCGGCTTGTCGGCCTGATCGCCCTGTCCGCGGTGCCGATTATCCTGGCGGGACCGGTTCTGTTTTATTTCGACCTCACAGGGCTTATGCGCAATGCGGCGCTGATCGGCTGGACCACCTTGGGTTTCGGTATCGCGCTTTATATCGCCGATCAGGCGGGAATGACGATTTACCGGCTTGAGCATCTGCGACTGCGCACAGCGCTTGGGCTTGGGCTTGCACAGATCCTTGCGCTTATTCCGGGCACCAGCCGTTCGGGCATCACCATTACGGCAGCACGGCTTTTCGGGTTCGAACGGCGCGATGCGGCCCGTATTTCCATGCTGATGTCGATACCGACCATCGCCGGGGCGGGTGTGATTGGCGGGATCGAACTTTACCGCGCCGGTGAAACAGCCCTGCAAACAGAAGCTTTGTTCGCGGCCCTGCTGGCCTTCGGATCGGCGCTGCTTGCCATCCGGCTGTTCATGCAATGGCTCGAACGCGCAAGCCTCACGCCTTTTGTGATCTATCGCATCCTGCTGGGAGCGGGACTGCTGATCTGGGTCTATTATGTCAGATAGCGCGTGCCCCATGGGGCGGGCGCTCAGGCGTATTTGCGCGTATCGAACTGGCCTGTCCGGCGGTACCGCTGCAGATAGCCTGGCACAATAACCTCGACCGAAGTCGGATGTGCGATGCCAAGCGCGGCAAGCCCGGGCAGATCTTCTGACGCCATATTATCGATCTGCAACTGCTTGACCTGATCGATCGTCAGTAACGGCCGGGGCAGCAATTGCAGGAAGGCCGCCTGTATTTTTGCCGCGAAAACCGGCACCGGCAGTAACAGACGCCGGCGTTCGGTCTCGCGCAGTACAAGCGCCATCAATTCGCGGAAGCTGTAGATACGCGGGCCGCCAAGCTCATAAAGCGCGCCGGCGGTGGCCGGATCATCAAGCGCGGCCAGAATCGCATCCGCCACATCCCCGACATAAACCGGCTGGAAACGCGTTTCACCGCCACCGATCAGCGGCAGCGCGGGCAGAAAACGGGCAAGCGCTGCAAACCGGTTGAAGAAATCATCCTCCGGACCGAACACAAGCGAGGGACGCAGGATCGTCGCCTCGGGATAATATTCGCGGCAGGCCACCTCCCCCGCCGCCTTGCTGCGCCCGTATTTCGAGGGCGAGTCCGGATCCGCACCGATGGCCGACACATGGATAAGCCGCCTGACACCTTCCGCACGCGCGGCCTGCGCAATGGCCCCCACCCCCGCATGGTGCACCGCATCGAATTTCTGCGGCCCTGATTCGTTCAGAATCCCGACCAGATTGACGGCATAATCCGCCCCGTCCAACGCCCGCGCAATGGTGCTGGGATAGCGGATATTGACCTGCACCGGTTCGACCTGACCGACATCGCCCATCGGCTTGAGAAAACCCGCAAGATTAGGTTCGCGCACCGCAGCCCGCACGCGGATCCCGCGTTTTGCCAATCGCCGAATGAGATGACGCCCGATAAAGCCGGATCCGCCAAATACCGTGATCAGTTCGCCCGCCATAACACCCTCTTCAATTTCATCCGGCCCCGTTTTGGCCACGCCCGTGCGGCGGCCAAAATCCCGTACCGTCATCGCATATACCCTTTTAACGCAGACTTACCCGAAAAGGTATAGCAGACCAATATCCATCCACCATGCGGACAATGCATAATCCCGGCCCCCGATCCGCCGGTTCGGGGGCAAGAATTCACCGCAACTCAGAAAAACCTTTGACATTGCGGCCGTGCAAAGTTACGTCAACGCCCTGTTGGGCCCAGGTGGCGGAATTGGTAGACGCGCTAGCTTCAGGTGCTAGTGCCCGTATGGGCGTGGAAGTTCGAGTCTTCTCCTGGGCACCATACCCGACAGTAGCTTTCCGCTCACCCGCGGTGTTGGAACTCTGTTAAGCTTGCCCGGCTAGATTGGCGCCCTTGGCAAGATTTGAGAAATTCATGGATATCCAGTTTCATACCGGCGACCTTCCCGATCATGTGCAGTTTCGCGATTCGGTCGCGATCGACACAGAAACCATGGGGCTGAACCCGCTGCGCGACAGATTATGCGTCGTGCAGCTTTCGGCCGGCGACGGATCGGCGCATCTGGTCCGGCTGCCCAGGGGGCAGTATGACGCGCCCAACCTCAAACGCCTGTTGGCGGACCCCGCGATCATCAAGATTTTCCATTTCGCCCGCTTCGATGTGGCGGTGCTGAAACAGTATCTGCAGGTCGATACAACGCCGATTTACTGCACCAAGATCGCCTCGAAACTGGTGCGCACCTATACCGACCGGCACGGTCTGCGCGATATTTGCAAGGAACTGCTGAATGTCGATATCTCAAAAGGACAGCAGAGTTCGGACTGGGGCAATGACGATCTGAGCGATGCGCAATGCAAATATGCCGCCTCCGACGTCTTGCATCTGCATGCGCTGAAAAGCCATCTGGACACCATGCTGGAACGTGAAGACCGCCGCGAACTGGCACAGGCCTGTTTCGATTTCCTGCCCGTCCGGGCGGAACTCGACCTGGCCGGCTGGCCCGAAGCCGATATTTTCGCGCACTGAGCCAACGAACCCTCCGTTCGAGAACATTGCGCCGGGGCAGACCGGAAAACGATCACAATTGCCACTATAAGCACCTGAAATATTTGACCAATAGCCTTGAGCTGCGCATACTCGGCGAACTTGGCATGATTTTCGCTTTGCCGGGCATCTTCGCAGTGCATTAAGCGGGAGCAAACTTAAGTCCATGAACTCAGACGACCGTATGGCCCCAGGCGCCGCATCCGGCGGCTATACTGACGATCTGCCTGAAATCGCGGCGGGGCGGCGCGTCCTGACAACTGCGGCGCAGGCGCTGCAATCGATGGCGAAATCGCTTGATGGCGAATTCATCCGCGCGGTGGATGCCCTGTGCGCCGTCAATGGCCGGGTGATCGTCAGCGGCATGGGGAAAAGCGGTCATATTGCCCGCAAACTTGCCGCGACGCTTGCCTCCACCGGCACGCCGGCCCAATTCATTCATCCCGGTGAAGCAAGCCATGGCGATCTGGGTATGATTACGCCGGCAGATGCCTGTCTGATGCTGTCGAATTCGGGGGAAACCCCTGAACTCAACGATCTGATCGCACATACGCGCCGGCACAAGATCCCGCTGATCGGTGTGGCGCGCAATCCCGATTCCACCCTGTTGCGCAGCGCCGACGTCGCGCTTGTCCTGCCGCCCGCGCCCGAAGCCTGCCCGATGGGCAAGGCACCGACTACCTCGACAACGGTGACCTTGTCGCTGGGCGATGCGCTGGCTGTCGCGGTGATGGAGCGCAAAGGCTTTTCAATCGATGATTACCGGCTGCTGCATCCGGGCGGGCAGATCGGCAAATCCCTGTTGCGGGTGCGCGATCTGATGCATCCGGACGGGCTGCCGCTGGTGGGCCCTGACGCCACTATGCGCGAGGTCCTGCTTGTAATGACATCGGGGCAGTTCGGTTGCGCCGGCGTGGTGAACAGCGATGCTGCGCTGATCGGGGTGATTACCGATGGCGATCTGCGCCGCCACATGCCGGACGGGGATTTGCTGTCCCTGCGGGCGGATGATGTGATGACCGCCAACCCGAAAACCATTGCCCCTTCCGCGCTGGCGGCAGAGGCACTTGGGCTGATGGCCGGAAAAATCACCTGCCTGTTCGTCTGCGAAAAGAGCGCCGGCACAGGGCCGGGTGCGAAACCGGTCGGGATACTGCATATTCACGACTGCCTTCGCGCGGGGGTTGCCTGATGCCGCAAACCGATAGCGGGGAATTTCTGACATCGGTGCGTCTGCCGCTGCCGCCCGATGCCAATCTGAACCGGCGCAGCCGCCGCATCCGTATCCTGAAAGTCCTGCTGCCGCTCAGTGCGGTCGCCCTGCTGATCGGGATTATCGCCTGGCCCGGAATCATCAGCAATGATGCGAATTTTGCGCTGACTTATGCCAACATCTCCGCGGTCAATGACGATCTGCGGATGATCAGCCCGCGTTTCACCGGGAGCGACGCGCAGAACCGCCGCTATATCATCACCGCCGATATGGCGACCCAGCAGGAAAGCGACCGTGAACTTGTGACACTGGATATTCTGCAGGCGGATATCGCCATGGCGGACGGGTCGTGGATTGCCGTCAGCGCGGCCACCGGCGAATTTCACACGGGACGGCAGAGCCTGCTGCTGCAAGGCAAGATCGACGCCTATTCCGATCTTGGTTACGAATTCCACGCAAAGACAGCCGCAATCGACCTGAATGAAGGGAGCCTTGAAAGCGATATGCCGGTACAGGGGCAAGGCCCGCTGGGGCAAATCTCAGCCAATGGAATCCGGCTTACGCAACGGGGCGAGAACATGCTGTTTGTCGGCGGGGTGAAAGTCACCATTTTTCCGCAGGCAGGAGCGGCAAGTTGATGCGTCTGAAGTCAATGGGGCTGCGCTTGAGGGGGCTGTTGCGATATTGCGGTCCTGGATATGGCCTGAAATATACCGCGATTGCTTGTTTGCTGCTGTCCGGGCTGAGCATCGCGGCAACGGCGCAGAACGGCCAGCCGCAGCTTGGCTTCAAGCATGATACAAGCCAGCCGCTTGAGATCACCGCGGACAGCCTGGAAGTCGCGCAGCAGAACCAGACCGCTGTTTTCGTCGGCAATGTACAAGCCTCCCAGGGTGAGCTGCAACTGACAGCCGACAGTCTGCGGGTCTATTACCGCGATCAGAAAAGCAGCGAAACGCCGACGCAGGGCGCGATTTCCCGGCTTGATGCGATCGGCAATGTGACCATGACCTCGCCCGCGGAACAGGCCACCAGCGAATGGGCGGTTTACGATGTCGATAGCGGGGCCATCACATTGGGCGGGCAGGTGGCGCTGACACGCGGGGAAAATATTATTCGCGGCGCACAGCTTGTGGTGGATCTGACTACGGGGTTAAGCCGGATCGTTGGCGCGGGCGGCAATCAGGGGCGTGTGAAGGGCGTTTTTGTGCCCACACAACAGGGCAGACAATAGGACGGGGAATGGCGAATTTGAAGCGCGAAAGCAAGATCGGGCAGCGCGAGGATACGGCCGGCATACCGGATGCGGAATCGCGGCGAATACCGGAGGGCACCGATAGCGGACCGAAACTGGTGCAGGAAAACAGCGGCCTTGTCGCTGAGCGCATCGGCAAGAGTTACAAGAAAAGGCCGGTTGTACGCGAGGTCACCCTGAAACTGCAGCGGGGCGAGGTCGTCGGGCTGCTGGGGCCCAACGGTGCGGGCAAGACAACCTGCTTTTATATGATCACCGGGCTGATCGGGGTGGATACCGGGGCAATCCGGCTCGACGGTCATGATGTGACGCACCTGCCCATGTATCGTCGCGCGCGGCTGGGTGTTGGCTATCTGCCGCAGGAGGCATCGATCTTTCGCGGCCTGACGGTGGAGCAGAATATTCAGGCAATCATCGAAATGGTCGAACCCGATGCCGATCACCGGGAGGCGATTCTCGACGAATTGCTGGCCGAATTTTCGATCACCCATTTACGCCGGACCCCGGCGCTGGCGCTGTCAGGGGGTGAAAGACGGCGGGTGGAAATCGCACGGGCGCTTGCAACCCGCCCCGCCTTCATGCTGCTTGATGAGCCGTTCGCGGGCATCGACCCCATCGCCATCGGCGATATTCGTGACCTTGTCGGTCAGCTACGCGAACGCGGCATCGGCGTCCTGATCACTGATCATAATGTGCGTGAAACGCTCGATCTGATCGACCGGGCCTATATCATCCATGAAGGCCGTGTGCTGATGGAAGGCAAGCCCGAGGAAATTGTCGGCAATCAGGATGTCCGGCGGGTCTATCTTGGTGAACGTTTCAGTCTTTAACATCCAGCAACCATTCGGCATTAGAATTTCCCGGCGATCAAGAAGGAATTTTGGCAGGAACCATGGCGCTGTCGCCCAGACTGGAACTCAAGCAGACGCAGGGTCTTGTGATGACCCCGCAATTGCAGCAGGCAATCAAGCTGCTGCAATTGTCGAATATTGAGCTTGAGGCCTATGTCGCCGCCGAGATGGAGCGTAATCCGTTGCTCGACTGGGATGACGGCAATGCGCGCGATGAGCGCGCCGACCCGCCCGGCACCGACAGGGAAGACACGCACGGTCTGTCCGCCACGACATCACCGCAACCGGAGTCGCAGCTCGATCTGCGCGAGGATGCGCCGGCGGCGGGGGCTGTCGATACGCTCGATACCGATTATGAAAATCTGTATGACGGGGATAGCGGTGCCGATGCGGCGCACACATCCGAACAGCCCGAACAGCAGGGCTCGCTCGCCGGGGATAGCTGGGCCAATGCGGGTACCGAAGGCCGCAGCGGCAGTTTCGAGCAACGCGATTTCAATTTCGACGAAATGGTGGGGGCGGAAGTCTCGCTGCGCGACCATCTGATCGAACAGCTTCATCTTGCCACCGCCGATTCGCAGCAACAGCTGATCGGCGTGCAGTTGATCGACAGCCTGGATGAGGCGGGCTATCTGCGCGAGCCTTTGGCTGAACTTGCCGCCCGCATCGGCTGCACGCTCATGGATGCGGAGGCCGTGCTGAAAATTCTGCAGCAATTCGAACCGACCGGCGTCTTTGCCCGCGACCTTGTGGAATGTCTTGCGCTGCAATTGCGCGAACAGAACCGCTATGATCCGGCGATGCAGGCCATGCTCGATAATCTGTCGCTGCTGGCGCAGCGCGACCGCGACGCGTTAATGCGGCTTTGCGGCGTCGATGCGGAAGACCTGTCCGATATGATCGCCGAGCTGCGCGCACTGAATCCGAAACCGGGGCTGACATTCGGCGGCGCGCCGGTGCAGCCGATCATTCCCGATGTTTTTGTGCAGCGCGCCAATGATGGCAACTGGAAGGTCGAGCTGAATAACGCCACCCTGCCGCGGGTTCTCGTCAATGCGCAATATTGCGCGTCAATCGATACACGCCATGCGAAACCCGAAGAGCGGCAGTATATTTCCGAATGCCTGAGCAGCGCCAACTGGCTGGTCAAAAGCCTGGCGCAACGTGCACGGACAATTCTCCGTGTGTCGTCGGAAATCGTGAAGCAGCAGCATGGCTTTTTCGACCATGGCGTCTCGCACCTGAAACCGCTTAACCTGCGCACCGTCGCCGAAGCGATCGACATGCATGAATCGACGGTAAGCCGCGTAACGGCGAATAAATATGTCGCGACCAGCCGCGGCATATACGAAATGAAATATTTCTTTACCGCCTCGATCGCCTCCAGCCGGGGCGGCGATGCGCATTCAGCCGAATCCGTCCGCCATCAAATCAAAAGCCTGATCGACGCGGAAGCACCGGACAAGATCCTGTCTGACGACAAGCTTGTCGCATTGCTGCGGGCGCAGGGGATCGATATCGCGCGGCGGACTGTCGCAAAATATCGCGAAGCCATGCGAATCCCCTCATCGGTGCAGCGGCGGCGCGAAAAACGCCTGTCCGCCTGAGGCAACGGCAGCCGGAACCCGCGCATAGCGGCTCAGCTTACAGATTACTTGTTCAGAAGATCGCGAACCTGGCGGTTGACAAAGGCAATCTTGGCAACGCTCAGCATACCGGCGCGCATTTCCTGCATAAGCTCGGTCGTGCGTCGCACTGTTCGCGCATGACTCTCAAGCCAGGCGTCGACAGATTCTTCAGGCCCAAGCTTGGCATCGCGGGCAAGCGCCTGCGTTGTCAGAACCCGCTGCTGACCGTACAGATCATCGATCATGGCATTCATGGCAAGCCGTTCCCAATGGCCATCCACAATGCCCCCTTCCGCGCTGGCGCGCAGCCAGTCGAGCTGCAGTTCCGAGCCGATCCTGAAAAAGGCGCAGGCGACATCGCCGATCTTGCGGCCCGTATCGCGCGCAACCATGACCATCTCCGCTGCCGCCGCCATCGGCTCGAACGCCGCGGCCTCCCAGGCCAGACGGTCCGGCACGTCGGCTGCCAGCAGATCGTTTCGCCGCCGTTCGAAGGCTGCTGTATCAAACTCGGACAGGTGCCGGTCAATTTCCCCCCGAAGCTGACCGATTTCCCGCTGATAGACATCGACCGTTGCGCCGATATCAAGCGGCTGGGGCACATTGCGCAGGAACCAGATTGTAATGCGGCGCAGCAATTCGCGGCCATCCAGATGCATCTGGCCCTGCACATCGGTGCCAACCTTGTTGTCGAGCGCCGAAATCGCCTGCCAGCAGCCGCGCATCTGCAGGCTTTCGCGGGCTGCCACATAGGCGCGCAGAATTTCCGCCACACCAAAGCCGGTTTCTTCCACCACCGCATTGACGAAAGTCGGACCCATTCTGTTGACCACGGAATTGGCCAGCAGGGTCGCGCTGATCTCACGACGCAGACGGTGAGCGCGGATCGCATCCGCATAGGGCTCACGCAGCGGCGTGGGGAAATAATCGATCAGATCCTGCGCAAGATAGGGTTCGTCCGGCACATCGCTGTCAAGCAGCGTCTGAAAGAGATCAATCTTCGCATAAGCCGTCAGTACAGAGATTTCGGGTCTGGTCAGCCCTTTTCCGGCTGCGGCACGATCTGACAGTTCCTCCTCATTGGGTAGAAACTCGATCGCGGGATCGAGTTTTCCCTGACGTTCGAGACTGCGCATATAGCGCAGATGCGCATCGCGCATCTGGTAGGCCCGCATCGCCTCAAGGCTGATCGCAAGCGTCTGCTGATAATTATTGTTCAGGACAAGATCGGCCACCTCATCGGTCATGTCCGCAAGCAGCTGATCGCGCTGCTTGCCGGTCATATCGCCGGCCGCAACAACCGATCCCAGCACGATCTTGATATTGACCTCATGGTCGGAACAATCGACGCCGGCGGCGTTATCCACCGCATCGGTATTAATGCGTCCGCCATTTTTGGCGAACTCGATACGCGCAAGCTGCGTGCAGCCAAGATTGGCCCCTTCGCCAACCACCTTGACCCGCAACTGCGACGCATCGACCCGTACTGCTTCATTCGCCTTGTCGCCGACATCGAGCTGGCTTTCGCTGCCCGCCTTCACATAAGTCCCGATACCGCCGAACCACAGCAGGTCGGCATCGGTTTCCAGTAATGCACGGATCAAGTCATTGGGGGCAAGCGCCGCCGCCCTCACACCGGTCAATTGCTGTATTTCAGGCGTCAGCGGGATCGATTTCGCGGCGCGGCTGAATATGCCGCCGCCCCTGCTGATCAATCCCTTGTTGTAATCCTGCCAGGATGAACGCGGCAGGCCGAACAGCCTCTGGCGTTCGCGATAGCTTGCCGCGGGATCAGGCTCGGGATCGATGAAGATATCGCGGTGATCGAAGGCGGCGATCAGACGGGTTTGCTGCGACAGCAGCATACCATTGCCGAACACATCGCCCGACATATCGCCGCAACCGATCGCGGTGAAGGGCGTCGTCTGAATGTCAGTACCCAGTTCCCGGAAATGGCGCTTTACCGCTTCCCATGCACCGCGCGCGGTAATCCCCATCTTCTTGTGGTCATAGCCAGCAGAACCGCCTGACGCAAAAGCATCATCGAGCCAGAAGCCGTAATCGCGGGCCACCTCATTTGCGATATCGGAAAATGTCGCGGTCCCCTTGTCGGCTGCCACAACCAGATAAGGGTCGTCCGCGTCATACCGCACAAGCTGCGGCGGCGGGACGATTTTATTGTCCACCAGATTATCGGTGAGGTCGAGCAGGCCTGAAATGAACAGCCGATAACAGCCGATCGCCTCTTCCTGCGCGTCATCGCGGGATGCGTTGACGGGAATTTGTTTGGGCACAAACCCGCCCTTCGACCCGACCGGCACGATCACCGCATTCTTGACCTGCTGTGCCTTCACAAGCCCAAGCACTTCGGTCCGGAAATCCTCGCGCCGATCGGACCAGCGCAATCCCCCGCGCGCAACCTTGCCGCCCCGCAGATGCACACCCTCGACCCGTGGCGAGTAAACAAAAATCTCGACCAGTGGCCGCGGCTTGGGCAATTCGTCAATAGCCCGGCTATCGAATTTGAAAGACAAATAACTCTTATGCCCGCCCGCCGCAGCGGACTGGTAATAGTTTGTCCGCAACGTTGCATCGATGAGATTGAGGAAGCGACGCAGGATGCGATCATCATCAAGGCTTTCCACCGCATCGAGCGCTGCTTCGATTTCACCGCGCAGCTTCTTTTGCGCATCCTCTCCACGCGCCGTATTTGCCGGATCGAACCGCATTTCGAAAATTTCAATCAGCTTGCGGACTATATCGGGATTATTATTGAGCGCCCGCTCCATATATTCCTGACTATAGGTGATGGCCGCCTGCCGCAGGAATTTGGTATAGGCCCGCAGAATGACGATCTCACGCCAGTTCAGATCGGCGCGCAGCGCCAGTTTGTTGAGCCCGTCATTTTCGACCTGCCGCGCCCACAATGCCTGAAACAGATCCTCAAGCTTGCCACGCGATTGCGCCAGATCGACAGGCCGGCCTTCCGCTTCCCCCATGACGAAATCATGCAGCCAGAACAATTCGCCGTCGCTTCTGCGGATTGCGTAGGGATGCTCGCCAATTACGCGCAATCCGATATTTTCCAGCATCGGCAGACAATCGCTTAGCGGCACCGCCTCATTCAGCTGAAACAATTTGAAGCGTATCGTCGCATCGGCATCTTCCACATTGCGGTAGAAGGTAACGCCAATGCCGCGCTGCGCCGCGGCGAGATTTTCCATCCGGTCGATATCATGGACCGCCAGGCTGGAATGGAAACGTTCGGCATAATCGCCGGGAAAACTGTCGCGATACTGTTCCCACAGTTTAAGCCCGCGCTCACCGCCCGCATGGGCCAGAATCGCCTCATGCAGATCGTCTGTCCATTGCCGGGCCGCCTGTTCGATCCGGGCTTCAAGCTGCTCGATATCGACTTCCGGCACCGAACCGGGCGTCGTGCGGACCATGAAATGGACCCGCGCCAGCGGTTCATCGCCGAATTCAGGTGAAAAGCCTGTGATCTCGCCGTCAAATGCGTCGGCCAGCAAAACGCCGATTTCGCGCCGCAGATCGGTGTGAAACCGCTCGCGCGCAATGAAGACAAGACAGGATACGAAGCGCTCAAAACGGTCGCGCCGGATAAAAAGCCGGGTGCGCGGCCGCTCAAGCAGGCGCAGCATGCCAAGCGCATTGCCATAAAGCGTATCGGGCGGTGCCTGAAATAGTTCATCGCGCGGATAGGTCGCCAGAATATTCAGCAACGCCTTGCCATCATGGCTGTCCGGCGCAAAACCGGCCTTTTTCAGAATCTGGCTGACCTTGTGGCGCAGCAGCGGAATATCGCCGGGCACCCGGTTGTAAGCGCTTGAGGTGAAAAGCCCGATAAAGCGTTTTTCACCCACCACCTCGCCATCGGCATTGAATTGCTTGACGCCGACATAATCCATATGGGTCGTGCGGTGCACCACCGAACGGACGTCGGTCTTTGTGATGATCAGTGGAATGGGCTGCTTCAGATTTTCGATAATCTCATGCGACAGGGAGGCAAGCTGCCCGCTGCCGGTGCGAAACAGCTTGGTGTCGGGATTGCGCAATACGCCAAGGCCGCTGGCGGTCCGCAAGGTGGCTTCCGCGCCATTGCCATTATTGGCAAAACTGTATTCGGCATAGCCCAGCAATGTGAAGTGATTATCTTTCAACCATTCAAGGAAGGCCCTTGCTTCGTCGCGTTCGACCGCCTCGATTTCGGGGGGCAGTTCGGCAAGTTCCGCAATCGCCTCATCCAGCTTGCCCAGCATTGCCTGCCAGTCGCTTACCGCTGCGCGGACATTTTGCAGCACAACAGCCAGATGTTCGCGCAAACTTTCAAGCTTTGCCGCATCCGCCTGTTCATCGATCGACAGATGAATGAAGGATTCCCGCCGGCCATCCGCCGACAGGCGCTGCCACTGCCCGTCCTTGTCGCGTAAAACGCTCATAACCGGGTGGCCGACCATGTGAATGCCAATCCCCAGCTGATTGAGCGCGCCGGTGACGGAATCAAGCAGAAACGGCATATCGTCATTGACGATCTGAATGACCGCATGGGTGGAATGCCAGCCATGCGCCTCGATATCGGGTTGATAGACGCGAATCTGAGGCATGCCGTCCTGACGGGTGGCGGCAAGTTTGTAATGCGCAAGCGCTGCCCCATAAAGATCAGGCGGCGACATCTGCAACAGATCTTCCGCCAGCACATTTTCATAGAACAGTTGAATAAAACGGCCCAGATCAGCCGTGTCGCTTGTTTCACGCTGTTCCGAATAGGCGATGGTTTCTTGCAAGAGTTGCGCTTTTCTTTCTTCCGCGCGGGCCATAATCATGCCTGAGATTCCACTTAGCTTTTCGTGAATACGCAAATATACCCAAGATGACTTTCAGAAGTGTTACGAAAGACACAGAAATATAATATAGAAAATTCGGTAGTGTCTCAGTTTGAAAATAATGGGGATTGACGGGCTATCGAATCCGGCCATCGTTTCCTATATGCTTAGGGGTAAGCATAGGAGACAAGATGACAATCGAAGAGCGCGTTGAACGGCTAAAACGGTGCGTGAAAGAGCAAGAAGCGCAGCGCCAGTGGCTTCTGGACGTCAATTGGGAAGATAGCGGTGGAGACGCAGCCAAGGCTGCGATGGAGCATGATCGCATCATTGAAATGTACGGCGAGCTAATTCGCAAGCTTGAGGCGCGCCTGTAATGCCCACCGGACCTAAAGGACAGAAGCGCCCCGCTGACGTGATCGGCAACGCCATTAAGGTGGCCAGAATCGCGACCGGCGAGACCGAAGATACCGTCAAGGATGATGGCAAAGACCCAGCCGCCAAGGCGCTTGGCGCTAAGGGCGGGAAGGCGCGCGCTGCCAAGCTGACGCCAGAACAGCGCGCGGAGATTGCGCGGAAGGCGGCTGAGAAGCGATGGAAAAAGGACTAGGACAGTATCGCTTTATATGCCGCTATTTTCTGTTCCAGTTTCTCCAACCCCTCTAGGTCCATAACAGCATTGATCCGCACTTTTCCTCCGGCGAACTCGACGCGAATATCGTTCAGTTCCGCATCTTCGGCAGGTGGCGGTGACGGAACGTCGCGTGGCTTTGCCGGGGGTTCTTGGTGAACATGGTTCATATCATCGCCGTCTTCGGGCTCGTGGAGGTTGCTGGTATCTTCATGCTCAGCATCATCCAAAGATACATCAGGCGATTCTAGCAGTCCAGCAAAACCTACCGTCTGCCGGTATTCAGTCACCAACTCCTCTGCCGCCTTGTCGCTGTACGTTGCAGCGCCGCTGTCGGCTCGATCTAGCGTGAGGTAACTCTTAAGGGCCAGGTCCATTCCGCCAGACGCGCCTGGGAGGCCATATTTTTCCCATAATTCTGCATGGATTTTCGGGGCAAGTGCTGCTGCGCGAACGGCAGCTTTTCGCTTTTCAGAATTCGGGTCAGGATCGCGGATTAGGCGTATCGCGCTATCGGTCAGCTTGAACCGACGCTTGTCGCCACTCCCATCGTCCTGAAGTAGCCCAAATTGCTTTAATGCGGCAATTGTTGCGAACAAGCCGCTGCTTTTTTCCCCGTATTCCCACGCCTTCGCTGCAACGCCCACCGGTACGGGATGGTGAAGGGCCTTTTCGTGTAGCGACACCGCTCGTTCTATCGCCTTATTTAAGGGAATTGCCGGATAAGGCGGGCTGCGAAAACGTGGTTGCTTTTCGTCATTAGTGTCACTGGTTGCGGTGTGGTCCGTCATATCTGCCTCCATGTGAAGGCAATATAGGCCGCTACCTCGTATCTGTCAATCAAAAGGAAGGTAAGTTTTGTCTCCAATATATCTCTTGACGAGGTAGCTGTGCGGAGGTAGTGTCTCGAATCAGAAAGGAGAAGCCCATGGCTAGGAGGGCTCCGGGCCCCGGCATTACGCCGACCGTTGATCGGGGCCTGTGCAAATAGAGAAGCCGTTGCGAGGTTCCTGGCGGGATACGCAACGGCTTTCAGGTTGGCAGGCGGCCAGCCGAAAGGCTGGCCGCTCCCAAAGCGCCCGTAGCTCAGCGGATAGAGCATTCCTTTCGTAGGGGACCGGTCGCAGGTTCGAATCCTGCCGGGCGCTCACCACTTCACTACGGCTGCCACTTCCATAACATAGTGGCAGCCGTATGTGAATCCTACATTAAAGTTGATTCATATGCTTGACACTAAGCATAAAAGTTCACATATATCGGGTATGGCAAACGTCCTACCCACTCCGAAGCGCGTTCAAATCCTCCATATGCTTTGTGAAGGTTCGTCCATGCGTTCCATCGCACGGATCACCGGGGTTTCCATCAACACGGTTTCGAAGCTGCTTGTGGACGCGGGCGAAGCCTGCGCGGCTTATCACGATGAGCATGTGCGCGGCCTGTCATGCGAACGCATCCAGTGCGATGAAATCTGGTCGTTCACCTACGCCAAGGCAAAGAACGTTGATACCGCAAAGAAGGCCCCGACATTCGCGGGCGATGTTTGGACCTGGACCAGCATTTGCGCGGACAGCAAACTGATCTGCAATTGGTTTGTCGGCGGGCGTGATGCGGAGTTCGCCAACATCTTCATGGACGATCTGGCCGACCGGCTGGACCATCGCGTTCAGCTTACGACCGATGGCCACAAGGTCTATCTCGATGCCGTGGCCGGTGCGTTCGGAAACGATATCGACTATGCGCAACTTGTGAAGCTGTTCGGTGCCGCACCGGATGCCGTCAAAGGCCGCTACAGCCCTGCCAAGTGCACCGGGATCAAGAAACACGAGCGGAATGGTTCGCCCGACCCAGACCATATCAGCACGTCTTATGTGGAACGCATGAACCTTTCGATCCGCATGGGGCTTCGCCGGTTCACGCGCCTGACCAATGCGTTCTCAAAGAAATTCGAGAACCATTGCCACGCGCTGGCGCTGTATTTCGTCTGGTACAATTTCTGTCGCCAGCACAAGAGCCTTGGCGGCATCTCACCGGCAATGGCTGCTGGCGTCAGCGATACGCTTCGTGATCTGGAATGGATTGTCGGCCTGATTGATGAGCGCGCGCCAAAGCCGGGACCGCGCGGGCCTTACAAAAAACGCAAAAATGAAATGCTTACTGATCAGGAATTGGAGTCACTTCGTCATGAAATGAGCGAGTCGCAAAAATGAAAATTCAAACTGAGACACTACCGAAAATTCGATAACACCCTGTCACAGATGATCAGGTTAGTTATTGTCTTTTTTACACATCCGTAAGAGGATTGTGGCCGGTCGCAGCGGAAAATTGTCGGGGTAACCGCAGCGGACGAACGGCAGGCCCGCCAGGGCAAGCCAAAAAATCAGTTTGTTGTCGGGGCATATGGGCTGCTTTAGAAAAGCCTGCTATGACAACGGGTTACGGGGGGCAGGATATCCGGTCTTGCCCACAGAAACGGTACATGCATGCCAAAAATGGGAGCAAGACTATGACAGTCGCTGCAGACGATCTCGATACATTTATGAACGGCCTGAAAAGGCGTAATCCAGGGGAACCCGAATTCCACCAGGCGGTACAGGAAGTTGCGGGCAGCATCATTCCCTTTATCAAGGACAAGCCGAAATATATAAAAATGCGTATCCTGGAACGGCTGGCCGAGCCGGACCGGGTGGTCGCCTTCCGCGTCTGCTGGGAAGATGATGAGGGAAATATCCGGGTCAATCGCGGCTATCGTGTGCAGAATTGTAATGCCATCGGCCCTTATAAGGGCGGCATTCGCTTCCATCCGAGTGTCACGCTGAGCGTGCTGAAATTCCTGGCTTTTGAGCAAACCTTCAAAAACAGCCTGACCGGCCTGCCGATGGGTGGCGGCAAGGGCGGCGCGGATTTCAATCCGAAAGGCAAGTCGGATAATGAAGTGATGCGCTTCTGCCAGTCATTCATGACCGAGCTGCATCGCCATATCGGCCCCGATACCGATGTGCCGGCCGGTGATATCGGCGTCGGCGCGCGCGAAATCGGTTATATGTTCGGTCAGTATAAGCGGCTGGAAAACCAGTTCACCGGCGTGCTGACCGGTAAGGGGATGGAATTCGGCGGCAGCCTGATCCGGACTGAGGCGACCGGCTATGGCACCATCTATATGATGCAGGATATGCTGACCCGCATCGGCGACGGGTTTGAGGGCAAGACCTGCCTGGTTTCGGGTTCGGGCAATGTGGCGCAATATGCGACAGAGAAGATCAATCAACTGGGCGGCAAGGTTGTCACCATGTCCGACAGTTCGGGCTTTATCCACGTGCCCGGCGGTATCGATGAGGAAAAGCTTGCCTGTATCATCGACCTGAAGAATGTGAAGCGCGGCCGGCTTGAGGAAGCCACCAAGGAGTTCGAATGCACCTATCACGAGGGCGAACGGCCGTGGAATGTACCCTGCGATCTGGCCTTCCCCTGCGCCACCCAGAATGAAATCAGCGGCGATGAAGCCAAGGCGCTGATCAAGAATGGCTGCATGGGCGTTTCCGAAGGTGCCAATATGCCGACCGTGCAGGAAGGCATCGATGCCTTTATCGATGCGAAAATCCTGTTCGCCCCGTCCAAGGCGGCCAATGCCGGCGGCGTTGCGGTGTCGGGCCTTGAAATGAGCCAGAACAGCGCGCGGATTTCATGGAAAGAACCGGAATTGCAGCAATTGCTGCGCGACATCATGCAGGGCATTCACGATAATTGTGTCGAATATGGTGCCGAACCGGGCGGACATGTGAACTACCTGAAAGGCGCAAACATCGCGGGCTTTGTCAAAGTTGCCGATGCGATGCTCGCTTACGGGGTTGTCTGAACCCGGGCATAATTCTTCACTTCATCGTGCATTCGCTGTGCGATAAGATCGATCAGAGCGAGGGGCGGGCCCGATTGACCCGCCCCTCGCAATTCTGAACTTCCCATCCGGTCAGCCCGTGCCCGCACCTGTCTCTTCTTCCCGCGCCGCATTTTTCTGGCTGATGGCACTCATAATTGCCGTACCCGTTATTGTTTTCGCAGCCAATGGCACGGTCATCATTCTGGGGCTATGCATGCTCGCCGCGCCCGCATGGCCTGCCTTTCGCGGCACCTTCACGGAGCTGATGCGCTCCCCGCCCGGCCTGGCACTGATCGGGCTTGCATTCTGGATTGCGCTGAGCATCGGGTGGAGCGCCGCGCCAGAGGAAAGCGCGATCACCGCTGTTCGCCTGCTGCTGCTGTGGCTTGCGGGGCTGGCGGCGCTGGCGGGCGCACGATATTTCCGGATTCCGAAGATCGGCAAATTGTCGCTGCTCATCGCCTATACCGCGATGCTTGCGCTTTATATGGCCGAGCTCGCAACGGACGGTGCGCTGATCAGCCTGTTCAAACAGCTCGATGCCGACCATTTCACGCAATTTTCCGACGCCGCCCAACGCGAAGCCTATCGCTCGCTGCTGGCCTTCAACGCCATCGGACGCGGCGGCGTTCTGCTTGTATTGCTGATCTGGCCGGTCGCCGCCTTGCTGATCGATGGTGGCGCCGGTCGTAGCAAGGGCGGTTTGGTTCTGGTCCTATTGCTGGGGGCGACGATCTGGCTTCTGCTGCAATTGCCGGTCGGGGCCGCCCCGCTGGCCCTGCTGGCGGGGCTGGCGGCGTTCGGACTGAGCTTTGCCGCGCCGCGCCGCTTGCCGCAGCTGATCGGAGTTGCCGCGGCAGCCCTGCTTCTGGCAATGCCGGTCATTGCCTACACGATCGACCGGCCCGAAGCGCTTGGCATTGAAAAGCGCAGCATTCCGCCTTCCTGGCAGCATCGCATCGAAATCTGGCACTACACCGCCGACCACATCGCCGAAAAACCGCTGACAGGCTGGGGGTTTGACGGTGCGCGTCATATCGACGCCAAAGCCACCCGATTTGTGGCGGAATTGCCCGATGGCAGCGACATCGCCTATCCGAATGTGACGCTGCTGCCGCTGCATCCCCATAACGGGGCGCTGCAGATCTGGCTGGAGCTTGGGCTGCCCGGTGCGCTGCTGGCCGCGGCCCTGCTTGTCACGCTGGGGTTCCGTATCGCGGCGCTGCCGCTCACAACCGCCAGGCGGGCAGCGGCGACAGCGGCTTTCAGCGCAACCTTCAGCCTGATCCTGCTGAGCTTCGGCCTGTGGCAGAACTGGTGGCAGGCAAGCTTCTGGCTGCTGCTTGTCCTGTTCGCCCTGGTCGTCCAGCCCTCACCCGTCCATAGCAATGAAGATGCCTAGCCTGAACGCGCGACCCCGAACGCGCAGCCCGGAACCCGTTCGACCGTCGGCCTAGCCGCCTGTCCCGCTACCGAATACGGTCTGCAGCAATTCGGTCGTGCGCCGGGCAGGATCTTCGCGAATGGCCGCTTCTTCGCGCGCCAGCAGCAGAAACACCCCGTCAACAGCCCGGCCCAGCACGTGGTTTGTCAGATTGGCCTTCACATCGGGTACAAAGGGAATATTACGATATTCCCCCATCATCTGATCATAAAGCTGCACCGCCCCGACTTGCGCAAGCTGCGTATCGACAATCGGTCGCATGCCATCGGCGAGCGGCTGCGCCATGCGTGCCTCGAAATAACGGGTCGCCGAATCGCTGGGCCCGTTATAGATGTCGCGCACATCCTGCAGGCTCATTTTGGCGATCGCATCGATGAACAGGGCACGCGCCTGCGGTACAGCGGCTTCCGCAGCCCGGTTCAGACGCAGCTCAAGATTATTGCCAATCGCCCCCATCCCGACCCGTTGCAACGCCTGATCCACCATCTGCAGACTGTCGGGCAACGGAATATGCACATCAGCATTGCCATTGAAGCCATTGGTGGTACCCAGCCGGTCGACCACCCGCTCCGCCCCGACCCGCAGGGCCTCGCGCAGCCCGGCGCTGATCTGATCCGCGCTCAGATCCGACATAGCCGCGGAAGAGGATTGCTCTTCGGTCCCGCCAAGCGTCCCGAGCAGCGCGCGCCCCTGATCGAACCAGTTCTGCTGCGCCTGCGCGCCGGCGGGCACAGCAATGATCAATGCCGCCCAGAAGGTTATCGGCCCCAAACGGTGTGAAAATTCCCGGGTAACGGACATCAAAAAAACTCCAATGAAAGGACTGAAATAGTGGCCCACTATGGCGAAAATTATACCCCGGTGACAGTGCAGGCGGCCATAATGACCGCGATTTATTATTCCCCCAGCATATAAACCGAACGCAGAAACCGTTCCGGCGTCATAAAGCCACCGGCCCATTCCGCATCGAAGGGCGCAAGAATATCAGCCGCCACCGCGTCATCCACCCCCATCCCCTTTGCTTTTGCCGCAGCCACCGCTTCTGCGACGCCGGTCAGCATGGCGTGATAAGCAACCAGTTCCTGCCGGTCGGACAGCGGCCCGTGACCGGGGATGATCACCGTGGCCGCATCGGCCAATTCAAGCCCGCGCGCCACCCCGGCGATCATGCCGGCAAGCGAGCCGGCGCTTGAGCCATCGATGAACGGATAGAAGCCGTTGAAATACACATCGCCCATATGCAGCACATTGCGGCCGGGAAAATGCACCAGCGCATCGCCATCGGTATGTGCATGGGCGGTATGATAGACATCGACGCGCGTGCCGTTGAGATGGAAACTGACCCCGTCTTTGAAGGTTACAACCGGCAACGCGGCATCTGGTGCGGGCGGCACCATACGACCGAGTGCGGGCATCGCCTGCCCTTTTTCCATCCGGGTGCGGACATTTTCATGCGCAACGATCAGTGCCCCGCCACCTCCGAACGCTTCATTGCCGCCGGTATGATCGCCATGCCAGTGCGTATTGACCAGAAAGCGTACCGGCTGGCCCGCTACCTTCTGTACCGCCTTATTGATCTTGTCGCTCAGCGGTGCGAACTGATCGTCGATCATCAGCACCCCTTCGGGACCAAAGAACAAGCCGATATTGCCCCCCTGCCCGGTCAGCATGGCGAGATCGTCGCCAATCGCGGTCGTCTGGATATTTACCGCATCGAAATTCTGCGCCTGCGCCGCCGCCGCGCCGCACAGGACACCTGCCGTCACCAGAAAGCTGAATATCCGCCGCATACCGCATCCCTCCCGTCTCATCAGGTGGCGCAATCCTATCACAACCGCCCGCAAGAGCCGATCACAGCCCCGCGATCAGAACACAAGGGCGGATGCGGGCCGCTCAGCGCGCCGTCCAGCCACCATCCACCGGCAGGGACGCGCCGGTTATGGAGGCCCCGGCCTCTGAACATAAAAACACAGCCAGCGCGCCGATTTCCGCGACGCTTGCAAATTTCCGGTTGGGCTGGGGCGCGAGAATCACCTGCTCGATCACCTCTTCCTCGCTCATGCCGTGGGATTTCGCCTGATCGGGGATCTGTTTCTCCACAAGCGGCGTCCAGACATAGCCTGGACAGATCGCATTGCAGGTGATGCCGTCTGTCGCGCTCTCCAACGCTGTCACCTTGGTAAAGCCAACCATGCCATGCTTGGCGGCGACATAGGCGGATTTGAAAGGCGAGGCGACAAGTCCGTGAGCGGAGGCGATATTCACGATCCGCCCCCAGCCGCGCGCCTTCATCCCGGGCAGCACAGCCCGGCTTGTATGGAAAACCGAAGACAGATTGATCGCAATGAGCTGATCCCACTTCTCCACGGGGAAACTGTCGATCGGCGCCACATGCTGGATCCCGGCATTATTGATCAGGATATCGACAGGACCCAGCGTCCGCTCCGCCTCCGCCACCATCGCCGCGACCGCCTGCGGGTCCGACATATCCGCCGACAGGGGCGCGCAGCGCACGCCGAATTCGCCGGCGATCTCACCACAAAGCGGCGCGATTTCCCCATCCGGCCGACTGCCATTCACCCCGATATGGCAGCCCTCAGCCGCCAGCGCACGGGCAATGCCAAGCCCGATCCCGCTGGTCGCCCCGGTAATCAATGCGATCTTGTCCGTCAGTTGCTGTGGCACGAGCCTGTCTCTCCCTTGTCAGCCTGTCTCCCTTGCGGGGCAAACGCTTTTACGCGAAAGCGGCAACGCGGAAAATCCGCCGGCCCACAGCGTGCAGACAGGGCGCGGGGCGGGGCGCTATTGCGCCACCGCTTCCCCTGCCGCCGCCGCATCCAGCCGCAACTCGCGCTTCAATACCTTGCCGGTGGCGTTGCGCGGCAGTTCATCGACGAAACGGACCGTGCCCGGCTGCTTGAACTTTGCAAGTTTCGGCCGGCAATGGCGCAACACATCCTCCTCGCTGAGGGTTGACCCTTCCGCGCGGACGACGATCGCCTGCCCGGTTTCGCCCCAGCGTTCATGGGGGACCCCGATGACCGCCACATCCGCGACCCCCTCAAGCTGGAAGATGATATTCTCGATCTCCGCCGGATACACATTTTCACCGCCCGAGATGTACATATCCTTCCAGCGATCAACGATATAGACATAGCCATCGGCATCACGCCGCGCCGCATCGCCTGTCTTCAGCCAGCCATCGATAATCGTTTCGGCTGTCGCATCAGGCCGGTTCCAGTAGCCCGGTGTCACATTGGGCCCCTTGACCCAGATCTCGCCAACCTGCTCCGCCTCGGTCACATCCTGGCCTTCTTCATCGACGATCCGCATGTCCATATGCAGGGCGGGCAAGCCGGCCGATCCGACTTTCTCAAGCGCCATATGCGCATCGAGCACGGTAACGATGGGGCTTGTTTCGGTCATGCCATAACCCTGCTGTAGCGCAACGCCTTTTTCAGCCCAGCTATCAAGCAGGGAACGCGCGGCAGGCGATGCGCCAATACCGCAGGTCAGCAGGCCGGAAAAATCAGCCTCCGCAAAGTCGGGATGCTGGCTCATAAACAGATACATGGCCGGCACGCCGAAAAAATGCGTAAAGGCATGCCCGTTCCGCGCATCGAGCAATTGCAGGATCGTCGCGGGATCGAATTCACGGGCCACGGCGACCGTGCCACCGACATGAAACACGATATTGGCATAGCAGTTGAGCCCGCCGGTATGGAAGGTCGGCATTACCACCAGATGCTTTGTATCAAGGCTGACCCGCGCCGGCGGTCCCAGATTGACCGCATTCCAGAAAGTCATGCCATGGGTGATCATCGCCCCTTTGGGCAGCCCTGTCGTACCCGAGGTGTACATGATAGTGGACAGATCCGCATGGGTTACCTCGGCGCGCGCGGTCAGCGGACCGGCCTTGGCGATTCCGGCCTCATAAGGGCTGTCGGTACCATCGAAGTTATTCTCAAGAATAACCGGCAGCTTGCAAAGCTTCTCCAGCGCTTCGGCCGCATCGGCGAATTCAGGCCCGTAGATCAGCACCCGGGGCGCGGCATCCCCGACAATGAATTCAAGCTCCGGTACAGTCAGCCGCCAGTTAAGCGGCAGAAAGACAAGCCCCGCTTTCGCGCAGGCAAACTGAATCTCAAAAAAATCTGAGCTGTTATGCGCCAGCACTCCGACCCGATCGCCTTTTTCAATGCCAAGCCCGTTTGTGAGGAAGGCCGCAAGCTTTTCGGCGCGCATGTTGAATTCGCCATAGGTGAATTCGCGTCCGGAATGCAGATCGATAGCGGCGGTTTTATCCGCGAAGCGGGTTGTGTGATAGGCCAGCCAATCATATGCGTTGATGGTCATGCTCAGCGTCTCCCTGCAGAATTTTTTATGTTTTTTGTCATTGTTTGCCGGATTTTTCCGTCGCGGCAGTCAAGCAAATTCACACAGCCCGGGCAAGCATCCCCCGGTTGATCGGGAAAATTTAATGCGCCGCCGCATGGCCGGGCCGGGCGGCGGCAATCGCACGGCTGAGCAGGATAACCGGCAACAGGGCCACAAGCACGATGGTCAGCGCCGCCAGCGCGCTGTCTTCCAGCCGACCGGTCGAGGCATAGGTGTAAACATGGGTGGCAAGCGTATCGAAGTTGAACGGCCGCAGGATCAGCGTTGCCGGCAGCTCCTTCATGCAATCGACGAAAACAAGCAGGACCGCAGTCAGCACCGGCCCGCGCAGCAAAGGCACATGAACCCTGCGCAATGCCGCGCCGGGACCGTTGCCCAGGCTGCGTGCCGCCATGTCCATGCTCGGTGTGATCTGCGCCAGCCCTGATTCAACCGCCCCGAAAGACAGCGCCAGAAACCGCACCACATAAGCAAAAATCAGCGCAATTACCGTGCCGCTCAGCAATAATCCCGTCGACAATCCGAATTGCGCCCGCATCCAGTCATCGACGAGATTGTCGAATGCCCCGAACGGGATCAGCACCCCAAGCGCCAGCACGGCGCCCGGCACCGCATAACCGATGCTTGCAAGCCGGGTCACCGCCCGTTGCAGCGGCGTGTTATGCAGCCGCTGCCCATAAGCCAGAAACAGCCCGATCACGACCGAAACCAGCGCCGCCGCAGCCGCCAGCGTCAGGCTGTTCAGCGCATAGCCCAGAAACGCACTGTCCCAGGATTGCGCAAACCGGCCAACCGCCATTTTGAGCAGAATGCCGCCCGGGATCAGAAACCCGAGCATCAGCGGCAACAGGCAGGCCAGAAAAGCAAGCAAGGCGCGCGGTCGCGACAGGGTGAATTGCGGCAAGGCCCGCACCCGGGCGGTGGTGTCGTGAAAACGCCGGTCACGCCGGGCCAGCCGTTCCACATAAATCAGCAGCAGCACGAAACCCAACAGGCTGAGTGCAATCTGCGCCGCGCCCGCCGCGCTGCCCATGCCAAGCCAGACATCGTAGATCCCCGCGGTCAGCGTCCGGACAGCAAAATAATCGACCGTGCCGAAATCGCCGATCGCCTCCATCAGGGCAAGGATCACCCCGACGGCAATGGCAGGCCGTGCCAATGGCAGGGCCACGCGCCTGAATACCGCCCAGGGGCCATGGCCCAGAGTACGGCTGACCTCCAGCACGCAGACAGATTGCTGCAGAAAGGCGGTGCGCGCGGTCAGATACACATATGGGTAAAGCACACAGGCCATCACCATGATGGCGCCGCCAAGCGACCGGATTTCTGGAAACCAGTAATCGCGCGGCGTTCGCCAGCCGAACAGATCGCGCAGCAGGGTCTGAACAGGCCCGGCAAACTCCAGAAAATCCACATAGGTATAGGCGGTGATATAGGCCGGCATGGCCAGCGGGGCGAGCAATGCCCATTCGAAGACCCGGCGGCCGGGGAAACGGCACATCGTGACAAGCCAGCCGGTTCCCACCCCAAGCAGCAGCACGCCGGCACCCACCCCCAGCATCAACAGCAAGGTCGTGCGGATCAGATGCGGCAGTACGGTTTGCGACAGATGCGGCCAGATATCGCCACTTGAGCCCGCGGCAATGACCGCTACAGCCAGCACCGGCAGCATGACGATAACCGCAATCGACAGCCCCCCCACCGACCAGAAATCGGGGCGCCAGCCAATGCGGTGAGTTGGGGCCGCTGCCCGGTGATCTGCGCTGACAGACATGGATCGCCCAATAGTGATGGCCGCAGGCAGCGAAACCGCCTGCGGCCGGGAAACTCAGAAATCAGCGATTGTTATAGGCGTTTGCGCCCTGTCAGTCATCAAATCCGGTTTCATTGACGATTTCGATCGCCCGGCGACGGTGTTTTGCAATCTCGGACAAAGGCAGCGGATCGGCCTTGAACTCGCCCCAGCCCTTGACCATTTCCGACCAGGCCACACCGGGCTTCACCGGATATTCGTTATTGACCTCGGCATAGATATGCTGCGCCTCGTCGCTGACCAGAAACAGCATCAGCTTTTCGGCGTGATCGCGATTGGGCGCATGTTTCGCCATGGCCATACCCGACAGATTGACATGCGCACCGCGGCCCGCCAGCCCTTCACCGGACTGATTGGGGAAGACCATGCGCACGGCTTCAGCGGCCGGCCGCTGTTCGGGATCGTTCAGCATCACCGCGTAATAATAGGTATTGCCAATGGCGATATCGCATTCACCCTGAGCCACCGCCTTGATCTGCGCGCGGTCATTGCCCTGTGGCTTGCGCGCGAGATTGTCCTTGATACCCAGCAGCCAGTCCTTTGCCGCCTGTTCGCCATGATGCGCGATGATCGATGACAGCAGCGCAATATTGTATTTATTGGTACCGCTGCGGACGCAAATGCGGCCTTTCCATTTCTCATCCGTCAGCGCCTCGTAGGTGGTGATCTCACCTTCCGCGACACGCTCCTTCGACGCATAGACGACACGGGAACGCACGGTCAGCCCGAACCAGTGATCATCAGGGTCGCGGTAACGGGCCGGAATATTTTCATCAAGCGCCGCTGCATCGACCGGCTGGGTAATGCCCTTTTCGACAATGCCGGTCAGCCGCGCAATATCGGTTGTCAGGATCACATCGGCGGGGCTGTTTTTGCCTTCCGCGGCGATCCGCTCATCAAGCCCCTTTTTGGCGAATATGACATTGACCTTGATGCCGCTTTGTTCGGTGAATTTCGCAAAAAGCGGTTCAACCAGATAGGGCTGGCGATAGGAGTAAACATTCACCTCCTGCGCAAATGCCGCGGACATGCCGCCGCCGACAAACAGTGCCGCGATCCCCGCAGCGCCCATAACCAGGCCGCGCATCGCCGCGCGCCTTCCGGCAAGTTTTTTCATTTTCTGTCCCTACTTCGTGTAAGCGGCACCGCCGCCATTATGTCGTTGTGCGTGATTTCAGGGTTCGTGATTGCTTCATCGCAACTCTTCTGCCTTCACGGCAATCTTGCTTTTGCGAATGAATTGCATTTTCAGGGATAATGGCGTTTGTAATGCATCCTGTCAACCATATCCAGGCCCGCGCACGGCGCGACGGCAATCAGACAAAAAGTCGCGACCGAGCGATGCGGGCGGTGCGCGGCACCCGGCCCCCGGGATAGGGCGCGCAACCGGCAAAGAAATTACGCAGGATACGCGATTTGCACTTGAAAGCCCCGCATCCCTGGCCTAAATCAGTCGCGCGTTAGCACTCTCGTAATCGAGTGCTAACGCCTTGTCGATTATACGCGCCGCCTGAACAGGCGCGAGCGCGGGGAAACAGGAGGAAGCTAAATGAGTTTTCGACCCCTTCACGACCGGGTGCTGGCCCGTCGTCTTGACGCCGACGAAAAAACCGCTGGCGGTATCATCATCCCCGATTCCGCCAGGGAAAAGCCCCAGGAAGGCGAGGTTATCGCCGTCGGGCCGGGGGCGCTTTCGGAAAAAGGCGAAACCGTGCCGATGAATGTCAAGAAAGGCGATCGCATTTTGTTCGGCAAATATTCGGGCACCGAAGTGAAAGTCGATGGCGAGGAGCTTGTGATCCTCAAGGAATCCGACATTTTCGGCGTTATTTCCTAACCAAAACCAGCCGTTAAGCTGATGAAAGGTCAATAAGAATATGTCTGCGAAAGAAGTACGTTTTTCAACCGATGCAAGAAAGTCGATGCTGCGTGGCGTTGATATTCTTGCCGATGCGGTGAAAGTGACGCTTGGCCCCAAGGGGCGCAATGTCGTCCTCGATAAAGCTTTTGGCGCACCGCGCGTCACAAAGGACGGCGTGACGGTCGCCAAGGAAATCGAGCTTGAGGAAAAGTTCGAGAATATGGGCGCGCAGATGGTGCGCGAGGTGGCTTCACGCACCAATGACGAAGCCGGCGACGGCACCACCACCGCCACCGTGCTGGCGCAGGCGATCATCCGCGAGGGTGCGAAATCGGTTGCCGCGGGCATGAACCCGATGGATCTCAAGCGCGGCATCGACAGCGCGGTTGACAAGGTGATTGCCGAGCTCATCAAAGCCTCCAAAACCATCAAATCGTCGGAAGAAATTGCCCAGGTCGGCACGATTTCAGCGAATGGCGAAGCCGATATCGGCCAGATGATCGCGAACGCCATGCAGAAAGTCGGCAATGAGGGCGTGATCACCGTGGAAGAGGCGAAAGGCCTTGAGACCGAACTCGATGTCGTTGAAGGCATGCAGTTCGATCGTGGCTATCTGTCGCCCTATTTCATCACCGATGCCGACAAGATGATGGCCCAGCTCGAGGATCCCTATATCCTGCTGCACGAATCAAAGCTCAGCAATCTGCAGGCCATGATCCCGGTGCTCGAAGCGGTGGTGAAGACCGGCAAGCCGTTGCTGATCATCGCCGAAGATGTCGAAGGCGAGGCGCTGGCGACATTGGTGGTCAACAAGCTGCGCGGCGGGCTGAAGATCGCGGCCGTCAAGGCGCCTGGCTTTGGCGACCGGCGCAAGGCCATGCTGCAGGATATTGCGGTTCTGACCGGTGGTACCGTGATTTCAGAAGATCTGGGCATCAAGCTTGAAAGCGTGACGCTCGACATGTTGGGCCGGGCCAAGCGGGTGGACATCTCCAAGGAGGAAACCACCATCGTCGACGGTGCGGGCGACAAGCAGGACATTACCGATCGCTGCAACCAGATTCGCGTGCAGATCGAGGAAACCACCTCCGACTATGATCGCGAAAAGCTGCAGGAACGGCTGGCGAAGCTTGCCGGCGGTGTCGCGGTCATCCGCGTCGGCGGCGCGACCGAAATCGAAGTGAAGGAACGCAAGGACCGCGTCGACGATGCGCTGCATGCGACCCGTGCGGCGGTCGAGGAGGGCATTCTGCCCGGCGGCGGTTCGGCCCTGCTGCATATGTCCAAACTTATCAAGGGCATGGAAGGCGCCAATCACGATCAGACAGTCGGCATTCAGATCGTGCAGCGCGCGCTGCAGGCCCCGATCCGTCAGATCGTCGAGAATGCGGGCCTTGAGGGCGCTGTGATCGTCGGCAAGCTGATGGAGCAGAAAGACATCAAGCAGGGCTTCGACGCGCAGGCAGAAGAATATAAGGATATGATCAAGGCCGGCATCGTCGATCCGACCAAGGTTGTCCGGACCGCGCTGCAGGATGCGGCATCGGTCGCGGGGCTGCTCATCACCACCGAGGCGATGATTGCCGACGCGCCCGAACCCGAAGAGCAAGGCCATGGCCATGGCATGCCGGATATGGGCATGTAAGGCCACGCGCACGGGCCGGCACCACCGGCCCGTACCGCAAGCTGGGCGCGGCCCGAGGAAACTCGGGCCGCGTTTTATTTTTGTACTGATGAAATTCTGGTCAGCGGCCGCGAACCGCACGATATTGCGCCTGCCAGCTATCACGAAGCTGATCGCGGAATTGCGGCGCCGCGATCTCGATCAGCGCATTGGCTGCGGCATCAAGCGGCAGCCCCCGCACCCGCGCGATACCATATTCGGTCACGAAATAATCCGCATCCGTGCGCAATGCGGTGGTTATCCCGTCAGCGGGGATCTGCGGCACGATACGCGAGATCTTGCCGCCCGCGGCGGTTGCGGTGAAGGCAACAATACCCCGCCCGCCTTTCGAACGCAGCGCGCCGCGCATGAAATCGACCGACCCGCCGGTACCGCTGATCTGCCGCCCGCCAACAACTTCTGAATTGAGCTGGCAGAACAGATCCACCTCGACCGCTGAATTGATTGCGACGAAATTGTCGATCTGCCCCAGAACCGCGACGTCATGGGTATATTCAGCGGTGCGGAAAGCGATATCGGGACAGATGCCCGACCAGTCCATCAATTCACGACTGCCAGCGGCAAAGCCGGTTACGATCTTGCCCTTGTCGATGGTTTTCGCAGCACCTGTGATCACCCCGCGATCGACAAGCGGCTTGATGCCCTCGGGTATCATGCCCGAATGCACCCCCAGATCGTTGCGCTCGCCAAGCGCGGCAAGCGCGGCATTGGGAATGGCACCGATCCCGGTTTCGATACAGTCCCCGTCCCGGATCAGGCTTGCCACATGCGCACCGATCTGCGCGGCTACATCGTCGATCGGCGCGACGGGCAGAAGCTGGACGGGAATATCTGATTTCACCGCATAATTCACCGCCGATAGCGGGACTTTCGCCATATCGGGGGGCGCGGGCAGCGCAGCATTGATTTCCGCGATCACAAGCGCGGCCTTATCCAGAATCGCCGGCGCGAAATCAAGACCATAGCCATGGCTGCACATGCCGTTCGCATCGGGGGGGCCAAGCTGGATGATCGCGGTATCGATCTGCGCCTGATCGCGCAGATAGAGATAGCGCTGATAATGCTGCACCGGCACAAAATCGATCTGCCCGGCCTTGAAGGACGCGCGCATCTCAGCGGAAATGAAGAAAGTGAGGGTCCGCGCCTCGGGATGGAAGCCTGCATAATCAACCTTGCTCATCCCCGGCAGCGGATTGGCGATATAGGTCACACCCTGGCTTGCCTCGGGCGTGGCCTGAAGCGCGGCAAGAATCGCCTGCGGTTCCATCACCCCGCCGGCGATCGCCACATGCATCCCCGGCTCAAGCAGTGCCGGCGCTTCTTCCGCTGCGATCCATTTTGTCATGACGTCCCGCCCCTCGCTCTGTTCTGTTATTCTGTGAAACTGCCTTGCTCAGGGCGGCAGCATACCGCCATCGCCCCGCCACGCAACCGCAATTGGCGTAAAAGGCTAGCCGCCGAAACGGCGATAGGCGAATGGCGGGGGCGCGGCGTCGGCATCGCGCTCGGCAATTGCCAGCATCTGCGCGTGAGCGGGGGAAAGCGCGCAGGCGGGATCGGTATTTTCCGCTGCCCCTGTCAGCGCCATCGCCTGGCACCGGCAGCCACCGAAATCAGTTTCGCGATACGCGCAACTCCGGCAGGGTTCGCGCATCCATCTGGTGCCGCGAAACCGCTCAAAAGCCTCGCCGTCGCGCCAGATGTCGGCGAGCGGACGCTGTGTCACATTCTCGAATACAAGGCCTGGAATGGATTTGGCCGCATGGCAGGGCAGCACATCCCCGTCAGGCGCGACAACAAGGAATTGCCGCCCCCACCCCCCCATGCAGGGCTTGGGCCGCGCGGCATAGTAATCGGGCACCACATAATCAATGACAAGCCGGCCCGCATGCGCCACCCGCGCCGCGGCGACAGCCTCGCTGGCGCGATCGATCTGCGCCCGGGTCGGCATCAGCGCCGCGCGGTTGCGCAACGCCCAGCCATAATATTGCACATGGGCGATTTCGATCCGCCCCGCTTGCAATGACAAGGCAAGTGCGATCATATCCGGCAGCCGGTCGAGATTTTGCCGATGCACGACAAAATTGACCGTCAGCGGCAGTTCCGCAGCCCGCACCGCTTCTGCCGCGGCGCATTTACGCGCGAAGCTGTCGCGATAGGCAGAGATATGATCCGCCATCACCGGATCGGTATCCTGAAAACTGAGCTGCACATGATCAAGCCCGCAATCGGCAAGCGCCTGCGCGCCATCGCGGTCAAGGCGGACGCCCGATGTGATCAGATTGCTGTAAAGCCCACATCCCGCCGCATGGGTGATCAGCGGCAGCAGATCGGGCCGCGCCATCGGCTCGCCCCCTGACAGGTGAAGCTGCAAAACGCCCAGCGCGCGCGCCGCCGCGAACAGCTGTTGCCAGCTTTCGGTCGACAGCTCCGTACCCCGCCCGGACAAGGAAACCGGATTATAGCAATAGGGACATTGCAGCGGGCAGCGATGGGTCAGCTCCGCAAGCAGGCCAAGTGGCGGCGCAACCGCGGGGCGGTCGGGGGCCTTGTCAGGAACGTTATCGGAGCCCCCGCTCACAGGCGCAGAAATCCGCGTAAGGCGAGATCGCGCACCAGCTCCATAACATCGGCGCCGATGACATCGCGCGGCGCCTCATAAGTCGCCGCCAATGCATCGCAGATTTCAGCAAGCGGACGTTCGCCATCGATACGCGACAGGATCGCATGCGCAATATCATCAAGCAGCAGGACCCGTTCAGGGGCATTCAGCAACCACTGCCCGCGCACCTCGTCGCGGACAAGTTTGACCCCCCGCGCAAGCCGGGGGCAACTATCGTCCTTCAGGGTCGGGAAAGGGGGGGATGCGCGCTCCTGATCCGTCATCGGGGTACCTGCGCGGGGTCTTCGGGCACAAAGGCACCGGGGGGGATATGTCCGGGCGCGACATAGGCATGATGCAGCGCATCAAGCTGCGCCCACAGCATATCAGTCTTGAAATAAAGGGCATCCAGCACATCCTGCTGCGCCGCGGCGCTCGTCGCTTCGCGCTTACAATAGGCAAGCGCGAAGGCGCTGTCCTCGGGCGCCTGGGTCAGCCGCGCCTCGAAATAGCTCAGCGTCTCCTCGCTCACAAAGTCATAATTGCGCAACATGCCCGCCACCCGTTCGGAAATCAGCGTCGGAGAAAACAGTTCAGTCAGGGAAGACGCCACCGCCTGTAACAGACTTTCCTCACGTACATAACGGACATAGGCATCGCAGGCGAATTTCGTGGCCGGCAGTATGCCTTCCTCCGACATCACATAGGCGCGTGGCAGGCCAAGCCCGTCGGTCAGCATCAGCCAGCGCGCCACACCGCCCGCCTCATTGCCGCGCCCGTCGTGATCGGCGACCCGCCGCACCCATTCGCGCCGCAGGTCCGGGTCACTGACCCGCGACATCAGCGCTGTATCCTTCATCGGAATACGGCTTTGATAATAGTAACGATTAAGCGCCCAGGCCTGCACCTGCCCCTTATTCAGCGCGCCCGAATGCAGCAGATGATGAAACGGATGGTTCGCATGATAACGTTCGGTGCCGATCCGGTGCAGGGCCGCCTCAAGCCCCTCGGGGCTCAACGGCTCGGTAAGCAGCATGCGCCCGCCGGGCCGGTACCGCCCGCTCATAGCCGGATCTCCATCCCGTCCATGGCCACTTCCCAACCCGCGGTCGCAACCTGCCGCCGCGCGTCCGAATCGCGCATCAGCACGGGGTTTGTGTTGTTGATATGGATATAGAACTTGCGCTCGACCGCGACATCGGCAAGCGCTGCCAGACTGCCCTCCGGACCGCTCATCGCGATATGGCCCATCCGTGTACCTGTCTTGATCCCCTCGCCCGCCGCCAGCATCTCATCATCGGTGAACAGCGTGCCGTCGAAAAACAGCACCGCTGCCCCCGCAATCCGCGCGCGCAGCGCATCATCCACCCGCGCGCAGCCCGGAATATAATAAAAGCGCCGGCCGCTTGCCGCTTCGCGCACCTCAAGCCCGACCGTATCTTCCGCCACGGTGCCAAAGCCTTCCGCCGCCGGGTCTTCGAGGTAGAGCGCAACCTTGCCCGGAACGGCAAAGGCGGTCACCGTCAATCCGGGCAGGGGCGCAAATTCGCGCTCAAGCTGCGTCTGTTCGCGGGTGACGTAATCGGGATTGAGCACATTGAAAATCGAATTGGCGCGTAAGGTGGTATGCACCCGGGCGGTGGCGAACAGGCTGAAGGGCTGGCTTTCACGCAGATTAAGCAGTCCGGCCACATGATCCACATCCGCATTCGTCAGCACGACCGAACGGATCGGCGACTGGCGAAGCGGCCCGTCCGCGCGTGGATGCAATTGCGGATTATCGTTGATCTGCTGCCGCAGATCGGGAGACGCGTTGAACAGACACCATTGCTGCCCGTCAAGGCTGATTGCGACCGAAGACTGTGTCTGGGGCGGCACCATCGGATCGGATGCCCGGGCACGCCGACACTGGGCGTTATTTGCGTTCCATTGCGGAAATCCGCCGCCTGCCGCCGCGCCCAAAGTCAGGATATGCATTCAGATTACCTTCGCCCGAACAGTCGCCCCCATATCATCGGGCCGTCTGAACATGCAGCCTGGAGGCTGCGCGGCTAAAGCTATTTGGCAAGCTCGGCGCAGGCGTAACAGTTGATTTCCATGCCAACGGCGATTTCGGTTACCTTCGGCTTTGTCCAGGCCATGATGCTCGCTCCCTTGAATCTGATCGCAGCGGTTTGCCGCAGTCTCGTTTGAAACCGCCGCGAATGCAAGAGGCGAAGCATCCGGCCCAGCGCCTGCCTCACCGCCGGTGGAAAATACCCCGCTCAGGATCGTAACCCGCCCTTGCAATCAGAAAGAATAGGATCGTACAGCCAGCCATCAACCCATAGCCGAATGCATCAAACCGCCCCTGAGAGGCCACGCGCAGCAATTCGACCAGGTGGGTAAAGGGATTAAACAGCGCCATCATGCCCAGATAGCCGGCCTCAGCGGCAGCAAAGCGCGACAGCGGATATAACGCGCTTGAGAGGAAAAACATCGGGAAGATGACGAAGTTCATCAATCCGGCGAAATTTTCAAGCTGACGCACATATACCGATATCGCCAGCCCCAGCGCGCCGAGCATCGCCCCGCCCACAAGCAGCGCGGGCAGCAGATAAAGCCAGCCCGACACCCCGATCCCGACCCCGAAAAATGCCGCCAGCCCCAGAAACAGATAGGCTTGCGCTGTCGCAAGCAGGCTGATCGCCGCAAGCTTGCAGAACAGAATATAGGCGCGCGGCAAAGGGGCGCTCAGCAACAGCCGCATCATCCCCATCTCGCGCTCATACACCATGGACAGGGCCGATTGCATGCCGTGAAACAGCAACACAATGCCAAGCAGACCAGGCAACATGTAATCACCATAGCTGCCCGGACCGTCATAGGCCGCCTCGAACCCGACCGCGACGATCACAAGCCACAGAAGCGGGCGCATCAGCGCTGCCAGAAAACGGCTGCGCTGATGCAGGAATTTGCTGAATTCACGCTCGCTCACCGCGATGAAGGCGCGCAGCAAATGCAAAAATGCGGGGCGACGGGCCGCGCGCAGTCCGCCCCGCGACCCACCGATCGTCTCAGAAGGCATAGGACAGGCTCAATGCGCCGAAATTATCCGCCTCCCGCTGGCCGTCAAATTCCCGGCTGCGGAAAATCTGCGTATAGGCAAGCCGCACCTGACGGATGGTAACGACAAGCCCGAGTTGCGCATCGCCGACCAGAATTTTCCGGTCGACACTTGCGCTGTCGGTAAAACTGTTGCCGTCGAGAAAGATGTTCCGCGCCACGGCCCGCCCCTCGACGCCGGCAAAGATATACCAGCTGAACGGACGGCCTCTCGGATCGAAAAAGCCCGATCCGGGCAAACTTGGCCGGATCCGGGGCGGCCCGAAATCAGTCGGCAACCCGTCCCCGATCCGCACGGTTGCGCCGGCGGCCGCATAGGTAAACACATTTCCGAGCGCAAGCCCGCTATGGGGGGTGAAATCCGCTTGCAGCCATGATGTGAAATTATGCGGTTTCGCGCGCCTTTTGCGTTCGTAGAACAGCACGATCCCCGGTTCGTTCTTGAGCTGATGCGACCAGCCTTCGGGCCGTGTTGTATCGATCCATTCATGCCAGCTTGTCTGGACATCTTCCGCAAAGGATTCCGGGCCGACAATACCCAGATCCAGTTCAAGAATCTCCAGCAGCCCGTCATCATGCTCGGAAGTCATCCCCACACTGCCATAAAGCCAGCCGGCATATGGGCGGTCGCGCGGATCGGGCTGTTTGCGGGTGATATCGTCGGGGGTATAAATATTCTGCCCGACCCCCAGGCTGAAACGCAAACGAGCGCCCGGTTCGAAAAACGGTATGCGCGATGCCGCACCCGAAACCGGCCGCAACTGCACGTCGGCCGGGTAGAAGACGCTGAATTTCAGGCCGTTCGTATAATGCCTGTCATCACCATTGCCGAACAGGTCATTTTCCGACTGCGCATTGACGACCGCGCGCTCGGCCGCCATTGCCGGCATAGTCCCCAAGCCCAGAGCATGCGACACGATCCAAGCAGCCCCCAGCAGCAATATCGGTTTCACGAAGGCTCCCCCTTTTACGCAGTCAGAACAACTTTACCCGCGCGCAAATTGCCCCCGGCCGATGGCCAAACTAAGGCAGAAGAACAAGCTTGCCGCGACAACTATCGACGGGCCGGACGGAGTATCGAACCATAACGAACCGTACAGCCCGCCGACCACCGATGCGAGACCGATCACAACAGCGACCCCCGCCATCATTTCCGGGGTGCGCGCAAGGCTTCGCGCCGCTGCCGCCGGAATGATCAGCAGGGCAGTGATCAGCAATACGCCGACAATCTTCATCGCCACCGCAATCAAAAGCGCCATCAGCAGCATGAAACCCAGCCGCAGCTGCACCACCGGCACGCCTTCGACCTGTGCCAGTTCCTCATTTACCGTCATCGCCAGCAGCGGTCGCCAGATCGTCGCAAGCGTTGCCAGCACCACCGCGCCCACGCCATAGATCCAGTAAATATCAACCATGCTGACGGCCAATAGTTCCCCGAACAGATAACTCAGAAGATCGACCTGCACCGCAAGCAGACTGACCGCGATCAGCCCGAGCGACAATGTCGCATGCGCCAGAATGCCAAGCAGCGTATCACTTGAAAACCGCGCCCGCTGACC
Organism: uncultured Alphaproteobacteria bacterium; assembly: GCA_947258435.1. Taxonomy (GTDB): domain Bacteria; phylum Pseudomonadota; class Alphaproteobacteria; order UBA11222; family UBA11222; genus CALAQW01. Next base: position 56,962 of record CAMYID010000003.1, read on the forward strand.
GAAGCTCGACAGGGTCAGCGCCACAAAAGCCGTCACCGCGATCACCCCGAAAATCGGCGCAGACCCAAACAGCATGCCAAGCACCACCCCAAGCAGTGCGGAATGCGCCATCGTATCGCCGAAATAGGCCATACGCCGCCACACGACAAAACAGCCCAGCGGCCCGGCGATGCAGGCAACACCCGCCCCCGCGACAAGCGCGCGCAGAAAAAAGTCCGTGATCATCATCAGATGCCCCCATCACCCTCTGGCACCACTGTTCCCGACGCATCATGGTGATGATCATGGCCATGGGTATAGACAGCGAAAGCATCTGCCGCCTGTGCCCCAAATAGCCGGATATATTCCGGGTCCTGCGCCACCCCTTCGGGCGTTCCGTCGCAGCACACATGACGATTGATGCACAAAACTTTATCTGCGGCCCCCACCACCAGATGCAGATCATGGGACACGATCAGAATGCCGCAACCGCGCCGGTCGCGGATCCTGCCGATCAGCCGGTAGAGTTCCGCCTGCCCTGCGAAATCGACCCCCTGAGATGGCTCATCCAGTACAAGCAGGTCAGGCGCGCGCAACAAGGCCCGGGCAAGCAGGACACGCTGCCGCTCACCCCCCGACAGCGTGTGCGCCGACGCATCGATCAGATGCGCAACCCCGGTTTCCGACAATGCCGCCAGCACCTCCTGCCGGTTCGCCCGCATGGTCAACCGCATCAGCCGCGCAACGCTCAGTGGCAGCACCGGCTCCAGGGGCAGCTGCTGCGGCACATAACCGACACGCAATCCGGCCGCGCGCCAAATAACGCCGCTATCAGCGGTGCCAAGCCCCAGCAGCAGCTTGACAAGTGTGCTTTTTCCCGCCCCGTTCGGGCCGATCAGGGAAACAATCTCGCCGGCGGCAATCGAAATATCAATATGTTCAAGCACCGGCCGACCGCCCAGGGACAAGGACAAGTCACGGCCTGACAGCAAACTGTCACGCGGTGTGGCAGGCATGGCGCGCAAGGGCGCACGCGCGAGGCTATTCATGCTGTGCCCGCGCGCACGCGGCGCAAAGGCCCGAAACCTCGACCATCGTGGCATCAACAGAGAAGCTTGCCGCCTGCGCGCCCTCGTGAATTGCCTTTCCCAGAGTGGGATTGCTGAATTCCATTACCGCGCGACAGTCGCGGCAGATCAGGAACTGCGACCCATGGTCCGATTGTGGATTGGCGCAGGCGATGAAGGCATTCAGGCTCGCCAGCCGATGCACAAACCCCTGCGCCATCAGAAAGTCCAGCGCCCGGTAAACGATAACCGGTGCGGGGCGCCCCTTCGGCCCCGCCATCTTTTCGAGGATTTCGTAGGCACCGGCTGCGGTATGACTTTTTGCAATAATTTCAAGCACCTGCCGCCGCTTTTCTGTCAGCCGAACCCGACGCTCAGCACAGATCCGCTCCGCCGCTTCAAGGATGCTGGCCGCGCATGAATGATGATCATGGTCCGGTGTGGGAAAAAGCTCGATCGCTGAATGCAAATTTGCCAAAATCACCTCTTCTGCCGACTATGATTGATCTGCCGCGACGCGGCATCACCCGGTGGGTCGCCCGGTTGCGTCAAGAGAATGCAACAATTGTTATTGTATAACATTTTATGCAGTAAAACGACTCTTTGCTACATGACACAAGCGTAGGATTGCGAGGCGCAAGAACAAGTCAGGAGGAAAAGCAGATGTGTTTCTCCGCAACAGCAAGCTTTACGGTTGCCGTATTTGCGGGTGCGGCGGGGATTGCCTGCCTGACGCAGTTCAACCGCAAGCAGGAGCTGTTGCTCGCTGCCTTTCCGCTGCTGTTCGGCGCACAGCAGGCGATCGAGGGCATGTTGTGGCTGACATTGGGGGCGGAAACGCCAGACCCCGCCCTGCAACAATGGCTTTCGGGGCTGTTTATTTTTTTTGCCGAAATATTCTGGCCGACTGCGGCACCGCTTGCCATCCTGCTGACCGAAACCGAGCGTTATCGGGTCTGGGCATTGCGCACCCTGACCCTGATGGGGCTTGTGACGAGCATTTATCTGCTCACCAGCATTATGCAATCGCCCTATTCAGCCACGATACTGGGCCACAGCATCCACTATCACAATGGCTTTGACTATTTCCCCAACGGGCAGTTCGTCTATGTACTGTGCACGGTGATGCCCTTCCTGCTATCGTCGGGCAGGATGATCCAGCTGCTCGGGCTCACGATTTTCGCGGGCTATGGCATAACCTTGCAATTTTATTCAGAAGCGCTGGTTTCTGTCTGGTGCTTCTTCGCCGCCATTGCCAGCATGCTGATCTACCTGCATTTCGCCCGCCCCGCCCCGCAACATAGCCAGGAGCCGGTTCCCCAGAAATAACAGCTTTATCCGCCTGTTCGGCTGTGCAGAACGCAAGCGGCTGGATTTGCCCTGCCGCCATGATAGGCTTGTCGCACAGCAAGTTCAGCGACAAGGGTGCGATATGGCGTATGGCGTCGGGTTGGGCATAGCCAATTTTCCGTTTGAGAACGGCGATGGGTTCTGGCGTTGGGTCGAATTGTGCGAGCAGGGCAATGTGGATTCGATCTGGCAGTCCGACAGGCTTGTGTCGCGTGATCCCAATCTTGAATGTCTGAGTGTGATGGCCGCCCTTGCGGGCGGCACGAAACGCCTCAAATTCGGTATGAATGTCGCATCCGCCGGGTTACGCGATCCACTACTGCTTGCCAAGCAATGCGCAACCATTGACGTATTGAGCAATGGGCGGCTGCTGCCCGCCTTCGCTGTGGGCAGCGCCATTGGCCCGGACTGGGTGTCGACCGGGCGGCCGACCAGACGCCGCGGAATACGCACAAATGAAGCTCTTGAGCTGATTTCCCGGCTGTGGCGTGAGGATAATGTCAGCTTTGAGGGAGAGTTCTTTCACTATCAGGATGTGTCGATCAGCCCCAGGCCGGTCAATCCCGATATACCGCTGTGGGTTGGCGGTTCCGCGCCCGCGGCAATCGAGCGGACGGCAAAATACGGAACCGGCTGGCAGGCGGGAATCGAAACCCCCGCGCAGGTTGCCCCCGTCATCGCGGGGATCAAGCGCGCGCTTGTCAAACATGACCGCAAGATCGATTTCGATCATTACGGGGCGGGCTTCGGATTTCGGTTCGGAAGCTGGGAAGACGATCCCGCCGCCCGTAATGTCGCGGCTTTGTCGCGCCGGGTGAAGGATAATCCGCGCGGTTATCTTGCCATCGGTTCGGCGGAAGATATTCTGGCGCGAATTCGCGAATTTATTGCAGCAGGGGTGCATAAATTCATCCTGCGACCGATTGCGACCGACACTGAAGATGTCCTTGCCCAGACCCGTTTGCTGATCGATGAGGTGATCCCGCAGGTCGAGGCGATGAACGCCGCAAGCGACGCGGCCTGAGGAGGAACGGGATGGGACAGTTTGCCGTCGGACAAGCGCTGCGCCGCAAGGAAGATGACCGTTTCATCACCGGGCAGGGCTGCTATGGGGATGATGTCAATCTGCCAGGCCAGGTATATGGCAGCTTTGTGCGCGCGCCCTATGCCCATGCCGATATCCTGTCGATCGATGCAAGCCAAGCGCGCGCCGCACCGGGCGTGATCGCCGTGCTGACGGGCACCGATCTTGCCGCCGCCGGGCTTGGCGGCATGCCCTGTATCGCGCGGCTGCCCGGGCGCGATGGAACATCCGCCATTCTGCCGCATCGCGACGCGCTGGCGCAAAGCCGGGTGCGGCATACAGGCGAACCGGTCGCCATCGTTATCGCCGATAGCGTCGCACATGCGCGCGACGCGGCCGAGCTTGTCGCCGTCGATTACGCGGAATTGCCGCTTGTGGCGGACACGGCAGAAGCCATGGCGGAAGGGGCACCGCAAATCTGGCCCGAAGCGCCACGCAATCTGTGCCTTGACTGGGAAACCGGCGATGCCCGCGCAACCGAGGAGGCGTTCGCCCGCGCCGATCACATCAGCCGCCTCGGACTTGTGAATAATCGGCTCATCGCCAACCCGATGGAACCGCGCATGGCGATTGGCGAATATGACCGGGCAACCGAACGCTATACGGTGCATACCGCGACACAAGGGGTGTTCCGCTGGCGCGGGCTGGTCGCGGAACCGATATTTCATTTGCCGCCAGACCAGATGCGGGTGCGCACCTATGATGTGGGGGGCAGCTTCGGGATGAAGGCATTCGTCTATCCCGAACAGATCGTCTGCGCCTGGGCGGCGAAGCAGGTCGGGCGGCCTGTCAAATGGACGGGAGAGCGGGCCGAGTGCTTCCTTACCGACAATCAGGGGCGCGATCATCTGACCGATGCGGAGATGGCGCTCGACAAATCGGGCAAAATCCTTGCCGTGCGCTGCCATGTCACTGCAAATATCGGTGCCTACGCCTCGGTGATGGGCCCCGGCGTACCAACGGTCGCAGCCGGCGGCCTTCAGGTCGGCGTCTATGCGGTGCCCGCGCTTTATGTGAATGTGCGGGCCGTTTTCACCAATACCGCGCCGGTGGACGCCTATCGCGGGGCAGGTCGCCCCGAAGCCGCTTATGTGATCGAGCGGCTGATCGACCGCGCGGCACGTGAACTGGATATGGCGCCCGATGCGCTGCGGGCGCGCAATTTCATCCCGCCCGGGGCCATGCCCTATCAAAGTGCTGGTGGCTTCAGTTATGACAGCGGCAATTTCAATCATGTGATGGAAAAGGCAAAACAGCTTGCCGACTGGGACGGGTTCGCCGCACGGCGCGATGCCCGTCCCGCCGATGGCAGACTGCGTGGTATCGGCATGGCCTATTATGTTGAAAAAGCTGGCGGACCGCCGCAGGAAACCGCCCGCATATCGGCACGGCCCGACGGGACAATTCTTGTCTATATGGGCAACCAGTCAAACGGTATGGGGCATGAGACGGTCTATGCGCAAATTGCCGCCGATACGCTCGACATTCCCTTTGAGAAAATCCGTGTGACAAGCGGGGATTCGGATATATTGTCCGATGGCGGATTAAGCGGTGGATCAGGTTCGGGCCTGATGGGCAGCGGGGCCGTCGATCTGGCCGGCCTGTCGCTTCTGGAAAAAGCACGCGCAGTTGCGGCAGAAGCGCTTGAAGCCGCGGCAGAAGATATCGACTATCGCGACGGCGTCTTTACTATTGCCGGCACCGACAGGCAGATCGGATTATGGGACGTTGCACGTCAGGCCGACCCCGAACATGGTCTTTCCGGGGACGGACAGTATCAGAACACACCTAACCAGTTTCCCAATGGCTGTCATATTTGCGAGGTGGAAGTCGACCCTGAAACCGGAAGCATTGCAATCCTGCGCCATACCATCGTCGATGATTTCGGTACCGTTCTGAACCCGATGATCGTCGCGGGGCAAGTGCATGGCGGGACGGCGCAGGGCCTTGGCCAGGCGCTGGGAGAGCAGGCGGTCTATGACCCCGAAAGCGGCCAGCTTATCACCGGTTCTTTCATGGATTATTGGATACCGCGCGCTGCCGATCTGCCCGATTTTACGGTCGCGACAGAGGAAATCCCCTGCACAACGAATGCATTTGGCGTCAAAGGGTGTGGCGAGGCGGGGGCAACGGGTGCACCGCCCGCCCTTGTCAATGCGGTGCTTGACGCGGTCGCCGAACGCGGCATTACGCATCTCGATATGCCACTGACCCCTTATCGCATGTGGCGTATACTGAATGATAATACACCATGATGCAAATGCTTGATATCGCTGAATGATTCCGGGAGCAATCAGCCCGCAGCCTGCTGACTTACCTGCCGGTAAATCGTGGCGCCCGCTTGGCAAGGAACGCCGCAATCCCCTCACGCCCGTCTTCGGTACCCGCCATCGCGGCGATGCCCCGCGCCTCAAGTTCCATCTGGGTTTCCGGGCCGTTACTGTAACTGTCGATCAGCAGACGTTTGACCACCCCATGCGCCTGCGTCGGCCCATCGGCGATTTTGCGCGCCATTTCGGTGGCGGTGCCCAGTAACTGCTCATCGGGAACGATTTCTGTAACAAGCCCCCAGTCAAGCGCTGTTGCCGCATCAAGCCTGCGGTTGGTCAGCATCAGCTCCTGTGTGCGGCGAAGTCCGATCAGCCGCGGCAGAAAATAGCTCGAACTGCCATCGGGCGACAGGCCTGCGCCGGTATAGGCCATGGTGAATTTGGCCGAGGCGGCGGCAAGCACAAGATCGCCTGCCACAGCAAGACTGAAACCGGCCCCTGCGGCAGTGCCGTTGACTGCGACAATCAGCGGCGCATTCATCCGCATAAAGCGCGAGGTCGCCGCGTGCAGATAAGCCGTCAGTTCCTTAAGTCGCGCAGGCAGGGCATCGCCAAAACCGGAGAACGCTTTCAGATCCCCGCCAGCGCAGAACATCTTGCCCGCACCGGTCAGAATGACGGCGCGGATATCGGGTGTTTCGTCGCAATGGATGGCCGCCTGCATCAGCCCATGCCCCATCTCAAGATCAACACCATTCGCCGCGTCCGGCCGGTCAAGGGTAACGGTCGCAACATTGCCGCTTACGTCAAAGGCAATCGCACTGTTATCTTTCAACGCATCCGGCATCGGCCCGTTCACCCTGAACAGTCACAATTCACGACTTCTTCTTCCTCATCATCCCTGTCGCCCGAACCGCCCAGATTTTCCTCTGCGACAATCCGGAGATAACGGTCCTCCTCCGTGGGATTTACAACCGCGAGGGGATCGGTGACAACCGGCCCGCCATCAAGAGTTTCTTCGTCCTCGCGCGCATTGTTCGCCGCAAGCAGCTCTTCGCCATTATCTTCCTGCGTCAGGTTTTCGATCTGGTTACTGACAACATCGACACTGTCTTGCTGCACCTGCTCATCCAGAGTATCGGTATCGACCTCTTGCCCGACAACCGCATCGCTGAAGGTAAAGCTGCTACCCAGCGCATTTCCGGCGAACTGTATGAGCGCAATCGCCTGCGCCCCGCTTAACCCGCCGATCGTTCCCTCAAGATTACCGCCCGATGCATCGACAGACAGGCTTTCAGCGGCAATCTGCAGCGGGCTATCGGGCGTGCCGATCGCGCCTGAGACCACAAGGTTTACAGACCCGCCGCTGACCGAACCGGTCAGATTAGCGGTGTTGAGGCTAACCGGTCCCGATACATTCAGTGCAAAGAAGTTACTGGTACCCGTACCCGCCACCTGCGAGAAAGCTGCACTGGCGAATGAGCCGGAGAAAGACACATTCTGCGCCGACTGAATTGTAACCGGCCCCAATGCACTGCCGGCACCGACATTCCCGGCAATCAGAATATCCCCCGCCCCCGTATCCAGAATAAAGCCCGGACTTGCGGATGTGCCGGGTTCAATTCCGCCACTCAGCGCCAGCACGCCACCGCCCGTTATAATATCCGTCGTCGAATTAATTATCAGAGGACCATTAACCGCAAAAACACCGCCACCGGTCGCATAGCTGCTGTTGAAGTTCACAGCACCGGTGAAGGATTGCGGCCCCTGTGTCGTCACATCGTTCAGGGTAATGGCTGTTCCGGCGATCGTCAGACCCGTCAGTGCCGTGCTGGTACCCGCATCTCCGATCGCCACAGTGCCTGTGCCGGCGTTAATCGCCAATGACTGCGCCCCGTCGACAGTGCCCAGCGTCACCGCGCCATTGCCACTGGTGATGCTCGCATCGGACAGCAGGCTCGTCGCGCCGCTCACCGTAAAGGCCCCGCCGCCCGTCACATAAGATTATGTGACG
>CAMYID010000004.1 GCA_947258435.1 uncultured Alphaproteobacteria bacterium
AAAGACTGAACCAGGGATAGTTTCAGCGCCGGTAAGCGGCCCTCTTGTGTCTGATTGCCTGGCGTAGTGCGTCGGGGGAGCGGGGGAGGCCGGGGGGGGGGGGGGACAGGGTGGGCGCGGCTGGGATTGAACCAGCGACCCCTTCGATGTCAACGAAGTGCTCTCCCACTGAGCTACGCGCCCCCGAGGAATGCGGGTATATCGGCAAATGCCGTCGGCTTGCAAGTCTTTCTTGGTCGGCACCGCTCAGGGGAGTGGCGAAGCTGTCGGCAGGCAAAACAAAGCCGGGTCGCAATTTCGCGATACCCGGCCTGTCAGGGGGGGGGCCGCACGGCGCCCGCAGGGGATGGCGCATGCGGCAGGCTGCAAGAGGGATGCGTCTGTTACGCCGCTTTTTCCGCGGGCGCGGCCTCTTCCTGCACGTCGGGGTCCCGCAATACATAGCCGCGGCCCCAGACCGTCTCGATATAGTGATCGCTGCCGGTAGCGGCGGACAATTTCTTGCGCAGCTTGCAGATGAACACATCGATGATCTTGAGTTCGGGCTCGTCCATGCCGCCATACAGATGGTTGAGGAACATCTCCTTGGTGAGTGTGGTTCCCTTGCGCAGCGACAACAGCTCCAGCATGGCATATTCCTTGCCGGTCAGATGCACCCGCTGGCCATCCACCTCCACTGTTTTGGCGTCCAGATTGACCGTCAGCTTGCCGGTCGTGATGACCGACTGGGCATGACCCTGCGAGCGTCGCACAATCGCATTGATCCGTGCGACCAGCTCTTCCTTATGGAACGGCTTGGTCATGAAGTCATCGGCACCGAAGCCAAGACCCTGAACCTTGCTGTCCATATCCGACAGGCCCGACAGGATAAGGATCGGGGTTTCGACCTTTGACAGCCGCAGTTTCTTGAGCACGTCGAAACCGTTCATATCCGGCAGATTCAGATCAAGAATAATAATGTCGTAATCATAAAGCTTGCCCAGATCCAGGCCTTCTTCGCCCAGATCGGTAATGTATAAATTGAAACCGGCCTGATTAAGCATCAGCTCAATACCCTGGGCGGTTGCCATATCGTCTTCAATCAACAGAACTCGCATCGCTGCCTCGTCCCTTCAAAGTGGCTTTGGTTAATGGAACCATAAAGTGAAATAGTTAACAAAAGTTAATTTCAGGCGGAAAAAGTTAATTTTTTTGTCGTTCCCGGCCGGCAACCGGCGCCCAGCCCCCTCATGCCTTCATCGGTCCGGCCGTTTGCGGCCTTCTGGCAAGTCCCGCTTACAATTTCGCCGCTATGCGCGTTCAGGTGGAATTGTTTTACGTCGCCTTAAATTCTTGGTGCCATAATTGCGGCTCAAGACGTCACCACAGTTTGGAACGGGCCCCGGTTTGCAGTCACTTCTCACAGAATTACAACGGCTTCCGACCTATCGCTATTACGGGCGCGTGGTCAGTGTTCAGGGGTTATTGGTCGAGGTTGCCGGTTTCCAGCACAGCCTGAGTGTCGGATCGCATCTGTCGATCCAGGGGCAGGACGGGTCTGAACTGACCTGTGAAGTGGTGGGGTTCCGTAATGAGCGCGCCTTGTGCATGCCGTTCGGGCCGGTTGAAGGGGTCGGGCTTGGCTGCAAGGTGGTGGTCAGTGAAGACGAACCTGCAATCTGGCCATCGAATGGCTGGCTTGGCCGGGTTGTCAATGCGATGGGGCAGCCAATTGACGGGCGCGGTCCGATTCCGTCGGGTGCGCACGCCTATCCGTTGCGCGCCAGTCCGCCGCCTGCCCATAGCCGCGCCCCGGTCGGCGACAAGCTTAATCTGGGTGTGCGGGCGCTGAATTGTTTTGCAACCTGTTGCCGCGGGCAGCGGATGGGTATTTTCGCGGGCTCCGGCGTTGGCAAATCTGTTCTGCTGTCAATGCTGGCCCGACAGACCGAATCGGATATTGCGGTGGTTGGGCTGATCGGCGAACGCGGTCGGGAGGTTCAGGAATTTATCCGCGAAAATCTCGGGGAAGAGGGGCTTGCCCGTTCGGTGGTGGTTGTCGCGACTTCTGACGAGCCGGCGCTGATGCGCCGTCAGGCCGCCTATCTTACCCTGTCGATTTCGGAATTTTTCCGCGACCAGGGGGCCGATGTGCTGTGCCTGATGGATTCGGTCACCCGTTTTGCCATGGCGCAGCGCGAAATCGGTCTGTCCTGCGGTGAACCGCCGGCCAGCAAAGGTTATACGCCAACGGTTTTTTCTGAATTGCCCAAGCTGCTTGAACGGGCCGGTACCGGAGATGGTCAGGGGACGATTACCGGACTTTTCACGGTTCTGGTCGAGGGCGATGATCACAGTGAACCGGTGGCCGATGCGGTGCGCTCGATCCTGGATGGGCATATCGTGCTTGAGCGTGCCATTGCCGAACGGGGGCGTTATCCCGCGGTCGATGTACTGCGCTCGGTCTCGCGTACCATGCCCAAATGCAACAACCCCGAAGAAACCGCACTGATCCGCCGTGCCCGGCAGCTTCTTGCAAGCTATGAGGATATGGCCGAGATGGTGCGGCTTGGGGCCTATCGGGCGGGCAGCGATCCGGAAGTCGATGAAGCGGTTGCCCGTTTCCCTCATTTTGAGGCCTTTCTCAATCAGGCCCCCGATGAAACGACCGATTTCGCCACCGCAATCGGGCAACTGGCTGAAATTATTGCGATGCCGGTGGCCCTGCCCGGGGCAATGGCAGCGTCAGACACCGGTCCCCACATGCAGTCAGAAGTACAGGAATAACAGTCAATGCGCGTAAAGCAGACCCTCATTCGTATGAACAAATGGCAGGTTGATGAAAAGCGGCGGCATCTGTCCGATCTGCTTGTGCTGCGCGATGATATGGTGCGTAAGCTTACAGCGCTTGAGGAGCGTTTGCAGCGTGAGCAGGCGCTTGTCCGGGCATCTGCGGATACGGCGGAGGATGTCAGCCATGCTTACGGCGTCTACGCCGCATCGGTTATCAAACAGCGTGAAAATCTGAAGCAGTCCATCACCGCGATCGACGGTCAGGTGAACGACGCGGAGGCAGCGGTCACCGAAGCATTTCAGGCTCTCAAGCGTCAGGAAGCCGCGCTTGCAAGTCAACAGCGGCGCGAGCAGAAAAGGCGCGAAAGGAAAATGCAGCAGGAACTGGACGAGCGCGCATTGGAGCAGCATCGCCGCCGCCGCAGATTATAATTCGTTGATCGCGCGCGATCTTGCTGAATTGGAAGCCGCCGGGCAGGCGGTGGATTTCGGCCAACGCATAGCTGGTCTCTTTACAATATTTATAATGCGATCCAGTCGCGATTTATAATGCGATCCGGTCGCGGAGCCTGCGGGCGCCGCTAAATCAGGCCGCGCGGGGATTTCGGCCGCAGGCCAGCCGCGATTTTCCGCACATCTTCGGCAGCAATACTTTGCGGGTGTCGCGTCAACAGGGGGGCTTGCGCGCGAATCGCACTGGCAACCGATTTGTCGCTTCTCACCGTGCCGCGCAGTTGCGGGCAGAATTGCAGGAAATGCTCGCTGGCGCGTTTCACGGCACCATATGTTTTTTCCGCCGCCTTCTCGCTTTCCGCGCGATTGACGATAATCTCGATATCGATATTGGGAAAACGGGTGACGAGCGATTTCAGAAAGGCATAGGCGTCGGTGATCGAGGTGGGATCGTCGGTAACAACAATCAGTACACGCCCTATTTGCTGAAAGACCGGCATCATATGCGTGTTCATGCCTGCCGCCAGATCAACGATCACATGATCGTAAAGCACCGACAGCTTGCATAATTCCCGGCACAGGACCGCGATCTGGTTTCTGCTCATCCCGTCAAGGGTGCCCGATCCCGACCGTCCGGCAAGCACATCAAAGCCGCGCAGAGGCCGGCCTGCCTTTGCGGAGTTTTCGCTTTCCATCGCACCGGCACCGCCGTCGAACGGCGTGATCGCATCGGCAAGTTTCACGCGGCCGGTCACCACGCTGGCGAGATCGCGCTCAGGCCCCATGGCAAGTTGTACATCCACATTGGCAAGTCCCAGATCTCCGTCGACCAGAAGCACCCGGTCGCCCGCCAGCGCCAGCGCCTGGGACACGGTAATGGAAAACCAGGTCTTGCCGACCCCGCCCTTGCCCGAACCCACCGCGATCAGATTGCGGATGCGGGGCAGGTTGCGCGCTTCTTCAGCGACATGATTGCCCTGTGCGGAAAGAACCTTGGCAGGTGAGGTCAGGATCGGTTCTTCGTTCATAGGGATGCGCGCTCCAATTCTTGGTAGGTATCTTGTTCGAACGGATCTTCCATGAAGATATGCGCCAGGGCGCCAGGGCTGATAGGCGCAAGGCCCTTTGCGATATAGGGGGTGACGCTGACATGGTGCAGGGTCATCGCGCCGCTATCCATGGCGGTCAGAAGACTGCCCAGACGGCGCGTGGCATCAAGCCGGGTCACGATCATGCCGCGCGCCCCAAGCCCGCTGAAAATATGAACGATCTCGGCGGCCTCCGCCGCATCGCCGCCCGCGGGCAGTGTCAGAACCGGGTCGACATCGGCTGCCATGATCAGCGTTTTCACAAGCTCGAGTTCGGTCAGATTGAACGGTGAACAGGCGGGCGTATCGATAAAGCAGGCCGTCCCGGGCGGCCGCTGCGCCAACAGTGCCGCCAGATCTTCCGGACCGGATGCCTCATGAAGCGCGCAACCCATGATTTCGGTCAGCTCACGCAGTTGCGCACTCGCGCCGGTGCGGGTGACATCGGTCGTGATCAGCATTGCGTCATGCCCGGCAAGCAAGGCGCGTGCAGTCAGTTTGACGCTTGTGACTGTCTTGCCCGCGCCCGCCGGACCGATCAGCATAACCGGCCGGTCGGGGGCTGCGGGCAGCGGTGAAAAGCCAAACAGCCCGTCAAAGGTCGCCGACAGTGCCGATATCGCATCCGACACGGCAAACGCACTTGCGGTTTTTGTCAGCCGGGCAATCAGTTCATCCGACACCCGGTGAAAGGCCAGCGCGTCGGAAATCTCGGTAATGACGCCGGTTTCCTCTGCCGGATCCGCAAGCGGGAAGGCGAAAGGATTATCCGTCTCCGCCATGGCGTCTTCATGCAAGGCGTCGGGTTCCGCGCGCCGCTCAAGGGCTGCGCGCAGGATGACACTACCGTCGGCACCGCATTGTGTGTTCAGGATAATCGCATCAGGCCCCATGCTGTCGCGCAGCATCTGCATTGCTTCACGCATGGAGGGGGCGGTGAATGTTTTAAAGCGCATGGATCAGTTCGCCACTAAACCTGCCCGACCGTGCGAATGCGGGCCTGCGGATGAATTTCATTCTGCGACAATACCGGGGTTTGCGGGCGGAAACGTTCCACGATCGAGCGGACGATCGGCCGGATCGCCGGGCTTGTCAGAAGGGCGGGGGTTTCACCTTGCTGCCCCAGCTCGTCAAAACGCATCCGCACATCGGTGATGAAGTCCTGCAAGCGGCTTGGGGACATGGCAAGCTGCGTATCCTCGCCCTGCCCGACCATCGCCTCGGCGAAGGATTGTTCCCATTCCGGACTGAGGCTCACCAGCGGGACGTAACCGGCGGGCGACAGATTGGCATGGCAGATCTGCCGTGCCAGCCGGGTGCGGACATGTTCGGTAATCGCGGTGATATTCTGCGTGAAACTGGTGGCTTCCGAGATGCCTTCCAGAATGGTGGGCAGATCACGGATCGAAATCCGCTCCGAAAGCAGGGTTTGCAGCAACCTCTGAATACCCGACAGCGAAATCTGGCCGGGCACCAGATCGTCGATAAGTTTCTGCTGATCTGCCGACAGATCGTCGAGCAGTTTGCGTGTTTCCGCATAAGACAGCAGTTCGGACATATTCTGCTGTACGGTTTCGGTCAGATGGGTGGTGATGACGGTCGCGGGATCGACGACGGTATAGCCACGGAAGGAGGCTTCCTCGCGCATTGAATCGTCAACCCAGCTTGCCGGCATGCCGAAGGTGGGTTCCACGGTTTCCTCACCGGGCAGTTCGATGGGCTGGCCCCGGGGGTCCATGACAAGAAGATGTCCCGGTTTCAGCATGCCGCGGCCCGATTCCACTTCCTTGACCCGGATTACATATTCATTCGCGCCGAGCTGAATATTATCAAGGATACGGATCGAGGGCATGACAAACCCCATTTCAGAAGCGATCTGCCGGCGCAGCGCCTTGATCTGCTCGGTCAGCGGATGCGCGCCCTGCTCTTTATTTATGAGCGGCAGCAGCCCGTAACCCAGTTCCAGCCGCAGATCATCCATCGCCAGGGCGGTCTGTATCGGCTCATCGGTGGGTTGCGCCTCGATTTCCGCCTGTTCGGCTTCGGCTTCGGCCGTGGCGCGTTTTTGCGCCGCATTGCGTCCGGCCTGCCAGGCCAGAAAGCCCGTGCCGCCCGATAAAACCAGAAAGGGCAATGCGGGCATGCCGGGCAGAATCGACATTGCCAGCAGCAGAAAGGAGGAAATGCCAAGCGCCTTGGGATAGCCTGACAGCTGCCCGAACAGCACCACATCCGCCGAGCCTGTCAGCCCGGCCTTGGACACGAGCAGACCCGCCGCCGTTGACACGATCAGGGCGGGAATTTGTGAAACAAGCCCGTCACCCACCGTCAGCAGGGTGTAGCTTGTACTGGCATCGGCAAAGCTCATATCCATTTGCGCCACACCGACGATAATACCGCCAATCACATTGATGAAGGTGATCAGCAGTCCCGCAATCGCATCGCCGCGCACGAATTTCGCCGCGCCGTCCATGGCGCCGAAAAATGTCGATTCATCCTCCAGTTCACGGCGGCGGGATTTTGCTTCCGCCTCATTGATGAGCCCCGCGCTCAGATCGGCATCGATGGCCATCTGCTTGCCGGGCATGGCGTCCAGGCTGAAGCGTGCGGCAACCTCGGCGATCCGGCCCGAGCCTTTCGTGATGACAACGAAATTCACGATCACCAATATGCCGAACACGATAATGCCGATGACGAAATTGCCGCCCATGACAAAGGCTGCAAAGCCTTCGATGACATGGCCGGCCGCATCGGAGCCGGTATGCCCATCCGCGAGGATCAGCCGGGTGGAGGCCAGGTTCAGCGAAAGTCTGATCATGGTGGCGATCAGCAGGACAGTGGGAAAGGCGCTGAATTCAAGGGGCTTTTCGATGAACAGACAGGTCATCAGGATGAGCACGGAAAAAGTGATCGAGATCGCCAGGGCAAAATCCAGAAGCCAGCTTGGCATCGGCAGGATCAGAACGATCAGGATCACCACAACGCCGAGCGCCAGCGCAACATCGCCGCGCAGGGCATTGGCGCGCAGCATGCCAAACAGGCTGTTGCCGCCGGGCAGGTTGTTGCCGCTTGTTGCCGAACTGTCCGTCATTCTACGCAGTTACCTTTGCAATTGCCGCACGGGGCGGTCGATCAGGCGTGCATCCGGCCCGATTCACTGGGGGAGGGGATGTCGACACCCGCCTGCCGGTAGCTGTTCAGCTTGTTGCGCAATGTCCGGATGGAAATGCCCAGAATATTGGCGGCGTGGGTCCGGTTGCCCAGGCAGTGATCCAGCGTATCCAGAATAAGATCCTGCTCCACATCGGCGACGGTGCGGCCGACCAGCGTTGTGCCACCGCCCTCGGCCAGACCCGCTGATTGCGCAAGCGTTGCCTTTTCAAGCAGATTGCCGGTCACGCTGGGGGCCTGCGGTGTGCTGCCGTCGGGAAGTACGATCGCCGCGGGCTCGATCTCATCGTCGGCCGAGAGCAGAACCGCCCGGTGGATCGTGTTTTCCAGCTCGCGCACATTGCCCTGCCAGTGATGACCGACCAGGATCCGCTTGCTCTGTTCACTGATCCCCTTGAGCGACAGGCCGTTTGATTTGGCATATTTGGCGGCGAAATGGTCGGCCAGTGCGACGATATCGGCAGGCCGTTCGCGCAGGGGCGGCATGGCAAGATTGACGACATTGAGCCGGTAAAGCAGATCCTCGCGGAAATTGCCCGCGCTGACTTCCTTGGCGATATCGCGGTTGGAGGTGGCGATGACGCGAATATCGACCTTGATGGGTTTGGCACCGCCGACCCGGTCGATTTCGCGCTCCTGAAGCGCGCGCAGCAGCTTTGCCTGCAGCCGGATATCCATTTCGCTGATTTCATCGAGCAGCAGCGTGCCGCGATTGGCCTCCTCGAACTTGCCGACCCGGCGTGCAACCGCTCCGGTGAAGGCACCTTTTTCATGGCCGAACAATTCCGATTCCAGAAGGTTATCGGGAATTGCCGCGCAATTGACCGAGATGAACGGACCGTTCGCACGCTTTGACTGGCGGTGCACATAATGCGCCATGATTTCCTTGCCGGTACCCGATTCGCCGGTGATCATGATGCTTGCATCGCTTGGTGCGATCTGATCGGCAAGCTTCAGCACCGCTGCGGTTGCGGGATCGGCGTGGATCAACTGATGATCCTCATGGGTCACCGCTTCCAGAATGGCGGCAATCAGATCCGGATCGGGGGGCAGAGGCAGATATTCCTTGGCACCCGCGCGGATCGCGGCGGCGGCGCTGTCGGCGCTGGCATCGATGCCGCAGGCTACGACGGGAATATGAATATGCTCTGTTTCCAGCTGCTGTATCAGTGTGTCGATCGGCTGTGCGATATCGACCATCAGCATATCCGCGCCGCGCCCGGCCCGCAGCGCGGCCAAGGCGGTTTCAATGGATTCGGCGGTGCTGACCCGTGCGCCACGATCCATCGCCATCTTCGACGCGGTGCCCAGTTCCCCGCTCAGATTTCCGACGATTAATAAACGCATGTGAATTTCCTTCCGTACAACTAGTCAAAATAGTGAATGCGCTGCGCGGGGGGCAGCGTGGCATTGATTGACATTTCAAGCCGCCGCGGATTTTCCTTGCGGCTGATCGAACCCGCAGCCAGCGCGAACAGGTTCAGCAACAGCGCCTCATCGGCTGAATTGCGCTCCAGTTTGCTGGCCAGGGGCGAAAAAACCATATTGCCCAGAATGGCCCCGTAGAATGTGGTCAGCAGTGCGACCGCCATGGCGGGGCCGATGGTTTCAGGCTGTTGCAGATTGCCAAGCAGCTGCACCAGTCCGACAAGCGTGCCGATCAGGCCCATGGCCGGCGCGACTTCCGCCGCGCGGCGCAGGACGCCGGCACTGCGGCTGTGACGCAATGCCATCGCGCTGACTTCCTGGCGCATGGTACGTTCGACCTCGTCGGGCTGCGCGCCGTCCAGAATCATTCGTATGCCGCGCGCCAGAAACGGGGCCCAGCTCAGCGTACGCATGATGCGTTCCATATCCTGTTCGCCCGCGCGCCGCGATTGCTCGGCGATCTTGATCATTTCCCTGGCGACGGTCTGGACATCGAGCCGTGAGCGAAAAATCGTTCGCAGGACAAGTTTCTGCGCGTTTTTGATTTCCGACAGCGAAAAGGAGATCGTCGTCACGGCCAAAGTGCCGCCAATCACAATCAGCATGGCGGGCCAGTTGACGAATGCCGCAGGGCTGCCGCTGGCGAAAATTGCCAGCGCGACCAGCGCAAAAGCGGCACCCAGGCCAATGATTGTCGCACTATCTATCATCTCAGTTCATCAACAGCGGTCGGGCTAAACGCTGTCCCCTTTAATAATCTCGGTCATGGTGACGCCAAGCCGTTCGTCGATCACGACAACCTCGCCACGCGCGACAAGCCGGTTATTGACGAAAATATCGATGGCTTCACCGACCTTGCGATCCAGCTCGACGATCGTGCCGGGCCCAAGCTGCATAAGCTGGCTGACTTCCAGATGCGTCTTGCCAAGCACCGCCGAGACATTCACGGGAATATCGAATACCGGTTCCAGATCGGCCGCAGTGCGTGTGAATTCGCCGTCGGGTGCTGCCTCATCTGCCGTGGCGGTCTCATCGGTTTCAGGGTCGGAAGCCGTGATTACGGCGCCGTCTTCAGCGGCGTCGTCTTCAGCCAGATCGTCCCATTCCACGCCGTCTTGCTCGTCACTCATAGCTCACTGCTTTCGGTTGTCATCTGACGGGGTTCACTATCTGTGCCGGCCTGTTCGGATGCCGGAACTTCCTGCTTCCGGCCGGCCGGCACAGCCTGATCGGCTGTGCTGCTGTCGGCAATATAGGTTGCGACAATTGTCTCGATTTCCCGGCTTTGCGCGGGCGAACCCTGGGTCACGCCGCCATCGGGCCATTCCATCTGACATTCGGTGGCGGTGAAGTCGGGTTCCCCCAGCACGACGATGCGTCCCGGATAGCCGACCTGTCGCCCGATCTCGTCGATCCTTTCGCTCAAGGTCTCCGCGAGCTGTTGCGGAATGCGGATAACGATGCGGGGCTCACTGCGGAGGCTGGCGGCGCATTCGCGAAACAGGGCTTCGATCTCTGCCAGCGGCTCCCGGGCCATCAATGCGGGCGCGAGTTGCCGGGCGGCAAGCAGGCCGAGTTTTGCTGCCTCGGCCTGCAGGCTCGTCAGTTGCTGATCGACCTGCTGCAGCAGGCTGCCGAAATTTGCCGACAAGTCAGCCAGTGCCTCGGCGGTCGTCTGCTCAACCTGGGACAGGGCTGCGCTTCTGCCCGCCGCCTCGCCCGCAGTGAAGGCTTCCTGCTTCAGCGCCTCGATCTCCGCTTCGCTGAAACGTGTCTTGCGTTTCGGCGCATTGGCGGTGACATGCAGCTTCTCGTTCGGATCGAGGGTTTCGAAATCGAATTTTACAGCTTGTTCCATCACGACTACCCGTCCGGCCTAATAGATCAGTTCATCATCGCTGTTGCCGTCAGCGATCATAATGTCGCCACTGGCGGCAAGGTCCTTGGCCAGCATGACCATCGACATCTGTGCTTCATCCACCTCGCTCAGCCGCACGGGGCCCATCGCCTCCATGTCCTCACGCAGGATCTTGCCTGCCCGTTCCGACATGTTGGAGAAGAACATATCGCGCAACCCGTCCGAGGCTCCTTTGAGGGCAAGCCCCAGCTTGTCCTTGTCAAAGTTGCGCAGCAGGGTCTGCACACTGCCCGGGTCAAGTTTGCCAAGGTCCTCGAACGTAAACATCAGTGCACGGATGCGTTCGGCGGATTCGCGGTTGCGCTCTTCCAGGGAACTGAGGAAGCGGCCCTCTGTCTGGCGGTCGAAATTGTTGAAGATATCCGCCATCACCTCATGGGCATCGCGCCTGTTTGTGCGCGCCAGATTGTTCATGAATTCGGTGCGCAGGGTGCTTTCAACCTTGTCCAGAATATCCTTCTGAACCGCCTCCATCCGCAGCATGCGCATAATAACTTCCTGCGCGAAATCCTCGGGCAGGGCGCTCAGTACGCGTGCCGCATGGTCGGGCTTGACCTTGGTCATCACGACGGCGACGGTTTGCGGATATTCATTCTTCAAAAAGTTTGCCAGGACGCTTTCATTCACATTGCCAAGCTTGTCCCACATCGTCCGGCCGGCGGGGCCGCGGATTTCATCCATAATCTGGGCGACGCGATCATCATCCAGGATCTGGCGCAGCAACCGTTCAGTGCCCTCATAGGAGCCGGTAACCGATCCGGTTGAAGACAGTTTGGAGACAAATTCATGCAGCAGGTTTTCGACGGTGTCCGAAGAGACCTGCCCCAGATTGGACATGGCCTGAGATACTTCGCGTATCTCTTCCTCATCCATCAGTTTCCACAGGGGCAGCCCGTGTTCGTCCCCGAGTGCCAGCATCACGATGGCGGCTTTTTCGGTGCCGTCGATATTTCTCAAGTCGCGTCCAGCCATAATATTATCAGGTCAGGAGAGTTAGTTCTTGTCATGCAGCCAACTGCGCATGATGGCGATTGCTTCATCGGGGTGACGTTCAACCACCTCCCCGACTTTACGGATCGAGGATTCCTTTACCTGCCCCTCGATCTGGGAAACGTCGATCATGCTTTCGATCGGATCGGTACTGCCCGGCAGCAAGGCGGTGCCATCTGTCCCCTGGGCGAGTGCGGCCTGCGCCGCCCCATCGGCCTGCCCGGGCGCGGCCAGTTGTGGCACACCCTCTGCAACGCCGCTTGCCAGTGCAGGTTGCAGGTCACCGGGCATGCCCGGTGAAATGTCCAGCAAGCGGTTGATCAGGGGGCGGAATACGAACAGGGCGGTCAGCAGCGCAACGATGGCAATAATCGC
This sequence comes from uncultured Alphaproteobacteria bacterium, assembly GCA_947258435.1. Lineage (GTDB taxonomy): Bacteria > Pseudomonadota > Alphaproteobacteria > UBA11222 > UBA11222 > CALAQW01. The sequence goes on from CAMYID010000004.1 coordinate 12,196, forward strand.
TGTTTCAGCGAATTTCAGCCATTGACGCCCCTCAAGCCCCAGAAACGGCGCTTCTTCTTCCGCCAGCTCGGTAGTAGGGAATTCGAATTCGGAAAATTGCAGATTAATGACCCGCACCTCGTCGCCGCGATCTTCGCTGAAGCCGATTGCGGTACGAACAAGCGCTTCAATCTGCTCAAGCTCTTCTTCGCTGCGCGGTTGATAGGTACGGCTGCCATCTTCCTGCTGCACATAGGTGCCATTGACCAGCACTGCGACGGAAATGCGCTGAATCTCGCCTGCTTCCTTGATAAGGGTGCGTGTTGTCCGCGAAATCTCGAAATTCGATGTTTCTTCCGAACGCAGATCGCGCGTCACGCTTTGCTCGGTGCTTTCCTGTGCTGTCTGCTCCTCCTGTTCGGGAAGCGCATTGCCAACGGTTACAGGCTCTGTGTCGCTTTCGGTCGAGGAGGATTCCTGCTCGATCACATTGGTCGAGCGCATGACCCTGCCGTCCGGATCGAAAATCTCGGAATTTTCGGTGATACGGTTCAGATTGACCGAAGCCGTAACCTGAATGCGGCTGTTTTCAGGGCCCACGATGCTGCTGACCAGCGATTGAATGCGGCCCGAAAGGCGCGCCTCGAAGCTTGCATTCGTATCCTGAATGCCTGCGACAATGTTGCCTTCAAATTCGTCTTCCACCCCGCGCGACAGCAATTTGCCTTTATCGTCCACGATGGCGATCCGGCCGGGGGTGAGGCCCGGAACCGCAGCGGCGACAAGGTGCTGGATCGCGGTCACCTGGCTTGTGCCGAAATTCCGGCGCACCTTGACGACGATGGATGCTGTGGGCTCCTGCCGGTTGGCGGCAAACAGTTCGCGTTTGGGGATCACAAGATGAACCCGCGCATTCACCACCGAATCGATCGACCGGATCGTGCGCGCAAGCTCCCCTTCCATGGCGCGCAGGCGGTTCACATTCTGGATAAAACTTGTCTGTCCCAGAGTGCTGCTGTTGTCGAACAGCTCGTAACCCGCATTATCGCCGCTCGGCAGACCTTCCTCGGCCAGCAACATGCGTAGCCTGCGGGCCTGTTCATCGGGGACGAGGATCGTCGTGCCATCGCCCTGAAGCTGATAGGGGATGTTCAGCGCCTCCAGCTTGGCGATGATTTCGCCGGAGTCGGAACTGTCGAGATTGGAATATAGCAGTGCCATCGACGGCGCGGTAAAGCGCATCGTCATGAAGATGAAGAAGGCAACAAGTGCCGCCGTCACAATCCCCATGGCAATCAGACGCCCCGCGCCCAGCTTACCTAAGAACTCCAGAAATCCACTCAAACCAGGTCACCAAGAACTAAGGGTTGCCAGACGAATTATGGTGCGATGCCATTTCCGGCTATTCGCGTGCCGCTTTCTGCGATGGGCAATATTTTCCCAGTCGAGCGTGAATATCTGGTTAACCGCATTGGCCGATTTGGGATCGCCGCATCGATTTGTGCATTTGCGTTTGCGCGGAAAAAAAAAAAGGCCGGTCGCGCAAGGCGGCCGGCCGAATTCTTTCGGTTTTGTAACTAATTCCCGTTGGCCATTATCCGCCTGCATCGCGATAGTCCTGCAGCCGCGTCGTGCGCAGGCCGGCAAGCCCATGACGGTCGAGCGCGCTTTGCCAGGACAGGAATTCCTCGACAGTCAGGGTGTAGCGCTCACAGGCGTCATGCAAGCTCAGAAGTCCGCCCCGGACAGCCGCTACAACCTCTGCCTTGCGGCGAATGACCCAGCGTTTTGTATTGGGCGGTGGCAAGTCATCAAGCGAGATGGGCATGCCATGGGGACCCATTACGGTCGCGTTTATTTGCTGTGCTGTGTTTGACATTTCTCCAGTTCCGAGACTGATCGGCCTCGACTACCCCCTTGAGTGGTTGCGTTGCGATCGCCCTGTTGCGCTGTACCGCTGCTGATGCCGACCAAGGTAGCGTCGGGGCTTTAAGGAAGCGCTAAAAATCATTCCTAATTCTGCGATAAAGATTAACATTAACAATGACTTAAGTTCATATATCGCTAACCATCGCGCGCGGCCTTTCAGCGTCTGAACCGGGCCACATCGCGGGCCCGGTTCAGATTCTATTTACCGTTTGATCCGGATCAGCTCATCGAGCATCTCATCGGCGGTCTGAATAATTTTCGAATTTGCCGAATAGGCCCGCTGGGCGGTGATCAGGCTTGTGAATTCTCCCGCAAGCTCCACCGTTGAGGCTTCAAGCACATTGGAATCGATGCGCCCCGCGCCTGCTGTCGTCGCCTGCAGCAATGTGAAGGCACCTGATGAATCAGATTGTCCGTAGGTATTGCCCGACCGCGCCGAAAGCCCGTTGGGGTTCGGGAAGACCGCAAGCGGTATCTTGTAGATCTGCGTCCGGATACCATTTTCGAACGTGGCGGTCACATTGCCCGAAACGTCGACTTCAAGTCCCTGCAGGCTACCGAATACCGCGCCGTTGACCGAAGCGGAAGAGAGTGTCGAATTGGTCGCAAACTGGGTCAGCCCGTCCGGTCGCCCGACCGTCCCGAGATCGAGCTCGATCGCGCTGGTCGACAAGCCGGTGCTTGCCGCATCCCATGTGATGTTCAACGTGTTTGTAACATTTGGAAAAGTCGTTGTAGCATCCAGTGTGCCATCGGGCTGGAACAGGACATTGCCTGAATCGATCAGACCGTTGGGATGCGTGCCCGCATCGACATCGGCAGCCGGCTCCACATAGACTTCTGCGGCCCATGTATTGGCGGCAGTCTTGATAAAGCCGAAGGTCAGGGTCCGGTTGCCGCCCTTGCTGTCGAAAATCTGAATGCTGGTTGCAAAGTCAGGATTGGTGATAGTGCCATCTGCAATTTGTCCGGGCGCATAAGTGCCCGCATTGGGATGCACCGGCGTTCCATCGCGCAGATTGGCCTGTAAGGACATGGCGGTGGTCGGGTCGGCAGTGCCGGTCAGGCTGCTGATATCGATGGGCTCAAGCGCGGAAAGATCGCTCAAATTCTTCGGCAGATTGCCAAGATTGTCGATCGGCCAGCCCAACAGGAAGTCGCCGGCGGCGTTTTTCAGAAAACCGTTTTCATCGGTGCGGAAGGAACCTGCGCGGGTGAAACGGGATTCACCGGTCGTCGGATCCGTTGTCGAGTTCGTAACGAAAAAGCCCCGACCGGTAATTGCCAGATCGGTTGCCGAATCCGATGCCTGCAACAGACCCTGCTGGTCGATATTCTGCACCGGAACGATCTGCACACCGCCCGGGCTGTAGGACCGGTCCGAGGCGGGCGAGGTAACCAGCGTCGCAAAATTCGCTTCTGTCTGCTTATAGCCGACGGTGTTCACATTCGCGATATTGTCCGAAATGATCCCCAGCGCGGATGCGTTGGCGGTCAGGCCGGAAACACCGCTGAATAAGGCGCCGTAGATACTCATCTTTGTTCTCCTGTCACCTTGGCTTCTTCGAAGCGGCGGTGTGAAAAATGACGCATGTTCTTTGCGTGCAATGATATTTTCAATTGGTTACTTGTTCTGGCTGATCTCACGCACGTTGGTCAGCGGCTGCGTGATTGCACCCAGCGACAGCAACGGATCGGTTGCCGTCACATCCACGCCGGTAACAGTGCCGGATGAGAAAATCTCGGCACTGACCGGATTCTGGGCCTTGTCGATGGCGGAAATGCTGAGACTGTAGACACCGTCGGGCAGATCCTGGCCATTATTGTCTTTCCCGTTCCAGGCGAACTGATGCGCGCCGCCATCTTCGGGGCCGTCTGCGGCGAATACCACCTTGCCGGTTGCATCCTTCACGGCGATCGAGCTTGCGATCGCATCGGGATCGAGAATGTAGGACCAGTCGATGCCGGCACCCTGCAGATTGCTGTCCGCACCGGTATAGGTGACCTGCCTGCCCAGATAATCGAGCGCTGCGCTTGTCGTATTGGCCGAAGTCAGCGAGATCAGGGTTTCAAAGTTCTTGTTGGTCTGAATGGCCTGTTCGACGGAGGCGAACTGTACAAGCTGACTTGTGAACTCACTTGAATCCATCGGTTCGAGGGGGTCCTGATTTTGCAGCTGCGATGTCAGCAAAGTCAGGAAGGTATCGAAATCCTGGGCCAGTGTTTTGGCCGCACCGGTCGCCGCGCTATTGGCAAGCGATGTTGTATTGGGCGTAATTTCCATTCGACTATTTTCTCCCGACAGGCCCGCTATCAAACGGACGGGTATCTGCCTTCCTGTTTTCTCAAATCCGAATATTTAGGGCGCGATCGGTGAAACGGTGGTTTGCGGCCAGGTTCTCCGGGGGAATCTCCCAGCCATCGTCGTCGCCGCCTGCTGCACTTGCTTCTTCATTGCCGCGCCAGCCCGCAAAGCTTTTGCCGCTATCCTTCAGCGAGAAGTTCAGCGACTGCGAATCTGTCTTCAGGCCGGCATCCTGCAGGCTGCGCTCCAGCGCGCGCGCGTCGCGCTGCAACAGATCGATCGTTTCAGGATGTTCGGCTGCGACGATGAGTGAAAGCTTCCCGTCCTGGGTGACCTGCATGCGAATATCGATCCGGCCAAGCTCCGGCGGGTCAAGCCGCATCTGGAAATGGTTTGTTCCTGCGTCAAAATGCCGGGTGATCTGCATGCTGAGGTCGCGGATCGGCGGACTGGGGGGCGGCGTTGTAGCGCGCTGCGGGGATTCCGTTGCGGCGCGGGCCGCATCGTTTGCCTGCGCCAGGCCCGATCCCGCCTCACTTGTTGAAAAACCCGTCGCCCGGCTTGTTGCGGCATCATTCCTGACTTCAGCGCTTTTGAGTGTATCGCCAAAGGTGCCATTGTCGCGGACGGTTGCGGCAGGCCGTGCTGCTGTATCAGGAGGTGTCATTGCCGCGGACTGATCGGGTGCAACAGTCGGGCCATTGCCTGATGTGTGCATGGTCGTCCCCGCACTTGCTGCTGGCTGTGTGGTGCCTGTCGCCGGGGCGCCATTTGCCGCAGTAGCAGCCGCTGCCTGATTGCCCGGTGCGGCCGCGGGGGTGGCGGCATCAGCTCTGGGCCGGTTTTCAGCTTGCGGGATCTCCATATTGCCCGGACGCGATGCCGCCCCCGGCTGCCCGGCCACTCCTGGGTTGCCCGCCGTTGCGGCGGGCTGAGCCCCGTTTGCTGTTTCAGGCGCGGCCTGAACGCTATTGGGTTTGTCTGCTGCCTGCGCAGGATGGTTTGTTCCTGTAACCGGCCGGGTTGCGGAATCCGGCTTTTCGGCGGTGATGCTTGTGCTTTCGGCCATTGCGCCCGGCGCGCCCGGAGCCCCCGGCGCGCCCGGAGCCCCCGGAATTCCCGTTGCGCCCGTAACGGTGTTCTCAACACCCTCTGTGCTGCTGGTGGAGGAGATACTGGCTGAGGCGGTGTTCGCTATATCCCCGATCGGGTCTGACGCGGCTGCAATGTCGGTGGTGCCTGTTTCCGGGCTGACCCCTGAGGTCGCAGAGAGTTTCGGGTCACCGCCTGCTGACGGTTGCCGCGGGGCAGCGCTGTCACCATCAGCCCTGCCTTCAGTGATGTCGGAGGCCTGCGATGTCGCAAGCCCTGCGCTTGCTGGCTGCGCGCCCCCGTTACCCGGATGCGAAATGGCTGCCCCGGAACCGTCTGTCGTTGACATGGCCGGAGTCAGGGCCGTTTTTGGGGCGTCCGATCCGCTTGCGGGCAGCAGGCCGGATTGTGGGGTGCTGTCGGCCTTTCCGGGTTGTGCGGCAGCGGACGGGGCGATGCCGGACTGTCCGTTCACATTCGGTGCCGCCATCTGGTCTGTCCGGGATGGCCGGGCTGCGGCTTGTGGCTGCAATGTGGTTGGCGTCGGTGAGTTTTGGGCATTGACTGCCGTGCCGGCAGATTGTGCGGGTGTCGCGGTGGCTGTTTCCGGTGACGCCGCATCGCGCCCGGGCTGCCGCGTTGTTTGAGTGGTCTGCGTCATCTGCGCGCCAAAGGCGGATGTGTCTGAAACGGTCGCCGCGCCGCCGGAATCCGCATGGCGGGGCGGGCCCGTCTCCGACGGGTTGCGCCCGGGACGGGGCGCTGCGGGCAGGAATGTATCAATCGCATTCATGGACATATCGACCTGTTGGCGGCGGAACGCATTGCAAACATGGCGAGAGGGGAAGCAAATGACGGGCCAACTTTCACAGCGCGCGGTTTTCAAGGGGTTCAGGGCATTTACGGCCCCGTACCGGGCAATGCGGACAGGGCAAGAAGGGGCGAATGCAGGGAAAGAACTGCCCTGATGCGGCAAGAACTACCCGGTTGGCAGTGAAAATATCCCGGGGCGCGGGGGAAAGGTGCCGCGCGCCCCCGGCGGATCAGCACCGGTTCCCGCCAGATCATGCGTGTCGGGGCAGCTTGCCGCGAACTGGCATCGCGCTTGCATATCTGTCGGCGCGGAAGTCTGTCAGCAAAGGCTTCCCGGCTTGCAATTCTGCTCCGGCAGTTCTGCAAACTGTCAGTGGAAGGAAAGAATATGGCTGCCGTTACCGGCATACTTGGGAATGCGATCAGCGGGATCACCGCCAACCAGATTGCCCTGCGCAATACATCGACGAATGTTGCCAATGTCAACAATCCCGACTATGCGCGCCGTGAGGCCGTGTTTCAGGCCCGCTCGCTCGGCGGTGTCGACATTACCGAAATCCGCCGTATCACCAATGATTTCCTGATACGTGAGGGGCTTGCCGCAAACTCCGCCTATGGCGCGGCCGCGGCCATTTCCACTCTGCATGACCGTTTGCAGTCGGTCTATGGCGACCCCAGTGCGAATAATTCACTGCCTGGCAAGCTGGATGCGATGTTTGCCGATCTTTCCGAGTTGCAGCTCGATCCCGCATCACCCATTCGTCGTTCCACCGCAATCCTGGGGATTGAAGCGATGCTGGAGGAGGTTGCGCGGGTCGCCGCCTCGTTGCAGGAATTCCGTCTTGATGCCGACCGTCAGGTGGCAAGCCGTGTGCCGGCCATCAACGAACTGCTGTTCAATATCCATGAACTCAACCAGGATATTGTCGTAGGCAAGGCGCAAAGTGTCGATATCAACGGGCTGATCGACCGCCGTCAGCAGGCGCTGAGCGAACTGTCGGAACTGGTTGAAGTCCGCATTTCCGAGCAGGGTAATGGCCGGGTCGATGTGGCAACGCCTGATGGCACCTTTCTTGTCAGCAGTACACTGACGGAACTCCGCTATTCGGGGGTTGCGGCGGCCGATCCGGACGCGATTTTCCCGCGGATCACATTGCATCGGATTGATGCGGCATCCGGCATTCCCAATGCCACCGGTATCGCGTTCGAACCGCATTTGTCTTCAGGTGAATTGCGCGGCCTGCTGAATATGCGCGATGTGCAGTTGCCTGAATTCGCTGAGGAGCTGGGTGAATTTTCAGCGAAACTGATCGATACACTGAATGCCATTCACAATGACAATTCCGCTGTGCCGGCGCCAAACCAGCTTGTCGGGCGCAATACAGGATTGCTTGCGACCGACGCACATGGTTTCAGCGGTACGACCGATCTCAGCGTCGTGGATGCATCGGGTGCGACGGTCGTCAGTGTTTCCGTCGATTTCACCGCCAATCAGTATTCTGTCAATGGCGGTGCGCCGGTTGCATTCGGCGGTACGCTGAATGACGTTGTGACTGCGATCGATACAGGGCTTGGCGCGAATGGCAGCGCAAGCCTGAGCGGCGGTGTGCTGACCATCGATGCGACCAATGCGGCGCACGGGGTGGCATTCCTGCAGGATGCCGCAGCGCCAAGCGACCGGGCCGGTCGCGGATTTTCACATTTCTTCGGGCTGAACGATCTTGTGCAGGCAGCCGTGCCCAACCATTACCAGACCGGCTTTTCGGTTGGTCAGGCACATGGCTTTACCGGTGGCCAGACCATGCAGCTCAAGCTGATCAACAGTCTTGGTCAGGAAGCGATCGACTATACGCTGACAATCGCGGGTGCAAGTTTCAACGATATTATCACGCAGCTGAACGATCCCACTACGGGGGTGGGCACGTTCGCGACCTTCGCCATGGATGCCAATGGGCAGATCGCCGTCACGCCGCAGCCGGGTTATGAAGATTACACCTTGTTCGTACCCAATGACCAGACGAGCCGCGGCGCAACCGGCGTCAGCCTGTCGCAGCTTTTCGGTCTCGGTCCGGGGGCGCGGCAGAATCAGGCGACCGGGCTTGTTGTCGATCCGGATATCGTTGCCGACAATAACCGGTTGGCATTGGCCAAACTCGATATTTCTGCGGTGGGCGGGCTGGCGCTGTCAATCGGCGATGATCGCGGCGCACTGGCCCTTGATGCGGCGGAAAACCAGGTGCAGCAATTCGCGGCCGCGGGCAGCTTGTCAGGTGCGCCGCTGACGCTCAGCGATTATAGCGCGCAGCTGATTGCCAGTGCGGCACGCGCGGCGGCCCAGGCCGAAAGCGTTGCGGAAAACCGGGAAGGGATTCGCGAGGAAATCCGTAGTCAGCTTGGTGAAGTTTCAGGCGTAAATCTGGATGAGGAGCTTGCCAATCTCATCGTATATCAGAATGCGTATAACGCCTCTGCCCGGTTGATCCGTGCCGCGGAAGAGCTGCTCGATACGCTGATCAATATCATTTAGACCGGAAAGGAACGGCAATGCCCCGTATTTCCACACTCGCACAGAATCAGGCGGTGGTTGCGCGTATGCTGCAGGCGCAGCAGCAGGTCGCCGACACGCAGCGTCAGGTCGGCAGCGGCGTGGTCGCCGACCGTTTCAAGGGTATCGCGAAAGATGCAAATGCCCTGATCAGTGCCAAGGCGGTTGAGGCGCGCACGACCTCCTATATCGAGCTTGGCACGCAGACCGGATTGCGGCTGGAGGTGCAGGATGCGGCGATCACCAATCTGTACGATGCGGCCAAGAATCTGCGCGAGGATCTGCTCGGAGCGCTGGCCAATGATTCAGGACGCACCCTGTCGGTAAATATCGAGAATGCTTTCGGTGCGTCGAAAAGCGTGCTGAATACGCGTTTTGCGGGAAGTTATATCTTCGCCGGTGGCCGTACCGATACCCCGCCATTTTCGGCAACGGATCTGCCTGATCTCGCAACGGTTGCCAATCCGATCGCGGATTACTTCGTGAACAGTCAGCAGAAACCGCAGGTCCGGCTGGATCAGAGTCTGGTAATCGAATATGGCGTGCTGGCCGACGATCTGGGGCAGGGGCTGCTTGCCTCGGTCAAACGGCTGGCTGAGTATAACGCGGCGACACCGTTCGGCACCAATCTGTCGCCCGCCGATGAGGCGGTCGTGCAGGCAGAGATTGCCAATCTCGATCAGGTGATGAGCGATATCATCCAGATTCAGGCAAATAACGGCCTCACCCAACAGCGGGTCGAGGAAACCATCATTCGCCATGAAGAATTCATTACCGTCAACAAGGGCTTCATCGCGGCGATTGAGGAAGTCGATATCGCGGAAGCCATCTCGCGTCTGAACCGTCAGCAACTGGCGGTAGAGGCATCCTACAGCCTTGTCCGGAAGCTGAATGAGGTGTCGCTCCTCGATTTCATATAATCGGGAAGTTCATATTGCCCGCAACGGGCCGCCATCGGGGTGGTGACCAAGCGGCACTTGCACAATGGCCGGAACGGTTATATCTCCCTAGGCAGGCGCACGCCCATTGCGCGCGCCTCACTCCGATATGTGAAAGTCCCTGATGCAGCGCGAAATCAGATTGCATGATGTTCCGGCGGGTGGACGCGTTGTCGTCGCCATGTCCGGCGGTGTCGACTCGTCGGTCGCCGCGGCGCTGATGCATGAAGCCGGTTATGAAACAATCGGGGTGACGCTGCAGCTCTATGATCATGGCATGGCGGTCACGCGACCGGGCTCATGCTGCGCGGGGCAGGATATTCACGATGCGCGCCGGGTCGCTGAAATGGTGGGTATACCCCATTATGTGCTGGATTATGAAAGCCGGTTCCGGCAGTCGGTTATCGACGATTTCGCCGATACCTATCTGGCCGGCGAAACCCCGATCCCCTGCGTGAAATGCAATCAGACTGTGAAATTCACCGATCTGCTTGCAATGGCGCGGGATCTGGGCGCTGAAGCGCTTGTGACCGGACATTATGTGATCCGCAAGGCCGGGAAAGACGGGGCCGAGCTGCATCGCGCGGTCGACCCGGACCGGGATCAGAGCTATTTCCTGTTCGCGACAACCCGACCGCAGCTTGATTATCTCCGCTTTCCGCTGGGCGATCTGCACAAGGCGGAAACGCGAGCGATCGCGACACGCCTGGGGCTTACGGTGGCGGAAAAACCCGATAGTCAGGACATCTGCTTCGTGCCCAATGGCAATTATGCCGGCGTTATCGAAAAGCTGCGCCCCGAAGCGCTTGACCCGGGTGATATTGTGCATCTGGATGGCCGCGTGCTGGGCCGTCATGACGGGATTATCAATTTTACGGTGGGCCAGCGGCGCGGGCTGGGAATTGGCGGGGGCGATCCGCTTTATGTGATCCGGATCGATGCGCCGCGCCGGCGGGTCATTGTCGGGCCGCGTGATGCCCTGCAAAAAACGGCGCTGCTTGTGCGCGAGCTGAACTGGCTCGCCACGCCGTTAGGCGAAGGCGACAAGGTGCGTGTGCAGGTGAAGGTCCGTTCGACCCGTCCGCCGGTGCCCGCAACCCTTGAAAAGCTTGACGGCGATCAGGCGCGCATCGCGCTTGATATCGCGGAAGAAGGTGTCGCGCCGGGGCAGGCCTGCGTCGCCTATGCCGCAGATGACGGCGGTCGCGTGCTGGGCGGCGGCTGGATTGTTGCAGGCGAAACCGCACTGCACCAAGCCGCCGAAATTTCTGTTGGCCGCTCCTGTCTGTCCTGACCGGCGGGAACAAATTTACCTTCTGCTCACCATTTAACGCTAGATTTACGACAATGCCCTGATCGTTGATATCATGGGCTTCGGTTGATTTTTCAGGCGTGAGGTAACGGTGTCGGCAAGTCGGAATATTGCGCTGATCGGTTGCGGTTATTGGGGCAGAAATCTTGCCCGTGTTCTTGCCGAAAAATCGGTGCTGGCCGGAATTGCGGATCCAAGCCCCGAGGCCCGGACACTGGCCGCGCAATATGGTGTCGAGCACTGGCCCGACAGCAACGTGCTGCTTGCCCGGGCTGATATTGCGGCGGTCATGATCGCAACGCCTGCGGAAACCCATTACCGTTTCGCCTGCGATGCGTTATGGGCGGACAAGGATGTGTTCGTCGAGAAACCCATTGCGCTCGACAGCCGTGATGCGACGGAGCTTGCCGCCCTTGCCGCCTCGAAAGACCGCATTCTGATGGTCGGGCATTTGCTGCACTATCATAACGGATTTTTGCGGCTCAAAGAGCTGGTCGACAAGGGCGAACTGGGGCAGTTGCGCTATATCTATTCCAACCGGCTCAATATGGGAAAGCTGCGGCGCGAGGAAAATGTGCTGTGGAGCTTCGCGCCGCATGACTTTTCGATGATTCTGGCGCTGGCAGGTGGTATGCCGGAGCAGGTTACGGCCACAGGTGCCGCCTATCTGCATCCCAAAATCGCCGATACGACGATGACGCATATGACCTTTGCGTCCGGTTTGCGGGCCCATGTCTATGTCTCATGGCTGCACCCGATGAAGGAACAGCGGCTTGTCGTCATTGGCGAAAAGGGCATGCTGGTATTTGACGACACCCGCGACTGGGAGGGTAAGCTCAGCCTTTACCGCCATGCGGTCGAGTGGCAACAGGGGGCACCGGTCGCAAGCAAGGCGGAGGCGGAAAGTGTTGCACTTGTCAAAGCCGAACCGCTTTCGGCGGAGGTCGGACATTTCCTTGAATGCGTGGCGCAACGGCGCGCGCCCCGCACCGACGCGCAGGAAGCAACGCGTGTATTACAGGCGCTCAACTGTGCGCAACGGTCAATGGAAACCGGTTTGCCGGTCCGGCTCGATACGCAGCTAGGGGAAGATCCGATGAGCGCTGGCGGGGGCAATTATTTCGCGCATGATACGGTGGCCATCGATCCCGGGGTTGAGATCGGCGCGGGATCCAGGATCTGGCATTTTTCGCATATTCTGGGCAACAGCCGTATCGGTCGCGATTGCGTGATCGGGCAGAATTGCGCCATCGGGCCCGATGTGACAATCGGCAATCGCTGCAAGTTCCAGAACAATGTCTCGGTCTATAAGGGCGTGAGCATCGAGGATGATGTGTTTTGCGGCCCCAGCATCGTTTTCACAAATGTGCTCAATCCCCGCGCCCATGTCGAACGCAAGGAAGAGTTTGCCCCGACCATGGTGCGCAAGGGCGCAACATTGGGGGCCAATGCGACCATCGTCTGCGGTAACGAGATCGGCGCCTATGCCATGGTCGGCGCGGGTGCGGTGGTGACGCGCGACGTGCCCGCCCATGCGCTGGTCGTGGGCAACCCGGCGCGGCAGATCGGCTGGGTCAGCCATGTCGGCGAAAGGCTGGGGGAGGATCTGGTCTGCCCGCGTAGCGCGGATCGCTATCATTTGAGCGAGCAGGGACTTGTCCGGGAAGGGGAGCCTTCCTCCCTGCCCCATACAACCGCCCGCCAAGCGCGTTGAGGCCTGTTGCGATGAAAATACCGTTTATCGATCTGGCCGCGCAGCAGGCGCATTTGCAGCCTGAAATCGATGCCCGGATGCAGCAGGTGCTGGCACATGGGCAGTATATCATGGGGCCCGAAGTGGGCGAGCTTGAGCAGGCGCTGGCCGATTTTGTGGGCGGCGGCTTCGTGATCGGCGTATCAAGCGGCACCGATGCCCTGCTGATGGCGTTGCTGGCACTGGGGGTCGGGCGCGGTGATGCGGTATTCGTGCCTGCTTTTACCTTTACGGCGACGGCTGAAGTGGTTCTGTTGCTGGGGGCGACGCCGGTCTTTGTCGATGTCTGCGAGGATAGCTGCAATCTGGACCCCGAAGATCTGGAGCGTCGGATTGCGCAGGTCACGCGATCGGGCGCGCTGCGCCCCAAAGCGGTGATTGCTGTCGATCTTTACGGATTGCCTGCTGATTACCCGCGCCTGCGGGCCGTTACGGATACGCATGGTTTGCGGCTGATCGGTGACGGGGCGCAAAGCCTGTCGGCAAGCTGTCAGGGCCGGCAGGTCGGGCGGCTTGCCGATGTCACGGCGACAAGCTTTTTTCCCGCAAAGCCGCTTGGCTGCTTTGGCGATGGTGGCGCGGTCTTTACCTGCGATCATGCGCTTGCCGAAACTTTGCGCTCGATCCGTGCGCACGGCAAGGGCACGGAGAAATATGACATCGTCCGGGTCGGGGTGAATGGCAGGCTGGATACCTTGCAGGCCGCCGTGCTGCTGGCGAAGCTGCCCGCACTGCGGGCGGAGCAAAGCCGCCGCGAACAATTGAGCCGTCGCTATGATGCAGCCCTTGCAGGGGCCGCGCGCCTGCCTGCACGGGGTGAGGCGTATGTTTCCGCCTGGGCGCAATATACGATACAGATCCCCCGGCGCGATCGCTTGCAACAGCAGCTGTCAGAGGCCGGTATCCCGACGCAAATCTATTATCCAAGACCGATGCATCTGCAGCCCGCCTACCGCCCCTATGGCGGCGGCGAGGGGAGCCTGCCGGTCGCCGAGCGTCTGTCACAAACGGTATTGAGTTTGCCGATGCACCCCTATATGCCGGGAGATGTTGCTGATTATATCTGCGAGCAGTTGTCGCAGATCGTATCCGCCTATGCGGAGGGATAGTTAAGGTGCAGGGCAAAGAAGCGGCCGCGCTTGCCGCAAAAATTTCATCGCGGGATGCCTGTGTCGGGGTTATCGGTCTGGGCTATGTCGGCCTGCCGCTTGCCAGCGCCGTTACGGGCGCGCGTTTCAGGGTGCTGGGCTTTGACGTCAATCAGGCCCGTGTATCGCGGATCAATGACGGTAATTCCCCCATCGGCAGTGTGCCGGATGCGAAAATCGCCGCCATGCGCGAAAGCGGCCTGTTTGAGGCGACCGCCGATTTCGCGCGGCTGGGGGATGCTGACATCATCCTGATCTGCGTGCCGACGCCCTTGAATATCTATCGCGAGCCGGATCTGGCATTTGTGGAGGAGAGCGCGCGCGCCATTGCCCGCAGCCTGCGCCCCGGGCAGCTTGTCATTCTGGAATCAACAACCTATCCCGGGACGACCGATGAGATCATGCGCCCGATCCTGGAAAGGAACGGATTGCGTTCCGGCAAGGATTTCTTCCTCGCCTATTCCCCCGAACGCGAAGACCCCGGCAATCCGCAGTTCAACACATCCGACATACCAAAGGTCGTGGGTGGCGATGGCGAGCCGGCCTGCGACCTTGCCTGCGATTTCTATGGCTGCTTCGTACCCGGTGTGGTGCGCGTGTCTTCGGCTGCGACCGCCGAGGCGGTCAAGCTGATGGAGAATATTTTCCGCTCGGTCAATATCGCCCTCGTCAATGAGCTCAAGCATGTCTATGGCAGCATGGGTGTCGATATCTGGGAGGTGATCGATGCGGCGAAGACGAAGCCGTTCGGTTTCATGCCGTTTTATCCGGGCCCCGGGCTTGGCGGACACTGTATCCCGATCGATCCTTTCTATCTGACCTGGAAGGCGCGTGAATATGACGTGCCGACCCGCTTTATCGAGCTGGCGGGCGAGATCAACAGTCGCGCGCCGCATCTTGTTGTGGAACGGCTGGTGCGCGAACTGAGCGACAGAAAAGCGCTGAGCGCCAGGGGTGCGCGGATATTGATGCTGGGTGTGGCCTACAAGAAAAATGTCGATGACATGCGTGAGTCTCCCGCATTGGTCCTGATGCAGCAACTGGAGCGGCGCGGCGCGCGCGTGGATTACTATGATCCTCATGTGCCGATATTGAGTGTGACCCGTGCCCATAGCGAGCTTGCCGGCCGAACCTCGGTCAGCTGGGATCCGGTGGCATTTGCGGATTATGATGCGGCGCTGATCTGCACCGATCATGACGATGTTGATTATGCGGCGCTTGTCGATGCGGTCACGCTTGTCGTCGATACCCGCAATGCGACCGCGCAGGTAAGCCGGAACCGCGACAGGATTATTCGCGCCTGAGCCCGATGATCGCCCGCGCCGCAGGTTTATCACAATTACGTGGGCATGCGGATTGCCGCCCCTCAATGGCTGGTCCCGCTCTCGCGGGCAGGTTACACTTGTTTCTTCATTCCAACTTTGCCGGATGTTTGGTCATTCGGCCAGATCCATGCGCAGCAAAAGGGTGGTTCATATGGTGCTTGCGGCAACTGACACGGAGCAGGAAGTTCTGAAACGTTATGGAGATGCGTCGCAAATTCGCGAGGAGGCGCTTTGTTGTCCGGTCGATTACGACACCCGCTATCTTGAGGTCATTCCGGAAGAAATTATCGAGCGCGACTATGGTTGCGGCGATCCCTCGCAATTCATTCAGCCCGGCGAGACGGTTCTCGATCTGGGGAGTGGCGGCGGCAAGATCTGCTACATCATTTCGCAGATCGTGGGGCCTGAAGGAAAAGTCACGGGTATCGATTTCAACCCGCCGATGCTCGCGCTTGCGGAAAAGTATCGTGGGCAGATCGCGGAAAGCATTGGCTGGGACAATGTATCGTTCCGGCGCGGCAAGATTCAGGATCTGAAAACCGATATTGATGCGGTTGAAGCCTATTTGGCCGACCATCCGGTGCAGTCATATGCGGACTTTCAGGCCTTTGAGAATTTCCACAAGACCCAGGCCGCGCAGGCGCCGCTGATCGCGGATAATTCCATCGATGTGATTGTCTCGAACTGCGTTCTCAATCTCGTGGCCGCCGAAGACAAGGTTGCATTATTTGACGAGATGTTTCGTGTACTCAAGCTTGGCGGCCGGGTCGCCATTTCCGATATTGTGTCGGATGAGGCAGTGCCGCAACATCTGCGCGACGATCCCGATCTCTGGTCCGGCTGCGTATCGGGTGCCTTTCAGGAGCGGGAGTTTCTGCGTGCATTCGAGGCGGCGGGGTTTCACGGGATTGCGATTGCCAAACGCGATGCGGAACCCTGGCAGACCGTTGAGGGGATTGAGTTTCGCTCGGTTACTGTCACCGCCTATAAGGGCAAGCAGGGGCCGTGTCTTGAGCGCAACCAGGCGGTGATTTACGGCGGCCCCTGGTCAAAGGTCGAAGATGATGACGGGCATGTGTTCGAACGTGGTGTGCCGGTTGCAGTGTGCGACAAGACATTCCGCCTTCTGACCGCGCAGCCTTATCAGGAACAGGTCCATCCGGTGCCGCCCAGGGTTGAGGTTCCGCTTGCCGATGCCGGGGTTTTCGATTGCATGCGGTCTGCGCTTCGCACGCCGGCGGAAACCAAGGGCACTGATTACAATGTCACCGCAGATGGCGCAAATGCCTGCGGGCCGGAGGAGTGCTGCTGACCGCTTGAGCCCGACAGCTCCGCATAAACAGGGTATGGATTTTCAGCCCGAAGGTACGGTGCAAGGGTACGGCGAGAGATGGCGCGGCAGGGGGTCAGTGCAGCCCTTGCCGCCCCATCGCCAGGAATTTCTCGCGACGGCCCTGCTTGAGTTCGTCCGGGCTCAGCTTTTCAAGTTTTGCCAGTGTTTTGCGGATTTCCTCGCCTGCCTGGTGGATTGCTTGAGCCGGCTCGCGATGCGCACCGCCCATCGGTTCGGGAATAATCTCGTCGATGATCTTGAGGCTGAGCAGTTCCTGCGCGGTCAGCTTCATGGCCGCCGCCGCCTCTTCCGCATTATCGGATGAACGCCACAAAATGGATGAGCAGCCTTCCGGGCTGATCACCGAATAAATCGCATGTTCGAGCATCAGCACATCATTGCCCGCCGCCAGGGCAATGGCGCCACCGGACATGCCTTCACCGATAATGACGGCAATCAGCGGCACGGTCAGTGACAGGCTGCGCTCGATCGAGCTGGCGATGGCCTGCGCCTGACCCCTTTCCTCCGCACCGATGCCGGGATAGGCGCCGGGTGTGTCGATCAGTGTGATGACCGGCAGGCGGAACTGTTCGGCCAGGTTCATCAGCCGGATCGCCTTGCGGTATCCCTCCGGTCGGGCCATGCCGAAATTGTGCCGCATCCGGCTTTCGATATCATTGCCCTTTTCCTGGCCGATAATCATGACCGGCCGGCCCTTGAGTTTCCCCAGCCCCGCAATGATGGCCGCGTCCTCGGCGAATCCGCGGTCCCCGGCAAGCGGGGTGAAATCATCGATCAGCCGGTCGATATAATCCTGACAGTGGGGGCGGTTCGGATGGCGCGCGACAAGTGTCTTCTGCCAGGGCGACAGCTTGGCATAGCTTTGCCGCAGCAAATTATCGGCTTTGAGCTCGAGCTTGGCGACCTCGTCGCTGATATTCATGGTCGGATCTTCGGCCGCAAGCTGGCGCAGTTCCTCGACCTTGCCTTCGAGTTCGGCAATCGGCTTTTCAAAATCCAGATAGGTCCGCATTATTTCTGTCCGGCTCCGTTCGTTTGCCTTCATCCATGCCTGTGCCAAATAGCGGCACGATCAGAGGTCAGCTTCTTTGTTACCTTGTCAGCTAGCCGTGTCAATCCCGCCCCCTTGGTGAACCGGGGACAATGCGGACTGACCTGCTCCAATGCCGGGCAAGGGGACAGGGACGGTCGGCGATCCGCAGACCCGGTATCAAGCGGCGCCAGGTGATGGATGAACCGGGCCGCCTCGTCTGGTTGCCGCTTTGCCCCTCACGCCGGTACCCGCCGCCCGCATCAACCCCCACCCTTGCGCATTGTCGCGCTGGCCAGGGGATGATGCGACCGCACAAGCTGTTGCATTCTGGCATCCAGAATATGGGTATAGATCTCTGTCGTTGAAATGTCCGCATGGCCAAGCATTTGCTGCACCGCACGCAGATCCGCGCCGCGCGACAGAAGATGGGTCGCAAAGGCGTGCCGTAATGTGTGTGGTGAGATTTTCATGTGGGGCAGGCCGGCTTCCATGGCAAGCACGGACAGGATCTGCGCAAAACGGTGACGGGTCAGATGGCCGCTCTTGCCCCGTGAGGGGAACAGATAGGCGGCGCCTTTGGCGGTCTGAAAATCGGGCCGGTAGCGGATATAATTCGCCACTGCCGCGCAGGCCGCGGCGCTGAGAGGCACAAGCCGTTCGCGGCCCCCCTTGCCGGTGACAAGCAGCATGTCGCGTTCCCCCGCCAATGCCGAAAGCGGCAGGCTGACAAGCTCGCTGACCCGCAGGCCGGTGGCATAGAGCAGCTCCATCAGACAGGCGGTGCGGGCGCCCCTGGGGCTGTCGGTATCGCGCCGCGCGGCCGCAAGTAACAGGCCGACATCCGCTTCGCTCAGACTATGGGGCAGCGGGCGGCGATGTTTGGGGGTGGCGATCGTCTGTGTGGGATCATCGGGCCGCATCGCCTCGGAACAGAGGAATTTGTAAAATTGCCGCAATGCCGATAAACGCCGTGCATTGGTCGCCGCCGACAGACCCTGCTGCGTCAGCGTGCCCAGATAGGCCTCGATCTGTTCGGTCGTCGCCTGCGCCATCCTTGCGGGCTGTTTGTGCAGGAACCGGCTGAACTCTGAAAGGTCGCGCCCATAGGCGGCAAGGGTGTTGCCTGCCGCGCCCCGTTCCGCGCTCAGCATTTCCAGGAAAGCATCGATCAAGTGGCTGTCTTGGGACATGGCAATCCGTTCGGTGAAGTATCGTGGCGCAGCTACAGCCCCGCCGCAATGGCCAGTTCGACGGCAATCTGTCGCGCTTCGGCTTCAAGTCCGATGGCGCGCAATGCGCGCAGCATCGCTGCCAGTGCCTCCGGATTGCGCATCAGCGCCCTGTCGGCCCCGGGCAAATTGAGCGCCATCAGCAAGCTTGCGCCGACCCGCCGGTCGGCGGTTGCCAGGTGCAGCAGCCGCTCCAGCGTGAAATCCGCAGCAGCTTTTGGCGTGTCGGCATCTTCGGGAAAAAGTGCCAGCCGGACAAGCGCGGCTTCGGATACCGACAGCCCCAGCCCATCCATCGCGGCCAGCATCAGCTCGGCCTGCATCCGGGTTTCGGGTCGGGTGCGCTCAAGGTGCCGGTCGAGCCAGAGGACAAGCTGTGTCGGATCGTCGGCCATCTGCGTTTCCGTCAGGGCAAGACGCATCAAAGGCCATAAAAACCGTGCCAAACGCCGGGCTTCGATATTGGCGGGCGAGGCGGCGAGCCGAACCATCTGATACCAGCTCAGCGCCGTGGAGAAATCCCCCGCCACAAGCAGGCCCCGGGTCAGATTGCCTGACAGCCACAAGAGCTCGCGCCCGGGCTGCAAGGATGCCATTGCGCTCACATTGGCGCGCGCGACCGGGCCAAGTGTGCCGCTTTCATGGGCGGTATCGAATGCGGCAGATAATGCAAGCGCGCGCGCGCGGCTTGCCTGTTGTGCCTGCACCGACTGGTAAAGCCCGGCATTGCGCAGTGGCGCGGCAATGGTCTTTATTGTTTCAGGGTCTTCGGGCAGGGGCGGTGCGGCGGCGTAGATTTTGACAAGTTCGGCTGTCGGCAAAGCCCCGGCTGCCTCCGCACGTTCTGCCGCCGCAATCGCCAGGGCCGGATCGGAGTCGCGCATGCGTGTGAGGGCGATCAGGCTTGCCGGTGATGCTGTTGCGGGCACGGTATCAGGCAGCGCCAGATCAAGCCTGCGGATGAGCATAAGCTGCGGCAGGGTCGGGCTGAAATCTGCGGGCAGCGTGGCAGGCGTGCCGCCCGTTGCCTGCAGGAACAGGCTTTGAAAGACGGTATCGCGGGGATCCAGCTCGGCGATCAGTTCGGCTGCAAGCTGCGCGGCGCGTAAATTCTCGCTCT
This sequence comes from uncultured Alphaproteobacteria bacterium, assembly GCA_947258435.1. GTDB lineage: Bacteria > Pseudomonadota > Alphaproteobacteria > UBA11222 > UBA11222 > CALAQW01. Next base: position 32,071 of record CAMYID010000004.1, read on the forward strand.
CCAGCTTGCAGATCGCCGACAGCTTCAGCCAGAAAATATCCTCACTCTCCCCCACCAGCCGATCCGTAATCGGGCAGGCGGTTTGCAGATCATCTTGCACGATCAGATATGCGGCGTAGCTGCGCAGTATGGCGGGGCTTTTGTCCGGTTCTGCCAGTTTGTCGACAAGTTGCCCGACTGCCTCAAGCCGGCCGGCAGCAATCAGACGCTCAAGCCGTAATGCCAGCAATCTGTCTGCGTTCCCTGCACGGCCGGCCGGCGGGCTGGCGCGGGTAAGCAGAAGCCGGGCGGCAATGAGATTGCGTGTGCGTGACCGGCTTTGCATCGGCAGTTGCGCGATCAGCGTTTCAACCAGCTCGCGGTCTGCCCGTGCCCACAGATCCGGTCCGAACCCGCCATTGTCGGCATCGAGCAGGCCGAATGCCGACACATCAAAGGCAGGCAGCTCGCCGATCTGTATTCCCCGGGCCTGCGCCGTGTCGGCAGCGGGCGTTTCGCCGTCGGGCGGGGCTGCGCTATCGGTCGAGGATGCGCGCGAGGGTGCATCCGGGGCCGGCTGTGTCAGTCGTGGCGCCTGGGGTTGCTGATAGGCGGGGGCCGCCGGGGCGGGTGTGGCCTGTGTGGCAGGCGGATAGAGCGGGGTCGGCTGCGCTGCGGCGTTGCCAATTGCGCAAAGCCCCGCAATCGGCACCAGCGTCATCAGGGCAAACCCTGAATACCGCAGCCGAGCGCGCCGCAGCCGATGGTGCCGCCGCACCGGTTGCCGCTCCCGCATTTGGTTGCCGTTCCTGCCGCCTATGCCGTTCCGGCAGCTAGTGAGTAAGTGCAGCATCGGGCAGCACTTTCTCAACGGTCTGAACAGGGGGCGGAATATCCCATACCGCTAGGAAGGCAACACCGCCAAGCAATGTGACAAACAGCAAAAGCAGGATGAAGCGGGTCAGTTTGGGCATTGAAATCGGCTGGCCTTCCATATCTGGCTGCGTGTGGGGCGAATCGGCGATCAAGCGCACCGCGGATGTGGCTGACTTTATCGGTACAGGGGCAGCGGTTCAATTCCCGCCATTGGCTGAGACTGATGCCGATGCATGATTGCCCCCATGGCGACAAAGGGGTAGCTATAGACGCCAAACTGCCTGTGCGCTGCGGGTTTTCCTGTCTGCAGCCGGAAAGACTGATGAACGAAAACATGGATAATCAAGACGCCATGAATGGCGAGCCGGTGCCAAACCCGGCGGGCGGGCGCGTGATTGTGCTTGTCGGGTTGATGGGAGCGGGCAAGACTACGGTCGGTCGCCGCCTCGCCAACCGGCTTGGTGTGCCATTTGTCGATGCGGATGCGGAAATCGAGGCGGCTGCGGGCATGACGATCCCCGAAATCTTCGCACAGCACGGGGAGCAGCATTTTCGTGCAGGTGAGCGGAAGGTGATCGCGCGCCTGCTGCAGGAAAATGGTGGCGTGCTTGCGACCGGCGGGGGCGCGTTCATGGACCCTGATACCCGGGCCCAGATCAAGCGCGATGGGGTATCGGTCTGGCTCAGGGCGGAGGTTGCACTGCTGCTCAGGCGGGTGGCGCGGCGTAACAACCGGCCCTTGCTGAAACAGGGCGATCCGGCGGAAATCATGACCCGTCTGCGTGATGAGCGCTATCCTGTGTATGCAGAAGCCGATATTACGGTGGACAGCACCGATGTCCCGCATGAGGAAATCGTCGATGCCATCATCGCGGCGCTGCAGCGCTATTTTTCAGACCCCGAGCGGCAGGTGGACCGGTAGATGAACGCGCCACAGGAACAGCTGGTCAATGTTGCGCTGGGCGACAGGTCCTATCCAATCCATATCGGCCCGGGATTGCTTGCGGGTCTGGGCAACCGGCTTGCCCCGTTCCTCAAACGCAATCGCGTGGCACTTGTGACCGACAGCCATGTCGCGGCGCTGCATCTGGCGGCAGCCGAGCAGTCATTGCGGGCGGCAGACGTCGCCTGTGTGACGCAAATCCTGCCGCCGGGGGAGCAGACCAAGAATTTCGCGACGCTGGAACGGGTGCTCGACTGGCTGCTTGCCGAAAAGATCGAACGCGGGGACCTGATACTGGCGCTTGGCGGGGGCGTCATTGGCGATCTGACAGGTTTTGCCGCGGCGATCCTGCGCCGTGGCGTCGATTTTGCGCAGATCCCCACAACCTTGCTTGCGCAGGTGGATTCGTCTGTTGGGGGGAAGACCGCAATCAACAGTCCGCATGGCAAGAATCTGATCGGTGCGTTTCATCAGCCGCGGATCGTGTTGGCCGATATTTCCCTGCTCGACAGTTTACCGCGTCGCGAATTACGGGCCGGCTATGCGGAGGTTGTGAAATACGGATTGCTTGGGGATGCAGCGTTCTTTGACTGGCTGGAGCAGCATGGCGCGGCGCTGTGCGCGGGCGATCTGCCGGCACGGGTGGAGGCTGTAACCCGGAGCTGTCGCGCCAAGGCGCGGATCGTGGCAGCCGATGAGCGGGAGGCGGGGCAGCGGGCGCTGCTGAATCTCGGTCATACTTTCGGCCATGCGCTTGAGCAGGCGACCAACTATGACGCGCGGCTGCTGCATGGGGAAGGGGTTGCGATCGGCATGTGCCTGGCTTTTGAGCTGTCTGCGGCGATGGGCATGGCGACGGGACAGGAAGCGGGACGGGTAAAGCAGCACTTGTCGGCTATCGGATTGCCGGTCCGTGCAGCGCAGATTGACGCCGTGGATTTCGATGCCGATACGCTGCTTGCGGGCATGGCACAGGACAAGAAAGTTGCCGATGGGCGGATCAATTTCATCCTGCCGCGCGCAATCGGCGACAGCTTCGTCACCGACCAGGTGGACCTCTCCCTCCTGCGGCAGGTGCTTGAGGCCTCACTGGCCCGGTAACATGTGCCCCTGGCAGGAAGCCGGCACAGGTGAACCGGCTTCGTCAGTGCACCAGCCGTAATTTGAAGGGTTTGGCCGCCTTGGGGATGGCGTTGACCGGCATGCGGAAATAGGACAGGCCATTGGTATCGGGGGCGGGGAGTTGCGCGCCCGCCATATTGAATTGCAGCGCCTGATAATAGCAATCCGGTTTCGACAGGCCCCGGTCGCGGCGGTTGCGGAATTCACGGAAGTCAGCCTCGCTCACCCCGTCCTTGATGTGGATGTTCTTTTCCTTCTGTTCCGCGACAGTCGATTCCCAGGCGATGTCGCGTCCGCGATGTTCGGGATCATGGCCGGTGAAGATGCGTGTTTCATCGGGCAGGCCGTAAAGCGCCTGCACCGAACGGAACATTTCGGCGGCGCTGCCCCCCGGCAAATCGCACCGCGCGGTGCCATTGTCGGGCATCAGCAAAGTATCGCCGACAAAGGCGCAGTCGCCGATCAGATAATTTGTGCAGGAACCGGAATGGCCGGGCATTGCATAGGCGCGTGCGGGAATATCGCCGACCTCGAATGTATCGCCATTGCCAAGCAGCCGATCGAATTGCTGCCCGTCACAGGGAAAATCGGGCAGATGGAATAATTGCTGTAATTCGGTCTGTGCCGCGGTGATCGCGGTGCCGATGGCGAATTGCCCGCCCAGCGCCTCGCGCAGATAGGGGGCGGCCGAAAGATGATCATCATGCAGCTGGGTCTCGAGAATCCAGTCGACCACAAGATTTTCCTGCCGGATATGACCGATGATCGCGTCAGCCGATTCGGTATCGGTCAAACATCCCCCGACATCGAAATCGAGCACCGGATCGATAATGGCGGCGCGCTTGGCCCGCGGGTCAGCGATCACATAGCTGACCGTTTTGCTCGGGCTGTGAAAAAAACCAGTGACCTCAAGCGTGATCTCCGACATGCCGACCCTGTCCCCTGACTCTGCTTTTTCTGCTCATTATCGCGCAAATATATGCCGGTAGGTTACTGCGAAGCGGCCGGCTTTCATAGGGGTGCGCGCTCAGGTGATGATGCGGATGTGTCTTGTTCGCACAGCTGGCCCGGTCACGATATTTGCCGGGCGATAAAAAATGACGGCCGGCACGCCCGTTGGGGCCGTGCCGCGCCGTCAGAGTGTCGGGTCTGGTCGCCCGGCACGCGTTATAGAGGCATGCGTGTCCAGATCACGCATCCCTGTTACGACCGGTAGCAGACAATCCGTCGCCTTCGGGCTGTGATCTGCGCTGCAATTGCGCGATAGTGCGTTTCCTGCTGATCAAACCGGAAGGCCATCATGTCGCAACCCGATCATCTGACTGCCCTTGATATCAAGCCCTTGCCGCGCGAGGCGATGTCCCCCGACCTGCGGAAATATTTCGATATATGCCAGGAAAAGCTTGGCATGGTTCCCAATGTGCTGCTGGCCTATGCCCATGATGAGGAAAAGCTGCGTGGTTTCATGGGGATGTATAACAATCTGATGCTGGCCGAATGCGGTTTGAGCAAACTTGAGCGTGAGATGATCGCGGTCGCGGTCAGCAGCGCCAATCATTGTTTCTATTGTCTGACCGCCCATGGTGCGATGGTGCGCGAATTGTCCGGCACCCCCGAACTGGGGGAGCTTCTGGCAATGAATTATCGTGCCGCCGATTTGCCTCCGCGACAGCGCGCCATGCTCGATTTCGCGGTCAAGATGACCGAAACCCCCGACAGGGTGCTTGAATCAGACCGGCAGGCGCTGCGCGATGCGGGCTTTTCGGATGTCGATATCTGGGATATCGCCGCTGTCGCGTCATTCTTCAATATGACCAACCGTATGGCGGCCGCCACCGATATGATGCCGAATCCCGAATATCACCGCCAGGCGCGCTGAGCCTATTGCAGTATCGTCCCGACGCCCCAAATCTTTAAAAGGGCATATGTTCTGAGGGATATATCTGCCCGCCACTGTTTCACTCTGGATGGGTTGAGGGATTCTTATGACCGATACTGGCGAAAATATGGATAAAGTTCGGGAAGCCGTTGGTATTTTCGATAATCCTGAAACTCTTGAAACAACAATTGATGCCCTGATGATCGGCGGTTTCGACAGGGCCGATATCAGTATCCTCGCCGGGACGGAGGCGGTGGAGAAAAAGTTGCGGCGGCATTTTTCCCGGGTTGAGGAATTGGAAGACGATGCCAATGCCGCGCGGGGGAACTATATCTCGCAGGAATCGTTAGGTGCGGCAGAGGGCATGCTGTTTGGCTTGCCGATCTATGTCGCGGCGGGTGTTGCCGCCGGTCTGGCAACGGCTGCTGGCGGGCCATTGGGCGCGACCCTCGCGGCGGCGGTTGCCAGCGGCGGTGCCGGCGCGGCGATCGGTGCCGTGCTTGCGCGGCTTCTGGGTAAAAAACACGCTGCGGAACTGGAAAGCCAGCTTGCCCGAGGCGGGCTGCTGTTGTGGGTGCGGGTCTGGACACCGCAACAGGAGAAAGTGGCGCTTGACATATTGTCTGAACATTCCGCGCATGATGTTCATGTGCATGAACTTGCGGGAGATTAACCGTACAGTGCATATGACTTGCGGGAAATCGCCGGTATGGTGGATATATCGTCCAGGAGATTTACGATGAGCCAACCTGGAAAGGAACTTACCTATCTGGATTTCCGCCAGCCGGCGGACATCGTTATCGATCCCCGCCTTGATCGGGTGTCGAAGGTAAAACTCCTGCGCGATTGGGAGTATGACGCGCGGGAGATGGAGGTTGCCGAAGAAGAAGGTATGATAGCGCCGACACCGGATTTGCTGGAGGACATAATTGCCGCACTGCGCGTGCTGGGCGATCAGGATGAAAAATCATCGACCGAAGCACCGCCCACCAAACAGGGGGGCTGCTGAGATGGTGGCGGCTGAATTTTTACGTTTCACAGATTTATTTGTTCACACTTTAACCCGGAGAAAATGAACTATGTCGAGTGACGGTTTGCATGCCCCGCGCGAAAGATTGTCGGCCCAGACGTTGGCGATGCATCAGGCGATTGTATCGCTGATGGAGGAGCTTGAGGCGGTGGACTGGTACCGGCAACGGGCCGATGATTGCGACGATACCGCGCTGAAAGCGATCCTTTTGCATAATATGCGCGAAGAAATCGAACATGCGGCGATGGCGCTTGAATGGCTGCGGCGCAACAGTCCCGATTTCGAAAAGGAGCTGAAGGAGTATCTGTTCACCGAAGGCGATATTGCCGCGCTTGAGGAAGAAGCGACCGGAGGGTGAGCCCAGGGGCCGTTCTGGTCCTGCGCCCGCGATCTTGCCCCGGACCGCGCAAATAAGTTAGGAATGCGCGCCCGCCTCCCGTAAAACGGGGCGGGCGCTGATTTTTGACCTGCACCGGGTCAGGCAAGGCAAAGTAGGGCGCATGGCAAAAAAGAAGACATTCCGACCCAAGGCGCGGGTGCCGCGGGGGTTGCGCGATCAGTTCGCCGATGATGTGATGGCGCGCCGCGCCGCGCTTGAGACGATCCGCGCAGTTTATGAATCCTACGGATTCGAGCCGCTTGAAACCTCCGCATTTGAATATGCCGATGCGCTGGGTAAATTCCTGCCCGATTCGGATCGCCCCAATGAAGGGGTGTTTGCCCTGCGCGATGACGATGATCAGTGGCTGGCGCTGCGCTATGATCTGACCGCGCCGCTGGCGCGGCTTGTGGCGGAGCATTTCGACGCCCTGCCCAAACCGTTCCGGCGCTATCAGTTTGGTCCTGTCTGGCGCAATGAAAAGCCCGGTCCCGGCCGTTACCGTGAATTCTTCCAGTTCGATATCGATACGGTCGGTGCGCCGGTTATGGCCGCGGATGCGGAATTGTGCATGGTGCTTGCCGATGCGCTGGAGGCGCTGGGGATCGCGCGTGGCGACTATATGGTGCGTGTCAACAATCGCAAGATCCTGAACGGCGTGCTTGAGACGGTCGGCGCCGCGCATGGTGACGATCCTGAAATTGTGCAGAAACGGCTGACCGTTCTGCGCGCGATCGATAAGCTTGACCGGCTGGGTGTCGAAGGGGTGCGGCTGCTGCTGGGAGCGGGACGGCGCGACGAGTCGGGGGATTTCACCGAAGGCGCGCATCTCGATGAGGATCAGATTGCCCGGATTATCGCCTTCATCGAGGCTGGCGACGCGGATCGGACGAAAGTCTGCGCCACGCTGCGCGCACTTGTCGGCGACAGTGAAGTAGGCCGTGACGGGGTGGCCGAGCTTGAGGAAATCGACCATCTGCTGAACGCGGCGGGTTTTGGGGGCGAGCGGGTGTGTTTCGATCCCTCTGTCGTGCGCGGGCTTGGCTATTACACAGGCCCGGTGATCGAGGCGGAGCTGACTTTTGAAGTGCGCGATGAAAAGGGCAATAAGGTGCAGTTCGGCTCTGTCGCCGGTGGCGGCCGCTATGACGATCTGGTCAAACGCTTCAAAGGGGTCGAGGTGCCCGCGACGGGTGTATCGATCGGGGTGGACCGGCTGCTGGCGGCCCTGCGGCTGCTCGGGAAGCAGAGCGCGCAGCTTGTCGGGCCGGTCATTGTGCTGGCCCTTGATGCCGCAAAGATGGGCGATTATCAGAAAATGGTGGGCGAATTGCGTGCCGCGGGCATCCGTGCGGAACTTTACCTGGGGGGCAGCGGCATGCGCGCCCAGCTTAAATATGCCGACAAGCGCAATGCGCCGGTCGCCGTCATCGTCGGGGAAGATGAATTCGCCGCCGGTGAGGTGACGCTGAAAGACCTGCTGCTTGGTAAGCGTCTGTCCGCTGAAATCAGCGACAACAAGACCTGGCGTGAAGATCAGCCGGCACAGATTTCGGTGCCGCGGGCGGCGCTTGTCGGTGCGGTGCGCGATATGCTGGCGCGTGACAGGGGCCTGGATGACGTGGCATCCTGAACGCCATCGCCGCGCGTCTGGCGCTTGCTCACATCGTGCCGCTCTTTACCCGCCTGCTCAGCAGGGTATAAGTGCCGCTGTGATATCGGCCTGACAATTAGATGCCGGAATTGAAGGAACAGATGTGATGCGTATCCCCGGAATGCCGGATTACGATGCGGCGGCGCTTGCCAGACTGCGCGCCCAGGATGCAGAAATTGCGGCGGTATTCGACAGCCACGGCTATGCCCTTGTCGAGCCCCCCATACTGGAGCCGGCCGATGTCTTTCTGGAACAGTCGGGCGAGGATATCCGGCGGCGGCTTTATGCGTTCAACGACGCATCGGGACAGGAGCTGTGCCTGCGGCCCGAGCTGACGATTCCTGCCTGCCGGATGTATTTGCGCGGTGCCGGGGCGGGCGCGCCTGCGCGGCTGAGCTATAACGGACCGGCCTTCCGGTTTCAGCCGCCCGGTCGCGACCGTCCCTGCCAGTTTCTGCAGGCAGGTGTGGAATGTCTGGGTATTGAGGATAAGGAAGCCGCAGATGCGGAGGTGCTGGCGGTGACCCTTGCCGCCGTGCAGGCAGCAGGGCTGCCCGATTGTGAGATCGAGATCGGCGATGTGGGCTTGTTCTTCGGTCTGATCGATCAGTTGCAACTGCCCGAAAGATGGCGATTGCGCCTGAAACATCAGTTCTGGCGACCCGGGCAGTTGCAGGATCTGATCAACCGTCTGAGCGGGGCCGATGGCGATGCGGCCAGCGCCGACCGTACAGCATTCCTTGCGGCTCTGGGGGCGCTTGAGGGGGAGCAGGCGAAGGCCGCGGTGGAAGATGTGCTGCAGATGGCGGGGATCGCGCCTGCCGGCGGCCGCACAACGGACGAGATTACGGTGCGCTTCCTCGAACAGGCGGCGGATGCGCGCAGTGGCGCCCTGTCGCAGGAGATTGTGGCGCTGTTTGACGCGTTTTTTGAGATCAGCGAGGGCTGTGCCGCAGCGATTGGCCGGTTGCGCGACCTGACGCGGCAGGCGGGCATCACATTGGACAAAGATATTGCGTGTTTCGAGCGGCGCTGCGAACTGGCTGAGAAACGGGGCGTGCCGGTGGACCGGCTACAATTTGCCGCCCGGTTCGAGCGCGGGCTGCAATATTATACAGGCTTTGTTTTCGAACTGCATGCCAAGGGGCAGGCGGTGCCCGGTCCGATTGCCGGCGGCGGCCGTTATGACCGCCTGCTGGCGCAGTTGGGCGCGGACAGGGAAATACCCGCGATCGGTGGGGCGATCCGTACCGAATGGCTGCTGCTTGCCAGGGGAGAGGCATAATGGGCGGTAAACTGGTGCTCGCCATCCAAAGCAAGGGGCGGCTTGCGGAACAGACCCATGACTATCTGAAGCGCTGCGGTATTCCGATTTCAGGGGGGACGGGCCGTGAATATGTCGGCTCTATGCCGGCCGTGCCCGATGTGGAGATTGCATTTCTGCAATCGGGGGAAATTCCGGCCTATCTGGAAAGCGGTGCGGTTCATCTTGGCATTACCGGCGAGGATCTGATGCGTGAAAAAACGCTTGATCTGGAAGCCTGCATGATGCTGTTGAAACCGCTTGGCTTCGGTAAGGCCGATCTTGTAGTCGCGGTGCCGCGATCCTGGATCGATGTGCATTCAATGGTCGATCTTGACGAGGTCAGCACTGCCTTCCACCGCCGTCACGGGCGCAGATTGCGGGTGGCGACAAAATATCTCACCCTGACGCGCGACTTTTTCGCGCAGCATGGGGTTGCCGATTATCGCATCGTCGAAAGTTTGGGGGCAACAGAGGGTGCGCCCAATTCCGGCGCGGCGGAGGCAATTGTCGATATTACCTCCACCGGCACGACACTGGCGGCCAATAACCTCAAAATTCTGAAGGACGGGGTTATTCTGCGCAGCCAGGCCTGTCTTGCCGCCTCGCGCAATGCGGAATGGGACGATGCGGCGAAGTCCGCGCTGCGCCGGATCCTCGATATGATCGAAGGCAGCGCCCGCGCCGATGCGGAACGGATCATCCGCTTCGTCGCACCGGCCGATGCGGCGGTCATGGACGCAGCGATGGCCGCGCTTGAGGTGGAGTTTGGCTGCCAGGTTGCATTAAGCGGCAATCAGGGCAGTCTGCAATGCGGGGCGGAGCTGCTTTATCCGGTGGTCAGCGCCCTGCATGCGGCCGGATGCAGCCAGGTCAGCGCCGCGCAGGCAGATTATATCTTCGCGCCCGACAATGCCTTGTATGAACGTTTCATCGCCGCACTGGACTAAAGTTCGGGGCGGGGGAATTGCGGCGTCCGGCGCTGCGCGGTGAATGCTGTGCGGTGAATATCGCGCCCACTTCAGCAAGCTGAGTGCACAAAAAAGGGGCTGCGAAAATCGCAGCCCCTCTGATTTTTGCGGTGATGTAACGGGTTACATCATGCCGGGCATACCGCCCATGCCGCCCATGCCGCCCATATCAGGCATGCCGCCCATGCCACCGCCTGCGCCGGCGGGTTCGGGCTTGTCTGCAACCATCGCCTCGGTGGTGATCAGCAGACCGGCAACGGATGCGGCATCCTGCAGCGCGGCGCGCACGACCTTTGCGGGGTCGATGATGCCGGCCTTGAACATGTCCACAAACTCTTCGGTCTGTGCGTTGTAGCCGAAGTTCTTGTCTTTGCTTTCCATCAGCTTGCCGACGATGATCGAGCCGTCGACACCGGCATTTTCGGCAATTTGCCGTGCCGGAGCCTGCAAAGCCTTGCGCACAATGGCGATACCGGCTTTCTGGTCGTCATTTTCGGGTGCGAGCTTGTCGAGCGCCTTGGCAGCATAAACCAGGGTTGCGCCGCCACCGGGCACCACGCCTTCTTCGACCGCCGCGCGGGTTGCGCTGAGCGAATCGTCGACGCGATCCTTGCGCTCCTTCACTTCGACCTCGGTCGCGCCGCCGACACGGATAACCGCCACACCGCCGGCAAGTTTCGCCAGCCGTTCCTGCAATTTTTCCTTGTCGTAATCGGAGGTTGTTTCCTCGACCTGCGCACGGATCTGACCGCAGCGTGCCTCGATATCCTTCTTCTTGCCGGCGCCATTGATGACGGTGGTGTCATCCTTGCTGATATGCACCTTTTTGGCGGTGCCCAGCATGTCGATGGTTACGGTTTCAAGCTTGATGCCCAGATCTTCGGAGATCACGGTGCCGCCAGTCAGCACGGCGATATCTTCAAGCATCGCCTTGCGCCGATCACCAAAGCCCGGTGCCTTGACGGCCGCGATCTTCAGACCGCCGCGCAGCTTGTTGACAACCAGCGTGGCCAGCGCCTCGCCTTCGACATCCTCGGCAATGATCAGCAGCGGACGGCTCGACTGCACAACCGCTTCAAGGATCGGCAGCATCGGCTGCAGATTGGTCAGCTTCGATTCGTGGATCAGGATCAGCGGATCTTCCAGATCGGCAATCATCTTGTCCGCATTGGTGATGAAATAGGGCGACAGATAGCCGCGATCGAACTGCATGCCTTCAACGACATCGAGCTCGGTCTCAAGGCCTTTCGCCTCTTCCACGGTGATCACGCCTTCCTGACCGACCTTGTCCATCGCTTCTGCGATCATGCGGCCGATTTCGGCCTCGCCATTAGCGGAAATCGTACCGACCTGGGCGATTTCTTCGGAAGATTTGATTTTCTTGGCCCGCTTGGACAGATCCGCGACAACAGCCTCAACCGCAAGGTCGATGCCGCGCTTGAGATCCATCGGGTTCATGCCGGCGGCAACCGATTTCGCACCTTCACGGACAATCGACTGGCCAAGAACCGTAGCGGTCGTGGTGCCGTCACCGGCGATGTCATTGGTCTTTGAGGCCACCTCGCGCAGCATCTGCGCGCCCATATTTTCGAACTTGTCGGACAGCTCGATTTCCTTGGCGACCGTCACACCGTCCTTGGTGATGCGCGGCGCGCCGAAGGCTTTTTCGATGACCACGTTGCGGCCCTTGGGCCCAAGCGTCACCTTGACTGCATCCGCCAGAATATCGACGCCCTTGAGCATCTGATCCCGGGCTTCGCTGTGAAATTTAACTTCTTTCGCCATTTGCCGAATTCCTCTCTATCTCGATCTGTTGGATTTGCGGTGAGAGCCGGGTATTTGCCCGGCGGCGCAAACCGTCGATCAGCCGATCACCCCGAGGATGTCGCTTTCCTTCATGATCATCAGCTCTTCGCCGTCGATCTTGATTTCGGTGCCGGACCATTTGCCATACAGCACCCGGTCGCCTTTCTTCACGTCCATCGGCGCGATAGAACCGTCTTCGCGGCGCGCGCCCGGTCCGACGGCGACAACTTCACCTTCCTGGGGCTTTTCCTGCGCGGTGCCAGGAATGATGATGCCGCCACTTGTCTTCTCTTCCTGCTCAGCCTGACGGACAAGCACTCTGTCATGCAAAGGTCGAAACGCCATTTGCCTGGTCTCCCTTGAATAAACCTGTATCTGCGATAGGATTGGGCGATATGCTCCCATGACTGACGGGACGCACCGCCACCTACCCATGACCGTGTTAGCACTCTGATATCATGAGTGCTAAACTGGGCGGGTTGTAGAACCGATAGAGGGCTGTGTCAAGGCTGTTGCCGGCCGGGTCGGGTCTGTCTCAATACGCGTTTGAACGGGCCTGGCGTTGCATCAGCGATTATTGGGAAGCCGTGTCAGATTGGCGCCGATCAGCAGCATATCGACGGAGCGGCCATCCCCTGCCAGCGGCAGAACCAAACGTTCGAAATTGAAGCGCACATCATCGCTCTTGCGCAGATATTCGCCGGCCTGAAAGGCGGGTTTGCCATTTTCGGTCGTGTAGTGGCAGAGCGCCAGCGCCTCATGCCAGCTATCGCCAACATCCAGGTCTTCGACGAACTGACCGGTCAACTCGGTTCCGTGGACATCGACAATATGCGTGCCCACCAGGCGAAAGCGGAATTTCTTCGCCTCAGCAGTTTCAATGATGTCTATCAGGGCGGTATGGGCAAGAAATTGCCGCATTTCGACAGGATCAATGTCTTTGCGCCCCGGTAGGCGTTTTTTCTTATTTTTCTTCTGCCAATAGCCATATAACAAAGATAAGGGCTGCGGCAGGTCTTCAACTGAGAATTGCACAGTCTGCTACCTTCGCAACTCAACGATCCGCCAATGCGATCGAAACCAGTATTCCATGTTGCTGCAGGTGTTATCGTACCCGCTCTGAACAATCAATAGTAGTATGTAGCATTCGGCAAATATGGAATTCTGTATTTGTGTTCGTTGACACAACTTTTTTAAACTGACATCGTTGTATAAAAGTAATTTACTATATTTTCTAATATGTTAGAAATTATTAACTAGGGATTTATTGTGGTCGGTCAGGATTTCTGGGTATTTGGCTATGGATCGCTGATGTGGCGTCCAGGCTTCGATAGTTTGGAATCCCGCCACGCCCGGATCTTTGGTTTTCACCGCTCTTTCTGTGTCTTGTCCCATGTTCACCGGGGCACCCCGGAAAAACCCGGGCTTGTTTTCGGGCTTGATCGCGGGGGGTCGTGCCATGGCATCGCCTTTCGTGTTGCGGCGGACAGGGCTGAGGCTGTGCGCGACTATCTGATCGCGCGCGAACAGGTCACGCTTGTTTATCGCGAGTCGCAACTGCCGGTCTATCTGCGGGACGGGCAGCTTGTACGGGCCTTGTGCTTCACCGTTGATCACAGCCATCCGCAATATGCTGGCAAACTGGCTTTTGCCGATCAGGTTGCGCTGATCCGTCAGGGAATCGGGCAGAGCGGTGCAAATTGCGATTATCTGGCAGATACGGTGGCACATCTGCGCGGCATGGGCATTACCGACCGCGCCCTGCAGGCACTGCATCAGGCAGTTTCAGGGCAGCAGGCCAATGCAGGTATTCCGGGGAATGTCGGCAAGATAGGCAATAATGGCGGTGCTGGCGGTGCGCGCAGCCCTGTGTCAGACTAGGTCAGGCAGAAAACAAATCAAAAACGCTGGCCAGGCCGGGGCGACAGACGCGCCCGCACAGGGTTTGCCCTGAGGGCAAAAAAAGGGAGAGCAGGGAATGGAACTCAATCTGACGGGAAAGACCGCCATCGTCACCGGGGCGTCCAAGGGGATCGGCAAGGCGGTCGCTGAAGGGCTGGCGGCAGAAGGCTGCCATCTGCATATCGTCTCGCGCACCGCCGCGGATCTGGAAAAACTACGCGACGCCATTACCGGCCGGCATCAGGTCTCGGTGACGGTGCATGCGATGGACCTCAGCGATGGCGGCAATGCGAAAAAGCTGATTGCCGCCTGTCCCGATGCCGACATTCTGGTGAATAATGCCGGGGCAATCCCGGGGGGCAGCCTGACAAAGATCGCGGAAGAGCGCTGGCGCGAGGCGTGGGATCTGAAAGTGTTCGGCTATATCAATCTATGCCGCGAGATGTATCGGCACATGGCGGAGCGTCACGCGGGGGTGATCATCAATATTATCGGTGTGGGCGGTGAAAAACCGACTGCGGGTTACATTGTCGGCAGTGCGGGCAATGCCAGCCTGATGGCTTTCACCCGGGGCCTTGGCGGCGGCAGTGCAGATGACGGAATCCGGGTTGTCGGCGTCAATCCCGGCATGATCGAAACCGAACGCCTGCGGTCGCTGACCGGCAGCCTTGCGGGGTCCGATCCCAAGGGACTTGAGCGGATGTTGCAGGCGCTGCCTTTCGGGCGTCCGGGTAAACCTGAGGAAGTTGCCGATCTTGTGACTTTCCTTGCGTCTGACAGGGCAAGCTATATCAGCGGCACGATTATCACGGTGGATGCAGGTGCTGCGCATCGCAACTGATCTGCAAACTCCGATTTGATCTGACGGCCATTTCCGCTATTAGCTTCCACTCTGCGTCCGGTTTCGGGACGGGCGGTCAAGTTGGAGTGGAAGTCGGCAGTTATGACGGATCAGGAGATATTGGCGGTCCTGCAGCAGCGGGATCTCAAATTCATGCAATATCTGGGCGGCGGTATTGTTGGCGCGGACAAGCAAAAGCGGGAAGCAGTCATGGTTTTTGAACCCGGTGACGATCTGTGTCATTCGGGTAATGTCATCCAGGGCGGTTTTCTGACCGCGATGCTTGATGCGGCCATGGCGCATGCGGTGATGGTCGCCTCGGAAATGGCGCTGACCCCGCCGACCCTGGAACTGAAGATCAGCTTCCTTAAACCCGGTTTGCCCGGCCCGCACCGGGCGGTGGGCCGTGTGGTGCGGATGGGCAAGACTGTCGGCTTTCTGGAAGGGGAGCTTTATAATGTGGATGATGAACTGATCGCCAAATCTTCGGCGACGGCCCGGCTCGTTCCGGCTGCGCCCGCCAGCTAGCGTTTTTGCGGGACGGTCGGTACTAGGCGGTTTTTCTGGCAGGAGGTGCCGGCATGGCAGAGTTTTTCGAAACGCTTATTCCCTTTGCGCTGGGCATTGTGCTTCTTATCCTGCTGGTGGGGATCTTCGTGATGTTCCGCGGCGGGCGCGTCAACAAGAGCTGGAGCAACCGGTTGATGCGCTGGCGGGTGGGGGCGCAGTTCGTGGCGATCTGCATCATCATGGCGGCGTTGTATTTCGCGGGGCGCGGCTAAGGGAAGAGGAGCAGGTCATGGTTGTACTGAACAAGATCTATACGCGGACGGGTGATCAGGGCAGCACGGCCCTGGGTTCGGGTGCGCGGGTTGCCAAATTTGATCTGCGCGTCTGTGCCTATGGCACGGTTGATGAGACCAACGCGGCAATCGGCATTGCACGGCTTCATACCGACGCGGATGCCGATCAGGCTTTGGCCCGCATCCAGAACGATCTGTTTGACCTTGGTGCCGATCTTTGCCGGCCGCCGGCAGAACCTTCCGGGGGGGCGGAGCCGGCCGCGGCCGGTCAGGAAGAGACCGCCTTGCGCATTACCGATGTGCAGGTCGGGCGGCTTGAGGACGAAATCGATGCAATGAATGCGGCGCTTGCGCCCTTGCGCTCATTTGTCTTGCCCGGCGGAACACCGGCTGCGGCGCATCTGCATCTTGCGCGGACGATTTGCCGGCGGGCCGAGCGGCTGGCCGTAGAGCTTGCGGCGCAGGAAAATGTGGGATCGGCGGTGTTGCGCTATCTTAACAGATTGTCGGATTATTTGTTTGTCATGAGCCGCAAACTGAATGATAACGGGGCGAAAGATACATTATGGCGGCCCGGTCAGCATCGTTGAGCTGATTTTGCCAAGTGGTTGGAAAATGTTTTTCGTCCATTCGGTGACGATTCGTTGACACAGGCAAAGACGGAAATTAGTTTCCGCACCTGCGAAATAGGTTGCTGGGGCGCCTGAGCGTAATGATGCGACACATGGATCGCCCTGATCTGGATTATAAGATTTGGAGAAGAAATAGATGAAAGTCCTCGTGCCCGTGAAACGGGTGGTCGACTATAACGTCAAGATCCGCGTAAAGCCGGACGGGTCGGGCGTTGATTTGGCCAACGTAAAGATGTCCATGAATCCGTTCGACGAAATCAGTGTCGAAGAAGCGGTGCGGATGAAGGAAGCGGGCACCGCCAGCGAAGTGATCATCGTATCGATCGGGCCCGCCGGTGCGCAGGAAACGATCCGCACGGCACTGGCCATGGGCGGCGATCGCGGCATTCTGGTCAAGACCGATGCAGATGTCGAACCGCTGGCTGTTGCAAAAATTCTCAAGGCGATCACCGAGGAAGAGCAGGCCGATCTTGTCATTCTGGGCAAGCAGGCGATTGATGATGATTCAAACCAGACCGGGCAGATGCTGGCGGCATTGCTGGGCCGGTCGCAGGCGACCTTCGCCAGCGAAGTCAAAATCGATGGCGACAAGCTGGAAGTCACCCGTGAGGTCGATGCGGGGCTGCAAGTGATCCGTGTGGCGATGCCGTCAGTCGTGACCGTCGATCTGCGGCTCAATGAGCCGCGCTATGCGTCGCTGCCCAATATTATGAAAGCGCGCAAGAAGCCGATCGACGAAAAAGCGCCGGAAGATTACAGCGTCGATATCGCGCCGCGCCTGACGGTGCTCAAGACGACGGAACCGCCAGTGCGGACTGCCGGTATCAAAGTTGAATCCGTGCAGGAACTGGTCCAGAAGCTGCGCGACGAAGCGGGAGTGATTTGAGCATGGCAACCCTTGTAGTAGCTGATCACGACAATGCGACGCTGGCCGATGTAACGCCGAAAGTCGTAACCGCCGCCAAAGATCTGGGTGATGAAATTCACGTTCTGGTTGCCGGTTCAGGCTGTAACGCGGTTGCCGAACAGGCAGCCAAGCTTGATGGTGTGGCCAAGGTGCTTGTTGCCGACGATGCGCAATATGCCAACGGGCTGGCGGAACCGCTGGCCGCGCTTGTAACCGGGCTGATGGATAGCCATGCCACGGTTATGGGCAGCGCCACCACGGTTGCCAAGAATTTCATGCCACGTGTGGCGATTGCGCTCGATGTTGCGCAGATCTCCGAAATCGTGGCGGTGGAATCGAGCGACACTTTCATTCGTCCCATCTATGCCGGTAATGCGATGCAGACCGTGCAAAGCAGTGATTCCAAGAAAGTGATCACGGTTCGGACGACTGCGTTTGCCGCCACGGGCGACGGAGGATCGGCCGCGATCGAGACGGTTTCGGCAGCCGAGAATCCCGGCCTGTCCGAATATGTCGAGGATCGGGTGTCGGAATCGGAACGTCCGCAGCTGACCTCCGCCAAGCGGATTATCTCCGGTGGTCGGGGCATGCAGTCGGCCGACAACTTCCCGATGATCGAAAAGATCGCCGACAAGCTCGGTGCTGCGGTCGGTGCGTCGCGTGCCGCCGTTGACGCGGGTTTTGCACCCAACGATATGCAGGTCGGCCAGACCGGTAAGGTGGTTGCGCCGGAATTGTATATTGCCGTGGGTATTTCCGGTGCGATCCAGCATCTGGCCGGCATGAAAGATTCCAAGATTATTGTGGCCATCAATAAGGATGAAGAAGCGCCAATCTTCCAGGTCGCTGATTACGGTCTGGTTGCGGATCTGTTCAAGGCTGTGCCAGAACTTGAGGAAGAATTGGGTAAAATAGGCCTTTAAGAGCCTGGCCCGGAATTCTGAGGGAAACGCGCGTGAGGGATATGGCCTTGTCAAATAAGAAGGTGATCCCAGCATGACGATTGAAAAGGTAGGTGTCATCGGAGCCGGCCAGATGGGCAACGGCATTGCACATGTCTGCGCTTTGGCCGGTTATGATGTATTGCTGCAGGATATCGATCCGGACAGTCTGAAAAAGGCGATCGATACGATCACCTATAATCTGACCCGTCAGGTCGCGCGCGGAATCATCAAAGACGAAGACAGGGACAAGGCGCTGCCCCGCATTGTCCCTGTCAACGATCTGGCATCATTTGCCGATGTCGATCTGGTTATCGAGGCCGCCACCGAAAAGGAAGAGGTGAAGCGGGCTATTTTCGAAAAATTATGTCCCGTACTGCAACAGGACGCATTGATATCGTCCAATACCTCGTCGATTTCGATCACCCGCCTTGCGGCGGCGACCGACCGGCCCGAGCAGTTTATCGGTCTGCATTTCATGAACCCGGTGCCGGTGATGAAGCTTGTCGAGCTTATCCGCGGTATCGCGACCGATGAGGAAACTTTCAAGACTGCCCGCGAATTCACCAACCGGCTGGGCAAGACCACGACCAATGCCGAGGATTTCCCCGCCTTCATTGTGAATCGCATCCTGATGCCGATGATCAACGAAGCGGTCTACACACTTTATGAGGGCGTCGGTAATGTCGAGGCGATCGACACTGCGATGCGGCTGGGTGCCAATCATCCGATGGGGCCGCTTGAGCTTGCTGACTTTATCGGGCTCGATACCTGCCTGTCGGTCATGCAGGTGCTTTATGAGGGGCTGGCCGATACCAAATACCGCCCCTGCCCCCTGCTTGTGAAATATGTCGAGGCCGGCTGGGTCGGCAAGAAGGCTGATCGCGGCTTTTACGATTACCGTGGCGATGTGCCGGTGCCGACGCGCTGACCAGACGCGGACTGCCCACTGACTACACGCGGACTGCCCCACTGACTGCCGACCGGTGCGCTGCCGACGAGCGGCGGAGGGCCCGGCCTTCCGGCCTATCGTTTGTTGATATGGGCGATGATCAGGGCTTTTGCCTCCGGCGCGTCCCATTCAGCGGGGCCTGCGAGGCGCCCGATTTCGTCCCCTTTGCGGTTCAGCAACATCGTCGTGGGCAGGCCAAGCGCCCCTAATGTGCGGGCGGACTTATTGCTGGGATCGATAAAGCTGTCCAGATGCTGCATCTCGATTTGCTCAAGGAAGGCGGATGCCTTGTCATAGCCTGACCGGTCGAGATTGATCAGAACCACCTCGAATTGCTCGCTTCCCAATTCAGCCTGCAACCGGTCGAGCGATGGCATTTCGCGGCGACAGGGCGCACACCAGCTGGCCCAGAAATTGACCAGAATGACTTTGCCGGCATATTCATCAAAGGCATGCGGATTGTCTGCGGCGTCGAAAAACTGCACATGCGGCAACGGTTTGGGTACAGCGCGTGTGACAAAATTCTTAACGGTGCCAACCCGTAATTGTGCTGCTGTGGGCTCATTTGCCAGGGCAGTGGCATTGCCAGCAACCGCAAGCATGCCGTATACCGCCGCAACATGTCCGATCCGCTTCAGCAGCCGGTAGGGTTTGCGCATTAAGTTAACTCCCTGTTCTGTGGCATTGTTCTGCTAGGTTGTTAAGTTCAGTTAATTGCTTGAAACGAGCCTGAAACCCATGTCTTCCAAATCACCCTCAAAAGATGCGCAAGACCCGGCCGCCCTGCCTGCGGCGAATGCCTTGTGGGGGGGCCGTTTTGCGGCCGGTCCCGCAGATATCATGTCGCGCATCAATGCCTCGATCAATTTTGACCAGCGACTGTTCGCACAGGATATAGCCGGTTCCCGGGCGCATTGCGAGATGCTGGTCGCGCAAGGCATTATAAGCGCAGAAGATGGGGCACAAATATGTTCAGGGCTTGAAAAAATCCTTGCCGAAATCGAGGCGGGTGAATTTCAGTTCAGCGAGGCTCTGGAAGATATTCATATGAATATCGAATCGCGCCTGAGCGAAATGATCGGCCCGGCGGCGGGACGCTTGCATACCGCGCGTTCGCGCAACGATCAGGTGGCGACCGATTTCAGGCTCTGGACCCGTGATGCCATCGACGAGGTGATGGCGCAGCTGGCCGCGCTGCAGGGCATTCTGCTTGACAGGGCGGAGGAGGCGGCCGATGCGGTCATGCCCGGTTTTACGCATCTGCAAAGCGCGCAGCCGGTAACGTTCGGGCATCATCTGATGGCCTATTACGAAATGTTCGGGCGCGATCTGAGCCGGTTCCGCGATGCGCGGGTGCGGCTGAATGAGTCGCCCCTGGGGTCAGCCGCGCTTGCAGGCACATCCTTCCCCATCGACCGCATGGCCACTGCGGCCGCATTGGGGTTCGATCGGCCCACGCGCAACTCTCTTGATGCGGTGTCGGACCGGGATTTCGCGTTGGAATTTTTGTCGGCAGCGGCGATTTGCGCGACGCATCTGTCACGGATTGCGGAGGAAATCGTGATCTGGTCATCGGCGCAGTTCGGCTTTGTGACATTACCCGACAGCTTTTCTACCGGCTCCTCGATCATGCCGCAGAAGCGCAATCCGGATGCCGCTGAACTTGCGCGGGCCAAGGCTGGCCGCATTATCGGTGCGCTGAATGCGTTGCTGATCGTCATGAAGGGGCTGCCACTCGCCTATTCGAAGGATATGCAGGAAGATAAGGAGCAGCTGTTCGACGCCGCCGATAATCTGGCGCTTTGTCTGGCGGCGATGGGCGGCATGCTGGCGGAGTTGCATTTCAATCGGGAGAAGATGGCCGCAGCCGCCGGGCTTGGCTTCAGTACGGCCACCGATCTTGCGGACTGGCTGGTGCGCGAACTTAATCTGCCTTTCCGGCAGGCGCATCATGTGGTTGGTGAAATCGTCCAACTGGCCGAAACGCGCGGCGTCGGGCTTGAAGCATTAAGCTTGCAGGACTTGCAGTCGGTGGAAGCGCGCATCACCGATGCGGCGCGTGCAGTGCTGAATGTGCAGGCCTCTGTTGCCAGCCGTGTGAGTGTCGGGGGAACCGCCCCCCGGCAGGTGCGCGCGGCGATCGCTGCCGCGCGGCGGGGGGAAAGCTGATGCGGCGGATTTTGCAGATCGGTTTTGTTCTGCTGTTGCTGATGCCGCTCGGCCTGTCGGCTTGCGGCAAGAAAGGCAGCCTCGAACCGCCGCCCGGCACGACCGAGGATGAACGCGTCAAGCGCGAGTGGGGTGGCTGAATGCACCACTTCACCTATCGCGACGGCGTGTTGCATGCCGAAGATGTATCGCTGGGCGAAATTGCCGCAGCGGTGGGTACGCCCTTTTACTGCTACGCCTCAGCTACGGTGGAGCGGCACTACAAGGTTTTTGCCGAAGCATTCGGCGCGCTTGATGCGCTGGTCTGCTATTCGGTCAAAGCAAACAGCAATCAGGCAATCATCGCGACCCTGGCGCAATGCGGGGCGGGTGCCGACATTGTCAGTGCGGGCGAATTGCAGCGGGCGCTGAAGGCAGGTGTGCCCGCTGACAGAATCGTGTTTTCAGGTGTGGGTAAGACGCGTGCGGAAATCGCCCAGGCACTGATGGCGGGTATTCTTCAGTTCAATGTGGAATCAGAGCCGGAGATGCAGGCGCTGAGCGCGGTTGCTGTTGAACTTGACCGGACCGCGAATATCGCCATTCGGGTTAATCCCGATGTGGATGCAAAGACCCATGCGAAGATTTCAACCGGCAAGGCTGAGAACAAATTCGGCATTCCCCTGTCTGAGGCGCGCGCTGTCTATCGGCGCGCCGCACAATTGCCGGGTATCGAGATTGTCGGGATCGATGTGCATATCGGAAGCCAGCTCACAACGCTTGACCCGTTCCGCACGGCATTTCTGAAAACCCGCGAATTGGCGGCGGCGCTGCGCGCGGATGGTCATGCTATCAGGCAGCTCGATCTTGGGGGCGGGCTTGGTATTCCCTACATGCATTCCAACGAGAACCCGCCGCTGCCGGTGGATTATGGCGCGCTTGTGCAGGAGGTGTTCGGGGATTTCGGGTGCCGTATTCTGCTGGAGCCGGGGCGGTTGGTTGTCGGCAATGCCGGTATTCTCGTTTGTCAGGTGATTTATGTGAAATCGGGGGAGAACAGGGAATTTGCGATTGTCGATGCGGCGATGAACGATTTGATCCGACCGACCCTTTACGATGCCTATCACGAAATCTGGCCGGTGGTTGAGCCCGCTCCGGCGGTTGCGGTTGTCGATTACGATATTGTCGGTCCGGTCTGCGAAACCGGCGACAGTTTTGCCACCGCAAGGCCCATGCCTGCATTGGCGCAGGGGGATATGCTGGCTATTCTGTCTGCGGGCGCTTACGGTGCGGTGCAGTCCGGAACCTATAACAGCCGCCCGCTTGTGCCCGAAATACTCGTCCGCGGCACCGAGTTTGCCGTGGTGCGCCCGCGTCAGACCATTGAGGCGCTGATCGGTCTGGACCGCTTGCCCGATTGGCTGAACAGGATGGAATAGCGTCTTGCCCGAACCGCCCGCCACCCGAACAGAAACAGCCGCAGCCTTGCTGGGGCTTGTATGGCGGCTGGCTTTTACCCGTGCGGTTATTTACTGGGAGCGGCTGTGGCGCGCATTCTGGCCGATTGCCGCGGGGTGGGGGATCTATCTCGCATTGGGGCTGTTCGGGCTGTGGGGGATGTTGCCCCACAGTCTGCATCTTGCGGCCTTTGCTGCACTGATCGGCTTGTCAGCCTGGCTGATCTGGCAAAGACATGCCGGGGTGCACTGGCCTCGCCCCAACGATGCCGAGCGCCGGCTTGAGCGTGAAAACGGCCTTGCCAATCAGCCGCTGGCGGTACTTGGCGACCGGCTGTCACTCAATGCTGCTGACCCGATGGCGCAGCAATTATGGCGTCTGCATGTCGACCGGAATCTCGCGGCCATTCAGAAGTTACGTCTGCCGCTGCCGCGCCCGCAACTGGTTGAGATGGATCCATATGGCCTGCGTATGCTGGCCGGGATCATGCTGGTTGCGGCCTTGTTTGCGGCCGGTACAAACGGGGCCGGGCGATTATGGCATATCATATTGCCATTGCCGCATGCCGCCGCTTCAACGCCGCTGCAGGTTGAAGCCTGGGTGACCGCGCCGGAATATACCGGGGTGCCACCACTGTTTCTGTCGGGCAGTGCGGCCAATCTGCTGGTCGATGACGGCCAGGTGCCGGCGGTCTTCGAGGTGCCGGTGAACAGCATTCTGTCTGTCAGAACATTTGGCGACGGGCAGGCGCCGCATATCATCTACCGCATGGTGCCGGGTTCGCGCGGTACCGCCGGCGAGACTGAGCTGGAGATCGACCTTACGACGATTGACAGGCGGAATTTCGCCGGTGATCTGCCGTTGAAATTTGCCGGATCGGTGGAATTACGGCACGGATTTAGCCAGGTTGCGCAATGGCCTTTCGGCATAATCCCCGATACGCCACCTGAAATTGGCTTTGCCGGCGATCTTGCGGTGACCGCGCAGCGGGCGCTGGAGATCCGCTTCGCATTTACCGATGATTATGGGGTCAGCGAAGTCTGGGCTGAATTCCGGCCCGAGGCAGGTTTTCCCGAAGCCGCAGGGGGGCTTGTTCAGCAATCAGATGAGGGGGCATTCCGGTTGCCGCTGCCCCTGTCCGCACCCGGACAAAAGAAAGCGCAGCAGCGCGCTATCGAGGATATGACGGCGCATCCATGGGCGGGTCTGCCGGTGCGGTTGCGGCTGGTTGCGCAGGATGCGGCGGGGCAAACAGGCTTTTCGGCAAGTCTGCCGATGGTTTTGCCGGAACGGATTTTCGAGAATCCACTGGCGCGCGCGCTTGTTGAACAGCGCCGCAAGCTGATGCTGGGAACCGAGAAAAGCGATCAGGTCATCGCCGCGCTTGATGCGCTCAGTCTTTTCCCCGATTTGTTCATCGACGATTTGCGGATCTATGTCGGGATGCGGGTGGCGCGCTACCGGCTGGCGGAAATGCGCGATAAGCGGGCTGCTGCGGCGGATGTGTCGGATCTGCTGTGGGAGCTTGCGCTGCGGCTGGAGGATGGCGATGTTTCCCTGGCCGCGGACGAGTTGCGGTCGCTGCAGAAAGCGCTGCGTGAGGCGTTGCGTAACGGTGCGCCCGATACCGAGATCGCGGCGTTGATGTCACAGCTGCGCGAGGCGATTGACCGCTTCTTCCAGGCAATGGTCGATCAGGCAATCGAGGATGCGCAGGAAGGTATGCCCCCGCCCGGACAGGACCCCGATGCGGAGCAGGTGGAAACGGCCGATCTTCAGGCGCTGCTCGACAAGATCGAGCAATTGGGAAAAGCTGGCGCGCGGGATGCGGCGCAAAGCCTGCTGAACGAACTGCAGTCGATCCTTGAGAATATGCAGATGAGTTTCGGGGGCGATCAGGCAGGGGAAGAGGCCCCCTATAATCAGGCGCTCGACGCACTTGCGGATTTGATGCGCAAGCAGCAGGCATTGCAGGACGAAACCTATCAGCAATCGCGGGCGGGCCAGTCGGGGGAAGGATCGCCGTCGGCCCAGGGTAAACCCGACAACCCGTCCCTGTCCGATCAGCAAGAGGCGCTGCGCGGTCAGCTCGATGCCCTGATGCGTCAGCTCGGGGCGGCGCAGGGGGAAGTGCCGCAATCCCTGGGACGGGCGGGTGAGGCAATGGAGGATGCGGCGGCGGCGCTGGGGCGTGGCGAACGGCAAGCCGCGCTCGATGAGCAGGTCGAAACACTTGAACAGCTGCGCGACGGGGCGGAGGCGATCGCCCAGTCCATGGCTCAGGAGCAGGAAGGCGGCGAAGGAGATTATGGCGAGACGCAGGACCCGCTGGGCCGCCAGTTACCCGCCGGCCAGAGCGAGCGTAGCGGCGCGGATGCGGTGCCGGAGGAATTCGACATAGAGCGCGCCCTTGAGCTGCGCAAGGAGCTGGAGCGGCGCGCAGGCGAGCGCCGTCGTCCGGCGGAGGAACTGAATTACATCGACCGCTTGCTTGATTTGTTCTGAGGCATAACCAGCCTGGCGATGCCGCTTGCCTGCTATACCGCCTGTTATGTTCAGGCGGGGATCAGCCTGTCAGGGCCGACTCAACGGCATTGCCGATTTCTTCCATCGTAAACGGTTTCAGCACCACATCGTGGATAAGTTCGTCCAGATTATGCGCCCGCTGTCTTTCGGCCGCATAGCCCGTCATCATCAGAATCCGCATTTCAGGATCCTGCCGGGAGGCTTTCAGGGACAGTGCAATGCCGTCGACGATCGGCATGACGATATCCGTCAGAAGCAGATCGAAGCGGTCCTGTTGCAGGGCTGACAAGGCTTGTGATCCGTCTGCGACAGCCTGCACATCATGGCCGCGGCTGCGAAGGGAAAGTGCAAGCAGGTCTCTGACTGAATGTTCGTCTTCGGCCACAAGTATTTTGGCCATCTTCGTACCTTTCGCCTGATAAACGGATCGGCCCGTTTCGATCATCCCCTTGCCCGACGCCAAGCTATCGCTCAACTATTAATGACTGGTTAACGGCAAGATTCCGTTTACTGTTTTTGTTGGGAATTTTGTGTGCCACGCGCTTTTCGCCCTATCGGGGCGTGTCTGTCAGTGTGACTTCCAGTTTCTCTGCGTTTGCGGGCAGTTGGCTACGCGCGGTTGTGAATGCGATTTCACCTTCGGCGGGCACGCTGCCCGCTTCGGTGCGGTGACGCCACTGATAGACGATATTGCCTTGTGCATCGCGCAGTATGACGCGTATTTCAGGTAGTTGCAGCGTGGTTGAGCTTTCATTGACAACTTTGCCCGAAACTTCAAGAAAGCTGATGCCATCCCTGTCTTTCCGCGCAAAACTGACCCCGACAAGCTTCAGGGCATGCTCGTTAAGAGCAATGCCCAAAGTATCGTAGAGCTTGGCAGCCGGTGGCCAGCTCGCGACAATTGCCGCCCGGAACAGATAGCCGCCCAAAGTGATCGCCGCGACGAAGCTGAGCAGACCGAACCAGGGCAGCGCGGCGCGCAAACGGCTGCGTTTTGTGGGAATGGCCGGCAAATTCGCGCCGGCACGCAGGGGTTGCGGTTTGCGGCGTGCGGCGGCAGCCTGTGCGTCGTCGATTGCCAGTGATTTAGGCAGATCGAGCGGTGGTTCCTGAAACCAGACATGCAGGCATTTGGCGCAACGGACATGCCGGCCTTCCCGGCCAACCGCTGCCGGGTCGACCAGAAAACGCGTCGCACATGCTGAACAGGTTAGTATCATTCGCCGCAAGGTCCCTCATTGGACGGCTTATATAGGCCGTCACATGTCGCAAAGGCAAGAATCGCGCGCCAAAAGCTATTATGCTGTTGGTGAAGATTCGCCGAAAGGAATTTGATGATACAGGTCGAAAATGTCGATCTCGCCTATCCGGGCGGTCCTGTTGTACTTCGGGGGCTGAACTTTCAGCTCGCTGCGGGGAGTTTTCATTTCCTGACCGGTAAATCGGGTGCGGGAAAGACCACTTTGCTGCGTGCGCTGTATCTCGACCATCGGCCCGAAAGGGGGGCGATCCGGATGTTCGGTGAAGATATCGCAACGCTGCCCCATGAGGCGCTGCCTGCCTTGCGTCGCCGTATCGGTGTTGTGTTTCAGGATTTTCGGCTGCTCGATCATCTGACGGTGGCGCAGAATGTCGGTCTGCCGCTGACGGTCGCGGGTATCGAGCCTGACAGGCGCGACAAGAATGTGGCGGAGCTGCTCGACTGGGTGGGACTTGGCGATAAATCGGGCAGCTATCCGCCGCGCCTGTCTGGCGGAGAGAAGCAGCAGGTTGCCATTGCCAGAGCGGTGATCGGCAATCCCCGTATCGTGCTTGCGGATGAGCCGACCGGTAATGTGGATTCGGATATCGGCGGGCGGCTCATGTGGTTGCTGGCGCAGCTTAACAGGCAGGGGACGACCCTTGTCATTGCGACCCATGACCAGACATTGCTGCGTGATTATGCCGCACAGGCGGGGGTGTTGCATCTGGACGGGACAGGTGGGGTCGTGCAGCAGTCTTCGGCGCCCGTGCAAATGCCGCATACGGGATCCTGAGGTGAATTGATGTTTCTGCGTTCGGCTATCCTGCCCAAACAGATGCTTGGCGATCGCGCGCTGCCGCTTGTCATCGCGGTCAATGTGTTCCTGGCGGGGCTGACCATTCTGGTTGCTGTCACGGTGATCGGCATGGTTGACCGTTGGTCCGGGGATGTGGCGCGGCTTGCGTCGGTTCAACTGCCGCCTGCGGGTAACAGCCTCGGCCAGGCGGAAGCTGTTTTGGCCCTGCTTGACGACGAACCCGACATCGTTCGGGCGCAAAGACTTGATGAAAAAGCCGTCTCCGAACTGCTTGCGCCCTGGCTTGGCCGTGGCAATGTGGTGGGCGATTTGCCAATTCCGCAGATCATCGATATCGAATTGGCCCCGCAGGCTGACGTGGCGGCCCTGCGTGCGCGGCTCGAAGCGGCCGTTCCGGGTATCGTGGTGGACGACCATGCGGACTGGCAGGCCAAAACCACGCGTATTCGTCTGCTTGTCTATTATGCGGCGGGGAGTGTAATTCTGCTGATCATCCTGGCGGGTATCATCATGATCGTGTTCACCACGCGGGCCAATTTGCGCGATCATCGTCACCTTGTCGAAACGATGCATCTGATCGGTGCAACCGATGCCTTTACCGCATTGCAGTTTCAGAAGCATTTCCTCGATTTGGGAATCCGGGGCGGTCTGCTTGGTGCTGTGCCTGTCCTTGCCGTGACATACGGGCTTGCAAGGCTGGCGGAATATCAACCGGATCTGTGGCTGCCGGGCAATGGAGTGCCGCTGACAAGCTACACCGTGCTCATATTGCCGCCGGTCATCGCGGCGCTTTTGACCATGGCCACCGCCCGTATTGCGGTATTGCGCATTTTGCGGCAAATGAATTAGACGCGCGGTGCGCGGGGAGGCGGTTTGTGCTCTATATCCGTTCGATAATCTTCAATATTTATCTTTATCTGCTGACAGTGCTGCTGGCGGTGGTTGGGCTGCCTGTTCTGCTGCTGCCGCAGCGGGCCGTAACCTGCGTGCTGCGGCTCTGGGCGCGGCTTGTGAATTGGGGGTTGCGGGGCATATGCAATATTCGGGTTGAAATCCGTGGCCGCGACCAACTGCCTGCCGGGGCGGTGCTGATTGCAGCCAAGCATCAGTCCATGTGGGATACGATCATATTTTTCGATTTGCTGCCCGATATCGTCTATGTGCTGAAGAAAGAGCTCGCCTATATCCCGCTTTATGGCTGGTTTGCGGTGCGTGCCGGCATGATCCGGGTCGATCGCGAAGCCCATGCGAAAGCGCTGCGCCATCTGGTGAAACAGGCGCGGGCGAAAGCCGCCCAGGGGCGCCCCATCCTGATCTTTCCCGAAGGTACCCGCGTCGCGCCGGGGGCGCATATTGGCTACAAACCCGGTATTGCGGCTTTGTATAGCCAGCTCGATATCCCTTGTGTGCCGGTGGCGGTAAATTCAGGCTTGTTCTGGCCGCGCCGTCGTTTCCTGCGGCAACCCGGAACGATCGTGCTGGAGTTTCTGCCGCCGATCCCCCCCGGGCTCAAGCGGCGCGAATTCATGCCACGGCTTGAAACCATACTTGAGGGGGCAAGCAATGCACTGGTTCTGGAAGCGGGCGGCACGGTTGCTGCGGCGCCGGTACCTGCCCCCTGCGCGGCGGTGAACCCGTGAGCCGCTAATATTTGCAGCGGGGCTGATTGGCTGAATTTACCGAAACTGACCGCAAGCGGCGGTTCGGTATAGATTGATTGACGGGTTTGACCAACTGCATGGAACAAAAATAGAACAATTTTCTTGAGCGGTGTATGGAATCGGCGTTATCCTGCCTGCCCGATATTTGCACCCGATTGTTTCTGGCAATGCGACCTTGTTGTCATGACCGGGGGGTGGCGGGTGATGATAACTAGTCTGAATGGGGAAAATGGATCCTGCGATGCCCGTGCCAAGTGAAATTTCGCAACAGATCTGGGATATGAAATACCGCCTGAAGCAGCCTGACGGGACGCCGGTGGATCAGGATATGGATGCGACGTGGCGGCGCGTCGCCGCGGCGTTGGCCGCGCCCGAGGCGGCGGCACAGCAGGGGCTTTGGGCAGACCGGTTTTTTACTGCCATGTCGGCGCAGAAGTTCCTGCCCGCGGGCCGTATCATCGCGGGGGCGGGGACGGATCGGAACGTGACCCTGTTCAACTGCTTTGTGATGGGCACGATCCCTGACGATATGGGGGGTATTTTTGACCATCTGAAGGAAGCGGCGCTCACCATGCAGCAGGGGGGTGGCATCGGTTATGATTTCTCCACCCTGCGGCCCAAGGGGGCACCTGTGCACGGTGTGGGGGCCGATGCGTCCGGGGCGGTCAGCTTCATGGATGTCTGGGATGCGATGTGCCGGACGATTATGTCGGCAGGCGCGCGGCGCGGTGCGATGATGGCGACCATGCGCTGCGATCACCCCGATATTGAGGAATTCATCGCCGCCAAACGCGCGGCAGGGCGGCTGCGGATGTTCAATCTGTCGGTGCTTGTAAGCGATGCCTTCATGGCGGCGTTGCGTGCCGATCAGGACTGGCCGCTGCGTTTTGCCGGCAAGGTATGGAAGACAGTTTCCGCGCGCGAATTATGGCACAGCATTATGCGCGCGACCTATGATTATGCCGAGCCCGGCGTGATTTTCATCGACCGCATCAATGCGCGCAACAATCTTTATTATTGCGAGGATATTGCCGCCACTAATCCGTGTGGGGAGCAGCCCTTGCCGCCCTATGGGGCCTGTCTGCTCGGTTCTGTCAATCTGGCGCGTCTTGTGCGTGACCCTTTCGGTGACGCGGCTCGTATCGATAGTGAAGAGCTGGCGGATATAACCCGGCTTGCGGTCCGTGCGCTCGATAATGTGATCGATATTTCCCGCTTTCCGCTACCTGCCCAGCGGCATGAGGCGCAGGCCAAGCGGCGTATCGGCCTTGGGGTCACCGGGCTTGGGGATGCGTTCATCATGTGCAGGGCGCGTTATGGGGAAGCCGCCTCTGTCGGCCTGTGTCGCGAATGGATGGCGGTAATTCAGACGGCGGCCTATGAAGCCTCCGCCGCGCTGGCGGCGGAGAAGGGAAGTTTTGCGCTGTTTGACGCGGATAAATATCTCGCCGGGGAGACGGTGGCGGGACTGCCCGCTGCGGTGCGTGACAGTATTGCAGAAAACGGCATGCGTAATGCGCTTGTCACCTCGATTGCGCCAACCGGTACAATTTCTCTGCTTGCGGACAATGTCTCAAGCGGGCTTGAGCCGGTTTTCAGCTATACTTACCGACGCCGGATATTATTGCCCGATGGGCGCCATGAGGAGCAGACGGTCAGCGATTATGCCTATCGCTGCTATCGCGCGAAATTCGGTGAAACCAGCACGCTGCCCGATTACTTCGTCAATGCCATGGAATTGACGCCCGCGGCGCATCTGGCGATTCAGGCGGCGGCACAGGATTATATCGACAGCTCGATCTCCAAAACGATCAACTGCCCCGAAGATATCGGTTTCGAGGCGTTTCAGTCGGTCTATAGCGAAGCTTATGATACGGGCTGCAAGGGCTGCACAACCTATCGCCCGAATGAGATTACGGGCACCGTGCTGTCGGTCGAGGCGGATCCCCCACCCGCGCCGGCGGCCGAACTGTCCGCAGATCTGGCGGGCGGCGCGCCGCTGGTGCCGGCCGATGATGGCGTCGTCTATATGACCGAGCCGCTCGACCGCCCCGGTGTGCTGCAGGGGCAGACCTATAAGGTGCGGTGGCCTGATTCCGATCACGCGATTTACATCACGATCAATGATGTGATGCAGGATGGCCGGCGGCGACCGTTCGAGATTTTTATCAACTCGAAAAACATGGAACATTTCGCCTGGACGGTGGCGTTGACGCGGATGATCAGCGCGGTGTTCCGGCGGGGCGGCGATGTCTCCTTCGTGGTGGAGGAGCTGAAGGCCGTCTTCGATCCGCGTGGTGGTCACTGGATGAAGGGGAAATATATCCCCTCCCTGCTTGCTGCGATCGGCGGTGTGATTGAGCAGCATATGATTGAGATCGGCTTTATCAGCGTCCCCACGGATAATGACGCGGTCGAGCAGCCGGTCCGCGCCGTAGCTGGCGAAGATGCGGTGCGTGACGCCGTGAAGTTGCGCCCCTGTCCCAAATGCGGTGCGCCCACTCTCATCCGCAGCGAAGGCTGCGATAGCTGCCTCAGCTGCGATTATTCCCGCTGCGGATAGCCGCGGTTTTCTCTTCATTGCGCCTTATGCCAGCTTGACAACGGCATAAAAAACAAAGTTATTGTGTAGATTGGTGGCGTGTTCAGCAATCTGCGCAGTTGCCGGCCGGAATGTCCGCAGTGGGTCTTTCGATATATTCGTGGCGACGGGAATGATCTTTCGACAGCTTTTTGACACGGTATCAAGCACATACACATATCTGATCGGCAACCAGCGCGGCGGCGGGGCAATATTGATTGATCCGGTGCTGGAGCATGCGGATCAGTATCTCAAATTGCTTGATGAGCTGGAGTTGCGTTTGCTGAAGGCGGTGGATACCCATCTGCATGCAGACCATATTACCGCGCTTGGTGTGCTGCGCGACAAGACCCGCTGTGTTACCGTGATGGGTGAACAAAGCAGCGCGGATAGGGTATCGGTCCGGGTTTCAGACGGTGATATGATCGAAGCAGACGGCATCTGTCTGACCGCATTATACACGCCTGGCCATACAGACGATTCCTACTGCTATCTGATGCAGGACCGCGTGTTTACCGGCGATACGCTGCTTATTCGTGGGACGGGCCGGACAGACTTTCAGAACGGTGATGCGGGACAGGCATATAACTCGCTGTTTGGCAAGTTGCTTACGCTGCCTGCTGCGACCTTCGTTTATCCAGGGCATGATTATAACGGCAACACCGTCAGCACAATTGGCGAGGAAAAGGCCCATAATCCGCGCCTGCAAGTGAAAGAGCGTGCGGAATATGTGGAGCTGATGAATTCCCTGCATCTGGTCGAGCCGAAAAAAATGTCGGTCGCAGTCCCTGCCAACCAGCGGATTGGTTTTTCCCAGCAGCGGCTAGAGCAGGAAGGTCGTGCGATTTCCCCGCAGCAATTGCTGCAGATGTCTGCGGCAGAGCGTCAGTCGCTGCTGCTTGTCGACTTGCGGGATCCGCAAGAACGTGCCCGGCACGGCATCATCGCCGATTGCATCAGCCTGCCATATCATGAACTCAGTGCAAGTCTTGCGCGTGATGGTCTTTTGGCTGCGCTGCAGCGGGACTCCGGCCGGCCGATTGTTTTCTACTGCGCCTATGGAGAACGCTCCGCCATGGCGGTGCGGATAGCGGAAGAGGCGGGTTTTTTCGGTACCCGACATCTTTCCGGCGGAATTGCAGCCTGGCGTGTGGCTGGCGGGGCGACGACGAATATGGATCCGGCCGGTGCGCGCTGACCGGTCTGGATGGCAGCTCCCGGAGCGCATCGAAAGTTTTTTCGAAACGGGGCGTGAACCTGCTTGATTTCCCGATCAGCCGAACCATATTAGGCGCATGGTTCAAACGAACGATCTAAAAATAGCCGGACAGCCCCGAAAGCCGGATAAAGCGCAGGCGGCAGCTAAAGGTGCCGCTGTCGATACCACCTGCGGTGCGGCAAAGCGTGCGGCGCGCGGTCGTGGCCGTCCAAGTGGGCGTGATGGTCGCGGCGCGGATGAAATTCTCATTAGTGTGGCTTCTGAATTATTTGCGCGGCAGGGATATGATTCTGTGTCCACGCGCCAGATTGCGAAACAGGCGCGGGTCAATCTGTCTGCAATCGGATATCATTTCGGCGGAAAGGAAGCCCTGTATCTCGCCTGTATCGAAGCGGCCATCGATGCCAAGCGCAAATATCGCGAGCAGTTGGTGGATGCTGTCGCCGGGGCCCTGAGGGAAGCAGCAGGCAGGCGGTCTGCGCTTTCTGCTGCGATCCATGGCATTTTCCAGAATTTTGTCAGTGCTGAATTCCTGCGCGATCTGGCCGATCCGCAGCTGCATCTTCTGATGTCGGCGGTCCGCGATTCCACGGTTGCTTTTGAGCGGGTGATGAGCGGGCATATCGGGCTGTTGATCGATGCCTGGTTGCCGCTGGTTGCCGCCGCGACCGGCCAGGCTGAGGATTCGGAAGAAACCCAGCTTTGCGCCATCACAATTCTCAATCTCATCATGTCGGCATCTCTCAGCCAGCCGCTTGTCAGGCGGCGGCTGGGTCGTGCGGAAACCGATGCGACGATTTCGCGCCTGACGGCGGAAAATATCAGCCGCGCCGTATTAGGCATATTAGACCTGCCGCAAATCGCTGCTGTGGGTGATGGCACCTTGCCTTCCGGAGATTCCGTTGAAACGTAATAATCTTAAAATCATTGCGCCTGTGGGCGTATTGCTGGCTGCATTTGGTATCGCGGCGGTCCTGGCGGCCACGCGCCCAAGCCTTGCCCCCGATGAGCTGCGTGAACGTGCCTGGCTGGTAACGACAGCACCCATATCTGTCGGTGCGATTCAGCCCGAATTGCGCCTGTTTGGCGAGGTGGTGCCGGGCCGCGAGGTCGAGCTGCGGCCACTTGTTGCAGGCCAGATTGTCGAGACGGGGGAAAATTTCCGCGAAGGCGGGATTGTCAGCGCCGGTGAGCTGCTGCTCAGCATCGATCCGTTTGACTATGAAGCCGCGCTCGCTGAACGTCGGGCGCAGGCCGCGGAAGCCAAGGCGCGGCTTGCTGAATTGCACGCGCGCCACAAGCAGGAGCGTGATCTGCTCGCCAGTGCAAGGGAGCAGCTTGTTCTGCAACGCAAGGATCTTGAACGTGCAAAAGAGCTGGCCAAGAAAGGCAATGTTTCGGGCAGGGTGATTGACGAACGCACCATGCAGATGAGCCAGATGCAGCAGGCGGTAACCACGCGGGTCAATAATCTGGCTGCAGAAGCGGCCCGCATCGCACAGCAGGAAGCCATCCTTGAACGGCTACGCATCGGTGTGCAGCGGGCAGAGCGTGACCTTGCCAATAGCCGGCTAACCGCGCCGTTTTCGGGTTATGTGCGTGAGGTGGGCGGTGAACTGGGCAAACGCGTCAGTCCGAATGACCGGATTGCCCGGCTGACCGATGCAGAAAACCTGGAAGTGCGGTTTGTCCTGTCGGATGCACAGTTTGGCCGGATCATCGCCGCAGATGGTGATCTGGGTGGCAGGCCTGTGAGGATCGTCTGGCAGGTGGGTGGACGCGCGCTGATCTTTGATGGCCGGATCGATCGGGTAGGCGCCCGTATCGCGGCGGCCAGCGGCGGTGTCGAAATATTCGCGCAGATTGCCGATACCAATGCGCTGACACCGATCCGGCCCGGCGCGTTTGTGGAAGTCTACATGCCCGACCGGGACTATGAGGCGGTGGCGCGTCTGCCTGAAGCCGCGCTGTTTGACCGCGACAAGGTCTATGTCGTCAAGGACGGGCGGCTGGTGCCGCGCCAGGTCACGGTTGCCGCTTTCGATGGGGATGACATTCTCGTCGCCGGCGAGCTGGATGAGGGCGATGAGGTGCTGACGACGCGCTTTGCCCGGGTGGGTGCCGGGGTGCGTGTGACGACGGAGGCCGCCCCGTGAACCAGTCGGGTCTGATCGGGCTTTTCGTCCGCCACAAGAACGCTGCCAATCTGCTGATGGCTTTGATGCTGCTGGGTGGCCTGTTTTCCCTGATGCGCATCAATACGCAGCTTTTCCCCGATCTCAATATTCCGGTTATCACAATTACGATCGCCTGGCCCGGTGCCAGCGCCGAGGATGTGGAAAGTAATATCCTTGCCGCGGTTGAGCCTGAGGTGCGGTTTCTGGATTCGATAAAACGGGTTCAGTCAAGCGGTGTCGAAGGGGCAGGTTTCCTTTTCATCGAATTCGAACCTGATGCCGATATGCAGCGCGCATTGTCCGAAATCGAATCGGCAGTGGGACGCATTACCACCCTGCCCGAAGAAAGCGAACGTCCCGTAATCACCCAGATCGCGCCCCATGAAACGGTGTCGCGCGTCATGCTGACAGGGCCGTTTTCCGAAGCGGCCCTGAAATCCTATGCCAAGCGTATGCGTGACGATTTGTTGTCGCGCGGCATCGACAAGATTGTGCTTGTCGGTGCGCGGGATGAGGAAATCTGGGTCGAGTTACCGCAATATGAGCTGCAACGGCTTGATCTCACCTATGAGGAAGTGGCGCGGCGTATTTCGCAGTCCAGTCAGGACCTGCCCTCAGGCACCATCGAAGGCGGGTTCGAGCAGCAGCTCAGGAGTCTGGGGCTTGCCGAAACCACCGACAAGATCGGTGCGATCGAATTGCGCGCGGTGGGTAGTGGCGAGAAGATATTGTTGCGCGACGTTGCCACGATCCACGAAACTTTCGATGCCCGTCAGGCAACCGGTCACAGCGCGGGGCAGCCTGCCATTCAATTGCATATTCAGCGCTCGGCCACCGCCGATGCGCTGGAACAGGCGGAAATCGTCGGCGACTATCTGGCGCAAACCCTGCCCACACTGCCGCAGACGCTTGAGGTCGTGCATTTCGACATTCAGGCAAGCCTTGTGCGCGAACGGATCATGCTGCTTGTCCGCAACGGTGCGGGCGGGCTTATTCTGGTGCTTGCGACACTTTTTCTGTTTCTCAACGGGCGGCTGGCTTTCTGGGTCGGGGCGGGCATTCCGATTGCCATGACGGCCACTATCGGGCTGATGCTGCTGAGCGGCCAGACGATCAATATGGTGTCGCTGTTTGCCATGATCATGACCCTTGGCGTCATCGTCGATGATGCAATTGTCGTTGGCGAACATGCCGCCTATCGGTATGAGCGCGGGCTGCCGCCGCATGAAGCGGCAGAAGCAGGCGCGGTTCGCATGTTCTGGCCGGTGATGGCATCGTCGCTCACCACCATGGCGTCTTTCCTGCCCATTCTGATGGTGGGTGATGTGATCGGGCAGATGTTTTCCGCCATTCCGATGGTTGTTGTCGCGGTACTGATCGCAAGTCTTGTTGAGTGCTTTCTTATCCTGCCCGGGCATCTGCGCGGCACATTCAATCGTCAGGAAAAACAGCCCGGTCGGCTGCGCGCCGGTTTCAACCGCCGTTTCGAACGGTTCAGGGATGGGTTGTTTCCGCGTACGGTGCGATTTGCCTTCGAGTGGCGCTATCTCACCATTGCCGGTGCGGTCGGACTTTTCATCGTCAGTCTGGGACTGATGATCGGTGGCCGCGTCGGGTTTCAGTTTTTCCCGTCGCCCGAAAGCGACGTTGTTTATGCAAATGCCACCTTCAGCCCCGGCATGCCGCGCGCGACGAGTGAGGCGATGCTGCATGAGTTGGAGCGTGCGCTGGCAGCTACCGAAGACAAGCTGACAGGGGGGGAGGGCGGTCTCGTCCGGGCATCTTATGGCAGTATCGGTTCGAATGCCGCGCCTGATTTTCTATCCGTATCGGGAGATCACCTGTCAGGGATCACAGTCGAGCTTTTCCCCTCTGACAGCCGTGATATCCGCACAGGCGAATTTGTGGCGGCCTGGCGCGAGGCGGTCAAGCCCATGCCCGGCATTGAGCGGATTACCATCAATCCGCGCCGGGGCGGACCACCGGGGCGCGATATCGATGTCAGGTTACGTGGCGGTCCGCCTGAAACCCTGAAAGCTGCCGCCAATGAGCTTAAAGCAGTCCTTGCACGCTTCCCCGGGGTCAGCGATGTGGAAGACGATCTGCCTTATGGCAAGCAGGAAGTCCTGTTGAGCGTCACACCCCGCGGGGCGGCACTTGGATTTACGACAGAATCGGTTGGCCGGCAGGTGCGTGCAGCTTTTCAGGGGGCAATCGCCAAACGATTTGCCCGTGGCGATGAAGAGGTGACCTTGCGGGTGCAGGCGCCCAAGGATGCCATGACCGGGGCGGCCTTGCGCGATCTTTACCTGCGTGCGCCCGATGGGTCAGAGGTGCCGCTTTCTGAAGTTGTCGCGATCACGCAGGATACCGGTTTTGCCCGCATTCGCCGTCAGGACGGGGCCCGCGAAGTTGCCATTGTGGCCGAAATCAATCCCGACATTGCCAATGCGCAATATGTGCTTGAATCGCTCAGCCAGTCCGCGCTGCCTGAAATCACCGCCAAATACGGGATCAGCTATATATTTGCCGGCCGCGCCGAAGAGCAGGCCAATACAACGGCGGATATGATTTTTGGCGCGCAGATCGCGCTCAGTGCGATTTATGTGATCCTGGCCTGGGTGTTTGCATCTTATACCCGGCCGCTGATCGTGATGTTCATCATTCCCTTCGGTCTGATCGGTGCAGTGTTCGGGCATATGCTGATGGGCTTCAACC
Source organism: uncultured Alphaproteobacteria bacterium (assembly GCA_947258435.1). Taxonomy (GTDB): domain Bacteria; phylum Pseudomonadota; class Alphaproteobacteria; order UBA11222; family UBA11222; genus CALAQW01. Next base: position 69,539 of record CAMYID010000004.1, read on the forward strand.
TGACGATGATGAGTTTTATCGCGCTGCTGGGGCTTGCCGGCATTCTTGTCAATGACTCGATTATCCTTGTGGGGACGATTGACGAGCATGTGGCGCGCGGCAAGGCGCTGGTGGATGCGGTGGTGGCAGGGTGTCAGGAGCGGCTGCGCGCGATTATCCTGACATCGGCGACAACCGTGGTCGGGCTGCTGCCTTTGCTGTTTGAAACCAGTATGCAGGCGCGCTTCCTTATTCCCATGGCGATCACCCTTGCTTTCGGGCTTGCCACAGCAACGGTACTGGTGCTGGGTGTGGTGCCCGCGCTGGTCGGTATCGTTGATGATGCACAGCGTCTGGTGACAAGGCTGCGCGGGCGAACAGGAACCGGAACGGCGTTAAGCAAGGGGCCTGCCGAATAGCGCTGAAACTCAGCCGCGCCAGAAACGGGGCAGGAACAGCACCAGCACGGTGAATAATTCAAGCCGGCCAAGCAGCATGGCGCCCGCCAGCACCCATTTCGCCATATCGGGCAAAGGTCCGAAATTACCCACCGGCCCGATGACCGGCCCAAGCCCGGGCCCCACATTCGCAATCGCCGTGGCGGCCGCTGAAATTGCCGTAATATAGTCAAGCCCAAGCAAGGCCATGATCAGTGCCACCATGCCGAAGCTCAGAACGAACAGGAAGAAGAAACTTTTGACTGAGCTTGCCGCCTCATCGGGCAGGGGGCGCCCATTATAATGGGTGTGAAAAACACCATGGGGCAGCATGACCCGCTTGATCTGTGTCATTGCCGACAGATAGAGAACCTGCAACCGGAAAATCTTGAGCCCGCAGGATGTCGATCCCGCGCAGCCGCCGGTAAACATCAGAAAAAAGAATGCCGTGATACCGAAGCTGCCCCATAGGACATAATCGGTAGTGGCATAGCCGGTGCCGGTGATAATCGAGATGACATTGAATGCGGCATAGCGGAAGGCGGTTGTTTCTTCGTTGAAACCGCTCGCCCACTGATAGGCGGTCAGCGTGATGATCGCGACAGTGACCAGGCCGAAAAATGTCCGGACCTGGGAATCGCGCAGCAGGCAGAAAGGCTCACCCCTGACCATCCGCCAATAGAGCAGAAAGGGCAGGGAGCCGATGATCATGAAGATGATGGCAATGGTATCGATGGCGGCGCTGTCAAAATAGGCAATCGAGCTGTCGGAGGTTGAAAAACCGCCTGTTGCAATGGTGGTCATCGCGTGGGCGACCGCTTCGAAGGCTGTCATGCCGGCAAAATAGTAGGCCAATGCGCATACGACCGACAGCAGCATGTAAAGCGAGCCGATGACCGTCGCGATCTGCCCCGCGCGGGGCAGCAGTTTCTCCGAAGCATCGGAAGATTCAGCGCGGAACAACTGCATCCCGCCAATTTGCAGCATTGGCAGAACCGCAACCGCGGTCACGATAATCCCGATGCCGCCAAGCCATTGCAGCAGCGCGCGCCACATCAGAATTCCGGGGGGCATCCGATCAAGCCCGCTGATCACTGTCGAGCCTGTCGTGGTCAGCCCCGACATCGCTTCAAAGAAGGCGTCGGTATAGTTCAGTTCAATATCGGCAAGGATGAAGGGTAGTGCGGCAAACACCGCCATGAAAATCCAGCTTACCGTCGTCAGAAGAAATGCATCCCTGATATTCAGTTCTGTCTGTCCCGCGCCTTCGGGTTCGCGGCCGACAAAAATCAGTGCAATCCCGACAAAAAGCGTCAGTGCGGCAGAGGCAAAGAACGCCTGCCAGTCGTGATTGTCTGTCGCAAGTTCAAGCAGGATCGGCAGGATCATTGCCAGTCCAAGTGTCGTCAACATGATGCCGACAACAAGGGCGATAGGGCGGATATGAAACATCGGCGCGGCGCGAAAGGCAGCTCAGTGGATCACCGTCGACTGGTGCGGGCTATCCAGTGAAAAGGTCGGAATTTCGACATCGAACCATTCCCCGTTTTCGGTCACCATCTGATAGCTGCCGCCCATAAAGCCGGTTGCGGTGGCAAGCGGCGCGCCACTTGTATATTCAAAGCTTTCTTCCGGGTGCAGGGTGGGCTGTTCCCCGACAACGCCTTCGCCACGCACTTCCTGTGCCTGGCCGGTGGCGTCGGTGATGCGCCAGTAGCGCGAAATCAGCCGCACGGTTTCTGCCCCCTGATTGGTAATGGTAATGCGGTAAGCCCAGAAATAACGCCCTTCCGCCGGATCGGACTGGTCCGACAGGTAGAACGGCTCGGCCCGAACGCGGACATCTCGTGTCACCGCCTCATACATCGCTGTATTTCCTCTTTCGGTACATCAGCCGGAATATACCGCTTTTTAGCGGGTCAGGCGCGGCATAATTTCGGGTCGGCCCGGCATGGCCTGTTTGAAGGCGCCCCGCCACAACCGCTTATCGCGCGGCAAGCGCTGCGGCAGCAGCCAGATCGGCGCAAATATCATCCGCATCCTCAAGCCCCACCGACAACCGCAGACAGCTGTCGCTGATGCCCAGTTCAGTACGGGCCTCGGGGCTGAGCCGCTGATGGGTCGTCGTGGCGGGATGGGTAATCAGGCTTTTCGCATCGCCCAGATTGTTACTGATCCGCACCAGTTGCAGCGCATTGAGGAATCTGAAAGCTGCCCCCTTGCCGCCGGTCACATCAAAGGCCACGATATTGCCACCCATTTCCATCTGCGCCATGGCAAGCGCATGCTGCGGGTGATCGCTGCGCTCGGGATAAAGCACATTCTGAATGCCGGGCAGTTGCGCCAGATGGTCCGCAACCAGCGCGCCAGAGCGGGCATGTTCACGCACACGCATATCCAGGGTTTCAAGCGATTTCAGCATGACCCAGGCGTTAAACGGGCTCATGGCGGGGCCAGTATGCCGGAGCAGGGGTTTCACCTCTTCCTCGATATAACTTTGCGATCCCAGTATCACGCCGCCAAGACAGCGGCCCTGCCCGTCAATATGCTTGGTCGCCGAATACACCACGATATCGGCACCAAGTTCGAGCGGATGCTGTAAAATCGGGGTGGCAAAGACATTGTCGACGACAAGCCGCGCGCCCGCATCATGGGCGATATCGGCGACCGCTTTCAGGTCGGTCACCTGCAAATTCGGATTGGTTGGCGATTCAAGGAAAAAGACCTTGGTATTGTCACGGCATGCCGCGCGCCAGGCTTCGGTATCGCGGCCATCGACAAGCGTACAACTGACCCCGAAACGGGGCAGCATCTCTTCCGCGATATAACGGCATGAACCAAACAGCGCCTTGGCCGCGACGATATGATCACCAGCTCTGACAAGCGCAAGCAGGGCGCTTGACACGGCCGCCATGCCGGTAGCTGTTGCCCAGGCGGCTTCCGCCCCCTCAAGCTCGGCCATGCGCTGTTCGAACATGCCAACCGTCGGGTTGGAAAAACGGCTATAAATGAAACCGTCATCTTCACCCTTGAAACGGGCTTCGGCTTCTTCCGCGCTTTGATAAACATAGCCCGATGTCAAAAACATCGCCTCTGACGTTTCGCCAAACTGCGAGCGCAGGGTACCGCCATGCACAAGCCGTGTGCGTTGCTGCCAGGAGGTTCTGGATGGGGTGTCTTGCATACCGATTTACCTCAAAAAAATAGCCCCGACCATGAAGGTGCGGGGCATTCGGCACCCGACCTTTTAGCAAGTTTCTTTTACGTGGCCGCAAGCCGGTCGGCACAAATCACCACATGGTTCAGACATACATGCCGTGCGGCCCGTCCGTCAATAGCCTGTTATGAGGCGCTGCAGGAGGCCCCGCCAAGGACGCAGAATTTGGCGCAATGGGGATGGTTGAGGCTGACCGGCCGGTCAGCTTCTGCAAGGCTGTTGCCCATTATAAACCGCCGGTCATAGGGCAGCAGGGTGCAGGCGACCACATGCGGTCTGTCTGCGCCCTTTTCCCTGACGACCATGCGGCTTGTGGCACACATCATCGCCTGTGGTTTTTTGCCCAGAATATCCCAGCAGGCCGCGGTAATCTCAGGCACCTGGGCGGTTTCGTCCATCTCAGGGAACAATACAAGCGCTGCCGGATCGTCGGCGTCAATATCGATTTGTGTATCCTTGAACAGTCGCGCGAACCCTGCGCGCATCTCTGCTTCCGGCTCATCCCACAGGTTGCGCCCCGCGACAGCGATGCGGAAACCATTTTGCGACAACCACGTCAATCCATCGATTGCGGGGGACCAGCTATGGGGGCCGCGTTCGCGTTCATGCCGGTCCCGGGTGTAGTGGTCGAGGCTGACCCGGATGGTCAGTTGCCCCGGATGAGCCTTTTGCAACGCCAGCAGCCCGTCCTGAACCCGGGGGCGTTGCATCGGCCGCATGGCATTGCTCAAAAGCAGCACCGAAAAACCACGCTCAAGGCAGGTTCTGAGAATGGACAGGATATCGGGGTTCATAAAGGGTTCGCCGCCGGTCAGGCCGATTTCCCGGGTCGGCAATGCCCGTTCGGCAATTTCATCAAGATAACCGGTGACATCGCCCAGCCTGAGATAGGCAAGGCGATCATTCGTCGGACTTGATTCGATATAGCAATGGGTGCAGGCCAGATTGCACAGGGTGCCGGTGGCAAACCACAAGGTTTCCAGTGCATCAAGTGCCACATATGCACGCGGCTCACCATCGGCTGTGACAGACGGGTCGCGAAACCTGCCGGTTGCAGCGGATGACGTGGCGGAGCTGGTGACGCGGGCGGCGGGCGCTGGCTTGGTCATAAATGGTTTGTCCTGACAAATCGATGGGGCAGTGTGCCCTCACTTGCTCGGCTGATACAAGTCAAGGCGTCATCACATCTTGTCGATCCGCCATTCCGCCCGGCCGAATCTTGTGATACACAGCTTGCCTGCGGTGCCGCGAAATGCGGGTGTAGCTCAATGGTAGAGCAGGAGCTTCCCAAGCTTAAGACGAGGGTTCGATTCCCTTCACCCGCTCCATGCGCATGATAGGAGCGCCGCGCGATCTGTGTTTCTAACCGGCAGGGGCCGAAGATGACCGGCCAGCAATTTTCCACAACCGAGATGCTTGCCCGGCTCGTGGCGTTCGATACGACGAGCCGGAATTCCAATCTGGCGCTTATTGAATTTGTGCGCGACTATCTTGCCGGCCATGGTGTGGCCGTTGAGCTGATCCACAATGAGGACAGGACCAAGGCCAATCTTTATGCGACGATCGGGCCGGTTGACAGGCCGGGCGGGATCGTTTTGTCTGGCCATAGCGATGTTGTGCCCGTCGACGGGCAGGACTGGTCAAGCGAACCCTTCACGCTCGATACGCGGGACGGTCGACTATATGGTCGCGGCACCGCCGATATGAAGGGCTTTATCGCGGCGGCTCTTGCGCATGTGCCCGAATTTGTGGCGGCGCGGGCCGAGACGCCTGTGCATCTTGCGCTATCCTATGATGAAGAGATTGGCTGCGTTGGCGTGCATGGCATGGTGGATCATATTCGCGCCCATCTGCCGCAGCCTGAACTGGTGCTTGTGGGTGAGCCGACGGAGATGAAGCTTGTTAATGCCCATAAGGGCATCCGCTCCTTCGTGACAGAGGTCACCGGTAGCGAGGCGCATTCCTCCAATACTCATCTTGGCGTTAATGCGGTGGAAGTGGCGGCGCGGCTGATCGGGTTTCTAGGACAGTTGCGTGATGAGATGCAGCGTCGCGGCGACGCCTCGGGGCGTTTCGATCCGCCCTATACAAGTGTGCATGTGGGGGTTATCCGGGGCGGGACCGCGCTTAATATTATTCCGCGCCAATGCCGGTTTCATTGGGAATTCCGGGCGCTTCCCGATCAGGATGAGGATGCGATTATCGAGCGGTTCAACCGTTTCGCCTGTGAGGAGGTGTTGCCGCCCCTGCGTGAAGTCGCGGCAGATGCGGATATTCAAACCATTGCACAGGCAGCGGTGCCCCCGCTTGTGCCGTTTGACGATTGCCCGGCCGAAGCGCTGGTGCGGGCGCTGACCGGCGACAATGCGCCTTTGGCAGTGTCTTATGGCACCGAGGCGGGTATTTTTCAGCATGCGGACATACCCGCGGTTATCTGCGGACCGGGCAGTATCGAGCAGGCACATAAGCCTGACGAGTTTGTCACGGTGGCCCAGCTTGATGCCTGCGACCGCTTTCTGAGCCGGCTTGCGGCCCATATTGCGGCTGGTGGCACAGAAGGATAGCGCAGCGCCAATGCGTCTTTGTGGGTGATTGTCATGGACATTTTTCCCGATTCTCTGAGTCTGCTGGCACGGCTTGCGCTGGTTCTGGGCGTGGTGATCGCAACCCATATCGGTGTCCGGATCATCCGTATTCTGAGCAATCAGCTCGCGTCGCGGATGATGGGGCACGCGCTTGCCAAGGCAAAGACGATCAACAGTCTGGTTACCAGTACAATTGTTTTTGTACTTTATTTCGCGGCGATCGGTATTGCATTAACCGAGCTTGGGGTGCCGCTGACTGCCTATTTCGCCAGTGCTTCGGTTATCGGCCTTGCGGTTGCCTTCGGTTCCCAGGGGGTTGTGCAGGATGTGGTGACGGGCGTGACCGCCGTGCTTGCCGATCAGTTCGATGTGGGCGAAATGGTCGAAATTAACGGGCAGGCGGGGATCGTCGAAAAGATGGGGATCCGTTTTACCGTGCTACGCAATGCGTTTGGGGCGCGGGTTATGATTCCCAACCGCTCAATCGGGAATGTGATCGTTTATCCGCGCGGTTATGTCAGGATACTCGCCGATATCAACCTGCCTGATGAGCCGGCGCTGGCTGCGCAGGTGGCCGATAGGGCGCGGCTGGTGGCACAGATGATCCATGACGAGTTGCCGGGCGTATTGCGCGCGCCGCTTGAATTCCTCGGTCCCTTTGATTCCCTTGCCGGGGGGCAGTATCTGCGGATCAAGTTTCGTGTCTGGCCGGGCCGGAATGCCGTGGTCGAAACCGTATTCCGGCAGCGGCTCGTGCCTGCGCTGCGTGTGCTTGACCCGGATTTCGCCGACTGGATGGTCACCGTCAATCTCGAAATTGACGATTCAAACGAGAATTCGCACCATTGGTAAACAGGGCATCGGGGCGGGGGGCGTGCGTGAAAAAAGGAAAAGGCGCGGGATTTCCCCCACGCCTTTTCATGTTCGGTTCAGGGAATGCCTCAGGAAATATCGAGCCCCTTCATATTTCCTTCCTCGCGCCAATTGGCGATGACCTTGAAGAATTCGACAGGGCCTGCGCCGTACTGGCCGCTCAGGAATCCGTCCCCTTCGCCGGGCCGGCCTTCATTATTGTAGTAGCCCGGTGTGCATTCCGCATAAAAACGCTCACCCAGCCGCGCCAGGCTGTTGATCGTATCGACCCAGTCATCCTCAGCCTGCTTGGTGGCTTCGATGACGCGCATATTGCCGTCAAGCCCGCGCCGGATGATGTAGGAGATATGCTCCGCCTGCTCCTTTAGCATATGCGGGATATTGGCGGTCAGCCCCGTCTGGGTCATCCCCATGACAAAGCAGTTGGGGAAGCCATGGGTATGCATGCCATGGAAGGTGCGCATGCCGTCCTTCCATTTGGCGGTCAGGGTCTGCCCGCCTGTGCCGAAGATTTCATAGCCCGCGCGGCGCGTATAATCGGTTCCGACCTCGAAACCGGTCGCAAAAATCAGGCAGTCCACCTCATATTCCTTGCCGCCGACGACCACACTCTTCTCGGTGATCCGCTCCACACCCTTGCCTTCGGTATCGACCAGTGTGACGTTCGGCCGGTTGAAGGTTTCCAGATAATCATCATGGAAGCAGGGGCGTTTGCAGAACTGCCGGTAATAGGGCTTGAGCTTTTCCGCCGTCTCGGGATCTTTCACCACGGATTCGACGCGACCGCGGACCTGCTCCATCTTCATGAAGTCGGCGAGTTCGGTTTTGCGCGCGAGTTCTTCCTTGGTCAGCTTGCCGTCCGAATCCGCCATCACCATCGAGCGCAGATTGCGGAAGATCTCGGTCCAGCCATCATTGACCAGATCTTCTTCCGCAAAGCCGCCACTGACCAGCGTATTGAAGTTTTCCATCCGTTCCTGATGCCAGCCCGATGACAGGCTCTTGAACCATTCCTCATCGGTTTCATGGTCCGCCCGGACATCGACGGAGGATGGCGTGCGCTGGAAGACATAAAGCTGTTTCGCGCCTTCACCCAGATGCGGGACGCACTGCACCGCGGTTGCGCCCGTGCCGATGATGCCGACCACCTTATCCTTCAGGCCGGTCAGCTTGCCGTGTGCATCACCGCCCGTATAGTCGTAATCCCAGCGGCTGGTGTGGAAGGTATGGCCTTTGAAATCGTCGATACCGGGAATGCCGGGAAGTTTTGGCCGGTGCAGCGGACCGTTGGCCATGGCGACGAAATGCGCTTTCATCTCGTCCCCGCGATTTGTGCGGATCACCCACATCGCCGCGTCTTCGTCCCAGCGCAATTCGGTCACTTCTGTCTGCAGACAGGCATTGTCATACAGATTGAATTGCCGCGCCATCTTGCGGCTATGCTCAAGGATTTCCGGCGCATCGGCAAATTTGCGTGCCGGCATATAGTCAAGTTCCTCAAGCAGCGGCAGATAGATATAGGCTTCGATATCGCAGGCCGCGCCGGGATAGCGGTTCCAGTACCAGGTGCCGCCGACATCGCCGCCCTTCTCAATCAGGCGGATATTATCGACACCTGCCTTGCGCAGCGCCGCCCCCATCAGCAGCCCGCCAAATCCACCGCCAATGATCGCGACATCTACCGTATCGAAAAGCGGTTCGCGCTCGATTTCCTTTTCGACATAGGGGTCTTCGACAAAATGGGAATATTCGCCCTTTACCTCGACCCACTGACTATTGCCGTCGGTACGGATCCGCTTGTCCCGTTCGAAGCGGTATTTGTCACGCAATGCATCAGGATCGAACCCTAAATTGTCGGCTGTCGCTGCGTCACTCATGGCGTTTCGTTCCCTCTTTCGGTGCGACCTGTTCCGGGTCTGCGTTTAATTATTCTGTATTGCAAGGCATGGTAGTGCAGGCAAAAAACTATCGCAATAGATTCTGATTCAGAGATTCCGGTCCGCCCGGCCTTTGGGCCAAAAAGAAAATGGCCGGAGCGACTTGCATCGCTCCGGCCATCGGGGAATGAAATTTGCGGGGCGTCAGATCAGCTGACCTCAAGCCCTTTCATGTCGCCTTCCGCGCGCCAGTCCTCAAGTATCTTGAAGAAACGTTCGGACTTGCCGCCATAGCTTGTATTCTTGGGGTTCCGAAGCTCGTTCTGACCTTCATTATTATAGTAGCCCGGCGTGCATTCCGCATAAAAGCGTTCGCCCATCCGTGCCAGCTTGCAAATCAGATCGACCCAGGCATCCTCGGCTTCCTGCGTTGCTTCGATCCGGCGGATATTGCCGTCCTGCGCCTTCTTCATCAGATGCGCAATATGGATCGCCTGTTCGTTCAGCGCATGCGGGAAGTTCGCCGTGAAGGCGCTTTGCAGCGTGCCCATGAAGAAGCAGTTGGGGAAACCGCGGCTGTGGAAACCCTGGAAGGTTTCCGCCCCGTCTTGCCATTTTTCGGTCAGGGTGACGCCGTCCCGGCCATAAAGCTCATAGCCTGAACGTCGCACATAATCGGTGCCGACCTCAAAGCCGGTGGCAAATACCAGGCAATCGACCGGATATTCCTGCCCATTGGCGATGACGCTGTTTTCCGTCACCCTTTCGACGCCTTTGCCCTGGGTATCGACAAGCGTCACATTCGGCCGGTTGAAGGTGTCGAGATATTCGTCGTGGAAGCAGGGCCGCTTGCAGAATTGCCGGTAATAGGGCTTCAGCGATTCTGCGACATTCGGATCCTTCACAATCGCCTCGGCGCGGGCACGCACCTGTTCCATTTTCTGGAAGTCGGCGATTTCGGCCTTCTCAGCCAGCTCCGCAGGGGTGAGGTTCGAATTCTTCTCGATCCGCATCAGCAGCAGGATATTGCGGACGATTTCGGTCCAGCCATCATTGACCAGATCCTCTTCCGCAAAGCCACCGCTCACAAGGGTGTTGAAATTTTCCATCCGGTGCTTGTGCCAGCCGGGTTCTTGCGATTTGTACCATTCAACATCGGTCGGTTGATCATTGCGCACATCGATGGAGGAAGGGGTGCGCTGGAACACGTAAAGATGCTTGGCCGCTTCGCCCAGATGCGGCACGCATTGCACGGCGGTCGCGCCGGTGCCAATGATGCCGACGACTTTATCTTTCAGGCCGGTCAGATTGCCCTCCGAGCTGCCGCCCGTATAGTCGTAATCCCAGCGGCTGGTGTGGAAGGAGTGGCCCTTATAGGTCTCGATCCCGGGAATGCCGGGCAGTTTCGGCCGGTTCAGCGGGCCGTTCGACATGGCGACAAAACGCGCTTTCATCCGGTCGCCATGATTGGTGTGGATGATCCACATCCCGCTTTCCTCGTCCCAGTGCATCTCGGTGACTTCTGTCTGCAGGCAGGCATTGTCGTAAAGATCGTAATGCCGGGCGATACGGCGGCAATGTTCGAGGATTTCGGGCCCTTGCGTGAATTTCCGCTCAGGCATGAAGTCAAGCTCTTCCAGAAGTGGCAGATAGACATAGGATTCGATGTCGCAGGCCGCGCCGGGATAACGGTTCCAGTACCATGTGCCGCCAAAATCGGCGCCTTTCTCGATCATGCGGATATCCGTGATGCCCGCTTCGCGCAGCCGCGCGCCAGCCAGAAGGCCACCAAAACCGCCGCCGATGACCGCAATTTCGACTTCGTCGAACAGCGGTTCGCGGACGATTTCTTCCTCGATATAGGGATCTTCCACATAATGGGCGAACTCGCCCTTCACTTCCTGATACTGTTCGTTGCCGTCCTGGCGGATACGCTTGTCGCGCTCCAGCAGGTATTTTTTCCGAAGGGCATCAGGGTCAAAGCCCAGATCCAATGCTGCGTCGCTCATGATGATCGATCCGTCCGTTTCTGTGTCCCCGCTAGACGGGGCGGCATGTTAATGACTTTATGTCAGCAAAATAGAGAACTGGTTCGGCAACAGCAAGCCTTTAAGCCGGACCGGGCCTGTGGCGCATGGCCGCGACGTGACTTTTGCGGCCCGCACTCCCCCCGATATGCGCAGCCGTGACAGGCCGGTAAATCTGCTTATATACGGTGCCCGGTTTCGACCCCCTGTTGCCCGCCGCCCCAGCTTCGGGCGGCATGGCGGTCTGCACATGATCGATGGCAGTGATGCGCGATTTCCTGCGCGGTGCACAGGACAGGACGGTTCGCCGCCAAGGCGGTGACCGGGCAACCGCAGGTGCACAGGTGGCAGCGCGGTTAATCCTCGTCCTGTGTCAGGTCCAGCGCCACATCGACGATCATGTCTTCCTGCCCGCCCACCATACGGCGTTTGCCAAGCTCGACCAGAATATCGCGGGTATCGATGCCGTATGTCTCCGATGCGGCTTCCGCATGGCGCAGGAAGCTGGAATACACCCCCGCATAGCCCAGCGTCAGGGTTTCGCGGTCAACCTGCACCGGGCGGTCCTGCAGTGGCCGCACAAGATCTTCGGCCGCATCCATCAGCGCGAACAGATCGCAGCCATGCCCATAGCCCGCGCGATCGGCGGCGGCAATAAAGACCTCAAGTGGCGCATTGCCCGCGCCCGCGCCCATACCCGCAAGCGATGCGTCGATCCGCACCGCGCCATGTTCTGCCGCCACAAGACTGTTGGCGACGCCGACCGACAGGTTATGATGGGCATGCATGCCAAGCTGTGTTTCAGGCTTCAGGATCTGGCGATAGGCATCGAACCGCTCCGCCACATCATTCATCAGCATGGCACCGCCCGAATCGACCACATAGACGCAATGCGCCCCGTAATCTTCCATCAGCTTGGCCTGCCGCGCGAGTTTCGCCGGCGGGTTCATGTGCGACATCATCAGAAAGCCTGACACATCCATGCCAAGCTTGCGCGCATGTTCGATATGCTGCCTTGACACATCGGCCTCTGTGCAATGGGTCGCCACCCGGACCGAGCGCACGCCCCGTGCATAGGCCTCGTCCAGATCGTGGGTGGTGCCGATACCGGGCAACAGCAGGGTGGTCAGCTTGACATCGCCGATCATCTGGGCTGCCGCTTCGATCCATTCCCAGTCGGTATGGGCGCCGAAACCGTAGTTGAAGCTCGAGCCCGAGAGCCCGTCGCCATGCGCCACCTCGATCGCATCGACGCCCGCATCGGCCAGCGCTCTGGTGATCTTCAGCACATGATCAACCCCATAGCGGTGCCGGATTGCATGCATCCCGTCGCGTAAGGTGACATCCTGAATGTAGAGTTTCGGGCGGCTGTCCGTTGCCTCGCTCATGCTGCAACGCCCGCAAATTTATGTGCCGCGATCCGTTCCGCGGTCGTCAGCGCGGCGGCGGTCATGATGTCGAGATTGCCGGCATAGGCGGGCAGGTAATCGGCCGCGCCCTCTACCTCCAGAAAGATCGTCGATTTGATGCCGCTGAATTCGCCATAACCCGGAATGCGTACCGGATTGTTCGAGCCAAAGCGTTCGAACTGCACCTCCTGCTTCAGCCGGTAACCCGGTACGTAATCCTGCACCCGTTCCACCATTTTTTTCACCGAGGCGCTGATTGCCTCAGGTTCCGCATCGGCGGACAGCACAAATACCGTATCGCGCATGATCAGCGGCGGTTCCGCCGGATTCAGAATAATCACCGCCTTGCCGCGCCCCGCCCCGCCGATCACCTCGATCGCGCGCGAGGTTGTCTCGGTAAATTCGTCGATATTGGCGCGGGTGCCTGGCCCCGCCGATTTGCTGGCGATGGAAGCAACGATTTCCGCATAGTGAACAGGGGCGACCTGCGCCACCGCATGCACCATGGGGATTGTGGCCTGGCCGCCGCATGTCACCATGTTCACATTGGGGGCATTGAGATGTTCGTCGCTATTGACGACCGGAATGACATAGGGCCCGATCGCCGCGGGCGTCAGATCCAGCATGATCTTGCCCGCTTTGGTGCAGATTTCCGAATGTCTGGCATGGGCGCCGGCGGAAGTTGCATCGAACACTATCTTCACATTGGCAAATTCGGGCATGGCGGCAAATCCGTCGATCCCCTGATCGGTGGTGGCGATGCCGCGTTCGCGCGCCATGGCAAGCCCTTCGGATTGCGGGTCGATCCCGACCACCGCCGCCACTTCAAGCGCGTTTGAGCGTTTACCGATCTTGATCATCAGATCGGTGCCGATATTGCCCGAGCCGATGATCGCACATTTGACCTTTTCCGCCATTGTCCCGCCTCTATGTCTTGTCTCTATGTCTTGTCCCTGTGTCCCGCCTCTGTGCCCTGCCCTTATTTGCTCATCCGGGTGCTGACGGTGCCCAAACCGGAAATATGCGCCTCGAATGCATCGCCGGGTGCTGCATCGACCATCGGGCCGAGCGCACCGGTCAGGATGATATCGCCCGCGCGCAATGGGAAGTCTGTGCGCGCCATGGTCTGGGCCAGCCATTTGGCGGCAAAGGCCGGATGGCCAAGACAGGCCGCCCCGGTACCAAGCGAGGCGGTGTCGCCGTTCCTGGTCAGCGTCATACCGCAGCCCAGCAGGTCGATATCGGTCAGTCTGCACGGTTCGGGGCCCAGCACGAACATGGCCGAGGAACCGTTATCGGCGATGGTGTCGACAATGCCGATCTGCCAGTCGGCGATGCGGCTATCCACCACTTCAAGGGCGGCCACCGCATAATCGACTGCTGACAATATATCCGCCAGGGTCAGTTGCGGATCGGTCAGATCCTTGCCCAGAACGAAGGCGACCTCCGCCTCCATCCGGGGCTGGATCAGGCGCGAACTGTCAATTTCACCGCCCGACATATCGGTATCGGCGAACAACATGCCGTAATCGGGCTGGTCGACCCCCAGTTGTTGCTGCACAACCTTGGAAGTCAGCCCGACCTTACGGCCGCAGAGCCGCCGGCCCTGTTCGACCCAGAAGCGGGTATTCACTTCCTGGATCGCATAGGCTGTGTCGGTATCGCCTTCGGCAAACCCGTCCCGGATTGGCGGGATGGTGTCGCCCGTATCGTAGCACGCCCGAAGCCGTGCGGCAGTTTCGTCAACAGATGTCATGTTACGCGCCTGACCATTCTTGTTCAGCCCGTGGGCCTGTTATTTGTAATCCTTGATGAAGTTCGTCACGATCGGGTTGAACTCCTCGGATTTTTCCCACTGTGCCCAGTGCCCGCAATTGGGGAACACATGCAGCGCGGCATTCGGAATCGTCTTGAGCAGGAGATTTGCCATATCGAGCGGAATGACCCGGTCCTCGCGGCCCCAGATCAGCAGCACGTTATGCGACAGCCCGCCCAGATTTTCCTTCCACAGCTCCTCAAGCGGCATGCCCTTGCGGATGCGCAGCGGCGGATTGGCGACGACTTCGGGATCGATCGAGGCCTGATAGCGTTGCTCGTAAAGCTCCTCGGTCAGATGCGTCTTGTCGACGACCATGACATCGATGAAGTTTTTCAGCTTCTGCATCGACGGGCCGTCTCCTTCATAGTAGCTGAACAGATGCTTGATGCCTTCCGACGGCCAGGGGGTGAACATCGGCACCGAGCCACCCGGACCCATCAGCACCAGATTGCCGGCGCGGTCGGGATAATCGAGGGCAAATTTCAGTGTCGTGCCGCCACCCAGCGAATTACCGATGAAATGCGCCTTGTCGATCTTCAGCTCATCCAGCATGTCGCGGATGGTTTTCGCAAAGAATGCGAACAGGCCGGTATCGGGGCGTACCTTGTCGGTCTTGCCATAGCCGGGCAGGTCGATCAGGATGCAGCGGAAATGCTTGGACAGCTCTTCCACATTGCGTTGATAGTTGCTCCAGCCGGTTGCGCCCGGTCCGCCGCCATGGATCAGGATCAGCGCATCGCCTTCACCCGCTTCATTGTAGTGGACCTTTACATCGCCCGCCTGGACGAACTTGCTTGTGCCTTCCTCGGTCAATGCCATCTTATCTCTCCCTGTTTGTTGATTCTGGTTTGCGTGACTTATCCGGCCGGTCGTGTATGGCCCCAGATGCTGCCGCTTGTATGATGCACCACATTCCAGGTGTCGTCATCGATAACGCGCGCGCCCCAGCCATATTCGACCTCGAAGCCCGACGGGCTCTTCATATAAAAAGACACCATGTGATCATTGGTATGCTTGCCAAGATCCATCCCCAAGCCGATTCCTTTTTCGCGCACGATGTAGAGGGTGGAGCCCACATCGTCGAGATCGTTGAGCTGCACCATGAAATGCAGCAGCCGGTTGGGAATGGGCACCGGTGCGAGCGCCAGCGTATGGTGCCGCGGATTGCAATGCAGGAAGACGAGATCGAGCCGGAACTCGGGCGCCACTTCCATATTGATGTAATCGCTGATCAGGAAGCCGAGCAGATTTTCATAAAAATTCCGCGCTGCCGCCATATCCGCGGTGCTCAGCACCATATGGCCGAATCCCTGGTCGCCGGTGACAAAGCCTGAAATCGCGCGCGGCGAATGGAAAGGCTTCTCAAATTCCACCTTCGGACCGTAATAGATTTCCGTGCGCAGCCCGTCCGGATCCTTGCAGTGGAACATATCCACCACGCCGCGCGCCTTTTTTTCCTCATCGCTTGCGCGGGTGGTTTCAACACCGGCCGCATTGAGCTTTGCCTCCAGCGCCTCGAATTCCTCGATAGCAGGCACCTCGAACCCGGAAAAGATGATATCGTCTTCGCCTGTGGGGTGCAGCATGAAGCGGCGGCTATATTCATCCATCCGCAACAATGTCGCACCGTCCGGCCCTTCACCCGCGATCTGCAGGCCCAGAACGTTTTCCGCGAAATCCTTCCATGCATCGATATCTTTCACACCGATACCGAGATAGCCAAGGCTTGCCACCTTGGCGTCATCATGTTGCGCCATCACATTGTCTCCCTGTGCGGGCCGTGCTCTGCGCCGGATCCCGTCTTTGATTTATTACTTTATTGCCAATCCTAACCGTTGCGGCAGATCTTCGCCAGCCGAAGCTGAACTCAGCCCGCGCACCCCGAAACCGCCGTCGCAATTCAGCACCGCGCCGGTCGCCATCGGGATATTCTCTTTCGATGCGAACAGAACGTAGGCACCGGTATAGTCCTGCGAGGTAGGCAGATCCGATAGCGGCAGGGTGCCTTTTAACGCCTGGCCGAGGGGCACATTCGCGATCGACATTTCCGCAAGTCCGAGCGCGGCAGGTCCGCGCAGATCGGTCGAGATCGCACCGGGCGCGACCCCGTTGACCCGCACATGCGGGGCGCATTCAAAGGCAAGCTGCTTGATAAGCCCGACCACCGCATGTTTTGAGGCGGTATAAAGCGGCCCGCCGCCATCCACGTAAAAGCCCGCATTGGAGACGGTAAAGATCATGCAGCCTTTGGCTCTGACGAGCTCCTTCTGCGCGGCTTTCGCACCCAGCAGATAGCCCTTCACATTGACGGCAAACAGTTCGTCAAATGCCGCCGCGATATTTTCTTCCGGCAGGTCAATGAGCTTGGCATTGTAATCCCAGATCGCGGCATTGCCGATGAAGATGTCGAGCTTGCCGAATTTGTCGACCGCATAGCCGACCGCCTGCTGATTGTCCCCCAGATGTCTTACATCGCCCGCAACGCCGGTGATGGCGCCCTTGCTGCGTTCGGCTATTTCGGCGATTTTTTCGTCGGATTTGTCGAGGATCGCGACCTGCGCGCCTTCGGCCACAAAGCGTTCGGCTATCGCTGCGCCAAGCCCTGAACCGCCCCCGGTAATGAGCGCGGTGCGCCCTTGAAGCCATCCACCCATCTGAAACCCCTAACTTGCGGCCTTGACGATTTGCCGCAGATCGCTGTCCGGATCGGCAAGCGCGGCAGGATCAGGGCAGAGATGCCGCATGATCATGCGCCGACCATGTGCCATATCTTTTGGCTGATTGACGGTAAGCACCCCCTGCACCTTTCCCTGCGTGAGATAGAAGACCGAAAAGGCGTGCGATTCAAGTGCGCCGCGCGTTATCGCCTGCTCCGCATGGCGCGTGTCGCCCGCTGCCTGCACATTCAGATCGAACTGATCGGTCCAGAAATAGGGCAGTTCCTCAAAGGCGGTTGTGGAACCCAGAATTGCTTCGGCGGCTGCCGCGCCCTGATTTTGCGCGTTCTGAACATTTTCCAGCCGGACGCGGCCACCCAGATAGGGGTTGGGCTGGTTCGCCACATCGCCGGCGGCGTAAACTTCCGCTACCGAGGTGCGGCAATGGGCATCGACGATGATTCCGTTATCGGTGGCGATGCCGGCCTGCCGGGCAAGATCGTCCGCAGGATCGATGCCGACGCCGAGCACGACTATATCCGCATCGATCCGCGCGCCGCTGCCCGTGTCAACGGCCTGTACACCGCTTTCGCCCAGGATCGCGGCAATCCCTTCCCCAGGCCGGATATCGACCCCTTCAGCACGATGGCATTGCAGCAGGAACTGCCCGATTTCCGGCGTGACGACACGGGACATGAGCGCCGGCGCGGCTTCAAGCACGCTGACCGCGCAGCCTTTTCTCGCCGCGCTTGCCGCAACTTCGAGCCCGATCACTCCGCCCCCGACCACGACCACTGATTTTCCCGGCGCAAGTCCCGCGGCGATAGCGCGTGAATCGGCCAGGCTGCGCAGGCAGTGGACCTGGGGCAAGTCAGCACCGGGTACAGGAAGGCTGCGGGCCGCGCCGCCGGTGCACAGCATAATCCGGTCCGCATTCACGTGCCCGCCATCGGCAAGTTCCACCCGCTTGCCGCGCAGGTCGATCCTGCTGGCGCGCACCCCCAGTCGCAGCTCGATGCGCTGCTGCGCATAATAGTCCAGATCATGCAGGAACAGGGTTTTCGGCATTTCGTCAGGATGCAGCAGCAGATCCTTTGACAGCGGCGGGCGCTCGTAAGGTGGATCCGGCTCTTCCCCGATCAGGATAATTTCCCCCTCGAACCCTTTCTGGCGCAAGGTATCGGCTGCCCAGCCGCCGGCGAGATTGGCGCCGATGATGGCGACCGATTTGGGAGCCGCGCTCATCGTTCAGCCGCCGTCGGGCAGGATGCCGGCATCGAAATCCACCCAGATGTCATCGCCCTCCAGCTTGACGGGATAGGATTTGACCGGTGCGGTTGCAGGGGGGGCGGTGACGCGGCCCGTCTTGATGCAGAATTTCGCCATATGCAGGGTGCATTCGACCTCGCATTCCTCCATATAGCCTTCGCTCAGCGACCAGTCCCCATGGGTGCAGGTGTCACCGATCGCGTAGAATTCACCTTCGGCATTGAACAGGGCAACGGGCTCAGGACCCTGTTCCAGCTTGATTCCCTCGCCTTCGGGCACATCGTCCCTCGCGCAGACTTTCACAAAAGCCATGAGTCGGTTTCCTTAAGCTACTAACACCGTCTTTCTAGCCCAAAGGCGTGGCGGGAGGAAACAGCCGTCAGAAAAACATGCTGAGATTATTGGCCAGTACCGTCGACTGATCGAGGATGATATCACGGCTGACAATTTCCCAGCCGCAGGGTGTATCGGCAC
This sequence comes from uncultured Alphaproteobacteria bacterium, assembly GCA_947258435.1. Lineage (GTDB taxonomy): Bacteria > Pseudomonadota > Alphaproteobacteria > UBA11222 > UBA11222 > CALAQW01. The sequence continues at coordinate 88,162 of CAMYID010000004.1, forward strand.
GGCGTATAAGATCGGTGCGCGCGCCGACAAGCTGATCAACCTGGCGTTCGAGCCGGGACCGGTAAAGATGAAAATAGGAATGCACCATAAAGGCCGCGGGATCGTCGGTCGCCTCGACCCTGACATTGGTAATCATGTGACGGGTGCGCGAAGGCGGTTCCTCCGCCCAGGCCATGCCGGTCTCCAGCCGCTTCAGCCGGGTGTGAATCGATGCTTTCGTTTCATCGAACAGGCAGGATTCGTCGGGACGTGAATATTCGTGATCCATCTCCCGCGCGGTGCGGTTCATGCGCAGCGGCATGCGGTAATGCAGATCGTCCGACAGATGCGCGTACCAGTCGCGGTAGCGACGCTCATCGAGCATCAGCGCTTCCGCATAGAGGAACTGCTCAAGCTGCTGCTGCAGTTCCGGCGTAATTGTGCGCGGGGCGGGTGTTTTGGTGGCGGCTTGTGACATTGCAACCCCCTATTCCGCGGCTTCCTGCCGGTCGGGCAGGCCGTAAAGTTCCGGCCATTCATCTCCGGCAGCCAGCATCTTGCCCCAATGGGCATAGAAGCCGCGCGCGGCCTCTTCCCCATAGACATTGCCGATTATACCGGGCCAGCCATCGCGATCACGCTCAGCGTGCCCCTTGCCCATACCGGTATGGAATTGCGTCTGGCGCGATTTGAAGCCGCGCAGTCCCTGCTGGATCATTACCCAGTTTTCGCCGTCATCCTGTTCCAGCATGCCGCCGACGCTGAAGGTGCGCATGACGCCGGTGCGATATTCCTCTTTCACCTCCGGTGGCGCTTCCTTATCGACCACGGTGACGGCCCAGACCTCGATCTCATTGGGGCCGCGCGGATGCCAGGCACGCAGGGTCTGCACGCCGGGCAGGAAGGACAGGGAAGGAAAGATCGTCATATGCGCGCCATTCAGCTTATCCGCACGCTGATCACCATGGCGCGCGCGGGTGCTCTCGCGACTTTCGCGTGCGTAATATCTGCCGGCCTCAGGCCCGATCAGGCCGAGCAGCAGCCGGTCTTCGCGTTCCTCCACCGGGATCACTTTGTCGGGCCCCGTGAAGAAGCCCGTGCCATGGCCGCCCTTATGGGCGCGGAACTGCACACCCTTATCGGGCCATTTGGCGAATTCGGGGGGTACACCGTCAGGTAGCGCCGCAATAGTGGGGGAGGCGTGGGAAAAAGGTGCATGATACATATCGCTGCAGAATTGTTCGGCGGCGAATTTCCAGTTGCAGCCGATCACCCATTTGGTAACCCCGCCAATGACTTCCGTCCCGCCGGGCATGCGGTCGAGGAACGCGTCCATATACCATTTCGCTTCGCCCAGATAATCTTCGAGCGCGGGTGCATTTGCGTCCCATGTCGCAAAAACCAAACCCTTGTAGCTGTCGACCTTGGCGACCTGCATCGGGCCCCATTCGTTTTTGTCGATTTCATTGAAATAGGCATCGTCCTCATGCGGAACATTAACCAGATCGCCGCCAATATTATAGGCCCAGCCGTGATAGGAGCAGGTGAAGGAGCGCGCATTGCCGCAATCGGCGCGGCAGATCTTCATGCCGCGATGCCGGCACTGATTAAGGAAGACGCGGATGCTTTTATCCTTTTGCCGCACGACAAGCACCGGATCCTCGCCGATATAGGTGGCGAAGAAGTCGCCCGGTTTGGGAATCTGCGCTTCATGCGCCACGAAGATCCAGCAGCGCCCGAAAATCTGTTCCAGCTCCAGCTGATAGAGGCGTTCATCGGTATAGATGCGCGGATCGATTGTGCCGCGCTCTTCATCCACAAGCGCCATCACTGCATTTCGTGTCCAACCGGTCGGGCCGTTAAGGGTCGAGACTAGTTCACCCTGATCGATTGCCATCAGTCTTCCTCTCCACAATGTCTGGGGCCTTGTTTGCATAGTTGATTGTCGTGGCCCGCGCACATCTAGTATAATGACATATAAAGCCAGTGTATTACCAATGCGCCGTGGTGACGGCAAGTTTCGGTCATGCTAGGCTGGCAAAGATCCCGCCACCGTGAAGGTGCCACTGATTGAAGAGCGTCAGGCGGATGGCAGGCAGAAAGAGGGGAGGGTTGTGCGCGCCATGAGCCAGAAAAGTAACGGCACGGCGGACGGCTTTCTGATGATCGATGAGGCGGCGGGACTGTTCCGGGTGAACCGGAAGAGCTTTGTCGACGAGGCTGTTCTGGCGGAGGAAAAGCGACGGATCTTCGATCGTTGCTGGCTTTATGTCGGGCATGAGAGCGAGGTGGCGAAGAATGGCGATTTCGTCACCCGGAATATCGCTGACCGCAATCTGATTTTCAATCGCGACCGTGGCGGCAAGGTCAATGTTTTCTATAACACCTGCACCCATCGCGGCGCATTCGTTTGTCGCGAAGATCAGGGCAATAGCCGCCGGTTTCAGTGTTTTTATCATGGCTGGGTGTTCTCCGATGAGGGCAATCTGATCGAGGTGCCCGGCCGCGATTCCTATTGCGCGCACTTCAATGAAGATGGCAACAGCAATCTGGCGCGGGTCGAACGGCTGGACTCCTATCGCGGGCTGTATTTCATCAATTTCGGGGATGACCCGGCCAGTCTTGACGATTATCTGGGCGGGGCACGCGAATATATCGATCTGGTGCTCGATCAGGCCGAAACCGGGATGGAGATTGTCGGCGGCACCCAGCAATATGGCGTCAATGCCAACTGGAAGCTGATGACCGAAAACAGCATCGATGGCTATCACGCGGCCACGACCCATGCGACCTACATGGATTATCTGGTCAATTCCGGCGCTTTGGCTCAGGGCGGCGGCATGGGCGGCGGCGGTGGCCGGCAGCTTGGCAATGGCCATGCGGTGATCGAATATTATTCCCCCTGGGGGCGGCCGGTTGCCCAATGGGTGCCGCCCTGGGGCGAAGAGGCCAAACAGGATGTCGAGGATATCAAGGCGCGGCTGCGTGCCCGGTTCGGTGAGGAAAAGGCACAGCGGATGGCGACATTAAGCCGTAATCTGCTGATCTTTCCAAATCTCGTGATCAATGATGTCATGGCGATCACTGTACGGACTTTTTATCCGGTCAGTCCGGGTCGAATGAATGTGAATGCCTGGGCTTTGGCCCCGCGGGAGGAAAATGCCGCGTTCCGGGAACGCCGGCTTGTCAGCTTTCTGGAGTTTCTGGGGCCAGGCGGCCTTGCAACGCCCGATGATGTCGAGGCGCTGGAGATGTGTCAGCGCGGCTATAAAAATATCGCAGCCGTTGCCTGGAACGATATTTCCAAAGGCATGGCGGCCGAACAGTCAGGCACCAATGATGAAATCCAGATGCGCGCCTTCTGGCGGCAGTGGAATATGCTGATGACCGCCGGTCAGGCAGCTCAATAGCCTGAGAAAGAACAAGAGTAGGGAGGCAGTAACGATATGGCTCAGAATGGCCCGGCCAATGGCCAGTTTATAATCGATAACAAGGATGCCGGCGTGTTCAAGGTGTCGCGGCAGGCATTTGTCGATGATACAATCCTTGCGCAGGAAAAGCGGAAGGTATTCGACCGCTGCTGGCTTTATGTGGGTCATGAGAGCGAGGTCGCAAAGAATGGCGATTTCGTCACCCGGAATATCGCCGACCGCAATCTGATTTTCAATCGCGACCGTGGCGGCAAGGTCAATGTCTTCTACAATACCTGCACCCATCGGGGCGCGTTTGTCTGCCGGGAAAAGGAAGGCAATAGCCGCCGCTTCCAATGCTTTTATCACGGCTGGGTGTTTTCCGATGAGGGCAATCTGATCGAGGTGCCCGGTCGCGATTCCTATTGCGCGCATTTCAACGAAGACGGCAGCAGCAATCTGGCGCGGGTCGAGCGGCTGGACTCCTATCGCGGTCTCTATTTCATCAATTTCGACAAGAATGCGGGATCGCTGCATGATTATCTCGGCGGTGTCCGGGAATATATCGACCTTGTGGTGGATCAGGGTGAAGCCGGGATGGAAATCGTCGGCGGCACCCAGCAATATTCGATCAATGCCAACTGGAAGCTTCTGACCGAAAACAGTATTGATGGCTATCACGCCGCCACGACCCATGCGACCTATATGGACTATCTGGCCAATACGGCGGGCAGCCTTGCTGCTGTTGGCATGGGCGGCGGTGGCAGACAGCTGGGTAACGGGCATGCGGCGATAGAATATTCCGCACCCTGGGGGCGGCCGGTCGCGCAGTGGGTGCCTGCCTGGGGCGATCAGGGCAAGAAGGATATCGAGGATATCAAGGCTTTTCTGACCGAGAAATATGGTCAGGAACGGGCGGAACGGATTGCCAGTATGAACCGGAATATTCTGGTTTTCCCCAATCTTGTCATTAACGATATTATGGCGATCACCTTCCGTACCTTCTTCCCGCAGGCGCCAGGCAAGATGCATGTCAATGCCTGGGCCGTGGCGCCGATCGGCGAGAGTGAGGCCTTCCGTGAACGCCGTCTGTTCAACTTTCTTGAGTTTCTCGGGCCGGGCGGGTTCGCCACCCCCGACGATATCGAGGCGCTGGAAATGTGTCAGCGCGGCTATAAGAATGTCGAAGCGGTGGGCTGGAACGATATCTCCAAAGGTGTGATCCGGGATCAGCCTGGTACAAATGATGAATTGCAGATGCGCGCCTTCTGGCGGCAATGGAATGCGTTAATGACGGTACAGGAGGCTGCGGAATGAGCCAGACAGCAAAGATCGCGAATGTGCGGGAATTGAGCCGCCATGATTTTGAGGACTTTCTCTATGAGGAAGCTGCGATGCTGGATGAGTGGCGGCTGAATGACTGGCTTGATCTGTTCACAGATGATGCGCAATACATGGTGCCGTCGACCAATTGCGCCGAGGATGCGACCCCGGCCAACGCGCTTTTCTATATCGCGGATAACCGCTTCCGGTTGGGCGAGCGGGTGGTGCGGCTCAGCAAGAAAACCGCGCATGCGGAATGGCCTCGCTCAAAGACCCGGCATATGGTGCATAATGTCCGTATCCGCAGTGTCGAGGGGGATGAATATGCGGTAACCTGCAATTTCGTAACCTATCGCACAAAGAACGATCAGACAGAAACCTATCTGGGCCATCACGAATACAAGATTGTGAGCAGTCCCGACGGGCTCAGGATCCGGGAAAAGAAATCGGTGCTCGATCTCGATACGATCCGGCAGCAGGGCAAGATCAGTATCATTATCTGACCGGTGTGAATTGCCCGCAGGTTACAAGTAAATGGGGAAGGACGATGGCAGCGGATTTCAGATACAAGAAGCTCGGCTATGTCGCACTCAATGCGACCGATATCGAAAAGTCGGCGGCATTTTACGAAAATATGGTGGGGCTCGATCCGGTCGGGGTGGGGGCGCAAGGCGAACATTTCTTCCGTTGCAGCAACGATCATCACAACATCATCGTCTATCCTGCTGACACGGGCGGGCTGAAACGCATTGGCTGGCAGATGGAAGATGACGTCAATCTCGATCGGGCATTCGACCATTTCACGGAGATCGGGCTTGACCCGCAATGGATCGACAAGGCGGAGTCCGATGCGTTGCAGCAGGGGCGCACATTCCGGCTTGTCGAACCCAATAGCGGTGCGACATTCGAATATTACGCGGCCATCATGCAGTTCATTCCGAATTTCTCGCAAAAGGTCACGAAAATCGCCCGGCTTGGCCATGTGGTGCTGACACTGAGGAATTTCGAGAAGGCAAAGCCCTTTTTCATCGAGCAGATGAATTTCCGGGTATCGGATTATATCGAGGGATCGATTGCTTTCATGCGCTGCTTTCCCAATCCGTACCATCACAGCTTCGCGATCGGCGGCGGCGATGAAAACCGGCTCAATCATGTGAATTTCATGGTCACCGATATCGATGATATCGGCAAGGGCAATGTGCGCGCCAAACACAGTCAGGTTCCCATCGTCTATGGGCCCGGACGTCATCCGCCCTCGGACAGTATTTTCCTCTATTTCCTCGATCCCGACGAGGTGACGGTCGAGTTCAGTTTCGGAATGGAGGAATTTCCGGAGGAAAATCCGCGTTTGCCGCGCATGCTGGAGCCCAGCCTCGATACCATCGATTATTGGGGTGGGCTACCCGATCCGCGCTTTGCCGCGAAAGGGCCGATTGAAAAGGCGAGCTGACGCCAGGAAGAGGCCGTAAAGGCCGGGGAGAATGGGAATGACAGGGAAACTTTCCGGACAAGTCGCAATTGTCACCGGTGCGGCGCAGGGGATCGGGCGTGCGATTTGCGAACGGCTGGCCGCTGATGGGGCGAGCCTGATGATGGCGGATGTGGATGCGGATGGTCTGCAGGAAGCGGTCGATGTTGTTGCGCGCGCCGGTCAGGTGGAAATCCTCACTCATGTTGGCGATCTGAGTGAGGAGGCGGTTGCCAATGAGCTGATCAAGGCTACGGTTGAACGCTGGGGAAAGATCGACATTCTGGTGAATAATGCGGGCGGTGGCGTGATCAAGCCGTTTCTCGAGCAAACACCCGAAACATTGCGCATCACGCTCGATCGCAACCTGTGGACGACGCTTTGGTGCACCCGCGCGGCAATCCCTGAAATGCAGAAAAAGAAATATGGCCGGGTCGTCAATATCGGCGCGGACTCGGTCAGAAACGGGCTGTGGCAGCACGCCGCCTATAACGCCGCGAAAGGCGGTGTGCATGGGCTGACCACGGGGCTCGCACGTGAATTCGCCGAAGACGGCATCACCTTCAACACGGTAGCACCCTGCGCGGTCGCGACCCCGCAGCTTCAGGCGCTGATCGGTCAGGGAATTCCGCTGGTCGATGATTTTATCGGCGTGATCCCGATGGGCCGCGCCGGCGAAATGCGCGAGGTGGCGTCGGCTGTCAGCTATCTGGCGTCCGAAGAAGCCTCCTTCATCACGGGGCAGACGATCAGTGTGAATGGCGGCAGCACCATGCTGTAAGGCCCCTGCCCTGAGCGCAGGCCGTTCCCGATTGTGAGGACAACTGGTTTATGAAAGTCGTCGATGTTCACGCCCATATGGTACCCAGGGACTTTCCCGCCGATCCGTCAGGTGGCAAGAACCCGCGCTGGCCCTGTATGCAATGCAATGCGGAAGATGCGCGCAAGGCAACGGTGATGATTGCCGACAAGCCGTTCCGTGCGATTGACGATCGCTGTTGGGATGTGGATCGACGGCTTGAGGATATGCGCGCCGAGGGGGTCGATGCGCAGGCTCTTTCGCCAATGCCCGAGCTTCTGTCCTACTGGTTCGATGTGGATGATACGATCGTCATGGGCCGGCATATCGCGGAAGCCATCAGCGGCATGATCCGGACAGCGCCGGAGCATTTTTACGGGCTTGGCATGGTGCCGTTGCAGGATCCGGTCCGGGCGGCGGAAGAGCTGGCTGTTCTGAAGCGCGATTTTGGCCTGCACGGGGTGCAGATCGCGACCAATATTTTGGGCAAGGATCTCGGTGATCCGCATTTCGAGCCGTTTTTTGCCGCCGCGGAAGAGCTTGACATGTCGGTCTTTGTCCATGGTCTGCAACCGGTCGGACAGGAACGCTGGGGTGCCAATCCGATGATGGGGGCACTGGCAGGCTATCCGCTGGACAGCGCGCTGGCGATCGCGTCGCTTGTCAATGCGCAAATCCTGAACCGGTTTCCCAAATTGCGGCTTAGCTTCAGCCATGGGGGCGGGGCGGCTGCGACCGTCCTTAACCGGATGACACAGGCCTGGCGCAGCGCGCCGGCACTTCAGAAGGCAATGCCGCACTCACCGATCGAGGTGGCGCGTGGATTTTACTATGACACGCTTGTCTATGAGCCGGCGCTGTTGCGTTTTCTCGTTGAGTTGCTTGGCGCGGACCGGATTTTTATCGGGACCGATTATCCCTTCCCGATCCGGCAGGTCGATCCGGTCGGCTTCCTGCGCGATTGTGATCTCGCTGACGAGGCAATGGAGGCAATGCGGGGCAGTAATGCCTTGCGATTCCTGGGTGTGGCCGCGTAAAACAACCTGATGTCAGACGAGTCTCAACTTATACGCCTGTGTGCGACAGATGCTGTGCCGGACGGGCATCCGCTCAAGGTGGAACTGCCGGACCGGTCACCGGTCGCCGTTTATCGCATAGAAGGCGAATTCTACGTTACGGACGATACCTGTACCCATGGGGAAGCATCGCTGACCGATGATGGGGAGCTTGACGGTTTCAACATCGAGTGCACTTTTCATTTCGGTATTTTCGATGTCCGCACGGGGAAGGTCGTGGCGCGGCCCTGCACGATCCCGCTTAAGACTTATGCGGTTACGCTGCGTGACGATGCGGTCTGGATCAGCCCCGATCCCGCTTAGGGCCGCATTGCGGGATATCTTCACTGCTTTTTTTTGTGGCTGTTCAGGACTTCTTATGGATGATTTTCTGCGCATAGAGGGCGTCGAGTTCAGCCGCGGTGAGTTTTAGTATGTCGCCGAGTATTGCTTCATTATGCTCGCCGACTTCGGCGATCTCTGGTCGCAGCCGGCTTTCTGAATTGGTCGTCCGCATCGGCGTGTTGGGGACCTTGAAGGTGCCCACATCGTCATGCATTTCCACCTGCGCGCCGCGAAAGGCAACTTGCGGCTGGTTCATCGATTCTTCCATGGTCAGGAAGCGGGTCACGGGGCAACCCCCGGCGCTGATGATCGCTTCCGCCTCGATAGCGGTATAGTCGGCGGCCCATTCTTCAAGCCCCGCCATCAACTCTTCCCATGCCTTGAAATGGCCCTGGGTGTTGAGCGGATATTTTTCCTTCCATTCAGGATGTCCGATCGCTGCCAGCAGATCATCATAATTCTTCAGCGATAAAGGCACGACCAGAATGAAGCCGTCACTGGTTGCAATGGGGATGAAGCTCGGCCGACCCCGTTTGGGGGGAAACTGCGCCTCCTGATATTCGAAGGCGAGCACTGAGTGCATGACATCCATCATTGCGATATCAAGCCGCTCCCCCTGACCTGTCCGTTCGCGTCGGAACAGCGCCGCGCAGATCGCACCCATTGCATGGGTCGCGCCCATGAAGTCAGCGGTCGCATCATTGTTGCGCATCGGTTTTTCAAGCGCCGGCTCATAGGATTTCCTGGAGAGCTCCCAGCCGCTGGCCGCATGAATAATCGGTGCGTAGGCGGACAAGCCCGATGCGGGTCCTTCCTGTCCGTAACCGGAGACTGAACAATAGATGATGTCAGGTTTGCGGTCGCGCAAGGTGGCGTAGTCGAGGCCATGGCGTTGCATGACGCCGGGGCGGTAATTCTCAATCACCACGTCGGAGATGTCGAGCAAGCGGAAGAACAGATCGATGCCTTCCGGCGTGGTCAGGTCGATGGACACGCTTTTCTTGCCGGCATTTACCTGCGCGAAATAGGTGCCCTTGCCACCGCGCCGGGGCACGCCCGAACGCATATAATCGCCGCCGGGCGGTTCCACCTTGATGATCTCCGCCCCCATATCGGCCATCAACCGTGTGGCATAGGGACCTGCGACATAGGCTGTCAGGTCAAGCACCCGCACCCCCTCAAGCGCGCCGGGGGATGTTGCTGTCTGATTGTTCATTCTACAAACCAACCATTATTAGAAAAACGCGTCAATCACAGCCTGCTATGCGGCGAACAGCACGCCTTCCGCTGTCAACTGATCAATATCGGACCGGTCAAGACCAAGCCAGCTTTGCAATATCTCGGCATTATCGCTGCCCAGATCCGGGACAAAGGGTTTGGGCCGTGCCTCGCTTTGCATCAGTCGCAGCGGTGTTGTGGGGATAAGATAGGGGCCTGCTCCGTCATCGATTTCAACTACCCCGTCGCGCGCATCCACTTGCGGATCATGCATCGATTCCCACACATCGCGATAGCGCGAGCAGGGGCAACCGCCTTCGCGGATAATCTCCTCGCACTCCTCGGCGCTGCGCTCGCTCGTCCATTTTTCGAGCTCCGCCATCAGGAGCGACCAGTTTTTAAGCCGGTCCCTGGTGTTGAGCGGGAATTTTTCGAGCCATTCGGGGTGCCCCACTGCATTGGCGAGATCGCTGAAATTCTTGGGCGAGATGGGGTTGACGATAATGAAACCATCCTTCGTCCGTACCGGGCCGTAATTGGGGCGTTGGCGTTCTGCCTTGAATTGCAGTTCGTGAATTTCATAGGCGAGGATATTCTGCATCACCTCGGTCATGGCGATATCGATCTCTTCGCCCTTGCCGGTTTTCTCCCGCTTCAGCAGGGCAGCAGAGATCGCTCCCATGGCAAGCGAGGCGGCAAGATAGTCTGCCGTGGCATTCGCGCCGTTCAGTGGCCGGTCGAGATGGTCCTGATAGGACATCACCGCCAGGTCATAGCCGCTTGCCGCATGGATGATGGGAGCGTAGGCGGCGCGGCCCGATGCCGGGCCCTGCTGGCCATAGCCTGAGATGCTGCAATAGATAAGATCGGGTTTATGCTGTTTGAGATCGTCATAGCCCAGTCCGAAATTACGCATCACACCGGGGCGGAAATTCTGGATGACCACATCGGTCTTGCCAGCAAGCCGCAACACCAGCTCCACCGCGCGCGGATCCTTTAAATCGACAGAGATGCTTTTCTTGCCGCAATTGATCTGCCCGAAATAGGGGCTCTTGCCGTCGCGCCGGGGGGGTGCCCCGCGCAGCAGATCACCGCTTGGCGGTTCGACCTTGACTACTTCCGCGCCAAGGTCCGCCATCAGCCGGGTGCCAAAGGGGCCGGCCACCACACCTGTGAAATCAAGCACCCGCACACCGTCGAGCGCGCCTGCCGCTTTCTGCATTTTCCGATCCTCCCCAATTCGTGTAGCTGTGCCGATCGTTAGTGGTGCGGTTCCGGCTTTTGCAGAACGCCTTTGGCTTCCAGCTCGCCGATCTGCCCGTCGGAAAGTTCAAGCCAGCTTGCAAGCAAAGTGTGGTTGTCGGCACCAAGCTCGGGCACGGTTGATCTGATCCGGGCTTCCGCTTCATGCATGCGCAGCGGTGTATTGGGAACCAGGAACGGACCTGCCCCATCGTCGATTTCAACCCCGCTCTTGCGATATTGCGACTGCTCGCTTTGCAGGGCTTCAAGCACTGTATTGAACTTCGCCACCGGGCAGCCGCCTTCGCGGATAATCTGCTCGCATTCTGCGGCGGTGCGGTTGCTTGCCCATTCTTCGAGCGCATTCATCAGCCTGCCCCAGTTCTCTACCCGCTCGGGCGTATTCAGCGGATATTTCTCCAGCCATTCAGGATGGCCGACCGCATTGACCAGATCGACGAAATTCTTGGGCGATAGCGGGTTGACGACAAAGAAGCCTTCTCTTGCGCGCAGGGCGCGGTATTTTTGCCGCGGCACCGGCTTGTCATGCTGCGATTCCTGCAGCTCATAAGCCTGAATATTGAAGATCACATCGGCCATGGCGATGTCGATTTCCTCGCCCCGCCCGGTGCGTTCACGCCGGAACAGCGCTGCAAGGATCGCCGTTGTCCCATGCACCCCGGTCATGTAATCGGCAAACGGAACCGAGCCATTGAGCGGCAGCTCCATGCCGTCCTGATGCGAAATCATGGTGAGGTCAAGCCCTGCTGAGGCATGGATGATCGGTGCATAAGCGGAGTAACCCGCCGCCGGCCCGTCCTGGCCATAGCCTGACATATTACAATAGACAATCCTGGGGTTACGCGCTGTCATCGCGTCAAAGCCAAGGCCAAATCCGCGCAATACGCCGGGGCGAAAATTCTGCACCGCGACATCAGCCTTCTCGACAAGTTGCAGGACAAGTTCCGCACCTTCAGGGTTTTTAAGATCGACGCAGATGCTCTGCTTGCCGGCATTGAGTTGGCCAAAATAGGGGGTTTTGCCCTGACGCCGGGGCGAGGCACCGCGCAGCAGATCGCCGACAGGCGGTTCGATCTTGATGACTTCCGCCCCAAGATCCGCCATCAGCCGGGTACAATAGGGTCCCGCGATAACACCGGTAAAGTCGAGAACCCGCACCCCGTCGAGCGCGCCGGGCGTCAGATGCGCGTGAATGGACATGAATTTCTCCCCTGCAGAGTTTGTTGTTCTTATGCGTGCAGCATCGTGGCGGCCCGTCATTTCTTTTGCCAATGATGCGGTGATGCGCGCCTGAGGTAAATAGGGGAAAGCGGAATTTATTAATTCAAATAACTGTTAGATTTTATGCGCTTAAGCGTAACCAGGCGCGGCCGCTGTTCAGTCAGCGATATCCAGCAGCGTCTCATCCCGTTGCGGGGCTTCGATCAACAAGGTCGCGGCGGCACGGAAGCCGTGCAATTGGCAGATGTGCAATACTGCTCATGCCGCCGATAATAAGCTGAGTTGACGGTTCCGAAAAGCAGCAGAGGTCACGATCAGTGGAAATGAGGGGCCGGAGCTCTTGCCCGCCGATAGACTGAGATCAGGTAAAAGCTCAGAAACAGGGCGAGATACAGCTCCTGCACTTCGCTGGAACGAATATCGAAAGGAAACGGCACAACACGGTCAAAGGCGTAGAAAATTTCTTCGGGCAACCGTACGAGCATGATGACAAGGCCCACCGGCATACAGGCGGCAGGCGGTATGATCCAATAGCGCCAATCCTCCTGCCCGCCAATGGCGATATGGCCGCGCCAATGTAGTAGCGGCAGGAAAAGGCCGCCGATCACGGCCCAGAATACAAGGAGCAGCCGTGGTTTCTGATCGAGCCAACTGCTCATATTATGCAGATTGGTTTCCCCCTGATCGTTAAGCGCGTCAACAGTTTCAGGTGTGGCCCAGCCAAAATAATGTTGCCCCCAGCTAATCTCCTCCCCGGCGAAATATAGTGCGCCAATTCCATGCAGAAGGAACCAGATTGCTATATAAGGGCGGGGAAATTTGTGACGGTGGGCGAGCAGCAGGATGCCTAGCACGATTGTAGGCAGCAGGAACAAAGCGGTCAGATTTTCTATTGCGCCATGTTCGCCTTCCACCCATTCAAGATAGAATGGCAGAAAGAAATAGCGCGACAGGTAAATCGCCGCCAGCATGACCAGCGGAAAGACCAGCCAGACGCGCGCGGACAGGTGATTGCGTGAAGATGTCTGAAATTCGGGCATGGTCTGGCAAAGTTCCCCTGGCTGTTGCTTGTGTCTGACCGCAAGCGACCGTCAGGCACCCGGCGCGCATCTTAGGGGGCTGCATTTGTCACTGCAACATGGGCGGCGCAGTCGTGTCGCGGGAGCTTTATGACGTCCGCAGCGACAATAAATTTTGCCGGAACTGCTGTGCCATCGCGTGAGTTGCTGTGCTTTCGGATGACAAGCTAGTAATGTTGTGATCAGGTCGCGGCAAGGGAGAATCGGATGAGCGAACAGGATCAGTCTAAGGTGCCATTGCCGCGGCGCAGCGTGATCGCCGCGACGATTGCTGCCGTGGTTGCCGTAACTCTTGGTGTGACCGGTGTCGTTTTCTGGCAGTCGGGGCAGTCCGGCGGGCCACAGGGGCAAGAGCCGCCGATTGCCACCGCCCCGGGCGAGCGGGTGGTGCAGCCATTGGCGGATACAGCTGCGGGCGCTTCGGATGAGGGGCGTTCAGGGGCGGAAGGTACGGCCCCCGATCAGGTGCCGGAAGCCGTAACGGCGGACTCGTCCCGCTCCTCTGCATATCCGGCAGCGCCCGGGGCGGCGTTGTTGCCCCCAAGCTTTGATATCGTCCGCGTGTCACCTGAGGGGCGTGCGGTCATTGCGGGCAGGGCCGCACCCGGTGCACAGGTGACGATATCGGCCGGGGACACAGAAATCGGTACCGTGACCGCGGACGATAAGGGCGATTGGGTATTGGTGCCCGATGCCCCGATCCCGTCAGGTGATCAGATCTTGTCCCTGCAGGCGGAATCGGACGGCAGCGGCATGGTTGCTTCCAGTCAATCGGCCATTATTTCAATCCCGGAACGTCCCGATGAGGAAGTGCTGGTCGCGATCGCTCAACCCGATGCCCCGACACGTCAGCTTGCGCAGGGATCTGCGGGCAATATGGGGCTGGTGCCTGCTGACAAACCGTTTGTATCGGTCGCCGCGATTGACCTGACATTGGCTGGTGAAGCTGCCGACGACAGTGCCGGTCGCAATATGGCTATTTTTTCCGGTCGTGCGCCAGCGGGCGGTCGCGTCAATCTGTATCTCGATGAGCAGTTTATCGGCACGACAAGTGCCAATAATTCGGGGGTCTGGTTGTTGCGCAGCGACATGGCAGTGTCTGAAGGGGCGCACCGGTTGCGCGTCGATCAGATCGGGGCGGGCGGTGAGGTCTTGCTGCGCGCGGCAGTGCAGTTTGTGCGTCAGGCGACCGGCAGCCTGTCGATTGCAGCGCAGCAGGTTCATATATTGCGCGGCAATTATTTATGGCAGATCGCCCGTAATCTGTTCGGGGCGGGACATGCCTTCAGCTATATCTACAAAGAAAACCAGGATCAGATTCGCGACCCGGATCTGATCTATCCGGGGCAGATATTTGCCATTCCGGTTGCCCCCGCAACAGACGGGGCGCCTTAGCGTGCGAGCGTTCGCAGCCGGAACAGAAGATTCCGATTGGCCCGAAAACCATTGGAAAACGCTTGCGACGATGTTGCCCTATCTGTGGCCGCAAGGGCAGCCGGGATTGCGGCTGCGTGTCGTGCTGGCCATGGTTTTGCTGCTGATATCCAAGCTGATCATCGTTTATGTGCCGTTTCTTTATAAGGCGGCTGTCGACAGTTTGAGCGGCGGGGCCGCTCTTGAGGGGGCGGATATCGCGACACGCGTTGCGCGTCACATCGATCTGCTGGCGGTGCCGCTTGTCCTGATCATTGCCTATGGTGTGGCGCGCGCGCTGCACCAGCTTTTTGCCCAGGGGCGCGATGCGATCTTTGCCGATGTCGGTCAGCATGCAATGCGGCAAATCGCCCTTCGGACCTTTCGGCATGTGCATGGCCTGTCATTGCGTTTCCATCTTGAACGGCGCACCGGCGGGTTAAGCCGGGTCATTGATCGCGGCATCAAGGGCATTGATTTTCTGCTGCGCTTCACCCTGTTCAATATCGCGCCGACACTGATCGAAATCCTGCTGGTGGCGGGAGTAATGTTCTATGTTTTCGACATCTGGTTCATGCTGGCGACGCTGGCGATTGTTGTGGTCTATGTCTGGTTTACCTTCAAGGTCACCGAATGGCGCACAAAGCATCGACGGATCATGAATGACCGCGATACCGAGGCGAATACAAAGGCGATCGACAGCCTGCTGAATTTCGAAACCGTCAAATATTTCAATAATGAAGCGCATGAGAGCGCGCGTTACGATAGCGCTCTGGCGGGCTATCAGAAGGCTGCTGTGACAACGCAGAAAAGCCTGGCTTTTCTGAATGGCGGGCAGGGAACCATCATTGCGATCGGATTGGCGCTTGTGATGCTGATGGCGGCAAATGGCGTGATCGAGGGGCGGTTGAGCCTTGGTGATTTCGTGCTCGTCAATGCGATGCTGATCCAGCTTTTCGTGCCGCTTAACCTGCTGGGCTCGGTCTATCGGGAAATCAAGCAATCGCTGATCGATATGGAGACGATGTTCAACCTGCTCGATGAGCCGGCGGAAATCGAGGATATCCCCGATGCGCCGGATCTGGCTGTCGGGGCGGGGGAAATCCGCTTTGAGCGGGTCAGTTTCGCTTATGAGCCCGAGCGGCCAATTCTCAAGGATGTATCCTTTACGCTAGCGCCCGGGCGCAAGCTTGCCATAGTCGGGCCAAGCGGTGCGGGTAAATCGACCATATCGCGGCTTCTGTTCCGCTTCTACGATCTTGCGGCGGGCAAAA
Source organism: uncultured Alphaproteobacteria bacterium (assembly GCA_947258435.1). GTDB lineage: Bacteria > Pseudomonadota > Alphaproteobacteria > UBA11222 > UBA11222 > CALAQW01. The sequence continues at coordinate 104,009 of CAMYID010000004.1, forward strand.
TCACGATTGACGGTCAGGACATATCAAAGGTGACCCAGCACTCTTTGCGTGCCGCCATCGGCATGGTGCCTCAGGATACAGTGCTGTTTAACGATACCATTCGCTATAATATCCGCTACGGGCGACCCGATGCCTCCGATGCGGAGGTGGCGGAAGCCGCGCGGCACGCCCATATCGCCGGATTTGTCGACAGCCTGCCCAAAGGCTATGAGGCACGGGTCGGCGAGCGGGGGCTCAAGCTTTCAGGCGGGGAAAAGCAGCGGGTTGCGATCGCGCGGACATTGCTGAAGTCACCGCGGATTCTGGTGCTTGATGAGGCGACTTCGGCCCTCGATACCCATACGGAACGTGAGATACAGTCATCATTGGCGGAGATTGCGGAAGGTCGGACCACACTTGTCATCGCCCATCGTCTGTCGACGATCGTTGATGCGGATGAAATATTGGTGCTGGAAGCGGGCAGCATTGTCGAACGCGGCACCCATGCGGCACTATTGGCGCATAATGGCGCTTATGCAGATTTGTGGCGGCGGCAACTGGACGAAGCCGCATCGGCTTCGCAGGAGGTGCCGGCAGGGCAGCGGGCAGAGGGTGATATCGCTTTGAAATCTGCGGGAACCGTGCCGCTATAGCGTGGGTGGCCTCAGGCATGTGAATGCGGCACGCATGCAAGGGCGCGCGACCGGCCCGCGACGGGTATATTGTTCTGTAAGGTGCGCCATAGGTGATGGTGCAGTAAAAAGGAAAAGATGTGCTTGATTCGATGACCTCAATATTGGCGCCGATCCATCGTGAGGGACATAAGTTCCTTGCAATATTTGCTGCGGTTACCTTCATTCTTTTCTTTATTGCCGCACCGCTTGGCTGGATCGGCGTTGTTCTGACCTTGTGGTGCGCATATTTCTTCCGCGATCCCGAACGGGTCACTCCTGCGGGAGATGGGCTTGTTGTCAGTCCTGCCGATGGTGTGGTTTCGGCCATCGAACAGGTTGCGCCACCGGTTGAGCTTGAAATGGGCGAAACGCCGATGACGCGGGTCAGTGTGTTCATGAATGTATTCAACTGTCATGTGAACCGCATGCCCATCAGCGGGGAAATTGTCGCCATTGCCTACACGCCGGGTAAATTCGTCAATGCCTCCCTCGATAAGGCGAGTGAGGATAATGAACGCAATGCGCTGCGCATCAAGGGGCTTGCGGGGCAGGAAATTGCGGTGGTGCAGATTGCGGGGCTTGTGGCGCGTCGTATTGTCTGCTGGAGCAAACAGGGGCAGTCGCTGCGCGTGGGCGGCCGTTTTGGTATGATCAGGTTCGGCAGTCGGGTTGATGTCTATTTGCCCGAGGGAACAGCGCCGCTTGTCGCACTTGGCCAGACGATGATTGCCGGTGAAACCGTGATCGCCGAAATCGGCCGGTCCGAAGCCCGGGCGGGCCTGCGGCAATAGGCGAAGGGGCGCGTCACGTCACGATGAAGGATAGCGCAAAATGGCCTTAAATGATCGGAAGCTGCGACAATTGCCAGTGCGCAGCCTTGCCCCAAATATTCTCACGGTATTGGGGCTTTGTGCGGGTTTGACGGCATTGCGTTTTGCGCTACAGGGCCAGTTTGAAAAAGCAATTATCGCGGTGATCGTGGCGGCGGTCATCGATGCGCTGGATGGTCGGGTCGCCCGGTTTCTCAAAGGGGCGACCAAGTTTGGCGCCGAGCTTGATTCCCTTGTCGATTTCGTCAATTTCGGCGTTGTGCCGGTGCTGGTTCTTTATCTGTGGAATTTGCAGGATCTGGGGGGGCTTGGCTGGATCGCGGTGCTGGGTTTTGCGGTTTGCTGCGCCTTGCGGCTGGCGCGGTTCAACACAGCGCTCGACACACCCGACAAGCCTGTCTGGGGCAGCAAGTTTTTTGTCGGCGTTCCCGCCCCTTCAGGGGCAGGACTTGCGGTTCTGCCGGTCATCTTGTCGTTTCTGGGGTGGGACTGGGTCGCCGATGCGCCCTTTCTTGTGGCGCTTTATACCGGAGGCATCGCGGCGCTGATGGTCAGCCATATTCCCACATTTTCTTTCAAGGGGATGAGCGTCCGGCGCGATATGGTTATGCCGATCCTGCTGATTGTCGGGCTTGGTGCCGCGGTGCTGCTCAGCTATCCGTGGGGATTTCTTACCGTGCTGGGGATTGGCTATTTCGCGCTTATCCCCTTCAGTATTCTGCGTTATCGCCGTTATGCGTCGGGCGGTGAATTGCTGGCCGCGCAAGAGGTGGATCAGGATGACGCTCCTGTCCCCTGATACAGGAAGTGCCGGCATTACAGCCCCGGCGGTTATTCCGGTTCCTATGGGTTCCCCGGGCAGCCGATGGGGGCGTGATCAGCTCTGCGCGGCCTGTTCCGCCTGAAAGGCCCCGTCCAGCGCCTGCACCAGTGTTTCCGGTTCCTGCGCGCCCACCAGCAGATATTTATTGGCGATAACATAGGCCGGCACACCCTGAATTCCGACCTGCCGTGCGGTGGCATCCTCGCTTCGGATCAGCGCTTCATCGGCATCGGTAGCGAGCAGTTTCATCACGATGTCGGTATCCATTCCGACCTCAGCAGCGATATCGAGCAGTACCGCGTGATCGCCAATATCCTGACCTTCCGTGAAATAGCGGCGGAACAATGTTTCCACCACTGCGGGCTGGAGGTTTACGCTATGGGCCCAGCGGATCAGACGGTGTGCGTCCAATGTGTTGGGGGAGCGGGAAATCTTGTCAAAATTGAATGTAATTCCAAGCGCTTCGCCAGCTTCCAGCAAGGCGTCCATCACCTCGCCCTTGCCTTTTTTTTCACCGAATTTGCGGCGCAGATGTTCTTTACGGTCCATGCCGCCACGGGGCATATCCGGGTCCAGCTGGAACACGCGATAGGCCAGGTCGATTGGCATATCCGCGCGGCTGGCCAGCGCCAGCTCCATGCGTTTTTTGCCGATATAACACCAAGGGCATACCGGATCGGAGATGATATCGAGCTGCATGAAACAAAGCCTAGCCTATTCACGCGCCGCTGTTAACAGTTTTACCGCAATCTGCTTCAGAGCGGCGGCAACCGGATCAGACGCTGTTTGTCATAGCCTGCTCGATGAGGGTTTCGGCGTCCCAGCCGAATTCCAGGCCGGCAATGCCGGTGGCAACGTGCGGCCGGATCGGTTCGCCGGTTAGATGTCCGCCGGCATGCGACGACAGCTCTGTATAATTGATCACGCTGCTGATCCGCTGCGCCACGGCGGTGCCTGCTTCGGGCGGGGTTTCGGGCATCAGTAGCGCAAAATGGCTGCCGCTCAAGCGGGCGGAAAGATCTTCGCCCCGGACCAGCGCATTAATCAGGATGCCGATCTGCTGCAGGACTTTGTCGCCCATGGCATAGCCATGCAGCTTGTTGATTTCGGGCAGATTTTCGACGCTGAATGTCGCCAGGGTCAGATTCTTGTGGCGTGTATGGGCGTCGGCCACAAGCTGAGTCAAATGCTCCATCAGGAAGCCATGATGGTAGAGCCCGGTCAATGCGTCGCTCGTTGCGACGTCATGCGGCTTGCCGTACAGCGTTTGCAATGCCACACGGTAATATTGCTGCTTGATGAGGATGCCCAGCCGGCCTTTCAGCTCATCCGGGGCGGTCGGGCGGTAGAGCACGTCAGTTGCGCCGGCAAGATAAGGTGCGCCCGGATCGGGAAAACAATCCGGTTCGGCGAAACAGACAAGCGGTGTGTTGAACAGTTTCGAATCCCGGCGGATATGCCGGCAGAATTGCAGATAGCTTTCCTCTTCACCGGAGGCCACATTGACCAGGATGGCGTCATAGCGCCGTTTTTCAAGATAGGTATAGGCATTGCCCACCGTATGCGCCCGGACGATCGTGCCGTAATCGGCCAGCGTTTCCTCAAGCATCGCCTCATCATTGGCGGTTGGCCCGACCAGCAGAAATTGCGCATTATCTATTTTTTCAGGCAGTTTCAGCGTGCCGATTTCGTGCGACCCGTATTTCGCACAGGTCTGTGCCCGGTGGTGCAGCTCAGCCTGCATGGTGTTGATGCGGGCCAGCGAGTCGAGCCGGCTGAAAAGCTGCAGATCGTGGTAGCTGTGGGGCAGGCAGGCATCGGCGCCCGCCTTCAGGCCATCGGCATGTGCGGGGCCGTAATTTTCATTGGCGATCAGAATAAGCGGGACCTGCGCGGTTTCACGCCGGTTCTTGAGAGCGCGTGTCAGATTGAGGCTGGAGTTGCTTTGAGCGCCTTCGCCCAGGATGATTACATCGGGCCGTGCCGTGATCACAAGATCAAGCGCGTCTTCACCGCGTTTGCAGGCAATGCTTTCATAACCGCGTTGCAGCAACTTTGTTGCCAGTATATCTGCTTCGGAAGGTGTATCGTTATAGACAAGTACCCGCGCGCCGTTGGTCATGCCGCTGATCCTTTGCTTGCAATTTGGCGAATGCTAGGCGATGGGGGGTTAAGGTTCCGTTTCAAAAGCGGCGCCAGGCAGCTTTCGGGCCGCGGGCAGGCGGAAAACAGCGGGTTCGTATCGGCACAGGATGATTTCCGGCCTCAGCCGGCGGATCGCAGCGAAAAAGGGAGTACAGCAATGGCTGACGGAATCGGCGATGTCACGGGCAAGAATATTCTGATAACCGGCGCGACAAGCGGGCTTGGCTGGCATTTTGCGCATTTGCTGAGTGGCGCGGGCGCACGGGTTGTGATCACGGGGCGGCGTGTGGAGCGGCTTGAAGCGCTGTGTCTGGAAATTGAAAATGCCGGCGGTCGTGCTTTGCCCATAGCGCTCGATGTCTGCGATCTGGACAGTATCGCGCGTACCGTCGAGGAGGCGGAGACCGAGCTCGGCCCGCTCGATGCGCTGATCAATAATGCGGGGATCAGCATGGAAGGCCGCGCCCTTGAGGTGAGCGGCGAAAATTACGACGCGATCATGGATACCAATCTGAAGGGGCCGTTTTTCATGGCAACCGAGGTTGCGCGCCGGATGATCGCCCGCCGCAAGGAGGGGGCAGACAAGGTCGGCAAAATCGTCAATATTGCCTCAGTCGGTGCGCATACCCTGCTGCCGGGCCTGTCGCTCTATAATATGGCGAAGGCCGGGCTGACCATGATGACCCGCGCTCTGGCGCGCGAATGGGCGCGTCAGGGGGTCAATGTGACCGCGATTTGTCCCGGCTATATCGAAACCGAGCTTAACAGCACATGGTTCAATTCCGAACCGGGTAAAAAACAGATCGCGACCTTTACGCGCCGGCGGCTGCATCATGCCGAAGATCTGGACGGTGCGCTGCTGTTGCTCTGCTCGGATCGTTCCGATGCGATGACAGGAACGGTGATCGATGTCGATGACGGGCAGTCGCTGGTCGGGATCGGCTGACTGGTGGGCGCAAGCTGTGCAACAGTGTTGGCCTGCGGGGATGTGCGATGGTTTACGGCATCCTGCGCACGCGGTAAAACCTAGCCGACAAGAATTCATCAATCGAGGGAGGGTGCCATCATGCCGGGACCGTTATCAGGGGTAAAGATCATTGAAATGGCCGGAATCGGCCCGGGGCCTTTCTGCTCCATGCTGCTCTCGGATATGGGGGCTGATATCATCCGCATCGACAGGAAAAGCGCCAAGGGGGGCGCGAAATTCAAGGAAGGCGCGAAATTTGAAATCGGCGCGCGCGGCCGCCGCTCGGTTGCGCTGGATCTCAAAAAGCCCGAATCGGTGGAAGCGGTGCTGAAGCTTGTGGAAAAGGCCGATGCGCTGACCGAGGGGTTTCGTCCTGGTGTAATGGAGCGGCTTGGGCTTGGTCCCGATGTCTGCCTGAAGCGCAATCCCCGTCTGGTATTCGGTCGGATGACCGGCTGGGGCCAGGATGGCCCGCTATCGCAGGCGGCCGGGCATGATATCAACTATATCGCGCTGACCGGTGCCTTGCGGTCAATTGGCCGCAAAGGCGAAAAACCGATGCATCCGCTCAATCTTGTGGGGGATTTCGGGGGCGGTGCGCTCTATCTTGCCATGGGTGTGTGTGCCGCGCTCTATGAAGCCAAAGTGTCGGGCAAGGGGCAGGTGATCGATGTCGCGATGACCGAAGGTGCCGCCTCGCTGATGTCGATGTTCTATGGCATGCGCGCAGCCGGCATCTGGAATGACGAGGTCGGGACAAATCTGCTCGATAGCGGTTCGCATTTTTACGACAGCTATGAGTGCGCCGACGGCGAATATGTGTGTCTCGGTTCGATCGAACCGCAATTTTATGCCGAACTGCTTGAAAAAACCGGGCTGACCGACGATCCCGATTTCCAGCAGCAGCATAATCGCGAAAAATGGCCTGAACTGAAAGAGCGGCTGATCGCACTTTTCAAGACCAAGACGCGCGACGAGTGGAATGCGATCATGGAAGGAACCGATATCTGCTATGCGCCGGTTCTCTCCCTCGAAGAGGCACCCAGGCATGCCCACAATGTTCACCGTCAGGCATTTGTTGAACTTGGCGGTGTTGTGCAGCCCGCGCCCGCGCCGCGTTTCAGCCGTACACAATCTGAAATTCAGGGGCCGCCCCCTTTTATTGGCCAGCACTCCGAAGAGGCGCTTGCGGATTGGGGCATTGCCGCCGACGAGATCGCGGCGCTGAAAGAATCCGAGGCAATCTGACACGAAAACAGCAGGGGGAGCGGAGCTTTTGAGTGCATTGCCTGGTACAACCGGCCGGCGGCGCGTCTATCTGATGCGCCACGGCCATGTCGATTATTTTTCACCCGAAGTGATTGCTTCGGGCGATTATAACGGCGTTCCGCTAACCCCGCTTGGCCGGGAGCAGGCAGTCGCGGCAGGTGACGCCCTGGCTGATATCCCCTTCGACAGGGCGGTTTGTTCGGGCTATCGCCGCACGGAAGAAACCGCCCGGCTTGTGCTGTCCCGGCATACGGCGCTTGCCGATTTGCCGCTTGAAAGCGAAGCCGAGCTTGTGGAACTGCACGGCAGTACCGATGCCCAGCCCATGTCGCGCGAGAAATTTGCCGCCGCCATGGCGTTTCAGTTCGATAATGCGGCAGAGCCGGGTGCGCGCATGGGGCTTGGCACAGATGGGGAGCTGTTTGCGGAAGCGGCTGCCAGGGCCGAACGTGCCTTCATCCGCCTGCTGAGCGAACCGGGCTGGGCCACCATGCTGATCGTTGCGCATGAGGGAATCAACCGGCTTATACTGGGCTGGGCCAGCGGTGCGGGTCTTAAAGGCGTTCAGGCTTTCGAACAGGATACCGCCTGTATCAATATTCTTGACTTCGATCTGGTGCCTGCCGAGGCGCAAGCAGGGAACGAGATCAGGCGTGCGATGATCAAGGCGCTCAATCTCACTCCCTATAATCACACGAAATTCGGAATGAACATGACAAGCCTTGAACGGATCATGACACCGGTCGAGGCGCATCATTAACGGCGGTGGGTCTAGCTGTTGTTGTGCCGGGGTGGAACATCGCCACGATACCAGTCCGTAATGATTTCCCAGGCCGTTTCCGCGTCTTCCACATAGCGAATGATGTCGAGATCTGCCGGCGCAATCATACCCTCTTCCGCCATGCGCTCGAAATTAACGATGCGACGCCAGTATGTTTCACCAAATAGCAGCACGGGAATCGGGTCGATTTTCTGAGTCTGTATGAGTGTCAAGGTTTCAAACAGCTCATCAAGGGTGCCGAAACCGCCGGGAAAGATCACCAACGCACAGGCGCGCATCAGAAAATGCATCTTGCGCAATGCGAAATAGTGGAACTGAAAGCAAAGCTCAGGCGTAATGTAAGGATTGGGCAACTGCTCCATGGGCAGTACGATATTGAGCCCGATGCTCATTGCGCCGGCATCATCGGCCCCACGGTTGGCAGCTTCCATGATTCCGGGGCCGCCGCCTGTGACAATCACGAAATTGCGTGCGCTGTCGGTTTGACCGGTTTCCGAAACCAGCTGGCCAAATTGACGTGCCTCCGTATAATATCTGGCGTTGGCGGCCATTCGCCGGGCCGCGGCGAGTTCGCGCTCGGCTTTGGCCTTTTTCTCTGCATCATCCGCTGCGGCAAAGGCTTTCTCCGCCGCCGCAAGCGACTGCTGCGCGCGATCTGGCGGCGGCAGCCGGGCGCTGCCGAAAACCACGATCGTCGATTCGATGTTCTGCTCCTGCAGGATGAGTTCGGGCTTGAGCAGTTCAAGCTGTAGCCTGACAGGACGCAGATCCTCGCGCATCAGGAATTCGGTGTCGGTATAGGCAAGCCGGTAGCTTGGTGCGCGGGTTTGTGGTGTCTGTCTGTGATCGGCGGATCTCCGCGCGTCCTGCCGGGCTGTCGGAAATTTATCGCGTGTGTCTGGCTGTTGCTTCTTCATACTGTATCCTTGTCTGGCCTGGTACGAGTCGGGCCGCCGGGATCATCGTCTTCTTCACTGTTATGCGTCTGTGGCGGTCCGGCCTGTTCGTCTTCGGACAGCGGGTCGATCGGGCCAATGGTCTGGGCAACACGCAGCGCATCGGCAAAAGCGATATGTTCGTCTGACGGGGCGGGCGTACGCTGGCGTATGCGGTGAACCGCAAATATGACAAGCCCGACATGGAAGAGCGCGGTATAGGCAAACAGACTGCCCATTCCGAACGCGTCAATCGTCAGTGATGCAAGCAGTGGCCCCGCAACCGCGCCCGCTGCATAAACAAGCAGCAGTCCACTGGCCGTTTCAACATAATTTTCCGGCTGCACGAAATCATTCATATGCGCAATGCTGAGTGAATAAAGCGGAAATGCGAAAAAGCCGAACAGGAAAACCGAATAGGTCAGCGCTCCACTCCCGGAATGGGTGAGCCAGGTCATAATGAGAGCTGCGAGTGCCGCACCGGCACTTGCCACGATGATGACCTTCCGGCGGTCAATTCTGTCTGACCAGCGGCCAAGCGGCCATTGCCCCACCGCGCCCGCAATCACAGCGATACTCATGAATAATGCGACATTGGTCGTATCGCCTGTGTCGCGCTGGGCAAATACCGGCCCGAGTGCCCAGAAGGCACCATTGGTCAACCCCACTGTCAAGCAACCCAGCACCCCGACCGGCGAATGCCGATACAGCGTACGGATACGGATTTTTACCTCGTCAATCGGTGCCGGCGCTTGCGCACGTGTCAGTGCGACGGGCACGGCTGCAAGTGAGACAAGAATTGATGCCAGCCCGAACAGCACGAATTCTGCAGGATCTGCCAGTATCAGCATCATCTGACCAACGGTGATCACGGTCAGATTGATGATCGTATAAACGGAGAAAATCAATCCGCGATTTTCGTTCGTGGCGCGCTCATTCAGCCAGCTTTCAATCACCATATAGAGCACGGCAAAGCAGAAACCCGAACCGGCGCGCAGACCCCACCAGACTTCGGCATTTACCAGCAGTGCATGGGCAAGCACGATACTTGACGCGATTGCGACGACGGCGGCAAAGGTGCGGATATGCCCTGCGCGTCGTACAAGCAGGGGGCCGGTCCAGCAGCCGGACGCAAAGCCGAAGAAATAGCTCGACCCCAGAATGCCGATTTCGATTGCTGAAAATGCTTCGAGGTTCGCGCGAATAGGCAGCAGCGTCCCCTGAAGCCCGTTTCCCATGAGAAGTAGTGCGACGCCGATCAGAAGTGCTGCGATCGGTGCAACCACGGCGGTCATAGTTACTCCATACTTTTGCCTGCCTACGGATCAGTTGTCGGCTTTCTGCCACCAGCTGTTTATATCATAGCCATAAACAGGTGTCTTTTCAGGTCGTTCCAGCGTAGCGGCGGCGCCGACCCAGTCTACCGGCAGATAATCAAGCGGTATGACATAATGCCCGGCCGACAGGGCGCGTTCGAGTGCCTGTGCCGCAGCGGTGAAGGTCTGCGTATCACGTGCGTCAAGCAAATGCGCGATCATCGCGTCAACAGCAGCGCTTTTTATGCCTGGATAGTTACGCGTGCCTGGCTGGTCGGCTGCGGCCGAACCCCAATAGTAAAGCTGCTCATTGCCCGGCGACAGCGATGCGTACCAGTCATATATGATCATATCGAAATCGAAATTGCGCAGCCGTTCCTCATATTGTGAGGAATCCACTGTGCGAACGGAGATGTCCGCACCCAGCAGCCTGGCATTGCGGGCGAAGGACAGGGCAAGCTTCTCATCTTCGGACCGCACCAGCAGGATTTCGAATGTCATTGGCTGATTGCCGGCAAGATGCCGCAATTCTCCGTTCTGAACGGCCCATCCCGCGCCGTTCAGAATTTTCTTTGCTTTTCTGAGGTTGGCGCGAATACGCCCCGACCCGTCCGTAACAGGGGGTGAAATACCTTCTGTGAACAAAGCGTCTGGCAGAGAGCCTGCATAAGGGCGCAATAACCGGTCGGCTGCTTCAGGCAGCGATTGGCCCGCCGCCGACAGGGTGGAATTGTCGAAATAACCACGGATCCGGCGATAGGCGTTATGATAATAGTTGGCATTAAGCCATTCAAAGTCGAGCGCATAACTCAGGGCTTCGCGCACCTGTGGATCTGCAAAAATCGGTCGGCGCGTATTGAACACAAGCCCGCGCAGACCCGATGGCCGGCCATGCGGCAATGCGAGTTTCCGGACATCGCCTTTCCTGGCGGCGGGAAAATTATAACCCGTGGCCCAGCGTGCCGGGTCCTGTTCCTCATGCAGGTTGACCAGCCCCGTCTTGAAGGCCTCGAACCCCGCGCTTGTATCGCGGTAATAGTTGACGCGGATCGTGTCAAAATTGTACTGACCGCGATTGGCGGCAAGATCGCGCGCCCAATAATCAGGGTTGCGGCGATATAGGATCTCTCGGCCCGGGGTTACTTCGGCCACCTGATAAGGTCCTGAACCCACAGGGATGTCGAGGCTTGTCGCTGAAAATTCGCGCGGTTCGTACCAGTGTTTGGGTAAAATCGGCATCAGCCCCAGGATTAGCGGCATTTCCCGGTCCTGCAATGCGGTATCGAAGTGAAAAACGACCTGATCGGGGGCCGGCTGTTCAATATTCATGACCTTGCTGTAATAGCTGCGATGATTGGGCCGCCCTTTGTCGCGCAGGGTTTCAAGCGAAAAGATGACGTCCTCGACCGTGATGGGGTGGCCATCTGAAAATTTCGCGCGGGGGTCGATGGTGAAACGGACCCAGCTTCGATCATTGGGCACCTCCACCGACTTTGCGATCAGCCCGTACAGGCTGAACGGTTCATTATGATTGCGCCGCATCAGACTGTCGAAAACCCATTCGCGCAGCCCGCGCGGTGTCTGCCCACGGACGATGAAGGGATTGAGGCTGTCAAAACTGCCATATTCCGCAATTGTCAGCGCGCCACCCTTGGGTGCATCGGGGTTCACATAATCAAACGCGGCGAATTCGGGTGGCAGTGCAGGATCCCCATGCATGGCGATGCCATGCTGCGGCTTTGCGGTAGCCAAAGCGGTTAGCCCCACCCAAAGCGCGAAAACAAGGGCAAGACGGAATAAATTCAATGTCATGATGTCAGTCAACAAATCCGGTACCGTGATTGCAGCGCAGTGTAACGGAATTTATCACAAGCCAGATTGCCTTTTTTGTGTCATCGCACAGATGTTAAAGAAAGCCATGCGATGGATTGATCTGCGTGGCGCCGCCCTGATCGGGGGGATGATTGCCACTTTGCTGCTGCCTGGCGGTTGTCAAACGACAAATTCCGCCGACCGAAAGGTCAGCGCCTTTGATGAACTTGTCTTTGGCGTCACCGAAACGGGCGAGGGGGGGCTGACTGAGGCCGATCCAGGCATCCGTCTGACACGGTGGCGTGTGCCCCTGCGCGCGCATTTCGCGCAGCCGCCGCCCGGCCCTGTTGCGGCGCTGGGGGATGCGGTGCTCGCGGAGCTTGCGGCTATTACCGGTCATGATCTGGCAATGGCAGCGCCGGGGGAGCGTGCCAATGTCGCCCTTGTTTATGGGGACGCGGCATTGCTCGTCCGTACATTAAAGGCGATGGGTGCGCGCATTGAAGGTTATGAGGCAAGTAGCGCGGCCTATGGCTTTTGCTGGTCCACGCACTGGCATGCGGCGGGGGAAATTCGTCGTGCTGTCGTATATATCGCCGATGCCGATGTCATGCCCGATGAAAAACCCGGCGCGGTCGCGGCCTGTCTGCGACATGAGATGGGGCATGTGATGGGGTTGCGTTTTCATGCGGAGCGGAGCTATTCCGTGATGGCCGCACAACGTAGCCTGCGTGACTATACCGCGACCGACAGGCAGGTTCTGCGGTGGCTCTATCACCCCGGATTGCCGGCAAGCGGGGCGCGTGATCAGGTGTTGGCGCGCCTGAGGGACTTGCCGCTTGATCCGTAACCGGTCCCCCGTTGGCGGGATAAATAGCGGGCCGTCTTGGCGCCAACGGGGCAGCGCCTAAAACCGGTCCTGGCCAAAAGCCGGTCGCTCAGGACTTAACGGGTGAGCGCCGCCATGGTCTGCGATGGTGGCACCGTGATACAGCGGATACTCTTTTTCACAAGAATCCGGCAGGTGTTGTGGGCGATGCGCTTGGACATGCCGGCAAGTTTCGCGCGATAAAGCGTGCGGTGAGGCTGCTCAAGCGGTTCGACCCAGCCTATGGCGGGCTTCAGATAGGTGGGAGCCACAAGCGTTGCCTGCCGAATCCGCCGTTGCGCCGCATCGGCGGCCTTGAAGGTGCCAACCTGCACGCCCCAGCGCTGATGCCGTGGCAGTTGGTTGAGCGCATTGACCGCTGGCTTTTTATGAGGAATCGGGAGGGCCGCACCGGCCGCAACCATGGCAGCGCGGGATGTGCCCGGCTTGCTGCGCGGCTGAATGGCGAGTGCGGCGGTTTGTGGCTTTGCCTTGCCAGCGCGCGTCTGCGGCAGCGCAGGTAAGCCGGCCAATTGCCGTAATGCGGCCTTGAAACCGGGGGCCGGTTTTTCCGGTGGTGTGGGCAGTTGCAGGGATTTCATTGCATAGCGCGCATCGACCGCGAGCGGCATGGCGAAGGCGCGGTCAAGCAGTTTGCGCATTTGCGCATCACGTGATTTTGCGGTGCGGCCACCCATGACGACAGCGATAACGCGTTTTCCGTCACGTTCGGCGCTTGCGGTCAGGTTAAAGCCCGACGCCCGTGTATAGCCGGTCTTGATCCCGTTCACCCCGCTATAGCTGCCAAGCAGATTATTGTGATTGCGGAATTGTCGCCGCCCCCATTGAAACTGCTCCGTCGCGAAATAGTGGAAATATTCGGGAAAATCGGCACGTAGAGCGCGCGCAAGAATCGCCATATCCCGCGCAGTTGTATATTGCCGCCGGTTGGGCAGCCCGGTCGCATTGCGAAACTGGGTATGGTACATGCCCAGCTCGCGCGCCTTGGCTGTCATCTTCTGGCCGAAAGCGAATTCTGTTTTGGCCAGAGCCTCGGCAAGGATTGTGGCTGAGTCATTGGCCGATTTCGTGACGACCGACAGGATTGCCTGCTCCACACTGATTTTACGGCCCGCCTTGAGAAACAGTTTGGAGGGGGTCTGACCCGCTGCGCGTTGCGAAACCGTCAGCATTTGGTCTGGCTGCAGCTTACCATCGCGCATCGCTTCAAAAACCATGTAAAGCGTCATCATCTTGGTCAGCGAGGCCGGGCGGTTGCGGGTATCGGGCCGGCTTTCATACAAAATGCTGCCGGTATCGGCATCGATTACGATAGCTGTATAAGTGCGTGCGGTCGCCGGGTTGGCAAAAAGGCTGAGAAACAGGGCCAGCAAAAAGCCCGAACAGATCCCGGGTCGCGCCAAAGGCCCGAAATGCCTGAACGCGCCAGACCTGAACGCGCGTGAATTGGCATTGCGCTGCACAGGTGAAGCGTTCGCCCGGATATGTCGCAGGGCGTTAATAACTGTCGCCCAGCGCGCCAATACTGCGCAAAAGGTTCTAGAAATCATTGATGTGCCCCATGCCCCTCAACGTATTTCCTTTTTGAATTCAGCAGCGTTATGCGAATCACCTGAACCAGAAAGTAAAAAAACTGGGACTCGCTGTCCAGCCGGTTTTTATTTTCCAGATGCCAGATGTCGGGCTGTGAATTCTAGCTTGCGGAAATATCTATATGGTTAACCCACCCTGATTTGCGGATTTGAGGGGTAAAAGCCGGTCGAAAGTCACCCGATAGACATCATTGCGCGTGAGCATCCAGGCATCGGGCCCGGATGCAAACAATCGGGCAAAAGCCCCCTCATGCAGATCGAGCCCGCCGGTATAGGCCCCGAATGCGGGCAGGATCAGCCGTCGCCCGTCACTTGCAAAGCAGCGCCGGCGCAATGTCCGCCCGCGCAGCCGCAGCCGCGCGCAAGGGTGCAGATGACCGGCCACTTCGCCTTCTGCCGATGCGGGTGCCGGTTCGTGCCGGAAGTGCAGCGGGCCACTGTCGAACGCGGTCATGGCCTGTCCGCCCAGTCCGGCGGGTGGCACCGGGTCGTGATTGCCGCCGATCCAGATCCAGTCATGCTGTCCCGTCAGGGCGCGCAGTGCCGCCCGCTCCTGCGGTCCCAGCCGCCCGTCCGCTTCATTATCGTGAAAGCTATCGCCAAGACAGAGCACTGTTTGCGGTTGCAATCGTGTGCAGACCGCAGCCATCGCCGCAAGCGTCGCGCGGCTGTCATAGGGGGGCAGGGCCACGCCGCGCGCGGCAAAGGCCGAGCCTTTTTCAAGATGCAGATCGGCAAATACAAGCAGGTTGCGCGCTGGCCAGAACAGCGCCCCGCTCGGATCGGGGACAAGGGTTTCGCCACAGACCGTAAGCGCTGACATGCCGGCGCGTTCCTCAGCCATTGCCCGTGGCCTCCGCGATCAGGGCCTGCGCCTGACGATCCTCTGTTCCACCAAACAACGCGGCCTCAAGCCCATCCCCTTCAACCGAAACGCGGCCGATTTCAAGCAGTACGGGGACTGCGAGGGGGGAGACCCGCTCAAGTGCGCGGCACAGGATCCGCCCGCGCACCCGCCTTAGTAAATCGCCAAGCCGGCCGATATCAAGCAGCCCGGTTGCCGCATCCTGCCAGGCGGCCTGCATCAGAATATGGTCCGGCTCATGCGCGCGCAGCACGTTATAGATAAGATCGGAAGAAAAGGTCACCTGCCGGCTGCTCTTTTCCTGGCCGGGGAAGCGTGTTTCGATCAGCCCCGCAATGATTGCGCAAGCCCTGAAAGTGCGCTTCATCAGACTTGATTCCGCAAGCCAGCTTTCCAGATCATCGCCCAGCATGTCTTCGTCGAACAGGAGGTCGAGGTTCAGCCCGCTTTCGGGTGTCAGGGGCGCAAGGCCCCAAACCGCCAGTGAATATTCGGTCGCGACAAAGCCCATCGGGTGCCGTCCCATCCGGTCGAGCCGCCGCGTCAGCAGCATACCAAGCGTCTGATGTGCCAGCCGCCCCTCGAATGGGTAGCAAACAAGGTAATGTTTGTCATTGCGCGGGAAACATTCGACAAGCATCTGATCCGCCCCCGGCAATACCGAATACCGGTTCTGCAGCGCCAGCCATTCCGCAACCTGTACGGGCAGCGCCTGCCAGCTTTCCGGGGTGGCAAGGATCCGCCGCACCCGATCCGCCAGAAAGGTGGATAAGGGAAACTTCCCCCCCATATAGCTTGGAATTTTCGGGTTGGGGTCATGGGTTGCGCTGGCATAGGCCTCCCCTTCCCGCAGCCCTTCAAAGCGCAGTACCTTGCCCGCAAACAGGAAGGTGTCGCCTGTGGCAAGCTGGCTGAGGAAATATTCCTCGATTTCGCCAAGATACCGCCCGCCGCGCAGCGCGCGCGCTGCCCTTGTGCCACCGGCCCTGACCTGCCGGATTTTCAGCATCGGGGCTTCGATAATCGTGCCGGCATTCATCCGGTATTGTTGTGCGACGCGGGCATCGCGCACGATCCATTGCCCGTCTTCATTTCGCCGCAGCCGCCAATAGCGGTCATAACGGCGCAGCGCATAGCCGCCGGTGGCAAGAAAGTCGATAACCCGTTCGAACATCTCGCGGTCGATATGCCGGAACGGGTCGGCGGTGCAAATTTCCGTGTAAAGATCATCGCATGAGAATGGCGCTGCACAACCCATGCCCAGCACATGCTGTGCAAGCACGTCGAGCCCACCATGCCGTGGCGGGTCCCCGTCACGCAGCCCTTCGGCAACCGCGTCGCGCGCGGCCTGGCATTCAAGCACCTCGAACCGGTTGGAAGGAGCAAGCAAGGCCCGGCTTGGTTCATCGAGCCGGTGATTGGCACGACCGATCCGCTGCACAAGCCGGCTTGCCCCCTTGGGTGCACCAAGATGGATGACAAGATCGACAGCCCCCCAGTCAATGCCGAGATCAAGTGTCGCTGTGCAGACAACCGCGCGCAGCTGCCCCTCCGCCATGGCCGCTTCAACCTTGCGGCGCTGTCCGACCGACAGGCTGCCATGATGCAGTGCAATCGGCAGGTTCTTTTCGTTGAGTTGCCAGAGCTGCTGGAATGCGAATTCCGCCTGGCTGCGCGTATTGACGAAAATCAGCGCCGTACTGGCCGTCGCGATGGCGTCGTAGATATCGCTCATCGCATGCCGGGTGGTGTGGCCCGACCAAGGGACGCGCGCACTTGATTCCAGAATTTGTACGTCTGGCGGGGTGCCCGCATCCCCTTCGATCAGGCATGCCATGGCGGGTGGTCCCCCGGCTGGCTGCGGTACCAGATAGCGGCGCAGCCGGTCGGGGTCGGCAACCGTCGCCGACAGGCCCACACGCCGCGCTTGCGGGGCAATCCGTGCCAGTCGTGCCAGCGCGAGGCTCAATAATTCGCCGCGCTTCTGATTGATGATGGCATGCAGCTCATCAAGTACGATACAGCGCAGCGAAGCGAAGAGTCGCGGCGCATCCGGATAGGAAAGCAACAGGGCAATCTGTTCAGGTGTCGTCAGCAATATGTCGGGCGGGTTGCGTTTTTGTCTTTGCCGCCGATTGGCCGGTGTATCGCCGGTGCGTGTCTCAACCCGGATGTCGAGTGCCATTTCCCCGATGGGGGTTTCCAGATTGCGCGCGATATCCACTGCCAACGCCTTGAGGGGGGAGATATAGAGCGTGTGCAGCAACCCCTCGCCACGGGGGCGTGCAGGCAAGCCACTCAGTGCGATCAGGCTTGGCAGAAATCCCGCCAGTGTCTTGCCGCCTCCCGTCGGGGCAATCAGAAGTGCCGACTGGCCGTGCGTCGCGGCATCGATCATCGCAAGCTGATGCGGGCGCGGCATCCAGCCGCGCCCTGCGAACCAGTCGGAAAAACGCGGCGGCAAAATTGCGGCTTCATCGGGAGCGGAAACAGCATTCGGGCGGGTGGTGGCATCCATAGTCTGACTGTAGCTGATTGCGGGCCATGATGCAGCCGCCCGATCATGCTGCTTTGCAAGGCGGGTGGTGGCGGCTAAGCTTGTCAACAAGATCGCGGAACAGTCGGCGTAACGAAAACAAATATCTGCGACAGACAGGGAGATACGCCATGATTCACTTCGATGCATTGCAACGTATGTCTGATATCCCGCGCTTTCAGGCCCGAACCCGGCCTGACGCAGTCGCGATGATTTTTCAGGACCGTGTCACCAGCTACGGCGCGTTCGACCGGTATACAAGCCAGGTCGCAAACGGGCTTATCGCCGCGGGCTGCAAGCCCGATGGCAGGATCGGTTTCTTGGGCAAGAATTCCGATATTTTTTTCGAGATACTGTTTGGTGCGATGAAGTCGGGCACGGTGCTTGTGCCGGTCAATTCACGACTGGCTGCGCCCGAGGTCGATTACGTACTGAATGATGCACAAACGACATTGATGTTCGTTGAAGCAGAGTTTTACGATCTGATCGGCGGTATCCGGGACAAGTTGCCCCGCATCACAAAATTCATCGCTCTGGAGGGCGGTCATCCGGAATGGCAAAGCTACGCTGAATGGCGCGATGCGCAGGACGACACGGATCCGGATGTGAAAACCGGTCCCAGGGACGATGTCATTCAGGCTTATACCAGCGGGACCACAGGTCACCCGAAGGGCGTGCAACTGACCAATGAAGGTTATTTCGATGTGTTGCACCAATGTGAAGACGGGGGATTTGCGAATTATCGACCTGAAAGCGAGGGGCAGGGCGTCAACCTTGTCTGCATGCCGTTGTTTCATATGGCGGGGGTGAATGTCGGTATTCTGGGGCTTGCACATGGGCTGAAGAACATTATCGTCCGTGAAATCGATCCCGATGAGTTGTTGCGCGTTATTCCCCGATACGGGGTCGAGACGGCGTTGTTCGTGCCGGCGGTGATTCTGATGCTTGTGCAACATCCGAAAGCCAGGGAAACCGATTTTTCAAGCTTCCGTTCAATTACCTATGGTGCCTCACCGATTACCCAGGGCTTGCTGATTGAGGCGCAGGAAATGTTCGGCTGTGACTTTATCCAGGGGTACGGGCTGACTGAGACGACCGGACTCGCCACTTTATTGCCCGCTGCCGATCATGCCCCTGAACGTGACAAGCTATTATCATGTGGCAAGCCTAATCCGGGTACTGAAATCAGGATTGTCGATGCTGAGGGCAGGGATTTGCCGCCGCGTGCGGTTGGTGAAATTCTGATCCGGTCACGTGCCATCATGAAAGGTTATTGGAATAATCCCGATGCAACCCGGCAGGCAATTGTCGATGACTGGTTCTATTCAGGCGATGCCGGCTACCTTGATGAGGAAGGCTATCTGTATATCCATGACCGGGTGAAGGATATGATCGTTTCGGGCGGGGAAAATGTTTATCCCGCAGAGGTCGAGAGTGCGCTTTTTGAACATCCTGCGGTGGCCGATGTCGCGGTGATCGGTGTTCCCTCTGACAAATGGGGTGAGGCGGTGAAGGGGGTTGTCGTCACAGCGCCAGGGCAAAGCCTGACCGCTGACGCGCTTATCGAATTCGCAAAGAGCCGGATTGCGGGATACAAGGTGCCCAAAACGATCGACTTCGTCGCGGAACTGCCTCGCAATCCAAGCGGCAAGATTTTGCGACGCGAGCTGCGCGCACCTTATTGGGAGGGGCGTGAGCGACAGGTCGGCTAGATTTTTTTGATGTCAGCTGTGGATGCGCGGTCGCTGCCCGTATGACGGGCAGCTTTGTGAAGTGGCCGGGCTCTGCCAGGTTGGGGCCGGTCAGAAAGGCTTGGCAGTTTCTGTGTTTGCAGCAGGCGGGTGGCCGGACCATTTGGCAGCCGGTGCCCCTGCGCAAAGCCTGTTGGGGAGGCTGTGACAGTCGGGTAAACTGGTCCTTGTTGACTTGGGCCTGTATCGGCAATGTGTTACCGGGCCGAATATGAGATGTGCAAACCGAAGAGATATCCGATGGAACCCATCGCCTATATGCAATTGACCCGTGAGCTTTATTCAAGTCACGGCTATGCCCCTTATGGCTGGCGCGAGGCGGACAGTCCGCCGCCCTTTGCGCGATTGTCAAAGCCGCTGTCGCAATGCCGGCTTGGCATGCTCGGCACGGCCGGTGCTTACGTCATGGGGCAGGTTGCCTATTGCTATAAGGATGACACCTCTTATCGGGCCATTCCCAAGGACACCCCGTCCGAGCGGATACATTTTTCCCATATCACCGAAAATTATCTGCCTGACCCGCGGCGTGACGCCAATTGCGTGTTTCCGATCGAGGCGTTGCGGACACTTGAGGCCGAAGGGGTGATCGGTGCACTGGCCGATAATCTGTTTTCCTGCATGGGTGGGATTTATTCTCAGCGCAGGGTGGAGGAAGAGCTGATTCCCGCGCTGAGCGACGCTTTCCGGGCCGAGCGTGTGGATGCGGTGCTGCTCGTGCCTATGTGCCCTGTCTGCCACCAGACCGCCTGCATGATCGCGCGGCATCTTGAGGGGCAGGGCATTCCCACAATCTGCATGGGGAGCGCGCTTGATATTCTTCAGGCAGGCCGGCCACCCCGGGCAAGCTTTGTCGATTTTCCGCTCGGGCATACGTCGGGCAAGCCGTTCGACAGCGCCGGGCAGATCGGGCTTGTCCGCCATGCGCTTGCAGGCCTTGAAAGCGCCCGCGAACCCGAAAGCTTCTTTTTTGCGCCCGACCGTTGGGATGCGGATGAGCGTTGGAAAGCTGAAACCCGCAAGCAGGAAGGCGCGGGTGGTGAGGATAAGCGCAAACCCCGTAATACCGAGCCGCAATATCAGACCGAAGAGGATCGCAGGCTGGCCGAAGCGGCGCTTGCAGGATAGGCAGGGCGTTTGCCTGGTCCATCTCCGCTAACCGACTTCCTCGGGCGGCGGGAAGTTCATCAGCGTCAGGGTGGATTCGCCATTTGCGATGCGCGCCATGAAATCTTCTTCCTTTGCGATCCGGGCCTGACATTGCGGCAGCAAATCGCCCTGCTTCTCCGACGGGATAACAACAACTCCGTCCGCATCGCCAACGATCAGGTCGCCAGGGCGGATAAGGGCGCCCGCGCACTGAATTTCACCGTTGATCGTGCCGCCAAAGCCTTTGTGAGGGCCGTTGGGCACGGCGGCGCGCGCATAAACCGCAAGCCCTGATTCGCGCAGTTCCGTTACATCGCGCACTGCGCCATCGATAATGACAGCGCGCACACCGCGCGCTATTGCCGCCGCCGTCAGAATCCCGCCCCAGATGGCGGTTTCGGTATGCCCGCGTGCATCGACGGTCAGCACACAGCCGGGCCAGGCCTGCGCCAGCGCATAGTGAAGTGTGGCATTGTCACCGACCATGGTTTGGATGGTCAGGGCCTGCCCCGCAAAATCCATCCCTGCCCCAAGCGGTTTGATCGCCGCATGCATGGTCTGAGTGCGGTTGAGATCGTCACTGATCACCGCTGTCGGAATATCCTGCCAGATATCGATTTCCGATTGCGGTAACAGATTTTCCGGCGCCGGATTGATCGTTAAAGCCATATGTCTGTCCATTCCCTTCCTGTTGCCGCAAAAGTGTCGATGGATGTGGGATGCCGGTCAAGTCGCCTGTGGCTTTCACCGCGGCCGCTTTCGGTGTAAAACCCTTCAAGGACGGAAGAAAGTGGTTTAAGGAGAGCCGATTATGCCGGCATATCGTTCACGAACCTCGACATTTGGGCGCAACATGGCGGGTGCGCGAAGCCTTTGGCGTGCTACGGGCATGACCGATAGCGATTTTGGCAAGCCGATTATCGCCATCGCCAACAGCTTTACCCAGTTCGTGCCGGGGCATGTGCATCTCAAGGACCTTGGCCAGATGGTGGCGCGCGAGGTGGAGGCAGCCGGCGGCGTTGCCAAGGAATTCAACACCATCGCGGTGGATGACGGCATCGCCATGGGACATGACGGTATGCTTTATTCCCTGCCCTCGCGCGAGGTGATCGCCGATGCGGTCGAATATATGGTCAATGCCCATTGCGCCGATGCAATTGTCTGCATCTCCAACTGTGACAAGATCACGCCGGGCATGTTGATGGCGGCGATGCGGCTTAATATTCCCGCTATTTTTATTTCCGGCGGGCCGATGGAGGCAGGCAAGGTTGTCCTCGATGATGGCAGCAGCCGTGCGCTCGATCTGATCGATCCGATGATTGATGCGGCAAATGATGATGTGTCCGATGAATTTGTCGACAAGCTGGAACGGTCCGCCTGCCCGACCTGCGGTTCCTGTTCAGGGATGTTTACCGCCAATTCGATGAACTGCCTGGCCGAGGCCCTGGGCCTTGCCTTGCCCGGTAACGGGTCGATGCTGGCGACCCATGCCGACCGCCAGGCCATGTTCCTTGAGGCTGCGCGTACGGCAGTTGCCATGTGCAAACGCTATTACGAGGAAGATGATACATCCGTCTTGCCGCGCAATATCGCAACCTTCAAGGCATTTGAAAATGCCATGGCGCTTGATATTGCGATGGGCGGGTCGACCAATACGGTATTGCATCTGTTGGCTATTGCCAATGAAGGCGGGGTTGACTTCACGATGAAGGATATCGACCGCATGTCGCGCAAGGTGCCTCATATCTGCAAGGTCGCGCCCTCGACCAGCGAATATCACATGGAAGATGTGCATCGCGCGGGCGGTGTGATCGGAATTATGGGTGAGCTTGAGCGCGCCGGGCTGATCGATCGTGAATGTAGCACGGTACATACAGAATCCATCGGCGCGGCGATCGACAAATGGGATGTCGCCCGCACCAATAGCGAGGAAATTGCCACCTTCTACCGCGCCGCGCCGGGCGGGGTGCGTACGACTGAAGCATTTAGTCAGTCGCGCCGCTATGACAGTCTGGATACGGATCGCGAGGGCGGTTGCATCCGCACGGTTGCGAATGCCTATTCAAGCGATGGTGGTCTTGCTGTGCTCTACGGCAATATTGCGACGGATGGCTGCATTGTGAAAACCGCAGGTGTGGATAGCGGGATCCTTGAATTCAATGGTAAGGCGGTGATCTGCGAAAGCCAGGAGGAGGCTGTCGACAAGATCCTGAATGGTGGTGTTGCGCCGGGCGATGTCGTGATCATTCGCTATGAGGGCCCCAAAGGCGGGCCGGGGATGCAGGAAATGCTGTATCCGACAAGCTATCTGAAATCCAAGGGGCTTGGGGCAAAATGCGCGCTATTGACCGATGGGCGTTTTTCCGGCGGCACATCGGGGTTGTGCATCGGGCATGCCTCGCCCGAGGCGGCGGAAGGTGGTGCCATCGGACTGATTGAGGAAGGCGACGGGATCGAGATCGATATTCCCAACCGTACGATCAATGTAGCCGTGAGCGATGCCGAACTTGCCGCCCGCCGTACGCGGATGGAGGCAAAGGGCGCCGATGCATGGCGACCCGCCTTGCCGCGTCCACGGGTGGTCAGTCAGGCCCTGCGTGCCTATGCCGCCCTGACGACGAGTGCCGCGCGCGGCGCGGTGCGTGATGTAACGCAGGTGGAACGCGCACGAACGCCTTCGCCGGAAAGTCAGGCTGCGGAATAACTGTTTGCAGCGCAGGCTGTTATCGCCGCGCCAGTCGCAGCATATAACCCACAGGTCTGTTGCCGAAATTCTGTCAGTCGAGAACGATACCGATCAGGATGGCCTCCACATCGCTGCCTGATCGGGTCAAAGGCAGGGACAGGGACTCAATCTGCTTATGGTCGCGCTTGTCGATCTGCAGAGGGGTCGGTCCGTTCTGTACCGGCGCGCGATAACGAATAACCGTGTCGAAGATCGCTCTTGTCCGTTCCAGAAAAGCGGATTGATGTAATTCGGAAATTTTATAGCCCGTAATATCGTTATTGATCGCCCTGGCAAATTCCGACCCGATAAGGCTGAAATAATAATCCGCGCCGCTGTCAATGACACGGGCGATGCTGACCCATCCCAGCACGAATGTCAGGTCCCGAGGGTTGACTGATTGCCGGGTTGGCGCAATTCCCAGTTTGGGCAGTCCCTGCCAATAATTATACAATTGCCGCAATGCAGGCGAATTCAGGCTTTTGGCGCTGTCCACTCTGCGCCAGCTTGTATCCTGTGGCCGTATCATCCCAATGCAGCCCCCTGTAACATAACGCATTGCAGGTCTATGAAACTAATCATGCGCTTTCATTGTTTGCACAAAGACTGATTTCACGCCACCTTGCTTGGTTTTTACGAAAACCCGATTATGTCAAAGCCATAGTCGAATTGAAACATTGGATCATCGCTGATGACTGCGCTGCGTAAATTTTTCAGTACACGCCCGCCTGCCTATTATGCGGGGCTGACGATTATATCGCTGGCAATAACGCTCCTGTTCCTGTTTGTATTCTGGCCATATGCGCTTGGTCAGGGGGTGCGCCTCGCTTTGGCGGAGCCGGGTGTGCGCGATGTGCGGATAGAGCGGGTGACATTCAACCCGCTCAATGCGCAATTGCGGATGCGGGGGCTGCACATCGATACCCCCGAGCAGCAGGTGCTGCGCGTTGGATTGCTGTATGTCAATCTTGACTTTCCGGAGTTGCTGCAACGGCGGGTTCATGTCGAAGAGGCGATACTGCGCGATATTGCCGTCCGCGCGGTGGAGCAGAACAGGGACGGGGCGACCGAGATTGCGGGTTTCGCGTTGTCACAGAAAGAAAATGACCGTGCGGATGAGGAAATGCCGGGCCAGTGGCGGTTTGGCATCGACCAGATTGACATACAGAATTCGGAAATTACCTATGCGCAGCCTGACAGGGATATACCCTTGCGGATTGTACATCTGGCGCTACAGAATCTGACGCAATGGGAATCGGAGCAGTCGGCCGAGCTACGCCTGTCCGTTGAGATCAGTGAAGGTGAATTTGCCGCGCAAGGTAATTTTCACGCTTTCAGCCAGACACCCAATGCAACATTCAATCTGCAGTTTGCCGATGTGCGTCTGTCGCCCCTTCTGCAATTTGCGGTGCCGCGGGAAACCGCGCGCATCGACGGGGCACTTGCAGCGGATCTGAAACTTGTATTTGAAACGCCGCAAGGTTCGCCGCCCCTGTTCACCGCCCAAGGCATGGTTGAACTGACCGGTCTTGATGGTGAAATTGCCATGAAGCCCAGGCCGCAGTTCAAGGTTGGGACCATCGGCTGGCAGGGTGATGCGCAGGTGACCCTTGACCCCGATGCACTGCAATTTTCTGTTGAAGGTGAGATGCGCGCCGCCGGGCTGGATGCGACACAAGGCTCTACCCGTATCAGGCAGGATAATCTGAACTGGCGCGGTTCGGTCGACAGCGCGCCGCCCGGGATGGCGCTGCCTGTATCGGCTGCGGGCGATTTTACCGCGCGTGGAACGAATTTGTCTGACGCGGCGCTGGGGCGTGCCCGGGTGTCAGAAGTTACGGTGGCGGGGCTGCAACTCGCACCCGATCAGGCGCTGACGCTTGCGGCGCTGAGCGTTACAGACATTGCGCTGAACCCGACCGCGCGGGCGCCGCGGGAACAGGAATCCGAATCCCTGCTTTCGGTTGGCAGTCTGATGCTTGAGCCGGTTGCCATGCCCGCCCCCGACCGGCTTGAAATCGGACAAATGCGGATCTCCGATCTTGCAGCCACGCTGGTGCGCAATGCAGACGGGCTGCTGAACAGCGTGGCGGTGCTTGGCAAAACCAATGCCATGCCATCGGGCGATCAGCCGACTTCGTCTGAAAATACCGACACGCAACCATTCAGTATCCGGATCGGTGGGGCGACGGTTGACGGGGAAAGTCATCTGCGGTTTCACGATCATGCGGTCAACCCGGCAGTCACCGTGGCGGCAGAAAATATCTCGCTCAGAATCGGGGAGATCGACAGCGCGGAGCCGGATGCACAGACGCCGGTCACACTGGAGATGGACTTCCGCGATTTCGGTACTGTTACCGCACGCGGGAGTTTTGTGCCGTTTGCCACAAGCCCCGAGGGCGATGTGGCGCTGCAGATCAGCACGCTGGAATTGCCGGTCATCTCTCCCTATACGCAGCGTTATCTTGGCTATGCGCTGACGCGCGGGCGGCTCGATGCGACAGTTGATGCAACGCTTGCCGCGGGGCAACTGGATGCGGAGAGCGAGCTTAAGTTGAGTAAGCTGAAAATGGATGTCGCGGATCAGGACAAGGCCGCACCGTTACAGGCACAGATCGACCTGCCGATCAACGCGGCCTTGTCGCTGCTGCGCGATTCCGATGATATCATCACTCTTTCCCTGCCGATCAGCGGCCCGCTCGACAATCCGCAAATCGGGCTCGGCCAGGTGATCAACAAGGCATTGGGCAAGGCTTTGAAAGCGACAGTGGCAACGACGCTGACAGCGTTGTTCCCGGTTACCGGGGTGCTGGTTGTCGCCAATCTGGCGGGTACACCCAAGCTCAAATTCAACCCGGTGATGTTCGATCCGGGGCAGGATACGTTGCCCGATGCGCAGACAGCCTATCTTGACGAGGTGGCTGCGCTGCTCAAGGCGCGCCCTGCGGTCGAGCTGACTTTCTGCGGCCGGGTGACCAAAGCGGACCGTGACGCACTTGCCGGCCAAAAGGCGGAAAATGCGGAAACCGCAAAGCCGGCAGGCGACGAAAAGGCAGCCGAACCGTCTGTTGCCGACGCGGTGCTGCTGGCCCTTGGCGACCGGCGGGTCAACCGGGTCAAACGCTATCTGGTTGATGCGCATTCGGTGGAACCCGCGCGCATGTTCGAATGCAAATCCGCAATCGACACAGATGCTGACGCCCGCCCGCATGTCGAGGTGCTGATGTAACCGCCCGTAAACCCCTGCCAGTTGCGTACTTGCCTTCCGCGGTTGGCGATGCTTGTCTTATGAGTAGTTACGCAGGACAACAGAATGCCGGCGGCTGTGCCGGTTGCAGGGAGGAGTTGCGATGAATCGGGTGGACGGAAAAGTCGCCATCGTTTCGGGCGGTGCGCGGGGTATTGGCGGTGAAAGCGCACGGCGGCTTGCCGAACATGGGGCACAGGTGATTGTCGCCGATCTGCTTGAGGCGGAGGGCGAGGAAAATGTCGTCGCAATCCGCACAGCTGGGGGCGATGCGCGGTTCGTGCGTCTTGATGTGACCGACGCGCAAAGCTGGGAAGCGGCGGTTGCTGCGGCCAAATCGGCTTATGGCGGGGTCGATATCCTGGTCAATAATGCGGGGGTCTACATCCCCAAGCCGATCCTGGAAACCACGCAGGAAGATTTTGCAAGACTTGTATCGGTCAATCTTGAAGGGGTGTTTCTGGGCACCAAGATCTGCGCGCCTGAAATGATGCGCCGGGCTGAAAACAACCCGGCAGGCAGTGCAATTGTCAATCTTTCCTCGGCGGCAGGGCTTGTCGGCTCACGCAATGCGCCGATCTATTCGATGACCAAGGGCGGGGTGCGGTTGCTGACGAAATCCACAGCACTTGAATTTGCGCGTCGTGGCATCCGTTGTAATTCGGTGCATCCGGGGCTTATCGATACGCCGATGGGTAGCATGGTGCTGAATGCGCGCGGCGAGGAAGGCAATAATGCCGTGCGCGCGGCGGTCGCAAATGCGCATCCGCTTGGCCGGATTGGTGAACCGACCGACATTGCGGCTGGTGTCGTGTTTCTGGCCTCCGACGATGCGGCATTCATCACCGGCGCCGAACTGGCTGTCGATGGCGGCGTGACCGCAGCCTGAACGTGCTCTGATAGCGCACCGGCGGATCATTTGCCGATCGCCGGTGCGCCGGAACAGAGCTCTATCGCGCGCCTTGCGTCAAGGGGCGGGTGCTGTGGCGCTACGCGGCCCGGCGAAGAACCAGATGATAAGGCCGACTACCGGCAGCAACAGGATCAGAATGATCCAGAAAACCTTGGCACCGGTGCCTGCACCGCTTTGGAAAACATTCACAATCGCCCAGATGTCGGCAATTAGAATCAGCAGTCCGACAATCCCGCCTACTTCGATCCCCATAGTCAGCTTCCCCTTCATGTTGATATACTGAGCCGGTATATTTTGCCAGCGTGCTTACATACTGGCCTGTTTACATATATGTCTGCCAGCCCGGCTTGCAAGGCGGTAGGCAAGAAGCAGGGGCTCAGTTCACGATACCATCGGCACGCAGACGGTCGATAATCGCTTCGTCATAGCCAAGTTCGCGCAGGACTTCAGCGGTATGTTCTCCTACATCCGGTGTCGGGCGGCGGATTTCCATATCCTGGCCATCGAAGCGGATTGGCGAGGCAACGCCTGTCATCTTGCCGCCCTGCCCGTCGGGAATATCGACGAAGGCACCCGCGGCCCAGGCTTGCGGATCCTCGACCACCTGCGAGGTGTGCTGTACCGGCGCCCACACCAGATCCGCATCATCCAGCGCCTTGCCCCATTCCGCCAATGTGCGCCTGGCGAAAGCTTCATCGAACATGGCGACAAGCTCGCGCGCATTTTCCTTGCGGTCGATGGGGGTCTTGAAGCGCGGGTCCTGGGGCAGTTCCGGATAGCCGACGACGTCGCAGATTGTCTGCAGATCGGTCTTGTTGCCACGCGGGATCAGCATCAGCCAGTGCCCGTCGGAGGTTTCGTAGAAATTGCGCGTGACCTCGGTTGCTTCCGCCCGCGGCGTGGTGGAGGAAAGCCGTCCGAAATGGAGCTGGGTGCTCATATCGGAACCCAGCGCGAAAATACCCGTGCGCAGCAGCGAGGCTTCGACAAGCTTGCCCTTGCCGGTATTGTTACGGTCGTAAAGCGCGGCCATGATGCCCGCCACCGTGGCGATGCCGGTAACGTGATCGCCCATTGCCGCGCGCAAGGGCACAGGTTCGGAGCCCTTCGGCATCATCATCCGGCACAGACCCGAACGTGCCCAGAAAGCAACGATATCAAAGCCGGGGCGGTTTGCTTCTTCCCCCTTCAGGCCATAGCCGGTGACGCTGGCATAGACCAGCCGCTCATTTTCGCCTTTCAGCGTTTCGTAATCGAGGCCCGCGCGTTCCAGCGCTGCCGGTCGCACATTGGTGATGAAGACATCCGCCTCGCGCGCCAGCTTGTGCACAATATCGCGGCCGTCATCGGAGCGGATGTTCACACAGATGCCGCGTTTGCCGCGATTGTCGAAGGCAAACATGGGGTTGCCTTCCAGCTTGTTGCGCGAAATGCCGGTAAAGGCGTTGCGGATTGCATCGCCCTCCAGATCCTCGATCTTGATGACGTCCGCGCCCCAGTCCGACAGCATCATCGCCGCCGACGGTGCCGCCATGTAAGTCGCCAGCTCGACGACCTTGATTCCTTCAAGCATGCTTTTGTTTCCTGTTACCGGTCATTTGAGTTGTGTTGATTATGCCGCGATTCCGGCTGTTTTGGCCATTGCATCGAGACGGGTTTTGAATTCATCGAGCCCGCGCCCGCCCACCGCGTGGATAACCTGCTCGACGCCGTTCTCTTCATAGCGTTTGAACAGGTCCGGGTCACGGCCCGGTACGTTTGGCATCACATAGATCTTCACATCGGCCCGTGTGCGCCCGTTTTCTGCAAGCAGTTCATCGAGCCGGGCAAGCCGCGGCAGCATTTCCTCGGGCGTCATGCCCGCACCCATCCAGCCCTGGCCGATATCCGCCACCCGGCGCAGGGCGGGGTCGCTTTCGCCGCCAAAGAAGATCGGCGGATGCGGCTTTTGCACGGGCTTGGGGAATTGCAGACAGGGGGGTAGCTCGAACATTTCGCCTTTGTAGGAGGATTCGTCCTCGGTCCACAGCGCCTTCATCACCCCGAAACATTCCCGCGTCCGTTTGGCGCGGGTCTTGAAATCGATGCCCAGCGCGTCGAACTCCTCCTTCAGCCAGCCGATACCGACGCCGAAATTAAGCCGCCCGCCCGACAGAAAGTCGATATCGGAAACCTGTTTCGCTGTGTAAATCGGTTCGCGCTGGGGGACCAGGCAGATGCTGGTGCCCAGCCGGATCGTCTTCGTATTCGCCGCAAGGAATGTCAGGGCGATAAACGGATCGAGCATACCATTGCGAAAACCGTGAATGCGACCGTCTTCGGAATAGGGGTAACGCGATGCATATTCCTCGAAAAACAGCACATGCTCGGGCACCCAGAGGCAGTGAAAGCCACGTTCTTCCACTGCCTGCGCCATGGCGATCACCTCTTCTGGCGGCGTTGCCGCACTGAAGCCGCAAAAAATTCCAACCTCGACCATTTTATCCTCCCCGACTGATGCGGTCATTTTGTTCGACTGCATGATTTAGGGAAAGTCTAGGCGCGTGGGCGCTGGCTGTCGAATGTTTGGCGCAAAAGGTAAAGCCGCGCTAAGCTCGATCAGAATTTCAGGGGAGTTTCATCATGGAATATGGCATCACGATTTTTCCGACCGACTATTCGATCTCACCCGCTGATCTCGCCATCGCGGCGGAGGAGCGTGATTTTGAATCCCTTTGGGTGCCCGAGCATTCGCACATCCCGGTTTCGCGCAAATCCCCCTGGCCGGGCGGGCCCGAGCTTCCCAAGATGTATTATGACGTGATGGATCCGTTCGTGTCGCTTGCCACCGCGGCGGCGGTGACCAGAAAACTGAAGCTCGCGACCGGCATCTGCCTTATTGTGCAGCGTGATCCGATCCAGCTTGCCAAGGAAATCTGCACGCTTGATCAGCTTTCCAATGGGCGTTTTCTGTTCGGGATCGGCGCGGGCTGGAATGCGGAAGAGATGGCCGATCACGGTACCGACTTTAAAAAGCGCCTGGGCGTGATGCGCGAACGGGTCGAGGCGATCAAGGTGATCTGTACCGAGAACAAGCCGCAATATGCCGGCAAATATGTGAATTTCGAACCCTTCATGACCTGGCCGAAACCGGTGCAAAAGCCCCATCCGCCGATCCATGTGGGTGGTATTTTCCCTTATGGCGCGCGGCGCGCGGCGGAATATGGCGATGGCTGGATGCCGATTCTGGGCCGTGGCGACCTGCTCGAGGAATTGCCGAAATTTCGCCAGATGGTGGCAGAACATGGCCGCGATCCCGACAGTGTTGAGGTAACGCTGTTTGCCGCCCCGCCCGAAGCAGACAAGCTCAAGGCGCTGGCCGATGCC
Organism: uncultured Alphaproteobacteria bacterium; assembly: GCA_947258435.1. Lineage (GTDB taxonomy): Bacteria > Pseudomonadota > Alphaproteobacteria > UBA11222 > UBA11222 > CALAQW01. Next base: position 134,570 of record CAMYID010000004.1, read on the forward strand.
GGCGTGACACGCGTGATTTTTGGATTGCCGCCGGCCAAGTCCGATGAGGTGCTGCCGATCCTTGATCACTATGCGGCGCTGATGCGGTAGCCTGATTAAGGCGAACGCGGCGCCAAATAAGTAGAGGGGAAGCAGGCATGCCGGATACGGTGCCGACCGAAAGCCATTCCATCGATGCGCTATTGCCGGGGGAAATGGCGCTGAAGGCGGAACGCATCGGGGCCGCAAAAGCGCGGCAGGATGTGCTGAGCCTGCTTGTCCTTGGGGTCCTCGCCGGGGCCTTCATTGCTTTTGGCGGCATCTTTTCGACCATTGTCGCGGCCGGGGCGGCGGGGGAGTTACCCTTCGGCCTCGTGCGGCTGTTGTCCGGGCTCGTCTTTTCGCTCGGGCTCATTCTAGTGGTTATCGGCGGGGCTGAGCTTTTCACCGGCAACAATCTGATCGTCATGGCCTGTGCCGGGGGCAAGGTCGGAATGTCGGAAATGCTGCGCGCCTGGGCGATTGTCTATGTCGGTAATTTCATCGGTGCCGTGGCGACCGCTATCATGGTTTTTCTGGCGGGAACCTATGCGCTTGGAAGCGGGGCGGTGGGGGCCGCTGCGCTTGCCACCGCGGAAGCCAAGGCGGCGCTGCCTTTTGCCGCCGCGTTGTTCCGGGGCATTCTGTGCAATGTGCTGGTGTGTCTGGCCGTCTGGCTGTGCTACAGCGCGCGCAGTACGACTGACAAGATCCTCGCGGTCATTTTCCCGATTACCGCCTTTGTCGCTGCCGGTTTTGAACATTCCATCGCGAATATGTATTTCCTGCCCTTCGGGCTTGCGATCAAGGGGTTCGCGCCGGATAGTTTCTGGACTGTGATCGGGCAGACGCCGGATAGCTATGCCGCGCTCGACTATGCAGCACTTGCGACCAATCTCGTTCCGGTGACAATTGGCAATATGATCGGCGGCGGGATGCTTGTCGGGGCGGTTTACTGGTTCGTCTATCTGCGTGTGCGCCGGTCGAATTGATGGGGAGGGGCACAGAATGCGAAAATTTATCACGGGGCTGATTATTCTGCTGATCGTTGTCATTGCCGGCGGTTATGCGTATCTGTTCGAGTCCGATATTCCTCATGACGAGCTGGTGGCGGAATATGGCGGTGAGCCGTCGAAATTCCTGATCCTGCCCGATGGCAGCCGCGTCCATTATCGCGATCAGGGGCGGGCGGACGGGCGGCCGCTTGTGCTGCTGCACGGTTCGAATGCATCGCTGTTCACCTGGGAAGGGTGGGTTGCTGAACTTGGCGATGAGTTCCGTGTGATTACACTCGATCTGCCCGGGCACGGGCTGACCGGACGGATCGTTGGCGATGACTATTCAGCGCAGGGGATGGACCGGTTCCTGCTGGCCTTTGCAGATACGCTTGGGCTTGAACGTTTCGTACTTGGCGGTAACTCAATGGGGGGCGGCATCGCCGCGCGCTTTGCCCGCGATCATGCCGAACGGGTTACACAGCTCATCCTCGTGGATGCGGGTGGCATCCCCGCGCCCGGTGAGGAACAGAAAGTGCCGCTCGTTTTCAAGCTGATGGGGCAGCCGGTAATTGGCGATATGCTTGTTTATCTCACCCCGCGTGAACTTGTGGGCGATGCGGTGCGCAATATCTATGGCGATCCGGGCAAAGTCAGCGACCGGCTTGTCGATCTGTATCACGATATGAACCTGCATGAAGGCAATCGCGTGGCGACCAAATATCGGGTGCAGAGCTATGACACCACCCTTGTGGAGACGATGGATCGGATTATTCAGCCGACCCTTATCCTCTGGGGATCGGAGGACCGGCTCACCCCGCTTGCGATGGGGCACAGCTTTGATGCAGGCATCCCCAATTCGCATCTGCATGTGTTTGACGGGGCGGGACATATTCCGATGGAAGAAATCCCGGTGGAAAGCGCAGCGGTTGTCCGCAACTTCCTAATGGGTGGAGAATAGATAATGCAGCTTGGGAAACTCGGTGTCTGGTGGGCGACTGATGCACTGTCAGCCGATGATGCGGCGGCATTCGCCAAACGGCTCGACGCATGGGGTTATGCGGCCTTGTGGATTCCGGAAGCGATGGGGCGTGAGCCATTGGCGCATGCGGCCTGGCTGCTTGCCAATACCCAGACACTCGTCATCGCGACGGGGATTGCCAATATCTATGCGCGGGATGCGCGGGCGGCCTTTACCGGTCAGCGCACCCTGGCAGAACAGTCCGGCGACCGTTTCCTGCTGGGGCTGGGAGTGTCGCATGCCCCCCTTGTCGAGGGAATGCGCGGTCACGCTTACAAATCGCCGCTTGCCACCATGCGCGGCTATCTTGAGGCGATGGCCAATGCAGGGGATTATGGCGCGGTGCCGCCCCGGGAGGCGCCGCCCACGGTGATTGCGGCGCTGGGCCCCAAGATGCTGGCGCTTGCGGCCAGCCATGCGCGCGGCGCGCACCCTTATCTTGTAACCCCGGACCACACAAAAAAGGCACGTGAGATTCTCGGGCCAGACCCCTGGCTTTGCGTCGAGCAGAAAGTATTGCGCGAGACAGACCCCGAAAAAGCGCGGGCGATCGCGCGGCAGGGTATCGGCTTCTATCTTGCCTTGCCCAATTACCGCAATAACCTGCTACGGCTTGGCTTCACGGCAGAAGAGATTGACGGGCAGTCGGACAGGCTCGTTGACGCGCTTGTCGCCTGGGGGGATGAGGCGGCGATCCGCAACCATATTGACGCGCATTTTGCCGCCGGTGCCGATCATGTCTGCATTCAGCCGCTCAACCCGCAAGGCACACCCCTGCCCGATGAAGGCCTGCTCGCCGCGCTGGCTCCCGACAGTTAGGTCAATCTGCTTCAGCTCAAGTCCAGAAACATCCGGATACTGGTGAGTGCCAGGAACAGGGCAAAGGCACGGCGCAGGGCGGGGCGGCTGATCGCATGGGCAAGCCGTGCGCCCCAGGGGGCGGCCAGCACGGTCGCGGGTACGATCAGTGCAAATCCGACCAGATTGACATAGCCGAGCGAAAAGGGCGGCAATCCCGGCGCGTTCCAGCCGCCGGCGATCATGGCAAGCGTGCCCGGTATCGAGATGATGAGCCCGAAGCCGGCGGCTGTCCCGACGGCGCGGTGAATGGGGAAACTGTACAGATTGAGGATCGGTACACCGAGCGTACCCCCGCCAATCCCCATCAATACGCTGATTAACCCGATCACTGTGCCAATCGCGCCGCGTATGATACCTGTGGGGAGCGCATCGGCCAGTCGCCATTCCTCCCGCCCGAACGCCATATGGACAGAGACGATGAGCGCAACAGTTGCGAATACGCCCATCAGCATTCCGCCTGCCGCAACCCCGGCCACGATACCGCCAAGCAGAACGCCGCCAAGGATCGGTAACCCAAGCCCTTTCAGTAATTCAAAATCCACCGCGCCCCTGTCGTGATGTGCGCGGATCGAACGGATCGATGTGGGAATAATCGTGGCCAGAGAGGTGCCGACTGCCAGATGCATGCGCACTGCTTCGTCGATCCCAAGCAGGGAAAACAGATGGAACAGCACCGGGACGATAACGATGCCGCCCCCCACACCAAGCAGTCCGGCCAGAACGCCGGCAATGATGCCGGTAATGAGCAATGCGCCGGCCAGCAGGCTCAGTGCGACAAAATCGTAGCCGGCCAGCAGTTCCACCGCCTTCAAGCCGCCCGTGCGAGGGCGGCTTGCGATACCTGTTCCAGCGCGGCGACCATCACATCCGCTCCCGCGCCGGATATGTGTGCATGTTCGCTCAGATATCTGCGCCAGATACGCGCACCGGGTTGGCCCTGAAACAATCCCAGCATGTGCCGGGTGATCCGATGCAGCGGCACCCCGTCGGCGCATTGTGCCGCGACCCAGGGGGCAAGTGCTGTGACAATATCACCCCTGTCTGGCACCGGTGCCGCCGATCCGTAGAATTCGCGATCCACCGTTGCCAGCAGATAGGGATTACGGTAGGCCGCGCGGCCGATCATCACCCCGTCCACATGCTGCAAATGTTCTCTTGCCTCAGTCAGGCTATTGACCCCGCCATTGATCGTGATGTGAAGCTGTGGAAAGGCCTGCTTCATTGCATGGACAAGCGGATAATCGAGGGGTGGAATTTCGCGATTCTGCTTGGGGTTCAACCCTTTGAGCCAGGCCTTGCGCGCGTGGATCACAAAATGGGTGCATCCCGCATCCGCCAATGTGGCAAGGAAGGCAGGCAGCACTTCATGGGGGTCCTGATCATCGATCCCGATGCGGGACTTTACCGTGACAGGGACAAGCGGCGCGGCCCTTCGCATGGCCGTGATGCACTGTGCGACAAGCCTGGGACTGGCCATCAGACAGGCGCCGAACCGGCCTGATTGCACCCGGTCGCTCGGGCAACCGACATTGAGATTGATTGCGTCATAGCCGTAATCCGCGCCGATCCGCGCCGCCTCGGCAAGGGTTGCGGGATCGCAGCCGCCGAGCTGCAACGCCACCGGATGCTCGGACGGATCGAAGCGCAGCAGATAATCGCGATCCCCGCGCAGCACGGCTTCTGCATGCACCATCTCGGTATAAAGCAGCGCATGCCGGCTGATCCGCCGCAGGAAATAGCGGTCGAACCGGTCCGTCCACTCCATCATCGGTGCGATGGCGATGCTGTTTTCAGCGGCACTCACGCGATTAATATTCCTTGGTTTGCGCAAATCGGCGCGCACTATAACGCAACGGACTTGCCTTTGCACGGCATGGCAGGTGATGCTTGGCGCAAGCAGCTTATTGCAATTACACCGCAAGCCACGGGGGGCAGAAGATGGCGCGTTTCAGTGACAGCGAGTGGCGGGATATTAATGCCACGCTTAACACAGTGCCCCTATCCGATGAGCCATTCGGCATGCCGGAGCGGCGTGACGGTTCGGTTATCCTGTCCTCTTTCAATATTCGCGCGCTCGGCAATCCCGGTACACGCGGGGTGGACAGCCGTTCGGGGCGCACGCGGGGCGCGTGGCAATTGCTTGCCGATTATGTGAGCCGTTGCGACTTTGTCGCGATTCAGGAGGTAAAGGACGATCTGCGCGGCCTCAAAAAACTGAAATCCATGCTGCGCGACGCGGATAAATATGCGCTTATCGTGTCGGATGTGACCGGTGCGCGGCCCGGTCTCGATGTCAGTCAGGAGCGGTTGGCTTTCCTTTACCGGTGGGACCGGATCGAACGGACCGAGATGGCATCCGACATCACCTTCGACCGGCGCGCCGTGCTGGATACGATCCATGAGAAATGGGATGCGTTCATGGCGGATTTCCAGGCCCATGACGCGCTGATGCGGGTGTATGAGATCAAGCGTGAAGAATTCAAGGCAGGGCTGCGCAGTTCGCGGCCCGCCAAGCCCGCATTCGTCCTGTCCAATTTTCTTACCTTCATCCGCACACCGCATGTCGCGTCTTTTCGCGTACGCGGCGCGAGCGGGTCGGCGGGGCTCGATTTCAACGCGGTGAACGCACATCTGCTTTACGGCAACAAAAGCCGTTCTGCCGAAGAGCGGAAGATGGAATTCGATGCGCTGGTCAGTTGGCTGCGCTGGCGGACAAAGGCGAAAGACCGGCTTTATCACCGCAATATCATTCTGTTTGGCGATATGAATCTTGAGTTTGAAAAGCGCTTTACCTCAATGGCGGATGCGGAAGCCGCGATCAAGGCGATGAATGAGGATGTGGGCAGAGGCTATCAGGTGAATTTCCCGTTCCTTGATGTGCCGGCGCGCCGCGGGCCTCCGCCACAGGGCGATGGCAAGGGGCGCTTCATGTCCACCGCCCGGATGACCGAAACCTATGACCAGATCGGTTTCTTCGGGGCCGATGGCGCATTGCCTGATTATCTGGCGAATGAGGCGGCGGGTCAGCAGGGAGCGAATGGTTTCAATTACGGTGTGTTTGCATTTGCGGATCTGTTCGCGCAGGCATTGCATGGCAAAGAGCGTTTTCGGGAGGTGCCGCGCTCTGGCAGTTTCGTGCGCCGGTTCGAACATGATGTGAGCGATCATCATCCAATCTGGGTACGCCTGCCTGTTTCCCCTGTGTGAGGGATTGCCTGCTCTGCTGTGGCTTTAGCCGGAACCGGTGTTTTTACTCTGGATTCGGCGCATGAGTGCCAGCGTGCCGAGAAAAACAAGGCTGAGTCCCGAAAAGGTCATAACTTCGCCGGGCAGAACAGGGCGAACGGCAACCCCCTGCCACACACGGTAGCCCAGCACCGCTCCCCAGACCGCCCAGCCGGCAAGTGGCAATAACGCAAGCCGCCGGTGAAATCCGTTCCATTGCCGAAGCACAAGCGTTTGCAGCGTGACGTAAAGCACCGGCACCACAAGTGCCAGAATATTGATCACATGCTGCATTGGGCCATTCCTTCTTCGCCGTCAATAGGGGGTCGGTGCCCCTTTTTAACGCAGCTTTGAACCGAAATCCCGAAAAAGCGGGGCTTGACCTGCCAGTTACTGGAAGCTTCATCATCATGGGGGCAACAAAGCTGAAGGAAACCGACAATGGCGCAGCAACATGATCCCGAAAAACATGCCGATGCTATCGCCACTGTCCCCGTCCCTGTCCCCGTAAATGCCGGCGCCAGTGCCGGCGCCGGCGTAATGCGCGATCCGGTTTGCGGTATGCAGGTGATGCCTGAGGCAGCGCATGTCAGTACCACGCATGCGGGCGAGGAGTATTATTTCTGCTCAGCGCGTTGTGAGGAGAAGTTCACCGCCGCGCCTGAGGACTATCTTGGCGATCGTCCCGCGCCTGAACCAATGCCGGCGGGGACACAATATACCTGTCCCATGCACCCCGAGATTGTTAAGGATGGGCCAGATGATTGCCCGCTTTGCGGCATGGCGCTTGAGCCGACGGGCATCCCGCCCGCCGATGCGGGGCCGAACCCGGAACGGGTCGATTTTACCCGCCGTCTATGGATCGGTACACCGCTTGCCGGGCTTGTCTTTCTGCTTGAAATGGGCGCGCATCTGGGGCTGCCGGTGGCGAACTGGTTTGGCGCGCGCGGGGCGGTCTTTGCCCAACTGTTGCTTGCGACACCGGTCGTGTTGTGGGTTGGCGCACCGTTTTTCAAACGCGGTTGGGCCTCACTTGTCAATCGCAGCCCGAATATGTGGACGCTGATTTCGCTGGGCACCGGAGTTGCCTGGGGTTACAGCATGGTTGCCGGGCTTGTGCCGGGTGTCTTCCCCGAAGCCTTCCGCACCGCGCAGGGCGTCGTACCTGTCTATTTCGAGGCCGCAGCCGTCATCATTATTCTGGTTCTTGTGGGTCAGGTGATGGAGTTGCGCGCGCGCGAACGGACGGGCGATGCGATCCGCGCATTGCTCGATCTTGCGCCAAAGACTGCCCGCCGGGTCGGCGCGGAAGGGAACGAGGCGGATATTCCGCTTGCCGAGGTGCAGGCAGGCGATCTGTTGCGCGTCCGCCCGGGGGAAGCCGTGCCGGTTGACGGCACCGTGAGACAGGGACATTCCTCGGTTGATGAATCGCTGATAACTGGTGAGCCGTTGCCGGTTGAAAAAGCCGCGGGCGATCCGGTCACTGGCGGTACGGTCAATGCGACGGGCAGTTTTGTCATGCGGGCGGAACGGGTCGGCGCCGACACTATGCTGGCGCATATCGTGGATCTGGTTGCAAAGGCGCAACGCAGCCGGGCACCGATTCAGGCACTGGCTGATCGGGTTGCGGGATATTTTGTGCCCGCGGTGGTGGGGGTTGCAATCATGGCCTTTATTGCCTGGTCATTGGCGGGACCCGAACCGGCGATGGTCTACGGGCTGGTCGCGGCGGTTTCCGTGCTGATCATTGCCTGCCCCTGCGCGCTGGGGCTTGCCACACCGATGTCGATCATGGTGGCGACGGGACGTGGTGCCACAGCCGGTATCCTGATGCGCGATGCCGAGGCATTGGAGCGTTTCGCCGAGGTGGATACGCTGATTGTGGACAAGACAGGCACATTGACGGAAGGCAAGCCGGTCCTGACCGATGTGATCGCATTTGATGCCGCATATGATAGCGCGCGACTTGTCGCCATCGCAGCGGGGCTTGAGCGGGGAAGCGAACACCCGCTTGCGCAGGCGATTCTGGCAGATGCGGAAGGGCGGGGCGTTGAACCGCTGGCAGTGGAAGATTTTACGGCGATCACCGGAAAAGGCATTACCGGCCGTGTGACGGGGATCGGTTGGGCGGCATTTGGCAATGCGGCGCTTATGTCCGATATCGAGGTGGCGCTGGCCGGAGCGGAAATCCGGGCCGATGAATTGCGCAAGGACGGCAAGACAGTCATGTTCCTCGCGGTCGATGATACACTGGCAGCTGTTATCGCGGTGACCGACCCGATCAAACAGACGACACCGGCCGCGGTCGCGGCAATGCATGCGGCGGGTATACGGATCGTCATGGCAACCGGTGACAATGAACGTACCGCCCGGGCGGTGGCGGGGCAGCTTGGTATCGATGCGGTGGAGGCAGGGGTTCCGCCCGAGCAGAAGGCGGCGCTCATTACGAAGCTGAAGGCGCAGGGCGCGCGTGTTGCGATGGCGGGGGACGGGATCAATGACGCCCCCGCGCTGGCCACGGCCGATATCGGTATTGCGATGGGGGCAGGTGCCGATGTGGCCGTGGAAAGCGCGGGGCTTACCCTTGTCAAGGGCGATCTGTTGGGGGTCGTCCGTGCCCGGAATCTTTCCCGCGCCACGATGCGCAACATTAAACAGAACCTGTTTTTCGCTTTTGTCTATAACGGGCTCGGCGTGCCGGTTGCCGCGGGTATTCTCTACCCCTTTTCCGGTCTGCTGCTTTCGCCGGTCATCGCAGCGGCTGCGATGAGCCTGTCTTCGGTTTCTGTCATCGCCAACGCCTTGCGCCTGCGCCGCGTCAGGCTCTAGCACGCCCGCGCCGGTCGGGCATTTCCTCGGGCAACTATTCGCCCCGGTCAGCCCGCGCCGGTGGGAAGTTCGTTGAAGGGCTTGTTTTTGTCGACACGGATCTCGCCGGGCAGGCCAAGCACCTGTTCGGAGATGATGTTGCGCAGGATTTCGTCGGTGCCGCCGGCGACCCGCATGGCGGGGGACATGATCCAGCCTTCCTGAAAACCCGCTTCATAGGGGGAAATTTTCGGATCGCGGATAAGCCCGCCCATCTCCATCAGCTCGATCGCGAAGGCGGCAAGTTCCTGCCCGTAAGAGGCGCCGACCGCCTTGGAAATGGAATTTTCCGGGCCAGGCGTCACCCCCTTGCTGAGCGCGGTGAGTGAGCGGTACCGGGTATATTTCAGCCCCTGGGTCTGCACATACCAGTCGGCGATACGTTCGCGCACCGCCCCATTGCCGATCGCTGTGCCGTCCGCAAGCTCGGTATTCCGGGCAAGATCGAGCATCTCATAAATGCCCGCGCCGCCGCCCATTGCGCCCACTGCCACGCGCTCATTCATCAGAACGGTGAGCGCAACTTTCCAGCCATCGCCTTCCGCCGCAACGCGCATATTGTCGGGTATGCGCACATTGTCGAAATAGACCTCGTTAAAGCTGCTGCCGCCGGAAATCTGTTTGATCGGCTTGACCGTCACCCCGGGTGTTTTCATATCGACCAGGAAGAAGCTCAGCCCCTTGTGCTTTGGCTTGGTCGGGTCGGTGCGCGCGACCAGAATCCCCCAGTCAGAGATATGCGCGAGCGAGGTCCAGATTTTCTGCCCGTTGACGATCCACTCGTCGCCCTGTTTTTCCGCACGGGTGCGCACGCCGGCAAGGTCCGATCCCGCGCCCGGTTCGGAAAAAAGCTGACACCAGACTTCCTCGCCATAAAGGGCGGGGCGGATGAAGCGGTCCTTCTGTTCGTCAGTGCCATGCACCATGAGAGTGGGGGCAGCCATGCCGATGCCGACGACAAACATGGCGCTTGAAACGGGATATTTTGCTTCCTCCTGCCCGTAAATCACATTCTGCATGGAATTGCCGCCCATGCCGCCATATTGCGTCGGCCAGGTGATTGCGGCATAGCCCGCATCGGCCTTGATTTTCTGCCAGGATTTCGCGGCGCCCAGCGCGGCTGTATTTTCAATCGACATGGACAGAAGGCTGCCGGCCTCCCCCTCGCCCTTGGGAGCCTTGGCGGCAAGCCAGTCACGTACCTGGGTGCGGAATGCGGCTTCTTCTGGCGTATCCTCGAAATCCATCTTTTTGTTCCTGTCTGTCTGTCTGGTCGGGCAGACGGCCCGCCCATTGCGGCGCGTGACCTGATCAGTTGCCGCACTTGTATGTTGCGATTGCGCCCAATGTGCCATGGACGGTTGCGCCGGGCAAAATTCTTTTGTGACGGACAGGCGGTAACGCGGCGGGCCGCGTTCTGCTGCGCATTGCCGCGCATTGGGCCAGCTGGTATGGTTGCGCTGCTGAACAAGCGACCTGTCTGCGGAAAGGGCTGCGCCCCCACATAATATTGATCTGATCGTTTTTGCGATTTCCTTGCCCGGCGAAGCAGACGCGGGCGGACAAGAAGGATATCGTGTATGACCCCGTTTGAGCGGCGGCATGAGCCGCGTAGCTGGTTTCATGGTCGTCTTAATCTTGAACAGCAGAAAAAACGCGCGAAGGCGCTACTTGGCGCATTGCGGGCAGGCGATCCCGCCGGCCAGGAGCGTTTTGTAAAATCTCATCCCGAAGCGGATCGGCGGACCGCGCATTCCGCAAAGTTAGCCGATGCCCAACTCGTCATCGCGCGCGAGAACGGTTTCTCGAGCTGGCCGCGGATGAAAGCGCATATCGAAAAGCTGACACTGGCGCATCGGGCAATCCAGGCCGGCAGGCCGGTCATGCCCGATACGGCTGATACTTGCCATATACGCTGCGGCTCCGACATTGCGCATGGGCTGAAGCTTGCCGGTTTTGCCGGCAGTTTCATTGAATTTTCCGATCCCTTTTGTCAGGGTCCGCTTTGCGATGTTCCGTTACCGGAGTTTATTGAACTACGCGCGGATTTCATCTCGCGAGCGTATGGGGAGCCAAAGCCCCGGACGCTGACGGAGCTGCGCAGTCAGTATCGTATGCTCGGGCAGCTCGGGGATTATGAGCGTATCGTATTGTGGTTCGAGCATGACAGCTACGATCAACTGATCCTGGCATTCTTACTCGCACATTTTCACACGCATGGCGTTCAGGCTCCTGTCGATCTGATCTGTGTCGATCACGTGCCCGGGGTGCCGCATTTTCAGGGGTTGGGACAATTATCTCCCGAATTGTTGCTGTGGCTGTGGGACAATGCGCGCCGGCCGGTCACAGCGGCGCATTTGAATATCGGTCGGGCAATCTGGTCCAGGCTGTTATCGCGCGCACCGTCCGAGTTGACCGCGCTTGGGCAAATTCCGGCCGAGCCGTTGGCTTTCGCCGCACGGGCGCTGAGCCGCCATCTTCAGGAACTGCCTCAGGCGGAAAATGAGCTGAGCCTGACGCAGAGCCTGATACTCGGCATAGCGCGCGACAGCGGCCCCGTTCAGATGGGACAGGTCTTTGGAAAATTGATGCGCGAATGGGAACCCTTGCCGTTTTTGGGGGATCTTATGTTCTATTATGTGCTGCGGGATCTGAATAACTGCCGTGCGCCTTTATTCACCGTGACCGCGCCGTCTCAAGATACCCCGTGGCCCGCGCGGGAAATCGAGATCACGCCACGGGGGGCCGCCATCCTCGACGGGGACAAGCGCTATCTTGGGGACTATCTGGGTGAAAGATGGGTCGGAAATATCAGAATCAGCGCAACCGACGCCGTGCCGCATTGGCATGATGAGGGCGGCCAGGTGATTGTCAGCTAGAGCGGCTACCGTGGGGGATATCCGCATAACTGTGCGGCGGCTATCCCCATTGTCCCCGCCGCTCCCGCGCGTCGTTGCGCAAGCCGGTCCGCTATGCGGGACGGGCTCAGCCCGCGCCGGTGGGCAGTTCGTTGAAGGGAATGTCCTTGTCGACGCGGATATCGCCGGGCAGGCCGAGCACCCGTTCCGCGATGATATTACGCAGGATTTCGTCGGTGCCGCCGGCGATCCGGCTGGCAGGAGATGACAGCCATTGTTCCTGAAAGCCTGCCTCAAAAGGCAGCAATGCGCTATCGCGCAGTACGCCGCCCAACTCCATAAGCTCCATGGCGAAAGCAGCCAGATCCTGGCCGCGCGCGGCGCTGACCGCCTTGGTGATCGAGTTTTCAGGCCCCGGTGTCTGGCCCTTGCTGAGTGCGGTGATCGACCGGAAACCCGTATATTTCAGCCCTTCCGCCTGAATATGCCAGTCGGCGATTTTTTCCCGCACCGCGGCGTTACCGATTGCGGGGCCGTCGGGCAGCTCGATTGCGCGCGCAAGTTCGATGAGCTCGCGAATGCCCACGCCTGTATCGGCGCCACCAATTGCCGCCCGCTCATTCATCAGTGTGGTGAGCGATACCTGCCAACCCTGTCCGGGGGCGCCAAGACGCTGACTGTCGGGGATGCGGACATTGGTGAAATACACTTCGTTGAAATTCGATGCGCCGGAAATCTGCCGGATCGGCTTGATTTCGACGCCCGGTGATTTCATGTCCAGATAGAAGAAGGTCAGCCCCTTATGTTTGGCGACCGTGGGATCGGACCGGGTGACCAGGATACCGAAATCCGAATAATGCGCGCCGGAGGTCCAGATCTTCTGCCCATTGATGATCCAGTCATCGCCATCGCGTTCGGCGCGGGTGCGGATGCCAGCAAGATCCGAGCCCGCGGCGGGTTCGGAAAATAGCTGGCACCAGATTTCGCGCCCGTGCAGGGCGGGCTCGACATAGCGGGCGCGGTCCGCTTCCGAGCCATGCGCGATCACGGTGGGGATGCACATGCCAAGGCCGATGACAAACGGGCCGTTCGGCACGTCATATTTTGCTTCTTCCTGGGCATAGATCACATTCTGGATCGGCGTGCCGTCCATGCCGCCATATTCCTTGGGCCACATGATCTTGGCATAGCGCGCCTCGGCTTTCTGTGCCTGCCATTGCTTGGCTTTGGCGAGTTCTTCGGGCGAGCGTACCGAACGCATGAGCCCGCCCACCCCGCCTGAAAAGGCCGGTGCGGTTTTCGCAAGCCAGGCGCGCACCTCGGCGCGGAAGTCGGCTTCTTCGGGTGTGTCCTCAAAATCCATGGCTCGTTTCCTTCCCCCCCGGGAATTGCCGTGCTTGCGGATGCGGGGCCGGTCGCCGTGAAATTGCGCCCTGCTGATCGCTGCGTGCGATTGTGCAACAAGTCCAGCTTTTCTATACCCGATTTTTATATATGACGAGTTTAGCGTGTTTGGGATGGCTTTCAAGGTGCCGTGTTTGCAGACATAACCGCAACCTATGGAACGCGACGGGGCTTGCCGAAGCAGGTCATGTGGCGGAACAAGTGCTATTCCCGCGCGTTATATTCGGAGGAAGATCGTAAAGTGCCCGGAGGTCCCCCTCATGGATCAGCAAATAGATCAGCAAAATGAGCCCCGAGTTGCACAGCTTTACAGGATGGAAACGGACGACCATATCTGTCCTTTCGGGTTGAAATCAAAAGACCTGCTCGAACGCAGGGGTTTTAAGGTCGAGGATCATATTCTTGACAGCCGTGCGGCGCAGGAAGCTTTCAAAGCGGCGCAGCAGGTCGAGACGACGCCGCAAACCTTCATCGGGACGCAGCGGATCGGAGGCTATGACGCGCTTCGCGAATATTTCGGCGAGGATGTGCCCGATGAGGATGCGCCGACCTATCAGCCTGTCATCGCGATTTTTGCTATCGCCGCTCTGATGGCACTGGCGCTGGCCTGGGCTGCGTTCGGGGGCGTCATGCATTTGCGGACCGTGGAATGGTTCGTCGCTATCAGCATGTGCCTGCTTGCAGTGCAGAAGCTGCGTGATGTCGCGGCGTTCAGTAACAGTTTTCTAGGTTATGACCTGCTTGCGCGGCGGCACGTCCGCTACGCTTATGTTTATCCGTTTGGAGAGGCGCTTGCGGGCATATTGATGCTTGCGGGCGAATTAATTTGGCTGGCTGCGCCCGTTGCTGCTTTTATCGGGTGTGTTGGGGCGATCTCGGTCATCAAGGCGGTTTATATAGACAAGCGTGATATCAAATGTGCATGCGTGGGGGGTAACAGTAATGTGCCGCTAGGATTTGTTTCTCTGACCGAAAACCTGATGATGTTTGGTATGGCCATGTGGATGACGCTGAAAGGCATTCTGCTCTAGCCGGAACGGTCTTCTGCTTCCGGCCGCCGGCCTTGGCAAAGGTCGGTGGGGCGATGATGTTCCCGACCTCTGTATCCTTGGCATAATCTTGATCGCGACGGATCGGATTATCGTCCGCGATCGAGCGGGCGAACGTCATGATCTGGGTATATTCGACGGGAAACCTATCCACTGCCATCGGCTTATCCTGGCTTATTTTTGTGATGCGGACAGCGCTTGGGAGAAGTCACAATGTCTGCCAACCGGTGTATGGTGGCGGCACAGAAAGGGTGACAGCCTGTATTTATGAAATGCTCTCAGTTGCGTAGGTGGTCGATATGCGGCGGTTGGAATTCTGGTTCGAATTTGGCTCTACCTATTCGTATCTTTCGGTTATGCGAATTGAAGATCTTGCGGCACGTCATGATGTGACGGTCGAATGGAAACCTTTTTTGCTGGGGGCTGTTTTCAAGGCGCAGGGGTGGGAGACCTCACCCTTCAATATCTATGAGGATAAAGGCCGCTATATGTGGCGCGACGTCGCGCGGCGTGCAGCCAAATATGGTCTGGAATTTCATCGCTTGCCACATGAAGGGCCTGCCAGGTTCCCGCAAAACGGCCTATATGCCGCCCGAATGGCGCTGGTTGCATTGGAGCAACCCTGGGGCGAGGCTTTCTGCAAATCTGTATTTATTGCGCAATTTGCGGATGGCGAAGATATCGGCACTCAGGAAAAGATCGATGAGCTGGCCTGTCGGCATGGTGCCGGATCAGCCGATATTGGTGCAGCGCGTTCGCAACGGATCAAGGATGCCTTGCGTGTCCAGACAGAAATCGCGGTGACAAAAGGGATATTCGGTGCACCGAGTTTTGTGGTTGGCGATGAGCTCTTCTGGGGGGATGACCGGCTGGAGGACGCGATCGCTTTTGCCGTTGAGCTTCCTTAGCATCGGACGGGGAAGATAACTCTTTTACGCTTCTGCTCGCCAGTCTGAGTTGCTGGCAGTGTCGCCGCGCAGTATTTCGGACTGATGAGAGAAAATCTGGAGCGGGCGATGAGATTCGAACTCACGACCCCAACCTTGGCAAGGTTGTGCTCTACCCCTGAGCTACGCCCGCTCTGTCCGGCGGATTTGGCCCCGCCGGGCGGCCCTTATCCCGCAAAAGCGCCGCCGATGCAAGCCCAATTGTCATGGCAGGCTGTTTTGCCTGTGCAATCATTCTGCACGGGCTGGTTCAGGCTTTGAGATCGGCCAGCATCTCAGGCAAATCCGCTTCCGCGACAAAGGGGAAGCGTGTTGCCACCCGGTCAACGATATCGCCGAATCGGGCGCGGATGCCAGGCACAATGTCGCCCGGTTCGCCCACAATTGCGAATTCGTTCAGGATGTCATCCTCGATTAATGCACCCATTTCATCCCAGCGGCCCTGCTTTGACAGCAGGTTAAGCTCGCCCTGCAACGCGCCCCAGCCATGCTGTTCGAGCACCGGGCGATAGGCCGGGGTCGAGCCGTAGAAGGCGATTTGTTTGCAGGTGGCCTTTTTCGTGCGTGCGAATTGCTGCTCATCGGCACCGGAGACGACGAACAGCGGATAGCAGATTTCGAAATCGGCGCGGCTGCGGCCCGATTTCGAAAGCCCCTTCTCGATTGCGGGCAAGGTGACATTGCGCATGTACCGCTCGGTCGTGAAGCCATGAATTAGGATGCCATCGGCGACTTCGGCCGCGACCTCCGTCATCAGCGGGCCGACCGCCGCCAGCAATATGCGCGGCGCGCCAAACTGCGTATCCTCGGGGGTGAACATCGGTGTCATCAGCGTGTGGGTGTAAAACTCGCCCCGGAAATCGAGCGGCTGCCCCTCATACCAGTTGGCCCAGATCGCACGCATGGCAAGGATCAGTTCGCGCATCCGTGCGGCCGGTTTCCCCCAGGGCATGGAAAAGCGTTTTTCGATATGCGGCCGGATCTGAGAGCCAAGGCCAAGGACAAAGCGTCCCTGGGAATAGGCGTTCAGATCATGCGCCATGGCGGCAAGGTTCATCGGGCTGCGTGCGAATGCAACCGCGATTGAGGTGATAAGGTCGACCTGCCTGCTATGTTCGGCCGCAAGCAGCAGCGGAAAGAACGGGTCATGGGCGGTTTCCGCGCTGATTACCCCGTCAAACCCTGCCGCTTCCAGCATCTTCACGGTTTCGGGCACCCGTGCAAGCGAGGTGCCTAATGCGCCATCCACTTTCATCCTCGTTCCTCCATTGTCAGCTGTTGCGGGGCGTCAGCTTGCCAGTTCGCGGATCAGCGCGGGGCGTTCGGCCACCGGCGCATAGCTGAAATTGATCGTGATCCGGTCGACAAGTCCTGTATAGCGCTGTTTGATCATCGGCACGATCTCCTGCGGTTCACCGACGACCGCGAACGTGTTCAGGATGTCATCCTCGATCAACTCGGCCATTTCGACCCATTTGCCCTGCTTTGACATCAGATTCAGTTCGGGTTGCAAGCTGCCCCAGCCATGGGTTTCGAGTACCCGACGATAGGCCGGCGTCGAGGCATAGAAGGCGATACGCTGCTTGATTGCCTGCTTGCTTTCGGCGAATTGCTCTTCGGTTTGTCCGGAGACAACGAAGACCGGATAGGACAGTTCGAAATCCTGGCGGGTAAGGCCGCGTTTCTTCAGCCCCGCTTCGATCACCGGCAAGGTGTGCCGCTCAAGATAGCGGGTCGAGGTCAGCGGATGAACCAGCATCCCGTCGCAAAGATCGGCAGCAACCTCTGTCATCATCGGACCAACTGCCGCCAGGAACACGCGCGGCGGGCCGAACGGGCTTGGGGTTGGCGTGAATACCGGTGTCATCAGTGTGTGGGTGTAAAATTCGCCCCGGAAATTGAGCGGTTCGCCGTCATACCAGTTGGCCCAGATGGCGCGCATTGCCGAAATCATCTCCCGCATGCGTGCTGCCGGTTTCCCCCAGGGCATGGAAAAGCGTTTTTCGATATGCGCCTTGATCTGCGAACCAAGTCCAAGGATAAAGCGCCCCTCCGAGTAGCCGTTCAGATCGTTGCCGATCGAGGCAAGGTTCAGCGGGTTGCGCGCGAAGGCGACGGCAATGGCGGTAATCAGATCGATCTGCTTGCTATGCTCCGCCGCCAGTGCCAGCGGCAGGAACGGATCGTGGCCGGTTTCCACTGTTTGCGCGCCGTTGAACCCGGCCATCTCTAGCATTTCCACCCGCTCTGCAGCTTTCGCCATACCGATCGGTAATTCGCCATCTACCTTCATTATTTCCTCCTGCACTGCTTTTGTCCGCGTTGTCCGTCCGGCTTCACCAGGATCGGATGCACGATGATCTGTTGTGTGTCATTCAAGCATATCTTGCGCGGCCCCGCACCCCGCTTGTGGAGGCGGCTGCCCAGTAAGTGCTGGCACCGGTTGCCATGGGCCAGTATAGAATCGCTGCAAAATGTCCAATCTGTAATGTCAGCGTGAAAGGAGTTGCCCATGAGCCGGTTCGATGCGGTGATCACGGCATTTGATGCGGCCAACGCCGCCGACCCGAACCGGATGCAGGTGGCGGGACTCGATTTGCCCAAAGAGCTTTATTACGGGCACAGGATGACGCATTTTCTGATGGCAACTTATCCGGATGCGTCCGAAGCCTTGCAGCTTGCGGCCCGGTGCCAGCATATCCGCCGCTGGGAAAGCCCGCGGACCGACTATCCCCAGGGGCGTGTCGGCTATCTGAAGTGGCGTACCGATCTGAAGCATTTCCATGCAAGGGTGGCGGGCGAGATTCTTCAGACCGCCGGCTATGATACGGCGATGATCGAGCGGGTGGGACAGCTGCTGCGTAAGGAACGGCTGAAGCAGGATGCCGATGTGCAGCGGCTTGAAGATGTTGCCTGCCTGGTTTTTCTGGAAGACCATCTGGGTGAATTCGCGCCGCGATACGATGCCGAAAAGGTCATCGATATTATCCGCAAGACATGGAAGAAGATGTCGCCCGAAGGGCATCAGGCCGCCCTTGCGCTCGACTTGCCGGCTTTGGCTGCCGATCTTGTCGGACGGGCACTTGCCGATTGAGCAAGCGTGTCGATTTTTGCCGCCTTCGCGACTAAGCTGTCTGCATCAAGAAACAAATAA
Organism: uncultured Alphaproteobacteria bacterium; assembly: GCA_947258435.1. Lineage (GTDB taxonomy): Bacteria > Pseudomonadota > Alphaproteobacteria > UBA11222 > UBA11222 > CALAQW01. The sequence continues at coordinate 152,973 of CAMYID010000004.1, forward strand.
TAGCAGATAACCGGGAGATGCGGCATGAGTGACGCAGGAGAGTATAAATTTATCATCGTCGATACGCCCGAGGGGACCGAGCATGTGCGCCGGATTACCCTGAACCGGCCCGAGGCGCGGAATGCGCTCAGCAACCACCTGCGGGGTGAGTTGTTCGCGGCGCTGACCGAGGGGGACAAGGATCCCGATGTGCGGGTGATGATCGTCCGCGGCAATGAAAAGGCATTCAGCGCGGGCTATGATCTGAAAACCGATGTCCGCAAAAACCAGCCCTATTACACTGCGGGCGGGCTTGCCAACTGGCCCCGCCATGTGCTCGACGGCTGTTTTTATATCTGGGATCTGGCGACGCCGGTCATCGCGCAGGTGACGGGGTATTGTCTTGCCGGGGGGATGGAACTTGCCCAGTCCTGCGACCTTATCTATGTCGCTGATGATGCGAAGATCGGCTATCCGCCGGTGCGTTCGATCAGCCCGCCCGACAATCAGTTCTTCCCCTGGGTCTTCGGTATGCGCAAGGCGATGGAGCTGATGCTGACCGGCGATTCCATCTCCGGCAAGGAAGCCGCTGAATATGGTTTTGCCAATGCGTCCTGCCCGGCTGCCGAGCTTGAGGAAAAGGTGCTCGATATGGCGCGGCGGGTGGCACAGATCCCGCCCGATCTGCAGCAGTTCAACAAGCGTAGTGTGCATCGTCAGATGGATATGATGGGAATCCGGGGGGCGCTACGCGCGGCGACCGAAATTCAGCAACTTGCCTCGTTCACCGAAACGTCGCAGAAATGGATCCGTTCGATTGGTGAGGCGGGGTTGACCACCGCGCTCAGCAATCGCGACAAGGCATTTTCGGACTATCGCGAAACGAAAAAGGATTAGGGGTCCGCTGCTCACTTGCAGCCTTCAGTCGCTGCGGGTTGCGGTCCGGCCCGCAGCAGGCCACGGCCTAGCGTGGTGTTGCAAAGCCCTCTCCCGGCGGCGGGAAATTACCACTCTCGCCTTCGGGGTTGCCAAACGGCACGAAACGGTCGGTTTCGTGCACCTGCTGATAATGATGCAATGCCCAATGGCTGCTTGGAAAGGCAATCTCGTCCCATGGGATTTCGTCCCACTCATACAGCGCCACTTCGCTGCTTTCGGGACCCGCGCTGACATCAGGAGAGGTAAGCCGCGCTTTGTAGATCAGCTGCACCTGGCTGATCCGCGGAATGTTATAGACCGCGAGCAACGACAAAATCTCGATCCGGGCATTGGCCTCCTCGCGGGCTTCGCGCATCGCGCCCTGTTCGCTTGTCTCCTTTTCCTCCATATAGCCTGCGGGCAGTGTCCAATAACCTTTTCGCGGCATGATGGCGCGACGGCACATCAGGATTTTCCCCTGCCATTCGCAGACAGCGCCCACAACGATTTTCGGGTTTACATAATGCACGAAGCCGCAATCGTTGCAGACAAGGCGCTCCCGATCATCGCCGTCGGGAACCGCAAGCGAAAAGTCAAATCCGTCCGTCGCGGGATGGTGAGATTCAGATTTGTTCATGCACGGATTATCGCATAGCGGCCGTTATCGGGTCCAGCAGATGTAGAAAAATGCGAAAAAGTTGGTATGCGGTCGGGATTTTACTTGTTTGTTAAGGAAAATCGTTGCAAACAAATAATCCTAAAGTTTTTGTGGTATTTCAGGTTAGTACAGGAAGCGGACAATTTTATTGTCCATTCAGAAATATCGCAGACAATATCCATTTATCTCTGGGGGAATGCGGAACATCCCCCTTCCGTAATCGGAGCAAGAGAATGGCAAAAGCAACCAAAGTAACGAAAAAAGCCCGCAAGCCTGTCGCCAAAAACACACCGGCACAGAAGAAAGCCGCAACCGCCGCCAAGCCGGCAGCGCGCAAACCCGTTGCAGCGAAAAAGCCAGCGGCAAAGAAGCCCGCAGCGAAGAAGCCAGCGATCAGGAAGGCCGCTGCCGCGAAACCGGCGCCCGCGCGCCGTCGTAGCCGGGCGGCTGCAACTGCAGCACCTGCTGCGCCCGCGAAAGCGGCACCGACACCGGTTCTGACGGATTCGCCGGGGCATTTGTTGCGCCGGGCCGAACAGCGGGCAATGAATATCTATATGCAGGAGGTTGGCAGTAAAGGGCCAACACCACGGCAGTTCGTCGTGCTGACAGCGGTGGCCGCCAATGAGGGGATCAGCCAGACAGACCTTGTCGCTGCGACCGGTATCGACCGTAGTACTCTCGCTGACATGATCAGCCGGATGATCAAGAACGGGCATCTCAGCCGTAATCGGACAAAAGACGATCAGCGGGTGAATGCCGTTAAGCTGACTGCTGCGGGGCGGCGTGTTCTGAAGGCGGCGGAACCCAAAGTCAAGGCCGCTGAGAAACGGGTGGTCCAACCGCTTCCCGCCGCAAAGCGTGCCGCTTTGCTTGAGGCGTTGCAGGCCCTTGCGGGACGTGACGAATAGCGGCGCGTAGTAGCTGCCGCTTGCGAAGTTTATCCTGCCAAAAGACGGGCTGCCTGAATTTCAAATGCGGGCAGCCCGTTTTATCGGTTTTCGGCCGATTTGCGCAATCATGTGCGGTGGCGGCTTACATCACCACGACGACGCGGCCCACAACCTCGCGGTTCTGGATCATGCGCAATGCCTCATGCGCATTTTCAAGCGGGATTTCCGCGCAGACATAAGGATTGATTTTTCCTTCTTCGGCCCACTGATCCACCATTGCGATATTTTCACGCCCCTTTTCGGGATCACGGCGGCCATATTCCCCGGCCCGTACGCCGACAATCGAAAAGCCTTTGATTAGCGGCATATTGACCGGTGCTTGCGGGATGCGGCCGGATGTAAAACCGATGACCAGCAACCGGCCGTTCCAGGCGATGCAGCGGATCGATTCATCAAAGACGTCGCCGCCGACCGGGTCGTAAATCACATCTGCACCGTTTTGCTCGGTCAGTTCCTTTACCTTCAGCCGAAAACCGTTTTTAAAATCCGGACCGTAATTGATCAGGTGGTCGGCGCCATATTTTTTGACGATTGCGAGCTTTTCGTCAGAACTGCCGGTTGCGATCACGGTTGCGCCGAGCATTTTGCCAACCTCGACAGCCGCCAGCCCGACGCCACCCGCCGCGCCATGCACAAGCAGCGTTTCGCCAGGCTGAAGATCGCCGCGCCGGATGAGCGATACCTGCGCAGTCAGATAGGCGGAACGGAACGAGCAGGCCTGCCCGTAAGTCAGGGGTGTCGGCTTGGGGCGCAATGTGCCTTCATGGACATTGACCTCTTCCGCCAGTCCGCCACCGCCAAGCATGCCCGCGACCACGGCGTCACCCAGTTTCCAGTCGCTGACGCCCGGCCCGACATCGATGATATCACCGGCAAATTCCGTTCCCGGAATATAGGGAAGCTCGGGCTGGTACTGATATTTCTTCTGAATCATCAGAATATCGGGAAACTGGGTAGACGCGGCGCGGACCCGCACCCTTACCTCACGCTCGCCCGGTGGGGGCAGCTCTACTTCCTCAAGCCGCATGACCGAAATATCTTCACTATTCTCGTGAACCACCATTGCGCGCATTGCATTTCCTCCCCTTCCGGTTCCTGCCTGTATGGCAGTTTGTTATTTACGTTTGAATTCCGCGCGCATGGCCGCGCGGATATCGTCGGGCATGCCCCAGGAGAACCTAATCAGTGCCATTTCGAAAAGTGACAGCCACTCCCCGTCAGTCTGTGGCGGCTCGTCACGCCTTGCGGCCAGCAGCCGCTGCATCTCGGCGACATTATGATAGCCTGGCCAGATTTCCCGGGCTTTTGTAAACGCATCAAGGGCGGTCGCGTAGTCGCGCGCCAGCATTGCTTCGAAGCCAGTGCGCTCAAGCGAGGCAACCCGTTTCTCGCGTTTGCTGGTTGTGGTGCTCACGGGGGGCGGCAGGCTTTGCTGCACTGGTGGTGCGGCCATCTGTACCTGCTCCACTTCGCGCGCGAGATTGCCCCTGAAGCTGTCGATCTTGGTTTCGATCTGCTGCGTCAGCGCCCGCGCCTCCGGCGTGCCAGGCTGGCTGTCCGGCGCGTCGCCGGTTTCCGGGCCATCTTCGATTGTGTTCAGACGCTCCTCAAGCTGGCTGACCAGAAAGGCAATATCTTCAAGTTCGCCCTCGGCGCGGCGTTGCACGCCTTCCACCTTTTGCCCGATCGCAACGCCGAACAGATTGACCTCCCGATCGCGCAGCAGCAGCATCAGATCGTTCCAGCCGAACATCACAACAAATAAGGCGATGGCGGGCCAGGTGAATACCCGCAGATAATCCAGAATCAGCCAGCCAAGGGCATAGCGGCTTGTTTTTTCCTCCTGTCCGATCTGCATCCCGTCCCCCTTCCTGTCCGTCGGCGGTACCGCGCGGCTACCCCTCAGATACTGCGTCCCGTGCCTTCCCAATAAGGATCGCGCAGCTTGCGCTTGAATATCTTCCCGGAATCCTCACGCGGCAGCTTATCATGAAAAGTGAAATGGCGCGGAATCTTGAACCGCGTCATGCGGCTATCAAGCCAGTCGCGCAGCGCGTCTTCGGATAATGCCGCGCCGGCTTCGCATTCAATCGCAGCCATCAGGCTTTCGCCGAATTCCGCATCCGGAATGCCAAATACAGCACAGTCATGCACACCGGGGCAGTTGATCAGTACAGCCTCAATTTCCGCGGGATAGATATTCACCCCGCCCGAGATCACCATGTCGCGCTTGCGGTCGCACAGATAGAGGAAGCCGTCCGCATCGAGATAACCGATGTCCCCGCAACTGACGAGCCCGTCGCGTTCGCAGGCGGCCCGATCGGCTTCGCGGCCCTGATAGGTGAAATCGGGAAATGAATCGAGGCGGACAAAAATCTCACCCACCTCGCCGGCGGGCAGAACATGGCCATCCGCGTCATAGATCCGCACATGACCGCCTTCGACCGGTCGGCCCACAGTGCCCGGATGCGCCAGCCATTCTTCGGAATCGCAGAACACGACGGTGCCGGTTTCCGTGCCGCCGTAATATTCCCCAAGGACAGGCCCCCACCAGTCGATCATTTGCCGCTTGATTTCAGGCGGGCAGGGGGCAGCGCCATGATTGACCCGCACGATGCGCGACAGATCGTAACGCGCGCGCACTTCCTGCGGCAGTTTCAGAAGCCGTACGAACATGGTTGGCACCATATGCACATGGGTAATGGCTTCGCGCGCGATCGTGGCCAGCGTTTCCTCTGCGTCAAAGCGTGGCATCAGATACAGCGTGCCGTCGAATTTAAGGGTAAAGGTGCCGTACATATTCGGGGCGCTGTGATAAAGCGGCCCTGTCAGAAGTGCGCGCATGCCTGGCTGATAGCCATAGATGAATTTCCGCATCGTCAGGCTTGCCGCCGCCATTTCCGCTGTGGGGGGCTGTCGCCGTACCCCTTTGGGGTGGCCCGTGGTGCCCGAGGTATAGATCATGCTGGCAGGTGCCGGGCGCGGCGGTTCATCATGCGGTGCATGTGCTTCCACCCAGCTATCCCATAGTGGCAGGCCTGCCGGCGGTTCAGCAGCCTGCGCAGAGATGCCATAAGCCGAGCGCAGTTCCGGCGGCACCGCAACGATCAACAGCTGAACACCGTCGGGCAGGATACCGGCGATGATCGAGTAAAGATCGGCATGGCAGATGACAACCCGTGCGCCACAATCCTGCAACACATAGGCGGCTTCTGCAGTGCTGTAGTGCCAGTTGATCGGTACCGGGTATGCGCCCAGATGGCCGACGGCCATCGTTGCCTCGAAAAAGGCGATATCGTTACGCAGAAGCAGTGCCACCGCATCGCCTTCACCGATACCCAGTGTGGCCAGGCCGCGCGCGGCGCGTGCTGCGCGTAATTCAAGATCCACCCCGCCAATGCGGCGTGTGCCGCTGATTACCGTCCCTGTCATGGGTTTCTGTGCCGGTCCCTGTTTATCGTTGTTTTCCGCTGTTTACGGCGCGAAACGATAGGGGATCGGATGCGGGGCAGCAAATAAAAAGCCCCCGGGCAGCCAGTGTGCTGCCGGGGGCCGGATCGTTGGAACAGGTTTGGCTTTGCGTGCGGTCGTGCCTAGTGCACGCTCATCGGCACCATATTATATTGCCGCGCCACCGAAAAAGCCGTTGCGCGGTCGCCCATTACGGCCACCGGTGTGCCGTCGGCCAGATGTACCGTATAGACCACGGTACCAGCGGGGACCCCATCCAGACCTTCGATCGAGGAAGAATCGGTCGGCTTGATATAGACAACCCGCTGATCAAATGCCTCAAATCCCGCCCTCAGCATTTTGGTTTCGGGCGCTTCGATATCCTCATTACGTGAATTATCACTCGTTTTCATATCATCCTCCATGACAGCTGGCGGGGGTAAGGAGGCATCCGTGCCCGCAATTGTCATTCTATTGGCGCTAATATTGACAGCAGGTTTACGACTGCTTGGTTGATGCCGACCGTCCCGATGTCAGTTCGATTTCGGGCTTTGGCGTCTGGTCGGGTTTGCCGGTGGCGATTTCGATCGTCTGAACCACATTGGCCTGTTGTGGCCGTTTCAGATCGATATTGAGCAGCCCGTTATCGAGGCGCGCAGTGACGATTTCGATCCCTTCGGCCAGCACGAAGCTGCGCTGGAACTGCCGTGCGGCAATGCCGCGATGCAGATAGATGCGGCTATCGTCATCGGTCTGCTTGCCGCGGATGGTCAACTGGTTGTTTTCCAGAGTCACCGACAGCTCGTCGGCTGAAAAACCTGCGACCGCCAGTGTGATCCGCAAGGCATTTTCATCAATTTGTTCAATATTATATGGGGGGTAGCCCTCATTCGGTGCTTTGGCTACCCGGTCTAGCATCCGCTCCATCCGATCAAATCCAAGTAAAAGCGGACTGCTGAATATGGATACATGCGACATTCCGCCAAGTCCTCCTGTTAAGCGACATGACGTGTAAGGGCCTCAAGGAGCGCCCAAACCGTAACGTTGCAGCCCGTAATGGCACTGCTTGTGGTTATTATTTGGGCAAATTGCAAAAATGTTCAAGAGGCAGCCGCCGGGCGCCTCGGGCGTGCCGGAATTTTGCCCCTGATAGTGAATTTTTTTGCTGCGGGACTGTTTGCGCCGCTTGGCCGTTTGCTGCGGCAATGGTACAAGCCCGCTGCCATGACGCCATTATCACATATTCGCAATTTTTCGATTGTCGCCCACATCGACCACGGCAAGTCGACCCTTGCCGACCGGCTCATTCAGCGCTGCGGCGGTCTGACCGACCGCGAGATGAAGGAGCAGGTGCTCGATTCCATGGAGCTTGAGCGTGAGCGGGGCATTACCATCAAGGCGCAGACCGTGCGGCTGACCTATCAGGCGCAGGACGGTGAAAGCTATGTGCTGAACCTGATCGATACGCCGGGACATGTGGATTTTGCGTATGAGGTGAGCCGGTCGCTGGCCGCCTGCGAAGGCTCGCTGCTTGTCGTCGATGCCAGCCAGGGGGTCGAGGCGCAGACGCTCGCCAATGTCTATCAGGCAATCGATAATGACCATGAGCTTGTGCCTGTGCTCAACAAGATCGATCTGCCCGCCGCAGAGCCTGACCGGGTGCGTCAGCAGATCGAGGATGTGATCGGTATCGATGCCTCCGGGGCGCTTGAAGTTTCCGCCAAATCGGGCATAGGCATTGAAGATGTGCTGGAGGCGATTGTCCATCAATTGCCGCCCCCTGAAGGCGTGCTTGAGGCACCGCTGAAGGCGATGCTGGTGGATAGCTGGTACGATCCTTATCTCGGGGTCATGATCCTTGTGCGGGTGATCGACGGGGTGCTGAAGAAAGGCATGCGTGTTGCGATGATGGGCACCGGGGGTGCTTATCAGGTTGACCGGGTCGGTGTGTTCACACCCATGCAGAAGATGGTCGATGCGCTCGGACCCGGTGAGATCGGTTTTTTCACCGGCAGCATCAAGGAGGTGGCCGACACCCGCGTCGGCGATACGATTACCGAAGAAAAGCGTCCAACCGCCGCGCCGCTGCCTGGTTTCCAGCCGGCCCAGCCGGTGGTGTTCTGCGGTCTGTTTCCTGTCGATTCCTCGGAATTCGAGGAATTGCGCGACAGTATGGGCAAGCTGCGGCTCAATGATGCAAGTTTTGAGTTTGAAATGGAAACCAGCGCCGCGCTGGGCTTTGGTTTCCGCTGCGGCTTTCTGGGGATGCTGCATCTTGAAATCATTACCGAGCGGCTGGAACGCGAATTCGGGCTGGAGCTGATCACAACGGCGCCAAGCGTCATCTATCAGGTGCATCTGACCGATGGCAGCATGCAGGAGGTACATAACCCGGCCGATATGCCGGACCCCGTTCGTGTCGATCATATTGAAGAGCCATGGATCCTCGCCACTATTCTGGCGCCGGATGAATTCCTGGGTGCTATCCTCAAACTGTGTGAGGACCGGCGTGGCATTCAGCAGGAGCTGACCTATGCGGGCAGCCGCGCCATGCTGGTCTATAAACTGCCGCTTAACGAGGTGGTATTTGATTTTTATGACCGGTTGAAATCGGTCAGCCGGGGCTATGCGAGCTTCGATTATCAGATTACCGGCTATGAGGTGGGCAAGCTCGTCAAGATGTCGATCCTGATCAACGACGAACCGGTCGACGCGCTGTCCATGATCGTGCATGCGGATCGGGCGCAGATGCGCGGCCGCGAAATCTGCGAAAGGCTGAAGGATCTGATCCCGCGGCACTTGTTCAAGATTCCGATTCAGGCGGCAATCGGCGGCAAGGTGATCGCGCGTGAAACGATCAGCGCGATGCGCAAGGATGTGACGGCAAAATGCTATGGCGGCGATGCGACGCGTAAACGCAAGCTGCTCGACAAGCAGAAGGCGGGCAAGAAGCGGATGCGCCAGTTCGGCCGGGTCGAGATCCCGCAGGAAGCCTTCATCGCCGCCCTCAAAATGGGCGATGACTAACGCGCCGGGCGCTCGTCTTCATGATTAAGGCGCCCGCCATCATGACTGAAGGGCGGATATCGCGGCAAGGCCGAACGCGCCGCTTGCCGTCAGCCGTGCGGCATTTCCTTCATTTACCCCACCCAGCCCATAGACGGGCAGGGCAATAGCGCCGACAAGCTGTGCGAAGCGGTGCGGCCCTAAAGTGGGGGCGCCCGGATGGCTTTGCGTTGGAAAGACCGGAGACAGCAATGCTGCGTCAGCGCCTGCGGCCTGTGCGCGGCGCAGCGCCGGCAGGCTGTGTGCGGCAACCGTTACCCATAACCGCGGCGCGCGGCGTTTGATCGCGCTGGCCTGTCTTGCTTGCGCTTCGGGCAGATGTAGCCCGTCGGCGCGGAGTGCGCGTGCAAGGCGAAGATCGCCGGCCACAAGGAATGGCAGGCCCTTTCGGGCGCATAGCGCGCGCAACTCCGCCCCCAATGCGGCACGGCCCGCCACCCCGTAATGGCGGAAGATCACACCGGCGTCCTGTGGCAGCGCGGCAATTGCCTTTTGCGGTGCGGGCAGGCGCGCGGCATCGGTCATCAGCCATAGCGCGGGCCAGTCTGTATATCTGCCATCGCCCCGGTCATAATTTGCTGCCAGATAGCGGCGTTTGAGACGCGTTGCGGTTTTTGCTAGCTTGCGCAAAAGGTCCCCTGTTCAGGGCATGAATCGGTCAGTGAGTGGAGCATGAACGACAATCTAACCCGGAACGAGGTCGATGTGGCGGCCAATCTTGTTGCGATCCGGGAGCGTATGGATCTCGCTGCCCGCGCGGCGGGGCGTGCGCCCGCCGATGTCACTCTCACCGCGGTCAGCAAGCTGCACGGGCCTGAACGTATTGCTCCGGCGCTCGTGGCGGGGCAGCGCATTTTTGGTGAGAATCGGGTGCAGGAGGCAGTCGATAAATGGCCCGCCCTGCGTGATGGCTTTGATGATGTCGGACTGCATCTTATCGGTCCGCTGCAAAGCAACAAGGTGCGGCAGGCGGTGTCGCTGTTCGATGTGATCGAGACGCTTGACCGACCAAAGCTTGCGCGCCGGATTGCCGATGCCATTGAAGAGCTGGGGCGTGCGCCGGAACTGCTTATTCAGGTCAATATCGGGGAAGAGCCGCAAAAAGCCGGTGTTGCGCCGCTTGAGACGGATGCATTTGTCGCGCAGTGTCGTGGTGAGTTCGGGCTTACGATTGCGGGTCTTATGTGTATCCCCCCGCAGGGGGATGCGCCGGCCCCCTATTTCATGCTGCTTGAGAAGATCGCCCGACGCAACGGACTTGCAAAGCTCAGTATGGGGATGAGCGGGGATTTCGAAACAGCGATCGCATTCGGCGCAACCCATATCCGGGTTGGCACGGCGATTTTCGGACCACGTGCACATGATTAGCTGTTCGCCGCGCGCGACATGCCGCGCGCTTATATATTGTGTTCAAAACGGCCTATTCGTGCGTTAGTGCGCGTCATGCGCAACCCCCGCGCCTGAGGGGATACGGATATCATCGACAAGTTCCTGCACCTTCTCCGGCGGTGGGGCGGTGACTGCACTGACTGCGAAGGCGACAGCAAAATTAAGCAACATGCCGATGGTCCCGATCCCTTCGGGCGAGATGCCGAACCACCAATGCGCGGCATTGTTAAGCTCGGGTGCCATGAATTTGAAATAGGCGATATAGGCAAAGGTGAAGACCAGACCGGTCAGCATGCCTGCAATCGCACCTTGCTTGTTGATCCGCTTGAAGAAAATGCCAAGGAAGATCGCCGGGAAAAGCGAGGCCGCCGCCAGTCCGAAAGCAAATGCCACCACTTGTGCGACGAAACCGGGCGGGTTGATGCCAAGATAACCGGCGATGACAATGGCGGTTGCTGCCGCGATTCGGGCATAGGCAAGCTCCTGCTTGTCGCTCAGATCCGGTCTGAATGTCCGCTTCATCAGATCGTGCGAAACCGCGGTTGAAATCACAAGCAGCAGCCCCGCAGCCGTTGACAGTGCCGCGGCAAGTCCGCCTGCGGCCACCAGCGCGATGACCCAGCCTGGCAGTTGCGCAATCTCGGGATTGGCAAGCACCATGATATCCCGATCAACATAGACCTCGTTCGCATTGTCGGTCGGGGTGTTTGTGAGTTTGCGTTCGCCTGAACTGCCACGTTCGCCGTTAAAGGCCGGTGTGCCTTCAAATGGCGCGCCCGCGCCATACTGGATCTTGCCGTCATCATTCTTGTCCAGCCAGCCGATCAGCCCGATCCCTTCCCAGTTCGAAAACCAGCCCGGCGTTTCCTGATAATCGGTCTGGTGCACCGCATCGACGAAGTTGAGCCGGGCAAAGGCTGCGACAGCCGGTGCGGTGGTGTAGAGAAGTGCAATGAAGATCAGCGCATAGCCGGCTGACAGTCGCGCATCGGACACCTTCGGGACGGTGAAAAAGCGCACGATCACATGCGGCAGTCCGGCTGTACCCGCCATCAGGGCAAGTGTGATCGCAAAAACATCGATCTTGTCCTTCAGCCCTGCTGTATAGGCCGCAAATCCCAGATCCTGCAGTGTGAGGTCAAGCTTTTGCAAAACAGAGACGCCGGGTTCGTTCACAACCTCTGCGCCAAGTCCAAGCTGTGGCACCGGATTGCCGGTGATCAGAATGGAGATGAAGATTGCGGGCACAAGATAGGCAAAGATCAGCACGCAATATTGTGCCACCTGAGTATAGGTGATGCCTTTCATCCCGCCAAGAACAGCATAGACGAAGACGACAGCCATTCCGATCAAGACCCCAAGATTGATATCCACCTCCAGAAAGCGTGAGAAAACGATGCCGACGCCGCGCATCTGCCCGGCGACATAAGTGAATGAAATAAAGATCAGGCAGATCACCGCAACAATGCGGGCCGCGCGCGAGTAATAACGCTCCCCGATAAAATCGGGCACGGTGAATTCACCGAATTTCCGCAGATAGGGGGCAAGCAGCAAGGCAAGCAGTACATAGCCTCCCGTCCAGCCAAGCAGGTAGACCGATCCATCATAACCCATAAAGGCGATGATGCCGGCCATGGAAATAAAGCTTGCGGCACTCATCCAGTCAGCCGCGGTTGCCATGCCGTTTGCGACAGGATGCACACCGCCGCCTGCAACATAGAAATCCCTGGTGCTACCGGCGCGTGACCAGATCGCGATGCCGATATACAGGGCAAAAGACAGCCCCACGAAAAGATAGGTCAGACCCTGCGTGCTCATTTTTCGTCCCCTCCGGCGGCGCAGCCGCCCAAACCCTTACGCGTCATCATCCACGCCATGCCGCCGCTCGATCCGCTTCATGGCGATGGCATAGACAAAAATCAGGATAATAAAGACATAGATCGCACCCTGCTGCGCCCACCAGAACCCCATGTCGAAGCCGAAAAAGGGTATCTTGTTCAGTTCATCAACGAACAGGATACCGAACCCGAATGAGGTGATGAACCATACCGCAAGCAGCCCGAGCAGCAGCCGGATATTGGCCCGCCAATAGCTGCTGACCGCTTGCTCGCCGATCACTTCCGCATCGTGATGGCCCTGAACTGGCCGGTTACCGGCTTCGTCATGGTGATAGACATGCGCATCATCGGCCTGTCTTTGATCGTCGGATTCGGCCATTCCCATCCCCAGGCTTTCTTGAAACTGTTTTATTGCGCCGCAGTTTAAGCGTTTCGCGCGCGGGGCGAAACCGTTTGATTGATGATATCTGTTGAGGGGTATTGCTGTGAGGCGGGCCGGGGCGCACTGTCTGCGCGCCCCGGCACCCAATTCAAAGGGGAGAATTGGCAGGGGAGTAATCCCGCGTCTAGCCGCCCATCGCCGCCTTCAGCGCCTCACCCAGTTCGCCGATCAGCCGCGCGCCGATCTCATCTTTCTGTATCGCCTGCCAATAGGCGGCAAGTTTCGGTGTTTCGGCAAGCGGTTCGGCCAGGCCAAATAGCGGCAGCAGGCTTGTTGCAAAAAACAATCCGCCGATCAGCGCACCATCCGCATGGCAGAGCCCGCTACCGGCGGCAAATCCGTCCTCGCCGATATAGTGTTCCAGATAGCCAAAGGCGATGCGCGCATTGTTGATGCCGTCCGCGATAATCTGCTGATCCTTTTCCGCCGCCTGCAACTGACCGAAAAGGGGGGCCATGGCCGGAACGACATAGAGGTCAACCATCCGTGCCAGCAAACGTGCTTTGGCGGCAGCAAGCGGATCTGCGGGGCGCAGCGGCGGCTCGGGGAAGCGGTCTTCAAGATATTCGCAGATTACCTCTGATTCAGGCAGTATCGTCCCGTCATCGAGTTCGAGCGCCGGAATTTTCCCGACAGGATTGACCGCCTTATAGGCATCGGTGCGGAAGCCCGGCGGTTCGGCGAATTCGATATCAAGATTTTTTGCATAGCAGATAAGCCGTACCCGCGCGGTATAGGGGGACAGATTGAGCTGATAGAGTTTCATGGCGCATTCTCCTGCTGTCTGTTGTCGTCATTGATTCTTTCGCGGGCATGTCATCATGCGGTGCAAGGGGTTGTATTGGCCTGGCCGGCGATTATGGTGCATGAGCGTAGTCATCATGCGCGGATCATGCTGGCAAATGCGTATTGAGGAAAGTGAAATTATGAAAGCGATTCTGTGTCATGATTACGGGGCCCCCGACAGCCTTGTGCTGGGGGAACTTCCCGATCCGGAGGCCGGTCCCGGCAAGGCGGTCATTGACATCCATGTGGCCGGTGCGAATTTCGTCGATGCGCTTTGCATTCAGGGCACGTATCAGATCAAGCCGCCCCTGCCTTTCGTTCCGGGGATGGAGCTGGCCGGGGTCGTTCGCGCGGTGGGTGACGGGGTCAGCAACGTTTTACCTGGCGACAGGGTTGCCTGTCTTGCCGGAATTGGCGGTGCATTTGCCGAACGGATCGCGGTGAAGGCTGACCGGCTGGTCAAAATTCCTGACAAGATGGATTTTGATACAGGTGCCGGGTTCAGCCTGACCTACTGCACATCGCTTTATGCGTTGGAAAATCGCGGTCATATTGCGGCGGGTGAAAACCTGCTTGTGCTGGGGGCGGCTGGCGGGGTCGGGCTTGCCGCGGTCGATCTTGGCAAAGCCCTTGGGGCGCGAGTGATCGCAGCAGCCTCAAGTGATGAGAAGCTTGCCAAATGCCGCGAATTCGGCGCCGATGCACTGATCAATTATGATAGCGAGGATCTGAAGGCGCGGGTGAAAGAACTGACCGCTGGGGGCGGGGTCGATCTTGTCTATGATCCGGTTGGCGGTAATTATTCGGAAATCGCATTGCGCACGATGGGGTGGAACGGGCGGTTCCTTGTCATCGGGTTCGCGAATGGTGAAATACCGCGTATTCCGATCAATCTGACGCTTCTGAAAGGGTGTGAGATTGTTGGCGTCGATTGGGGCCAGTTCGGGGCGCGCTTCCCGGCTGAAACCGCACCGGTGCTTGAGCGGGTCATGCAGCTTTTTGAACAGGGAAAAATAAATCCCTGCGTGACCCAACGTTACAGCTTTGCCGATGCGCCACGTGCGTTGAACGATCTGCTCGCCCGGAAAGTAGTGGGCAAGGCCGTCATCCGTATCCGCGATTAGGTGCAGTTGCGATGACGGCAGCGCCGGACAAGCAGGCGATAACAGAATTGGACCTCAGGGGGCTGAAATGTCCCCTGCCGGTGCTGCGGGCGCGCAAGACGGCAAAGGGGCTTGCCCACGGCACATTGCTTGAGGTTCTGGTCAGCGATCCGCGCGCGCAGGATGACTTCCCGGCCTTCTGTGAAAATGACGGGCATGTCTTGCTTGCCTGCGAGGCAGAAGATGATGCGCTGTGGCGGTTTCGTCTGCGTATTGGCGGTTGAGAGGGTTGTTGAGAGGGGGCGGCTAACCGCTGAGCCCGGCGATGACTGCTCCCATAACGGTGAGCGAGGTAATTTCGGACCCGCCATCGATCAGGACAAGGCGCATTGGCTTGCCGGTAAAGCCCGCTGATTTTGCCTCATGCATAAAGACAAAGCCAAGTCCTACGGCGAAACCCAGAATACCGCCCGCTACGATCCCGTCCGTCGCGGTTGTCTGTTGCAGCAATGCCATGGCGATAGCGGTTAGAACACTGATTACTGCCGCATGTCCCATGGCGCGCACCGGATTGCCAAGTTCCTCCGGTGATTTGCCGATCGCTTCCCGCCACAGACCGCCAAACAGCAATGGCGAATACCAAAGTGCGCCAACGGCAAAAGAGGCGGCAGCTCCTGCAAAAACCGCGATCCAGCTGAAAAACTCGATACTCATGGCATGCCCTCCCCTGATGGATTTCCACCCCTGATGACCTGCCCGCACCGATGGTGTACCGGCAGGTCGGTTCCTTTCCGGGCTGTGTACGCCCGCAGCTATCAGTTTACGGATCAGGGCTGATGCGTACCAGTGCCTTGCCGAAATTTTCACCGGTGAACAAGCCGATGAAAGCGTCGGGCGCTTTCTCCAGCCCGTCATAGACCGTTTCCTTCCAGTGGATTTTACCTTCTGCGATCCAGCCGCCCATCTCTGCCGCGAAAGCGGGAAATTCGGCAAAATGGTCCGACACGATAAAGCCCTTCATCGTCAGGCGTTTGCCAACGATATAGAACAGGTTACGCACGCCGGTCGCATCGGGTTCGTTATACTGGCTGATCATGCCGCAGCCGATGATACGGCCGTTCACATTCATATGTTCAAGCGCGGCTTCAAGATGCGTCCCGCCGACATTTTCGAAATAAACATCGATACCGTCAGGGGCTGCCTTGCCAAGCGCAGCGACCAGTTGATCGCCTTCCGTGCGATAATCGATTGCCGCATCGACGCCGATCTCCTCACGCAGCCAGGCGCATTTTTGTTCGCCACCTGCGGTGCCGATCACGCGGCAGCCGTGAAGT
The DNA here is from genome assembly GCA_947258435.1 of uncultured Alphaproteobacteria bacterium. Classification (GTDB taxonomy): domain Bacteria; phylum Pseudomonadota; class Alphaproteobacteria; order UBA11222; family UBA11222; genus CALAQW01. The sequence goes on from CAMYID010000004.1 coordinate 168,889, forward strand.
TTCGCGATCTGGCAGACAAGCGCACCAACAGCACCTGAGGCCGCGGAAACAAATACCGTCTCCCCCGGCTGTGGCGCGCCAATTTTCAGCAGCCCGTACCAGGCGGTCATGCCAGGCATGCCGAGCACCCCAAGATAGGCTTGAAGGGGGGCAAGGGCAGGATCAACTTTCGTCAGGCCAAGCCCCTCCGATATATGATATGTGCGCCAGCCGCCGGTCATGCCGCTGACATAGTCGCCTTCTGCAAACGGGCCGTTACGCGATTCCTCGACAATGCCGACGGCGCCGCCGTCAAGCACCGTATTCAGCCCGAACGGCGGGACATAGCTGTCGCGGCTTGGGGTCATCCGTCCGCGCATATAGGGATCAACGGTCATCCAGATATTGCGGATGCGCATCTCCCCGTCCTTGAGCGGCGGCAAGTCACATTCGGTGTAGTCGAAGATCTCCCTGGTCGGCATGCCATCGGGATAGGCATTAAGCCGGATTTCGTGATTTTTCATATGCCGCCGCCTTTCGGTGGAAATTGGGGTCTGCCGTGCAATTTACTAGCGCGGGCGGCGCAGATCAAATCAGCAGGCTATATGGAACTGTCCGGAATCCATGGCCGCGCGACACCGTTTTGTGGTACATCGGCAGCAACAGAAATTAACCAGGGAGTGGACACATGAAATTCACATGGTTCAATCTGATGCCCTGGCCGTATCTGCCTGAAGATTTTCGGGAGAAGAACCGGTCGGTCTGGGTAGACATTGATTCCAAACTTTATGACCCGGTGCGCGGTCATGATGTCTATAACGATTATCTTGACCTGCTCGAATATGCCGATCAGCTCGGCTATGACGGCGTCGGAGTGAACGAGCATCACCAGAATGGCTATGGGATGATGCCTTCGCCCAATATCATGGCCGCCGCATTGACCCGGCGGACCAAGAATGCGGCCATTGTCGTGCTTGGCAATTCCATCGCGCTTTACAATCCGCCGATCCGCGTGGCCGAGGAATTCGCCATGCTGGACGTGATGGCGGGCGGGCGTTTTGTGGGCGGTTTCCCGGTCGGCACCTCGATGGATACAAATTACTGCTATGGGCAGATCCCCGCGCTGACACGCGAGAAATATCAGGAAGCCCATGATCTGATCATGAAGGCCTGGAAAGAGGATGAGCCTTTTGCCTTCAATGGCCGCTACAACAAGCTGCGCTGGGTGAATTGCTGGCCCAAGCCCATCCAGAACCCGCCACCGCTGCATATTCCGGGCGGCGGTTCGGTGGAGACTTACGATTTCTGTCTCGATAACGTCTATTCCTATTCTTATCTGAGCTTCACCGGCTATATCCGTGCGAAGGCCCTGATGCAGGGATATTGGGACCGGTTGACCGAACGGAACGAGCCGGACGAATCGCCTTATCGTGCGGGGTTTGCGCAGACCATCGTCGTTGGCGAAACCGATAAAGAGGCCGAAGATCTGTTCAAGGAACATATCAGCTACTTCTACAATCGCTGTCTGCATGTGCATGCGGGCTTTGCCGATGCGCCAGGCTACCGGACGATCAATACGATCAAGAGCGGGGCCCTGTCGCAATATGCGCCCAATATGGGCGATCTGTCGAAGATGAGCTGGGGACAGCTGCTTGACGAGGGATATGTGATTGCCGGCAGCCCCGATACGGTGCGCGAAAAGCTTGAATTCCTGATCAAGTCGCTGCGGGTAGGCAATCTGTTCTGCCTGATGCATGTGGGCGATATGCCCAAGGACAAATGCATGCACACCACCCGGTTATTTGCCGAGAAGGTCATGCCCCAGTTGCGCAATATCTGGCCTGACTATGCCGATGATAATCGCTTCTGGTGTTCGCCGCTCGACCAGCGGGCGACGCCCGCGCCCGTCGATGCAGCGCTTGGCGCGCGTTCCGAGGCGCTTGCGGGAGGAGATGACTGATGGAATTGCGTAAAATCAGGACCCGGCATACCGAAGCGCATCTGTTCGAGGGCGGCTCAGGCCCGGATCTGCTGTTCCTGCATGGTGCGGGCGGTATTACCGCCGAAGATCCGTTCCTCACGGCACTGGCGGCAAAGTTCCATGTTTATGCGCCGCTATTGCCAGGCTATGGGGAATCGGATGAATGCGGCGAGATCCGCGATATGCTCGATGTGACCTTGTTCGAATGGGACATTGCAGAAGCGCTGGGGCTGTCCAAACCGGTGATTGCCGGTCATTCCATGGGTGGGATGATCGCGGCCGAAATGGCGGCGATTGCCCCCAACGATGTCGATAAGCTGGCGCTGATCTGTCCCGCCGGATTGTGGCTTGACGCACATCCGATCCCGGATCTTTTTGCGCTGCTGCCTTATGAGCTGCCGCCGCTTCTGTTTCATGATGTGGAAGCCGGTACCAAGCTGATGACAGCAGGACTTGATCTGGGTGACCCGGAATTCCTGAAAGCTTATCTGGTGCAGAATGCGCGTCAGCTTGGCATGGCGGGCAAGATTCTGTTCCCGATCCCCGACCGTGGGTTGAGCGACCGGTTGTACCGGATCAAGGCACCGACGACCCTGATCTGGGGCGATTCAGATAAGCTGATCCCGCCGGTCTATGCGCAGGAATTCAAAAAGCTAATTCCCGATTGCAGTCTTGTCAGCATTCCTGAGGCAAGTCATATGGTGCCGATTGAACAGACCGATCAGGTCGTGGCAGCTATTGCCAAGCTTGCTGGCTGAGGCAAAAGTCTGGAAAGCGGATGGAATTGCGGCGGTGCGTGTTATGGCGCACCGCCCTTTTTATGCCGGCTGGCAAGGCGCGTGCCGTAGCAGGGCGGAATTCAGGAAGCTGGTCAGTTCATCGGTATGGTGATGGATATGTTCTGCATCCTGATGGGCGTCAGGTCCGCTCCATTCCGATTTGCCCCGCACCCAAATGGTTGTCATGCCGAGCGCATGCGCGGGCAGCAGGTTTTTTGCGCTGTCTTCGAACATTGCCACCACCTCGGCGCGCGCGCATGTCTGCGCCAGCAGCTTCTGATAAGGGTCAGGCTGCGGCTTTGGTACAAATTCCGCGGCCGCAATATCGAAAATGTCTTCGAAATGGTGCGCCAGACGAAGTTGTTCCAGAACGGATTGCGCATGTTTCAGCGACCCGTTTGTGAAAATGACCTTTTGCCCCGGCAACCGCCCAAGCGCCGCATCAAGATGCGGGTCCGCGGCCAGAACACCGACATCGATATCGTGTACATAATCGAGGAACGGCTCCGCCGCCATACCATGTTCGGCCATCATGCCGTTCAGGGTTGTGCCATGGCTTTCCCAATAGGCTTTCTGATAGCGCCGCGCGGTCGCGTGATCGACTTCCAGGAAGCGGGAGATAAATTCCGCCATCCGCCGGTCAATCTGGGAAAACAGGTCCGAATGCGCCGGGTACAGCGTATTGTCGAGATCAAAAAACCAGGTTTCGACATGGCTGAGATCCGCCTGGCGCATGGCTGCTTTCCTTCTTCCTCCTGCCGGTTTGGCGGTTTTCCCGGCAAGCGTTGGATGCATCCCGGGAATTCTCAGAATTCATTCAGAATTCATATTGTGCCTTCAGATCGGGGTCTTTATCGGCAACAAGCCGGGCGCGGTCGACGATCACCTTGGCCTGCTTCCAGGTGGCGTCATCCTGCATCTTGCCATCCAGCAATACCGCGCCGGTGCCATCGGGCATCGCCTCCAGAATGCGCTTGGCGAACAGAACATCCTCAACCTCGGGACTGAAGACGCGCTTGGCGATATCGATCTGACTAGGATGCAGAGACCAGGCCCCCACGCACCCCATCAGGAAGGCATTGCGGAACTGTGCTTCGCAGGCCTCAGGGTCGGAGAAATCGCCGAATGGCCCGTAAAATGCGCCAATGCCAGCGGCCTGACATGCATCGACCATTTTGCCGAAGGTGTAGTGCCACAGATCCTGCTGATAGAAATTGCGCGTGCTCTGGCCGTCTTCGGCATCAGCAAGAATACCGTAGGAAGGATGGCCGCCACCCACACGGGTCGTCTTCATCCCGCGCGAGGCGGCAAGATCAGCCGGCCCAAGGCTCATCCCGTGCATGCGCGGGCTTGCGGTGGCAATTGCTTCCACATTATTGACCCCTTGTGCGGTTTCAAGCAGCGCATGGATGAGGATCGGCTTTTGGACCGCATGCTTGCCTTCCAGCTGTGCCAGTAGCTGGTCGAGATAATGAATATCCCAGGGCCCTTCCACCTTGGGCAGCATGATAACGTCGAGCTTGTTGCCAATTTGGGCGACAATCTCACAAATATCGTCAAGCACCCAGGGGCTGTGCAGCGCATTGACACGCGTCCACAAGCCGGTATTGCCGAAATCGGTTGCCTGCGCCACCTCGATAAAGCCCGCGCGCGCCGCCTCTTTCGCGTCGGCGGGGATGGCGTCTTCCAGATTGCCAAGCAACACATCCACCTGTTTGGCGATGTCGGGCACCTTGCCGCGCACCTTGTCCACATGCGGCGGAAAGAAGTGGATCATGCGTTCCGCGCGTACCGGTAATTCGCGCAGCGGTTCCGGCGCACCGATAGCAAGCGGGTGATAGAAGTCGGCAGGCAGTTTCATACTTACTCCAGCATTTGCGCTCATCTTTATCCAGGCCATGGGGTAACCCGGTGCGCGTGCGGCGTCAATCCATGCTGATCGGCCTGCAACTGTTTCCGGTCCCGCTCCCGGGGCGGTTATCATGCGCCTCCGGTGCGCACCGGAGGCGCATGGTCACGCGCGGCAGGAAATTACACCGCCAATACCTCGCCAAGATGTTCCGTAATGTCGGGGATTGTGGCATGGGTCAGATCCTTGTGCAGTTCACCGCTTACAAGTGCGCCGACATCTTCCGGCAGGGTTGCGCGGAGGTCACCCAGCGCCTGTGGCGGGGCCACAAGGATCAGACGTTGATATTCCTGAGCCCTGCAGGCGTCTGTCAGCAAGGCTGAAATATGTGTGATAAATTCCTGTTCCGCCTGCTCGTGCGGATCGCTTGTCGGTTCCATCACGCTTTGCACATGACCGCCGCGGCTGTGGGTTCGGCCCAACGCATCGCTTGCGATGTCCGAGCTGCGCCGCGTGTCGCCGGTCAATTGCGTGTGGCGTGTCGGTGCGATGCCCTTACCTGGCCCATCATTCTGAAAAATACTGGCATGTGCGCCATCGGCAATCACGATCCAGGTGATTTTCTTTTTCATCGGATGCTCCTGTCGGTCAGATGCGGCGGTGGTGGTGAGACCCACCACACCTCAATTATCTGGTCAGTCTAGTCCAGACTTTCCAGGTCGAGCTTGAGCGACATCAATTTCAGCATATCTTTCAGCACCACGATTCCGATCAGCCGGGTACCGTCGGCGACCATCAGGCGGCTGCGCCCGCCGCGCTGCATCAGCGACAGCGCCTTTAGAGCATCTTCTTGCGGGCTGATTGTATTGGCGTCTGAACGCGGAACCATGATTTCGCCGATCTGGGTGGTTGGCCATTGCTCCCGCGGCAGCGCCTTGATATCACGGATCGTGACAGACCCCAAAAGCTGCCCTGATTCGACGATGGGAAACATGTCGTGCCCGTGGGTATAGATGTAATCATCGACAAGTTGGGCGACAGTCAGGTCGGGCGATACGGTGACCGGGCTTTCCGTCATGAAACGCGCAACTCTCTCACCCTTGAAGGCACGGCGGGTCTGAAGCTGGATGTAGGAGCCACGGGCTGCGCCGATCAGAAACATACCGATCAGAAACCACCACATGCCGCCGATAAAATTACCCGACAGAAGACTCAGCACACCAAGAATAATCAGCAAAAGCCCGAAGCCCGAGCCCGAGCGCGCGGCAATGCGGGTCGCCCAGCGTATATCGCCTTTCCAGTGCCACAGGGCCGCCCGTAGCACCCGCCCGCCATCAAGCGGGAATGCAGGCAACAGATTGAACAGCGCCAGCACGGCATTGATCAGCGCCAGATAGGAAAAGACGCCACCGATCGCGGAAGCGATGCCCAGATTAACGCTGATCGTTGCGCAAAGGCCAAAAATGGCGGCAAGCAGCAGGCTTGCGATCGGCCCTGCGATGGCCATAAGGAATTCTGTCCTGGCGTCTTTGGGTTCTTCCTCCATTTCCGCAACACCGCCGAAAATGAACAGGGTAATGCCGCGAATTGGCAATCCGTATCTGCGGGCGACAAGCGAATGCGACATCTCATGAAAGATGATGGAAAAAAACAGCCCCAGCGCCCCGATAATCCCCATGATCCAGTAGGTTGCGACCGACAGTTCGCCATAGGTAACCGGGAAATAGCCTGTCGCAAGCGACCAGCTGATCAGCAATGCCAGAAAAATCCAGCTGAAATCGAGCTTTACCTCGAAACCGAACAAGGTGAACAGGCTGATATGCTTACCCAGCATTGTGTCATGTCCTTTCAAATGTTGCCTCTGGTAAGGACGAACAGGAATGATTACTTATCCTTCTTCCGGGCGCCACGTTCGGAATTGTTCCGGTTGAGACCAATTGCCGCGCGCACCCGCCCGATTTGACAATAGACTGTTAACCAACCGGCTTTTACGCTTGAGCTACTTATTTAATCCGGCCAAACAGGATTGCTACCATGCTGAAACATCAGGCCGTAGACACGCCCCCTGATTTCGATACGCAATTTCGCCAGAATTTTGCCGATCTTCTGCGCTGGCGGCGCGATGTGCGGCATTTCCTCACAGACCCGATCGACGAGCATATCTTCCAGAAAGTTATGGCGCTGACCAATTATGCGCCGTCGGTTGGTAACAGTCAGCCCTGGCGCTTTGTGCGGGTCAACGATTCGGGCCGGCGCGAGCGGGTGATCGGCAATTTCAAAAAGCTCAATGCGGCGGCCCTTGCAGACTATAAGGGTGATCGCGCGGCGCTTTATGCAAAGCTGAAGCTTGCGGGATTGCAGGAGGCGCCGGTGCATCTTGCCGTCTTTTCCGATGAGGGAACCGAGCAGGGACACAAGCTTGGCCGTAAGACAATGCCGGAAATGCTGCGCTATTCGGTCGTGACGGCGGTTCATACATTATGGCTTGTGGCGCGGGCCTATGATCTTGGTGTGGGGTGGGTATCGATCCTCGATCCCGAGGAAATTTCCACGATCCTTGAGGTTCCGGAAGAATGGCGGCTTGTCGCTTATCTCTGCATCGGTTATCCAGCAAAAAAGGAAATGACGCCGGAGCTGGAACTCAAGGGGTGGGAACATCGCCATCCTGAGAATTGTGAGGTTCTGCTCCGCTGACCTGTGCCGGGCCGACCGGCACGCAAAAGCCGGTAGAAAGACAGTGCAGCCCGATAGCCCGAACCCTGCGCCGCCGCATGGCGGGGATCTTGCCGCCGCCGAACGTGAGTTCGGCCGGCCGGATGAAGGCTGGCTCGATCTTTCGACCGGGATTAATCCCGCATCCTATCCTGTCGCTGTGTTTTCTTCCGATGTGTGGCGTAAATTGCCCGAGCGCAGGCTTTACGACGCAGTATTTGCCAGTCTGCGCGACTATCTGGGGCTGGCCGACAACAGGGCGGCGGTTGCGGCGCCGGGTACCCAGGCTTTCATCCAGTGGCTGCCCTATTTGCGTGCACCTTCACGCGTTGCGGTCTGGACGCCGACATATGCCGAGCACGCCTATTGCTGGCAACAGGCGGGGCACAGCGTGCGTGCAATCGCACCGGCATTGACGACCGGCAATGCGGATGCCCGTTTCACCGCGTTTACCGATGAAGTCCGGCATGGCGATGTGGATGTGGTGGTGGTGGTTAATCCCAACAATCCCGACGGGATTTGCCACGATCCCACGCGGCTTGAGGAATTGCGCAGCCTGCTTGCCGCACGTGGTGGCTGGCTGATCGTTGACGAGGCATTTGCCGATGCGGTGCCTGAGACAAGCCTTGCGGGCGCGGCGCGAACCGAGGGGCTGATTGTTCTGCGCTCTTTTGGCAAGTTTTTCGGGCTTGCCGGACTGCGACTTGGCTTTGCACTGGGTGATGTGGAGCTTCTCGACCGGCTGTCGCGCGCCCTGGGCCCCTGGGCTGTATCTGGCCCTGCGCTGGCGCTGGCAGCGCGGGCTTATGCGGATTGCGACTGGATTGCCGCGACCCGTGCGCAGCTTGTTCTTGAACATAGCCAGCTTGCTGATTTGCTTGCCGGGCACGGATTCAGCCCCACAGGTAGGGTGCCGCTATTTACCCTGCTGACCACGCCCCATGCGGGTGAGATTCACGCGTTTTTCGCCCGGCGCGGGATCCTGCTGCGGCTGTTTGCGGAAGGGGCGCAACCGTTGCACGCATTACGTATCGGCTTGCCGGGGAAGAGTGGGTTTGCACGTCTTGCAGCCGCTTTGGAGGCATTGCCGGGCACAGTGTTGCGTCGTCAAAATTGACAGGGCCGTACGCCTCTTCCATGCTTTCTGAATACTTCCAGCAATAATCGCCGGTAGTGGCCAGGGACGATCCGGGGCTGCTTTCCGGCCATAAGGGAGGATGCCATGGAAGAGTTTTCCGTACCGACCCATCTGCCGAAATGGATTCAGGATCACGCGCGGCGCTATATCGAGAGCGGCGGTAAAGAGGGGCATATGCTCGATCTCAGCGCGGCGGGGGCGGAAGGTGAAGTGCCGACCCTGCTACTGCTGACCAGGGGACGCAAATCGGGCAAATATTTTACCGCTCCCCTCGTCTATGGGGAAAAGGATGGCAAAGTCATCATCGTTGCCTCACTTGGTGGCGCGCCGAAACATCCGAACTGGTACCCTAATCTTGTCGCTGACCCCAATGTAACGGTTCAGATCGGTACAGAGCGCTTTCGTGCCATTGCCCGTACCGCTGAAGGTGCCGAACGCGAAGAGCTGTGGCGCCATATGGCGACGGTGTTTCCCACTTATGAGGAATATCAGGCAAAGACCGAACGCCGTATTCCGGTCGTTGTGTTGGAACGTCAGGCGGGATAGCTGCGCATTCTCGTCAGGCCCTGGTTCAAGGCCGGGGGGCATCTATACCGTACGGCGCCAGACGAGCAGTTGATTATTTGCGGGCATGGGCACATCCGCTTTGAGGACAAGCCCGGCTTGCTTTGCCAGCGCATCGACCGCTTCGAAATCCCGGATGCCGCTTTCGCTGTCGCGTGCTTTGAGCCAGTCGTCAAACCGCGCATTGCTGTCACTGGTATAGGTGCCGTTATATCTGAACGGGCCATAGATGCAGACGGTAGCTTCCGGCGCAAGCACCTTGTCCAGTCCGGCGAATAACAAGGCGACCGATGGCCAGGCCATAATATGCAGACAGTTGGCGCTGAATATGCCGTCATAGTGGCGTGCGGGCAGTGCCCAGTCAGCCGCCTTCACATCCAAAGCCACAGCGGTTCGGCAATTTCGCGGTGCCTGTGCCGCGATCCGTGCGTTTAGTGGAGCGAGAGCGGGGGCAAGTTCGCTCGGCTGCCAGACCAGATGCGGCAAAATCCCGGCGAAAAACACGGCATGCTGGCCGGTGCCGCTGCCGATCTCAAGCACAGAGGAGCAGGGAGCGAACCAGTCACCAAGCAGGCCGGCAATCGGTTGCTTGTTATTTTCTGCTGCCTGCGAAAAGGGAAGTATCGGGGATTTGTCACGCATGGGCCATTGCAATCGGGTTTGGTTATGGTGCGAATGCGAAAAGTATAATGCGCATCGGCGACAACACTGTTATGGTCTGTTTGCCGCGATAAGGGAAGCCGGTGACGCGCTGCGAGAGATCGCAAATGCCATTCCGGCGCTGCCCCGCAACTGTGATGGGAAGGTTTCCGGCAGCAGGCCACTGGCAGGTTATCCTGCCGGGAAGGCGCTGGAAACCGCAGAACCTCAGTCAGGAGACCTGTCGGGCAACAATGTGTGTTGGGTTCCCGACGGGGGAGCGCGCACCACTGATCCGTTGGTTGTAGCCTGATCGCGCCCCACACAAGGGGTGGGGCAGGGTGTGCGATGGTCGGTGCGCCTGCCCTGTTGGTACGGACCGCCGATAAGGAACGGACAGATCATGGCCACAGCCAATCCCGGGCAGAAAATTCCCGCAACTGTCATCACCGGCTTTCTGGGTGCCGGCAAGACAAGCCTTATCCGCCATTTGCTGCAATCTGCAGGCGGACGGAAACTTGCTCTGATCATCAATGAGTTTGGCGATCTGGGTGTCGATGGTGACATCCTGAAAGCCTGCGGTGATGAGAACTGCACCGAAGAAGATATTGTCGAGCTGGCCAATGGGTGTATCTGTTGCACGGTGGCCGATGATTTTCTGCCGACGATCGAAGCCTTGCTCGCCCGTCCTGACAGACCCGATCACATCGTCATTGAAACTTCGGGCCTTGCGCTGCCCAAACCGCTGGTTCAGGCGTTTAACTGGCCAGAGATCCGTACCCAGGTCACCGTCGACGGGGTGATCGCGGTGGTTGATGGCCCGGCGGTGGCTGACGGCTTGTTCGCATCTGACCCGGCGGCGGTACAGCGTCAGCGGCAGGCGGATGACAATCTGGATCATGAAAGCCCGCTTGAGGAACTGTTTGAGGATCAGCTCGCCTGCGCGGATATGGTTGTACTGAACAAGGGCGATCTGCTTGATGAAAATCATTTCAGCGATGTGAGCGATATCATTCGGGGGCAGACCCGCTCCGCTGTCAGGCTAATCCGGGCGGCTCATGGGGTGGTGGATCCGCAGGTTCTGCTGGGGTTGGGCGCGGGCGCGGAAGATGATCTGGCGAACCGGCCCTCGCATCACGATAGCGATCCGGATCACGATCACGATGATTTTGAAAGTTTCGTCGTCGAACTTGCGACGATTACCGATCCGACAGCGCTTGTCGCCCGGATTGAGCCTGTTATCGCGGCGCATAATATTCTGCGCATCAAGGGTTTTGCCGCTGTCGAGGGCAAGCCGATGCGGCTCGTTCTGCAGGGGGTGGGCGCGCGGCTGAACCATTATTACGATCGTGAATGGCAACCAGGTGAAGCGCAGGTAACGCGGCTTGTAGTGATCGGTGAGACAGGGCTCGACCAGGCGGCGATCCGGGCCGCGCTGACGGGTTAACGCGCGGATCCGTAATGCATCTTCTGGCAGCAAAACCCGGCGAGATTACCGATGGGTCCGAAGCGGTAGACCTTGGCCAGACGCCGGGCGATATCGTCATTCTGTCCGCCGCGGATAGTGAGCTTGCCGGGATTGCCGGGGCCTACGCTGCGGATGGGGACAATCTGCCGAGCCTGCGGTTGGCCAATTTGATGCAGCTTGGTCACAATCTGTCAGTTGATATCTATACAGATGAAATTGTCGCCTCTGCCAGGCTCGTTGTGATCCGCTTGCTTGGCGGGGTCGGTTACTGGAGCTACGGGGTTGAACGGGTTACTGCCATCTGTCGCGCGCGTGACATTCCGCTTGCTATTTTACCCGGTGACGATCAGCCTGATGCGGAGCTTGTGCGGCTAAGCCGTCTGCCTACGGACGTTTGCCATCGCTTGTGGCAATATTGCATTCACGGGGGGCGGGAAAATTTCCGCAACATGCTTGCTTATTGTGCCGCGTTGACTGGTCGGGCGGTTGAATGGGCGGAACCCGCGCCGGTCCCGCGGGCCGGAATTTACGGGCCGGGCCTTGTGCATCCGGAACTGCGCGATCTTATGGCGGAATGGCAGGCGGATGCGCCTGTCTGCGCCATTGTGTTCTATCGTGCGCTGATGCAGGGCGGCAATCTTGCTCCCGTCGATGCGCTGATCGATATGCTGAAGGAAGCGCGGCTCAATCCGCTGCCGCTCTATGTCGCAAGCCTCAAGGACCCGGTCTCGGCAGAGCTTGTGGCGGCGCTGCTTGCCGAAGCGGGTGCCGATATCGTGCTTAATGCGACGGGGTTTGCTGTTGCGACGCCGGGAGAAGCGCGCGCCTCTTCACCCTTCGATGGTTGTGATTGCCCGGTGTTGCAGATTGTGCTGGCGGGTAATTCAGAGGAAAGCTGGCGAGAAGGCTTCACCGGGCTTGGTGCGCGCGATATTGCGATGAATGTCGCCCTGCCAGAGGTGGATGGCCGGATACTCAGCCGCGCCATTTCATTCAAGGCGGAAGCACGCCGTGATGCGGCAACCCAATGTGCGGTCGTCACCTATGCGCCGATTGATGACCGGGTGCGGTTTGTCGCAGCACTTGCTGCCCGCTGGGTCAGGTTGCGTCACGCACCCGTTGCGCAGCGCCGGGTGGCGATTATCCTTGCCAACTACCCTAACCGTGATGGCCGGATCGGCAATGGGGTGGGGCTTGATACCCCGGCTGGCACGATCAATTTACTGCGCGCCATGGCGGCACAAGGCTATACAATCACGGATATGCCCGAAGATGGCGCCGCACTTGTTGCCCGTATTCTGGAAGGTCCGACAAATGCGGTCACGGGGCGTGCATTGCGGCGCGCCGAACTTCATCTCTCGCTTGCCGGTTATCGGGCCTATTTCGATACATTACCCGAAGAAGTGCGCACCGCGATGTGCGCACGCTGGGGGCAACCCGAAGCCGATCCGTTTTTTTCCGACGGACGCTTCGCACTTTCTGCGTTTCGTATCGGGAATGTCGTGATCGGATTGCAGCCTGCGCGCGGCTATCAGATTGATCCGGTATCAAGCTATCATGATCCCGATCTTGTCCCACCGCATGGCTATGCCGCCTTTTATGCCTGGCTTCGGTTTGAGTTTGATGCTCATGCGGTGCTGCATATGGGCAAGCATGGCAATATGGAATGGCTGCCAGGCAAAGCAGTGGCCTTGTCGGAGACTTGTTTCTCTGAAGCGATGTTCGGCCCGACGCCGCATCTTTATCCGTTCATTGTCAATGATCCGGGCGAGGGCACGCAGGCCAAGCGACGCGCGCAGGCGGTCATCATCGATCATCTGACACCGCCCATGACCCGAGCGGAAACCTATGGTCCGCTTGCCGATCTTGAACGCCTTGTCGATGAATATTATGAGGCGACGGGGGTCGATCCGCGCCGCGTGCGGGTGCTGGGCGAAGAGATCCTGCGTCTGACCGTTTCCGCCGGGCTTGATCGCGATTGCGGCATTCTGCCCGACGATGGCGAGGATGACCGCCTGGCCAAGCTCGATAATTATCTGTGCGAGTTGAAAGAGCTGCAGATTCGCGATGGGCTGCATGTTTTCGGTGCATCCCCGCAGGGCCGTCAGCTGACAGACCTTCTGGTTGCGCTGGTGCGGGTGCCGCGCGGGGCAGGAGAAGGGGGCGATGCCTCTTTGATCCGTGCGATGGCCGAAGATGCGGGATTTGGCAGCAAGGCGGATTTTGACCCGCTCGATTGCCGGTTCGGCGATCCGTGCAAGGGGCCGCGCCCCGCGATCATGGGATCGGCGGCGGGCTGGCGTAGCCGGGGGGATACGGTTGAGCGGCTGGAAATACTGGCGTGCCGGTTTGTTGAAGGCACGCTTGCGCCGCCGCCGGACTGGCACAGGACACGTGCCGTGCTTGCCACGCTGGAGCGCGATATCGGGCCTGCCGTCGCGGCATCGGGGGAAGCGGAGATTGCGGCTGTTCTGAAGGGGCTTGATGGCTGTTTCGTTGAGCCTGGCCCCTCCGGTGCGCCAACCCGGGGGCGTGTCGATGTGCTGCCGACCGGGCGCAACTTCTATTCCGTCGACAGCCGCACCGTGCCGACGGCCGCCGCCTGGCATCTTGGCTGGAAATCTGCGGGGCTGCTGCTTGCGCGGCACCGGCAGGAACATGGGGAATGGCCGCGTGCGCTTGCGATCAGTGCCTGGGGAACGGCGAATATGCGTACCGGCGGGGACGATCTGGCGCAGGCTCTGGCGTTGCTTGGGGTGCGGCCTGAATGGGACGCCGCGTCGCGCCGGGTGACAGGGTTTGAGATCCTGCCCCTGTCGGTGCTCGACCGGCCGCGTGTTGATGTGATGCTGCGTATATCGGGATTCTTCCGCGATGCCTTTCCGCAGCAGATCGCCTTGTTCGATTCGGCGGTGCGTGCGGTCGCCGAGCTTGACGAACCGGATGCCGATAATCCATTGGCGGCGCGTTACCGTAAAGAGGTGGCGGCCCACATATTGCGCGGGATGGATGCGGCGGAGGCGGCGGCGCGTGCGGGCTACCGGATCTTCGGATCGAAACCGGGTGCTTATGGTGCGGGTTTGCAGGCGCTGATGGATGAACGCGGCTGGGACAGCGAGGAAGATCTGGCGCGTGCCTATATCGCCTGGGGGGGCTATGCCTATGGGGCGGGTGCGGAAGGTCGCGCCGCGCATGGTTTGTTTGAAGCACGCCTCGCCGGGATCGATGCGGTGGTGCACAATCAGGATAATCGCGAGCATGATTTGCTCGATTCCGATGACTACTATCAGTTCGAAGGCGGGCTTGCGGTTGCCGTAGCGGTTACGAAAGGGGCGGCGGTGCCGGTTTGGCACAATGATCATTCACGACCCGAAAGCCCGAAGATCCGCAGCCTGGAGGAAGAGATTGCACGGGTTGTCCGCGCCCGTGTTGTCAATCCGAAATGGATCGAATCGGCGATGCGACACGGCTATAAAGGCGCGTTCGAGATGGCGGCGACGGTCGATTATCTTGTCGCATTCGCGGCAACCGCGCATGCGGTGGCCGATCATCATTTCGATGCGGTATTCGATGCCTATCTCGGGGATGAGCAGGTCCGCGCGTTCCTGCAGCGCGAAAACCCCGATGCCTTGCGCGAAATGGCGGAAAAATTAGGCGAAGCGCAGGACCGCGGGCTTTGGCAGCCGCGCGCCAACAGCATTTATCCGCAACTCGAAGCGCTGATCGCACAGACGAGGAGAAATACCGATGGCCGATGAACAAGCCGGAGCTGATTTCAGCCGTGCCAACGAAAAGGCGCGCAAGAAGAAAGCCGCACGCGACAAGATTCTTGCCACCAAGACCATCGAAAAGGGCTTGCTGATCGTGCATACGGGCAATGGCAAGGGGAAGTCCACGGCGGCATTCGGGCTGGCCGCACGCGCCATTGGCAACGACATGCGCGTGGGAATCGTGCAGTTCGTCAAGGGGAAGTGGGAAACCGGTGAACGCCGTGTGCTTGAAGCCTTTCCCGATCAGGTTACGATCCGCACCATGGGGGAAGGCTTCACCTGGGAAACACAGGATCGTGCGCGCGATATTGCAGCCGCCCGCCGTGCCTGGGACGTCTCCAGGGAGATGATTGAGGCTTGTCGCGGGCCTGATCCGGCCTATGACATGGTGATCCTCGACGAGCTTAATATCGTGCTGCGTTATGACAGTCTGCCATTGGAAGAGGTGGTGGCCTATCTGCGCGATAGGCCCGAAATGCTGCATGTGGTTGTGACGGGCCGCAACGCGAAGGAGCCGCTTTTGGAAGCGGCGGATCTGGTGACCGAAATGACGATGGTCAAACACCCCTTCCGTTCCGGCGTCAAGGCGCAGAAAGGGATCGAGTTTTGAGCGCTTCAACCGGCCTGGAAAAACATCGCAACCGCAACAAGGCCGGTACATGCCATGAGCAGCAGAATCGTGCGGTCTGTCAGCGCCAGCGCGGCAGCGATTGCCGTGCCATTGGCCGTGCGGTGGCCCGGCGCGCCGAGCCATGCGGCCTCATGGACCCCACCGGGATAGCTGCGCGGTCCGCCAAGCGCTATGGTGAGAGCCCCGGCCATCGCGGCTTCCGGCCAACCGGCATTGGGGGACGCGTGGTTGCGCGCATCGCGCCGCATGACCCGCCACGCATTGCCCGCATCGGTGCGCCGATGGGAAGCCGCAGCAAGACAAAACAGCAGCCCGGTGATCCGCGCCGGTACCCAGTTTGCCAGATCGTCTGCACGTGCGGCGATGCGACCGAAATAGAGATGCCGTGCGGTACGATAACCGATCATACTGTCCAGTGTGTTGACCGCCTTGTACGCGGCCATGCCGGGCAACCCGAAAAGCGCGAACCAGAACAGCGGGGCGACCACCCCGTCGGAGAAATTCTCGGCCGCCGACTCGATCGCGGCACGCGCAATTGCGGGCGGGTCGAGATCGGTTGTGTCGCGGCCGACAATATGGCCAACTGCCAGGCGGCCCGCTTCGGTCGAGCGGACGAGGCCAGTCTGCACCGCCGCCACATGATCGCGCAGACTGCGGCCTGCGAGAAGCGTGCTTGCAAACAGTACCTCAATCACCCAGCCATATGGCAGCATGCGCAATCCGATAATGATCAGGGTGGTAAGAGCGGCGCAACCCCCGACAATGAGCAGCCAGCTTGCCGCACCGGCAATCATCTGCCGGCGGGGGGTGTCCTCAACCCTGTTGTAACGCCTTTCGCAAAGGCTTACGGCACGACCGATCAGTACGACCGGATGCGGCAGCCACCGGTACAATATTGCAGGATCGCCTGCCAGCCGATCGATCAGGAGCGCAAGCAGCATAAGCGCCGCAATGCCAATACCGTCTGGCAGCGGGGTGAAAAGTGGCGCTATGGGCAGATCGGCTGTGAACATCGCGTCACCATGCCGCCGGTTGCGGTTGCCGGTCAATTGCAGTTTTGTCCCCTTGGCAGCGGCGGTAATGTGGCGTTCAGAGGAGAAATGAGATGAACAGCAAAACCGGCATAATGGTTTGCGGTCACGGTAGCCGTGATACGGCAGCGGTGAAAGAGTTTGAAGCCGTCGCCGAGGGAATGCGGGCCCGGTTCCCTGAAAATCCGGTGGCTTACGGTTTTCTGGAATTTGCGACGCCGATCATTGCCGACGGGCTTGACCGGTTGCGGGCCAAGGGGTGTGAGGAGGTGCTGGCGGTGCCCGGCATGCTGTTCAGTGCGGGCCATGCCAAGAACGATATCCCCTCGGTGCTCAATCGCTACCAGGCGCAACATCCTGACATGCGGATCCGTTACGGGCGGGAACTCGGTATCGATCCGAAAATGATGCGCGCGGCGGGTGAACGGGTCCGCGCCGCGATGGCAGGGGCAGGCGATGATGTGGGGCCAGAGGAAACGGCGCTCGTTGTCGTCGGACGCGGTGCATCCGATCCCGACGCCAACTCCAACGCCGCGAAGGTGATGCGTCTCATTTGGGAAGGGCTTGGCCTGGGCTGGGGAGAGACGGCCTATTCGGGGGTGACATTCCCGCTTGTCAAACCCGCGCTTGAGCATGTGGCGCGGCTTGGCTATCGCCGTATCATTGTGTTCCCTTACTTTCTGTTTACCGGTGTGCTGGTCAAGCGGATCTATGCCCAGACCGATGCGGTGGCGGCGCGGCATCCGGCTATCGAATTCATTAAAGCCGGATATCTCAACGACCATCCGCTTGTGCTCGATACCTTTGCGGAGCGGGCATTGGATATTCTTGGCGAGCGCAACAATATGAATTGCCAGCTTTGCAAGTATCGCGAACAGGTGCTGGGGTTCGAGGCGGAGGTCGGGTTGCCGCAGGAAAGTCATCACCATCATGTGGAAGGGATTGGCACAGGCGCGGTTTCGCCACCTGCCGGTGAACAGGGGCAGCCGCATGGGCATGATCATGAGCACGCCCATACCCATACCCATCATCCCTATCCGTTTGCCGATCACCCGCATGGGCCGGTCACGCTGACGGAAAAGGATTGATGAGCAAACGGGCAGGCAGCGGTGATGCGTGAATTTGACTATCTGCGCGATCCCGAGGCGATCTACCGCGCCTCTTTCGCGGCCATCGACCAGGTGGCGGACTGGGGCGGGATCGATACGGATATGGTGCCGGTTTATCGGCGGCTCGTGCATGCCTGTGGCATGGCCGATATCCTGTCCGATCTGCGTCACGGTAATGATATCGCCGCCGCCGCATCCGCCGCACTTGTTGCCGGTATGCCCGTAATTACCGATTGCGAGATGGTCGCCCATGGCATCATTCGCCGCTTTCTGCCCGCCGAAAATCCGGTTCTCTGTTTCCTTAACCGCGACGGGGTTGCCGAGCATGCGCGACAGTTGGGCACAACCCGCTCGGCAGCCGCAATTGCGCGGGCGGGGGCAGAGCTGGAGGGGGCGGTGATCGCCATTGGCAATGCGCCGACAGCCCTGTTTGCGCTGCTTGAGACGATGGCACAGGAAGGGTATCGACCGGCTGCAATCCTCGGTTTCCCGGTCGGCTTCATCGGCGCGGCGGAATCCAAACAGGCACTGGTTGAGCATCATCGGGGCGTTGGTTATGTGACGCTTCTGGGGCAGCGCGGGGGCAGTGCACTGGCTGCTGCGGCCGTTAATGCGCTTGCGGTGGAGAGTGTGCGGTGAGCGCATGGCTCAGCATCGTTGGTATAGGCGAGGACGGTTTGGCCGGACTTGCCCCCACCGCCCGTGCCCGGCTTGCCGATGCGCGGCTGATTGTCGGCGGTGCACGACATCTTTCGCTGTTGCCCGCCGATGACGAGCGCCCGCGCCTCGTCTGGGAGAGCCCGCTTTCAAAGACAGTCGAGCAGCTGCTGACATATCGTGGGACCCCGGTCGTGGTGCTTGCAACCGGTGATCCGCTGCATTGCGGGATCGGCGTGACTTTGCTGCGGCATCTGCCCGTGTGCGAAATGACGATCCTGCCGGGGCTGTCCGCCTTCACACTGGCTTGCGCAAGGCTTGGCTGGGACCGTGAAACAGTCACAACTATGAGCCTGCATGGCCGTGCCTTTGACCGGCTGAACCGAGAATTGGCGCCAAACCGGTGTCTTCTTCTGTTAAGTGAAGATGCGGCGACACCGGCCGCGGTTGCGGCGCGGCTGACCGAAACAGGTTTTGGCGACAGCGTCATGCATGTGTTTGAGCATATGGGCGGACCGAAGGAGCGCCATATCGAGGGGGTGGCTGCGCATTGGGATGCGGAACCGGGGGCCGACCTCAATACAATTGCGGTTGACTGCCGTGCCGCACACACGGCGCGCATTTTTTCACGCGCGCCGGGATTACCCGATAATGCCTTCACCCATGACGGGCAGTTGACCAAGGCGGAAATTCGCGCGGTCACGCTTGCCGCGCTTGTGCCGTTGCCGGGCCAGCTATTGTGGGATGTGGGAGCGGGATCGGGTGCTGTCGCCATCGAATGGCTGCGTGCAGCGTCCGACAGCCTCGCCATCGCGATCGAGGATGTTGCCGCGCGCCGTGCCATGATCGAACGCAATGCGGCTGCATTAGGTGTGCCGGGGTTGCAGATCGTTGCGGGGCGGGCACCGGAAGCGCTGACCGGGCTGCCGGTACCTGATGCGGTTTTTATCGGCGGGGGTGCAGTTGTTTCAGGTCTGTTTGAATCCTGCTGGCAGGCGTTGAAACCCGGCGGGCGGCTTGTCGCCAATCTTGTCACGCTGGAAGGGGAAGCGGCCGCGCTTGGCTGGCATGCCGCTCATGGGGGCGAGTTGCGCAGACTGGCTGTCAGCCGGGCGGAAGCAATCGGCGGTCGCATTGGTTGGAAACCGCTGCGGCCGGTTACTCAGTATATAGTGCGGAAAATATGACAGGAATTCTTTACGGGCTTGGCGTTGGCCCGGGTGATCCGGAACTCATTACGCTGAAGGCGCATCGGATTTTGCGTTCTGTACCGGTGGTTGCCTATCCCGCGCCCGATCAGGGCGACAGCCTCGCGCGTGCCATTGTCGCGGACTATTTTCCTGGCGGGCAGACCGAAATCGTTATCCGTACGCCAATGTCGCTCAACCGGTTTCCCGCGCTTGAGGTTTATGACAAGGCGGCAGCCGAGGTCGGGACCCATCTCGATGCAGGGCGCGACGTCGCGATTCTGTGTGAAGGGGATCCGTTCTTCTATGGCTCCTTCATGTATCTTTATGCGCGGCTCGCGGAATGCTATCAGGTGGAAATTGTACCCGGCGTGTCCTCGCTCATGGCTTGTGCGGCGCGGACAGCTGCGCCGCTTGCCGCGCGCAATGACATTCTTGCCGTGCTGCCTGCCTTATTGCCGACAGCCGAGCTTGAAGCCCGCATTGCCGCGGCCGACGGGGTAGCGATTCTCAAAGTCGGTAAGCATTTTTCGAAAATCCGTGATCTTGTGGTCACTATGGGCATTGCCGAACATTGCCGGTATGTCGAACGTGCAACCATGGCATCCGAGCGGATCCTGCCGCTCGATGCGGTCGTGCCCGACACGGTACCCTATTTTTCGATGATCCTGATCCATAAGCGCGGGCAAGCCTGGCAATGACAACGAATATTGCGATCATCCAGCTGGGTCCGGGAAGCGCGGAGTTGGCGGTTCAGATTAAAGAAGTGCTTCGGGGCGCGGAAATTCACTGCCGGGCAGGTGCCGGGAAAGGCGATGTCGGTTTTACCGAGATCGGTGCACATCTGCGAGCCCTGTTCGCACAAGGCCGACCGATTGTCGGGATCTGCGCCTCCGCAATCCTGATCCGCTGTCTCGCCGGTCGGTTGAGCGACAAGACTGCCGAACCACCCGTGATTGCCGTGGCGGAAGACGGCTCGGCGGTTGTGCCGCTGCTTGGGGGGCATGGGGGCGCAAACAAACTGGCGCGGCAGCTTGCCCTTGCGCTTGGTTCGGTGGCAGCGATTACCACTGCCAGCGAGACGCGCTTCGGGATCGCCCTTGATGAACCGCCCGAAGGGTATCGCCTCGCCGACCGGTCATTGGTCAAGCCTTTCGTCGCACAATTGCTGGCCGGCGCGCGCTGCCGCCTTGAAGGGGAGGCAGACTGGCTGCGGCAGTCCGACTTGCCAACTGCCGATGAGGGCGCGTTAACGATTGCGGTAACCGATCAGGCGGCGTGTCCTGGACGCGACAGGCTTGTTTACCATCCTGCAAATCTTGCCCTGGGCGTGGGCTGCGCCCGCGATGCGGACCCTGCGGAGCTGATTGCGCTTGTCCGCGACAGCCTGGCGGATGCGGGGCTTAGCCCGCTGTCGATTGCCGGCATTTTCTCGATCGATGTGAAGGCGGATGAAGGGGCCATGCATGCACTGGCCGCGGAGTTGGGCGTGCCCGCACGGTTTTTCACTCCCGACCGGCTGGAAGAAGAGCGACCGCGGCTTGCCAATCCTTCAGAGCTGGTTTTTGCGGAAGTGGGTTGCCATGGTGTGGCGGAAGGGGCTGCACTTGCGGCGGCGGGGGGAGAGGCAGATCTCATCCTGCCGAAACGGAAAAGTACCAATGCGACCTGCGCGGTGGCGCGCGCGCCCACCCCGATCGATGCGCAGGCGTGTGGGCGGGGCCGGGGGCAGCTTGCGATTATCGGTATCGGGCCGGGTAAAGATGACTGGCGTACGCCTGAGGCAAGCGTGCTTGTTGGACGGGCAGAATGTCTTGTCGGTTATGGATTATATCTCGATCTGCTGGGGGAGCTTGCTGACGGGAAAGAGCGGCATGAATTTCCCTTGGGGGCAGAGGAGGCGCGGGTGCGGGCCGCGCTTGACCTTGCTGCGGAAGGGCGCGATGTAGCGCTGATTTCATCAGGGGATGCGGGGATTTATGCAATGGCGAGCCTCGCATTTGAGTTGCTTGCAACCGCGCAGAATCCGGGCTGGGCGCGTATTGCTGTGCGTGTCGCGCCCGGTATTTCCGCGCTGCAGGCCGCCGCCGCCCGCGCTGGCGCGCCGCTTGGCCATGATTTCTGCGCAATCTCTTTGTCAGACCTGCTGACGCCATGGGGTGCGATCCGTAAGCGGATCGAAGCTGCGGCTGTGGGAGATTTTGTGGTCGCGTTCTACAATCCGGCATCGAAGAAAAGACGCCATCAGCTTGATGAAGCCATGACTGTTTTGCGCGCGCATCGGCCCGATGATACGCCGGTCATCCTTGCGCGTAATCTTGGCCGTACGGAAGAACATATTGTCTTTACGACTATTGCCGCATTCGATTCCGATCAAGTGGATATGCTGACGCTTGTGATGGTGGGGGCATCGAGCACGCGCCGGATCAGCCAGGGCCATAGCGGGGAATGGGTGTTTACCCCGCGCGGATATGAAGGGAAAAACAATTCGTGACGGTTTACTTTATCGGCGCGGGGCCGGGCGCGCCCGATCTTCTGACCCTGCGTGGGCGCGATCTTATTGCGCGCTGTCCGGTCTGCCTGTATGCCGGTTCGCTGGTGCCCAAGGAGGTGATTGCCTTTGCCCCTGCCGATGCGCGCATTGTGGATAGCGCGCCGCTCAATCTAGATGAAATCATGGCCGAAATCGCTGCAGCCCACGCCCGGGGAGAGGATGTTGCACGGGTGCATTCGGGCGATCCGTCGATTTATGGGGCGATTGGCGAACAAATCCGCCGGCTTGCGGATCTGGGGATCGCTTATGAAATCTGCCCCGGTGTCCCGGCATTCGCTGCCGCCGCCGCAGCTCTGGGTAGCGAGTTGACGCTACCTGACATCAGTCAGACAATCATCCTGACACGGACGAGTATGAAGGCGTCCGCCATGCCGCAGGGTGAAGCGCTGGCGCGGCTTGGTGCCTCGCGCGCGACACTCGCAATACATCTGTCGGTACGCAATTTACGCGCCGTGGTAGATGATCTGACCCCGCATTATGGGGCGGATTGCCCGGTTGCTGTCATCTATCGTGCAAGTTGGCCCGATGAACAGATCGTGCGCGGGACATTGTCCGATATTCGCGCAAAGGTACGGGCGGAAAAGATCACCCGCACCGCGCTCATTCTGGTGGGGGCGGTGCTCGATGCCCAGGATTACCGCGATTCGGCGCTGTATGACCCGGCCCATGCGCATATTCTGCGCCATGCCCATAAGAGTTAGTCTGCCTGCCCGATCAAACTCATCCGCTTGACTGTTGCCTAACCCAAGCAAGCGTATCGTCGATTGTTGTCGAAGTGGTGCTGTCTGGCGGGGCAGGGGGGCGATCAATCATCACGACCGGAAGGCCAAGCAGGCGGGCGGCCGCAATCTTCCCATAGGTTGCGTTGCCACCGCTGTTCTTGGTGACCAGACAATCAATCCTTTCCTTGCGTAGAAGCGCGGCCTCGTCCGCCGCGTCAAAGGGGCCGCGCGCGGAAATCCAGCGATGCCGCGCGGGCGCTGTGTCTGGATCGGGCTGCTCGATCGAGCGGATCAGGAACGATCGGTCACGGCAGTTTGCATAGGCACCGATCTCCTTGCGGCCTATGGCAAGAAAGACGCGCATACCATAGCCTGGCAGCATCTGTGCAGCTTGTTGATGACTGGCAGCCGCGATCCATCGATCGCCTGCCTGCTTCGACCAGGGGGGACGGTTGAACCGCAGTAACGGTAGCCCGGTTTGCTGCGCAGCCGCATGAGCATGGAAGGTGATCTGTGCGGCGTAGGGATGGCTTGCATCGATCAGCAGGGCAACCCGCTCTCGTGTGAGATAGTCGGCAAGCCCTTGCGTGCCACCAAAGCCGCCGGTCCGCACTTTCCCCGCGCCGGGCAGGGCGGGGGTGCGGGTCGCGCCTGACAGCGAAAGCCTTACGTCCCGGTACCCTGATTGCACAAGGCGTTCGACGAGGGTCCGCGCCTCCCCGGTTCCTCCCAGAATGAGGATCGGGCGTGCTGCCATTGCTGCCTCAACCATTATTGCTTCAACCATTGCTCCGGCCTGCAAGCTGTCCCTGCCGGTCGAAGATCAGTATCTCGATTGCGATCTGGGGGCCTGCGATTTGCCGGGCCTGATCCGCCGCGCGCCGCGCGACAAGATCGGCAAGCGGTATTTTCGCCGCCTCAGCCATTTGCAAAATCTGCATGCCGCTATTGGCCGATGCGCAGCGCGCCGCAAGTTCAGTGCCGCCGCCCAGGCTGGTCACCGCATCGGCAAGCCATTTCCGATCGAGACTACTGCGTCCTGAATGCAGGTCGAGATGACCTTGCGCGAGTTTTGCAAGTTTGGCAAAGCCGCCGGCAATGGTCAGATGTGGCACCGGATGCCGGCGGAGATATTTGAGAAGTCCGCCTGCGAAATCCCCCATATCGATAAGTGCGGTGTCGGGCAGGTGGTAAAGCGCCCGCACCGCCGATTCAGAAGTCGACCCGGTCGCCGCCGCCACATGCGACAACCCCGCCGCGCGGCACACATCGACCCCGCGATGGATCGAGGCGATCCAGGCGGCGCAGGAAAACGGCACAACCACCCCGGTGGTGCCAAGAACCGACAATCCACCCACAATTCCAAGCCGCCCGTTCAACGTATGGCGGGCAAGCTCCGCCCCGTCGGGGATGCTGATTTCGATCTCCACATCGCCGGGCACGTCGTGGCGGGCGGCCAGTTCTGCGACCGTCTCGCGCATCAGTTGTCGCGGTACCGGATTGATCGCGGGCTCACCGGGCGGAACAGGCAGACCCGGACGGGTGACAGTGCCCACCCCGGTTCCCGCGCGAAAGTGAATGCCGGTACCTGGCGCTGCATGACGCACTGTTGCAAGGATCAGCGCCTTATGGGTCACATCGGGGTCATCACCCGCATCCTTGATGATACCGGCCATCGCGAAATCAGGCTCAAGTTGCTGGCGGGCGAGTGCAAATTCCGGGCATTGTCCGCGTGGGAGTGTTATACGGACCGGATCGGGAAATGTGCCGGTCAAAAGCGCGCTAAAGGCGGCGCGTGTCGCCGCGGTGGCGCAGGCGCCGGTTGTCCAGCCGCGGCGGAGCGGCGATGTGGGTTTGCCGATCATGACATGTTTATAGAAACGGGTGCGCTTGGTGGCTATTAAAAGCAGCAGTAATATTGCAATCAGTCTTTCGCCCGCCACATTGGGAGTTTGTTATGGCGGATCTGCGTGATGCCTTATCTGTGGATTTACCGGAGTTTGAGCCGGGATGGGTCTGGCTTGTCGGGGCGGGACCGGGTGATCCGGGGCTGCTGACCCTGCATGCACTGCACGGGCTGCGGCAGGCCGATGTGATCGTGTATGATGCGCTGGTCGACAGCAGTGTGCTGAAACTTGCAGGTCCCAATGCCGCGCTCGAATATGCCGGTAAGCGCGGCGGTCGTCCCTCGCCGCAGCAGCCCGATATTTCCAACCGGCTTGTGACATTGGCGCGGCAGAAATTACGGGTCTTGCGGCTTAAGGGCGGCGATCCTTTTGTGTTCGGCCGGGGTGGGGAAGAAGCGCTGACCCTGACCCAGAACGGCATCCCCTACCGGGTGGTGCCGGGCATTACCGCCGGCATTGGCGGGCTTGGCTATGCCGGAATTCCCGTGACCCACCGGAATATCAACTCCGCTGTCACCTTCGTGACCGGACATGCGGCCCACGGAGATGTGCCTGGCGATCTTGACTGGGCCGCGATTGCGCGCGGTTCGCCGGTAATTGTCATCTATATGGCGCTGCGGCAGATGCAGGCGATCGCCGAGCGGTTGATTGCTGCGGGTCGTAGCTGGTCGGAGCCTGTGGCTATCGTCTCCAAGGCGACGACATCGCAGCAGCAGGTGGTGATCAGCGACCTTGCCAATTGCGCGGCTGACGCTGAAGCGCGTGAAATCCAGCCACCGGTTATGATTGTTGTGGGGCAGGTTGTGCGGTTGCAGGGCGGGCTCGACTGGGTTGGCGCGCTGGCCGGTCACAAACTCGATCCCGATCCGCTTGGGCTTGAGAAGACGGACAAGCCCGCTTCCTGACCGGGTGGTTTGCGCAGTGAACAGGGGCTTGCAGTGATGTTTCCCGTCCCCGGATTTGTAATTGCGGCACCCGCATCTGGCAGTGGCAAGACGCTTGTCACGCTTGGCCTGTTGCGTGCCTTTCGGGATGCGGGGATAAGAATCGCCAGTTTCAAGACCGGCCCGGACTATATCGACCCCTGTTTTCATGCCGCGGCAACCGGGGTGGTCTGCCCCAATCTTGACTCCTGGGCAATGCGTCCCGCCACCCTTGCAGCGATCGCCGACCGCATTGCGACCGGTACGGGGGTAAAGGGGGGTGGGGCTGCGGAACTTGTCATCGGGGAAGGGGTGATGGGACTGTTTGACGGGGCGGCTGATGGCAGCGGGTCAACGGCCGATCTAGCGGTTGCCTGTGGCCTGCCGGTTATCCTTGTGGTCGATGCGCGCGGGATGTCTGATAGCGCGGGGGCGCTGCTGCGGGGATTTTGCACCCACCGCGCTGATTTGCAGATTGCGGGTGTGATCTTCAATCGGGTTGGTGGGGCAGGGCATAAGGCCGCGCTTGCCCGCGCTGTTGCCGGTCTGCCACCGCGTTTGCTTGGATTTCTGCCGCGTGAGGTGGATCTGAGCCTGCCTGCCCGGCATCTTGGCCTTGTACAGGCGCGCGAGCATGAGGCGCTCGACGAATTTATCGGGCGTGCGGCGCAATGGGTCGCGCAGCATCTTGATCTCGGGACGCTGCGCGCTATTGCGACAGAGACGGCCGGTGCCCTCACCAGGGCCAATCATGCAGAACCCGGCGTCAGCCGTTCAGATACAGGGCATGGTTTGCCGCCATTGGGGCAGCGCATTGCTGTCGCCCGCGATGACGGCTTTGCTTTTGCATATCCGCATCTTATTGCTGACTGGCATGCACAGGGGGCAGAAATCACATTCTTTTCGCCACTGGCGGATGCGCCGCCGCCTGCGGGTTGCGATGCGATTTATCTGCCCGGTGGTTATCCGGAACTTTTTGCGGGTCGGATCGCGGGGGCCGCCACATTCTTGTCTGGTCTGCGCAATGCGGCGCTGGACGGACGAGCCATCTATGGGGAGTGCGGCGGCTATATGGTGCTGGGCAACCGGCTTGCCGATGCCGAAGGAACGGTGCATCAGATGGCGGGTCTGCTGCCCCTCACAACCAGTTTTGCGAATCGCGCATTGCATCTTGGCTATCGCCGCGCTGTTTTTGCCGCGGACCATCCGCTCGGTCAGGCAGGATTGGAAGTATGCGGTCATGAGTTTCACTATGCCACCGTCATGGAAGAGGGAGCAGAAGCACCGCTTTTCCGTGATGTCGAGAATGCGCGCGGCGAGGCGTTGCCCGATATGGGGTGCCGTTCAGGTTCGGTTGCGGGGAGTTTTCTGCATCTGATTGACCGGGCGGTCTGGAGCGCGCGCATCGGTTTGTCGCAGTGATCGTAAGGCTGTGCGGGTAGCAGCACAAATGCTAGGCTTGCAAAAACAACCGATAGACAAAGCAGGAAACAAGCCTACCCATGTCCCAATCTTTGATCCTTGTTGAAAAATCCGGTGGCATTGCCACGATCACGCTCAACCGGCCAGAAGCGCTCAATGCCCTGTCGATCGCATTGCGCGGTGAACTTGCCTCCGCCATCGATGCATTGGAAGAAGACCCGGAAATTCGGGTGCTGATTTTGACCGGGGCGGGACGGGCCTTTTCCGCAGGTGTTGACCTTAAGGAACTGGGTCAGAAGCAGGGGGCGCTACGCGGGGTTGATGTGATGGGGGCAATGGGGCGTTTTTCAGGGCCGATTATCGGTGCCATTAACGGTGTTGCCGTAACAGGTGGTTTTGAACTGGCGCTTGGTTGTGATGTATTGATCGCATCGGAAGAAGCGCGGTTTGCCGATACCCATGCGCGGGTCGGGGTGCTGCCGGGCTGGGGATTGAGCCAGCGATTATCGCGTGTCGTCGGCATCTACCGTGCAAAGGAATTATCGCTCACCGGTAATTTCCTGTCGGCGGCACAGGCGGAAGCCTGGGGTCTTGTCAATCGGGTGGTTGCGCCCGATGCGTTGATGTCGACTGCGCGCGCGCTGGCGGAAGATATGCTCTCCACCGTGCCTGAGCTTCTGGTCAACTACAAGAAACTGATCGATGAAGGTTTTGGTCAGGACTTTGCGACAGGCCTTGAGACCGAGCAGCACTATTTCAAGGCGGCAAACCGCTCTCTGACGCCCGAGGCGGTGGAAGCGCGGCGTGAAGCTATACGTACGCGCGGCCAGACACAGGCAAAGGAGTAGGGGTGAGAGACCGGTAGCCCTTGTTATTCTTCCCTGGGCGGCCCGCCGATCAGCGGATCCCAGCGGCCCTTGCCAATCAGGGCAAGGCCGAGATTTTCGTAATTCTCGTCGCTGACAACCCCATGCTGGCTGGCGGTGTAAATATCGCGCAGGCAGCGTTGCAAAGGATGCGACTGATACAAAGCGGCGCCGCTGCCATAGCGATAGGCGAATGTCGTTACTTCCGCTGCGACCTCAGTCACATAGGTCATTGCGGCGCGGCATTCGCCCCAGGCGACAAGGGGTAGTCTTTCGCCATTGACTGTTGCCTCCCAAATCCGGTTGAGGGTGTCGAGTGCAAACAGCCGCGCGCCGGCAAGCTTGCTGGCATTGATCCCCAGCTCCTTGTGAAATGCCCCGCGGTCGGCAAGCGAGACACCGCTTAGTTTGCGTTTTTTCTTTTCCGCCATCGCGGTGATTTCGTTAAGGGCGCGTTTGGCAACCCCCATGGCAAAGCCCGCATGGCAGGCCGCGACATAGCCATAGGTCGGGATCCGGTATAGTGCGCCGCCCCGGCTGGCCGTTGCCCGGTCAAGCAGGAAGCTGTCGGGCACAAATTTATCCTCAATGCGATAGTGGGAACTGCCCGTGCCGCGCAGTCCGTTTGAAAACCAGTTATCCTCGATCGTCACATCCGCAATTGGCACGCAAATGGAAATCACCTCCGGCGCGCCGTCGGGGCCGCGTTTCGGGGCGCCATTTTCGGCAACCATCGCACCCGTCGATACCCAGTCCGCATGATGAATGGCGCTGCCGAATGCCCAGCGACCGCTGACCCGGTAGCCGCCTTCCACCCGTTCTGCCAGGCCAGAGGGGACGACTGTGCCCGAGGCGCGTGGAATATGGCCATCCGCAAAGACAGTGGGTAAGGCCGCGTCACTGATCATACTGCCGAGCATGCCGACCGAGGTTGCCCCGATAACCAGACACCAGCCCGCAGCGCCGTTCATTTCGCTCACCGCTTCATAGACTTCCGCCTGGGTGACAGGGTCGGCCTCAAGCCCGCCAAGCGCGCGTGGTACGCAGATATTGAGAAGCCCGGATTCATAAAGTGCATCGATCGCCGGTGTGGTGAGGGTGCGGTTGGCTTCGCTTGGTTCGGCTTCAGCTTCGATCACATCCCGGATTGACTGGGCTTTCGCCAGAAGTTCGCCACGCTCGGCGATTTGCAGTGGATAGGTCATGGCGCATCGTTCCTCACCCGATTAAGATTATTATTGTTCGTGCGTTAATTCGCTGCCCGATTGGGAAAAGTGTGCGGTGTTTGCACCGCTGCCGCAACTGTGACGAGGAATAATAATGAACAATATGCGTTGGCCCGAGCGTACCGCCACCTATCGCAGTTTTGCCTATGACTCCAGGAGATGGGATGATTTTGTACCGCGGGCGGGAGACATTGCCATTTGCACACCGCCAAAATGCGGCACCACATGGATGCAGATGATCTGTGCTCTGCTGATTTTTAAGAAAACGGAATTCGACCGTCCCCTAAGCGGTTATTCGCCGTGGCTCGATATGCTGATCTCACCCGTGGAGGCGGTGCTCAACAATCTTGAGACGCAGATAAATCGCCGATTTATCAAAACGCATACGCCGCTTGACGGCCTGCCCTATTACGAGCAGATGTCCTATATCTGCGTCGGGCGCGATCCACGTGATGCCTTCATGTCGATGGAGGCGCATCAGCGCAATGTCCGGCCCGAGGCAATGGCGAAAATGATGGAAAATGCGACATTTCCACTGCCCGCCTTTGACCCCGGCCCGAAAGAACCGGAGGCGCGTTTCATTCGGTGGATCAAAGCATCGGGCAAGCCCGGGGATGAAAAGGACCCGCTATCGAGTTCGGTTCTGCATTATGTGGAAACATTCTGGCAGTTCCGGCATCTGCCCAATATTCTGATGGTGCATTATAACGATCTGAAGGCGGATCTTTCAGGCGAAATGCGCCGGATTGCGGAATTTCTTGAAATCAGAGTGGACGATGAACTGTTGCCCGAACTTGTAGAAGCAGCAACTTTCGAGAATATGAAAGCGAATGCAGATCAGCTTGCCCCGGATGCGGAAGCAGGTATCTGGCAGGATAATTCCGGCTTCTTCAATAAAGGTAAAAGCGGTCAGTGGGCGGATATATTGGGGGAAGAGGCGCTCGCTGCCTATGAGGCGGAAATGCGCGAGCGCCTTGGCCCTGAGCTTGCCCATTGGCTTGAGCATGGGCGGCTGGACTAGAAACCACTCTCGGTCTCCTATTCCGCCGCGAGCGGTTGCTGACTGCGAATGAGCTCAAGTATCCGCGCTGCCGCCGCCGGGATATTTGTGCCCGGCCCGAATATTGCCGCGGTGCCCGCCTTGTACAAAAAGTCGTAATCCTGCTGCGGGATGACGCCGCCGCAAACGACCAGGATATCGTCTGCCCCTTCTTTTTTCAGGGCGGCAATCAGTTCAGGTACAAGCGTCTTGTGCCCGGCCGCCTGGGACGAAACACCCACCACATGAACATCGTTTTCGACCGCGTCCCGGGCAGCCTCATCAGGCGTCTGGAACAGCGGCCCGACATCGACATCGAAACCGATATCGGCAAATGCGGTGGCAATCACCTTGGCGCCGCGATCATGGCCGTCCTGGCCCATCTTGACCACGAGCATACGCGGGCGGCGGCCTTCCTGTTTGGCAAATTCGGCAATGTCGCTCTGAATTTTCTCAAATCCCGCATCGCCTTCATAGGCCGCACCATAGACGCCTGCGATTGACTGGACTTCGGCGCGATGCCGGCCGAATACCGCTTCCATCGCATCTGAAATCTCGCCCACCGTGGCGCGCGCGCGGGCGGCATCAACGGCCAGCGCGAGCAGATTGCCTTTGCCTTTTGCGCCATCGGTCAGTGCTTTCAGTGCTGCCTGGCAGTCATCTTCATTCCTGTCGGCGCGCAGCTTTTTGAGTCGGGCGATCTGAGAATCCCGGACCTGGCTGTTATCGACCTCGAGGATTTCAATCGCTTCCTCGGTTTCGGGTTTGTATTTGTTGACGCCGACAATGACCTCCTCGCCCCGGTCAATGCGCGCCTGTTTGCGCGCAGCAGCTTCTTCGATCCGAAGCTTGGGCATGCCCGAGGCGACAGCTTTTGTCATGCCGCCCATTTCTTCGACTTCGGCGATCAGCGTGCGGGCTTCATTGACAAGCTCATTGGTCAAGGACTCGATATAGTAAGAGCCGCCAAGCGGGTCGACCACATTGCAGATGCCGGTTTCTTCCTGCAGGATAAGCTGGGTATTGCGTGCGATCCGGGCCGAAAAATCGGTCGGCAGGGCGATCGCCTCATCGAGCGCGTTGGTGTGCAGGCTTTGGGTGCCGCCAAGGCCCGCCGCCAGTGCCTCCACCGCTGTGCGGATCACGTTATTGTAGGGGTCTTGCTCGGTCAGGGAGACGCCGCTTGTCTGGCAATGGGTGCGCAGCATGGCGCTTTGCGCTTTCGCGGGATTGAACTCGGACATGATTTCTGCCCACAGGAAACGGGCGGCGCGCAACTTGGCTATTTCCATAAAGAAATTCATGCCGATGGCGAAGAAGAAGGATAGCCGCGGCGCAAAATCATCGACATCAAGACCCGCAGCAAGCGCCGAGCGGACATATTCCTTGCCGTCGGCCAGGGTGAAGGCAAGCTCCTGCACCTGCGTCGCGCCAGCTTCCTGCATATGGTAGCCCGAAATCGAGATAGTGTTGAATTTCGGCATATGTTCGGACGCAAAGGCGATGATATCGGCAACGATCCGCATGCTGGGTTCGGGGGGATAGATATAGGTGTTGCGGACCATGAATTCCTTCAGAATGTCGTTCTGAATGGTGCCTGCGAGTTTGTCGGGGCTTACACCCTGTTCCTCGGCTGCGACGATATAGTTCGCCATGATCGGGATCACAGCGCCGTTCATCGTCATCGATACAGACATTTCATCAAGCGGGATGCCGTTGAACAGGATTTTCATATCCTCGACAGAATCGATGGCGACACCCGCCTTGCCCACATCGCCCACAACCCGGGGATGATCAGAATCATAACCGCGATGGGTGGCCAGATCGAAAGCGACAGACAGCCCTTTTTGCCCCGCCGCCAGATTGCGCCGATAGAAGGCATTCGATTCTTCGGCTGTGGAAAAACCTGCATACTGCCGCACGGTCCAGGGGCGGCCTGCATACATGGTTGCCTTGACGCCGCGCGTATAAGGCGCAAAACCGGGCAGGCTGTTCTGGTCGGCAATCGCGTCGAGATCGGCAGCGGTATAAAGCGGCTTGACGGCAATCCCTTCAGGGGTCTGCCAGACAAGCGCGTCCGGGTCACGCCCTTTCAGTTCTTTTTCCGCAAGGCTCCGCCAATCTTCAAGCGTTGGTTTTTTAGCCATCGAACTTCCCTCATCTGCCGCGTTACGCTGTGAATTATAACTTATCGGGCGCCGTCTGCGCCATTCGGGCGGAGTATTGCCTCTGCGCGCGGGCGGGTCAATTAGTCTGCCCGCGCGCGCAGCTATTTGGCCGGTGTGGCGGATTTGTCGGGGATTGCCTCGATCGGGGCGGGGCGATCCTTGCCGATCAGGTATGCCGGTATCAGCGTCAGCAGAAAGACACAGGTCAGAAGATAAAAGCTATCGCGGAAGGCGAGCATATAGGCCTTGAAGTAAACCATCTGCCCCAGAAAACCGTAGGCGACCGCCGATTGCGTCAACTCCGGCAGGCCCGCATTGGCAAGCAGCCCGGCAACGATATCGAGCACTTCCATGGTTGCTGTATTATCCGCTGTTTGTGAAGCGGTCAGCCCGTCGGAGAAGAACTGCGTACGCTGGGCAAGAAAGATGGCGGTGATATTAATACCGAACGCCCCGCCCATCTGCCGCACGAAATTATTCGCCCCCGAACCCTGGCTGATCAGATGCAGCGGCAATCTTGCAAGTGAAGCCGCCTGAATCGACGGCATCACCATGCCCAGGCCAATGCGTCCGACGATCACCCAGATTGTCATCAGCAGAAACGGCGTATTGACATCGACATTGGTCATCAGCGCACAGGACAGTGCAAAAATGGCAACGCCAATCATGATCGGACGACGCGGCGATACCTTGTCGGCCATTGCGCCTGATATCGGGAAGACGATTGCCATGGTAAAGCCCGCCGGCATCAGTAACAGCCCCGCCGACAGGGCTGTGCTGCCCTGAACCGTTTGCAAGAATAACGGTGCAAGATAGGTCGAGCCGTAAAGCCCCGCGCCGAACACAAAGGTTACGACAGCGGCAGGTGCATACCCCTTGATTGTGAACAGGCGCAAATGCAGCAACGGTTTGTCCACGACAAGTTCCCACCAGATAAAGGCGGCAAGCGATACAGCAGACGTGATCAGACAGAACATCACGAAATTTTCGTGCCAGCCGCGATCCTGTCCCTCGGTCAATCCCACCAGAATCGTTGTCACGAAAATCGAGACAAGTATAAGCCCGGTCCAGTCAAAACTGTCGCGCGGGCCATCGGTTTCCCGCTCTGTCAGAAACAGGGTGCCGAACGCAATTGCAACGAATGAAAGCGGTAGTTCCAGAAAGAAGATATAGCGCCAGCTCAGTGCATCGATGATCAGGCCGCCAAGGCTGGGACCCAGCGCCGGGGCCATCACGACGCCCATGCTGAAGATCCCCATGGCGCGTCCGCGCTGGTCAGGCGGGAATACCTGAAACATGATCAGCATTGAAAGCGGGGTGATAAGCCCTGCCGCCGCACCCTGGAAGACGCGAACAAATATCAGCATATCGATGGATGGAGCAATGAGCCCGCCGATCGACCCGACCGAGAAACAGGCAATCGCGGCGACAAAGGTAAACCGGACACCAAAAGCGTGCACCATCCACGCATTGGCCAGCATGGTGATCGTGCTCGCCGCCAGAAAGCCTGTCGCCAGCCACTGTGCCTGGTCCTGGCCGATGCCATAGGCACCCATG
The DNA here is from genome assembly GCA_947258435.1 of uncultured Alphaproteobacteria bacterium. Taxonomy (GTDB): domain Bacteria; phylum Pseudomonadota; class Alphaproteobacteria; order UBA11222; family UBA11222; genus CALAQW01. The sequence goes on from CAMYID010000004.1 coordinate 202,767, forward strand.
ATTTCAGGAATAGCCACATTGATAACGGTTGCAGGCAGCAATGTAGCCAATGAGCCGAGCATGGCCGTCGCAACGGCCAGCCATCGGTAGACCGGGCCGAATTCATCGAATTTGGCAGCAATTCCGGGGCTTGTCTGCTGCATAGCCGGTGGGCGGGGTTGGGCGGGGTTATCGGCCTGGGATGTCAATGGCAAGCTCCACCATCATGCCGGGCTTGAGCATGTTATCGCGTTGTTCGACATCAACCTTGACCTCGATCCGCTGTGTGATCTTGGTAAAATTACCGCTCGGGTTCGGATTAGGCAGCAGGGCGAACTGACTGGTTGCCGCATTGCCGATACGTACGACTTTGCCCGCAAATTCTTCTCCCGGATAGGCATCGACGCTTACATCCACATGGGCGCCCAGTTTGACATGCCGGATCTCGGTTTCCTTGACATTGGCAATTACCCAGACCTTGCGCGGATCATGGATCATCAAAAGCCGTTGGCCGGGTCGGACATATTCGCCGACATCGATAAAGGTTTCGTCGACAACACCTGCTAGCGGGCTACGGATCGCGCGGTCCGCGACATCAAGTGACTGGCGGTCGCGCTGAGCCTCCACCCGGGTCTTTTCCGCTGCCATCATCATCAGCCGCTGCTCGATCACCTCAAGCTCCAGCCGTTCCGCGCGGGCTTCCTCCAACGCCGCAGTGGCGGTATCGACATTCGCCTTGGCGCGCTGGAACTCCTGCTCTGCCTTGCGCCGGCGATTGCGGTCATTTTCCCAGCGCTGTCTGGAAATCACCTTTTCTGCAAGCAGCTTTTCGGCACGATCAAAGTCATTGCGTGCCTGTTCGAAATCGGACTTGGCGCTTTCAAAGCGTGCGCGCGCCTCCGCCAGACGCGACTGGAACATATCAAAACTACTTGCGGTGCGGCGGTCGACCAGTTCGCGTTGCGCGCGCAGGCTGGCCTGCTCAGCCGCAAGGCTTTGCAGTCGGGCATCAAGTTCGGCAAGCTGCAGCCGTGCATCGCGCGAGTCGATATCTATCAGCAATGTGCCTTCCTCGACCCGCTGTCCCTCATCGACGGGAAAAGCTGTGATCCAGCCGGGCACACGGCTGCTGATTGTCACAATGGTCGCGGAAAGGCGGGAATCCTGCACATAGACATGGCTGTAGCGGGCATAAAGCCAACTGATGACGGTGATAGTGGTAACCACCGCCATGAGACCCATAATACCGTAACGCGCACGCCGGGAGGCCAGAAGCCCGCGTCCTTTTCGGGGCTCTGCCGTTGCTGCTTCCGTTTCACTCATTGACTACCTCTGGGACTACCCCCTGGGACTACCCCTTCGGGCGTTCTGTCGCGCCCTTTCGATAATATTGCCACGCGGCGACCAGATATTTTTTGTGTGAACGCCGTTCCCTCGGCTTTTCTTATACCTTTTTCCTGTCGGGGCAATCATTAAGTTTCATTATAAAACTAACAAATTTCCCCCGCTGTCGCGGATCGCTGTCACCGGGTTGGCAACAATCAAACGTTGAACGCAGGGACGAATCGGTTTTCAATGGGGGCGTACCACAAGATATTGGGCGTGAACGAATCACGAAAACGACAGTTTTTCCGATTCGGACATGGCTTGTTCTCTATAAGTTCTGGCTTGTGGATTAGTTTATGGCATGTGCCGCAATTTTTGCCTGTTCCCGACAATCACAATCCGCTGCGATCTGTGCCTTCTGGCCCGGTCGGCTTAGCTCCGACAGGCCCAGTTTGAAAACATATGAGCTTTCATTCCGAAAGTCCGGCATACATGCACTCGCAAAGCGATAGGCCTATATGATCGAAAGAGCCCCGGCTGACAATGTGACCGCTGTGTTGGGCCCGACCAACACCGGCAAGACACATTTGGCTGTCGAGCGGATGCTTGGTTATGCAAGCGGAATTATCGGATTGCCGCTCAGGCTGCTGGCGCGCGAAATTTACGACCGGGTTGTCGCGCAGCGGGGTACGGGCGCTGTTGCGCTGATTACAGGGGAAGAGAAAGTCCTGCCCGCCAATCCGCGCTACTATGTATGCACGGTCGAATCGATGCCGCTTGGTATTCAAACCGAGTTTCTTGCGGTTGATGAAATTCAGCTTTGTGCCGATCCCGATCGCGGTCATGTGTTCACAAACCGTTTGCTGCATGCGCGCGGGCGCTATGAAACGATGTTTTTGGGAGCCGAGACGATGCGCCCGGTGATCCGGCGTTTGTTGCCCGATGCGCAGTTTGTGACCCGGCCGCGTTTTTCAAGTCTCAGCTATGCGGGATCGTGCAAGCTGGCGCGGATGCCGCGCCGTTCCGCGGTAGTCGCATTTTCCGCAGACCAGGTTTATGGCATCGCTGAGTTGATCCGCCGCCAGCGTGGCGGGGCGGCTGTCGTGATGGGGGCATTGAGCCCGCGTACACGGAATGCGCAGGTGGCGCTTTATCAATCGGGGGAAGTCGATTTTCTGGTGGCGACCGATGCGATCGGCATGGGGCTTAACATGGATGTCAATCATGTCGCCTTTGCAAGTCTTGCCAAGTTCGACGGGCTTCGGCACCGGCCGCTCTGGCCGGCAGAGGTTGCACAGATTGCGGGCCGCGCCGGACGATACCGGAATGATGGCAGTTTCGGCACCACGGGCGAGGCCGGTCTGCTTGATGAGGGGCTGGTCGAGCAGGTGGAAACCCACAGATTCGATCCGGTTCGGGCCATCAAATGGCGTAATGCGCGGCTTGAATTCGGCAGTTTGCGCCGACTGATCGACAGTCTGGAGGCGCCGCCGCCATTGCGCGGGCTCGGCCGCACACGGCAGGCAAGTGATATCGGCGCGCTCAAATTACTTGCTGCGGACACTGAAATTGCACAGCTGAGCACAACCCCTGATGCGGTTCGGCTGTTGTGGCAGGTGTGTCAGGTGCCTGATTTCCGCAAGCTCAGTCCCGACAGTCATACCCGGCTGCTTGCCGAATTGTTTCATCATGTGATGAGCGATGCCGGCGTGCTGCCCGAGGATTATATTGCCCGGCAGGTAAACAGGCTCGACCGGGCGGATGGGGAGATACATACTCTGGCGGCACGTATCGCCAATATCCGCACCTGGACTTTTGTCGCAAACCGTTCGGGCTGGCTGCGCGACAGCGCACATTGGCAGGGGCGCACGCGTGAGGTTGAGGATAAATTGTCCGATGCGTTGCATGAACGGTTGACACAACGCTTTATTGATCGCAGGACCAGCGTATTGATGAGGCGTTTGCATCAAAAGGAAGAGCTCATGGCTTCGCTCACCCCGGACGGGGATGTGCTGGTCGAAGATCAGTTTGTCGGAAAGCTGAAGGGATTTCGGCTGGAAGTGGACCCGCAGGTGTCGGGTGCGGAATCAAAAATGCTGCGGACTGCGGCGCACCAGGCCTTGCAGGGTGAAATGGCTGCCCGTGCGTTCCGTCTGGAGCGGCATGCGAGGATCGATGAGGGGAAGATCATCACCGTCGATCCGGAAGGGCAGATTTTATGGGAAAATCAGCCGGTGGCCCGGCTGTTGCCCGGCCATGACATGGTAAGCCCCCGGATCGACATGATCGCGGATCAGGAATTGCTCGGTGATCAGGCGATAGCTTCCCTGATCGAGGCCTTGGGGGCATGGCTGGGGCGACATATTGCGCGGGTGCTCGAACCGTTAGTGCAGCTCAAGGCCGCAGACGGGCTTGACGGATTGACGCGTGGATTTGCCTTCCAGCTTGCTGAAGCAATGGGGACGTTGCGCCGTGATGCGGTGGCGGCGACGGTGAAGGAGCTTGATCAAACTGAACGGGGCAAGCTGCGTAAACTTGGGGTGCGTTTCGGGGAGAGGCATATCTATCTGCCCGCACTCATCAAGCCCGGGCCGGCGGCTTTGAAACTCAGCCTTTGGCGGGTTGTGCATCAGCCGGCGCTGGATGCGGCCGCGCGGGCGGTGGTTGCGCCTGGACCGGGGTTGTCCTCGGTGCCCGTCGATCCGCATGCGGTTGAAGATTTTTATCTGACTGCCGGGTTCGAGGTTTGTGGTCCCCGTGCCATCCGTATCGATATGCTTGACCGGCTGGTGGCGCAACTGCGCGCGCTGAACAGCGATGGACCGTTTCCGTTAACGGCATCGCTCTGGTCGCCGGTCGGCTGTGGGGTCGAGGATTTCGAGGCGGTGATACAGACACTTGGTTATGTCAGGGTGGGGGAACGCCCGGTTCCCGCCACGCAGCCGTCAGTTGCCGCCCCATCCGGGGATCATCAGGTGTCGCAGACAAATAGCGGTGGCGTTTCCCCGGCTGATGCGCCAGTCGAGGCAAACGTGAAGAATGCTGGATTGGACATGGCTGTCGCAGGCGGTTCGGGTTCGGAAGAAGCGGCGGTAAAATCTGACATGCCCGACTTGCCACAAGAAGCGGCAATACCGGCAGAAGCGGAAAATCATCAGGCAGCCGAGCCGGAAGAAGCTGCACCCGCCGGGGGTGAGCCGGTCGAAACTGCGGCAATCGCGGCGACTGTGGAATCCGATGCCCCTGCGGCAGGCGAGGATGCCGCGCCTGTCATGCAGAGTTTATGGCGTTTTAAGCCAAAGCCAAGGGCAGGGCGTGATGGCCCGCGTGCAAAAACGCCGGGCGGGCGGCGTGCCAAGCCGGCCAAAGCGCGGGGTGAGGGGGCCAAACGCGGTGGCCAGAAACCGCATCGCCAACGTGATGCAAAGTCGGGCGGCAAACGACCGGCCAAACAAATGGATCCGGATTCGCCCTTCGCGGCCCTGCAGCAACTGAAGGAGCAGATGAAAGCGAGGGAATGACGGCAAATCTGCGAGAACCAGAGCAATCCCGGATGCGCATCGATAAGTGGCTGTGGTATGCGCGTTTCTTCAAAAGTCGTTCCATGGCGGCGCGTTTCGTCGCCAATGGTAAAATTCGCATCAATCGGCAAAGAACACTTAAGGCCAGCCGCCCGGTCCGGCCTGACGATGTGCTGACTTTTGTCCTCCACGACAAGCTTTGGGTGATCCGGGTATGTGCGCCGGGTATGCGCCGCGGCCCCGCGGTTGAGGCACGTGACCTATATGAGGAATTGACCGGCTGAGTCCGTTCCGTTTGCCTGCCATTGTATTTATGGCCCGGGCATTGTGATGCACTCTTTTGCGCCTTTCTGTGGGGGCGCTTGCTTGCGAGGTGCAGCGTGCCGTGATAGGGGGTGTCGATGATTAATCGTCTGAAAAATTTGTTTGCGCGATCCCCGGAAGAAGAAGCTTCGCTTGCAGGGAAGCACGATCTGGAGGACAAGCATATTGCTGCTGCAGCCTTGCTTGTTGAGGCGGCCTGTCTTGATGATCATTTCGGAGACGACGAGCGGCAGGTGATCGAGCGGCTGGCGCGCGACAGGTTTTCATTATCTTCCGATGAGACCGAGACATTGCTGACGCTTGCGGCCGCGCAGCAGGATGAGGCCAATCACCTGTTCCGCTTCACGCATCAGATCAAACAGTCCTATGCGCCAGAAGAACGGGTCGAGCTGATGGAAATGCTTTGGGAGGTGGTGTATGCGGACGGTGAACTGCACGATTTTGAGGCAAATCTTTTGCGGCGGATCGGTGGCTTGCTGTATGTCTCCGACCGTGAGAGCGGTGATGCGCGTAAAAGGGTGATGGAGCGGCTTGGCATTGGCTGAGCGACGTGATATTCGGGCGGCAATGCATATTACAAGGAACTTGCCCGGAAGACGGGATCGATGCCGGAGAACCGGGTCGGCAGTGTTCGGGTTTAGGGAGTAACTTATGACTTATATCGTCACGGAAGCCTGCATTAAGTGCAAATATATGGATTGCGTAGAGGTCTGCCCGGTGGATTGCTTCTACGAAGGGGAAAATATGCTGGTTATCAGCCCCGATGAATGCATCGATTGTGGGGTATGTGAACCGGAATGTCCGGCGGAAGCCATTGTCCCTGATGTTGAGGGCGGTCATGAAAAGATGGCGGAAGTAAACCGCGAATATGCGGCTAAATGGCCCAACATCACCATTGCGGGCACCCCGCCCGACGATGCGGACGAGTATAAGGGCCAGGACGGCAAATTCGAAAAATATTTCAGCGATAATCCCGGCGAAGGCAGCTAACCACCTGCTTTCGGACTGATTTTTGATGTTAAGCAGCGCCCGCGCGGCATCGCCGCCTGCGGGCGTTGTTGTTGCGTGCGAGTTGCGGCGTGATCAGCGAGTATGTTTCCCGTAACCTGTTAATATAAATAGTATTTTTTGCAGTTTTCTTACAAGCTTTCGAAAATCGCTATTTCATGGTATATTCGGGCATTGCAATGATATCGGGATACCCGCCGATACCGGAACTGAACCGGCCGTTGCATATGGTCCACGTGCCTATAGTCCACGCCTTTTACCTGATGTCATGAGCCAGACTCTTGGGCGATGTCTTCTGGCAGGGGAAGGTCGGGCTCTGATGATGGGGCATCAGGCAGCTTGTGGATGACAGGCAGGCGGGCAGTCCTGAGTTGAGAGAGTGAGAAGAACGCATGGCGAAACGCGAAACAACGGCCGAAAAGGCCAAAGCCGCACCGAAGAAGGCGGCATCTGCGCGCAAAGCTGCGCCGCGTAAGAAGGTTGTAGCCAAGAAAACCGAACCGGAAGCGCGCGACAACACTGCCAGTAAAGCTGGTACCGATAAGCCCGCCAAGAACAGCAAAGCCCCCGCACGCAAGCCGGCGGCCAGGAAAAAGCTGTCTGACGGTGTATTCAATGTTGGTGATTTCGTGGTTTACCCGACCCATGGCGTCGGCAGGATCACTGATCTTGAACGTCAGGAAGTGGCGGGCACCAAGCTCGAATTATTCGTCATTTCGTTTGAACAGGACAAAATGATCCTGCGCGTGCCCGTTGGTAAGGCGGAAAGTTCCGGTATGCGTGTTCTGTCCAGCCGGGATACAGTCCGCAACGCTTTGAAAACACTTAAAGGTCGTGCCCGCGTCAAGCGCACCATGTGGAGCCGCAGGGCACAGGAATATGAAGCCAAAATCAATTCCGGCGATCTTGTTGCCATAGCCGAGGTTGTGCGTGATCTGCATCGCGGCGAAGGTCAGCCAGAGCAGTCCTATAGTGAGCGGCAGATTTATGAATCCGCACTGGACCGCCTTGCCCGAGAAGTTGGCGCGGTGGAAGAGCTTGATACAGAAGGTGCGCTCAGGCGGGTTGAAGGCGCCTTGTTGAAGGCAGCGGCCTGATAGTTATTGCCGCCCGCAAGCAGCCAGGGCTTTTTCTGGTGGGGCGTATCGGAAACGATACGCCCCTTTTATTTCGTACCTTTCAGTCCCAGGTCAAATTCAGCCCCAGGTCAGTTTGAGTCGGAGACCAGTTTCAGTTTCATGCCCGGTATCAGTTGCTGATTGGCGGCAAGCCCGTTCAATGTGCGCAGGCGGTCGCGTTTGAAATCGGTATAGGGCAGGCGCGCCGCCAGGCTGTCGAGTGTGTCGCCTGCGCGCACCGTATGAATTTTGATGCGATAGGGTTTGAGCGCCGCCGCTTCTGCTTCGCTCAACCTTTTGAAGCCATAGGTCATGCGTTGCAGTTCCTGTCGCATTTGGGCGGATGTCGAATTGGGAATTGCAATGATAAAGCGTGCAACCCGGTTTTGACTGTAGCGGATCGCCATCAGCCGGATCTGACCGGCACCGGAGGATAGCCGGACATTGGCGGCACCTGTCGCCGCTTCCATGCCATTGACAGTGACGGTAGCGGTATCGGTAAGCCGCAGACCTTGCCCCCATTCATCGGTCAGATAGCGAAGAACCGAGCTGCCAGGGGCCAGGGGTGCCATGTCGAATTTGACCTGGATACCCGATTGACCCGATTGCCCTTTTGCAATCACGGCGGCTGGCTGATTGATCAGCCGTAGCCCGCTTGGCACAGTGAATTGAAACCGTAATTTGGGGTGCGCGAAGGTTTGACCGCGGATATAGCCATGTTCGGGGCTGCCGCCAAAAATCAACCCGTCAATCTGTTCAAGAAAACGGTTGCGCAGGCGCGGCCGCGCTTCGACCGGAACACCCGAGGCACGTGCCGCGTCCACCGCTTGGCGGGCGCGCTTTGCGGTTTGCGGATGGGTGGCAAAGAATTCGCTGTTCTGGCCGTTTTTCTGCCCGCTTAAATGGGCCTCAAGTGCAGCATAATTTTCAAGCGATTGCAGAAAGTCCGCTTCTGCATAAGGATCGTAACCGGTTCTGACAAGATACCGGATGCCAAGCTGATCGGCCTCGTATTCCTGGCTCCGTGAATAGCCCAGCAGATAAAGTTGTGCCCCTTGCTGGATGAGATCGCTGGCGACCTGATTGCCGATCGCCGCGCCGAGGATAGCGCCGCCCAGTGAAAGTCCGATTGCCTGATTGTAGCGTTGTGCGGTGTGCCGTCCGGTGACATGGCCGATCTCATGGGCCAGTACGCTGGCAAGTTCGGCTTCACTGTTTGCCAGCGCAACAAGCCCGCGCGTGACATAGATATAACCGCCGGGAAGGGCAAAGGCGTTGACAATATCGGAATCCAGCACGGTGAAGCGGAAATTGAGGTTCGGCAGCTCTGAATTTGCCGCAAGCCGGCCACCGATCTGGGCAACATATGCGCCGATTCGCGGCTCATCATACGCCCCGCCAAATTCCTGCAGCACCTTCGGGTGTTCTTCCGCGCCGACCTGCTTTTCCCGCTCGGGTGACATCAGCGGGGTGAATTCCTGTTTGCCGGTCGCGGGGTTTGTCGTGCAGCCGGTCAAGGCGGGGCTTGCAACAGTAATCGTGAGAATGACTGTGACCTGAATTAACTGCCGCGACAGGCGGCGCAAATTGGCGATCATGGCAATAATTCAATCTGCTCTGGGTGGGTCGCTTCGATCATGGGTCCATTTCGTTTTGTCAGCCAGCCGCGAACGCGAACCTGCTTACCTTTTAATTTAGCCGGCGTCATTTTTGCGGCATCGAATTTTCGCCAATAGCGTTTCGCGACAGAAATTGTGAAGTCTGTGCGATAGTCGCTGCCAAAATTGAGATACATGTATTTGCCGACACGTGCGGCTTTGCGGATCTGCCCCTCCACCAGCTGAAAGCTGTCTATATCCTGCGCCAGCCTGTCATCCCCCGCCTGCCTTACCGCATAGTAAGGCAAATGCCAGATCCCCCGATCTGCCTGCCGTGCCGCGCGTTCAAGTGATAGCATCTGAGCCACATGCGCGCGATTATCGGCAAAACTATACACGCGCGCGAGCCCTGCGCGCAGCAGTTCTCCCTGTACCCAGCGTCCGTCGGGCAGATGCAGATGGGCGAGCGCCCGGCCATGCCTGTCGATACGGGTGCCGCCATAAGAAAGTGTAACGCGCGTACCCTGCGTCAGTTCAGCCAGCGCCTGGCGTGCTTCTTCCGCCATTGGCCAAGGGGTGAAGTTGGGGCGGTCCAGCGGTAACTTCGGTGCCTGAATTCCGACCAGCCGGACAGCCCTGCCGTCTTCGAGCGTCAATGTGTCACCATCGACGATAGTTGCCACCTGGCCAGCCCCTGCCGTCACCAGTTTATGCCCGCGCAGCCCGGCCTGCATTGCGGCGGCAGGGCGGGATGTCAGAAAAATCAATGATAGCGGGAGACCGCCAAGCAAGAAGCTGCGCCTGTGCATGACACAAATCTACCATATATTGCGGCAGAAATAAGAACAGTTGAGCGGCTGGATATTGTGCCCGGGGCCGGTTCGGCTTACATTCGCGCGCATTGCGGAAATTGCGTGGGTGAATAGGGTGAAATTGATGTGGTTGGCCAGAAGTTTGGGTGTGTTTGGTCTTTTTTTGGGGCTTTGCGTGATCGCGGGGCCGGTCAGGGCCGCGCCTGAGGACGGGGACCTGCTGGCGCTGTCCGCAGCCTATTTTGATGCCAACCAGCGCGATGAGGATGCAGCCGAAGCGCGGATTGAATACCGGTCCGACAAGCAAATCTGGTGGTTCAAGCCATTTGGTGGCGTCATGGCGACCAGTGATGGCGCGGCGCACGGATTTGCCGGTGTGCTGATCGATTTTGCCCTGTTTGACCGGTTTTACATCACGCCGAGTTTCGCACCGGGCCTTTATCACGATGGCGATGGTAAGGATCTGCATCATACGCTTGAATTTCGCAGTCAGATCGAATTGAGCTACCGGTTTCGCAGCGGCAGCAGGTTGGGGGTCAGTTTCAACCATATCTCCAACGCCAATCTGGGTGAAGATAATCCCGGTGTGGAAAGCGCGGCGATCACCTATATCCTGCCGCTTGAGCGGTTTTTCCGCCGCTAGCCAGGCTGCCCCCTGTCTCTTGCAAGAAACCTAGGACAGGCTTGCAAGATAATCCGCAAGCCCTTCCTTCAGGCTTGTTTCGGGCGCAACTCCCAGTGCCGCCCGCAGTTTTGCGCCATTGCCGATGCTCGATTTGATATCGCCAATCCGGGCGGTCTCCCAACTGATGTCGGGGGCCTGCAATCCGCAGGTTTCGGCAATCGTTTCAGCAAGCTGCACAACGCTTGTACCCACCCCTGTGGCGATATTATAGACCTCCGCCCCCTGCCAGGGGGTTTCCATCGCCCGCCGCAGGATGCGCACAACATCGCGAACATAGATGAAGTCGCGGGTCTGTTGCCCATCGCCGAAAATCCGGACCGATTGTTTCTGGCGCAGACGGTCGGCAAAGATTGATACCACGCCGGCATAGGGGTTGTCGGGCTGTTGGCGCGGACCATAGACGTTGAAGAAGCGGAATCCCCGGCTTGGGATCTGATGCACCTCCCAGCCGACGAAGCCATGCTGCTCGCAACCGAGTTTATCAGCGCCATAGGCGGTTAGCGGCACGGTGGCAGCCTGTTCATCAAGCGGCAGATATTCCGGTTTACCGAAGACTGCCGCCGATGATGCATAGACGACCGGTAGGGGCGGATTTCCACCGCTCCCGCGCGCATGATCGAGCACGTTGACCGTGCCTGAAAGATTGACGTCATGGGTGCGGCGCCATTCCTCATTTGATCGCTGAACCGAGGCGATGGCAGCCAGATGAAAGCAGCCATCCATACCTTCCATCGCTGTACCGACGGTGGAATGGTCGGCCACATCCCCTTCGATCAATGTGACATTTTCGGGCAGATTTTCTGCCAGCCCGGTTGAAAAATCGTCCAGAACGCGGACCTGATGGCCTGCCTCCAGCAAGGTATCAACAAGGTGGGACCCGATGAATCCGGCGCCGCCAGTGACCAGATAAGCAGACATGTGAAATCTCCCAACGAATTAAAACACGACACAAAAACAAAGAGTTGAAATCGCTTTTGGGCACCGCGTACCGCGTGTCATCACCTGTTGAATATAGCCCTATCGCATAACAGGAAAAATTCCACTAACATTTCGGTTGAGGCGGCGATGCTATGGATAGCCGGCAAAATCCGGTTTCCTGGCCGACGATTGCGCGATAACAAGAAAAAGGAAGCACGCAATGTTCTATGGCTGGAAGCTACTTGTCGGACTATGCGCGATATATTTTCTGACGACCGGTTCGTTGTTCTACGGTTTTGGCGTCGTGCTGCCGGCTATGATCGCCGATATGGGGTGGAGCCGCACAGAAGCCAGCGTGGGATTTTCGGTATTGGCGCTGGTTATGGGAATGTCGGGCCCGGTTGTTGCGATTGTGGTTAAGCGGTTCGGTGCACGCCGCACAATTGCCCTTGGTGGGGTAATGGCGGCGCTGGGTGCGATCAGTGTTTATCACACGGCCGGGCTTCTGCAATATTATCTGAGTGTCGGCATTCTTATCGGTATCGGTATGGCGATGCAGACCGTTATTCCCGGCATGCAGCTTATCACCAACTGGTTTGCGCGCCGTCGTGCCCTGGCGCTGGGTTTGTTCATGGCAATGGGGGGTGCCGGCGCTTTTGTTGCGGCGCCCGCTTTTGCCTATCTGCTGGAAATTTCAGGGAACTGGCGGCTGATTTGGGCTGTAATGGCAGTCAATACGCTGATTAGTTCGCTCATTGGTTTGATCATTGTACGTGAACGGCCTCAGGATATCGGGACCTTCACAGATGGAATTGACCCTGAAACCGCTGCTGCTGCCCCGGAAAGCAAAGTTGTGCGCAAACCCGTTCACCAGACTACGGAATCATGGGAAGTGCGCGATGCCGTTCGTACCGTGTCATTCTGGCTGATTGTTACCGCAGCGACATTTGTTGTGGCGGGGGGTACGATCGTCAATAGTCAGGGCGTCATTCATTTGCAGGATCTCGGGATTGATACGGTGACTGCTGGTGCGGCACTGGGCACGGTCGGTATGCTGAGTGCCTGCGGACGGCTTATGACAGGCCTTTTGGGCGATCGCTTTGATCCGCGCTTTATGCTTGCCGGAGGGCTTGCAATCGAATTGCTGGCGATTCTGATGTTCAATTTCACGACGACCGAGCCACTCGTCTATCTGTTTGCTGTTCTGTTCGGTGCCGGCAATGGGCTGGCGGTCGTCGCAAGCCCCGCGATCGTTGCCAATTATTTCGGGCAAACCAACTATGCTGCCATTATTGGTATTCGTGGGCTGATCATTACACCGATGGCGGCCATCGGCCCGCTGATTGCCGCATCCTGTTTTGATTGGGTGGGCAGTTACGCCCCGGTCTTTTATGGTTTTGCGGTGCTGGCTGCCATTCCTGCGTTGGCTGCCCTTTTGATGCGGCCTCCGATTTCCAAGACGGTTTCTTCCGCAGCGCAAACGCAGGCGGTGCCTTGATGCGCGAAGCAAGTCGACAGTGGAACGAAGTTGCGCCGGGCCGTGAGCCAATCTGGATATTTGGCTATGGCTCATTGATGTGGGATCCGGGGTTTGATTATGCGGAACGTCACTGGGGCAGGCTGGATGGGTGGCATCGGCAATTCAGCATTTGTTCGACCCGGGCATGGGGAAACGTTAAGCAACCCGGGTTATGCTTGGCTTTGCATGCGGGCGGGGCCGCGGCAGGCATGGTTTATCGTTTGAACGGCGTCGGCTCCAGGGCGGTAATGGCGGCACTGGATCAGCGTGAGCGCGCATATCGCAGGATTTCCGTCAATGTGAGTTTGCCTGATGCGGAAACTGTATCGGCAGTCACCTATGTGTATGACCCGGCACATCCACGCAGTCGTCACGGATTGTCGCTTGCCGAACAGGCGGCACTGATCGCGGGCGGTGCCGGGGAGAAGGGCGCGTCACGGGACTATCTTGAAAAAACTGTTGCGCTGCTGGCACAAAATGGCTGTGCCGAGCCTTACTTGACGGCGCTATATCGTGCGGTTGCCCAACATGACACTATATGTTCAGTGCCAATCGTGTCGTCTTCCAACAATGTTATTTTTCGTAGTGTAGAGAGGGAAGCAGATGACGTTATTCGATCTTAGCGGCAAGGTTGCCATCGTCACAGGATCGACCAAGGGCATTGGTGAGGCGATTGCCCATCGTTTTGCTGAACATGGCGCAAAGGTTGTGGTTTCAAGTCGCAAAGCGGATATGTGCGACAAGGTGGCTGGCGAGATTAACGAAAAATGGGGCAAGGGGGATGAGGTTGCCTATCCCGTGCCGTGCAATATCGGCGTGAAGGAGGAGTTGCAGAACCTTGTCGACAAAACCAATGAAAAATGGGGCAAGGTGACATCGCTGGTTTGCAACGCAGCGGTCAATCCGTTCTTCGGGTCGACACTTGATATTCCCGATGACGCATTCGAGCGGATCATGAAGTCGAATATTCAGTCCAACCATTGGCTTTGCAATATGGTCCTGCCACAAATGATCGAACGCCGCGATGGCAGCATTACCATCATATCCTCAATCGGCGGACATCACGGTAACACCGTGATCGGTGCCTACTGCATCTCCAAAGCCGCTGACATGCAGCTTGCGCGGAATCTGGCAGCAGAGTTCGGTGAACATAATATCCGCGCCAATGCGATTGCGCCGGGTCTGATTAAAACCTATTTCGCCAAAGCTTTGTGGAGCGATCCGGAGATTCTAGAAAACTCAACCTCCGGTTCAGCGCTCAAGCGGATCGGGGCCCCTGATGAAATTGCGGGGGCTGCGGTTTTTCTGGCATCGGCGGCAGGCGCGTTTGTCACCGGGCAAACGATAAATGTGGATGGTGGTGTGACCGCGCTTTGATTCGCTGCGCCGGGGTAATGCGATCTGCCCGGATGGCGGGGATTGCGGACTTTGAAACCGAATGCTGGCATCGGCATCGCAAATTCGGCACAATAGGGGGATTTCTTGGATAGCCTGAGAGGCAGGAGTGACTGAATTGACAGATGATCTGCCGGGCCTTGTGTTACCCGCAAACAGTCCCGGTAACAGTCTTGCCGCAATTGGATTATTTGCGGGTTTCGGGGCTGATGAACTGCGCCAGGTCGAACAGAAATGTATTTGGCGCAAATGCGATGTGGGGGAGGAGATCCTGACCCCGCAGAGCGGCAACCGCGATGTATTCTTTATCGCTGATGGTGAGGTCCGGGTCGTCAATTACTCCCTGACCGGACGAGAGGTTGCCTATGCGGAGCTGAAGGCGGGCGATTTTTTCGGGGAGCTTGCCGCGATTGACGGGGAAGCGCGATCGGCTGCGGTCGTTGCGCATAGCGCCTGCACGCTTGCGGCGCTCCCGCCTGAGATGTTTCGCGCGGTCATTGCGGAACATCCGAGTGTTGCTATTGCGTTGATTGAGAAGCTTGCCCGTATTGTGCGCATTTGTGATGACCGGATCATGGATCTGGCAACGCTCGGCGCGCATCAGCGGGTGTATCGCGAACTGCTTAAGCTTGTTTCCCAGGATCCAGTGCGCGCCAATAGCTGGCTTATCTACCCGATGCCGACACAGGCGGCGATTGCTGCCAAGGCCAGTACCACGCGGGAGACGGTGGCGCGTGTCATGAGCCAGCTGGCCAGTGCCGGTATTGTCGAGCGCAAAAGCAAAACGCTCTATATTCGCGATCTCGAACGGCTTGACCGGCTGGTTTCCAATGTTGGTGAGGCGCATGAAACCGGCGGTCGCTGACGTCTGGCTGTAACCCCAATTTTCGCTGTAACCGCAATTTTCATAGCAAAGCAAAAAATACCCTGCGCAAAGCAAAAAAATACCCTGCGACCCGATGGGCGGCAGGGCTGAGGTATGCCTTCCAGAAAACCCGAGGCATGGGGGAGGTCACGACATTCATCGAATGTCCATGATGTCGATACGATGCCAGATGGGGTTTGGATCACAAATTGCAATGTGATCGTGATCACGTGGTTGTGTTTTTGGGCAAGACTGGTCCGGCAAGTGCTTTGCGGGCTTGTAGTCCCGACAGACATCGCCTCAGCAGCGGGGTGTTATCCGTGCCTTGGAGTGACAACCTGTCCCATGGTGATCTCACCATCGGACAGGTTGTCAGTTTTCAGGGCACCCTCTCTATTGTGTCCTTATCTGCGGTTCGCCGCATCACGCTTCACACGGGCGCAGCATTTTGTATCAGGCGGCGGCACTCGGCCGTGAGGCCATACGTTCCTGCCAGGCTGCGAGATTCTTGCAGTCCGCAGGCAGGGTCTGACCAATTCCCGCACCGAATGCGAGGAAGCAATAGAGCAACACATCGGCAAGCGTGATCCTGTCGCCGGCGATAAATTCCTTGCCGTCCATCTGTGCGTCCAGCCATGCCAGATTGGCCTGAGCGATCTTTTTCAACCCGTCGGAAGCCTCGGGGATCGTAATAATCCGGTCCTTGAACAAACCAAGCCCTTCGCCAAAACGAAAGCCGTTTGCCATCGGTTCACAGATATTGAGATCAATGCGGCGAACCCACATACGTGTTTCGGCACGTTCTTCGGGCGTGTTGCCGATCAGCGTTTTGCCAGATGTAATATCGTCAAGATATTCACAAATGACTGTAATTTCGCAAACGGCATTGCCGGCATCATTGATGAGCGCGGGCATTTGCCCCATCGGATTAACTTTAAGGAAATCGGCTTTCCGGTTATCGCCGGCCATCAGGTCGACTTCCTCGGTCGGCACCTCGATACCAAGCTCTTTGATAAACATCCGCACCACATGCGGATTGGGGCCGATAGAATTGTACAGTTTCATGGGTTCGCTCCCTGCTGGATCAGTTATGGGCGGTGGTCGCGCTGCTCTCCACCGGCAATTGCAGGCCGATCATATACTGCCTGAAAATAAAAGTCCGGGACTGAATGCACAGCCCCGGACACGGTTGATTGAGTGAATGTGACCGGTTCAGATCAGCTTGCTTGGCGGTACGTCAAATTTGAACAGCCGCGCAGCGTTCAGCCCAAGGATCTTCATCCGCGATTCATGCTTCAGATGACCCATGGTCCGCTCAATGGCTTCGGGTGAATGTGGCCATGTGCCCTCGTGATGGGGGTAGTCATTCGCCCACATGAAATTATCGACCAGGTTAAACGGCTCGGCCAAAGCCAGCCCCGCCGGATCTTCCTGGAAGCTTGAGAAACCCTGTGCACGGTAATAGTCGCTTGGCAGCCCCTGCAGTTTGGGACGCGCCCACATATGGTGCTTGCGATAGGCTTCATCCATTGCCTCAAGCGCCCAGGCGACCCAGCCGATGCCGGCTTCAATGGTTGCGAACCGGATTTTCGGATGTCGCTCAAGCACGCCTGACGAACACAGATTTGCCAGCGGTTCGATGGTCGGGGCCAGCGAATGCGACACATAGTTAATGACCGCGCCGCCATGGCCTTTGGAGGCGCGCGGATCGCGGCCCGTCGACACATGGAAGGTGATCGGAAGATCAACTTCCTCGATCAGGTCCCACATCGGCTCGAATTCCGGCAGATTATAGTTGAGATCGTCATGGTCATGTGCGCCGAAGATCGGCTTGCAGGGCAGGCAAAGGCCTTTGAAGCCAAGCTTGGCGCAACGGGCGATTTCTTCCATCGCGGTGTCGATATTGGCGGTTGCAATACCGGCCATCGGTGCCAGCCGGTCATTGTGGGGGCCGAAAACCTCCCACGCCCAGTCGTTCCAGACCCGGCACATGGCGGTCGCGAACTCCGCGTCGCGTGTCGCCCACATCATCAGCCCCTTATTGGGGAACAGGATTTCGGCATCCACCCCGTCAAGGGCCAGATCGCGGATCCGTTCTTCAGGTTCCTTACCTGCCTTGCTGCGTACCTTGTCTTCGCCTTCAAAGGAGCTTTCACGCAGTTTTGTCGGTCGAAAACCCTCTGAAATATGCCATTTGCCGCCTTTCTCATCGATTTCCACGCGCGGCACGCGGGAGCGGAATTCTTCCGGCAACCGTTCAGCAAACAGATTCGCCGGCTCATTCACATGCCCGTCGGCAGAAACCAGAAACATTTTGTTCGGATCGGTTGGCCGTGCCGTGCGGGGCCAGCCTGCCGAACCAGGCGATTCCAGCCGCCAAAGATTGGGTTCGTTAACTTCAATTTCCAACGCGTCCATTGTCCCGTCCTCTTTCAGTTCAGCCAGTTTGGGTGGCAGTGCGTTATCCCTCCGGCTTGCCGCCGGTTTTTCTTATGCGTGCAGCCGGAAATCTCCGGCCCAGGTCGCCTCAGCCGGCGACCCGCCATTGCACGAGAGTAAAGGGCATTTTCGCATCCTTGTGATGCTCGAATACCGCTTCCACATCGGCGCCGATCTCGATCTCCTGCCGCGGATCGCCAAGCAGATTGCCGACCATGCGGATATTGCCCGCATGTGGCAGTTCGATCAGCGCAACAATGTAGGGGCCGTGATCCTTCAGCGCCGGGTGCACCGGGTGCCAGGCGCGTTCCCAGCTGTAGATCCTGCCAGTCGGCGCGACCTCTTCCCAGCCCAAATCGAAGGAGTGACATTTGTGACAGATCCATTCCGGGCCCCATTGCCAGGTCTTGCAATTGTTGCAACGCTGAACGATCAGCTTGTCTTCCTCCAGCCCCTTACGATAGGGCAGGTCGAGCCCGTCGCGCGCCGGCATTGGCGCAGGCAGGCCTTCGGGCAGATAATAATCTGTATTGCTCATCAGAGAACCTCCTCACTGCCGAAAATCGAATTGCTGACCGGGGTGACCATCGGGCCCGAGGTCACCATGGCAACCTTGGCATTATCGACCTGATTAGGAGATTCGCCCCGGATCTGCCGCACCGCTTCGGTGATGAGTTCAAGCCCGTGCATGTAGCATTCCGCCAGATTGCCGCCGCTTGTATTGAGCGGTAGTTTACCGCCTTTGGCCAGCAGGTTCTCATAGGTGAGGAATTCATTGGCTTCCTCATGGCTGCAAAAACCATGTTCGATGATCGACATCACCACGCCGCCTGTGAAGTTCTCATAGCTTTGCAGTACATCGACATCTTTGGGGCCGATCCCCGCCATTTCGTAAAGCCGCGGCGCCAGCGAGGTGAAGCTCGATGTCGCGTAAAGCGGCGCGTTATGGCAGGGCGCGCCATTACGATATTCCGACCCCGCCGTCGCACCCAGAATATAGGCGGGTTTCTGCTTCAGATCCTTCGCACGGTCGGCCGAGACGATCAAAAGCGCCGCCGCGCCGTCATTTTCCATACAGCAATCGTAAAGCTGATAGGGTTCGACGATCCAGCGTGCCTCGTCATACTTTTCAGGCGTGAGGGGGCGACCATACATCACCGCACGCGGATTATTCTGCGCATGGGCATAGGTTGCAAGCGACACAGCCTTGTAAGTATCCCGGGTTACGCCGGTTTCATGCAGATGCCGGGTGCAACGCATAGCAAACATCTGCGCTGGTGACATCATGCCATAAGGGATTGTGTAGGCAGGTTCACCGGCGACGCCCGGTGCCTTTGGTCCCTGGCCAAAACGCGCAAACTGCCCCTGCGCCAGCGCGCGGAACACAACCACGCAATCCGCCACGCCGGTGGCTACCGCGGCTGCTGCATTTGCCACAGCGCCGGATCCGCCGCCGCCGCCGCCGCCCCATTGCATATTGGCGAATTTCAGCTCTTTAATGCCCAGCGCCGCAGAAATACGCGAGGGGTCATTCCGGTCATTGCTGTAGGAGGCGAAGCCGTCCACCTCGCGCGGGTCGATCCCGGCATCCTCGCAGGCCGCCAGGATAGCTTTCAGGGCTAACACGAATTCCGCGTCTTCCGCCCCGCCGCGCTTGTAATAGGTAGTTTCGCCGACACCGGCGACCGCTACCTTTCCCCTCAAGGTCCGTTCCGTCATTTCTCCCCGCTTCACACTGTCTGTTCTTTATCAGCCCCCTTCATGCAGCCGCATTTCTGCAGGCTGCAGGGCATGTTCGCGCTAATATAATGCGAAGTGGTTATGGGTGGCAAACCCTTACACTTAATTGGGGCGTTTTAACTTTCCTGTTGCCTGTCGGGTGTGTCGTGGCGATGAAAATCCTGACCGGCGGCACATTGGATGCTGATTGTGCGCTTTTGCCTCTGGTATTTTGCGGCAGGCGGAGTCAGAATCGGGTTAAGTTCCGCGCGGCGTTTAAATTCCCGGGAAACAAGGGAAGCTGGCGAAAAACAGGATGACAGCAGGGAAGGAAATGGAGATGGCGACGGCGGATTCGACTCACCTGGCGGGGTTGACGGAAAAGCTTGCTGAACAGGCTGCGGCCTACAGCTATCAGAATCTGCCGGTCGATGCGGCAACCGTGGCAAAACATTGCCTGCTCGATTTTCTTGGCGTGACGCTGCCCGGTGCGCAGGAACCGCTCACTGAAATTCTGCGCGCGGAAGCCTATGCTGAAGGCGGCGCACCGCAGGCGAGCCTGATCGGTTCGGATCAGCAGGTCAGCGCCAGTCAGGCGGCGCTGATTAACGGTTCCGCTTCCCATGCGCTCGATTATGACGATGTGCAGATGCATCTGTCCGGTCATCCCACCGTGCCGGTCGCACCCGCGGTGCTGGCGCTGGCCGAACAGCACCGGCTGTCCGGTGAACAGTTGATCGCGGCTCTGGTGGCGGGGGTGGAAACCGAATGCCGGATCGGTGCTGCCGTGTCACCCAGCCATTATCAGCGGGGCTGGCACGCGACGGCGACGATCGGCACGTTCGGCGCGGCGGCGGCATCGGCCAATGCGCTGGGGCTTGATGCGGCGCAGACTGCGATGGCGCTTGGTATCGCCGGAACGCAGGCCGCGGGTCTTAAATCCATGTTCGGCACGATGTGTAAGCCGTTCCATGCGGGGCGGGCGGCGGCAAGCGGGCTGATGGCCGCCCGGCTTGCAGCGCGCGGTTTTTCCAGCCGTCCCAACGTGCTGGAAATCGAGCAGGGCTTTGGTGAGACCCAATGCGATGCCCTGCGCGCGGACGCCGCGCTTGCCGATCCACAGGGGGGCAGTCATATCCGCAATACCCTGTTCAAATATCATGCCGCCTGCTACCTTACCCATTCGAGCCTTGAGGCCGCGCATAGCCTGCGCAAACAGCATGATATCGCGCCCAAGGATGTGCAGGCGGTGAAAGTGCTGGTCGATGGGGGGCATTTGCGGGTGTGCAATATCCTTGAGCCGCAGGTCGGGCTTGAGACGAAATTCAGCCTGCGCATGACCACAGCCTTCGCGCTGACCGGTCTCGATACCGCGCGGATCGAAACCTATAGCGACGCAAATGCGACGCGGCCTGATCTTGTTGCATTGCGCGACAAGGTGAGTATTGAGGTGCATAACAAGCCAGCCGCGCAGGAAAGCGAGGTCGTCGTCGATCTGGCTGGCGGCAACAGCTATTCAGCGACAGCGAATGTGGCGATTCCGGCATCTGATCTTGATTTGCAATGGGAGAAGCTGCTGGCCAAATTCCATGCGATTGCTGACCCGGTTATGGGGCATGGACGGGCGTCGGAGCTTGCGGCTGCGATCGCTGAGCTTGAAAATTGTGAGAATTTTGCCGAAGTCGCGCAGTTGATGCGGGTGCATTAGGCGTTCGCCGCTGCCTTGCGTTAAGATGCGGGCAGTCAGCGCGGGCGGGGCAACCGTCCCGTCGGATATACCGTCACGTCAGACAATAATGAAACACAGGCAGGGGAGTTTGTATGTCGGAAGATTTCCGCGAAAAGGCGCGGTTAATCCCGAAGGGAAATCACTATGATGTCTTTGAGATCGGGCAGGTCTACGAGCATCATTGGGGCCGCACGATCAATGCAGGGGACAATTCGCTCTTCACGACGCTGACCCTGTCCTACAACCCGCTTTATTTCAATGCGGAATATGCCAAGGCGCATGATCATCCCGGAATTGTCGTTAATCCGCTGCTTGTCTTCAACACGGTCTTCGGGCTGACGGTCGAGGATCTGAGCGAGGGGGGCGGGCCGTTTCTTGGCGTTGATGAGCTGACCTATCACCGCCCGGTCTATGAGGGCGATACGGTGACCGCGCGTTCCACGGTGAAGGATAAGCGCGTCTCCAAGAATATGAAGGGTTTTGGGATCGTCACCTGGCATACCGAAGGCTTCAATCAGAATTCCGAATTGGTGGTTGATTACCGCCGCTCCAATCTCGTGAGGATCAAGAAATGAGTGCGACCGACAGTAAGGCTGGTGCTGCCTGGGATACAAATCCGGATGCGCCGGAAGGCTATATGACAGAAGAGCGCCGCCTGATTAAGGAATCGGCGCGCGAATTTACGATGAAAGAGGTGCTGCCGGTCGCCAATGAGCTCGATCCGGTGCAGGGCAAGATCCCGATGGAGTTGCGCCAGAAAATGGCCGATATGGGCTATTTCGGGATCACCATTCCCGAGCAGTATGGCGGGCTCGGGCTTGGTTGTTTTGAATATTGCCTTGTTGCCGAGGAGCTTGCGCGCGGCTGGATGAGTGTGGCGAGCCTGATCGCGCGGGGCAATGGTCTGATCGGCGCGCGCGGCATGAGCGAGGAAGAACTGCAGGAGCGGCTGCCCAAGGTGGCGCGCGGCGAATGGCTTGGCGCGTTTTCACTGTCTGAACCGAATGCTGGGTCGGATGTGGCGAATGTGTCCTGCCGTGCGGAGCAGGATGGTGATGAATGGGTTATCACGGGCAACAAATACTGGTGCACCTTCGCCGATGATGCGGATTACATCTATGTTGTCGCGCGGACAGAGCCAATGGATCCCGCCAAGCGGCATAAGGGCTTGTCGGGCTTTATTATCGAGAAGCCGCGCGGTGAATTGCCCCAGGGGTGCCAGGGCGCTGCGATTCCCAAGATCGGCTATTTCGGCTGGAACACGTTCGAGCTTGCCTTTGATGGTTGCCGCGTGCCGTTGAGCGCGCAGGTTGGCGGCAAGCGTGGCGGCGGCAATGCCTTCTATCAGGTGTCGAGCGGTCTTGAGCGGGCCCGCGCGCATACCGCGGCGCGTTCCATCGGTTTGGCGCAAGGGGCGCTTGAGGATGCGATCGAATATGCTCAGCAGCGCGAACAGTTCGGCCGCCCGATCGGGGAATTCCAGGCAATCCGGTTCAAGATTGCCAAGATGGCAACCGATATCGAGGCGGCGCGGCAGCTCATGTATTTCGTCTGCCATCAGATCGATACGGGCAAGCGCTGCGACAGGGAAGCGGCGATGGTAAAACTGTTTGCCTCTGAAATGTCCGAACGGGTGACGAGCGAAGCGCTGCAGATCTTTGGTGGCGCGGGCTATACCAAGCTTAACGCGGTGGAACGCTATTGGCGCGATGCGCGGCTCACCAAGATTTTTGAAGGCACGTCCGAAATTCAGCAGCGGATCATTTCCGACAGTCTGCTCGGTCGTCCGTCCAAGAGGTAAGCATCATGGCATTGACGGGTACGGATAATTATTTCGAGGACTTCACGGTCGGTGACGTCTACCGCCATGCGCGCGGCAAGACCATTATGGAATATGACAATGTAGGCACGACCCTGCAGGTCATGAATACCGCGGAAGGTCATTTTAACGAGCATCTGATGCAGAACTCGGGTGCGATCTTTCCGCAGCGGGTGAATTTCGGGGGTGTCACGATCGCAACCGTAGTCGGCCTTGCCATGCAGGATACGGGCGAAAACGCGCTGCGGGAGGTCGGCATGGACAAGATCCGGCTGAAATCGCCTGTGTTCCACGGCGATACCCTTTACGCGTTTACCGAAGTGCTCGGCACGGAAGCAGGGGACGAGCCTGATACCGGCATCGTTCATTTCAAACATTACGGTGTCAATCAGGATGACAAGCTGGTGTTTGAAGGTGAACGCCGCGTGCTCGTCAAAAAGCGTGGCTGGGGCGCAAAATGATCGCCTCGCCGGTTGAGAACGGCGCGCTGAAGGGGCTCAAGGTCATCGATCTGACGATGATGCTGGCAGGCCCCTTCTGCACCATGCTGCTGGGCGATCAGGGTGCCACAATCGTCAAGGTGGAGCCTGCGCGCGGCGGTGATACGACTCGCGGTGTTCATCCGGGAAAGGATGAAATGCCTTTTGGCGGCTATTTTCAGAGTATCAACCGTAACAAGCTGTCGATCGGTCTTGACCTGAAGACGGAGGAAGGCAAACAGGTGCTGCGCCGGCTTGTGAAAGAGGCGGATGTGTTGGTCGAAAACTACCGTGTCGGGGTGATGGAGCGGCTCGGCCTGTCCTATGAAGAGCTGGCAAAGATCAACCCGCGTCTTGTCTATGCGGCCATTCGTGGGTTTGGCGATCCGCGCACGGGCAAAAGCCCCTATGCGGACTGGCCGGCTTTCGATGTGATTGCGCAGGCGATGGGCGGTATCATGGGGATTACCGGCCCTGATCCCGACACACCGCTCAAGATCGGGCCGGGCGTCGGCGATATTGTGCCTGCCATGCTGACGACCATCGGAATCCTGTCAGCGGTACGGCACGCGGAGAAGACCGGGCAGGGGCAATTTGTCGATGTGGCGATGTATGATGGAATCCTCGCCCTGTGTGAACGGATCGTCTATCAGCACAGCTATGACGGCGCTGTGCCGGGGCCAGAGGGCAATGCGCATCCGTTGCTTTGTCCGTTCGGCCTGTTTCCGGCCAAGGATGGCTGGGTATCGATTGCCTGCCCCAAGGATCATTTCTGGATCATACTGACCGAGGCAATGGGCCGGCCTGAACTGGGCGAGGATGAGCGTTACGCGCTCAACATCGCGCGGGTGCAGCGCAACGCCGAAGTTGTCAGTATGGTCGGGGACTGGACGAGCACGCTCAGCAAGAAAGAGCTGATCGACAAGCTTGGCGGTAAAATTCCGTTCGGACCGGTCAATAATGTCGCTGATATTTTTGACGATCCCCATACCAAAGTGCGCGAGATGCTGCCTGAGGTCGAGCAGCCCGGGCTTGGTCCGGTACGGATTGCGGGAACGCCGATCCGGATGACAAAGACCCAGGGGGGCGTGGCACGCCGCGGCGCGTTGCTGGGAGAAGATACGGAAGCGATTCTGGAAAGCCTCGGCTTTAGCGCGGAAGAAATTGCGGAGATGCGGGAAAAACGCGCGATCCGCTAAGGGCGCGCCGAAACGAATTCAAAATCAATATGCAGGGAGAATAATATGGCTAACAGACCCAAACGTGCCCGCCGGTGCCAACTATCGGTGCCGGGCAGCAGCGAAAAGATGATGACCAAGGCGGCTGCGATGGAAGGGCTTGATCACGTTTTCCTCGATCTTGAGGATGCGGTTGCACCGAGCGCGAAACCCGGCGCGCGCGGCATGATCGTCGATGCGCTCAATAATCTTGATTTTGGCAAGAAGGTCCGTTGTGTGCGGATCAATGACTGTGAAACCGAATGGTGCCATGACGATATCATTGAGGTTGTGACAGGGGCTGGCAAGAACCTTGATACCATCATGCTGACGAAGGCAAAATCGGCTGCCGATCTGTCATTTGTCGATACCATGCTCAATCAGCTTGAGCGCAAGCTTGGCCTTGAGGAAGGCCGGATCGGCATCGAAGTCCTGATCGAGGAAGTCGAAGGCCTGATGAATGTCGAGGAAATTGCCCGCTCGACACCGCGCCTGGAATGCCTGATCTTCGGTATGGGGGATTATTCCGCAAGCCAGGGAATCGATGTGCGCCATATTGGCGGCGAATCCGGTTACCCGGGCGATATCTGGCACTATACCCGTTACAAGATTACGGTTGCCGCGCGGGCCCACGGGCTTGATCCGGTCGACGGGCCGTTCGCGAATTTCCGTAATCCGGATGCCTATCGTCGCGAGGCGCAGCGGGCGGCCATCCTCGGCATGGTCGGCAAATGGGCCATTCACCCAAGTCAGGTCGAAATTGCCCAGGATGTTTTCTCGCCCGAGCAGGCGGAGGTCGACAATGCCCGCAAGCTTGCGAAAGCCTATGAAGAAGCGGTCGCGCGCGGTGAAGGTGCGGTTCAGATCGATGGGGTGATGGTCGATGCCGCGTCCGTCCGCATCGTGCAGAATGTTGTCGATAAAGCCGATCTTTACGGCATGTAGCCATCGGCGCGTTGTGCCATGCGGTGCGGGAGGAAGTTCAGTCTTCCGCGCCGCGGGCGATAAAATGCGGATTGCGGAATTCCGCCTTGCCGTACAGAAAGGGCGATCCGTCCATTCGCTTCACCGTTCCCCCGGCGCCGGACAATACCGCGTGACCGGCGGCGGTATCCCATTCCATCGTCGGGCCGTGCCGGGGATAGAGATCGGCCTCCCCCGCTGCAACGACACAGAATTTGAGCGATGAGCCGGCCGCCACCAGTTCCTTCACATCATACTGCCGTAACAGCTCGTCAGTTTTCTTGTCGCGATGGGACCGGCTGGCAATAACGATCAGCCCGTCCTTGCCGGGCTTTCTGACCGCGATTTTCCGCGGTGGGCCATCAACGTCGCGGCTGTTGCCCTGATGCGGATCGACGCGCTGCTCAAAAGCCGCCCCGGGGCCTGACGCGTAAAAGAGCCGTTTGACCGCAGGTGCATAGACCACGCCGAGCACAGGCTCACCATGATCGATCAGCGCAATATTCACGGTGAACTCGCCGTTCTTGTTCAGAAACTCTTTCGTCCCATCAAGCGGATCGACAAGCCAGAACCGCTGATCGACGCGCGGCAGATTTCCCGCCGCGGCAAGTTCTTCTGCAACGATCGGGATATCGGGGTCGAGTTTACGCAGCCGCTCGAGGATGAAATCTTCTGTCACCTCATCGGCAATTGTGACAGGCGATTTGTCGCCCTTTTCCCGCACATCGAGATCGTCTTCGTAATAATGCATGATGATCCCGCCGGCTTCGACCGCAATATCGCGGATCGCTTCGGTCAGGCAGTCGCGGTCGGATGCCGAAAAGCTCACATCTTTCCCTTTTCTGTGGTTGGTATGATTGCTGATGCGGGCAGCGTTCCCGACAGGATGAAAAGCAATCCAAAACTGTTCGCATTGCTTAATAGCGGCAATCGGCCGCGCTTGTACAGGGCTGCGCCCGGGCGTGCCGTTAACTATTGGTTAACCATCTTGTATGATGCATGGACAGTCCGATTAGCGAAACAGCCGCCCGATAGTGCGGCGACAGGGTGGAATGCGTATGTCCGAATTGGCGATTTTTGAAATGGCCTCACTTTTGAGTTCACGGCTTTGCCACGATCTGGTCAGTCCCGTGGGTGCGGTCACCAATGGGCTTGAAGTGCTTGAGGATGAGGATGATGCGGAAATGCGAGAAATGGCCTTCCGCCTGATCCGAGAGAGTGCGGAGCGGACGGCCAACAAACTGCAATTTGCACGGCTTGCCTATGGCGCGGCTGGCGGGCCGGGTGCCGATATCGATTTGGGTGAGGCGCGGAAGGTCTGCACACAAATACTGGGTGACCATAAAGTCACGCTGGACTGGCAGTGCGACCTGGCTGCAGTTGATCGCCTGATTGCAAAATTATTTGTCAATCTCATTTATCTGTGTGCTGAGAGCCTGCCGCGTGGCGGTTCGGTTGCCGCACAATTATCGGTGCAGGGTTCAGGCGCTGAGATTGTCGTCAAAGGCGAGGGGGCGATGCTCAGGCCTGCCGAGGGGACGGCGCAGGTTCTGGGTGGCGAACGCGAATTGAATGGCTTATCGCCGCGCGCCGCGCAAGCCTATTATACCGGGCTTGTAGCCCGCTGCCTGAATGCCAAAGTCGACATGGTTGAGCGTGACGAACTGCTGTCATTTGTCTGCCATACCCAGCTCTAGTCCATCCTTTTTGTTCTTTCTGCCCGCACGAAAGCCGTAAAACCCCAACGTGAGCTTTACGGCTTTTTAACGCCACTCCGATATCCATGTGACATTAGCGAATTAAGGCCCCCTGGCCTGAGGGGGCTCCCATATGGGTGTATTGCAGGGTTGGCGAAATGGATGATTTACTTAATGAGTTTCTGACGGAGACGAATGAAAGCCTCGATGTAGTCGATGCGGAACTCGTAAGGTTTGAAAAGGACCCCAATGACAAGGCGGTTCTGGACAATATTTTCCGGCTTGTACATACGGTCAAGGGGACATGTGGCTTTCTTGACTTGCCGCGATTGGAAGCCGTTGCCCATGCTTCTGAAAATGTTCTGGGCAAATTCCGCGATGGTGAACTTCAGGTCACGACGGAAGCGGTTAGCCTCATCCTCGAATCGATTGACGCGATTAAGTCGATCATGGCCGATCTTGAGGCGACCGAAAAAGAGCCCGAAGGCGATGATAACGAGCTTATCGGGAAGCTAAACTGTGTCGCCGCCGGCCAGGCCCCTGACGGTGGTGAAGCAATTGCGCAAACGGATATGCTCCAGGCCGAGCCTGAGCCGGAACCCGTCGCGCAGGAAACTGAGCCCGATATCAATCCAACTCTTGATCGCCCGTTACGGCCCGGCGAGGTGTCGCTCGAGGAACTTGAAGCGGCCTTTGCTGCAGCACCCGGGCCGGATGCAGAAGCCGGGGCAAGTGCGGGTAACGCAGCAGATGACGCGTCTGCTGACATCGCGAGTGAGGCGCCGGCAGCTGAGTCCGTTGCTTCGGCAGATAGCGCAAAAGCGCCTGAACAGCCGGTGCCGGCAGTCGCGCCCGCAGCAAAAGCTGAAAGTGAAAAAGCGGAAAAGCAGGGTGGGAAGTCTGAAAAGGCAGAACCCTCTGTCGCGACGCAGTCGGTTCGGGTCAATGTCGACCTTCTCGAAGACCTGATGACGATGGTCAGCGAGCTGGTGCTGACGCGTAATCAGCTGCTGCAGATTGTCCGGCAGCAGGAGGATAGTGAGTTCAATGTGCCCTTGCAGCGGCTTAACCTGGTGACAACGGAGCTGCAGGAAGGTGTCATGAAGACCCGCATGCAGCCGATTGGCAATGCCTGGCAGAAGCTGCCGCGTATTCTGCGCGATCTCAGCCATGAGCTTGGCAAGAAAATCGATCTTCAGATGAGCGGCGCTGACACCGAACTCGATCGCCAGGTGCTGGAGCTTATCAAGGATCCGCTGACGCATATGGTGCGCAACTCCGCCGATCACGGCCTGGAAAGCACCGAAGGCCGGATTGCGGCGGGCAAACCACCGGTGGGTGTGATCAAGCTCGATGCCTATCATGAAGGCGGGCACGTTATCATCCGGATTTCTGACGATGGCGGTGGGCTGAACCTGGAGAAGATCAAGTCCAAAGCACTGGCGGTCGGGTTGACCAGCGAAGGCGAACTCGATCAGCTCAGCGAACAGCAGATCAGCAACTTTATCTTCAAACCGGGCTTTTCCACCGCGCAGGAAGTGACCAGCGTTTCGGGGCGCGGTGTCGGCATGGACGTCGTGCGGAGCAATATCGAGAAAATCGGCGGCACGGTGGAAGTGCGCAGCGAGGTCGGTCGTGGCTCCGTCTTCACGATCAAGATTCCGCTGACGCTTGCAATTGTATCGGCTCTGGTGGTCGAGTCCTGCGGTGAGCGTTTTGCCATTCCGCAAATCAGTGTCGTGGAGCTTGTCAGGGCATCAAGCAATTCCGAACATCGTGTTGAGAAGCTGAAGGAGACGCCGGTACTGCGGTTGCGCGACCAGCTGTTGCCGCTTGTCTATCTCAGCGATGTATTGGGGCTTGAGGCCGATCCGGACATCGCGGTGCAGCAAGATGATGAAGCGGATGTAGCGGCCGGCAACGACAGGCAGCCAGACGCAAAGAACGATGATGAATTCGTCGTTGTCACACAGGTCGGCACCTTCCGCTTTGGTATCGTTGTCGACCGTGTGTTCGATACCGAGGAAATCGTCGTCAAGCCTGTTGCGCCGATTCTGCGCGACATCAGCGTCTTTTCCGGAAATACGATTTTAGGCGATGGCAGTGTCATCATGATCCTCGATCCCAACGGGATTGCCGATGCATGCGGTGATGTGAAGGATGAAAATGATGAAGCCGCGCTCGAAGCTGCAAATGCGCAGGACAGCAGTGAAAAGATCTCGATACTGATCTTTAATACCGGTAGTGCCGAACCCAAGGCTGTGCCGCTTTCGCTTGTCTCGCGACTTGAAGAAGTTGAATGCACTGATATCGAACGTTCTAACGGCATTGATGTCGTGCAGTATCGCGGCCAGGTTATGCCGATCCTGCGAATTTCCGACAGCTATGAACTGCGCAAGGAAGGGCGGCAGCCGCTGCTGGTGTTTGCAGATGAGACCCGCACGATGGGACTGGCCGTCGATGAGATCGTCGATATCGTCGAGGAGCAGTTGAAAATCGAATTGCCGTCGGATTGCGAAGGGATGCTTGGCACCGCGGTGGTTAACGGGATGGCGACGGAAATTGTCGATGTCAGCCATTATCTCGTCAAAGCCTTCCCTGACTGGTTCGATGAAAACCGTCAGGAACGTGCAAAATCCAATAAACATTTGTTGCTCGTCGATGACAGCAGCTTCTTCCGCAACATGCTCGCCCCGCTACTTGCGACCGTCGGCTACAAGGTGACCGCTGTTGAAAATGCCGACCGCGCGCTTGAACTGCGGGAGCTGGGAAATCACTTCGATGTGATCGTCAGCGATATCGAGATGCCCGGAATGGACGGGTTTGATCTGGCATCCGAAATCCGCAGTGACGAGCGCTGGGGCAAGACGCCGATCGTGGCGATTTCGTCGCACGGAACCCCGCAGGATTTTGATCGTGGCCGAAGCGTCGGGTTTACCGACTATGTCGTGAAGACCGACAGGCGAGGTCTGCTTGAGAGCATTCAGGAAACATTGCACATGGAAGGAAGCGCGGCATGACCGACAATTTGGTGACTGACGTCCAGGCCATGGGCGGTGATATAAAAGATAGCGGGCAGAGCTTTGTCACCATGATCGTTGCCGATCAGCTGTTCGGTGTGCCGGTGCTGGATGTGCATGATGTATTTATTCCCACCAAACTTGCACATGTTCCGATGGCGGCACCAGAGGTTGCAGGCGTGCTGAACCTGAGAGGCCGTATTGTCACGGCCATCGATCTGCGTCGCAGGCTTGGCTATCCACTGCTGGAGGAAGGCAAGCAGGTGATGGCCGTCGTTATCGAGCATCACGGTGAGCCCTATAGCCTGTTAATCGACAGTGTCGGCGAAGTGCTTAACCTTGCTGATGCGTCCTGCGAGCGAAATCCGGTCAATCTGGATCAGCGGTGGCGCGATGTATCGGGCGGCGTTTACCGACTGGAGGACAAGCTGATGGTGGTCCTGCAGCTCGACAAAATAATCGAAACAGGAAATGGCGCGATAGCCGCCTAGATTTACTCCCCCCAACTTGCGCACCGGAGTGGTGAAAAATGAAATCTTGTCTGATCGTCGATGACTCTAGGGTGATCCGGAAAGTCGCCCGACAGATTCTGGAAGAGCTGCATTTTACGACCGTTGAAGCGGTTGACGGAAAGGAAGCGCTTGACTGCTGTCGCGACAGCATGCCCGACGCGATCCTGCTTGATTGGAACATGCCAGTCATGAGCGGGATCGATTTTCTGCGCAAGCTGCGGCAGGAACAGGGCGGTGAGTTGCCTGTCGTCGTCTTTTGTACGACGGAAAATGATATCGAGCATATCACGGAAGCTATTCAGGCGGGTGCAAACGAGTACATCATGAAACCGTTTGACCGCGATATCATCGAAACCAAATTCACTGAAGTCGGCCTCGTTTAGTCGCAGCCATTCAGGAGCCAGGGCAAATATATCGTGACGAGCAATAATTCCGCCGCGGCAAAACAGGTTATAGCGAACAAAAAATCCGCACAGCCATATCGGGTGATGCTTGTGGATGATTCGGCCGTGATCCGTGGCAAGCTGACCCAATGGCTGGATGCCGATCCGAATTTTTCCGTCGTGGGATCTTACTGCAATGGCCTGCAAGCGGTTCAGAATGTGAAGAGTTGTGGCGCTGAGATTGCAATTCTCGATATTGAAATGCCGCAAATGGACGGTCTGACGGCCCTGCCGAAACTGCTTTCGGAGGTGCCGAAACTGCGGGTCATCATGGCCTCGACCCTGACAAGACGTAATGCGGATGTCAGCCTGAAAGCGCTGTCGATGGGGGCTGTCGATTACCTGCCGAAACCGGAAAGCGCCAAGGCGGGTACAGGAACCGAGGACTTCCATCGGGATTTGATTGCCAAGCTGCGTGCAATCGGTGCCGGCCTGCGGCGTCAGGCGGCCGATAGCGCACCGCGCACTTTGCGCGGAGCAGCGGAAGCGCTGGCTAAACCGCCCGCACAGTTGCCTGCGATGCGGGCGCGCTCGCTCGTCAGGCCTCGGGTGCTGGCGATTGGCAGTTCAACCGGCGGGCCACAGGCATTGTTTAAGGTGCTTGGTGGCATGGGCAAGGGTGAGCTGACGGTACCGGTTATTGTTACGCAGCATATGCCACCGACTTTCACCGCAATCCTGGCTGAACATATCCAGAATATGACGGGATTGCCGGCGAGTGAGGCAAAGAATGGTGAGCGGCTGCAGCCCGGTCACGTTTATGTGGCACCTGGCGATTATCATATGACCGTGCAGAAACGTGGCGGCGATATCGTTCTGGCTCTCAATCAGGGGCCACAGGTGAATTTCTGCCGTCCGGCTGTGGATCCGATGTTCGAAAGCGTGGCGTCGGTATATGGGGCTGCCGGTTTGTGCCTATTGCTGACCGGTATGGGGCAGGACGGGCGCGAGGGTGGCAAAAAGGTTGTCGGTGCCGGTGGCACCGTGGTCGCTCAGGATGAAGCAACAAGTGTGGTTTGGGGAATGCCGGGGGCGGCAGCAGAGGCAGGAATTTGTGCAGCGGTACTGCCTTTGCCGGAAATCGCCAGCACGTTGCAGCGGTATTTTCGGGGAGCCCCGTGATGAACAAGAGCGATTTTGACTTCCTGTGTGATTTCCTTCGGCAGCGTTCAGGTCTTATTCTCAGCCAGGACAAAATGTACCTGATTGAAAGTCGTTTGCTTCCTGTTGCGAAGAAAAATGGCCTCAAGAGCCTTGAAGAGCTGGTGGCTGCTATTCGTAGAGGGCAGGACAAGAAACTTGTCCAGCTCGTCACCGAAGCGATGACGACAAATGAATCGTTCTTCTTTCGGGACAAAACGCCTTTCGACACGCTGCGCGATCAGGTCTTGCCCGCTTTGATCGAAGCGCGCGGCAGTTCCAGGCAGTTGCGGATATGGTCTGCCGCGGCTTCGACAGGACAAGAGCCTTATTCGATTGCCATGATCCTCAAGGATCTGCAGGCAAGGATGCAAGGCTGGCGCCTGGATATTATCGGCACTGACTTGTCCCACGAGGTGTTGGAAAAAGCGCGCGCCGGAATGTACAGCCAGTTTGAGGTGCAGCGCGGTTTGCCAATTCAGATGCTGGTCAAGTATTTCAAGCAGATCGGTGAAATGTGGCAGATTGACGCGGGCTTGCGCGCGATGGTCAATTTCCAGCCCGGCAATCTGCTTGAACGCTTCGACAGTCTGGGCAAGTTCGATATCATTTTCTGCCGCAACGTGTTGATCTACTTCGATCAGGAAACCAAGAAGGACATACTTGAGCGCATGGTTCGTCAGATGCCCGAAGACGGTATGTTGTTTCTGGGGTCCGCCGAGACTGTGCTGGGTGTGACTGATCAGTTGGCCGCGGTCAAAGGCCTGCGGGGGGTTTACTGCAAAAAATCACTGTTAACGACGGTCTCGTCGCCAAGGCCGGCAGCAGCCCCGCTTGCCGCAAAATCTGCATGATCATCGCGAGATCCTGCCTGAGACAGATTGCCCGAATTGAAAAATGCCGGCCTGCCACTTGCAGACCGGCATTATTTTTAAAGAAACCTGTGGTTTTTAAAGAAACCCGTGTTCTTTCAAAGTCTAATCCGTGCGCTTTAGGCGTGCCCGGTGGGCTATTCAGGCCGCGCTCGGGGCCGCATTACGGACATCGTCGCATACATGCCGCTCAAACTGTGCAAAGTTTTCAATGAACATCGTCACAAGTTTGCGTGCTTGCGCATCATAGGCCTGCTTGTCGTCCCAGGTCCCCCGCGGATCGAGGATTGACTGATCCACACCGGGCACCGCAATGGGTACAAGAAATCCGAAATTCGGATCAGGCCGCATATCGACCCTGGACAATGAGCCGTCAAGTGCGGCTGTCAGCAAGGCGCGGGTTTCCCGGATCGGCATGCGGTGGCCGATGCCATAGGGACCGCTTGTCCAGCCCGTATTCACCAACCAGCAATCCACCTCATTTGCAGCGATCTTCTCGCGCAGCAAATTGCCGTACTCGCTCGGGTGGCGGGGCATGAACGGCCCGCCGAAACAGGTTGAGAAAGTGGCCGTCGGTTCCGTCACACCCTTCTCCGTACCGGCCACTTTCGCAGTATAGCCTGACAGGAAATGATATTCGGCCTGCGCCGGGGTCAGCTTGGCAATCGGCGGCAGGACGCCAAATGCATCCGCCGTCAGCATGATGATATTCTTCGGATGCCCCTGGGCAACACCGCTGTCGCTGGCATTCGAAATATAGGAAATCGGATAGGCACCCCGGGAGTTTTCCGCCAGGCTGTCATCGTCGAGATCCAGCTCGCGGGTTTCAGGGTCGATCACCACATTCTCCAGCACCGTGCCGAATTTGCGTGTGGTCGCGTAAATGTCGGGTTCCTGTTCCTCTGACAGCCGAATCATCTTCGCGTAACAGCCGCCTTCGAAATTGAACACCGTAGTGTCGGCCCAGCCATGTTCATCATCGCCGATCAGCGTGCGGGCAGGGTCGGCGGACAGAGTCGTTTTGCCTGTACCCGACAATCCGAAAAAGATGGCCGAATCGCCTTTGTCACCCACATTGACCGAACAATGCATCGGCATGATGCCGCGTTCGGGCAGGAGATAGTTCAGGATCGTGAAGACGGACTTCTTGATTTCGCCGGCATAGCTTGTGCCGCCGATCAATACCATGCGTTCAGCAAAGTTCACCGCGATCATGGTTTCCCCGCGGCTGCCGTGCAGTTCAGGCGTCGCCTCGAAATCTGGCATGTGCAGGATGGTGAAGTCCGGTGTGAAGTCGGCAAGTTCAGCCAATGCCGGTTCCACCAGAAGGTGGCGGATAAACAAAGCATGCCATGCATGCTGGGTCACGACGCGTACATTGATGCGGTTCTGCGGGTCCGCACCGCCAAACAGGTCCTGAACCCACAGCTCCTTACCCTGCGCATAGCCCAGCATGCTTTGCCGCAGATTGTCGAACTGCTCAGATGTCATGGACTTGTTATTGTCCCACCATACCGTTTCTTCGGTATGCGAATCGCGGACTGTGAACTTGTCCTGCGCGGATCGCCCTGTATGCGCGCCGGTTTGCACGACAAGCGGGCCATCCCTGGCTACCAGCCCTTCGCCGCGTTCGACTGCCATTCCATAGAGCGCTGCGCTTGTATCGTTCCAATGTACCAGCGAAGCATTGCGCAGCCCATGTTTGGCGAGCCCGAATGCACTTATGTGTCTACCCGTATGTTTCACCATTTCCTCCCATGTTCCCGGCATCGCGCGGCCGTGAATCATGTTGATAATCAACAAGCGTTCTGGCGACACACCACTGACCCGCCGGATATCGCGGACAGGTAGCTAACGGGTTTGTCGACTTCTCATTGTGCATTCAGCGAAGGCATACGGACTTTGCTCAATGCACGCTCAACACCACCATCTCTAACTGGCCAGCCAGATTTCCGACTGGAAATCAGCGACCGGTAGCGAACCTTGTTTGCCACAAAATTCTGCTCCGGTGCGTAGCCAATGTCACATGCTTGCAACATGCTGAATCCAATTCGATCAGGCAACCTATTTTTCACCTGTCAGGGCGGCTTTTTTCGCCGCCTGTTGCGCATGGTCCACCAGCGCCCTGCGAACCTGCGTTGCAGTGTAGGCGGGTGCGTCGAACGGCAGCCGGATATGGGTGGTTTCATCACGCAGATCGCAGCCCAGCGGATCGCAGCCACACAGTTCCCACCTGTCATGTGCGGCCTGCCCAAGCAGAACCGATGCATAACGCGCCACGGCATCGGCATGATCGCTGTTCATATGCGCGATGATTCCTGCTTCGGCGGCAGCGATTTCCGCACATGCTTCCGGCTGAAGCAGGAAAAGCCGCGTATCCAGCCATTCAATTTTACCGAAGCCGGCAACAAGGTGTGCCGCATGGGGCGTGAAACGGTAAAAGGCGAAATCCTTGAAGCCCGCATACTGACGGGCTTCGGGGTGGCGGTTGAGGTAACGTGTGGCATCTTGTTCCGATGCCCGCGCAATGTTGCCGACCAGTGTGACGCGCAGACCGGTAAGCGGGCTGGCAAGTCCCCCGACATTTTCGTACAGCAATGAAGCACGCCGATCCCTGGCCAGGTTGCGGGTATGTTCAGCAAGCTGTGAGAGCAGCAGGACGGGCATGCCTTCCATGCTGCTGGCGACCTGTACCAGACTGCCATAGGGGTAACCGGCAAAGTCTTTGCCGGGCAGGTCCGCAAGCGTTGTCGATTGCCGGAACAGGGTTGCAAGCTGTGCCGTCCTGGCGCTGCGCACCAGCATCTGCAATTGATGTACGACTTCCTGGGTCGGGGGGCTGAGAGGGTTTTCTGTCATCAAGGCGACCTGTTCCGAAAATTCCGCGCGTCAGGGGAGTGCGGTTGTGGCACTATCTGTTTTGCGCACAAGGATAGAATTGCCGACAACGTCTGGCCACCTATATAGCGATTGTGCTCCAATTGGCGGGATATGCATTGATCCCGATGCGGTCCGCACCGGGCGATTGCCTGATTTTCGGCATATTTCGGCCATGAAGCAGGCATACTCGCCGGGGACTGTGTTTCAGGTCCGGTCGTGACAGGCGACCGGGGCGATACGTACAAACCGGATAACAAGGGATAGAGGGTGCAGATGGCGACAATCGCACTTGTGGATGACGATCAGAATATTCTTACTTCCGTGGCGATTGCGCTGGAGGCGGAAGGATTTCACGTCCGGACATATCATGAAGGTGCAACGGCGCTATCGGCACTTGATGCCAATCCGCCCGATCTGGCTGTGCTCGATATAAAGATGCCACGCATGGATGGTATGGAGCTGTTGCGGCGATTGCGGCAGAAGGGCAATCTGCCAGTGATATTCCTGACGTCAAAAGATGAAGAGCTGGATGAAATGCTGGGGTTGAAGATGGGCGCGGATGATTACATCCGTAAACCTTTTTCCCAGCGTCTGTTGATTGAACGGATCCGTGCCGTGCTGCGCAGAACGGCGCCTGATGCGGGGGGGCAGTCAGCGGCGGGCGAGCAGGCGGCGCCGATTGTGCGCGGTCGGCTTGTGCTTGACCCGTTGCGGCATGCCTGCGGCTGGGACGGAAAAGATGTAACCCTGACGGTAACCGAATTCCTGATCCTGCAGGCATTGGCCCAGCGGCCCGGCTATGTGAAAAGCCGCGATCAGCTGATGGATGCGGCCTATGACGATCAGGTTTATGTGGATGACCGGACAATCGACAGTCATATCAAGCGGTTGCGCAAGAAATTCAAATCCGTCGACCCTGAATTTGCCGCAATCGAGACACTATATGGGGTCGGGTACAGATATGATGATGTGTGACGGTGAATGTGGGGCGTAACTGGCGGCAGTTTTTCTTGCGCCGGCCGCAGAAACGCGGACCGATATCGCCGCTGACCCGGCAGATTCTGGCGGTTAATTTTGTCGGGCTTGGTTTATTTGCCGCCGGCGCGCTCTATCTCAATCAGTTTCGGTCCGGGCTGATTGAAACACGTATCCAGTCCCTTATCACTCAGGCTGAAATCATTGCCGGCGCGATTGCGCAGACAAGTGCGCGCGGACCTGCGGCAACCCGTGTCAACCCTGTCATAGCATCGCAGATCGTGCGCCGGATCGTCCTGCCGACGCAGACCCGTGCACGCTTGTTCAATGTGGAAGGGACGCTTGTTGTCGACAGCCGCGATCTGGTCTTCCCCCAGCCGGTGCGCAGCTATGCCTTGCCACAGCCGGGCAAAGCCCCCGACACCGGGCAAAGCTGGATTGTGCGCCTGGAACAATCCTATGCGCGTCTGGTTGAGTGGCTGTTTCAGCGCGACCGCCCCCTATATCAGGAGGTCGAAAGCGCAAGGGCGAGTGACTATCCCGAGGTAACGGCTGCTCTGCAGGGCGACATTTCGGGCATTGTACGCGAAAACAGCCAGGGCGAGCCGATCATCAGTGTTGCGGTGCCGGTGCAGCGGTTTCGGGTTGTGCTTGGTGGGCTGATGCTGACAACCGAAGCTGCCGATATCGATGAAATCGTTCGTGCGGAACGGCGTGCGATTATTGAGGTCTTTCTTGTGGCACTGGCGGTTGCCACCGCGATGTCGCTTGTGACGGCAGGCGCGATCGTTCGCCCCATCAAGCGGCTTGCGGAAGCCGCCGACAGGGTTCGTTTGTTCAAAACCGAACGGGCGCCGATTCCCGATATGTCCCGCCGCAATGACGAGGTGGGCGATCTATCGGTCGCGCTGATCGAAATGACGACGGCATTATATGACAGGATCGATGCGATTGAGCGGTTTGCCGCCGATGTCGCCCATGAAATCAAGAATCCGCTGACATCGATCAATAGCGCAATCGAAAGCCTTGCTATTGCCAGGGATGACAAGAGCAAGGCAAAGCTGATGGCGATCATCCATAATGACGTGCGGCGCATGGATCGGCTGATCAGCGATATTTCAGCCGCTTCAAGACTTGATGCGCAATTGTCGCGCGCCAAGCCCGCACCTGTCAAAATCGTTCCGCTGCTGCGTGCGCTCGTCGATCTGTTCCGCGAGACGCAGGAGAAAGCCGTTACCTACCAGTTGCAGACTACCGACCTGCAGCCGGGCGGGGAAGCAACTACCGTCGTGCGGGGTGAAGAAGGACGTCTGGTTCAGGTCTTCCGTAACCTGCTTGAAAATGCCCTGTCCTTCAGTCCCGAGGCCGGCACAATCAGAATTCGCGTCCGCCCTGACGGCAATATGATTGTTGTTTCCATTGAGGATGAGGGGCCGGGTTTTCCGCTGTCCAATCTGGAGCGGGTTTTTGAGCGCTTCTATACAGACCGGCCCGAAATGGCGAAGGAGGATGGCCATTCGGGTCTGGGCTTGAGTATCTCAAGACAGATTATTGAAGCCTATGGTGGGACAATTCAGGCGGAGAACCGATATGCGGGCAAACCGGCCCATGCTTCGGGTGCAAGTGATACAGGCGATGCCGGCGATACGCCGCAGCCCGTCGGGGCGCGGCTGACCGTCAGGTTGCGGCGCTATTGATCCGCAGGCTGACGCCCCGACGGCGTCGTCCGTAAGAAGACATCGTCACTGCCTCTTGCCTTGCGCCTAACCCAGATAGCCGCGTTCTTCAAGATAGGCAAAAATCTGATCTGCGGCTTCTTCCGCGGTAAGCCTGGTTGTGTCGATATGGATTTCGGCGGCGCGCGGCGGCTCATAAGGGCTGTCGATGCCGGTGAAGTTCTTGATCTCGCCGGCGCGGGCTTTCTTGTAGAGCCCTTTGACGTCGCGCTGTTCGGCAACATCGAGCGGTGTGTCCACGAAAACCTCTATAAACTCGTCCGGCTCCACAACATTACGCGCCATCTGTCTTTCTGAGCGGAACGGTGAAATGAAGGAAACAAGCGTGATAAGGCCCGATTCCACCATCAGTTTTGAGACTTCGGCCACACGGCGGATATTCTCCACCCGGTCTGCATCGGTGAAACCGAGATCCCGGTTCAGCCCGTGCCGCACATTATCACCGTCAAGACTTGTTGTATGACGGTTGATCCCACACAGCTTGCGTTCCAGCAGATTGGCAATGGTCGATTTGCCTGACCCGGACAGGCCTGTGAACCACAAAATGGCAGGTTTCTGGTTTTTCAGGCTGGCGCGGGCATGCTTGTCGACATCCATCGCCTGCCAGTGGATATTGGCGGAGCGGCGCAGGGCAAAATTCAAGAGTCCCATGCCGACTGTATTATTGGTCAGCCTGTCGATCAGGATGAAGCCGCCTGTCTTGCGGTTGTCGTCATAGGGGTCAAAGGGAATCTGCTGATCGAGGGCGATATTGCAGACACCGATTTCATTAAGTTCAAGCTGCTTGGCCGCCAGCTCTTCCAGCGTGTTGACATTGACCTTGTATTTCGGTTGCGCCGGCATGGCGGTAACCGTCCGTGTGCCAATCTTCATCAGATAGGGGCGGCCGGGCAGCATCGGCTGATCCGACATCCACAGAATGCGTGCCTCGAACTGATCGGAAACAGGGCAGGGGGAGGTTGCTTCGGCGATCATATCACCGCGTGAAATATCGATCTCGTCGGCCAGTGTCAGGGTTACGGATTGGCCGGCGCACGCCTCTGACAGTTCACCGTCATAGGTGACGATGTTGGCAACCTGGCTTTCACGCGCGGATGGCAGAACCTTGATCCTGTCGCCGGGGCGGATACGACCACTGACAATTTCACCCGAAAACCCCCGAAAATCGAGATTGGGCCGGTTGACCCATTGAACCGGCATGCGGAATGGCTTTTCCTGCTCCTCGGTTTCCACCTGTACGGTTTCAAGATGCTGCATCAGGGTTGGTCCCTGATACCAGTCGGTCGTGTCGCTGGCTGTAATGATGTTGTCGCCACGTAACGCCGACATCGGGATTGCCACGATATGTTTCAGTCCCAGCGAGGCCGCGAACTCGCGATATTCTTCATCAATGTCATTGAAGACTTTCTGTGAATAATCGACAAGATCCATTTTGTTGATGGCCAGCACGACATGCTTTACGCCCAGCATGGAAATAATGAAGCTGTGCCGCTTTGTCTGGGTCAGCACGCCCTTACGCGCGTCGATCATCATGATCGCAAGGTCGGCGGTCGAGGCGCCAGTTGCCATATTGCGGGTATATTGTTCATGACCAGGCGTATCGGCGACGATGAATTTGCGCTTTTCAGTAGAAAAGAAGCGATAGGCAACGTCGATTGTGATGCCCTGTTCGCGCTCGGCGGCAAGCCCGTCCACCAGCAGTGCAAGATCGAGTTCTTCGCCCTGGGTGCCCATTTTTTTGGACTCCGCTTCCAGTGCGCTCAGGTGATCCTCGAAAATCAGTTTCGATTCATAAAGCAGCCGGCCGATCAGGGTGGATTTACCGTCATCGACCGATCCGCAGGTGATAAAGCGCAACAGGCTCTTGTTTTCATGTGCCTTCAGATAGGCATTGATATCGCTGGCGATGAGATCTGATTGGTGGGCCATCTCAGAAATAGCCCTCCTGCTTTTTCTTTTCCATCGATGCGGCGCTGTCATGATCGATCACCCGGCCCTGCCGTTCCGAGGTCGTCGTCAGCAGCATCTCCTGAATGATTTCGGGCAGCGTTGTCGCATGGGATTCGATCGCGCCGGTCAACGGGTAGCAACCCAGCGTGCGGAAGCGCACCATCTTCTCCATCGGCACTTCACCCGGATGCAGCTCCATCCGGTCGTCATCGACCATGATCAGGGTGCCGTCACGTTCAACGACCGGGCGTTTTGCGGAAAAGTAAAGCGGTACGATGGGAATATCCTCAAGATAGATATATTGCCAGATATCGAGTTCGGTCCAGTTGGACAGGGGAAAGACCCGGATCGACTCGTTCATGGCCTTACGTGCATTATAAAGGTTCCAAAGTTCGGGCCGCTGGTTCTTCGGGTCCCAGCGATGCTGTGCCGACCGGAACGAGAAAATCCGCTCCTTGGCCCGGGACTTTTCCTCATCGCGCCGCGCACCGCCAAAGGCTGCATCGAATTTATACTTATCCAACGCCTGTTTGAGTGCCTGGGTTTTCATGATGTCTGTATGCACGGCCGATCCATGGGTGAATGGACCAATCCCCTGCGCGACACCTTCCTCATTAATATGGACGATCAGCTCAAGCCCCAGCTTTTTCGTCAGCGTATCGCGGAATTCAATCATTTCCCGGAATTTCCATGTGGTATCCACATGCAATACCGGGAAGGGGGGTTTTGAGGGATAAAACGCCTTCATGGCCAGGTGCAGCATCACCGCGCTGTCCTTGCCGATGGAATAGAGCATGACCGGGTTTTCTGTCTCCGCCACCACTTCACGCATGATATGGATGCTTTCGGCTTCCAGCCGTTGCAGATGCGTTAGTTGGGTCATCTTGTTACTCCAAAACCTTCCCGCGTCAGGCCTTCGCCCAACCTCAGCTTGTCTAGTTGTTCGGTGATTGCTGGGAGCGTTAGCATAAGATTGCGTGCTTGTTTAGTCTAACTGCCTCAATCAGTCCAGAAGACGGTGACCATCGGGTTCGCAGGACGCCTATGGGCGGCGCTCAAGCAGGGCATATTGACAAAATGCCGTGCCTGTCTGGGTGCAAGACGCCAATTTACAAATTCGTAAAATTCATGCTATCCTTAAGTATTCATTAAGAAAAATGGTTAACGCGCAGCTTATTGCAATGTCTGGCGAACTCACAATTTCTTCATCGGGACGGTTTGCGGCGATCCGTCCGGTTGCGCCTGTGGAAAATCGCGGCGGCATGCATCGGGAGAATCGTAACCAGTTTGCGGGCGATCATGCTCCCTATCGTCGTGACGAGGCAGCACGCGTGATTGCCGGATCTGATGCTGCGGAAGCATTGCTCTGCGAGCGGGGGCAGCGTTTGGCCAGATTGCGTGTGATGGCGCAGATTTTAGGTCAGAAGGCACCGGTCCACGCCCTGAATGGGAGCGATCATCGGTCACCGGCTTTATCCCGGCTTGTCAGGCAATATCAGCCGGCGACAATGCCGCCGCCCGGTCCTGCCCGGCGGCTCTATCTTTAGGGTGCATGAGCTGGCTTTGGCTGTTTTTTGTTCTGTCTTTGACACGCTGCGTCGGACGGGCATCACCGCACAAATAGCTGTCGCTGATTGGTTTCAGTCCGGGCCGGAACGACGGTTGAGCAGTGCCGCGTGAATATCGGCAAGCGATTGCTCAAGTCGGGCAAGCCGTCCCTCAATTCGTGTCAGACGATCCCCAAGCGCCGCTATCCTGTCATGGGGCAGGCTGGAGGTTGACGGGGCATCCTGTTCTGCTGAACTAGTCGACACACCGCATCTGCTGGCAATTTCATCGCGGCTTTCGTCAAGAAAAACCGCGATCATTGCAACCTCTGAGGGGCTGACTTCGCGTTGATCCTTCCAGATATCGTTGATTTCAGGCTCACTCACCCCGAGGATTGCAGCCAGTTCGGTGCGGTTCGTTCCTTGTGCGGCAAGTTTGCGGTCAAACCACTCCTGATCGAAAAACAATGCCATTGCGCAAGGCGTGTCCTACTCCGCTGTCTCACTTTTTTCTCCGCCCAGTCCTTCTGGCGGGAATGTTTCGATCGTCGCGTTATCACGCAGACCTTTGACTAAATCCGCGACGATATCGTTATTGGCGGCTGAACGTAGTTCCGGCAGGGCTTCCTCAAAACCCGGTGCCTGCACGGGCCGTTTTTGTTCGACCTTGATCACATGCCAGCCGAATTTGCTTTCTACGGGTTCGCGGCTCACGCTGCCCGGCGACAGGGCGAAGGCGGCCTCTTCAAAGGCGGGCACCATCTGACCACGCTGGAAAAACCCCAGAGAGCCGCCCGACTGGGCTGATGGTCCGACTGAGTTTTTCCTGGCAAGTTCGGCGAAATCGGCCCCATCGATGAGCTGTTTAATCAGCGCTTCCGCTTCTTCCCGGCTGCGCACCAAAATGTGGCGTGCCTCAACCTCTTCCTTTCCGGACAGATCTGCTTCAAGCCGGGCATATGCCGCACGCAATGTCTCGTCAGTCAGAAGCGCATTGACCTTCTTGCTGACAAAAGCGGTAAGCACCACATCCTCAATCGCGTACTGGGCTCGGCGCAGTGTTTCCTTGTCCTCAAGTTGCTTGTTGTCGAAAGCTTCTGCTGTAAGAAGCTTGCGGTCGATGAGGCGAGCGACCAGCTGTTCATAAATATCCTGCAGCGGAATTTGCTGATATTGTGGCGGCAGGTCCTCATAGAGCAAAATCAGTTCCGAGACATAGACCGGCTGACCATTTACCCTGGCAATGACCGTATCATCGGGCACCTCCCGTCCGGCCATTTCACGTAGTGCATCCGGGGTCATGTCCGTTGCGTTATGTGGCGATTGTGCGCCGGCAGAACCAAGCATCAGCATGATCATCGTGCCGGCAAAAGCGGCGGTTATCGGCGTTTTCAAGGAACAGGCTCTCTTTCGGTTTCGGTTGACAGATTGCAAGGAAGCTGACGACTGAAGCTGTTTCTCTGCAGACTGCGGTATCAACTTTCCTAGTCTTATGCTGCCGGCCCTGAAGCTGGCAAGTTGCGTTATCGTTTGCGAAACAAATCCCAGGCGCGAATGGCAAGCCAGATGGGTACAACGATAACTGCGCCCAGTATAATTGTCGGCATCGCCCATTTGACTGCATCAACAGCCCAATCGGTTATTTGCCGCATCGTTTCACCCAGATCCTGCCATACCGTCCAGGGTGTCATATCCAGAAAAGACATCAATGCACCGACGAGAAATGACAGAAATAATAACCGAATTGTGAGTTTCACGGGATTGCTCGGCATGATCTGGGTCCTTTTTTACCCGCGACTGACGTGAAGATGATAGCTGTCATGTTATGTTGGCAGAACGGACTGTGCAGCTGGGGAGCCCGTCTGGTGTGGCGCAATAATCCGATACAACTCAAACTAGGATGCAGCTCAAACTAACAAGTTTTTGCGTAGGGGCAACAAGGTTGAGCGGTTTGATAGCAGGAAATGGGAACAGATGATGATCGAGGCGGTAATCTGGGACTTTGGCGGCGTGCTGACAAGCAGTCCCTTTGAAGCATTCAACCGATATGAAAGAGAACATGGTATCCCGACAGACTTTATACGCAAGGTGAATGCAACAAATCCCGATACCAATGCCTGGGCGCAGTTTGAGCGCAGCGAAATCTCACTTGATGAATTTGACGGGCGCTTTGCGGCTGAAAGTAAAGCATTGGGATATGCTGTGCCGGGTCGGGAAGTTATTTCACTGCTGGGAGGTGATCTGCGGCCTGAAATGGTTCGTGCCTTGCAGATTTGTCAGGGCAGATATCGCGTTGGCTGCATCACCAATAATGTTTCGGCCGGGGAAGGGCCCGGTATGGCTCGCGATCAGGGGCGTGCGCAGGCCATCGCCGATGTGATGGCGCTGTTCCACCATGTCGTTGAATCACGGTTGGCCGGCGTGCGTAAGCCGGATCCGCAAATATATTTGATGGCATGTGACGCGTTGGGTGTTTCACCGGGACGGGCTGTTTATCTCGATGATCTGGGGGTCAACCTCAAGCCTGCGCGCGAACTGGGCATGCAGACGATCAAAGTCGGTGCCCCTGCCGCCGCGCTTGATGCGCTTGAAGCTGTTCTGGGTCACAGCCTGCGCGGCGGGTGATGCTATGCTCCCAATTCATTTAAACTGTGCCAATGACTGTCAGGGCGAGGCCCTGAAAAGAAAAAGCTGCCCGACC
Source organism: uncultured Alphaproteobacteria bacterium (assembly GCA_947258435.1). Lineage (GTDB taxonomy): Bacteria > Pseudomonadota > Alphaproteobacteria > UBA11222 > UBA11222 > CALAQW01. The sequence goes on from CAMYID010000004.1 coordinate 247,673, forward strand.
AGTCGTGGCAGCTTTTATCTGTTTCCCGAAAATTGATCCTTGGCCGGTGCGGCAAGGGGGCGGCGCATCTGCTACAGAGTTACCGCCAGGGGGGTCAGCTTGAAGGCGGGGTCTCAGGCTGCAGAACAACGCCTGATTCGCCGAAGATGACAACCTGATCCCCTGCTGCATCGGTCACATCCGACAGGCCGATGCGCGAGGGCAGGATCGTTGCGGTAAAGCTTTTGCCCTCATCTGTACTGTACAGGATGGCACCGCCCAGACCGACAACGACCACCGTTCCGTCATCAAGCTGCACACTGCCGCTCAGGGACTGATTGGTGCCGGTGTCAACCTCGGTCCAGCTATCCCCCATATCGTCGCTGACGAACATATTGCCACGCATGCCAAGCGCCAGAATACGGCCATTGCGTAACGTTATCCCGCCCCAGAATGAGCCGTCATAGGGTGTTTGCAGTTCTTCCCAGGTTTGTCCTGAATCGTTTGAGCGGAAGAAGTAGCCTGCTTCTGCGGAAATCAGGACTTGTGAGCTCTTGTCCGGTCCCCAGAAGATGTTGTTCAGATGCGGGGCATAGAAATCTTCCGGCGGGTTTTCCAGAAGATCACGAACTTCCCAGCTTTTGCCGCCATCGAAGGTTTCGATCATAAAACTGAAAGCGCCCGCAGCGATACCATGCTGTGCATTTTCGAACCAGACAGTCAGCAAAGGCGTCTCGGCAGGGGGGTCGGAATATTGCATTTCCCAGTTTTCCCCGCCGTCTGCTGTGTGCAGAACGATGGCATCATGTCCAACGGCCCAGCCATTTTTCTCATCGGCGAAATAGACTGAAGTCAGCGTATTGCGGGTCGGTACCGACTTTGCCTGTCGCCAATTTAGGCCGCCATCATCAGACAGAACGACATGCCCCCAATGGCCAACTGCGACCAGTCTTTCGCCCGCCTCGGCGACGCTCAGCAACAGTGTCTTGGTTGCAAGCTTTGATGGGATTGCATATTCAATCGGCGCTGTCTCAGGCGTCGGCCCACCTAATTTCTTGGGCGTTTGCGCCAAAGCTGCCTGGGCGGTCATTACAAAGAAGCCGGCGGCGACTGCGAACAAGGCAGTTGTCCAGCGGCTCAGGTGCGCGCTTTGTTGCATGATACTTACTTCCCACAGACGTTTCTTGTCAGGACATGAGGTAGAGCCGGTCGATGCTGGCAGCGCATGTCCCCTTATTTATCCCTTGTCAGCCCCGTTTGTAGCGGATCGATGCAGCCGATGCCAGCGGATCTTGCAGCAAGATAGGTCAGAATCGTGCGATTTGCACTGAAATCAGTCCTGTTTAAAAGGGAAATCGGCCGGGCAGCGGGATTTGTGCGCTATTTCAGCTGGTTTTTGCCTTCCGAGTGTTGCCTGACCGTGTGCCAACCGCTCCGTGATGCGGCGGTGCAAAGAGAAACCGGCTGGAGCGGTGAGGTAGGGGCGCGGCCAGCCGGCAGGAAATCGGAAACCCGCCGTTGCGCCCCGGCTTGCGGGCCGGGGCTGATCGGGGGCTGTTTATTGATTTATTTCGTTTGACTATGCACCTCTGTCAGAAAGCGTAGGAGATGTTGATGGAGGCAAAGTCCCGGTCATCAAGCGGTGCGTCGGGACCGAAATTATGCGTCCAGCTGATCGAACCGGCCCAGCTTGCCAGATAGGTGGCATTCATGCCGAGCGAGATGGATTTGCGGTCTTCCTGATAGTTGGAGAAGGGCGACGGCGTGCGGCCGTTGATATCCCAGCGCCAGTTGAAGACCGGGCTGAGATTGATCGGCGTGCCGAATGCCCGGTTATAGGTCAGCCCCACGCGCCCCTGCGCACCCCAGGAGAACCGGGTTGCGTAATGGCGGGCTGATTCGAGCTCGGCGCTGAGCTTGTAGGTGCCCGCGGCAAGCCCGTTGAGCAGCCCCGAGGAGCCGCTGGCCGACAGTGCATCCTGCGCTGAGATGCCGGGCAGATACACCATGCCGATCTCGGTGATCACGACCCCCTGATCCGCGCCCATCGTTGTGACGAACGGATTGGAGGCAAACAGGATCGAGGTCAGTGTGGTCTGTGCGGTGAAGACATCTTCCTTGGCGATGCTGGCAAAGCTGCCCGGCGCGCCGAAGCGGCTGGGGTCAAGGCTGGATGCTCTGACCTGTGGCGTCGCCACATTTGCGTGTGTCAGGAAGGCAACGTCCGCCGGCGAGGCATTAAATACCGCGGTGGCGGCGCTGGCGCCATCGGCCCCCGCTACACCGGCCACACCGCCAGGGTTAAATTGCGTGTCCAGTGCAATAAACTGCCCCTGTGCGGCCGCGGCATCAGCCGCCGCCGTATCGACGCCGGTTCCCGCCGCACTTGGTGCAAGCGTGCCGCTGATCGTGCCGGGTGCCAGCGCCAGCAGCGCTTCTTCCGCCGCAATGACATTGAGGAAGTTCATCTGCCCGGTCCGCGCCGCGACCATATTACCAGCCTGTGGATCGGCGGGATCAAACCGCCCGGCCGGATCGGCGACGGTATTACCCTGCAATGATGTGGCGCCGGTCCGGAAGGCGGTCTGGCCATCCAGATCGTTACTCAGAGCACCCAGTTCAGCCCCGACCGTGGCAAAGGGGGCATCATGCCGGTAGGTAATTTCACCTTGCACGGCAACCGGGCCGACCGTGGTGCTGACACTCAGCCCGACCATCTGGATATCCTCGGGATATTCCAGGCGGAACTGACCGGTATTGCCGATCAGTGCCGCTGTGGCGCGATCGACCGAAGCTGCAACACCATTGCGCAGCCGTGCAATATTATTGCAGTTGGTATAGCCACCGGCAGCCGCAAGGTTGACCGCTGCGGTGGTTCCCAATGCGGATGCATTGGCTGAGCCCATACCGCGTGCGGCCAGCAGGCCGCCCACAGGCGCAAGCACATTACACAGTGTCTGCGCCACCTCGAAGGCATCGGCCGCCAGACCGCCTGGGCCCGAACCCGTGCCAAGCCCCGGCGCCAGTACGCCGATATTGGTGCCCGAAGCCACACTGAACGCGGCGCCCGGATTAGAGCGGTTCAGGTTCAGGATCGGCAGTCGCGAATGATAATTCATGAAATAGAGGCCGAATTCGGTCCCCTGATTGAATTCTTCCGCATAATAACGCAGGGCGACACCGAACTCGCCCCCGTCATCCGCATTCACATCGTCAGCCCGCTCGATCGAGACCGACGGGACATTGACCGCAAGGCGCGTATCCCACACCGTGTCGGCATTGAGCAGCGGCACGATGAAGGGGTTGAAGCGATCATCGTCGCCGAAGTCGGAAATGCCCGCACGGATCGGCTGTGACCCGCGGCCGACAATATCGGCCGAGCTGAAGAAGGTGCCGGAGGGATCGGGCACCACATTCGCGCTCTTGAACTGGTAGAAACCTTCAAGGCTGAAATTGTTCGGCAGGCCCAATGCCACATGCGCGGCCAGGATCGGTTCGAAGAATTCCTTGATCTCGGAACCGGGCTTGCGCGCGGCGGACACGTCAATCGGGTTGATGACATTGATGCCGTTCTGGATGAAGGTGCTTTCGCCCCAGCTGATC
>CAMYID010000005.1 GCA_947258435.1 uncultured Alphaproteobacteria bacterium
CTTGTCGATCCCGGATGCATCGAACCCCTGACAACCGCCATTCGCCTTGGAGATATTCTCGCAATTGCGCTTTGACGTACGCATTGAGGCACCCGCCGATACGATCGTATCGACATAGCCCTGAACTTCGCCATAACCGAATTCGATTGCCGATGCGGGTACTGCCGCCAGAATCGTGGCGATTGCTGTCGTTGTTAGTCCAAGTTGCGTTCTGTTTCTATTGGACATTCATGCCTCCTTGGTGACCAATATTCTTTTTATTCAGCTGCGTTGAAAGCACAGTCGGTTGCGCAATCATTCCCCCAAAAAAAGGAGCGGTCCGCCGCATTGCAGCAGACCGCCCAGATATATTGAGGCATGGCACCGCCAAGACGGCGCAACGCTGTTGTCGGCACGAAGTTTCGCACCGCGTTTGCAAGGCACGCGATGTGATTTGGTTCAGCTAGACTTGCAAACCCCTGATTGACTTTCACCGCCAAAATCCTCTCTCAGAAAATGAGTACGAGGAATTCCCCCCGGAATCCGCGACCGGTATGTGAAACGAATTTTCCAGACCCTAAGAAGAATGCCTCTATGCCCGAATTCTTTTTTGTAATTACCGAGCATTGGCGACGCTAAAATCAAATATCCCTGATTTCAAACAGAAAAAAAGTCAGAATATTTACTATAAACACGTTAGATTTATTATTTTTCTCAAGATTATAATTTTATTAACTAATAAATTAATTGTCGTAATAATAACTATTAGAAAATTAAAGTGATCAACCGACGGGTTTGGCGTTCGCGGAGGGCCGGTGGAAAATTGTTCCTGGCAAAGGCAGGTTTTCAACCAGGGAAAAGCCAGTTGGAAAAATTTAAGGCCAGCCCCGGTTGGCAAGGCTGGCCCTAATCATCTCGATTGATGGCAACTGACCATATGATCTCTCATATAGTCAGTTTTTGTGTTGCCGTTCAGAATGCGTAGGACACATTCAATGACGCAAAGTCACGATCGCTTAACGGCGCATCCGGTCCGAAATTGTGGGTCCAGCTGACAGAGCCGGTCCAGCTTGACAGATAGGTTGCATTCGCGCCGATGGAGATCGATTTGCGATCCTCCTGATAGTTGCCATACGGTGCCGGAGTCCGCCCGTTAATGTCATAACGCCAGTTCAGACGCGGGCTGACGTTAAATGGCGTGCCGAACAGGCGGTTATAGGTCACTTGAACGCGGCCCTGCGCGCCCCAGGAAAAGCGGGTTGGTAAATTGTCCGCGTATTTCAGGCTCTTGTTCACATGATAATATTGTGAGGCCAGCGTATTGGCCAACCCGCTGGTGCCTGAAGCCGACAATCCGTCTGCAGAGGAAATGCCCGGCACGTAAACCATGCCGAATTCAGTAATCAGCGTGCCCTGATCGGCGCCTAGCGTCATTATGAATGGATGTGACGCAAACAGCAGCTGGGTGAAGGTGGTCTGGGCCGTGAACATATCCTCACGGCGGATTTTCAGGAAGCCGTCTGAGTTGACAAGTCCGCCATCCAGTGCAGATGCCCGTGTGATGCCACCCGCCGGTGCGCCGGCCGGACCATTGGCATTGGGAAGCGCCACCGCTGCAGCGTCTGCTGCCGTTGCGGCGGTCAGGCCGGGATTGGCGCCGACAAAGGCACCACCGAACGGATCGATCGGCGTGCCGGCGGGAATGTTGCTGGGGCCGGTGCCGTTCGATGTCGGTGCTCCGAACGCTGCGGCGGCATTGGTGGCAGTGGCTGTGACACCGGCTGTTACGATTGGCAATGTGGTTCCATTAACTGGATCAGGGGCAGCACCGGTTTTGAACCGGGTTTGACCATCAAGATCATCCGACAGTGCCAGCATCTCTGATGTGGAATAGGAGAAGGGGGCATCATGCCGGTAGCTGAATTCGCCCTGAACGGCAATATCGCCAAAGGTCGTGCTGAAGCTTGCGCCCAGCAATTTGATGTCTTCAGGATATTCCAGCCTGAATGTATTGGTATTGGCAATAACCGCGGCCACCGCGGATTCGATATGGCTGGCGACGCCGGGGAGTAGCTGCGCAAAAGCGGTGCAGTTAGCCCGTCCGCCGGGAGCGCGTAGTGATACTGGCGCAACGCCTGCAACCGGCGCAATGGCCAGGTTACACAAGGTTTCGCCAACCTCGAACGCATCGACCAGGGCGCCACCGGGACCCGTGCCAAAACTGGAGCCAGCACCCAGCGCACCGAAGTTGGTGCCGGACTGGTTACTGAAAGCGGCTGCCGGATTCGACATGGAAACCTGGAGGATCGGCAGGCGGGAGTGATAGTTCATGAAGTACAGCCCGAATTCCGTACCCTGATTGAAGTTCTCCGCATAGTAGCGCAGGGCTGCCCCATATTCGCCACCGTCTTTGGCGTTTACGTCATTGGCACGCGCGAAATGCGCAGAAGTCCGTTGCGCCGGCAGGCCGACGGCGAAGGGATTCGAGGGGACGGTAACACCACCGATTACCGGATCCTGATTCATGTCGTCGCCAAAATCATTGCTGCCGGACTTTAGCGGCTGCGAACCCCGACCCACGATATCAGCGGAGCTGAAGAAGGTGCCGGAAGGATCGGGCACGATATTATCGGACTTGAACTGGTAAAAACCTTCAAGACTGAAATTATTGGGCAGACCCAGCGAGGCATGTGCCGCAAGTACCGGAGTAAAGAATTCCTTAATTTCCGAACCCGGCTTGCGGGCCGCCGCGACGTCAATGGGGTTGATGACATTGATGCCGTTCTGGATGAAAGTACTTTCGCCCCAGCTGATCACCTGATTGCCAACCCGGACGTCCAGCGGCTGGTTGCCTACTTCAAAACTGCCGGAAATGAAATAGTCGAGCATCTTTGCGGATTGCGCGATTTCACTGCGCTGGGCGTCTTCCAGATTGCGGAAGTCGGTATTGGTCACGGCCGGATCGTAGAAGGCGGTGCCGCGGGCAAATGCGGTAAAGTTCCGCCAGCCGAGCTGAACCTCTGAAGTCGCTTTGAAAGCGGCGGAAAATACGTCCCACTGATCGTAATTCAGATTGCCGTCATCACCATTCGTTGCGCCGCCACTTGAGGGCAGCAGGCCTGCCGCATCCAGATCAGGACAGCCGCCATTTGCGGAACCGACATTCTCGCAATCACGTGCGCTTGTACGTATGGAGGCACCGGCCGATACAGTCGTATCGACAAAACCCTGCACCTCCCCCATTTGAAACTCCGCCGCATCTGCCGCGGTTGCGCCCACAGACAGGGCGAGTGCAGCAACTGCCACACCGGTTTTGAGTTGTCGCCGGGATGACCATCCGATGGAGCGGTCGTCGTGATTTGCGTTCAGATTTGACATGCGTGCCTCCCATGCAAGTTGTTCTTGTCGCGAACTTTGGAGCGAAGGCACAGATTGGCGGAATTGTGAAAAAGTGGCGGCTTGCCTGTCACGGCAAGCCGCCAAGTCTGTGTGAGGCATGATGACAAATTGTCACCAAGGATGATTCGATGCTAGCTGAGCATCGAGTTCGCAAGCACGCGGTCCAATTGACCAGATGTTCTTGCAAACAGCTTGAGGGGCCTCACAACCACAATTTCAGCACTGTCTGACCAGCTAACGGCGAGTTCGCCCAACCCGGTGCGCATTTATTCTTTTGCCGCGCTTTGGTTGAGATCCCGTGTCCGTTTCGCCCAAAATTCAATAAGTCATTTGTTAGATGGTAATTTTTATGATCATTAATATGAGATCTTATAGTTAGTCTAGACAATTTTTTTAATGACTATTTGATTTGCGGGAAATGTTGCAAATTTGCATCGGATAACGGGGGCAGGGAACGGCGCAGGGGCAGTTTCTGTATCCCGGGCGGGGCCGAACGACCGCAGCGCTGCATCAGTTCGGCGGCGTGAACAAAACCGCAGGGCAGCATCGGATGCGGTATCGGATTCTGTCGGCGGCAGAGAACAGCCAATTGTGTTGCGCCAGAGTTGGGCGCCACCCTATAGGCCTGTAATGCTGTGGCTTGCGCCGGGGTGGCGCTCCCCTGAAGCTGATGCGCTTTCATCGATTCCGGCCCGGACGGGCGGCTGGATCGGGACGGCGCGCGCGGGCAAAGGGGGTGCTCTGTTATCGGTTGCGGTGGTTGTACCTGCAGGAAACCTTTGCGGCTTATGTAGGCGGGTTATCCGCTCAGAGACATGGCGTCAGTCGTCAGGCGCATTACCAGAGGGACAGGGGTGAATTTTGGCGATGGCCCTTTGACAGCGCGGTGGGTTGGATAACACTATGCAACATGGGCGAACTGTGGCACGCGGATGAGGAGGTTTTCTTCCGATCGGCGTTGCGATTCAAAGGTTCGCTGGAGAGAAAATTTGCTGTTTTTCAATAAGTTATAGAATGCTAGATGGTGCAGCCCGGAAAAGCACAACAAGTTTTGCTTGATCTTTGGGATTTCCGGGCATAACAAGCGCCCCTTGTCGCGTGCTTTCGTTCACTTTTCAGCGGGAGTATTTAAGATTGTCCGCCACGCTTTCCCATAAATTCCAGGCCCTTGATACACAGCGTCACACAATGCCCGCCAAGGCGCGCGCGAAGGTGGTTGAGTCGTGTCTGGAAAACCCCGCCCCCCCCAGACCGGTACTTCCGTCGGGTGAGCATCTGGAAGAGCGTAAGGATTTTTTGATCGAACGCGATGGCGAACGGTTTGCCGGTTCGCATCTGCTGATTGACCTGCGTCATGCAAAGCGGCTTGATGAAAAGGAATATATCGAGGCTGTGTTGCGTGACTGCGTGATCGCGGCCGAGGCAACCTTGCTGCATATCCATCTGCATCATTTCACACCGAATGGTGGTGTGTCGGGTGTTGCGGTTCTGGCTGAATCGCATATCAGCGTACATACATGGCCCGAGCACGGCTTTGCCGCGTTTGATGTGTTTATGTGCGGTGCCGCGAAACCGCATCTGGCGGTTGAGGTGTTGCGCAAGGCATTTGCGCCGGCAGTTGTGACTGTTGAAGAGAGGCTGCGGGGCAGAGGCTTATGAGTGGAGATTGGCGGTACGAGCAGCTTCACGACGCACTGCGTCTGGGGCTGCGTGCTGAAAATATCCTCTATGAAAGCAAGACCGAGCATCAGCATCTTGTGTTGTTTGAGAATAGCAAGTTCGGCAAGGTGCTGACGCTCGACACGGTTCTTCAAACGACAAGTCGCGACGAGTTCATCTATCACGAAATGCTGACCCATGTGCCGGTTCTGGCGCATGGCGCGGTCCGCCGGGTACTTATCATCGGCGGTGGCGATGGTGGTATGTTGGAGGAAGTGCTTAAACACCGCATGGTCGAAACAGTCACGATGGTGGAAATCGATGCCGCTGTCATCGAATTTTCAAAAAAGTATCTGCCGGAGATCTGCAAGGGTGCATTCGAGGATCCGCGCACGGATCTGGTGATTGGCGATGGCTATGCCTTTGTCGGGCAGGAGGGGCCCAAATACGATCTCATCATCGTCGATTCTACTGATCCGATCGGGCCTGGCGAAGTCCTGTTTACGCAGGAGTTTTACAGGCGATGCCACGCGTGCCTGAATGAGGGCGGCATTCTGGTAACGCAGAATGGCGTGCCTTTTATGCAGGCGTCTGAATTGCAGCAAACGGTCGGTTTCCTGCGCCCGATATTTGCCGATGTGTCCTGCTATCTTGCTTCCGTGCCGACCTATGTGGGGGGCCCGATGGCTTTTGGCTGGGCAAGCGACAATCCGGCCCTTCGCGCAGTCAGTGCTGAAAAGCTCGATGTGCGGTTTCGCAGCGCCAATCTCGATACGCAATATTATACGCCGGCGGTACACAAGGCGGCCTTCGCGCTGCCGGGATATGTTTCAAGGTTGATGGGCTGAATTTCAGCACGCATCGGGCATTAAGGCCGGTTTTCAGAAACGCGGCAGATGCGGGAAGCGGGTCTGGCCCCCATGGATATGGACCCGGCCCAGTTCCGCGCAGCGATGCAGCGTCGGAAATACCTTGCCCGGGTTAAGCCGGCTGTCAGGATCAAACGCGCATTTCAGCCTTTGTTGCTGATCGAGATCTTTTGTGTCGAACATGGTCGGCATCAGATCGCGTTTTTCAACCCCGACCCCGTGCTCGCCGGTCAATACCCCGCCCATTTCAACACATAGACGCAGGATATCGGCGCCGAACGCCTCTGCTTTCTCCAGTTCACCTGGCTCATTGGCATCGTACAGGATAAGCGGGTGCAGATTGCCATCGCCCGCGTGAAAGACATTTGCGACCCGCAGGCCGTACTGCGTTGACAGTTGCTGCATGCGTTTCAGCGTTTCAGGAAGTTTGCCGCGCGGTATCGTTCCGTCCATGCAGTAATAGTCAGGTGAAATACGGCCAATCGCGGGGAACGCGTTTTTGCGACCCGCCCAGAATGCCAGTCGTTCCGCCTCATCACGACTGACAGATACCGATTGCGCGCCGCAGCGATCGGCGATTGTCCTGACCTGTGCGGTTAATTCACTGACTTCGGCCGCTGTTCCGTCAAGCTCGACAATCAGCAAGGCTTCGGCGGAAAGCGGATAACCGGCCTGACAAAAATCTTCCGCCGCATGGATCGCGGGCTTATCCATCATCTCCATCCCGGCCGGTATGATGCCGTGGCCGATAATCTCCGCAACGCAACTGCCTGCCGCCTCATTCGCGGCAAAACCGATCAGCAGGGCGCGTGCCGTCTCAGGTTTTGGCAGGATGCGTACGGTGACTTCGGTGATAACTGCAAGCAAGCCTTCGGACCCGCAAACTACCCCCAGCAGGTCGAGCCCCGCTGAATCAAGATGTTTGCCGCCGAGCCGGATGACCTCTCCGCTTATCAGCACAAGTTCGGCACCCAGAATATTATTGGTTGTCAGCCCGTATTTGAGACAATGTACCCCACCGCTATTTTCCGCAACATTGCCGCCGATGGTGCAGGCAATCTGACTGGAGGGGTCGGGGGCATAGTAAAACCCCGCATCCGCCACGGCCTCGGTGATCGCAAGATTGGTAACTCCGGGTTGCGCTGTGACGCAGCGGTTTTCCAGATCAATATGGGTAATGCGGTTAAAACGCGCCATGCCGAGCAACACACCGTCGGCCAGCGGTAGCGCGCCACCCGAAAGAGATGTCCCCGCACCGCGCGGTACCACCTTGACCTGCAATTCATGGCACAGTTTCAGGATCGCAGAAACCTGCGCAACCGTTTCGGGCAGCACGACCAGCAGGGGCAATTGCGCATAGGCTGTCAGTCCGTCGCTTTCATAGGCGCGTAATTCGCTCTCGCGTTCGATCACGCCATCGGGCACGATTTCTCGCAGCCGCGCGATCAGCGCATCGCGGCCCGCAAGAATATGCGTCTCGGGCGCAGGCATTTTCAATGTCATGCGGTGCCGCCTTCTTCGGACGTCTGGAATTTGTCCAGCAGGCGTCTGAGCAGGGGTATATCCAGCGTTAGCTGCGGCCCCAGCCACAGGGCGTGTACCGAATGGTCGGCAATCGGGTCATCCGTATTCGGATGTATCAGAACAGAATTCGGCCCGTGATTGAGGCTGAGCCATGGCACGAATGCCGCGAAATCGGACATACGGAATGCGACCTGATAACTGCCGACCGGGTGCGGTCCCACGGGCGCGTCGTGCCAGCGCCCGAGCGCCACGTCGAACCCTTCTGCGGCAATGGCTGTGCGGAGCTGTTCGGCCGTACCCTTTTCGGCCTCATTGTCGTAATAGACATGCGCGTGAAAACCGGAAATCTCTGTTATGGGACGTATGTCCGTTTCAGGGAGGTTCATGCCGAGTTTGTCTCCATATCCTGTCGGGCTGCGCGCTTTCTTCTGCGCCGCGATGTCGCCATCAGATTGAGCACTTCCACGAAGATGGAGAAGGCAATGGCAAAATAGATATAGCCGCGCGGAATGTGGAAATGCAGCCCATCTGCAATCAATGCCATACCGACCAGCAGCAGAAAACTCAATGCCAGCATTTTCGTTGTCGGGTGCTGCTGGATGAAATTACCGACCGGCGCCGCCGCAATCATCATGATGAGGATTGCGATCGATACTGCGGTAACCATAACCGGCAGATTATCGGTCATACCCACGGCGGTTATCACTGAATCAAGGGAAAACACGACATCGAGCGCAACAATCTGGATTGCAACGGCCAGAAAGCTTGCCGCAGCCTTTCCTGCCGGATTGGCTTCATGATCTTCTCCTTCCACCGTGTCGTGAATTTCGAACGTTCCCTTTGCAAGCAGAAACAGGCCGCCGCCCACCAGGATGATATCGCGCCAGGAAACGATGTAGTCGCCGATCGAGAAAAGCGGCGCGGTCAGTCCGACAATCCAGACGATACTCGCAAGCAGGCCAATCCGGAAAATCAGGGCGAGCGCAAGCCCAAGCTTCTGGGCCTTCGGGCGCTGCTCTTCGGGCAGGCGCGACGTCAGCACGGAAATGAAGATCAGATTGTCGATGCCCAGAACAATCTCAAGCAGTGTCAGTGTCAGCAGGCTGGACCAGATTAACGGATCCGACAGCGCTTCCATAAAATGTCTCCACGTGAAAACCGCGACGATGAGAGCTCATCCCGTCTGGCGAACGGTGATGTGACCGTCCGTTTGCAGATGTCAGTTTAGCTCAATTGCATGACTTGTCATCCATGACAGCCATATATGCTCGGCGTCGCGGTGACGCGTTGCAGACCGGGGCGCATCTGCGCTGGCCCTGTATTCAGTAAAGAAACATCGGCTTGTTATGTATCTGTGCGATGCGGGGGCGATATTCGTGCGGATCATAGAGTTGCGGCACATCGACCCTTTTTTCACCCTTGATGCAATAATCGCTGTCGACAAAGCTATAATTGCCGTTCTGCAGCGCCATCATCTTTCCTGATACACCGTCGGCAAGAAGCTGGACCGCCATGGTCGCATAGGCGCTTGCGACCATCCGATCGAGTGAATCAGGGGCGCCGGCGCGCATCAGATAGGCCAGCGACTGATTGATGATATTGATGCCGGTGCGGTTTTTCAGCTCGGCGCTCAGCAACGTGCCGATACCGCCAAGCTTGCGGTGTCCGTAAGCATCCGCGGGGCCCGATTCAACGACAGTACCATCCTCCAGCATGGCACCTTCGGAAACCACAATGATGGCATAGCGCGATGGATTGCGCGCGCGGTCGGCAGTGATCTGCTGTGCCAGATTGTCGATATTCACCGGGCATTCGGGGATCACGACCCGGTCGGCATCTGCCAGAAAACCGGACATCAGCGCCGTTTCGCCCGAGTTACGGCCAAAAAGTTCGATGATGGCGATACGCTCGTGACTGCCCGCCGGAGTACGCAGTGCGGTAATAAACTCAACCGATCTGCTGACCGCTGTGGAAAAGCCGATGCAATAGTCGGTTCCGAAGACATCATTATCCATGGTCTTGGGGATCGACAGGACTTTCATCCCCTGGCGATGAAGATGCGCGGCATAGGACAGTGTATCATCACCGCCAATCGGCAACAGCGCGTCGATCCCCAGATGATCGAGCACCCGTTCCACATGCGCGGTGCAATCAATGGTGCCGTCCTCATTTTCGGGAAAGTTGCCGCGCTCCAGAAAGGCGGGCATATCCTGCGGTTGTACCTTGCCGGGGTTGGTTCGCGATGTATGCAGCACCGTTCCCCCGGTTCGGTCGATCGTGCGTGTCTGGGCAACACCGAGCGGCATGAGCCAGCGCTGCTTGCTGTCCGGCGTATCGGGATCGATATTGAGGGGTCCCGCCCAGCCACGCCGGAAACCAACGACTTCCCAGTCCAGTTCCGCAGCAGCGCGCGAAATCGCCTTGATACACGGGTTCAATCCGGGCACATCGCCACCGCCGGTCAATACGCCTATTCGCATTGCTGCACCTCCTTCTGCGCGATTTACGCGCTGTCACCCCGCACCCCTGCTTGATTGTTATTTTGGGGGTTCTATCCCGCACTGCAACAAAAAATCCTGATCGAAGGCAGGTTCGGAGTAGTCGCAGGGAAGGTTTCGGGGGAAGTCCGGGAAGAATAAGATCAGATATCAGCCGGTTTGAAACGCGCTGACAGTTGCAGGTGGCCGGCGCAGCTATCGGTCTGTGTCAGCAGGGGCGGATCAGCGGGGGGCGCTGGCTTCCGGACGTCGCCTGCGGGGGTGGGGGGACTGTCCGCCGCCTCCAGCCAGAGCGTCGAAAGAGAGGCATCCGTATCGATCGCAAGTTGACAGGCAGATGAAGGCCAGCTTGCAATCGCATGATAGTCCGGCATGGCGATATCGGTCCAGCCAGGCAGGGCGACTGGCGTATCGGGCGGCGCGCCGGTACAGATTGTGGCCTGTCGCGGCAAACATAACGCCATGCCGAGCTGCGCCGGAATAGCTTGTTTGCCGATATTGGTCAGCGTCAGATAAATTTGCAGCCCTTCAGCCTCTATGATGAGGCGTTGCAATAGCTGAAATTCCCAAGGCTGGGCTGTGGTGGAGGAAAAGTAACAGGTCAGCGTCGCCCGGACATCTGATGCATCCTGCACCGTCCAGGGCGTGGTTGCGAAATTTTCCGGGCTATCCCCGATTGCCGCTTCTATCGCAAAGGGCAGGCGTGGCTGTGCGGCGAATCGTCTGGGCGCGCTGTCAGAGGTCGCGTTTGCAGGCGCCAGAAGATCAAGCTCCTCACCGCTGTGCGAAACGGCGCGGAAACTGCTGATCGCCCCGCCCAGCGCCGGCAGGATTTCAACTGCATAATTATCATTTCGTAGAGAAATCTTATGCATGAGATCGTTGCCCGACGAAGGCTCCCGCCTGTTGATGCCCTGGCTGTAAAGTATGCGCAGCCAGAAAGTCCGGATTTTTCCTGGGGTGCTGCTAGCATGCACCCCGACCTTGATTATATGCGACCCGAAGCCGCATCTCTTCCGGATATATTCCGCACGCAAATGTCGATATTGAAACTATTGTCTGTTTTTGGCGCCGTCAAAAAAAGCGCGGAAACCGGTTGTGATATGTTAGCCTCGATTATCGGCACGCAAGCAGCCGAACAGATAAGGGTACAGGGGCAGTCAGCATGCAACGCGCGACGATGAACAGGCCGCCGGTGAGCGAAGGACAAAACGCAAGAAACGCCCCCTGCGCGGCATGCCCTGTCCGCGAGCAGGCCTTATGTGCTGCGCTGAATGACAAGGAAATTGGCCGTCTCAATGAAATCAGTGTAACCCGGCGCTACAGTGCGGGTGAAACGGTAATCAACGAAGGTAGCGCGGCCAATTCGGGCTATAATCTGATTTCAGGTCACGTAAAGCTTTATAAATTACTGAGTGACGGGCGGCGGCAGATCACCGGTTTTCTGGTGCCGGGTGACTTTATCGGCATTTCAGCGAGTGAATTATACAGCTATTCAGCAGAAGCGATTGATGAAACTGTATTATGCGGTTTCCCGCGGACAGGATTGGACAGCCTGATGCAGCAGATTCCGGGGCTGTTGCACCGGATGCTGTCGATTGCTTCTGACGAGCTGATGCAGGCGCAGGAGCATGCCTTGCTGCTTGGCCGCAAGACCGCGGCAGAGCGGGTCAGCACTTTCCTGCTGTCGCTGGCACGGCGGCATGGCGACAATGCACGTGGTGGCAATGGCGGTTTGCAAATTCCGCTGCCGATGACCCGGAGCGATATCGCGGATTATCTGGGGCTGACGACAGAGACGGTCAGCCGTGTGCTGAGCGAATTGAAGCGTGCCAGTATTATTCGCCTGCCTACCCGTTCCTCAGTTGAAATCGTCAGTGCGGAAGCGCTTGAAAGCCGCAGCGATCAGCTTTAGGCCGCTTTCGTGCTGTCGCGCCTGTCATCGCGCCTGACATCACGCCTGTCATCGCGCATTGCCGCATGAGGGGGTGTCGCGGTCAGTCAATCTCGGCGATAAGGCGCCGTGTCATTTCATCCGCGTCAACACCGTAGCTGAAATGGGTCAGGAAAGCGCCGTCCGGCCCCATCAGGTAAATCAGATTGGCATGATCCATGAAGTAGAAATCGCCCGGTGTGTCTGATTCCGGGTCAACCTTTGCGTAATAGATACGATAAGCCTTGGCAGCAGCGGCGATTTCTTCATCTGTGCCGGTCAGCCCGACAAGCCTGGGATGGAAATGCGGCACATAGTCAGCCAGAACCGCGGGGGTATCGCGCTCAGGATCGACGGTAATGAAGAATGCCTGCAATTTACGGAATTTTTCAGGCGCTTTCTGTTGTATCTGGTCAAGCGCTGCGCCCATGATCTGTAATTCCGTCGGGCAGATATCGGGGCAGAAGGAATAGCCGAAATAAATCAGCGTGAACTTCCCCTTCAGGTCTGCCTCGGTCACCTGCTGTCCGTGATGGTCTGTCAACCGGAACGGGCCGCCGATGAGTGCGGTGCCACTGGACGTCACCGATGTGCGGGTGCTTTGCCCTCCGCTCGTAAGCTGCCAGAGCATCAGCAAGGCAGCGGCTGCCAGTAATGCGATGACCGCCAGCAGGATTGGTCGTTTCATCTTGCCCTCTTTCAAACCTTTTTCTGCGAACCCAACTGCCTTAAAGCAGTAAAATACCGATACAGATTGTGCTAACCTGTTATGCGCCGGGCCGGCCAGATCCACTCTGTTTGCATATAAGCTGGATTCAGGCCTGTGTCATGAACTATGACAATGCAGTGAACTGTGACAAGACAATGAAGTTGACTGTGACAATAGGAACGGGATTGTGAATGGCCCGGCTGGTGCTGAAACTTGGGTGAGCAGTGATGACGCGACGCATATTGTTGCTTTTGTCTTTCATGATTTTGCCACTGATTGTGGGCACCCACGGATTTGCGCAAGGGTTCCCCGATATCGAAATTATCGAGGCAGCGAAATCGGGCACCGTCGTTGATGCGCGTGGGGCGCTGTTGCAGGGGCAAAGCGTAAACAGCCGCAGCAGGGGCGGCGATCCCGCCATTGTCGTCGCCGCCCAGCGCGGAAATCTGCAGGTTCTGAGGTTTCTGCTCGAAAAAGGCGCAAAACCCGATCTCTATGACAGGCGGACCGGCAAGACAGCGCTCGTCGCGGCAGCCGAAATTGGTGAGCCGGCGATGATTGCCATCCTGCTGTCCTATGAGGCCGATGTTAATCTGGCCGACCGGCAAGGCGAGACGCCGCTGATGAAAGCGGCGCGGATCGGTTCGCTGGAATCTGTGCGGCTGCTCCTGGAAGCGGGTGCTGACATCGATGCCACGGACTATGCCGGGCACACCGCGTTGTGGCATGCGCGCGATGCGCGAAAGCGGCGTATCGCGCTGCGACTGGAACAGGCCGCCGCCCGCTAATATATCTCTCTGTTCAGCGCAGGGGTCATCGCCGGGCATGACGCATGTAGCAATACCCGCCCGGCGAGGCGCGGTTACAGACCCGTAACGTTTTGCCCGTAACGTTTCAGTGGTATTTTCGCAGCGGGAGTGTGTTGCCCTTCAAATACCCGATAGAGTTCCCAGATAAACAGAGGCCACTTTCTGGCTGTTGCGGGGATATAGCTCAGTTCGGACCGCTGATGCAGGAGAAGATCTTACAGATATGATAGCTCAGATCAGGGCGCGAAACCGGCGAATGTTAGGCGGTAATCCCCGCCGTACTCCTGAACATCATCCTGCTGCGGAAGGTCGTCCGTTTCATCACTTGCCCAACGGATTGTTTCGAAACCCGCCGGGCAGCCCGCGGCGCGAAGTGGATATGCCCACAATGCTGCGTTTTTTCACGCGCATGACGCGTCAGGGGCGTGTGCCGGTCGATATACCCGATGGACATGTCCTTCCGCAGTCGCAGGCAATCGCAACACTGCGCGATATGCAAGGTTGCGACAGTATTACCTGGCTTGGTCATGCCAGTTTCCTGATCCGTCTTGCAGGCAAGACCATCATTACCGATCCTTATTTGACCGACTATGCGGGGCCGGGGCGGTTCGGGCCGAAACGTTTCGTCGATAGCGGGATTGCGATCGAAAACCTGCCGCCGATCGATATTCTGCTGATCAGCCACAATCATTATGACCATCTGGATGAGGAGACATTATCGCGCTTGCCCAACAAGGAGCAGATCGAGGTTATTGCGCCCTTGCGGCTGGGGGCTTTCTTTCTCAAGCGCGGTTTTCAGCGCGTGACCGAACTGGATTGGGATGAGCAAACCTGCGTCGGGCCGGTTACTGTCACCGCGCTGCCCGTCGTTCATTGGTCGCGCCGCAATGCGCGGGATACAAACCGCACCTTATGGGCCGGTTTTTCGATATGCGGGGCGGATCAGCATCTGTTTTTCGGTGGCGACAGTGCGTATGGGGAGGTTTTTCGTTCAATCGGTGAGCGGTACGGCCCCTTCGATGCGGCGATGATCGGGATCGGCGCTTATGAACCGCGCAAGATCATGCGTGCTTCCCACGCCTCTCCTGAAGAGGCGGTGCAGATCGGCAAGGATATTGGCGCGCGCGCGATTATCGGTATGCATTGGGGAACTGTGACCCTGACCGAAGAACCTGTTTTTGAACCGCCGCGCAGGTTCCTGGCCGCCGGTGCGCAGCAGGGTTATCGGCAAGAAGATCTCTGGGTCATGGCAATCGGCGAGACACGCTTGCTGGACAGCGGGCAGTCACAGCCAGACAGCAATTAGCAACAGCCACTAATTTGCGTGCCGGTCTTGCCGTTATTGCCTTCCTTCCCGTGCCCCTCCATTGCACTGTTTCAACGTGTGCTATTCGCCAATTTGCAGCAATTTTCCGTCATTGCGCGCGATCTTCAAACAATGCATGAACCACCAGCAGGCGGCCGTGAAATATGCAAGGTCAAGCAGGAAGGCCGATAGCAGCAGATCATAGCGCACTGTCTTATCGATCAGAATGGCACGCATACCTTCAAAGATATGCGATGGGGGCAATGCCCAGGATAAGGGCTGAATCCAGTCAGGCAGGCTAGCGACGGGGTAGTAGATCGCGCAAAGCGGCGCAATGCCGAATATCAGCGCCCAGGCAAGGCTTTCGGCCCCCATGCCGAAACGCAGGACCAGTCCTGACACAAGCAGCCCCATGCTCCATCCCGCCATTATCAAACAGATAAAGAAGGCAATCAGCATCAGCCCCAGTTCATAAAGATTGAAGCCGAAAAACCAGATAGCCAGGAAGGTTGCCGGCGTCACGCCGACAAGTGTCCGGATCACACTCATCGCCAGAAGTGCCGCGATCAGTTCGCGGGGGCGCAGCGGGCTGACCAGCAGATGGCCCAGATTCCGCGACCACATTTCCTCGAAGAAAGAAAGGGCAAAACCCATCTGCCCACGGAATAGCAGATCCCACAACATGACAGCACCAAGCAGGACGCCGAATGCCTGCGCAAAGTAGCTGCTATATTCCACCAGAAACCCGGTTATGAAGCCCCATAACACAATCTGCAGGGTTGGCCAGTACCACAGATCAAGCAGGCGCGGCCACGACCCTTTGATCAGATAGCTGTAGCGCAATATCATCGCGGCAATACGCCGCCACGCCGCCATGCTCTGGATGACCGGTTCACTCATGGCTGGGGGCGGGATGTCGTGCTGTTCGCTCATCGGGATGTATCTGCCTTGGCCGGTTGTGCGGCGTGACCTGTACCGCGGGCGATATCAAGAAATACCTGTTCAAGATTCTGCCGGCCATAGCGTGCGATCAGCGCGGATGGCGTGCCGTCATCGACAATTTTTCCGGCGCGCATCATCAGTACATTGTCGCACATGCGTTCCACTTCCGCCATGTTGTGGGAGGCAAGCAGAATGGCCGCGTGATGCCGTGCGCAATAATTTTCCAGATAACCGCGCACCCAATCGGCCGTATCGGGATCAAGTGATGCGGTGGGTTCGTCAAGCAACAGTAATTCCGGTGCATTGATCAGCGACTTTGCAAGGGAAACACGGGTTTTCTGACCGGCCGATAATTGTCCGGCCGGGCGGTTCAGCAGCCCGGTCAGGTCAAGTTCCGCGCATATTTCGCGAATGCGCGCCGCAGCATGCCGTACACCATAAAGCATGGCGTAAACACGCAGGTTTTCGGCAACAGTCAGCCGATGCGGCAGGTCGACATAAGGCGATTCAAAGTTCATGCGGTGCAGCACCTTATGGCGCTGTCCGGGAACGGGATGACCCAGAATTTCGATCTCTCCGCCGCTTGGTTCCACAAGACCAAGCAGCATGGCGATTGTCGTGGTCTTGCCTGCGCCATTGCCACCGAGTAACCCGGTGATCGAACCGGGCGCGACCGTAAAGCTTATATCGCTGACCGCATCCACTTTGCCAAAGCGCTTACGCAGATTGGCGACATGGATAACCGGTCTGCGGTCTGATTCAGGGTCTGGCATAAGCGGATGGGAAATCTCGGGACGTGATAATTGCAGAGGGCATAATAGCACGACCGCATATCAGATCATCTATCGACATAAATTGCGATAAATCATCGTTTTTGTGCGGCCGCGATGAAACAATGGCGCATATATTATGGGTCAGTGGCGCGAGGTAAAGCACCGGGTGAGCGAATTTTTGTCAGATGTAGCGGGCCGGGTCGCGCCCGTGGGCGGCGAATGCCCCAGTGTGGCTGCGGGAAAGTGCAATGGTTGACGGTCACGCAAAGAATATGGCGCCGTTGCGTATCCGGCTCCGCACGCTTGTCAATCTGCGCTGGCTTGCGGTTGCGGGGCAGGCGGCGGCGGTTATATTCGTGTCTTTCGGGCTTGGCTTCACCATGCCCCTTTATCCGGTTCTGGCTGCGATTGCCGCTTCGGGCTGGCTCAATGTCATTCTGACACTGCGATATCCTGCATCCAAGCGACTGACCGGCACGGAAGCGCGCCTGTATCTTGGCTATGATTTGTTGCAGTTGGCGGTGTTGCTATACCTGACGGGGGGGTTGCAAAACCCCTTTGCGTTACTGTTTCTGGCGCCGGTGACAATTTCTGCGACGATCTTGTCGCTTGGTGCCACGGTGCAGCTTGGTGGGTTTGCCTTTATATGTGTCAGCCTGCTGGTGTTCTGGCATGAGCCGCTGCCCTGGCGGGCGGGGGAAAGGCTGGACCTGCCACCGCTCTACACGGGGGGGATCTGGGCCGCGATCAGTCTGGGGCTTGTATTCCTGTCCGCCTATGCGTGGCGGGTTGCAGCGGAAACCCGGCGGATATCAGATGCGCTTGCAGAAACGCAGATGTCATTGGCGCGCCAGCAGCAATTATCCGCCCTTGGGGCGCTGGCGGCCGCTGCGGCGCATGAGCTTGGCTCGCCGCTTGGTACTATTTCGGTTGTCGCACGGGAGCTTGAGCAAAGCGGCGCGGCCAGCGGCCCCGTGCGAGAGGATTTGACCCTGCTGCGCGAGCAGGCGGAACGCTGCCGTGAGATTCTGGCGCGGTTGTCGCACAGGCCAGGCAGCGCTGAACATCCCGACATGCTGGCGGTGGCGCCGATCAACGAAATTCTGTCGGAAGTCCATCCCGATATCGATCCTGGTGACACGGATGTGACAATCACGGTGAGAACAGCTACGCACCGCAAACCCGATGAAGAGGCCCCGCCGCTTGTCAGGCGCAGCCCTGAACTTGCGCATGCCTTGGCAAACCTTGTCGAAAATGCGGTCGAATTCGCCGAAAGCAAGGTCATCCTGCATGCGGATTGGAATGCGGCGGAACTGCGCGTGCGTATTCTTGATGACGGGCCGGGCTTTGCCTCCTCGATCATGGGGCTGGTGGGGGAGCCTTATCTCACAACCAGGCGCTCGCGTATGGCGGGCGAGATTCAGCAGGCTGGCCTGCGCCGTGGGCAAAAGGGAGGGATGGGTTTGGGTATTTTCATTGCTAAAGATTTGCTAGAACGCACAGGCGCGCAAGTGAGTTTCGCAAACCGCAAGTCCGGGGGGGCGGCTGTGACGATTGCCTGGCCCCGATCGACGATTGAGGTGCCCGCTCATGAGGAAACCGACAGGCTCGACCCGTTGGGCATCGGGAGTTAGGGAAGGTTTATATGTCTGATACCGAACAGCAGAATTTGGAAGATGATGACGGCGCGCGGACTTTACTGATTGTCGATGATGACAAGCCGTTTCGCGAGCGTCTGGCACGTGCCATGGCGGAGCGGGAATTTCTGGTCAGTACCGCTGAAAGCGTGGAAGCAGGGATTGCGCTGGCGGAGGAAGTCAAACCGGCCTATGCGATCGTCGATTTGCGGCTTGACGATGGCAATGGGTTATCCGTCATTGAGGCGTTGGAAGCTGTACGGCCGGATTGCCGTGCCGTGATTCTGACAGGCTATGGCAATATCGCAAGCGCGGTGGCGGCGATAAAGCGCGGCGCGGTGGATTATCTTGCCAAACCGGCCGACGCGGATCAGATCGAACTGGCGCTGTTGACCGCGGGTGAAACCGGTGTTGGTGAATTGCCAGATAATCCCATGTCCGCTGACCGTGTCCGCTGGGAGCATATTCAGCGGGTGTTTGAGCAATGCGACCGAAATGTGTCTGAGACAGCGCGCAAACTGCGGATGCATCGCCGTACATTGCAGCGGATCCTTGCAAAGCACGCCCCACGTTAACGCGGCTAGCTGTTCGGGCTGCTTTTGCTATGCGGCCTTCTTGCGCAACAGCTGATCGAGATGGCGGCCCTGGAACAGGCTGATGCCGACACTTTTGCCGAAATCAACGGCTCGCTGGTCGTCACATCGGCACAGAATGACGCGGGTCGCGCCAGTCTTGTTGACGGCAGCGATGAATTCTTCGCGCTTTTTTGCGCGAACATCGCTGAGAATTTCCGGATTCCACTGAATTTTCTGGAAATCCAGCTTCAACTTGTGGCGGTCGATCAGCGGAAATGTCATCTGGTCCAGCCCGTCAAGCGCCAGGCGATAACCGCGCTCATGCACAAATTCCCGGGCAAACATATAGGCTCCCATATCGCCGAACAGATCGATGCTCTGCAGCTCAAGGATCAGGGGCAGCTCAGTCAGTCTTTGATAGCGTTCGTCGAACTTAAGGAATTCCGGCGACAGCAATGTGGCGACATTGACATTGATTGAAAGCGGGACGGTCGCTTTCTGCACCAGTTCGGGCAGGGCGGTCAGCATCCGGTAGTCAAGCCGCTGGCAAATCCGCTGGAACAGCCATTTGTCGCTCAGGCAATTGACGCCAGGCAGGAACCGCTTCTGGAGCGCGGCGATGGAGACAAAGCATTCTGCCATCACGGCTTGCGGTTCACCGCTCTTGGGAATGGCGCAAATCATCTGCTGTTGCACCATCGGCGACAGGTCTGCGGTTTCAAGCGCCGATTCAAAGCGTTCAAGCAGGATCGGCGTCAGCGGTTCGACAGCCCCTCCCGGATTATCGAGGCTACTGACAGCGTTGGGCGATTGCGCCTTCTCGTTGCGTTCGCGTTCTTCTGCGGCCTTTTTTTCGAATGTTTCCGCAAGTTTCCGGAAGGCGGGATAGTCGTTTTCCATCTCGTACCAGTGGCACAGTTGAAATTCACTATCATCACTGGTTGAGATATTCG
The DNA here is from genome assembly GCA_947258435.1 of uncultured Alphaproteobacteria bacterium. GTDB lineage: Bacteria > Pseudomonadota > Alphaproteobacteria > UBA11222 > UBA11222 > CALAQW01. The sequence goes on from CAMYID010000005.1 coordinate 19,566, forward strand.
GATCGCCCGAGAACAGGAATTGCAGACGGATGGCATATTCGTCCATCTGACCGAGGCTTGCCCCCTTCACCGTCACAATCAGATCATTGTTCCACATGCGAAAAACCTGACCTTCAAACCGTTTCAGCAGCGGATCGAAGGTATTCATCGCGATACGGATATGGTGTTCAAACTGGCTGCCCCGCGATAGCTGCGACAGACGGATATGCAGCGCGCGGCGATCCTTGCGATGCTGGCCGACACGGGTGGCGTAGTCGGTCAGTGCGGCTTCATGGCTCGCCGGATTTTGGAAACTGGACCGTTGCACGTCGGATTCCAATGCTTCTGAATACGTGAGCCCCGCTCTCGCGGGAAAGATATCTTTTAAGAGTGTCGCGCAGTTGGGTTGATATTCCGTTAAACGGGCCAGTGCGCCTGATCATGCGTTGTCTGATGTGGTTTCCGGCAAGAACGGCTTGCTAGGCACTATCATCGTCTTGCCCCATGATGATATGGATAGTCCGGGCACACGCTGCGAAGTCTTGCCCGACTGCGACTATTATTCCTGAGATCGAGCCTGTCGGTATGAGCGAGTTAGGACAATTGGCTGTTCATATGCCACGTTTCGGCGATGTGCGGTTGCTCTGCGTGGGGGATCTGATGCTCGACCGCTTCATTTACGGAGAGGTGGAGCGGATCTCACCCGAAGCGCCAATCCCGGTTATCCGCGTGCTGCGTGAGAATGCAATGCTGGGCGGGGCGGGCAATGTGGTGCGGAACATCGCCGCGCTGGGGGCGCAGGTCTCGCTGATCGCGGTGATCGGGGATGATGAGACCGGGCATGAGGCAACCCGTCTGCTGGGAGAGTGGGAGCAGGTGGATAGCCGGCTTGTCGTCGTGCCCGGGCGACAAACGACAACCAAGACACGTTATATCGTCGGATCGCAGCAATTATTGCGTGCGGACCGCGAGTCGCAGGCACCGCTTGACGAAGACGTGCAGCATCGGGTTCTTGAGGCGTTTCGATCCGAATTGCCGGAAGCTGATCTTGTTATTCTGTCCGATTATGCAAAAGGCATGCTGACCGCGCACTCGCTGGAGCAGCTCATTCAGATTGCAAATCAGGCGGCAAAGCCCGTTGTGGCTGATCCGAAAAGCCATGATTTCAGCCGCTATGCGGGAGTTGATATATTGACACCCAATGTGCGTGAGCTTGCGCTTGCGACCGGCGCTGTCTGCGGCGAGGACGCGAATGTCGAAGCGGCGGCCCGTGTCGCGGGGATGCAGATTGGCGCGGCTGTCCTTGTCACGCGTGCGCAAAAGGGCATGACGCTCGTGCGTGACGGGATGGATGCGTTGCACCTTGCGGCCCGCGCGCCTGAAGTGTTTGATGAATCAGGGGCTGGCGATACATGTGTGGCAACGCTGGGTGTGGCCCTGGCGGCCCAGGTGTCGATGGAAGATGCGGTCGCGCTTGCCAATGCTGCTGCGGGGCTTGCCGTTTCCAAGGCTGGGACCGCGGTTGTGTATCGTGAGGATCTTGCCGGTGTGCTCCACACGGCCGATCTGGAAGGGGCTGAAGCCAAAATTCTCAATATCACCCGCGCGGTGGAAATGGCGGAAAAGTGGCGCGCGCGCGGTAAGAAAATCGGCTTTACAAACGGCTGCTTCGATCTGGTTCATCCAGGGCATGTGTCGCTTTTGCGGCAGGCACGGGCAACCTGCGACCGATTGATCGTCGGGCTGAACACCGATCAGTCGGTCAAACGGCTGAAAGGTGATGACAGGCCCGTGCAAAGTGAGATGGCGCGGGCCATCGTTCTGGCCTCGATGGCGCCGGTCGATCTTGTCGTCCTGTTCGACGAGGATACACCCATCGAACTGATCAAGGCGATCAGGCCGGATGTGCTGGTCAAGGGCGCCGATTACACGGTCGAGCAGGTCGTGGGGCATGAAATTGTCACAGCTTATGGCGGGCGGATACATCTTGCCAATCTGGAAGACGGATTTTCCACGACAAATACCATTGCGCGCATTGCCCGTTAGCCGGCGGGGCTCTGCACGATAACAGGATGCTGAGATGATTATTGTCACCGGGGGGGCCGGTTTTATCGGCTCAAACATCGTCGCGGCGCTTGCTGGGCGGGGCCATCATGAAATCGTCGTCTGTGACTGGTTCGGAACCGATGACAAATGGCGCAATATCGCCGCGCATGAAATCTATGACATTGTTGCGCCCGAACTGCTTCTGCGTTTCCTTGATATGTCGCCGACGCGGGTTGAGGCGGTCATCCATATGGGTGCGGTGTCGGCCACGACCGAGCGTGATGTCGACAAAATCGTGCAGTCAAATTTCCGCCTGTCCTGCGATCTGTGGCAATGGTGTACAAAATCGGGGACGCCTTTCATCTATGCCTCCTCGGCGGCAACCTATGGCGATGGCACGGCGGGATTTGACGATGCTGCAACACCCGATGCGCTGGCCCGGCTACAGCCGCTGAATGCTTACGGGTGGAGCAAACACGCTTTCGACCGGCGCGTCGCGCGGCTTGTCGCCAATAACCGTCCCGCGCCGCCTGTCTGGGCGGGGCTCAAATTTTTCAACGTTTATGGGCCAAACGAGTATCACAAGGGCGAGATGCGCTCGGTCATCTGCAAGATTGTCGAGACGATCGGCAGGGGTGAACCTGTCCGGCTGTTCAAATCCCATCGTCCCGATTATCCCGATGGTGGGCAGATGCGCGATTTCGTCTATGTGAAGGACTGTGTGGATGTGATCCTGTGGCTGCTCGATCAGGGAAGTTATCGCGGTATTTATAATATCGGAACCGGCCGCGCGCGCAGTTTCGCCGATCTGGCGCAGGGGGTGTTTGCTGCGATGAACCGGACGCCCGATATCGAATTTGTCGATACCCCGGTCGAGATACGCGATAAATACCAGTATTTCACCGAGGCGCAGATAGTGCGGCTGCGCAAGCTTGGCTATCAGCGCGATTTTACCGCGCTTGAAGACGGGATCGCCGATTATGTCCGCAATCACCTGCTAACCGACAATCCCTATTGCTGACCCTGTTACCCAGACCGCGCCGCTTCGCCTGGCGCGGGGGTGCCACGTCTGTCCGCTCAGGCGATCCAGACGCCGCCCTCACTTGACCGGTAGCCAAGGCTTTTATAGGTCGCATCGACAAGCGACTGACCCCGCTCGTTCAGCAGAATGCCGTCGCCCATCCGGTTCATTGTATAGCCAAAGCTCAGGCCGCATTCGGGATCGGCAAAGCCGATACTGCCACCCGCGCCCACATGGCCGAAGGCGCGCTCGCCCAGGATCATATTGGCGAAAATCCCCTGGCCGCGATTATCCATCGACTTCATGAAGCCCAGCGCAAAACGGGTCGGCACGCGCAGCGTTTCATCAAGATGGGTGGACATGGATACCTGACCCATTCGGGCAACAGCTTCCGGGCTGACAATCCTGGTGCCATCAACGCTGCCGCCGCAGGCGAGCGGCGCATACATGCCGGCAAGACCACGGCCGTTGGTAATGCCGTTTGCCGCGCCGATTTCCGCCGCATGGGCCGCGCGACTGTTGGGCTGGAAGCCGCCGCCATTGAACAGGAACAGCGCGGGGATAGAGCTGTTGTCAGCAAAGGCAAGTTGTACAAGCGGTGACAGGGGCGCGCCTTTTTCCGGCCGAAACGGAATCATGGGCGAGATACGCGGCTCAACCGTTTCCGGGGTGCCGATCCAGAATTCAAGGCCAAGCGGTTGGGCGACCTCTTCCTGAAAAAAGCTGCCCAGTGATTTGCCCGACACACGCCGTACAAGCTCACCCACCGTCCAGCCGAAAGTCATCGCGTGATAACCATGCCGTTCGCCCGGCGTCCAGAAGGCTGTCTCCCGGGCCAGCCGGTCGCACATATAGTCCCAGTCATAGACCGACCCGTCAGGCAGCTTCTCACGCAGTACGGGAACGCCGACACTATGGTCAAGCATCATGCGCACGGTGGTCTTTTCCTTGCCGTTGCAGGCAAATTCAGGCCAGTAGTCCGCAACCGGCGCATCAAGTGACAACTCACCCCGATCGGCAAGAATATGGGCGCAAAGCGCGGTTGCCCCTTTGGTCGAGGAATAGACAATCGTGACTGTATCGTCATTCCAGGGGGTTGCGCTGTCCCGGTCGCGGGTGAAATGCCCGCCCCAGAGATCAACAACGGTCTCGCCATCAAGCGTGATGCAAACAGAAGCGCCAACTTCATCGCGTTCTGAAAAATTGCGGGCGAATTCTTCGGCAATCGCTGTGAATTTGTCGTCACATTGCCCGGATACTTTGCCGCCCGGCACTTCTATATCGACTGCTTTGCCCATGATGCGCTCCCTTCGATGGATTGTTTCTCGGGTCTGCTCGCCCCTGGCCCTTTGCTCTTTGCTTGTGACCCGTCACCCATCTTGCCGCACCCATGATGCGCTATTCGGTATCGTTTGGGAACAGCCCCGTATCGAACCCGTCAATGCTGACGGCGTTCTTCTCCCGTTGATACGCCTGCAGCCCGTCCTTACTCTTGTTGTCGAGCCAGTCGCTCAGCACTTTGCGGTCCTGTTTCAGCTCATATTCAGGCACCGCATAGCCACAGGAGGTTTGCACACTATCGATTTCGGCCAGGATGATCTGACGCGCCCCGGCCATCTCGGGGAACTGTGCTGAAAGCGCCGGCCAGTCGGGCGAATGCGGCTGCACTGCCCGGCCCTTGCCATACAAGCGCAAGATCAGCGGTCGCCCCTGAAAGGCGCAGAACATAAATGTAATGCGTCCGTCCGCTTTCAGATAGGCGGCGGTTTCATTACCGCTGCCCACCAGATCGAGATAACCGACAAGATTGGGGGTCAGGCAGCGGAAAGTATCAAGCCCCTTTGGCGACAGGCTGATACGACCTTCGGATGCTGCCGTGGCGACGAAAAACATATGTTGGTCGGCAATGAATTTCTGCTGCGCTTCTGTCACTTCGCTAAAAAATTCGGCCATGACGTTCTCCCACGTAAGATACTGCAGGCTTATGCAGAACCTTTCTTATCATCTCCGCCGCCGCCGCCCGCCCGGAAAATTGTTATCGGTACAATTTCAGCCGCAGCCCTGTTCTGTAATGACATCTCGTGCGTGGCGTGCATCACTACAGGACAGTCAGGTCGTTGACGGTGATCACGGCGCTGATCATGGCGATGACGATAAAACCCATCAGCAGACCGATCAGCAGGATCAGAGCCGGCTCGATCAATGTCACGAGGCGGCGGGTCGCAGCTTCGACATCAAGCGCATAAATATCGGCGAGATGCGCCAGCATGCCATCCAGACTGCCGCTTTCCTCCCCGACTTTTGCAAGCTGGATGAACAGATCCGGAAAGCGTTCAGAGCGGCCAAGCGCAGCCGAGAGCGGTTGTCCTTCGCGCAATCTGCCTGCGGCCTCGTTCAGATCTGACGCGATGAGCTGATTACCGGCCGCATCCGCCGCAAGGGCAAGGGCGGCGGGCAGTTCGAGCTTGCTTGTGACAAGTTCGGCGAGTATCCGCACGCAACGCTCGAGCACCATTTTCTGTACAAGCGGTCCGATAACAGGAAGCGCCAGCACAGCCCGGTCGCGCCGGATACGGAACTCAAGCTTATGGCGGTTTTGCCGCCAGTAGAGCCAGGCAAGTAGCACCAGCAAAGGCAAGAGCCAGGCTGCCATCTGCATCACATCGCCCAGTCCAATGACAAGGCGGGTGATGAAGGGTAATCGGGTTCCCATGCCGCTGAACAGCATCTCATAACGGGGAATCACAAACAGCAGCAGCACAAGCAACGATATGATCGTGGCGCCGAGCAGGAAGGCGGGATAAATCAATGCCGACCGGATGGCGGTGACAAGCTTTTCAGCTTTCTCAAGATAGTCAGCCAGCCGGTCAAGCGTGTGATCGAGGGTGCCGGTCGCCTCGCCCGCCGCGATCAGCGAGCGGTAGGCAGGATCGAAAACCGGCCGCGCGCCGGTATCGACGGTCTCCAGCGCTTCGGACAAACCGAAGCCTGCACGGATTTCGGTTATCAGCGCGTCGGCGATGGGATCGAATGCCTCGCCTGCGGCGTCTGCGGCAAACCTGACGCTTTCGGTCATGGGCAGACCGGCGCGCAACAGCATGGCAAGTGAGCGGGCAAACAGTGCCAGCGCCTGCCGCGATGGTTTCGGTCCTCCCGATCCGTGCCCCGGAACTGACCGGCAGAGCATGAAACGCCCTTGCTTTCTTTGCGTTAATTTCACCTGGATCTACTCTCCCGGGGCAAAGTTCAGGGTCCGCTACAGGCGCGGCAGGTGGCAGGAAGACAGCTCATTCCGCCGTGACGCCCAGGACTTCCTGAATGGCAGTGATGCCGCTTGCCGCCTTGACAAGCCCATCGATACGCAGGCTGCGCATGCCTTCCATCTGTGCGGTAGTGTGAATTTCACCGCTGGGTTTGCGGTCGATAATGCATTGACGGATCGCTGCCGTGGCGGGCAGATATTCAGCGATAGCAATGCGTCCGACAAAGCCTGTCTGACCGCAGCTGTCGCATCCTACCGGGCGATTGAAGTCCCCTTTCTGCGGGAAATCGGGCGTGTCGGCATAGTCGGTGGTCAGCGCCGCCGCATGGGGGTCGGTTTCGCGACAGTCGGGGCACAGCCGACGCACGAGCCGCTGCGCCAGAACACCGCGCAGGGTCGACGCCAGAAGATAGGGCTCAACCCCCATATCGATCAGCCGCGCAATGGCGCCGGCGGCATCGTTGGTATGGACCGAACATAAAACAAGATGCCCGGTCAATGCCGCCTGAACCGCTGTACGTGCCGTCTCCGCATCGCGCGCCTCGCCCACCATGATGATGTCGGGATCATGGCGCAGAACAGACCGCAACACTTCCGCAAAACCAAGCCCGATATTGGGGCGGGTCTGGATCTGGCTGATCCCTTCAAGCTGATATTCGACCGGATCCTCCACGGTGATGATTTTCGTCTGCTCGGCTTTCAACTGCCGGAGCAGGGCGTAAAGGCTTGTGGTCTTGCCGCTGCCGGTCGGCCCGCAAATCAGCATGATACCGTGGGGCTGCCCGATCAGTGCGCCGATCCGATCCTGCAGCGCGCGATCAAAGCCCAGATCGTCAAGATCAAGCGCGGCCCGATCCTGATCAAGAATCCGCAAAACAGCGCTTTCCCCGTAGAGGCTTGGCAGCAAGGAGACACGCAGATCGATCTGCCGCCCTTCCGCCGTAATACGGCAGCGGCCATCCTGCGGCTTGCGCTGCTCGGTCACATCGAGGGCCGCAAGGATTTTGATCCTGCCGATCAGGGTGCGGTGGAGGCTCTTGTCAGGCAGTGCGGCATGGCGCAGTTGCCCATCGACGCGGTAACGGATGTGGAGCGCCTGATCGAACGGTTCGATATGAATATCCGACGCCTTGTTGCTGATCGCGCCGGCAATGATCTGGTTAAGCAGCCTGACAGCCGCCGCATCCGTATCCTGTTCCTGTAGATGCTGAATATCGGCCGCGGTATGGTGGTTTGCGGTCTGATCGGACGAACCGGCGCGCGCCGGATTGCCGGTTGTCCCGTCGCAGAACAGTCTGGCCATCGCCGCGTCGATTTCGGTCGCCAGACCGACATGGATCTCGACAGGCCGGCCAAGAGCAAGCCCGATCGCATCGATTGCCGTCTGATCCAGCGGGTCGGCGGCGGCTACCGCGACCGCTTCCGCGGTCACCCGGATCGGCAGCAGACGCGAGTTACGCAGGAACGGGACCGACACTTCGCCATCCAGAACCGGTTTGGGAGGAAAGTCCCGCGCATTGATACGCGGCAGATCGAGTATCGCCGCATAGGCTTCCGCCAGCGTTTTTTCCGCCACAAGCCCAAGCCGCGTCAGCGCGAGATCGACCCGGCCCTTACTCGCCTCCCGCGCCCGCGCGGCGCGGCGAATCTGCATCGTGTCCACCGCACCGCGCGATTGCAGATAATCAATAATCTGGTCGATCTGGTTATTCAAAGCACTTGCCTGACAGAAAGTAACGGCTGCGGCGACCATTTTATCTGCGTGAGATTACTTGCCGAATCATCCCGCAGCGGGTCAATTAAGTTCCAAGCTGGCCTATGTTGGTTGAAAATTATCCATTTGCCAGTATCAGACATGCAGCAATGCCACAATTACCAATAAAATTTTAGCGACATGGTTGATTTTACCTCACAATTAGGTCTTACCCTATTATTGTAGCCGAATTAACGACGCATCTGACAGCGGGGTCTTGCACGATGCTTTGCATGGGCGGGGGAAAAAGAGGCATGTTGAATGCCCGGCAGCTTTTTTGTCTGGCATTGGCCGGAATTGCACTGACATGGATGGTCGCGGCGGGGCAGGCATTTGCTGACGAGCCGCCATTGCCGCAAAACGACAAGGTCATGCATCTCGGGGTCGCTTCCTGCGCCAGCAGTACCTGCCATGGTGCGGTAACAAGCTTTACCGAATCCACAATCTTGCTGAACGAATATGTCACCTGGGTGCGAAAGGACAAGCATGCCAAGGCATATGAGGTGCTGCTTAACGATGAATCAAAGCGGATCGCCCGGAACTTGGGGTTGAAAAACGCCCACGAGGCGGATCTGTGCCTCGATTGTCATGCGGATAATGTACCCGCAGCGCAGCGGGGGCCATCCTTTCAGCTCAGCGAAGGGGTCGGTTGCGAGGCTTGCCATGGCGGCAGCGAGAAATGGCTGAGCAGCCATGCCATCGGCCCGCCCCATGCGGAAAATATTTCGCTGGGATTGTATCCCACCGATGACCCGGTTGCCCGTGCGGAGCTTTGCCTGTCATGCCATTTCGGCAATAAGGATAAATTCGTGACGCACCGGATCATGGGGGCGGGGCATCCGCGGATGTCATTCGAGCTCGATACCTTCACGCAGATCCAGCCAGCCCATTTTGTGATCGATGATGATTACCGCAAGCGCAAGCAGGTCAGTGACGGCGTTCAGCTTTGGGCCGTGGGTCAGGCTGTGGCTGCCCGTGATCTTCTTGCGGCGCTGGCGGATTCTAAACGTAACAGCGACGGCATGTTCCCCGAGCTTGTACTGTTTGATTGTCATGCCTGCCACTCCTCGATGAGCAAAATAGACTGGCAGCCGACGAAAACCGGCAATCGCACACCGGGTATGCCGCATGTGAATGGTGCAAGCCTTCTGATGCTGCGGATTGTGGCGGATGCGGTTGATCCCGTACGGGGCAAGGCGATGGCAAACAAGACCCGCGCCCTGCACAAGGCTGTCTCAAAGGGTATGCCGCAAATGGTTTCAGCCGCCCGCGATTTGCAGGTGCTGACCGATGAGTTTGTGCAGAAATTTGCGTCGCACACGTTTGAAGCCGAAGAAATGCAGGCGATCCTGAACGGATTGATCGCGACCGGGCTGCAGGGCGAATATGCCGATTATGCGGCGGCGGAGCAGGTTGCCATGGCGATGGATTCGATTATTGCGGCGATGGTGGATGCACGGATGGTTTCCGATGCGAAGGTCCGCAAACTGCAATCCGCACTTGATGCCATCTATAATGCGGTTGATCGCGAGGACAGCTATAGCGCCTGGCGGTTCAATAAGGCGCTGAAAGGGATGAAAGGCGTAATCGCGGGCTAGACGGCTGTGTTGGGGGCTTGGGTGACAGACCCGGGCCGCGCGCTTTCTCGTCTCTACCTGGCTATCTGCCGGATGTCCAATGTGGTGTGGCTGTAAATGTCAGGGACGCCGAATGCGGCGGCAGCGGGCGCTTTCGGTTGCAGCGCGCCTTGACGCTCGCCGCCTGGGCGAGCACTGTGTTATAATCGCGCCAACGCTATTGTAAAATAAATAAGGGGAGAGGTCAGGATGATACCCAGAGGCACGATTTCAGCGGATTCCCATATTGTTGAACCGCCGCATTGCTATGTCGATTTTATCGATCCGAAATATCGCGATACCGCGCCGCGCATCGTCAAGCGCGATGACGGGGCCGATATTTATGTGATCGAGGGTATGCGCAAGACAGCGCCCATCGGTTTTATCGACGGGGCCGGTCGCACAGTTGCCGAACGGGCAAAGCGCGCGCAGGCGATGACATTTGATGAAACCCGCCCGGGCGGTTGGAACGGCAAGGCCCGCGCCGCCGATATGGATCGCGACGGGATTGCGGCCGAAATCATCTATTCCTCGCTTGGAATGGGGATCTGCACCCATCGCGACATGGATTATAAGGATGCCTGCATGAAGGCGTATAATCGCTGGTTGCAGACCTTTTGCGCCGATCAGCCGAACCGGTTGTTCGGACTGGCCATGACAGCGGTGCGCGATGTGGACAGCGCGATCGAGGATTTCCGCACCGCAAAGGAAATGGGCATGGTCGGCATGATGATGCCCGGGATGCCCGGTTATGAGGATTATGATCATCCCGACTATGACGCGCTGTGGGAATGTGCGGTGGATCTCGACCTGCCGATCTGCTTTCATATTCTGACCTCGCGCGGCGGCAGCATCTATGATGAACGGCGCGGCCATCCGATGAACGGTTTTCTTGCTATCATTCGTGCCGTGCAGGATGTGGTCGGGCTGATGGTGCTGGGCGGCGCGTTCGAGCGGTTCCCCAAACTGAAACTCGTCTGTGCGGAAGGCGATGCCGGCTGGATGCCGCATTACCGCTACCGGATGGATCACGCAGCCTTCAATGCCGCGCAAGACGGCATCATCAAGGGGCTCAGCAAGTTGCCGAGCGAATATCTCAAATCCAATGTCTGGACCACATTCCAGGACGATTGGACCGCTTTCCAGTCTGTGCAGGCGGGAATGATGGATGCCAAGCAGCTTTTATGGGCCAATGACTTTCCGCACACCGATTCCACCTGGCCACTGTCGCAGGAACTGCTTGCCGATCATGCCAGCGGGCTGACCGAAGAGCAGCGGCAGATGATCATGCGCGACAATGTTGCCGGGGTGTTTAATCTGCCAGCGGGCAATCAATCCTGGCGTATGCATGCGGAGGCTGCTGAATAACAGCGGCTTTTCAGGACAAGTTAACCGGAAGGCCCGGCAGCA
>CAMYID010000006.1 GCA_947258435.1 uncultured Alphaproteobacteria bacterium
CTTGCCTCCATCCGCTGAATCGTCGGCAAGGAAAGCCCTGCCAGTTTCGCAAGCGCCATCTGGTCGATCCCAAGCAATGCGCGCGCCGCGCGCATCTGTCCACCCGTAATCATATAATATACCTACATATTCACATATATTATTTCATAATAGAAGTTTTATTATTCTATATTGATAAATTATCCATCAATTTTGCCGGATATAGATGATTAACTGCTCATCGTCCATAAAAATCCTCATCCAAAAAAAATGCCCGGGATAATTAAATCCCGGGCATAAATGATCAGAATCCCGATATCAGGCCGGGCCGAAAGGCCCGGTCATTTCCACCGGTCAGGCTGCCTGACCGTTGCGCAACAACTTGCCGGGCAAATTGCCATTGATATCGATCATGTCCTTATCACCCTCACGCAGCAACACGCCGTTCACCACAACCGCGTCGATGCCGTAAGCCTCGGCAACAAGACGATCGGCGCCGCCAGGGAAATCATAGACACGCTTCAGACCCGATGTGCCCACCGTATCAGGATCGAACACGACAACGTCGGCAGGTTTACCTTCAGCAAGCAGGCCACGATCCTTGATCGCGAACACTTCCGCAGGCCGTGAAGTCAGCATGCGGACAGCTTCCTCAAGCGACATCGCCTTGCGTTCGCGGACCCAGCGGCTCAACAGATGGGTCGAGAAACAGGCATCGCAAAGCTGACTTGCATGAGCACCAGCATCCGAAAGCCCGAGCACGGTGTTCGGGTCCGTCAACAGCGTTTCAACTTCATCCTCATTGGAGTTCGCCACCGGAATCCGGAACCGCACCTCTAGCTTGTCACGCAGGGACAGATCGATGCTCAAATCGCCCGGATGAACGCCACGCTCTTCGGCCACCTCGTAAACCAGCCGCTCTTCAAGCGCGGGCTCGGACGGGCAGTAGGTAATAACCGCATTCTGCCAGATTGCGCCCAATCCGGCCTTCAGCATTTCCTTGAAGGCCGCACGGAATTCCGCACTGTCATAAACCGCCATCTTGGCTTCAACCGTCGGCGCTTCGGAGACCGGTTTGAAGACCGGGCTGCTTTCGAAAATGAACGGCGCCTTGAGTTGCAGCTCGAAGTTGAGCGGCCGGCAGGTCACCTGCGGATAGACCTTGTTGCCCTGCTCCACCAGTTCGGCGGACCGTTTAAGCTGATCGATCGCCGAACCGAAACCAAGACCACCGCCGCCAAGCAGCGCGGTCCAGCTGACATTGCATTTGTTGTCCTGATAGAGCGTGGCGAACTCGTTGAAGGACAGATTTTCGCCAACGGTTGCCTGGATCATCCCCTTGCCCGCCTCGCCCAGCGCACTGGCGATCTCACGGATTTCGTCAAAGCTTGCCAGCCGGCTCGGCACAGGGCGGCCTTCATAACCGACATGGGTAAATGCCTTGGAAGTTGCAAAACCAAGCGCACCGGCCTCGATCGCTTCGGCGACGATCTGCTTCATTTGCGCGACTTCTTCGTCTGTCGCCTCGCGCTCGGTCGATTCCTCGCCCATCACATACATGCGCACCGCAGTATGGCCGACCAATGCCGCCACATTGATAGCCGTCCCGGTCTTCTCGATCGCATCGAGATATTCGGGAAAGGTCTCAAACGGCCATTTTTCGCCAAGCCCGGAACGCAGGGCCTCGACGCTCATGCCTTCCACATTTTCAAGCGTGCGCATGATCAGATCGCGATGCGCGTCACGGGTCGGGGCAACGGTAAAGCCGCAATTGCCGGTAACCACCGTCGTCACACCATGCCAGGGGGAGATCGTCAGCATGCGGTCCCACATCACCTGTGCATCATAATGGGTGTGGATATCGACAAACCCCGGGCACACCACCTTGCCGGACGCGTCGATAACCTTGTCAGCGTCTTCGGGCGCATTGCCGAGCGCAACGACCTTGCCGTCCTTGATGCCGACATCGCCGGCATAACCTTTGGCACCTGTCCCATCCATAATGGTGCCGCCGGTGATCTTGATATCGTAAGCCATCCTTTTCCTCCAAACTCCGCCGATTAAAAAAACAGCCGGCACTGCGAAGATATCGCGGCGCCGGCTGAAAGTCGGTTTTATGTGTGACTAAACAGCCAGCTTATAAAGCGTTGCGACATTGTCGTGCAGAATGTCTTTTTTCTGATCTTCGGTCAGACCGGACGTATGTTCAGCCAGAATTTCCTTGGACCAGGGCCAGGTCGAATCCGAATGCGGGAAGTCATTGGCCCACATCAGCCGCTTGGTGTTCATCATTTCAGCCATCCGGAATGCCACCCAGTCATCCTGGAAGGTCAGATAGATGTTTTCCTTGAAATACTCACTGGGAAGCATGGCCAGTTCCTGACCCTTCATCCAGAACCGGTGCCGCTTATAGGCATGATCCATACGGTACATGTAGTGCGGCACCCAGCCGGCATCCGCTTCCACGCAGCAGATCCTGAGATCCGGGTTGCGCTCAAACACGCCCGAAAAGATCAGCATACCCATGATATCCTGACAGCCGCGGATGATCGACTGGAATGCATTGATGCGCGGGCCGCGCGGTGCACCGCTGATACCGTCCGAGCTGCTTGTCAGAATATGGAAGGAAAGCGGCAGTTCAAGCTCGATGGCAAGCTGCCAGAACGGGTCGTAAGCCGGATCGTCATAGTCCAGCTCGGCCGGATTGCCCGGCATCATCACCCCGGCAAATCCCTGCTCCTTGATCTCTTTCAGATCCGCCATGCCTTCCGCGATCGAGCCCATGGCGATCTGCGCCAGCGGGATAAGCCGCTTGCGGTCTTCGGAACAATAATCAAGCAGCCAGCGGTTATAAGCCTTCATGCAGGCGCGCTTATATTCAAAGTCGGGATGGTTGCACATCACCATACCCACGGTCGGATAGATGATTTCGGCCGCGACACCGTCCTTTTCCTGATCGGCGACACGATATTTCGCATCCCAACCGCTTTTCCACAGATCGTCGAAACGCATGCCATCCATGCGCAGTTCGGACGGGTCAAGCCCGGCAGCCGCAACAAGTCCCATAGGAATCGGGTTGTCCATGCCGTTGACGACATAGATATCGCCCAGCCCTTCGACAAATTTCATCGACGGCGCCACATCGCGATATTTCGGATCGATATAATCGATATAGCAATTCGGCGGCTCCGTAATATGAGAATCCGCGGAAATCGGTACGTAGGACATGCGTTACTCCTCTTCCTCCAAAGCCTGGCCCAATCGTCGAACCGGCAGTTTTCTAGTTCCTGGTGCCACAACCGCTATGCAAGCGGCGGCACGGGCAAAGTCTTATATAGCCTGCGCTAAACAAAACTCTGATACCATATAAATCTCTTATAATATATGACAATTTTTCAGAAATTTCCACGCCGGCCCCCCGCGGCCCGGCGATATTTTTCGTATCTGCCTGATCAGAAAGGAAAATGCCGGATGCCCGACAGGGCGTCCACAGGGGACCCCCGGCCACGACAAGCCGGCATTGGCTAAAGTGAACGTCGCATCGCAACGGAAGCCGCGCAGCGACTGCCCCGGCACACGGCGTTTCAGCTAGTCCTTATAGGTGACCTTGGCCTGCGACAGCACCACATCGCCGCCGGCGGTTTCCCCCTGAATGATCGCCTCACCCGGGGCGGTTTTCCACATCTTGGTGACGATCGTTTCGCCGAACTGCACCCGTTCGGCAAACCGGCCTGTCATGGAGACGAATTTCGCCGGATCGCCACCGCACAGACCTTTGAGCGCCGCACGCCCGATAAATCCATAAGTGCACAAACCATGCATAAAGGGGGCGTCAAAGCCACCGAGTTTCGCGAATTCAGGGTCGATATGGATCGGATTCCAATCCCCCGACAGGCGGTAAATGGCCCCCTGCTCCATCAGCGTGGGGTAGGAAATCTCCACATCCGGCGCACGTTCAGGGGGCGCATTCCTCCCCTCGGTGGAGGGGCCCCGTTCGCCGCCAAAACCGCCCGCGCCGCGCACGAACAGGCTGGCATAGGTGGTCAGCAGCACCCCATCGGCATCCTCAAGGGTACTTTCAATACCCAGCACCGCCGCCTTGCCCTTGTCCCAGACCTCGACAATCTTGCCCGAAACCTTGCCCTTGGCATTGGCGGGGATCGGCCGCTTCAGCGCGAATGCCTGTTCCCCATGCAGCAACATCTCAAGCCGCAGATCGACATTCATCATGGCGCCCGCCATACCGCGACCACCCGGGATCACCGCAAAGGTCGGCAGCACGAGCGGCCCCTTGCCTTCGTAAACGAACTCAAGCTCATCGGCGGGCTTTGAGCCGACACCAAGCGCATAGAGCATGGTATCCTTCTGTGTCCAGCTCACCTCAACCGGGTCGAACACATGGCCAACCAGATCGGAATTCAAGGGCAGTTTCGACTTTGACATCGCAGCTCTCCTGTCGCGTTTCGCACGCGGTGTAAAATGCCATCGCGCGAGCCGCACCGGCCCGCGCGATGTTCGGAATTGTTGCAAACTGGCCGGCTCTAATAGCCTTTGGGCGCGCGTGGCGCTGGCTGACCGTCGGGGGCCCAGGCCTCGACGCCTTCTTCAAGCGGCACTTCAAGCGACAGCAGAAGCTGCGAAAACAGCCGCCAATTGCCGATGGCAACCACCATTTCCAGCAATTCCGCGTCATTCTTGATATGCTTGGCGCATTCAGCCCAGGTCTGCGGCGAAATCCGCCCCGAATCGAGTGTTTCGTCAGTAGCACGAAGCACCGCGCGATCCGCATCGGTCAGCACATCGGAATTTTCCCAGGAACGGCAGGCCAGCACGACCTCCTCCGGAATATCAAGCTGCATGCAAACGCGCCAATGCTGCGTCCATTCGTAGCAGGAGCCGGTGACCCAGCCGATCCGCATAATGATCAGTTCACGCAGCCGCGCATCAAGCTGATTGCCCTGAAAAAGCAGCATGTTGAGCGTATTGCCCAGCTCACGCGCCAGGGGCGGATTCTTCAGCAAAATGCGGAAAACGCTCAGCGGCGCCATCGCTTCGGAAATATTTTCGGACGCCGCCGCCTTCTTTGCATCCTCGATCGACAGCATCGCTATGCGTGGTTCATGTCCTGATGTGCTTGCCATTGTATACTTCTCCCCTGCTGCAAGTTGTCATTTTTCCTATAATGGCGCAGTGTGAAATAAAACGCCATCTACATATCTGCGGCAAACTATTATAAGCTTCTCGCAAACAATGGAATAAGGCGTATCTTCAGAACATAAGGGGAGCGACGGACATGCCACCAAAATCATCTATGGCCATGGTGCAAACGGGCCCGCGCAAAATCGAAAAAATGGATTTGCCGATGCCCGACATCACCGACTACACCGCCCTGCTGCGGATCGAAGCCTGCGGCATCTGCGGCAGCGATTATGAACAATATGAAGGTGTACTGAACATGCCGATGCCGGTGGTGCCCGGGCATGAACCGCTCGGCGTGATCGAGGCGATCGGCGATGAAGCGGCGAAGCGCTGGAAAGTGGATGTGGGCGACCGGGTCTGCGTGGAAACCATGCTGTCCTGTCGCTTCTGCGGCCCCTGCCTTGGCGGCAACTACCATCTGTGCGAGGACCGGCGCATCTATTCCTATATCCCGATCGACGAGGGACCCGGCCTGTGGGGCGGCTATTCGGAATATATGTTCCTTGACGCCAACACCATCGTGCACAAGATCGACAAGGATCTGCCTGCTGAAATCGCGGTGATGTTCAACCCGCTGGGTGCCGGGTACCGCTGGGCGGTCGAAATCCCGCAGACCAAACCGGGCGACACGGTCGTCATCATGGGTCCCGGCCAGCGCGGTTTGTCGAGCGTTGTGGCCACCAAACAGGCGGGCGCAAAGACGGTAATCGTGACCGGGCTTGAGGCCGACGGCCCGAAAATGCAGATCGCGAAGGAATTCGGCGCCGATTACGCGATCGACGTGCAGAACGAAAACGCCAAGGAAAAGGTCAGGGAATATACCCAGGGCAAAGGTGCCGATGTGGTTGTCGACGTCTCTTCCTATGCGACCGAACCGGTGGTCGACGCGTTGAGCTTCGTCAGGCCAGGCGGCACCATTGTCCTAGCCGGCGTCAAGGGCTACAAGCCGGTGCCGGGCTTTATTTCCGACGTTATCGTGATGAAGGAAATCACCATCAAGGGTGCGATCGGTGTGACGTCTTCGGGCTATACAAGCGCGATCGAACTGCTTGAGAAACGCATCATCCCGTTCGAGAAGATGCATACCCATGATTTCGACCTGACAGAGGCGGAACTTGCCATCCAGACCCTTGCGCGGGAAATCGAAGGCGAGGAATCGGTGCATTCTTGCCTTGTTCCGGGGCTGAAGTAAGCCCATGGATGACGTTCGTAACTGGGTTGAGAACG
Source organism: uncultured Alphaproteobacteria bacterium (assembly GCA_947258435.1). Lineage (GTDB taxonomy): Bacteria > Pseudomonadota > Alphaproteobacteria > UBA11222 > UBA11222 > CALAQW01. Next base: position 6,406 of record CAMYID010000006.1, read on the forward strand.
CCCCCTATGCCAAGGCATTGGGGGTGCAACTGACCGATCTGAGTGACAGCGGCGCGTCTTTTCTGTTGCCCTTCGCCGAATCGAACGCCAATCCCGGCGGTGCTTTGCACGGGGGGGTTTACGCCTCCCTTTCGGTGATCGGCGGGCAGACGCTGGCACGCCACATTCTGGGACCCGAAACCGGGCCGTGGCACACGATGGGCTTCCAGATCAACTACCTGGCTGCCGCTATCAATGAAGATGTACAGGCGGAAGCGCGGCTGCTGCGCCGGGGTAAGGAGCTGTGCTTTGTCGAGGTAACCTCGCGCACCGCGGAGGGCAAACCCACCGGCCATGCGACCGTGGCGATGCGCGGTCGCATGGGCAAGCCTGCGGCTCAGATGATCAAGGCCCCCGGCGATGATGGCAAATCCGACCCGGGTCCCATGGGCAAGCTGATGAGCTCGGTCAATTTCATAGCCGGGCGCGGCCTTGAGGTTGAACTGATGGCCGATAGCCGCGCACGCATCATCATGCCCGAACTTGAGGCCAATCGCGATCTGGATGGCGGACATCATGAGGGGGCTGTGCTGGCGCTGCTCGATACCTGCGGCGCCATGGCCGCCTGGGCGGAAACCGGCCCTGGCCCCTTCAAGGCTTCGACCGCGGCGATCCAGGCACAGATTCATAAAGGGCAGCCGACAGGCGAGCTTGTCTCCTATGCACATGTGATCAACCGCGACGATGAGATCTTCTGGAGCCATGTGGACGTCGCGGAAAAAGCCGGCGGCGATCTGATCGCGCAGGGCACGGTTCTCTACCGCATCGTGCGCTAATCGGATGCTGTCTGCTATTGTGATTAGCTAACGCTTCGTCAACGCAGTTCGAGCCAGCGCCTGTTGGGGGAGGCTGCTTGTGCAATACAAAAAACCACCTTCGTCGCTCCATGCCGCAGCCAGCGCGGCATGGCGGCACCAACGAATCCGCGTAAGATCCAAGCAAGACAAGTGGCATTCCATACTTTGGCGTTTTCTACTGCTGCCATTTGATTTGTTAGTTTGGTTCCTGTTTTCATTCGTCTTTAACCCGATAGGCTGGGTTTTACGGAAGGCGGGAAGAGCATTTCTGCTACTGGCGGCGATCGCATTGATGTCGCTCCTCCAAGCATATGATCCGCTCGGCATTTACTCCAATTCCGACAGATTTACCGCCACGATCATCTATCAGATTTTCTCTCCGGAACTCTATTCCTCCGACAGAAGAGAAAGAGTGACCGTCATTTTGCTTTCAGACAATGACCTGAACGAAATGGGAGAGGCCTGGCCCATCGAGTACGGGACGCACGCACTGATATTGGATGAAATACAGAAGCTGAAACCCAAATCCGTGTTCGTCGATTTCGGATTTCTCGACAAGCGGGATGACGACACCATAGTGGACCTGCAGAACACGATCCGGAACTATCAGAGCGGCATTTTGGATGGAGACAACGGAAGCGACATACCCGGCAGACCACTTATGTTCGCAACCGCCGAGGCGAACAACGCCATCCCGTCAGATGGTGCAATCGATGAGATCGCGAACGCCGCCGCACTGGTAACTGCACCCGGCGCATTCTATTCCGCGTTCGGACTGAAATACCCGCTCTGGAACTGCATGGCCACCGAACGCAGAGATGGAACCGGGTTCCGCCCCTCTCCTGCGCTGGCAGCCTTTGCCGCAACATCTGCAAAAAGCGCCGAAAATCCGAGTACGACAAAAGCAGGCATACACAATGCCAGCTTCGACCTGGCGCAAAAAATAGTCGGTACCGAACACGCAGGCGAGATGCAGGTATGCCTTCCCCACGACCTCAACATGCGGAACGAGGAGAAGGTTTCACTTCCGCACGATGCCTCACACATGGAGGTCATCTGGGGTGTGGTCCCGCCTTACCGTACCGATCTCGGGGGATTCCAGTGTGACCGTGATCAGCCGGTCGATCATTTCTGGCGCAGAGCTTTTTTTGCGCTTGGGAATCTCTTCAAGGAAAAAAACCAGGGAGATACACGGGAAGAAATCGGCATGTTGCGGCAAACCTGCGCGCCGCACCTGACAATCGGCGCATCGCAATTCCTTGCGCTCACGCCGCTGCTCGAAGCAGAGAGTTGCCAAGCGGTGACCGCGAGCAACCGGCCCGTCAGCGAGGACGACCAGGAAGGGGAGATTTCCAACAAACACGGTATAGCGGCAGAAAACTGCGAAAAAGCCCTCGCAATAAAGGCTGCCATTCAGGGTAAGCACATTATCTATGGCGGCAACCTCACTATGGCGGCCGACCTTGTTCTGCCGCCGACACACAAGCCGTTGCCAGGGGCCTACTTCCATGCGATGGCACTGGATAACCTGCTGGAATATTCGAGCGGCGGGAGTGCGGCACCGCCCGCCTTCCGGGTCGCCGAAACCAGATGGTTTGGCCACGATGCAAGTCTCATCATAGAAATCGGTATTCTATTATTTTATGTCGGCTTGTGGGATATCGGAAAAAATCACAGCGACAGGAAAAGAATATCCTATTTGCAGGGGCTTCGAGATGAAACAAATAACAATGTCATATATGAAATTGACTACAAGGCTCAGCATATCCTAAGCTTTATCAAAATCAGAAATGTCATTTTATTGTCTATTATCTCTCTTTTTGCGTTTTCGACACTGCTTGTTTTCTTCCTGTATTTCACAAACCTTGCAGTGATAAATTTTACCGCCATCCTTGGAATTCTCGCACTGCGGGAAATTCCGCGCTGGTTTGCATCATAAGGCGACCCCGGGCCACGTGACCGGACGGCCGCTTGAGCACGTGACGCCTTGCGACCTACCGCAGCATGTGGTTAAATTTTCGTTAGCATATTGTTGCCGGGAAATGGGGGGGGGGTCGCGCATGCCAAAAATACGCTATCCGAATACCTATCGCGAAATTTGCGCACGATTGCCACAGGCGCTGGCGGGAGTGACACTTTCAGCCTTACTTGTGGCGATCGCCGGAATCGGCCCGCTTCACGCACAAACCTATACCATTGAAAAAATACGCGGGGGGAAGGTCGCCCTACTTGACCCTGTTTCCGGAAAGAAAACCGGGGAGAGCATCACCAGGGAGAACATGGGAAGCATCAAAGTGCTTGGGGATGCAGGCAACGGAAAACTGCTTGTTGAGCGCGGCGGCCAAAAATACCACGCAAAATCGTACAAGCTGATCACCGACATGCCGGTGAACATTTCCAGCAAGTGCCAGAGCGTCAATCAAACAGGTTATGCCGCAACCCGGGGGGCGGGCTCATGCACACAATAGTCTCGTGCGATGTAAAATCATCCAATGCCGATGTGCCGGGCGTCCGGCTCCTGCGCGCAGCTTTGCGGGCCCTGACGGCCTGTTCGGTGTGCCTGTGCATCGCGTTGAGCGGCAATGCGCAGGCAGGCCTGTTTGACAAGCTGAAACCGGGGAAACGGCCGCACGAGAAAATCGATGGCACATTCATCGGTACCGTGGAACCCGGGCGGTGGACACCCCCCAAACAGATGGGCCGGGCCGGACAATCATCGGACGGACAAAAGGCCGGTGCCGCCCCTTCGGGGATGGCGATCATCCGCACTGGCACCCCCGGTCCGGCAACCGCGCCGGGTTATCAAAACTATCTTCAGAAGATTGCGGATCGTATCGGCAAACATTCCCCGGTCACGGATGTTCCCATCAAAATCGTGATTACCGGAGATCGACAGTTTGGTACAGCACAAGCGACGCCGGACGGTGTGATCGCCATGCCTCTGGGAATGATACGGGATCTGGAGAACGAGGACGAACTGGCATTCTGGCTTGCGCATGAGATCGCTCATGTGCATTTGCGCCATCATGGCTCCGACTGGCTGCGCGACTTCCAGGACCGCAGTCTGGCCATGGGCGAAATGACCCTGGGTTACGTGAATGCATTCGAGTCCGCTTGGGCCCAGTTCACCGGAGGCACCGGCAAGACCGGGATCTCAAGCAAGCTGGAGAGCGGACTCGCATATGGCCATGCAGCTTATTCGGCGACAAGCAAGGCCCTGTTGCCGAACTGGAATCGGGATCAGGAAGACGAAGCCGATCTGATGGCGATGGACCTGATCATCCGCGCCGGATATAGCGGCGAGGCGGCCTTTTCCGCCATGGAGAAGATGCGGGCATGGGCGGAAAGCAACAATGAAGCCGACCAGATTGAAGCGCAACAAAAGAAGATTGAGGACAGCCTGAACAATTCCGGCACCGCGCCCGATTTCACGGCTGCGCTGAACAGCGCCAAGGCGGCTGCGGGATCGGTCTGGAAGAAACTCGAAGGCAAACTTACACGGCGGCATCGCTCGCCGGAAGATCGGTTGAACGCCTTGTTTGCATATTATGAGCGTGAATATGAGGATCTCTCACCGCCCGATCTGCGGACCACTTCGTTCAGCCAGGCAAAGGCAACGCCTCAGAATGCTCTCGCAATGCGGCATTATATAAGCGGATGGGAAGCATGGGATGCCTGGCATGCCGGCGATGAAGCCAAAGCGGTCAGACTTGCGCGGGCGGCCATTGCCGCGCCGCATCAATCGGATCCCGAATTACGATTCATCTTCTACACCATCCGGAACGGGCAGGAACAACAAAAGAACGCGCGCCTCAATCTCGAATATGCGGCAAGAGGAGAAGGCGCGACCCTGAAAATCTACCAGCAACTGGTCTTCACCCAGGTTGGCCAGGGCGAAGTTGAAAAAGCGATCGATACTGCCAATCAGGCCTGGGCTGAGCTGGAACGCCCGGGACATCTTTATCCCGTCCTGATCGATCTTCATGTCCAGAATGGCGACATTAAGGAGGCCCGGCGGCTGACGAATGAATGCCGGCTGAATCACCGGAAGGAACTGGGTAAGACCTGCGCGAGAACGCTTGAGAATGCACAGAAGCAAAGCGATGGCGCCGTCGCATCGTCACAAGACAGCAGCAGGAACCCGTTTGCAAAACTGACACCGGCTTTCATCGCCAACTGACGAAATTCGCCTCAGGCAACGCCGGTCGTACAGCCGGCTGGCCATTGCCCGCGGCACACGATACTGTTTCTCCGAACACAGAGAGCGGATACATCTCTCCCGGGAGGGAAAGCATGAGTGTGGATCAATTGCGGGACATGTTGTCATCGTGCCGGCGCGCGGTTGTTTTTACCGGCGCGGGGATCAGCACCGAATCGGGCATTCCCGATTTCCGCAGCCCCGGCGGCTTGTGGACGAAATACAAGCCTGTCTATTTCGATGATTTCATGCGCTCGGAGGATATGCGCCGCGAAACATGGCGGCGGAAATTCGCCATGGAGGGAACCTTTTCGCAGGCAAAACCCAATCGCGGACATCAGGCCGTGGCGCAGCTTGTCAAGCGTGGCATCGTCTCATCCGTCATTACACAGAATGTCGATAATCTGCATCAGGATGCGGGCGTCCCCGACGACAAGGTGATCGAACTGCACGGCAATTCAAGCTACGCCACCTGTCTTGACTGCGGTACGCGGTACGAAATGCCGCCGATCCGCGAAGCCTTTCTTCGCGATGAGACGCTGCCGGTCTGCGACCGCTGCGGCGGAATTGTAAAAACCGCGACCATCTCTTTCGGGCAGTCCATGCCGGTGGCGGCAATGCGCCGCGCGGAAGAGGAAACGCTGGCCTGCGATCTGTTCCTCGCCATCGGCTCCTCGCTTGTGGTCTATCCGGCCGCCGGATTTCTGTCGGTTGCGAAGCAGAACGGCGCAAAGCTTGTGATCCTTAACCGCGAGGCGACCGAGCTTGACGCGCTGGCCGACCTCGTCCTGAACGATGAAATCGGCCCCACCCTGTCTGCGGCAACCGGCCTGAACTGAACTGCAGGCGGGCGAAGGGACACCGGCAACTGAGACGCGGCCGGGACATCACGAAAAATCAAAAAGGCCGCCATCGCGTCAGATAGCGGCCTTTCATTATTCCGTGTACGGCATTATTCAGGATAGGGCGTTATCCGCAGATACCCCTGTTATCCCCACCCCTATTTCCGGGTAAATCGGAAATGGTTTTCCATATGGTTGTCAATGTCTTCCATATGCTCGATATATTTGTCGAAACCGCCATTATAATTACCATCCTGTCGGCGATTGAACTCACCTTCGAAATTATAATAGCCCGGCGTGCATTCGGCATTCCGGTTCGTCTTGCCGCGATGCGAGATCACTTCCTGCACCCACCATTCTTCTGATTCTTCAGAAACATCGAGCGCGCTGTAGCCGTGACTGCGGACATAATCGACGCAACGGGCAATATGATCCCCCTGCTGGTACAGCATGTCGGTCAGGTTGAACTGGAACGATGCCTGATACCCCGCCATGATGAACATATTGGGATAGCCCTGCGAGTGAATGCCCAGCAGGGTGCGGATACCTTCTTCATATTTTTCGTTCAGCTCACGCCCGCCAACGCCCCGGATCTCGTTATAGATACCGGTTTTCTGAACCTCGAACCCGGTCGCGTAGATCAGCACGTCAAGCTCAAAGGTCTGCCCGTCGAATACCGGGCCGCGTTCAGTGATTTCGGTGATCCCCTTCCCATGGGTATCGACCAGCGTCACATTCGGCCGATTGAAGGAGGGCAGATACTCATTGTGGAAGCAGGGCCGTTTGCACATATACATGTACCAGGGCTTCAGCGCCTCGGCGGTGGCCGGATCGTGCACCTCTTTCTCGATGCGGCGATGAATGCGCATCATGTGATCGATATTGGCGGCCTCCTGCAGGCGGATCTTTTCCTCACGGGAGATCTTCTTGTCACGTTCGATCTGCTCGGGCGTTTTTTTCTGCGATTCGATGGTGCGTTGCCGCCGCGCCGCCTGCCAGCCCGGCTTCAGCTTGCGCGCCCAGTTCGGATCGGTCGGCCAGTCATCACGGAAGTCGATTGAGGAAGGTGTCCGCTGGAACACATAAAGATGCTTGGCGGTTTTCGCGACCTCGGGCACGATCTGCACCGCAGAGGCACCGGTACCGATGATCCCCACCACCTTGTCCTGCAGTTTTTCCAGATCCTGGCCGGTATATTCATAATCCCAGCGCGAGGTGTGGAAGGAATGGCCTTTAAACGTCTCGATCCCGTCGATGCGCGACAGTTTGGGTTTGCACATCGGGCCATTGGCGCAGATCACGAATTTCGCGCGCATTTCGTCGCCGCGATCGGTTTTCACATGCCAGACCTCATCCTGCTCGTCCCATATGGTCGAGGTGACGGTAGTCTGAAACACCGCAAGATCGTAAAGATCATAGCGTTTGGCGATCGCCTGACAATGGGAATAGATTTCGGGCCCTTCCGCATAGTGTTTTTGCGGAACGTAATCCATCTCATCGAGCAGCGGCAGATAGTCGTAAGACACCACATCGCAGGCAACGCCGGGATAGCGGTTCCAGTACCAGGTGCCCCCCACATCGGCGCCGCGTTCCACGATGCGGATGCTTTCGACCCCCTTTTCACGCAGGCGTGCGGAAGTCAGCAGCGCCGAAAAGCCGCCGCCGATAAACAGGCATTCGACGAAATCGGTCAGCGGTTCGCGCGGCTTGGCAGGTTCCGCATAGGTATCAACCTCGTAACGGGCAAGGTTTCCGGTCAGATCCGAATTGAACTGCTGTGTCCCCTCGGGCCTGAACTTCAGCCGCAGATCACGCTCCTGCGCGAATTTCTGCTTGACCTCATCATAGAATTCCCGGGGCTTTCTGGTCTTTGTCTGTGACATGCTCCCTACCCTTTTTTGGTTTTATGCCGATTCTGTTGCGGCGTGTGCAACGCCCATAGCGATTGCAACTAGTATAACGGATTTTCGGCCAACGAGAATAGTTTCACGCGCAAATGCCAGCGCATGCACATCCTGGCTGTGACCAAACGATTTGCCGGGCTTTCCCGCGGCGCATAGAATTGGCGCCAGATGCATGCACAAAAGGGGGAGGCAGCACAAATGGGGCGCAATCTTATCATCTGTACAGACGGGACCTGGAACACGCCCGATCAGCGTGATCAGAACCGGCTTGTCCCCTCGAATGTCGTGAAGATGTGCCGCGCGACAAGCGGTCAGAGCAAGGACGGCACCGCACAGCTTGTCTATTACGATGCGGGTGTGGGAACAGGCGGCATGTGGGACAGGCTGAAGGGCGGCATGTTCGGCGTCGGCCTGTCTGAAAATGTCACCCAGGCCTATGCGGCATTGGGCCAGACCTATCGGCCCGGCGACAGGCTGTTCCTGTTCGGCTTTTCGCGCGGCGCCTATACCGCGCGCAGCCTTGCGGGGCTGATCGGGCTGTGCGGCATTCCCGCGGCGGCGGACGACCGCGGCAAAGCCGAGGAAATCGCGGAAAAGGCCATGGCCATCTACCGCATGGACCCGAAAAAAGACCACGGCGCGCGCGAAAAAAAGGCCGCCGCACATGCGCGGGAATTTGCACATCGTAATGCGCAGGACGATGTGTGCAACGAGGTCTGGTTCATTGGGGTATGGGATACGGTGGGCGCGCTTGGCGTGCCGCTCAACAAGCTGAACTTCATTGCCGCCAGCAAGCACAGGTTTCACGATGTAACGCTGGGGACGCATATCCGCAATGCCTGTCACGCACTGGCTATCGATGAGCGGCGCAAACCCTTCCGCCCGACACTCTGGATGGGATCGGACACACCGCAACCCGAAACCCAGAAGGTGCAGCAATTATGGTTCCCCGGTGTCCATTCCAATATTGGCGGCGGCTATCTGGATGCCGGTCTGTCCGACCGTGCCTTTTTGTGGATTGCGCTGCAGGCACGCGATTGCGGCATGGGGCTCGATGCAACCTATATGGGGCTGCGGGTCGATCCGAATTATCACGCGGAACTACGCGATTCGATGACCCGCATCTATCAGGCGATGGGACCGGTGAGCCGGCAGCTGTCGGGCGCACGCAGCCGCGCCGATGGGGGCACCGCCACCGCCCTGGGGGAGGCGATCCACTATTCCGCCAAACACCGCTTTGAGCATGTCACCCAGTCGAGCTATGCGCAAAGCCATGCGCGGGGAAATCTTGGTGCCGCATTGGCGGACCCGCACAGTCGGATCGCGCCCCCCCTGCCCGATGAGGGGAAAATTCACCTGACCGGCGCAATCGACTGGAATGGCGACCCCGCCGCCCCGACCGCGAAGACTTTCTACTGAACCGCAAATCCGGAACATCGGCAACGGGCTGAAACCGCCCCGCAGAACAAACAGGCAGAAGGCAAAAACCCATGGGCAACGGACACGCACTGATTTCAGGGGCAATCGGCGGACTTGGCACCGCAATAACGCAGGCCTTGTGTGCGGCCGGGATCCCGGTGATCGCCGCTGACCGCCGGGCGGAGGAATTTGATCGCTGGGCACAAGCGCTGCCTGCGGATATACGCGACCAGATCCGCTTTTACCCGCTCGATGTCACCAGCGAGCAGGCGGTGAACGAGCTGGCCCGAACCCTTGGAGACGCGGGAGTAGCAATCGATTATCTGATTAACAATGCGGGGATACAGGGGCCGGGCAAGCCCTGGAAAATGGACACAAAGACCTGGGAACGGGTGATGAATGTGAATATTGGCGGCACATTCCACATGACCCGCGCCTTCAGCGAACAGATGGCCAATCGCGGCTTTGGCCGGATCGTCAATATCGCTTCGCTCGCCGCCTATCAGCCAATGCGCAATCAGGGCTCCTATTCAGCGGCCAAGGCGGCAATCACCGGCTATACCCGCTCGACCGCCCTCGATCTGGCGCGCCATGGGGTGACGGCCAATGTCATTGCGCCCGGTATCATCATGCATTCGGGCATCGCACCGCTGATGCAGGGGGGAAACAGCGACAGGCTGACCCGCGCCATTCCCATGGGCCGCTTCGGCAAGCCCGAGGAAATCGCCGCCACCGTCGCCTTCCTCGTCTCCGAAGGGGCAAGCTATATCACCGGCCAGACCTTCCACGTCAATGGCGGCCTCTATTTCCCCGGTTGAGGAAAAATCACTTCAGGAAAGAAAAACCGGCCCGCCAGATGATCGGCCCGGCCAGACTGCACAACAGAAACCGATACTGTTTCGTCTATGCCCTTGGAATGGACAGGGTGAGAATGGTGCCGGCTGGAGGATTCGAACCCCCGACCTACTGATTACAAATCAGCCGCTCTACCAACTGAGCTAAGCCGGCCCGCCGCTTATTTCGGGCACATGCGCGGCAAAGTCAAGTGCGGCAAAGGCAGGCCGCCGGGCTGCCCTGCACTCGCCAGAACCCCGAAGATCGGCTAAACAGGATTTTCCTTCTCCACCCCCCGAACCCTGTGTGAGCGAAGCTGTGTGAGTGAAATTGTCGATCTTCCCGCCCTTGAGGCCCGGCTTGCGCGCGGCGCGCGGCTTTTGGGTATCGATCTGGGCACAAAAACCATCGGGCTTGCCCTGTCCGATCCGGGGCGGATGATCGCAAGCCCCATGCAAACCCTCAAGCGCGGCAAATTCTCCCGCGACGCGGCAACGCTTGCCCGGATCATCGATGCACAGGGTGTGGGCGGATTCGTCATCGGCCTGCCGGTCAATATGGATGGCAGCGAAGGCCCCCGGTGCCAGTCGGCGCGCGCCTTTGCCCGCAATCTTGCGCGGCATTTCAGCCTGCCTGTCGCGCTGTGGGACGAGCGGTTATCGACCGCGGCGGTTACGCGCACCCTGATCACAGCCGATGCAAGCCGCGCACGGCGCGCCGATCTGGTCGATAAAATGGCGGCGGGCTATATCCTGCAGGGCGCGCTCGACCGGCTACGCGAAACCGGGCGCGCAGGCTGAGCACACCGGTCAGGCGTGGCGGCCGCCTTCAATCCAGCGTGTGAATTCCGGTTCGAACCGGTCCATCACCTCGCGATAGACGCGCAACTCTTCCGCGCCGAACAGGTTTTTCCACTGGCCGGTTTCCCCCTTGTTGAAGAAGCGGGCATTTTCGCGCCAGATCCCCTTGTGCGCATTGGGCGCCAGTGTATCGGCATTGCGCTTCATCTGCTCAAATCCCGCCGCCTCGACCAGTGCGGGCATCACATCGGCGGGCACTTCGATTTCGAGATAACGGGCAAGCCGCGCCATCTCCGCCGCAAGATCGCGTTTCATATCCGTATAATGAAGAAAGAAGATGTTGGGCAGATCGCGAAAGGCCCAGAAACTTGCCAGATGATGCAGCACCGATGCGGTGTTGGGATTGAACTCCCCCGCGCCCCGGCCTTCGGCGGCAATCCAGTCACGGAACTGCGCGCCAAGATCGGGTTCATCCGCAGGCATTGTATCTGGCTGCGGCCTGCCCGCCCCCGGCTGATCCACCCCCGAATTGCGGGCGATCAGCTTCATGAATTCCGGGCTTGTATTCTTGCGGTGATTATCCATCGAGAGAAAGGCGTCGCGCGGATCGCGCCCCACCACCACATAGCGCACATTGCTGAAATAGGGCAGCCCGTCAAGCGGTGTATGGGTCTTGATAAAACGCCGATGGGTCTGCGCCGCATAGGTGGCCAGCACCGCCTCAATCGGCACCGTTTTAAGATCAAGCCAGGGGGTGAAATCGCTCAGCCGCCTGCCGAAATCGGGGGTCTGAAAAATCAGCAGGGCACAGATCATCTGCGTCCAGGTGGTGCCGGCCTTGGGCGGGGTCGAGATGATGATGTCCCCATCGCGCGGAACAAACCCGTCCCAGCGGCTGCTATCGACGACGAAGTTCCTGTAAATGCCGCGCCGTTCAGGCATCGCCTTGCTGTTCATTCCGTTCCCCCTTGACCCCCGGGTTTGCCGTTATTGTCCGGCCGCTATCTTCTGGCCGTTTCAGCGCATTCCGTTGCGCCCCGAGGTCTGGCTGTCGCTGTGGCCGTGCCCTGCCCGGGCCAGCCGCTCCTCACGCAGGGCCTTGCGCCGTACCTTGCCCGCATCGTCGCGCAGCGGGCTGTTCACAAATTCGAAACTGCGCGGAATTTTATACTTCACGAGCCTGTCGGCAAGCGCGTTACACAGTTCCGCCTCATCAACGGGCGCGGTGCAATCGACAATCGCATGCACAAGATTGCCCATATCATCGTCAGGCAGGCCGATCACCGCGCAGGAGCGAACCGCGGGATGCGCCTCGATCGCCGCCTCGATTTCGGCGGGATAGATATTCGCACCGCCCGACAGGATCATATCGGTCAGCCGGTCGGCGAGGTAAAGATAGCCATCCGCGTCAAAATATCCCATATCGCCGAGTGATTCCCAGCCCCCCTCAAGCGCTTTTGCCTGATCGCCGAGATAATGATAGGTGCTGCCCTGGCCGCTTGCGGGTCGGATATAAATCTCCCCCACCTCCCCCACCGGCAACGGCGCGCCCCGCTCATCCACCACGATCATCTCGCAGCCCGGCTGCGGCCGCCCGACCGAACCGCGATGGCTGAGCCATTCATCGCCCACGATCCAGGTCATGCCCGTCCCCTCGGTCCCCGCATAAAGCTCGTGGATTTTTTCCGGCCCGAGCCAGTCGATCCATTCCTGCTTCAGCCAGGCCGGGCAAGGGGCGGCAAGATGCAAAAGCACCTTCAGCGACGACAGATCGTATTTGCCGCGAGTTTCAGGGCCAAGCCGCCAGATGCGGTGCATCATTGTGGGCACCATCATCACCCAGTCGATCCGGTGGCGCTCGATCAGCGCCAGCGTCTGTTCGGCGTCAAAACGGGGCATCACCACCACATGATTGCCCGAAAACAACGCCTGACACGACATCACGAACGGCCCGTTATGATATAGCGGGCCGGGCACAAGATGCGCCCCGTCGGGCTGCATCCGCGCGGCGGGCAGGTCGGGATCGAAAAGCCCCGGCGCAGCGGCGACGATGATCTTGGGCCGGCCGGTACTGCCGCCCGATGTGGGGGCCTTCCAGTGCCGCGCCACCCGTTCGGGCAGCGCCGCATCGGAAAGATCGGGCGCGGGGGTGAAACCGGGCGGCAGGCTTTTCCCCTCAACCCGCACGCCCTCAGGCACGCCAACGGTGAGCCGGGGCTGAACCAGCGCGATAATCGCATTCAGTTCGGATGGGGGGAGTTTTGCGGAAACCGGCTGCGGCGTCGCGCCGAGTTTCCAGCTCGCCACCGCAGCGGCGTAGAATTCAATACTGTTGGGCAGCGCGATGGTGACGAAATCATCCTGCCCGACGCCCAACGCCGCATAGGCACGGGCCAGCCGGTTGGTCAGCCTGTCGAATGCCAGCCGGCTCAGCGTTTCCCCGTCGAATGTCAGGCAGGGGCGATCAGGATCGCGCGCCGCCTGCCACTCGAAAATCCGCCCGATCGCCATCACCGCCATGAAATCCGCCCGCCCCGCTTGTTCCTGCCTTTTCAGGCAGCATAGCGGAGCGGGCGGCGGCTGCGAAGCGCTAAAGCCTAGCGCCTGGTACCGGCTGCCGGCGGCGCGAAATATCGGCCGGGGTCACGCAGGGCTCAGCCTGCCTGTTGCTGCTTGAGGAAACCGAGCATGGTCTCGGCATCGGACACTTCGAAGGGATCGCCCTCCACATTGTCGCCCTTGCCTGGCTCAACAAACATCTTCACGATCTCGCCATCTTCGACATACATGGAATAACGCCAGCTCCGCTTGCCGAAACCCAGGTTGGATTTATCGACCAGCATGTTCATGGCTTCGGTAAATTCGCAATTGCCGTCAGGCAACAGGGTCACTTTCTGCGCCCCCAGATCCTTGCCCCATTTGAACATGCAAAAGGCGTCATTGACCGACAGGCAGATCACCTCATCGACCCCAAGCGCGGTAAACTCCTCATGCTTCTGCTCATAACCGGGCAGATGGGTCGAGCTGCAGGTCGGCGTAAAAGCGCCGGGCAGCGCAAAGACCACCACCTTGCGGCCATTGAAGATTTCCGCCGCTGACCGGTCCTGCCAGCGATAGGGATTGGGGCCCTCGACCGTCTCGTCATGCACACGGGTCTTGAAGGTTACATCGGGCACGCGCTTCACAACATCCATTACAAACTCCGTTAACTGAAAGGAAAATCACGTTTCCTCCGGGATATAATTTGCAAATTAGAATTATTCAAGTTTATGACACGGTTTTTTCTGAATTTTTTACGGGAACTTTTTGCAGGGGCCTTTTGGCACAGCGAGGAGGCGGGCTCTTGCCGCCGGGATACAGCCGCTTGACCTTCCTGTAACAGGAAGCTGCAGGATGACACCATGGCTATGCCTCATCGATACATGGACCAGCGCCCAAGCGGCCGGCTCTGCCGCGTCGGGCGGCAAATTGCCCGTGCTTCCGCTTGCGGCGGGCATGGCCCGTGCGACCGGCCTGCATGCCGGCGGACATGGCCCCTCACCGGTCATTTCAGCAATCCTGAAAAAACCGCCCCTGCGCGCGATATCATGATGAGCGCCCCTCTTACCCGGCGAGACAGAAGAATGGCGCCACTGACATGGCCGCACCGGCTGAGCTTTCTGATTCTGCCCGTTCTTTTGCTTCTGGCTGCGGCCGGGGCTGCGACTGCGGGCACTTATCGTCTGTCGATTGATACGCTGGCCGTCAATTTCACCGGCGCGCCCCGTCAGGCGATGGCGATCAACGGCTCAATACCCGCACCGCTTCTACGTTTCCGGGAGGGGGAAGAGGTAGAAATCCATGTCACCAATAATCTTGCCGTCGACAGCTCGGTGCACTGGCACGGCTTCATCCTGCCCAATGCAATGGACGGGGTGCCGGACATGACGTTCCCCGGCATCAAGCCTGGCGCGACCTTCACCTATCGCTTTACGATCGGGCAAAGCGGCACCTACTGGTATCACAGCCATTCCGGCCTGCAGGAACAGGCCGGCATCTACGGCCCCATTATCATCGATCCGGCGACGCCCGACCCAGTCAAACATGATCGCGATTACGTGGTCATGCTGTCTGACTGGACCGACGAAAAGCCTGAACAGGTGCTCGCCAATCTCAAGAAGCAAAGCGACTACTATAATTACAATCAGCGGACGGTCGGCGACTTCTTCCACGATGTGGGGGAACGGGGCTGGCGCGCGACGCTGCGCGACCGCCGGATGTGGGGCAAGATGCGCATGACCCCCACCGATATCGCCGACGTTACGGGCTATAGTTTCCTGATCAACGGCAAGACAGCGGAAGAGAACTGGACCGCGATCTTCAAGGCTGGCGAGCGGATACGCCTGCGTTTCATAAACGGTTCCGCCATGTCCTATTTCGATGTGAAAATCCCCGGTCTGCGCATGCAGGTCGTGACCGCCGACGGGCAGAATGTCACACCAGTTACCGTCGATGCCTTCCGCCTAGCGGTTGCCGAAACTTATGACGTAATCGTCGCTCCCGAACGTGACATCCCCTTTACGATCTTCGCCCAGGCCATGGACAGAAGCGGCTATGCCCGTGCGACGCTTGCCCCCCGCCTCGGCATGGCCGCCGCAATTCCCCCGATGGACCCGCGCAAACTGCTGACCATGGCCGACATGGGACACGAGATGGACGGAATGGGCGAGATGGGCGCTAACATGCATGCCATGAAACAAAATGCCACACGACATCGCATGCAAGATCACAAGCAGCATGACATATCCGCCCAACCCGCATCACCGCGCGTGCTGCGCTATGACGATCTGCAGTCGCTTGACGCCCATTCCAACCGCTTGCCGGCACGGGAGATCGAAGTGCGCCTGACCGGCAATATGGAGCGCTATTTCTGGTCCATCAATGACAGGAAATATTCGGAAGCCGAGCCCATTCGACTGCGCTACAATGAACGGGTACGGATTAAGTTTGTCAATCAGACGATGATGACCCATCCCATGCATCTGCACGGCCACTGGATGGAGCTGGATAACGGCGCGGATGCGTTTAAACCACGCAAGCATGTGATCAGCATCGCGCCGGGCGAAACCGTTTATTTTGACCTGACAGCGGACGCGGTCGGAGACTGGGCGTTTCACTGCCATCTACTGTATCACATGGCGACCGGAATGTTTCGTAAACTGATTGTCGAGCCCACGCCAGAGGCAGCGCTGACGCACCAGACAGGCGACAACGATGCGTAAGTCACGCATAGCCCTTTGCTGCACATGGGCCGCATTCGTCGCGTTGCCTGCACCGCTCGGACAACCGCCACGCGCGGCAGAAGCCGATACGGCAAGCTACTTCATGTTTCATGCCGAGGAATTAGACTATCGCGGCGATGACAGCGGCGGCGAAACCCTTAGCTGGGACGCGGAAGCCTGGTATGGCGGCGACTATCGCAAACTCCGGCTTACGACGGAGGGGAAGAAAGCCGTTGGCGGTCACCTTGAAGAGGCTGAAATTCAGCTGCTCTACAGCCGCCTCTACGATGACTTTCTCGATATGCAGTTCGGGTTGCGACAGGATTTTGCACCCCGGCCACGCCGCAGCCATGCCGTAATTGGGATGCGCGGACTTGCGCCCTATTACATCGAATTCGACGCCGCTGCCTTCCTCAGCGAAAAAGGCGGGCTGAGCGGCCGGCTGGATGCGGTCTATGAACTGCTCGTCACCCAGCGGCTTATTCTTCAGCCGTCGGTGGAAATCAATGCCGCGCTGTCGGGGGAAAGCCGGCGCGGCGAGGGGTCGGGCGTCAATAACATCGAAGCGGGGCTGCGGCTGCGCTATGAGCTGCACCGCAAATTCGCTCCTTATATCGGCGCAAACTGGGAACGCAAATTCGGGGAGACAGCGGATCTTGCAACCGGCAGCGGCGAACAGGAAGAACATCTTTCCCTGCTTGCCGGCGTGGCATTCTGGTTCTGAAGCAGCCGCGCGTCAGCCACCAAGCACCCGACTTGCGGGGAAGTAAAGCGTGGCGCGCGTACCGACACCGGGTTCGCTCTGCAGCTTCAGCTGCCCGCCATGCAAGGTGATCATTTCATGCACCAGCGGCAGCCCCAGGCCGGTGCCCTCATCCTGCCTGTCACTGTCCAGTTGTTCAAATTTGGCCATTGCACGGGGGATATCCTCGGGCCGCATACCAATACCGTTATCCTGAACCGTCAGCGCAAGCCTGCCATCCTCAACACAGACGGCACGTACCGTTATCGTTCCGCCATCATGGGTAAATTTCACCGCATTGGACAAGAGATTGAGCAGCATCTGCTTGACAAGCCGTGCATCCGCACAAAGTTGAGGCAAACTGTCGGGAATTTCCATAGTCAGCGTCTGATGCTGTTTATGCGCCTGATCCTGCACAAGTGTCAGCGTATCCCGGCTCAGCAGCGCGACGGAGATTGCAACTTCGCTCAGATTGCTTTTTCCCGCCTCAAGCTTGGAAAGGTCGAGCAAATCGTTCACAAGCTCAAGCAGCAACCCGCCCGACTTTGAAATATGTTCCGCATAATCGGCCTGCTTGTCGTTCAGCGATCCGGCAATCCCGGCCTTCAGCGCATCGGCAAATCCAATAATGGCGTTAAGCGGTGTACGGAATTCATGGCTCATACCGGCCAGAAATTCCGACTTGGCGTGGTTGGCCCGCTCGGCCGCCACGCGCGCGCGCTGCGCCGTCGCTTCGGCGGCGATCCGGCGGGTCACCTCTTCGCTCAACGCATCCGCCTGCCGGCGCAGACGCCGCGCCGCATTGCGCGAGGCGTAGCCCGCAACGATGGGATAGACAAGCAGCACCGGCAGGGAAAAAAGAATATCGCGCAAGGAGGAATGCGGATCGAACTGAAATCCATGAAGAGCCGCTGAGACCCCGGCACCGCACATAACCATCACCAGGCTTTGCATGAACAGTTTCGTATTCAGCCCGAAACTGTTGATGCACAGCACAAGGTAAACCACGACACAGGGGATAATGTTGAAGGCGATGGCGCCCATCGCAACGCCGCCAAACAGAGAATCGACCAGAACATTCCTGACCTCGGCGGCCGCCGGGTTTCGGGAACGGCGTGACAGGAAATAGGCAATATGCGGCCAGACAAACACGACGGACAGCAAAAACAGCCAGTCCCCTGGTGGCGTTACGCGGTCAAGCAAGGGCGCCCCGAGGCTGAACCCCAGCAAGAGCAACCCGACAATCCGTATACGGTAGACAGTCCGGACAAAACGAACCCTGTTTTCAAGCAGGGGTGCGGGATGGGGCTGGTCTTCCATCTGGTTCGCCGGTATTTCTTTAGCTGTCACAACGCTTACAAACTCTACTCCGGTTAATCCCCATGGCTTGCCGGGCCCCGACCGCTAAATCCCGAAAATCCAGACAGCGCACCACGCATCAATGCCGCAGACTACAGCACCGGCAAGGGTGCCTGCGGCACATTTGCCCAATGTTCGGCATCATGGCCGTAAAATATCCGCGCGCCGCGCCGCTCAAGCGTGCGAAAGTTCCGCAAGGTCGCGATCATCGCCTCGCGGTCATGCAAAATCCGCGGCAGATGCAGATCTTCGAGCGTTTTGCGCATATAACAGGCATCCCCTGTCAGTATGACATCGCCGCTATCCAGCCTGACTTTGAGTGACTGATGGCCGGGGGTATGGCCATAGCTTGGAAATATCACCACTGTACCGTCCCCGAACACATCGAACTCTCCCTCAATCTGCTGCACATCCTGGCCAAGGTCGAAATCGCGCGGATCGTAGCTGTTTGCCGCGGCCAGATCCGGATCGCGCGCCGCCTCCCATTCAGGACGCTGGATCAACAAAGGTGCATTGGGAATCTGATCATTACCTCCTGCATGATCAAAATGCAGGTGAGAGTTGATTAAAAAGTTAATGTCTCCCGTCGCGATGTCCATCGCCGCAAGGTGCGCGGACAGTTCCTCCCCCGGCAGATACTCGACCGTTGTGATTTTGGCGAGCCCACCCAGCCGCCCGGCCGGATCTGTCTGCAGGCTGGTATGCAGGCCACTGTCAAAAATCGCCTTACCGCGGGGATGGACGATCAGATAAGCGGGGATCGGCAGGCGCAGCTCACCGGGCATGCCATCAAGGATCATTCTGGCCGGCATCGTCAGCCAGCCGCAGGTCATGGCAAAAAGTCTGACGCTCATTTCGCGCCATCCTCTGTGCCGGCGCCTTTTGCCCGACCGGGCCACATGCGCCGCAATATCCCGTCCTTGCGGATAAAATGGTGATAGAGTGCGGCGGCGATATGAACAGCCGCCAAACTGGCGATCAGCAAGGCACCCAGTTTGTGCAATGCCACAAAGCGGGCAAACCAGACCGGATCATCGGCTGCCAGTGCGGAAAGCGGCAGGACCCCGGCGGTCATCACCTCATAGGGTGCGGTCGCCGCAGTGCCGATACCCGCCACCGCCTGAACGAAAATCAGCAGATAAAAGGCACGATGATTCCAGATCGCCGCCCGGCTTTGCCAGCCCGGCAGATCCGCGGGCAACGCAGGCGGCGCATGGCGCAACCTGTAACCGAAACGGATAATCAGAAGCCCCAGCACCAGAAGCCCCACCGCACTATGTCCGACAGTCGCTTCCGCTTTCTCCGCATCGCTTGCCGACAGCATCTGGCTGCCCGCCGCAAGCATCAGCAACACCAGCACCGCCATCACCCAGTGCAGGGTCTTGGCGGCACCTGAATAATGCGCGCCCGCCTGCGGCGCACCCTGATTCTGAAAATTATCGCTCATCCTGTCCCCCTCCCTGTTTTTGCAAAGTATGGCGGAAAGTGAGCGGTTTTGGAAATCTGCCCTGACAGCCGCCCCACAGCATACGGAGCGGTGACGGGCCTCAACAGCTATGAGGCTGATTTATCGGACTTTTCCTTGTCCTGGCGCATTTCCTGATAAAATTCTATGCGGTTGCGCGTGGCGACATCGGCATCGGCATCGGCCACCGGGCGCACCTCGCCGGCGGAAATTTCCCGACCATCCTGCAGGTCGATAACCGTCACCCTGACCTCGGCACCCGATTCACGATTGCGGAACTGCATCTTCGGCGGATCGGGAATCCAGTCGCGCCCCCACTGCACAATCGATAACAATACCGGCCCGAGCGCGCGGCCCTTTTCAGTCAGGTGATATTCATGCCGGGGCGGGCGGATTTCATATTGCCGCCGCTCCAGCAGCCCGTGTTCCTCAAGCTTGCGCAGCCGGTCGCTCAACACATTGCGCGCAATCCCCAAAGACCGCTGAAAATCCTCAAACCGCCGAACCCCCATCATCGCATCGCGCACGATCAGCAAGGTCCACCATTCCCCGATAACACCAAGTGAACGGGCAAGCAGGCAGGACATTTCTTCAGAATTTTTGCGGGGCATCTTCAAACAACCAATTTTCCGAACGGCCAATATGTTTGAGCCGCCCTGACCTAAATGTCAAAATTCAACGAAAAATAATCAGATCATGTTAAAACCGGAAACACGAACAGTCCGTTACCAAAAAAGCTGTCAGGAGTAAATTTGTGACCGAAACCAGGCTCCCCCTCTTCTATCGCCGGATCACCGCATTGGAGGGCGGCAAGCATGATTCGCTCCGTCTGAACAGCGACAGCACCTACAAATTCGCAGAAAACAGTAATTCGATACCGCTTGCCGCCAGCGAATTCGCGGAAGCGGCGCGGGACTATCCGATCGTATTCTCCCGCACCGAACCCATCGTACCGGTTGCCATTGTCGGGCTGAAACCCGAGCGCAACCTGTTTATCGGCGCGGACGGGAATTGGAACAAAGATGTCTATATTCCTGCCTATGTCCGCCGCTACCCGTTCATTCTGGTTGAAAACAGCGAAGCCGAAAAGCTTGTACTGTGCTGCGACGATAGTGCGGACCATTTCAAACCCGCCACCGGGACAGCGCCCGCGGCAAGCCTGTTCGAGGCGGGCAAGCCGACCGCGCTTGCAAACCAGATCATGAGCTTCTGCACAGAATTCCAGCAGCATTATCTGGCGGCGATCGAATTGTGCCGGTTGCTGGCAGATTACGAATTGCTGGTTTCCCGGCGCGCGGATGTGGCGCTCAACAATGGCGAGAAGCTCAGCCTCGAAGGCTTCCAGATGGTGGATGAGGACCGGTTGCGCAGTCTGCGCGATGAAAAATTCCTCGAACTGCGTCACAAGGGCGTCTTGCCGTTGATCTATACCCATCTGGCTTCGGCGACCAACTGGCGGCATCTGATCAATCGCCTGCCGGCTGACGAGCGGACACTGAATTAGCACAGCGAGAAACCCTCGACGGAAATTTCGTCGGGTTTTACGCCCCGGTCAGGAATTTACCGAAAATCGTGACGGAATTTCCGTCCCGCAACGTTCTACCCCTAGTACACCCCTTCAGCGCGAACAGCCTTCAGCACTGAGAAGGGGGTCTGACAGAGACTGCAACAGCGCAGTAATTCAGAGCGCAGTAATTCAGGAGGAACGGCAAATGGCACAGCACACAGGACTCCGGAACACAGGAACCCGGGCGCGCGATCGGGCCGCACGGCTTGGACTGTTCGCAAAACGGGGCGGCGCCGCAGCCGTGGCGGCGCTTTCGCTGATACTGTTATCCACCACCACCGCATCGGCCAGCCCGGACAGCAAATCGCATCATCGTGGCGACGGGAAGCTTGCCGAGAAAATCTTTGAAAAACTCGATACTGACAAGGACGGCAATCTCAGCCGCGAAGAGGTGGCGAAAGCCCGCCAGAACCGCATGCAAGGGATCGACAAGGATGAGGACGGCTATATCTCGGCAGACGACCTTGCTGCCCACAAGGCGGAACGTTATGCCAAGCATCAGGAACGCCACCATGCGCGTTTTGTCGAACATTTCGACAAGGACGATGACGGGCGCGTATCGGTGGAAGAGATGAAAAGCTATGAATCGGGCCGTTTCGCACGTGCAGATGCCGATAACGATGGTAAAATAAGCCGCGAGGAATGGCAGGCCGCGCGGAAATATCACCATCGGATGAAACATGGCGACGCCCATCACTCTGACAAGGATTAATCACCGGCGGATCGTGCGCGCATGGCCCGTCCCCTGCCGGTCAGATCGACATCACCGCCCTTGCGGGGACGACATCCCCTATGGGCGGAAACTGTCGGGCTGCATGTGATTGGCGGCAACCCCGCCGCGCAGGGCGATCGGCACGGCAACGCGGCGGCCGCGGCAGCACAGACCGGCGACAGGGCGCATGCCGGGACACGCGGGACGGCAAGCGATGACGATTTGCTCGCCCGGTTGGCGCAGGGGGAACAGGCGGTCTGCGCCCTGCTTGTCGAGCGGCATCTGAGCCGGGTCGTTACTCTTGCAACGCGCATCCTCGGGGAACAGGCGGAAGCCGAAGATGTTGCCCAGGATGCGTTCCTGCGGCTATGGCGGCATGCGCCATCCTGGCAGCCCGGGCGCGCAAAACTGTCGACCTGGCTGCATCGGGTGACGGTCAATCTGTGCATCGACAGAATGCGCAGGAAGCGGACCGTCGCATTGGACAGCATTCCCGAACCCCCGTCCCAGGTGCCGGGGGCGGCAAGCCTCATCGCGCAGCAGCAGACCGCAAAACGCGTGCAGGCCGCGATTGCCGCACTGCCTGAACGGCAGCGGATCGCCATCCTGCTTTGCCACTATGAAGGATACAGTAACCCCGATACCGCGGAAATGCTGGACACCACGGTGGAGGCGGTCGAATCCCTGCTGGCGCGGGGACGTCGGGCGCTGAAGCAAACCCTGACGGGTGAAATTTCAGAATTGCTGGAAAGCATATAAAGATGCCCCGGAGAATGGACCCGGAGAATGGATAAGCAAAGGTTTGAACATATTCTGGCGGCCCATGGCAGCCGCCCCGAGCGCTGGCCGGACGCTGACAGGACGGCTGCCGTGCAATTCTGCGCCGCCGACCCGCAGGCGGCAGCCATGCTGCGTGAGGCGCGCGCGCTCGATAGCCTGATCAGTGCGCTGCCCGATATTGAGCCCTCACCGGAGCTGAGCGCCCGCATCACCGCGGCGGCATTGACGCAGAACCCGCCTTTTCATATTGATGCGCGCCGGGCAGGCGGTCGCACTATCCGCGCCGGCGACCATCTGCGGCGGTTACGGCGACTGCGCGAGGGGCTGTGGCCATTTGGCCCGCTGTGGCGGCCGGCGGCGGGACTGGCGCTGCCGGCTCTCTTCGGATTGCTGCTCGGGCTCTATCAGCCGCAGCAGATTTTATCCCCCGGCTCCGGCTCCGGCTCTGGCGCCAGCCCCGGCACCGGCTCCGCCACCATCACACTGACAAACGCCGCGGCCTCGGATGGCGACCCGGTGCAGGTGCCGACCTACGATCTGACCGAGCTGGCCTTTGCGTCACTGGATCCGCTGGAAAGTTTTGTGATGAGCGATGCAGGCTTTCCGCCCGCCGCCGCAACACAGCCGCAAATGCGACATATCATGCAACAGCCTGTGCAACATAATGCGACAAATGCAACAGTTGATGCAGCTGTTGCGACAGCGAATGACACAGTTGGCAACAGGACGACAAAGCGGCCCGAACCGCAGCGGCGTTCCGCGACCCTGCCCGCCGATCCGGCAGCCGGTCCGGCGCCCGCCACACCCGCTCCGTCCCCGGACCGGGCGATCTCACCCCCCGCCACACCGGCCCTGCCGACATTGCCCCAACCGGCGCACCGCGGCACGCCGGGTTCGGCCCTGGGCTTTTCACCTTCACCATCGGGCGGACAGGGAGGCTGGCGCTGATGCCGAAAACAACGACGATCCTGTTGACCCTGCTGGCACTTTCATTCGGCGGCAATATGTTTATCGGCGGTCTGTGGCTTGGCAATCGCATGCTGCCCCAATCCGAGATCGCCGCTCATACCGCACTGCCTGTCCCCGCCGCCAGCCCCGCAGCCCCGGCAATCTCCCGCGCAATGCCAATGCACCGCCCACCTGCCGCGCGCATGCTGCTGGGGGCGGCATTTGAGGATTTGCCCGAAGAATTACGGCAGCAGTTCCGCCGGACATTGCGTGAAAATGGCGGCAAGCTGCGGCGCGCCCTGGCGGCTGAGAAAAGCGCCCAGAAGGAGGCGCTGAACGCATTGCAGGCCGAGCCTTTCGATGCCGCTGCCCTGTCGCGTGCATTGCAGGCGATCCGCTCGGCGGAAGGGGAACGCCGCGCCATCGCCCATCAGGCCACGCTTGGCCTGATTGAAAAACTCACCCCCGCGCAGCGTCGGGCGATCCATCTCAGACTCAGCGGATCGCTGCTTGCCCCGCACCCTCGGATGCGGTCCGGCAGACCGGATTTTCGCCGCAAACCGCCGCCCGGCGAAGGCGACCAAACCAAGCCTTTCCCGGACAGATAACCCGCAGTTGACGGCCAGCCAAGGCGCAGCTATGGGCGTTCGGCCCCGGCCGCTTGTGCCGCAGTTCCGCCATCTTCACGCGACAGACACGACAGATATTCCCCCGCCTGCTGCCGATGTTCCGCTGTTACATGGCCGCGCACAATACCGAATGCGGTGGTGAGAACCGTCAGATCATCGGTGAATCCAAGCCCGGCAATGAAATCGGGAATCAGATCGGCGGGCATGATGAAATAAGCCAGCGCACCGAGCAGAATCGCCTTCACCCGACCAGGCGTCGCAGGATCGAACGCGCAGAAATAGGCCGCCAGCAGCTCATCGGCAAAAGGAATGCGCCCCGCAAACCGGCGCAGCTTGGGGAAAAAATGCCGGCGAACGAGCCGGGTATTACGCGCGATCCGGCCTGGTTCGCGCAGTTCGGGGTCGTGCAGATCCATCCTGCTCTCACAACTTCGCGCAGTCTTGCGTTACGCTTCAGTACATAGGCAGTCCGACAGGCCCCAACAAGAGTATGCAAGGGTGGTCGCATCCTGGAAAACAAGGTGCTAAAAGCATGCCAACGTCCCGCTTCGGGACCCTTAACCATATCCGGCAGGGAGTGAAACATGGAACTCAACAACGAAATTTCCGCAATTATTACCGGCGGCGCCTCCGGGCTTGGGGAAGCCACCGCGCGCGAGCTTGCCGCGCTCGGCGTCAAAGTCGCGCTGTTCGACCTCAATGCCGAACGCGGCGAAAAGGTCGCAAGCGAAATTGGCGGTGTGTTCTGCGAATGTAATGTGACCGATGAAGCCAGCGTCGATGCCGCGTTCGAAAAGGCGCGCGCCGCAAACGGTCAGGAACGCATCATGATCAACTGCGCGGGCACCGGCATTGCGATGAAAACCGCCTCGCGCAAGAAAGATTCCGGCGAAATCCAGTTCCATCCGCTCAGCCGTTTCGATCAGATTATCCAGATCAATCTGGTCGGCACCTTCCGCTGCATTGCCAAATCGGCGGCGGGCATGATGAGCCTTGATCCCATTACGCCCGATGGCGGGCGTGGCTGCGTCGTCAATACCGCATCCGTCGCCGCGCAGGACGGTCAGATCGGCCAGGCTGCCTATTCCGCCTCCAAAAACGGTGTTGTCGGCATGACTCTGCCGATCGCGCGCGATCTGGCGCAGGAAGGCATCCGCTGCTGCACCATTCTGCCGGGCCTGTTCAACACCCCGCTGATGGCGGGCGCACCCGAAAAGGTCAAACAGGCGCTTGGCGCGCAGGTTCCCTTCCCCTCCCGGCTTGGCCATGCGGAGGAATATGCGAAACTCGCCCGCCATATCTGCGAGAACGAGATGCTGAACGGCGAAAGCATCCGGCTTGACGGCGCGATCCGCATGGCTCCGCGCTAAACAGCAACGCCAAGTTAAGCAAGAACGGAAGGCCGGGGCGGTTCGCCACCCCGGCCTTTTTGCTGGATATCCCATTGGACTGCCGCCAGAACGGCCCGGCCCGGTGGGTTTGGCCATTCAGTCACGGTGGGTTTGCTTGATTGCCTTTGCGCTGTGAAGCTGGCCGATCTCATCGGCGCTGAACCCCCAATCGGCAAGCACCGCCTCCGTATCCTCGCCCGGAATTGAGGGGGGTTTCTGAATTTCGCATTCGGTCCGGCTGAAACGCGGCGCGGGGCCGGGCTGGGTTACGCCATTCACGGTCACGAAACTGCCGCGCGCCTGATTATGCGGATGCGCCATGCTTTCCTCAAGATTGAGGATCGGGGCGAAGCAGACATCGCTGCCTTCCATGATATCACACCATTCATCGCGGGTCTTGCTGAGGAAAACTTCGCCCAGGCGCGATTTCATCTGCTTCCAGCCTTGCGGATCGAGCTGTCCGGGCAGATCCGGATCCTTGTCGAGGCCGGTTTTTTCAAGCAGTTCAGCGTAGAATTTTCCCTCGATCGAACCGATTGAAATGAACTTGCCGTCTTTGGTTTCATAGACATTGTAATAATGCGACCCGCCATCAATGGCATTTGTGCCGCGCTCCTCGCTCCAGCGGCCCATCGCCTTCATGGCATAGAAGATCGTCATCAGCGAGGCCGCGCCTTCGGTCATCGCACAGTCTATAACCTGCCCCTTGCCCGATGTGCGCGCCTCGATGATGCCGGCCAGCACCCCCATGGCGAGATACAGCGCGCCGCCACCGAAATCGCCGACAAGATTAAGCGGCGCGACAGGCGGTTCGCCTTCCCGGCCGATAGCGTTCAACGCCCCGACAAGCGAAATGTAATTGATGTCATGCCCGGCGGCAGTGGCAAGCGGGCCATGCTGCCCCCAGCCGGTCATCCGCCCATAGACAAGCTTTGGATTGCGCTCGAGACAGACATCAGGCCCGATACCGAGCCTTTCTGTCACACCGGGACGAAATCCTTCGGTAAAGGCATCGGCCTTTTCGACAAGTTTCAATACGGTTTCAACGCCCTCGGGCGTTTTGAGATCGACCGCAAGCGAGCGGCGGCCCCGATTGAGCAGATCGGCCTTGGGATCGCGCTTCATCCCCAGATCGGCCGCTTCGGTCCGGTCGATGCGGATCACCTCCGCCCCCAGATCGGCAAGCAGCATGGCGCACATCGGGCCCGGCCCGATCCCCGCAATTTCAACAATCCTTACACCGGCTAACGGTCCCATAGACGAAATCTCCCCTTTTTCGGAATTGTGAACTTATTGGTTTGTCCACCATTATAGGGGAGAGAGCGTGCCCGGGGATAGCATGCTAGGCCGCTGCTTCTTCTTTCTTCTTATTCATATGCGGATCGAGCATCCGGTGCAGATGCACGATGAAATAGCGCATATGCGCGTCATCCACCGTTTTCTGCGCCGCGCCGCGCCAGGCGGCATAGGCTTCGTCATAACTTGGAAAGATACCGACGATATCCAGCTCATCCGTATTCTGAAAATCGACGGTTTGCGGATCGACAAGCCGACCGCCAAACACCAGGTGAAGTAGTTGTTTGCTCATGTTCGAATTCCCATTTGTCGGATACCATCCAGTAGCACGGTTTTATTAACCAATGCTGACCGCCGGCGTTCAGTTGCGAAAATTTACGCAAGTTTCACGCCATCTTGCCGCGTTTTGCCCCACAATCGGGGCCGGGCAATTTGCGCGGCGCGGATCAGAAAATCTTGGTCATACAGAATAAGTAGGGCAGACTGCGCGAAAACCAATCGCTGCAATCCCGTTTTTTGCCTATTTGATGGACAGACCATGGATCTTTCATTCAGCCCCGAAGAAATTGCATTTCGCGATGACGTCCGGAATTTCATCGCCGAGAATTTACCGAAAGAACTTGTCGCGAAAGTTCGCGATTCGGGCCGTGTGAAACGCGAAGACCTGTATCCCTGGCACAAGACACTCTATGAAAAGGGCTGGGCCGCACCCAAATGGCCGGCCGAGCATGGCGGGCCGGGCTGGACACCGATGCAGCGCTTTATTTTCGATCAGGAAATGACACTTGCCAGCGCGCCGCCCTTGAGCGCCTTTGGACTTACCATGCTGGCCCCTGTGCTGATTGCATATGGCACACCGGAGCAGAAGCAGACGCATCTGCCCAGAATCCTGTCGGGTGAGGTTTTCTGGTGCCAGGGTTATTCAGAACCCGGATCAGGGTCCGATCTTGCCTCGCTCCGCACCCGTGCGGAAGATAAAGGTGATCATTATCTGGTCAATGGGCACAAAATCTGGACAAGTAATGCGCATGAAGCCGACTGGATATTCTGCCTTGTCCGCACAGATCCGGACGTCAAGCCGCAACGCGGGATCAGCTTTTTGCTGATCGATATGAAGACGCCGGGCATCACCGTCAAACCGATTATCTCGATCAATGGCCGGCACAGTCTGAATGAAGTATTTCTCGAAGATGTAAAAGTGCCCAGGGAAAACCGGGTCGGGGAGGAAAATCAGGGATGGACCTATGCCAAATTCCTGCTCGGCAATGAACGGACCGGGATTGCGGGGGTGGCACGGTCCAAGGGAGCGCTCGAGCAGCTCCGCACCATCGCTGAATGCGAACTTGACGGCGACGGGCAACCGCTGATTGCGGACCCTGATTTCCGGCGGCGGCTGGCGGAAATCGAAACCGACCTGGCCGCAATTTCCTATACCGATTTGCGGGTCGCCGCGCAGGCGGCGGCCGGCGAGCCGCTGGGGCCCGAAGCCTCGATCCTGAAGGTGAAGGGCACGGAAATCCAGCAGGCGATCAGCGATCTGGCGGTTGAGGCGCTGGGCTGTTATGCGGCGCCTTTCGACCCTGATATGGGCGATAATTTCAGCCCTCTGGGGCCTGACTATCGTGCAGGGGTTGTTCCTGGCATGCTGTTCGGGCGCGCCGCCTCGATCTATGGCGGCACGAATGAAGTGCAGCGCAATATCGTCGCCAAGGCAGTGCTGGGCTTCTGAGCGCATGCGCCGGGGCCGCAGCGTGACCGTGCAAAGTGAAGCGTTCAGCCGGAAAGAAAATGCCGGTAGTCGGCGATCAGCGCCTTGACAGCGGCCGATATAATCCGTTCCCCGTCTTCGGGACTGGCAAGCGCGGGGTTTGACCCGATCCGCCCGTCGGGAAACTTCTCCCGGTATTGCGCCGCATGGGTGAAGCGGCCGGACGGAGCGATTTCAGGCTCGAGTACCGCCTGTTTGATATGATCGGGATAGGCGAATTGCGTGACCGCCACCTCGGAAGGGGTGGCATGGCCGCCATGGCCTTCTGGATACAGCTGTTTGCAAAGATCATAAATTCCAGGCAGCAGCCACCAGCTTTGCTGCGCGCAGTCAGGGATCACAGTTTGCTGATTGCCGCCATGCTGCCCCAGGCTGACATCCGCATTCAGCGCTGCAAAGGCACTGTTGAGCGTAGCGATATTGCCGCCATGCCCGTTCAGAAAGTAGATCTTTTCAAAACCGTGCTGGGCGAGCGAGCTGACCCAGTCGCGGATAACCGCAATGAATGTGGCCGGCCGTAACGTCATCGAGCCGGGAAACGCCATATGATGCTGCGCCACCCCGACATTAAAGGTCGGACCGATCAGGATACCGGCCTCCGCACCCGCGCGCGCGGCGATTTCCTCGGCGCAGATGGCATCGGTGCCGATGAGCCCGGTGGGCCCATGCTGTTCGAACGAGCCGATCGGTACGATGATCCCCTTGCTGCGCGCAAGATAAGCGCCGACTTCAGGCCAGGTGGCGAGTTGCAGCTGCATCGATACTCCTTCAAGCGCGGGTGGATAACTTCCATAGCAGGTTAGCGCGCAGGCCCCTTATTGCAAGGTTTGATGCCGCCGACCGTGCCTGCGCCCCCGCCGGTGGGGCAAAAAATTCACAACCACAGCCCCTGCCGGCGCAGAAAAGCCCGGCAGGGACTTGCGGAAGCGCGCATTGCCGGTCATATTCCATCGCAACAAATTTGTAAGAACAGGACAGGGAGGCCCGCGTGGTAGACACATCAAACGGCCCGCTTTCGGGCGTCAAAATCTTGGATATGACCAGCGTCGTGCTGGGTCCGTATGCCACACAACTGCTTGCGGATATGGGCGCGGAAACGATCAAGGTGGAAACACCAATCGGTGATCTGATGCGCACCGCAGGACCGAGCCCGCATGGCGATATGGGGCCGATCTTCCTTACCCTTAACCGGAACAAGAAATCGGTTGTTCTGGATCTGCGTAAAGACGAGGCCAAGGCGGTTTTCCGCAAGATGCTCGCCGAATGCGATATCTTCATGACCAATGTGCGCCCCGACGGGCTGAAACGGCTTGGCTTTGGCTATGACGAGGTGGCCAAGATCAAGGAAGACATCATCTATGTGCATGCGGTCGGCTTTGGCGAGGACGGCCCCTATGCCGGACGTCAGGCCTATGACGATCTGGTGCAGGGCGCGGCCGGTCTGGCCGATCTCATTCCGCGCGCCAGCAACGAAATCGACGATCCGCGCTTCCTGCCCTCTATCGTGGCCGATAAGGCGACGGGGCTGCACATGGCTTATGCGACGCTTGCCGCGCTGTTCCATCATCAGCGGACAGGCGAAGGGCAGTTCGTGGAAGTGCCGATGATGGAGGCGCTGGTCGGCTTCAATCTGGCGGAACATTTCTATGGCCATGCCTATGACCCGCCTGTTGGCCAGTGGGGCTATACCCGCGTGCTGACCCCGAATCGCAAACCGTTCAAGAGCAAGGACGGCTATATCGGCATCGTGCCTTACACCGACAAGCACTGGCCGCTGTTCTTCGATCTCGCCGGGCATCCGGAGATGTGGGACAAATGGCGCAATGCAAGCTTTGAGGACCGCACCAAATATATCGATGAGCTTTACGGCATGATCGGTGAGGTGACGCAGGAGAAGACCACCCAGGAATGGATGGAACTGCTGGATGCGAACGACATCCCCTGCATGCGGATCAACCAGCTTCCGGACCTGCAGAACGACCCGCATCTGAAGGCGGTGAAGTTTTTCGAACCGCGCGAGCATCCGACCGAGGGTAATTACTTCACCACAAAACATCCGGTGAAGTTTTACAAGACACCGGCGAAATTCCGCAGCCATCCGGCACGGCTGGGCGGCGATGTGCGGGAGGTGCTGCAGGATCATGGCTATACGGCCGAGCAGATCGACGCGATGATCGAAGCTGGCGCCGTCGGGCGCCCGCGTCAGGAAACCGACAAGGACTGATACGGCAATTCAACACAGCCGGCGGCGGGTAGCCGCCGGCCGTCGCAAAATAAAACCCCCGCAGCCATCTCAGGCGCGGGGGTTTTTCTTCATCTTTAGGGCGTCTAAGCGCTTGCCGCTGCATCGCGCAGCGCCTGGCAGTGATCCGCCCAGTCATAGCCCGCGCTGAGCCGCCGGTGCCGCTCGTCGATATAGCGGCGCATACTGGGATCGGTGAAGATATAGGGCTGCTCGTCGATAATTGCCTCCAGCACCTGCCTGCCCACCACATCAGGATCAAGCCCCGCGCCGAGCGCTGCTGCCATCCGCTCCCTGTCGCGGCCAAGGCTCGCCCCGCCATAACGTTCCTGCCGGTGCATGGTGGAATCGAAGATATTGGTCGCCACCGCCCCCGGGCACAGGACAGAGGCGTTGATATCGGGATATTTCTTCAGTTCCTCATTCAGCGTTTCGATCAGGGTGACGACACCGAATTTGGCAACGTTATAGGGGCCCATACCGCGAAAGCTCGCCATCCCCGCCATGGAAGATGTCGCCACGAAATGCCCGCCCTCATCCTGCTGCTTGATGACCGGCACGAAAGCCTGCAGACAATAGATCGGCCCCCACAGGCATACATCGATGCACCATTCCCAGTTTTTCTGATCGCATTTATCGAGCGACCCGGTCACCCCGACCCCGGCATTGGCACAGGCGACATGCACCTTGCCGAACGCCTTGAGCGTTGCGTCCTTTGCCGCAAATACCGCGTCACGACTGGTCACATCGAGCACATGACCGGCGACTTCGGCACCCGCCGCCTGCATAGCGGCAACTTCCTTGTCGAGCTTTTCGGCATCGATATCGGTCAACATGACTTTCATACCCGCATCCGCAAAGGCGCGTGCCATGCCAAGTCCCATACCGCTGGCGGCACCGGTAATGAACGCAACTTTTCCTTTGACATCTTTCATAATTCCTCAGACCGGACGGATCGCGCCTGGCCCCTCCCTTGTTTTCCGGATTTTCGGTTATTCAGTACCGTGATTATTTTTTGCCGAATTGCGGCTCGCGTTTCTCGACGAAGGCGCGTTGCGCCTCTTTCGCGTCGGCCGAGCGCATGCTCTGCCCCTCAAGCGCCAGCGACAATGGCAGGATCTGTGCCGAGATTGCGCGGATATAATTATTAATCGGCACCTTTGAGGCGCTGATAGCAACCGCCGGCCCGGCGGCAAGCTGATCGGCGCAGGCCAGCGCCTTTTCCATGATCTTGTCATCCTCGACCAGGAAATTGACAAGCCCCATCTCCATCAGCGCTTCGCCGGTGAGCCTTTCGCCGGTCATCAGAAACCATTTGGCGCGGTTTACCCCCATCAGCAGCGGCCAGATGACCTGCCCGCCATCGCCCGCCCCGATCCCCATCTTCACATGGGTATCGGCAAATACGGTGCCGTGTCCCGCCACCACCACATCGCACAGCAGTGAAATCGTCGCACCAAGCCCCATGGCATAGCCCTGCACAGCGGAAATGATCGGTTTACGCAGTTCCAGAATATGGTCGACGATCTGCCGCGCTTCCTCGAGGCTTAAGCCCCCGGCACCGCTATCGCCGCTGTCGCCGCCGAAATCCCCACCGGCGCAAAAGGCGCGGCCGGCCGCCGCCAGCAGCACGACCCGGACATCCCGGTCGGTTTCCGCATCACGGGTAAAACGCGCCAACTCATGATGCATCGCGCCATTGACCGCATTGAGCCGGTCAGGCCGGTTAAGCGTGACGATGGCGACCCCGTTATCACGCTTTTCAATCAGTAACGTGCTGTAGTTTTCCTGTTGCAAGCTCATTGCGCCCTCCCCGGCTCGTCGGCCGGCATCGCGGCCTTTTGCGATAAGCCTAGGAGAGTTTGGCCCGAAACGACAAGGGCAAACTGCGCACCGCGCGGACAAGCAGCCGGCATGCCTGCTGCCTGTTCCCGAAGAGCCGGGGGTCAGTTCAGGACATGAACAGTGCTGGCCTGCGGCCCCTTGTCGCCCGCCACCGCGACATAGCGAACTTTCTGTCCCGGTTCGAGTTTATCGAAATCCGCATCCACAACGGCATGCTTGTCAAAGAAGATATCGGAACCGTCTTCCCCTTCGATAAATCCGTAACCCTCGAAATAAAACAGTTTCGCAACCGTGCCGTAAGGCTGCCCCTCATGATGCTTTACGAAACCTTCAAGTTTGCGGTCCCTGTCCTGCAATTGCCGACGCGCGGCATTGAAGGCATCGCGGATTGCGACATAGGCATCTTCATGGGCGTGATTATTTTCGGGATTGCGGCGGACATTCACCTCCTGATTACCAGGCAGGGTGATATGGATGCGAACGGAAAACAGCCCCCCCTTGCTCTTATGCTTGTCGGGAGCCGTGATGGCCACGCGGCAGGAGGTTATTCGCTGATGAAATCGTTCGAGCTTGGCCGCTTCCTTCTCTATCCGTGCCCGGACGGCATCGGATGAATCCATACCTTCAAAGACGATTTCCAGCGGATGTTCCATTGGTTTTCTCCCGCAATGCGACGCGCAAAAGCGCATTTACTACAAGCCGGGCCAGACTAAAGCGATTGCAATGATGGGGAATTGACCCAAATCATGGCCCGGAACAAAAGCCTGCATCAAACGCTGTTAAAGCTTACTTACCTGGCTGCACCCTCCTTTGGCTTGTCACGGCCATGAGACGACCTAATCATGCACAAACGGGTTCGTGCGGCGTTCCTCGCCGAATGTCGACAAGGGTCCATGGCCGGGCACAAACACGACCTCTTCGCCAAGCGGCCATAATTTGGTCTTGATCGACCGGATCAGCGTATCATGGTCGCCGCCCGGCAGATCCGAGCGGCCGATCGAACCGCGAAACAGCACATCGCCAACTTGCGCGATATGGGATTTTGCATCGAAAAACACGATATGGCCCGGCGTGTGGCCCGGACAGTGCAGAACGTCCAGTGTGATATTGCCAAACATCACCTGATCCCCGTCATCAAGCCAGCGGTCGGGCGTGAAGGAACGGGTGACACCAAGGCCGAACCGCTCTGCCTGTTTCGGCATCGCCTCGATCAGTGGCTTGTCGTCCGGATGCGGCCCCTCGATCGGCAGGCCGAGCCGTTCCGCCAGTTCCGCGGTACCGCCGGCGTGATCCATATGACCATGGGTAATGAATATCTTTTCAAGTGTCAGCCCGACCTCCTCGGCGCCAGCGAGAATACGGTCCACCTCGCCCCCCGGATCGACCACAGCCCCTTTCATCGTCTCTTCACAGACAAGAAGGGTGCAGTTTTGCTGAAACGGCGTCACAGGAACGACGGCAATCTTCATTCGTTTTCACTCACTTCCGGGCCTGAACATACGACGTCCGATGGGCGGCCAGGCCGTGCAGCACCGCCATCACAGAAACTATAGACGAAAACCCGCCTTTGATAACAGATAGGTGCCGCAAAGGCAGCAAACTAGTCCGCCAGAAAGTCGCGCGTAAGGCGCAGGAATTCATCAAGCTGGTCATGGTGGACCCAATGCCCCGCCCCTTCGATGTTTTCCACTCTTGCATCCTTGAAATGGCTGACGCGGCCATCGGCATGCGGGTCGCTCGCCCAGCTTTCGGTGCCCCGGAACAAGAGTGTCGGACAATCGATCTGCGCCCACAGCTCAGCCGCCTCCTCCATATCGAAGCCGCGCGGGGCAAATACGCGCACATAATTGTCGAATTTCCAGCTATAGGTGCCGTCTTCATTCTGGTTCATGCCATGCACGGTCAGATGATGCGCCCGTTCCGCACTGAGATGCGGGTTTTCGGTTTTCATCCGCTGATAGGCTTCTTCGAGCGTCTGATAGCGCCGCGGCAATCGCCCTGAAAGGTCACGCAGATTATCGACCCATTTGCGCACACGCTGCGACTGGTTGTCAGCCTCCATCTCCTTCAGCATCTCAGGCGAGGGGCCAAGCCCCTCGATCGCCACTACCTTGCGCACATTTTCGGGATAAAGCCCGGTATAACGCAGCGCGATATTGCCACCCAGCGAATGTCCGATGATCGTCAGCGGTTTCGGCAGGGCCTGATGAATAAGCTGGGCAATGTCATAGATGAAATCGTTGATCGTATAGGTCCCGCCAACCATCCATTGCGAATCCCCATGTCCGCGCAGATCGGGCGCGATGATGTGATAATCATTGCGCAACGCCTCGGCCACCCAGTCCCAATTGCGGCAATGATCGCGCCCACCGTGAATAAGCAGAAGCGGCGGCGCATCGGGATTGCCCCAATCGACATAATGCAGACGTAATCGCTGAGAAAAATAGCTATGGGATGTGGGGCCATGAATTTGCGTTGTCATCAGGAAAACCTACCAACTATGCGATTTATACCGGAATCAGTTGCCCAGCATATCACGCACCGGTTCACACAAAAGCAGCACATTCATCCACCCGGCGCGATGGTAGACCGGCAGCGGCCGCCACCTGCCCGTCCAATACGCGCAGGCCACCACGGCACGGCCTTCCTCATCCCCCTAACCAGGCTTTTGTTGCGACAATCTTTCGCTTGTGACGCATATCGATAAGGCCCTATATTGTAACAATATAACATTTCTATTCTATCGGACGGAGCCTGACATAATGCGTATTCTGGGGTGTCTTAGCGTAATTTTGGGTCTGACAGGCGGCGCGGGCGCGGCACTGGCCGAACCGCATCGGCAACATGCACCGCATGAGCATGGTCATGGTACGCTCAACCTGGCGATTGACGGCAAGAAAATGGTGCTGCATCTCACTGCCCCGTCGCAGGATATTGTGGGCTTCGAACACGCCGCCACCACGCAATCGCAACGCGAAGCCGTGCACCATGCGCGGGCGGTTCTGTCATCGCCGGCAGAGCTGTTCACACTGCCTGCCGCCGCGGAATGCGTCTTTCAGCAGCAATCGATCAGTATCGGCAACGATCCGGACGCCATGTCCGATGAGGCAGCTCATCACGACGATCACGATGCGGACCATCACGGCGATCACAAAGCGGATCATGAAGAAGACCATGATGCAGACCATCACGAGGCTCATCACAAGACGCATGATGAGGAACATCATGACGCGCATCATGAAGATGACGATCACGCAGGCCATCCCGGGAGCGAAGCCGGAGATCACATGCATGCCGAAGAGGAGCATCATGACAGCCAGGAACACCATGAAGCGCACGACCATCATGAAGGCGAAGGTGCCGTTCACTCAGAAGTTGAAGCTGAATATCAGCTGACATGTGAAACGCCTGACGGGTTGCGCGAAATCGGGTTCCCCTATTTCAAGCGCTTTCCGAATGCGGAAGAACTCACCATTACCGCGATCGGCCCGATGGGACAGATCGGTGGCGAAGTCAGCAAAGACAATCCCCTGTTCAAACTGCGCTAACGCAGCTAAACATATGGTCTTATGGAAGATGAACCGGCAGTCCTGATCCGCGATGCGGCGTTTTGCTGGCCTGATGGTGAGTTTGCGATAGAGGTTGACGAATTCGCGCTGGCGCGGGGAGAAAGGCTGCTGCTGCTTGGAGCCTCGGGCGCGGGCAAATCCACACTGCTTAATCTGATTGGCGGTTTTTTACGGCCCCGATCAGGGCAGATCACGGTATTGGGCCAGGCATTGAGCGATCTTGGCCAAACCGCCCTGGACAGATTTCGCGCCGATAATTTCGGCGTCATATTTCAGATGTTCAACCTGCTTCCCTATCTGTCGGTTCTTGACAATGTGCTGATACCGCTGCGTTTTTCGCGGCAACGCAGACAACAGGCAGGCGATGCCCATGCCTGTGCGGAACGGCTCCTGTCGCGGCTTGGCGTTGCCCAAAACCTGCATAGCAGGCCCGCGGCGCATCTGAGTGTCGGTCAGCAACAAAGGGTGGCTGCGGCGCGCGCCATGATCGGCGCACCGCATATCATTCTGGCGGATGAACCGACATCCGCACTTGACCATGACAATGCCGGCAAATTCCTCGATCTGCTGCAGGCGGAGACGGAAAGCACCGGGGCGGCGCTGCTGATGGTTTCCCACGATATGCGGGTTGCCGATCATTTCGACCGGGTGATCGATCTGACAAGCATCGCCCGAACAGATGGAAGGAATTCCGAGGCGTGCTGCGGCTGATCCTGCTTTCGCTTCTAAACCGGCGCACCACCGCGCTGCTCAGTATTCTGGGGATTGCGGTGTCGGTGACCTTGCTGCTTGGTGTTGAAAAATTACGCGTCAGCGCACGGGACAGCTTTGCCAGCACGATTTCAGGCACTGATCTGATCGTCGGTGCCCGCGCGGGCGATATACAATTACTGCTCTATGCGGTTTTCCGGATTGGCGATGCAACCAACAATATCGGCTGGGACAGCTACCGGGAAATCGCCGCCCGGCCCGAAATTGACTGGATTGTTCCCCTGTCGCTTGGCGATTCCCATCGGGGGTTCCGGGTGGTCGGAACCGATGCCGGATTTTTCACCCATTACAAATACCGCCAGGACAAGGGGCTGGAATTTGCCGCGGGGCAACCCTTTTCCGACATGTTCGACGCCGTGATCGGCGCCGAGGTCGCCGCCGCACTGGGTTACGGGCTGGACAGCCGGATTACCCTCACCCATGGCACAGGGGCGTTAACCGGTGCCGACCACGATAATCTGCCATTCCGGATTGCGGGCATTCTGAAGCCCACGGGCACACCGGTCGACCGGGCGATCCATGTCGGGCTGCCGGCGATTGAGGCTATCCATCTCGACTGGCGCAGCGGCAGCCGGATCGAGGGGCTGAATATCACCGAAGAAAAAGTGCGCGCGATGAACCCGGCTTCATTGCAGCCCCGGGCCATCACGGCGGCGCTTGTGGGCCTTCGCTCCCCGATCCAGACATTTCAGTTCCAGCGCTATGTCAATGGTTACCGTAAGGAGCCGCTGAGCGCGATCCTGCCCGGTGTGGCCTTGTCCCGGCTCTGGGCGCTGATCGGCATTGGCGAGCGGGCGCTGGGGGCTGTCGCCATTCTGGTGGTGATGACCGCGCTGCTCGGGCTTGTCACCACGATCTATGCGACGCTCAATGAACGCCGGCGGGAGATGGCAATCCTGCGCGCCAATGGGGCAAGCCCCTATCATATCGTGCTGCTTTTGGTGACGGAATCCGCTATTCTGACTTTTTCGGGCGCGGTGCTGGGAACAATGATCCTTTACGGATTGATCCTGATGCTAAGGTCCGCATTCGAGGCAGGCTTCGGGCTGCAGCTCACGCTGACGCTGCCATCGGCGCGGGAATGGCTGTTCTTCGTGCTGGTGCTGGGCGCAGGGCTGCTCGCCGGCCTGATACCAGCACTCAGGGCGTACCGGCATTCGCTGGCCGATGGCATGACAATCCGGAGCTGACATGCGCGCACGCGGTTCTATATTTTCCCGTCTCATCCTGGATCGGGGTCTGAAGCCGGCCCAGAAATCCGGCCTGAAAGCCGGCATGAGGCCGGGTCTTCTGATCCTCGCTTTTCTGTCCGTCATGCTTCTCACGCAGGCCCGGGCGTTGACCATACAATCCGTGACCGCTCCCGATGCGGCGGACCAGCCTCCCCCGGATCTGACGGCAACAGCAATTGAGTGGGAGGATCTGACCCCGCCCCTGTCCGACGAAGCCAGGCAGGCGGTGAAATTGCTGAATGAGGAATTTGACCGGCTCAGCCGGGAGGAAGCTGAAAAGCTCATCGAAATCGTCGCGGAAAATGGCAATGAAGTGATCAGCCGGTTTGACGGCAGCAAAGTGTCGATCCGGGGCTATCTGGTACCGCTCGATTTCAGCACCAGAAAGGCGACCGAATTCGTGCTTGTGCCGTTTCTGGGCGCCTGTATTCACGTGCCGCCGCCACCGCCCAACCAGATCATTCTGGTCAGCTATGACACAGGCATCCCGATGCAGGAGATCGAGGATGTGATCTTCCACGCTTTCACGGTTACCGGCATCCTGAACTCCAAACCCCAGGAAACCGAACTGGCGCAGGTGGGTTACGCCATGACCGCCACCCGCATCGACCGGCTCAAACTCTGACAGACCGGGCGGTCATAACCAGAAACCAGGCATGGACTGCAAGGCAATAAATGGTGCCGCCGGAGTGGATTGAACACTCGACCTCACCCTTACCAAGGGTGCGCTCTACCACTGAGCTACGGCGGCCTGCTGCGGCGCGGTGATCGCGCGCTTTATGAAGTGGCGGGAAACTGCCATAGGGCGCAGACAGGCGCAAGGCCGGATTTGCATTTTGCCGCGCATTCGCCCGCCTGAACCGCAGCACAGGCGACCCTTACTGCTTATCTGACGGAAATTTCGCATAACAGCCGGGTACAAACCGCCTTTTTCACAGCTCTGCCGCGCCGAAGCATGCTACACAAAGCATATGAGCAAGAATCCGGATAATGATGCGGCCCCCTCGGATGCCAAGCCAGCGCGACCGGCCGGTAAAGCCGAACGCGAGGCCCGGCTGGCTGAGGCACTGCGCGCCAATCTGCGCCGCAGAAAAGCCACAACGAGACGGCAGAAGACACAGGACCCTCAGCCATCGCCCGGCACGGGGGATGAGGTGACCGACGGGCAAAACTGAGCCAATTGCCCCCGTTTTGCCCCCACTATTGTTAGTGTCCCGGTTTTGCCCCAACAGGCGATACGGACGCCGCCCGCGGGGGCGGGGTGGAGGACCAGGGAAAGTCGCGTTGCGAGTAGCGATGCAAGGAAAACAACAGAGACGAGCTGATGGATAAACTGATCATGCGGGGCGGGCAGCCATTGTCCGGCACAATTCCGATCAGCGGTGCGAAAAACGCCGCGCTTCCCCTGATGACAGCAAGCCTGCTGACTTCCGACCCGCTGATTTTACGGCATGTCCCCCACCTTGCCGATATCACGACACTGGCCGAGGTGCTGGGCGAGCATGGGGCCGAATTAAGCCTGCATGGCCATGGCGATGGGGGGGAGACCGGTCGCGTCCTGTCCATTGCAACGCCGCAGATCACCAATGCCGTTGCCCCTTATGAGCTGGTACGAAAGATGCGTGCCAGTATTCTGGTGCTCGGCCCGTTGCTGGCGCGGCATGGCGAAGCAAAGGTGTCCCTGC
This sequence comes from uncultured Alphaproteobacteria bacterium, assembly GCA_947258435.1. Lineage (GTDB taxonomy): Bacteria > Pseudomonadota > Alphaproteobacteria > UBA11222 > UBA11222 > CALAQW01. Next base: position 46,501 of record CAMYID010000006.1, read on the forward strand.
CCGGCGGCTGCGCCATCGGCACGCGCCCCGTCGATCTGCATCTCAAGGCGCTGGAACAGCTTGGCGCGCATATTGAGCTTGAGGGCGGCTATATCCATGCGCGTGCGGATAAAGGTCTTAAAGGCGCACATATCCGCTTTCCCTCCGTTTCGGTTGGCGCGACCGAGAATCTGCTGATGGCAGCCAGCCTTGCAGAGGGTGAGACGATTCTTGAAAATGCCGCCCGCGAGCCCGAAATCGGCGATCTTGTGGCCTGCCTCAACGGGATGGGGGCGAAAATCCGCGGCGCGGGCAGCGAAACGATCAGCATATCGGGCGTCGCGCGGCTGCATGGGACGGAGCACCGGGTCATTCCCGACAGGATCGAAACCGGCACCTATGCGCTGGCGGCGGCGGCGACCGGGGGCGATGTCACGCTTACCGGCACACGGCCTGAACTGATCGATTCCCTGACCGAACTGATGATAAAGGCCGGTGCCGATATAGAGACCGGGGCAGAAACGATGCGCATTTTCCGCGATCCCGGCCGCGCGCTTGAGGGGGTGGACATGATGACCCAGCCCTATCCCGGTTTTCCCACCGATCTGCAGGCACAGTTCATGGCCTGCATGGCAACCGCGGGCGGCGCGGCGATGATCAGCGAAACGATCTTTGAAAACCGCTTCATGCATGTGCCCGAATTGATGCGGATGGGGGCAAATATCAACCTGCATGGGGGCACCGCACTTGTGCGCGGGGTCGAACAGCTTACCGGCGCGCCGGTTATGGCCACCGATCTGCGTGCCTCGGTCTGTCTGGTCATTGCGGGGCTCGTCGCAAAGGGTGAAACCGAGATCAATCGGGTTTATCATCTTGATCGCGGATATGAACGGATCGAGGACAAGCTGAGTGCCTGTGGCGCCTCTATCCGGCGCGAACGCAGCTGACGCCGCCGCAAGGCGTGCATATAGAGAAACGGTATCGTCAAGCGTGGCAGAAAAACTGAAACTGGTCGCCCACGATGCAGAGGATCTGCAGATTGTATCTGCCTGCCTGCAGGATGCGGTCTGCCGCGTCGGGGATATGGCTTACCAGTCCACAACGCGCCGCTTTGCGGTGATTTTCAATCGCTTCCGCTGGGAAAGTCAGCAAGCCTCGAAAGGGCTGCGGCTGTTGCAGCGGCCGCGCAATGAACGTATCCGCACCGCAATCCATTTCAACACGGTTGGAACGGTACGCCGGCGCGGAATCGATCAGCGCCGCCCCGAACAGGTGCTTAACCTGCTTGCAATCGACGTTGGCGAAACGACCGATGAGACAATGCGGATCAGATTACTGTTTGCAGGCGGTGGGGAAATTCTGCTTGAAGCCGAATGCGTGGATTGCATCATGGAAGATGTCAGCGACCCCTGGCCTGTCCGCAGCGCGCCGAAACATCCTGCCGATACCCCCGATGCGCCGTCCTGACATCGCGCACGAACCCAGACCTTACCGGATTACCATACATGCCGTTGAAACTTGATATTCGCGATCCCGGCTTTGATGCTGATTTCAGCCGTCTGCTTCACACAAAGCGGGAAGTGTCGCGCGATGTGAATGACGCGGTCGCAACAATTCTGCGCGCAGTTGCGGAGACAGGCGATGAGGCGGTTATCGATTATACGGAACGGTTTGACCGGATCGCACTTTCACCCGACAGGCTGCGTATTCCGGAGGCCGAAATCGACGCCGCCATCGCCCGTTGCGACAGGCAGGCAGTCGCCGCACTGCAGCTCGCCGCCGACCGCATTGAGGATTATCATCGCCGCCAGATTCCCGAGGACAATCTTTATACGGATAAAAATGGCGTGACCCTGGGCGCGCGCTGGACGGCGATCGGCGCGGCAGGGCTTTATGTCCCTGGCGGCACCGCCTCCTACCCCAGTTCGGTTCTGATGAACGCGCTTCCCTGCAAGGTGGCGGGTGTGCCCCGGCGCGTGATGGTCATGCCAACGCCGGACGGCACGATCAACCCGCTGACCCTGCTTGCCGCACGCCTTGGCGGGGTTTCGGAAATTTACCGCATTGGCGGGGCGCAGGCAGTGGCCGCACTGGCTTATGGCACAGAAACGATTGCCCCGGTGGACAAGATCACAGGCCCGGGCAACGCCTATGTTGCGGCAGCAAAAAGGCAGGTCTTCGGCACCGTCGGGATCGATATGATTGCCGGACCATCGGAAATTCTGGTCATAGCCGATGCGCAGAACGATCCCGACTGGATTGCGGCCGACCTGTTAAGCCAGGCAGAGCATGACACATCCGCACAATCGATCCTGATCACAGACGATGCGCAATTTGCCCAAGCCGTTGAAAAGGCCCTTGAAGCGCATCTTGATAATTTGCCGCGCAGCACAATCGCACGCGAAAGCTGGGACAGTTACGGGGCGGTAATCCGTGTGGATGCGCTGACGCAAGCAGGTCCGCTGATCGACCGGATCGCGCCCGAACATCTTGAACTCGCCGTTGCGGAACCAGAAGCGCTGCTTGGCACATTTCGTAATGCGGGCGCGATCTTCCTTGGCCGTTATACGCCCGAGGCAATCGGCGACTATATTGCCGGCCCCAATCATGTGCTGCCGACTGCCCGCGCGGCGCGTTACGCCTCGGGCCTGTCGGTGCTTGATTTCATGAAACGCAGCTCAATCATCGGATGCAGTGCGGAAAGCCTGGCCAGTATCGGGGCGGAAGCTGTCACCCTGGCCCGTTCCGAGGGGCTTGAGGCGCATGCCCGCTCCATCGCGATTCGCAGCAACCGGACAGGCGGCGCGGCGGATTAGACTATGGCAGACGATACACCCTGCGCGTGCCATGCGCCCTGCCGCGAAAAGCTGTTCCAACCGCGTTGAGGTAAAGTGATGGCCGATAACCCGACGACAAGCAGTGCAACCGGTCCCGAACACCGGATTGCCGATATCTTGCTTGACGAGAATAACATCGTCCGCCTGAACCCTGATATCGAACATGAGCGCGGTGTCGCGATTTTCGACCTGCTGGAGGAAAATTATTTCGAACCGGTCGGCAGTCCCGGCGGCCCCTACATCCTGCATTTGTCGATTGCCGATAACCGGCTGGTTTTCGATATCCACAAGGCCGATGATTCGCCGCTGGGAAAAATCATGCTGGCGTTGTCGCCCTTCCGGAAAATCGTCAAAGATTATTTCGCGGTCTGCGACAGCTATTTCGAGGCAATCAAGAATGCCCCTCCCTCGCAGATCGAAGCGATCGATATGGGGCGCCGGGGCCTGCATAATGACGGGTCCGAGCTGCTGCGCGAAAGGCTGGCCGGCAAAATCGAGATCGATGACAATACGGCGCGGCGCCTTTTTACCCTGATCTGCGTGCTGCATATCCGGGCCTGACCCCGATGCTCGACGCGCCAGGCCAACCGATGCGGATGCAGATGCCATCGGCTGTGCTGTTTTCCTGCAATTTCAACTCCATCCGCTCGCCTATGGCGGAAGCGCTGATGAAATATCTTTATGGGCATATCGTCTATGTCGATTCAGTCGGGGTGCGCGCGCAGGAGGTCGACCCCTTCGCCATCGCCGTAATGGATGAAATCGGCATCGACATTTCAGACCACAAACCAAAAACTTTCGATGAGCTGGAAGACACTTCCTACGACCTTGTCATCACACTTACCCCTGAAGCGCAGCACAGCGCGCTGGAGCTGACGCGCACCATGGCAATCGATGTGGAATACTGGCCGACAGCCGACCCCACCGCTGTCGCGGGCAGCCGCGAGCGGCGCGTGGAAGCCTATCGCGCCCTGCGCGACGATCTGATGCGGAAGATCCGCGCACGGTTTGAACCGCTAATGCCCGCAAAAGCCTGACAGTGAAATTCAGCACCGCCGATAGCGGGACAAATTCAGTAACTTGTTAAACATGGCGCGACTGACTATTTTTTGCAGGAGCCTCCCGTCTGCCCGATCCGGTCTGCCATAAAGTTGGAGTACCCGCCTTGCCAGAATTCGATCTGAATATCGTCATACCGGAAGCCACACGGCCATGACGCCCGCCAGGCCGGGAGAAAACTGCTGGGATATCACCAGTGCCAGCCGTGCTTCGGTATTGGTTGATGGCGCGAGTTATTTCTCCGCACTGCGCAAAGCGCTGCTTGAAGCGCGCCATTCGGTATTCATCGTAGGTTGGGACATTGACAGCCGCGTGGAACTGCGCGGGGATGAGGAAATGCCCGAAGACGGGCTGCCGCTGCAATTGGGGCCCTTTCTCACCGCGCTTGTCGGCAAGCGTCCGGACCTTACGATCTACCTTCTGCTGTGGGACTATTCGGTTATTTACGCGCTGGAAAGAGAACCGGTTCCTTCGCTTAATCTGGATTGGAAAACCCCAGAACAAATCAAGGTTTGTCTGGATGATGTCCTGCCGCTGGGCGGATCGCATCATCAGAAAATTGTCGTCATCGACGATATAGTGGCTTTTTGCGGCGGTATCGATTTGACAATCCGGCGCTGGGACACATCGGCTCACAAGCCCGATGACGCCCGACGACGTGATCCGGGCGGTGAATTTTATGCGCCCTTTCACGATCTTCAGATGTGTGTCGACGGCGACTGCGCCGCAAAGCTTGGTGAACTGGTCCGCAAGCGCTGGCATGCCGCCGCATGCCATGCGGTTTCCGCCGTACCTCCCCAAAAGCGGGGCGATCCATGGCCCAAAGCGCTTGAGCCGGACTTCACCGACACAGATATCGCAATCGCCCGCACAATCCCTGAAATGGGTGATACGCCTGAAGTTCGCGAGATCGCGGCGCTTTACGTCGCGATGATCGAGATGGCGGAGCAGTTCATCTATATCGAAAATCAGTTCCTGACATCCGATCTTATCGCCCATGCGCTTGCTGAACGCCTCGCCCAGCAGCCGGACCTTGAAGTTCTGTTCGTATCGCCCGAGGATCACCCCGGCTGGCTGGAAGCACATAGTATGAAGGCCGGACGCATCCGCTTCATGCAGATCCTCGAGGAGGCGGGTGTGGCCGACAGGGTGCGGCTTACCTATCCGTCCGTGGGTCCGGCGGAGGATGAGACCGCCGTCATGGTGCATGCAAAACTGATGATTGTCGATGATCGCTGCCTGCGGCTCGGCTCGTCCAATCTGAACAACCGGTCGATGGGTGTGGATACCGAATGCGATCTCGCAATTCTGGCCGAAGCCGACGATGAAACATGCCGCCGCGCGATTGAATCGGTCCGCAACCGATTGCTGGCCGAACATCTGGGGGTCGCCGACCGCGAGGTCGAAACCACATTCGCGGAAAAATGCAGTCTGCTGGCAACGGTCGATGCGCTGAATGGCGGTGAACGTCGGCTGCGACAGTTTCGTGACAGCGGTAAATATGACGGACCGGTCGTGCAGACTGTCAGCCAGCTTGCCGATCCCGAACGGCCAATCGAGGCAAAGCTCTATGTCGGCGATATGTTCGGCGGGCAGCCGCCAAAGGCGATATTCGGCAAGCTGACCGCATTACTTCTGATGGGTGGTCTTCTGGCTGCTTTAGCGCTGGCCTGGCGGTACACACCGCTGGCGGATTTTGCCGATCCCGAGCGATTGCAGGCCTGGCTGACGCAAATCGCCAACAATGAATGGGCAGCGCTCATCGTCACGCTGCTTTATGTCGCGGGGTCGGTGATCATATTTCCGGTCACCGTTCTGATAGCCGCAACCGCCTTGCTGTTTGATCCGTTGCAGGCATTCGCCGTGGCCGGCGCCGGGGCATTGTCGGCAGCCACCGTGACCTACGGAATAGGTGCCTTATGCGGCAAACAGTTCCTGCGCGATCTGATGGGGCAAAGGATCAATCGCGTCAGCCGCGCGCTCGCCAAGCAGGGTGTGCTCAGCGTGATGGCAATCCGGCTTGTTCCGATTGCGCCTTTTTCGATTATCAATCTTGTCGCGGGGGTCAGCCATATCGGTTTTTTCCAGTATCTGTTGGGCACGATACTGGGCATGGCACCGGGCATTATCATCTTCACCGCGCTGGGCAATCGCCTGCGGCAGATGATTGACAACCCCTCAACCGGCGATGTCGCGATCCTCATTGGCATCATCATTGCCTGGATTGCCATGTCGATCGGGTTGCAGGCGGTCATAAAGCGCCGCCAGGGGTAAGACGCGCCCGGTCGCCCCCGGCGGCCCTGGCGTGCCGCCATGCACAGAACAGCTTCAGACCGTTTCCATGCCGCAGAACAAACAGATCGTCAGAGCAGCAAGCTGGAACATTCACAGCGGCGTGGGCAGCGATGGTCGGTTCGATGCCGCCCGCATTGGCGCGGCAATTCGGGCTATCGCCCCCGACATCATCGCGGTGCAGGAAGTTGAGTCGCGCATTGGCTCGGGCGCATCGGTCGATCTGTTCGCCTTTCTTCCCGATAGCCTGCCCGGACATCTGATCGATGCGAAATCCATCACCACCCATGATGGGCATTATGGCCATATGCTGCTCAGCCGGTTTCCGCTCACCCGGCAGAAGGTTCACGATATTTCCTTTCCCGGGCGCGAACCGCGCAAGGTGATTGACGCCCATGCGGAAACCCCGTTCGGCGCCTGGCGTATACTGGCAACCCATCTGGGGCTGGCCGCACGGGAGCGCAAATTCCAGTTGGCCGAACTGGCGCGGCTGATCGCACATGCCCCCGCCATGCCGACGGTCCTGATGGGCGACTTCAATTGCTGGCGCGACACCCGGCAGCTACGCCGTCTGGACAAACTATTGCCGGGTGGCACGACCCGCCACAGAACGTTTCCCGCCCGTCTGCCGCTTTTTGCGCTGGACCGGATCTGGTGCGGCAGCGGCATTGAAATCCGCAAAAGCAGCCGCATCGTGGCAAGCCGCAATGCGTCGGACCATCTGCCGATCGCCGCTGAACTGCACCCTCGCGAGCGAAAGTGACAATCGCCCCGATCGACCGCTATGCGACTAAAAAGTCGCTTTCATGATCGGATTGCTTGATTTTCCCGGCTTTATTTGCATGCTGCGCGGGGATCGCATAGGTACAGTGCGGTAAAAGAATTTACATGGAGCCTACATGGCAAAAGAAGAACTGCTCGAAATTCCGGGGAAGGTGATCGAATTGCTGCCCAACGCAACTTTTCGCGTTGAACTTGAAAACGGCCATGAGATCATTGCCCACACTGCGGGCAAGATGCGCAAGAACCGGATTCGGGTGCTGGCGGGAGATGAAGTGCTGGTTGAAATGACGCCTTACGACCTGACCAAAGGGCGCATCACCTATCGCTTCAAATAAGCCGGGCTTTTTCCGGCTTCGCCGCCCAGGCATCCACCCATGACACATGCGCATCCACCGCTTGTCCTGGCAAGCGCTTCGCCCAGACGACGCGATCTTCTTGCCCAGATCCACATTACCCCCGATGCGATCGAACCGGCTGAACGCGACGAAACGCCGTTGCGCGATGAACTGCCCCGCGCGTATGCCCTGCGGCTGGCGCGGGAGAAAGCTGAAACCGTCAGGCAGCGACATCCCGGAGCGATCATACTGGCCGCCGATACAGTCGTCGCCTGCGGCCGCCGCATTCTGCCAAAAGCCGAAACAGAAAGTGACGCACGCTCTTGTCTTGAACTATTGTCAGGCCGGGCCCATCGGGTGCTGACCGGGGTCGTTGTGATCGACCGCACCGGTCATGCGCGCCACAGGCTGTCTGTCAGCCGGGTAAGTTTTGCCCGGCTTCACACGGACCAGATCGCGCACTATCTGCAGAATGGCGAATGGCGGGGCAAGGCCGGCGGCTATGCCATTCAGGGCTACGCAGCCAGCTTCGTCCGCCAGATGGCGGGCTCCTACAGCGGGGTTGTCGGCCTGCCGCTGTTTGAGACCGCCGCACTTCTCAGGGCGGCCGATTATCCGGTTTAATGCAGACCGTTTAATGCTACACTCGGCGGATTGATGCAAAAATCTGACCAGCATATGAACGAAGAAGTTCTGATCAATGTGGGCATTGGCGAAACCCGCATTGCGACTGTTATCGATGGCCGGCTCGATCAGTTCATTCTTGAACGCGCCCATAAAAGCACCGAAGGCCGCGCCGGTCACAGCCTGCTTGGCAATATCTATCTTGGCCGCGTGCAGCGGGTGCTGCCGGGCATGCAGGCCGCCTTTGTGGAGATCGGCCTGAAGAGGGCGGGTTTTCTCGGTGCGCGCGAGGCGCGCTGCCTGACCGAGTTGCCCAGCATGCGCGACGAGGCCCCGCCCCCCATCAGCGAATGCGTGCGCGAAGGGCAGGCCCTGCTTGTGCAGGTCGTCAAGGACCCGATCCGGGACAAGGGCGCAAGGCTGTCGGCCAATATCACCCTGCCCGGCCGGCTGCTTGTGCTTGTCCCCAATCAGGACGGGGTGGCGATGTCACGCCGGATTGAGGACCCGGCGGAGCGGGAGCGTCTGACCGATATCTGCGAGCAGATGATTGCCAAAATGACGGCGATCAATGCGGATACGCGCGGCGCGAATGGCAGCAATCAACCAATCCGCACCGGTGGCTATATCGTGCGTACCGCCGCAACCGGGGCCGATATTGCCGAGCTGGAAGAAGATGCGATCCGGCTCAATGATCTGTGGCGCGAGATTGAGGGGCGCCGGCTTCAGGCCAGCCCCCCCTCGCCGATTTATTACGATGTCGACCCGGTGACCAAGGCGATGCGCGATTGCGTCGGTATCTCGACGCGGCGGATCCTGATCGACGATCCGCAGGCCTATGCGATTGCCCGCGCCTATTGCGCCGAATCGATGCCGCACATGCTTGAGCGGCTGGAACGGTTCAACGGGCCGGGGCAATTATTTGATCTGTATGAGGTGGAGCAGGATCTGACCGCCGCGCTTGACCCCATGGTGCCACTGAAATCGGGGGGGCATCTGGTTATCGAAAGTATGGAGGCGCTGACCGCGGTCGATGTCAATTCCGGCAGCTATACCGAGGCAACAGGGCTTGAGGAAACCAGCGTGCGGACGAATCTTGAGGCGGCGCGGGAGATTTGTCGCCAACTCAAGCTGCGCGGCATTGGCGGGGTTGTGGTGATCGATTTCATCCATATGGACGATCCCGACAATATCGCCCGGCTGCTGGAGGTGCTGCGCGACGGGCTGGCCAATGACCGCACCCCGACGCAGATTTCGGGCATGTCTGAATTCGGCCTTGTGGAGATGACACGCAAACGCACCCGTGAGCCGCTGGCACGGCTCTTGTCGGAAGATTGCGGCAGCTGCGGCGGCACCGGTCGAACCCGCTCGCTTGTTGCGGTAGGCAACGAAATCCTGCGCAAGGTCGAACGCGAAAGCGCCGCGCGGCCCGGCCGCCCGATCCGGGTGCACGCGGCGGGCGAGGTGGCAAACTGGCTGAACGATTCGGAAGACCAGCTGCTCAGCCGCCTGCAACAGCGGATCGGCGCGGGGGTAGAGGTTGACTCACGACCGGGCTTCTCGCGCGAACGCTATGAAATCACAGTCGAATAGCCAGCCCTGAAAGCAAGTTGCATCCCTAGAACGCAACATAGCTTCGCATTTTCCCGAAAGCACCATCCCCACTGGACAGCCCCGCCCATCTCGCCTATAAACCGGCGACCAGCGGACGAGATCAGCGCCGCATCAGCCCAGGTAGCTCAGTTGGTAGAGCAGCGGACTGAAAATCCGCGTGTCGGTGGTTCGAATCCGCCCCTGGGCACCATCAATTATCCCATATACTTCAAATATTTATGCGAACAGCGGCAGCCGGGACAACGGCAAATCACCGCTGCAATCTCTTTACTCCCTAACTGCTTGTAAATACGACCGAATCTCACACTCAGTTTTGTTACCCCGGCAACCTCAGATCTGCCCCCCGACAGATGGCTGATGGAAGACACACAGATGCGGCACAAGCTATCATAATTGTCCGCATCGGTGAGGCCCGCCGGTTCCCCGTAAGCTGAAACTGCGGGCGTAGGCGGGCGGGCCTGTCAGGCGCTGGTCTGTGATGGCGCACCTCTAAACCGATCCCTTTTGACAAAATACAAGCAAGACCTTGGCTGCGCTCAGACCACCCTGTTCTATTCATCAATCGTCTGACGGGAATCCTTTTTCAGCATCAGAAACCATGATAATTGGTCCACAGATTGATAACTGTTTCACTGCTTAGTTAAGCGGTGACGATGACCGCGTATATGGCAAACCGGCGCCGGGGCTTTTATGGACATATTCGATCAGCCTGAAGGTTTTTATGATGAGAGCGCGGCATTGCACGCGCTTCTTGCGCCACTACCGGACGAGGCGTTCAACCGTGTAACGCAGTTCAAGGGCTGGACCGTCAATGATATTATCGGACATCTGCATACTTGGAACCGGGCTGCCGATGCTTCGCTGTGCGATGAAAAGCGGTTCCGCGATCTGGTCGCCTCGCTTGCCAAGGCAACACGCCAGGGGTTAAGCCTTCTGGCATTTGAGCGTGAGTGGCGCGGCAATCTGTCCGGCCAGGCGCTTCTGTCGGAATGGTTCGGCTTCTGCGAGGCGATGACCGGGCGCTTCGCCGCGGCCGATCCGAAGATGCGGGTCAAATGGGTCGGCCCGGATATGAGCGTTCGTTCAAGCATAACGGCACGCCTTATGGAAAGCTGGGCGCATGGCCAGGCGATTTACGATATGCTGGGCATCGAGCGGATCGACACGGACCGAATACGGAATATTGCCGTGCTGACGATCAATACTTTTGGCTGGTCATTCGCAAATCGCGACTTGCCCGTGCCCGACACCCTGCCGCAAATCCGCCTGACCGCGCCGTCAGGTGCGATATGGGAGTGGCATCCGCAATCACCTGACGGGCTGATTGAAGGAAGCGCCACACAATTCTGTCAGGTAGCGGCGCAGACCCGGCATATCGAGGATACAGAGCTGCGCATAAGCGGGGACATCGCAACCCGCTGGATGGGGATTATTCAGTGCTTTGCCGGTCCGCCCGAAGAACCGCCCCGACCCGGCACACGTTTCAGGGACAGCAACCCGATGGCATCCTGATCGCGCGATTGGCGTCAAGCAAGGCCGCGCCATGCCCTGGACAAAGCTGCAAGTGCGACCGCTGAGGCCGCACCCCTCATATCCGCCGACATCGACCACACGGCAATTACCGCGGTTCCCCGACAAGGGCTTTTCGTGCAGCCCGCGAGCAGGTAGAAGCAGGATTTGGAAAGCAATAAAGCCAAATCGGGCGAGGCAGAGCAGATGAGCGAGAAAATCCGGCAATATTGGGATGAGCGGGCAGGCCAGAATGCGGGAGAGCTGACC
>CAMYID010000007.1 GCA_947258435.1 uncultured Alphaproteobacteria bacterium
ATGCGCGGCCAGGATCGGTTCGAAGAATTCCTTGATCTCGGAACCGGGCTTGCGCGCGGCGGACACGTCAATCGGGTTGATGACATTGATGCCGTTCTGGATGAAGGTGCTTTCGCCCCAGCTGATCACCTGATTGCCGAGCTTGATATCGAGTGGCAGGCCGCCCACTTCGAAATTACCCAGCACGAAATAGTCGAACAGCTTGGCGGAGCGTTCCACCTCGCTGCGCTGCGGGCTTTCCAGCTCGCGGAAATCGGTATCGCCAACCAGCGGATCGTAGAAGGCGGAACCACGGACAAAGCCTGTGAAGTTGCGCCAGCCAAGCTGCACCTCGGAGGTGGCTTTCATGGTGCCCGAAAAGACGTCCCACTGATCATAGTTCAGATTGCCGTCATCGCCACTGACGGCGGCCGAGGACTTGTCGATCCCGGATGCATCGAACCCCTGACAACCGCCATTCGCCTTGGAGATATTCTCGCAATTGCGCTTTGACGTACGCATTGAGGCACCCGCCGACACGGTCGTATCGATATAGCCCTGAACTTCGCCATAACCGAATTCGATTGCCGATGCGGGTGCGGCTGCAATCACTGCCGCAACTGCTGTCATGGAACCGCCAATCGCAAAACGGCTCCTCAGCGCCCGACGAGCGGGCGCACCTTCTGATCTGGACACGCGTGCCTCCATCCTTGGTTTTTTACAGATCCACGGTGGCTTTTGTTTATTTGATGCCATCCTGTCGGATCTCATGCCTCAACTTGCAAGACCACATTTTGGTCACGCTTCTGTCAAGAACTTTAGGCAAAAACAGCACGGTTAAAGAAAAACTATGGCATTTTTCCCACGGTTTTCGATGTATCGGGAACTGACTAGGTGAAAATGATGGTGCGCGGGCACCCGACAGGCGGGCGTATGGCTGTTGATTCGGCTGTTATATTTCTGCCCGGCTGGGAATGATTCGCCGCGGTGATGACGCGGTTGGCAGCCGTTTGTTCCGCGCTTATGCGGTGGAGTGGGGGAAGGAAAAGGGGCAGTGTTTGTTATGTGATCTGCGGACAGAAAAGCCCGCAGATCATGTTGTTTGTCAGTTGGCGGGATGCCAATCAGTCGCGGCGCGGGCGGCGGGGCTTACGCTCGCGCGGTTCGACGCCCTCGATTTCCTCGCCGGTTTCCTGATTGACATAGCGCATGGAGAGGCGTGTTTTTCCCCGGTCATCGGAACCGAGATATTTCACTTTCACCATATCGCCTTCATTGACCACATCGGTCACTTTCTCGACCCGCTCCTCGCATAGTTCAGAGATGTGGACCAGGCCGTCCTTCTTGCCGATAAAGTTCACAAAGGCCCCGAAATCGAGCACCTTGACGACTTTGCCTTCATAGATCGCGCCTTCTTCGGGTTCGGCTACGATGTCATTGATCATGGCAAGCGCCTTCTCGACGCTGGCTTCATCGGGTGAGGCAATCTTGATCACCCCATCATCGCCGATATCCACCTTGGCGCCTGAATCGGCAACGATTCCCTGAATCACCTTGCCGCCCGATCCGATAACTTCGCGAATTTTGTCGGTCGGGATGGTAATCGTGGTGATCCGCGGCGCATTGACATTCAGATTGCCACGCGATTCGGTCAGTGCCTTTGCCATTTCACCCAGAATATGCATGCGCCCGCCTTTCGCCTGATCCAGGGCGACGCGCATGATTTCCTCGGTGATGCCGGTGATCTTGATATCCATCTGAAGCGATGTGATCCCCGCATCACTTCCGGCGACTTTAAAGTCCATATCGCCCAGATGATCCTCGTCACCCAGAATATCGGACAGCACCGCGAATTTATCGCCTTCCTTGATCAGGCCCATGGCAATGCCCGCCACCGGCCGGCTGATCGGGACGCCCGCATCCATCAGCGACAGGGACGTGCCGCAGACCGTTGCCATCGAGGAAGAGCCGTTTGACTCCGTGATTTCCGACACAACACGGATCGTATAGGGGAAATCGTCATAATCGGGGAGAATGCCGCGTACCGCACGCCAGGCCAGCTTGCCATGGCCGGTTTCGCGCCGGCTTGTAAAGCCGAACCGTCCTGCTTCACCCACCGAATAGGGCGGGAAATTATAATGCAGCAGGAAACGTTCCTTATAAGTCCCTTCCAGCGCATCGATAAATTGTTCGTCATCGCCTGTGCCCAGGGTGGTTACCACCAGCGCCTGTGTTTCGCCGCGCGTGAACAGCGCCGCGCCATGGGTGCGGGGCAACACCCCGACTTCGCTGCGAATGGGTCGGACATCGGCAAGGCCGCGGCCATCGATCCGCTGGCCGGTTTCAAGAATATTGCCGCGCACGACATCTTTTTCCAGCGATTTGAAGTGATCGCCAACCTGGCTGCCTTCCATCTCGATGCCGATTTCTTCCAGCCCGGCGACGATTTTGTCCTTAACTTTTGCAACTTTCTCCTGCCGCGCGAGCTTGACAACCTCTTCATAGGCACTGCGCAGCAGATCCTCGCCGATCTCGCGCACCTTATGGCCGAGCCCGTCATCTTCTTTCGGGGTCAGCTCCCAGGGTTCCTTGGCGCAGCCTTCCGCAAGATCGATGATGGCATCGATGACGGGCTGCATCTGCTGATGCCCGAACATAACAGCGCCAAGCATGACGTCTTCAGACAGTTCCTTGGCTTCCGATTCCACCATCAGCACAGCGTCCTGCGTGCCGGCGACCACCAGATCAAGTTCACTTTCCCTGACCGATTCAATATGCGGATTGAGGACATATTCCCCATCCTTATAACCGACCCGGCAACCGCCGATCGGCCCCATGAAGGGGATACCCGAAATCGTCAGGGCGGCGGAGGCCGCGATCATTGCGATAATATCGGGATCGTTTTCAAGATCGTGGCTCAAAACCGTGCAGATAACCTGCGTTTCGTTGCGAAATCCGTCAACAAAGAGTGGCCGGATCGGGCGGTCGATCAGACGACAGGTCAGAATTTCCTTTTCATTCGGCCGCCCCTCGCGCTTGAAAAAACCGCCCGGAATTTTGCCGGCTGCATAGGTTCTTTCAACATAATCGACGGTAAGCGGAAAGAAATCGATGCCGGCACGCGGCTGTTTCGCCGCAACCACTGTGGCCAGGACAGTGGTTTCCTCATACTGCACGATAACTGCGCCATCCGCCTGCCGGGCTACCCGCCCGGTTTCAAAACTCAGCGGGCGACCGCCCCAGGTGATTTCTTTTCGGTGAATATCAAACATAGCTTCTTCCTCAGCATAACGGCTCCATCAGCTCCCTAGCCAATGTGCCACCGGCAAACGACCCCCTGGCCGCGCCAGCCGGTTCCCCTGGAACCTATACGCGTGTCGCTTCGCAATTATGACCGTAAAGCCCGGCCAATAAGGATTGCGCCGGCACCATATTCGGAACCGGCGCAATATGAAGCAGACATCGCCGTAAAACTAACGGCGTATTCCAAGCCGTTTAATGAGCGTTGTATAACGCGCCTCGTCTTTTTTCTTCACATAATCAAGCAATTTACGGCGCTGACTGACCAGTTTGATCAGGCCGCGTCGTGAGTGATTGTCATGCTTATGCTCTTTGAAATGTTCGGTCAGATTACTGATCCGTTCGGTCAGGATTGCCACCTGAACTTCGGGTGAACCGGTGTCACCGTCCGCCTGGGCGTATTCAGTAATCAGTTCCTGTTTGCGTTCAGCTGTAATCGACATCGGATGTTCTCACTCCTATGGGTAAATTAAATATGCGTCCCGGCACGAACTCGCCGCGCTCAACATGCCCAAGCGCAACGATCTGTCCGCGCCAGGTTGTGTAAATGAGCGACTCTTTGGCAAATTCCTGCCCATTGCGGACCAAAATCGGCTGACCGCGTTTCAAACGGCCTGCATCCTCTCCGGAAATGGCCAACGCCGGGATGTCGTCCAGCGGGGTCTGTACCGGAAGTAGGAAGTCCGACAATTCGGGTTTATGGACCAACTGCTCCAGTTTATCCAGTGAAATTGCGTTTTCTTCCGAAAAAGCACCGACCTTGGTGCGCCGAATATTGGCGGCATAGCCATATGTGCCTAATTTCAGCGCCAGGTCGCGCGCGATCGCCCTGACATAGGCACCTTTGCCGCATATCATTTCCATCTCGCAGCGATCGGGTTCGGAGGTATCAAGAAGCCGCAGATCCTCGATGCGGACAGGTCGCGGTTCAAGCGCCACATCCTCGCCTTCGCGTGCCAGATCATAGGCGCGCGCGCCATTGATCTTGATTGCGGAAAAGCGCGGCGGCACCTGCTGAATTTCACCGATAAAATCGGGCAGTGCGGCTTCGATATCGGCTTTTTCAGGTCTGTGATCGCTGCGCGCTATGACCGTGCCTTCGGGATCGTCCGTGCTGCGTTGTTCACCCCAGACGATTGTGAAGCGGTAGCGCTTTTCGCTGTCCATGGCGAAGGGCACGGTCTTTGTCGCCTCGCCCAGCGCGATTGTCAGAATACCGGTGGCAAGCGGGTCAAGGGTGCCCGCATGGCCTGCTTTCTGCGCATCGAACGCGTAACGGACCTTGCCGACGATCTGCGTCGAGGTGACGCCGGCCGGTTTGTCGACACATACCCAGCCGCTGATTGCCTTGCCTTTTTTACGTCGTCTTCCCATCAGGAATCGAGATCCCGCGCCACCGGACCCGAGCGCAGCAGCGCATCGATGGATTGTGCATTGTCGAATGAATTATCCGGCACGAATTTGAGCTGCGGTGTGAACTTTGTCTGGATTTCCCTGCCAAGCTGACCCCGAAAGCGTGCGGCGCGGCGATTGAGTGCTGCGCCAATCTCTGTCAGTTCAGCCGGGTTGCAGGATAACGCGGAGAAAAATACCGTCGCATGGCGCAAATCGGGCGAGACCTGCGCTTCTGAAATGGTGATGACCCTGTTCTGCAGCGCCGGATCGTGCAGTTCGTCGCGCCGCAGGATATCGGACAGGGCATGCCGAACCAGCTCGCCCACGCGTAATTGCCGTTGCGAACGGGATTTGCCCGCCCGCTTCTGGGAATGTCGATTGGCTGTCATGTGTGTGCTCCGTTTCCTGCCGGATGCCGCCTCTGCATCGCCTGCAGACGCCGGATGAGTGAAATCTACGACAGAAATTGCCGGGGCCGGTGCGCTCAGCGCCGGCCCCCTTTTACCCTCACCACCTATAATGTACGGGTAACCTCTTCCACTTCATAGCATTCGACGACATCATTGACCTTGATGTCCTGGAAGTTCTCGAATGCCATGCCGCATTCGGTGCCCGCATTGACCTCACGCACTTCATCCTTGAAGCGGCGCAGGCTGGATAGCGACCCTTCATGCACCACCACATCATCGCGGATCACCCGCACGCCCGCCCCGCGGCGGACAATACCATCCGTCACCAGACAGCCGGCGGCCTTGCCCATCTTGGACGCCTTGAACACGTCGAGCACTTTTGCATTGCCCAGCATGGTTTCGCGCCGTTCGGGAGAGAGCATGCCCGACAGCATGGCTTTGACGTCATCGATCAGATCGTAGATGACATTGTAATAGCGGATATCGACATTCGCGGTGTCGGCCAGATCCTTGGCCTGTTTGTTGGCCCTGACGTTAAACCCGAAGACCGGCGCCTGCGATGCCTCGGCCAGGGTGATATCGGATTCGGTAATACCGCCGGCTGCCGCATGCAGGATTTTGGCACGCACCTCGTCGGTGCCCAGCTTATCGAGCGAGGCGCGAATGGCCTCCACTGAGCCCTGAACGTCAGCCTTGATGACAATCGGCAGCTCTTCAATCTCGGCTTCCTTGAGCTTCGCGAACATGTCTTCGACAGAGGAAACGCCACCGGTCGCGACTTCCTGCGCCCGTCGCCGGCGGAATTCGCAGACTTCGCGCGCGCGGCTTTCGCTGTCCACGACGGCGACGTCATCGCCAGCCTTGGGAACACCCTGAAGTCCCAAGATTTCAACCGGGGTAGAAGGGCCCGCCTGTTTGCAGGTCTTGCCATGTTCGTCAGTCAATGCGCGCACGCGGCCCCATTCGGCACCCGCAACAATAATATCGCCGCGCTTCAGCGTGCCACCCTGAACCAGTACGGTAGCAACAGGTCCGCGTGTTTTATCTAGCTGCGCTTCGACGATCACCCCGTTGGCTTCGCGATTTGGGTTGGCTTTCAGTTCAAGAAGCTCCGCCTGCAGCAAAATGGCATCAACCAGCTTGTCGAGGTTTGTTCCCTTCAATGCGGATACGTCAACCGACAGCACATCGCCGCCCAGATCTTCGGTAAACACTTCATATTGAAGCAGTTCCTGCCGCGCCTTGTTGGGGTCGGCTTCGGGCCGGTCGATCTTGTTGACCGCGACGATCAGCGGTACTTCGGCCGCTTTTGCATGATTGATTGCTTCGATTGTTTGCGGCATGACCCCGTCATCGGCGGCCACGACAAGCACGACAATATCGGTGACGCTTGCGCCACGGGCGCGCATGGCCGTAAAGGCGGCATGGCCCGGCGTGTCGACAAAGGTCACTTTCTGCCCCTGATCGGTTGTTACCTGATAGGCACCGATATGCTGGGTGATCCCGCCTTTTTCGCCTGACACCACATTGGTCTTGCGCAGGGCGTCAAGCAGCGATGTCTTGCCATGATCGACATGCCCCATGACGGTGACGACCGGCGGTCGGGTTTCCAGCTCCGATGCGTCATCCTGCGGGGCTTCCAACCCGTGTTCGACATCGGATTCGGCAACCAGTTTCGCCCGGTGGCCCATTTCTTCAACCACAAGCTGGGCGGTTACCGGCTCCAGCACCATATCGGCGGCGACGGCTTCTTCGTCCATCGCGCGAAGTACCCGCAGGACTTCCCTCACACGTACTGCCATACGGTTGGCCAGCTCCTGCGCCGTGATGGCTTCGGGAATGATAACTTCGCGCACGAATTTCTGGGGTCGGCCGCCATGTTTTGCGGCCTGCTTTTCCTTTTCCCGCGACCGCCGGATCGAGGCAAGCGAGCGTTGCCGTTCGCCCAGATCCTCATCCAGCGCGGTCTGAATTGTCAGCCGACCGGTGCGGCGACGCGGTTCGCCCTTTGTGCGTTGCGCAGGTTTGGAATCATCGCCCGTCTTGCGTTTGATGCGCGCGCCCTTCAGCGCTGCGGGCAATCCGTCATCCTCATTGGAAGTTTCAGGCTTGCCTTTCTGGGTTTCCCGGCGCCGGACAGTGCGCTTCTCGGCTTCCGCACCGGTTTCGCCACCCAGTTCCTGCGCGGCCTCCGCAGCTGCCGCTTCCTGTGCTGCCTGTTCCCTGGCCTCGGCTTCGCGTTGTGCTTCGGCTTCAGCTTCCGCCTCGCGTTTGGCTTTGGCTTCCAGCTCACGCTGCTGGCGCTCGGCTTCTTCCTGGGCTGCGATGCGGTTGCGTTCTTCTTCCTCGCTTTTTGCAAGCGCAAGGGCGCGTTCGCGTGCCGCCTGTTCACCCTGGGTCAGCCCGCCGGCGCTCTTTCGGTCGCCCCGTGCTGCGGATTTGCGGGGTGATTTGCCTGTGCGCTCAACCCTGGGTTTTTGGGCGGTGGGTTTGGCGGCTGGCTTTTGCGGTGCTTTGGCTTCAGGCTGAGCTGTTTCGGGCGGTGCCGCCGCATCGGCTTTCGGCGTGATGACACGCCGGCGCTTTTTCTCGACGACTACCGATTTTGAGCGGCCATGAGAGAAGCTTTGGCGCACCTGTCCCGAGCCCACTGTCTTCTTCAGACTGAGGGTGCGCTGGGGCGTGCCGCCGGTGGTTTCGTTGTCGGAATCTTTCGACTCGCTCATTCCTAACCTTCTACCTCTCTAACGCTGCCGGTGCTTCGCCACTTTGCGGCGTTTCTCCTTCCGACAACAGCATGCCAGACCGCTCCGGCACAATACATCTCACAATTGGTCGCGGGAAAACCGAAACCGGGTGCAGGCCGGTTTTTCACGTGCCGGACCGACCCTCAACACCTGCAGGGTTTTACCCGCCCTGCAAGGTCTTACGGGGCAACTCCACCCCGAAAGGCCGACAGGCGCATCGCCGCGTGCAGGATCTGATCGGCCAAGCGTCCCTGCGTGACCGAAGCATGTATCACATTTTCCGCCCCGAATGCCAAACTCAATTCTGACGAATGCAGCCATTCAATAAATTGCACCGCCGGGTTGAGTGCCCGGGCAAGGCGTTGCAGGGCCTGTTTGCCATCCTGCGCCGCCTCGGACGCGCAGATCAGCACAGCGGTCTTCCCCTGTCTAATCTGTGCGTCGACCTTGGTTCTTCCAAAGGCAACCGCGCCGCTCTTGCGCGCAAGCCCGAGTAACTCAACCGAGCGCTGCGCCAGCTGCCCGGCAACCTGTTCCGTCAATCCCTCCGGCAACGCAACCTTCTGTCGTGCCGCGCGGGCGAAACTGTTCTTTGCAATTGCCTGCTCCAGCGTGGCGGGATCCGCACGCACCCACAAACCGCGGCCAGGCAATTTTTCCGTCACATCGAAAACCAGCCACCCGTCGGGCGAAACCACGAATCGGATCAGCGTGCCCCTGGGCAGAACCTCACCGCTGACGATACAGCGCCGTTCGGGGTTTCTGGCTTTTTTGCTGACCTGCAAAATTCGCGTCCTTCCGTGGCGGTGAAGCGCGCCACAGCTCGCGCTTTTACTGTTCACTTATCAGCTCCGGCCCGGCTTATTTGTATCAGGCTGAATTCGCAACTGACGCCCCAAGTGCCGGCCGGGACTGACCTGTTCCGGCAAGCCCCTGTCAGACGCCCATCACCCTTACCGGCCGTTCAAAGGCCCTCAACCATCGCCCGCTTCGTCGACTGCGGGCGCGTCCTCAGGCTCATCCTCGAACCAGTGGGCGCGGGCGGCCATGATAATTTCATTGGCCTCTTCCTCTCCCAGTTCGAAGTCTTCAAGAATACCGGGCTGTCTTTGCTTTACACCGTCGACGCTTTCGATCCAGCCGACCAGCTCATCCGAAGACAGATCCGCCAGATCGTCAAGGCTTTGAATGCCTGCCTTGCCCAGTGCCACAAGCATGGCCGAAGTCAGCAGCGGCAGCGCCGCGATCTCGTCGCTGACCCCCAGCTCGCGCCGTTCGCTATCGGCGCGGTTTTGTTCTTCTTCCAGGAATTCGCGCGCGCGGTTCTGCAGCTCTTCGGCTGTCTCAAGGTCAAAGCCTTCGATTTCGACAATTTCGTCGAGTTCGACATAGGCGACTTCCTCGATCGTCGAAAAGCCTTCCGATGCCAACAGCTGCGCAACCACCTCATCGACATTCAGCCCCTTCATAAACAGGGCGCTGCGTTCCAGAAACTCCTTCTGGCGGCGGTCGGATTCTTCGGATTCCGTCAGAATGTCGATTTCCCAGCCCGTCAGCTGCGAGGCAAGCCGGACATTCTGGCCCCGACGACCGATAGCCAGGCTTAACTGGTCATCGGGCACCACGACCTCAATCCGCTGAATATCCTCGTCCATGACAACTTTCATGACTTCGGCGGGCGCCAGCGCATTGACGATGAAGGTCGCCGCATCGGGGTTCCACTGAATGATGTCGATTTTCTCGCCCTGCAGCTCATTCACCACCGCCTGTACCCGGCTGCCGCGCATGCCAACGCAGGCACCCACGGGATCGATCGAGGGATCACTTGAAATAACAGCGATTTTCGCCCGGCTGCCCGGATCGCGCGCAACCGCCTTGATTTCAATGATACCATCGTAGATTTCAGGCACTTCCTGGCCAAACAGCAGCGCCATGAATTGCGGATGGCTGCGTGACAGGAAAATCTGCGGCCCCTTGGGTTCGCGCCGCACATCATAGATATAGGCACGAATTCTGTCCCCGTTGCGGAAATTTTCCCGCGGTAGCAGTTCATCGCGGCGACAGATCGCCTCGCCCCGGCCCAGATCGACAACCACATTGCCATATTCGACCCGTTTGACCACGCCATTGATGATCTCGCCCACGCGGTCCTTATATTCCTCATATTGCCTGTCGCGTTCGGCATCGCGTACTTTTTGCACGATGACCTGCTTGGCCGACTGCGCCGCGATCCGGCCGAATTCAAGCGGGGGGAGTTCCTCGCCGATAAAATTGCCGATCTCGGCCGCCGGATTACGCTGTTTGGCATCCTCAAGCGTGATCTCGCGCGCCGGGGTCTCAACCGTCTCAACGACTTCGAGCAGGCGACTTATCCTGATCTCGCCATTCTTGCGATCGATCTCCACGCGGATTTCATTTTCTGCCCCGTAGCGGGATTTGGCCGCTTTCTGGATGGCTTCTTCCATGGCGCCAAGCACGATATCCTGATCGATTGCCTTTTCCCGCGCCACCGCGTCCGCGATCTGCAAAAGTTCCAACCGGTTTGCGCTGACTGCTGACGTTGACATGCTTCGCTCCTTAGCTGACCGCCCTTTCGCGGGCGTTCTCTATCCCTTAATTCCGCTCAATATCCCGCCCGACTTCCTGCTTAGTCCCGTTGCGTTTCTGGGGGCGTGTCTTGCGGATCGTTTTTCAATGACTCGCGGATCAGCGCGTCGGTAATGACAAGCTGTGCCTCGGCAATATCGCCAAAGGCGAGCGCGATCTGGCCAAACGCGTCATTTTCGACCGTTATCGCATCGGCTGACACATGCGCGATCGTGCCGGTCAATTTCCGCCGTCCGTCAACCGGACGGGCCAGTTTGAATTTGGCCAGATGACCTGCAAACCGCTCAAAATCCTTGTGGCGCGTCAATGGCCGGTCGATACCGGGCGATGACACCTCAAGCATATATTCGCCGTCAATCGGATCTTCCACATCCAGCAGAACCGAGATTGTGCGGCTTACTTCCGCGCAGTCATCGACGCTCATCCGGCCATCTGGCCGTTCGGCCATGATCTGCAGTGTCGCCCTGTCACCACCGGTGAAGCGCAGCCGCACAAGCTCAAACCCCATCGCTTCAATCGCGGGGGAGATGATATCTTCCACTTTCGACAACAAGTCCTGTGCAGACGCCACGGCAGAAATTAAGTCTCCAAATAGCGGTAATATCCCGAACCCTTGCGGGTAATTTACAGGGCGGCCGCAGTAAAAATTCAGCTTGGCTGCCACCAACAAAAAAGTGGGCCGCTGGCCCACTTCGATTTCCCGCCCAAAGTGCTACTTCAGGATATATCTACTTTGTTCATCATAACAAGATCCCCTGCGCATTCAAGCGGTTTCACATACACCTCTGCCGGGAAAGCGATATGACAGGGCCAGGGACGCGCCAACGGTCTCAGATGCGCCGGAAGCGCAGAAACTTTCCCTGTCGCCCGACAGCCGCAGCCTTTCTTTCATATTTCGTGGCCGGCCAGTCATCGGGGCGGATCTGCCAGTCGCGCGGGCAGTCAGCCATCCAGGCAAAATCCGCTCTGCCGCGAAACATCGCAAGCGTCCAGCGAATATAATCGTCAATATCGCTGGCAAAACGCAACTCGGCGCCCGGATGCATCAACCGCGCCAGCGCATCGATATTCTCATGAGAGATAAAACGCCGTTTATGGTGCTTTTTCTTGGGCCATGGGTCGGGAAACAAAATAAAGATACGGCTGATGCAGCCATCGGGTAAGCGGCGGAAAATTTGCCGCGCATCGTCGGGATGTACGATGATATTCTCCAGATCGTCGGCGGCAACCTGCATCAGCAGGCCGGCGACACCCGGCTCATACGGTTCGCAGCCAATAAACCCGATATCGGGATTGTTTTTTGCCTGCCAGGCCAGATGCCCACCATCGCCAAAACCGATCTCAAGCCAAAGCGCCTCAAAGCGCCGGCTGAACAGATTGTAAGGATCGGAAACGGGTGCATCGGCTTGCGGAAAAAGCAGTGTGGGCAGCAGCGTTTCCAGCAATTGCTGTCGTTGCTTGCGCAACCGATGCCCTTTTTTACGCCCGTGCAGTTTCGGCCGGGTAGGGACTGAACTATCCTGCAATGGCATGTTGTGACCGGGGCATGTTGTGACCGGTAAAATTGTCGGGCAGCCGTGAATGACTGCCCGAATGAGCGCTATGGGGTTAACTCAGTGCGGCGCGCAATGCCCCGACAAGATCGGTTTTCTCCCATGAAAAACCGCCATCGGCTTCCGGCTCGCGACCAAAATGCCCGTAAGCTGCGGTGCGGCCATAGATCGGGCGTGCAAGGCCCAGCCCCTCGATGATGCCGCGCGGACTGAGATCGGCAACCTCGGCAATCGCTTTTTCAAGCTTTGCTTCATCGACATTGCCCGTGCCATGCAGATCAACATAGATGGCCAGCGGTTTGGACACGCCGATTGCGTAGGCAAGCTGGATTGTGCACCGCTCGGCAAGTTCGGCCGCAACAACGTTCTTGGCCAGATAGCGGGCGGCATAGGCGGCGGACCGGTCGACTTTCGTCGGGTCTTTACCTGAGAATGCGCCGCCGCCATGAGGTGCTGCGCCGCCATAGGTATCGACAATGATCTTTCGCCCGGTCAGGCCGGCATCGCCATCGGGTCCGCCGATCACGAATGTGCCGGTGGGATTGACGTAAAATTCTTCCTCAGGGCACATCCAGCCGTCCGGTAGAACGCTTTCGACATAGGGGCGAACGATTTCGCGTACCGCCTCCTGGCTCAACCCGTCCTGATGCTGGGTCGAGACGACGACCGAGGTCGCACGTACCGGCTTGCCATCGACATATTGCAGTGTCACCTGGCTTTTTGAATCCGGGGCCAGGCCAGGCTCTTTACCCGAATGCCGCGCCTCCGCCAGTGCGCGCAGGATCTGGTGCGAATAAAGTATCGGTGCGGGCATCAGCATATCGGTCTCGCGGCAGGCATAACCGAACATAATGCCCTGATCACCGGCACCGACATCCTTGTTCCCGGCAGCATCCACCCCCTGCGCGATGTTGGCGGACTGCGCATGCAACCGCACCATCACTTCCGCATTGGCGTGATGAAACCCATCCTGCTCATAGCCGATTTTCTCGACTGTGGCGCGTGCGATCTCCTCGATCCGGTCGTGGGAGACTTCCGGGCCGCGTACTTCACCAGCCAGCACGATCAGGTTGGTGGTTGTCAGCGTCTCGCAAGCAACGCGGGAATTGGGGTCGAGCGACAAAAACTCATCGACAACCGCATCGGAAATCATATCGCAGATTTTGTCAGGATGGCCTTCCGAGACCGATTCACTTGTAAAGAGATAATCACCCCTGGGCACCTATACCGCCTCCCAATAAATTGATGTCGTCATTGTGCGACACATAGCATTGATCATACCGCCCTTGCCATGCCTAATGGCAAAGGTTGAAATCGTCGGATAACACGCCTGATGCGTGATGGTCACTCCACTGGTTCGGCGTCGTTGCTTTCAGCAAGCGATTTGACCAGATCGACGATACGGCGCCGCACATCGGCATTGTCGATCCGCGAAAACGAACGGTTCAGCTGCACCCCTTCAGGCGTGCTGACGAAATCCATAATCATCGGGGTCGAATCATTCTCCGAAAATCCAGCGGATTCTCCCGCAGCTTCTACCGGCATATCGTCGAAGAAGAACTGGACTGAAACGCCCAGTAGCTGGGAAATTTTATATAATCGGCTGGAGCCGATCCGATTGGCACCTTTTTCATATTTCTGAATTTGCTGGAACGTAAGGTTCAGCGCTTCCCCAAGCTTTTCCTGACTCATCCCGATTAACATGCGGCGCAACCGCACGCGGCTGCCCACATGGACATCAATTGGGTCCGGTATTTTCTTGATCACGTTTTATTACCTGCAAATTCTTAACAGACACGCATACAGCATATCTATGTATGATTCTGCTTACCGAGGGGTCAAGTCAGAATTCTTAATTTCCCGTTATGCGTGTATATTGCGGGAATTCTTCTCTCGCTTTCGTAAAATTGTAAAGAGTATGAGCACGAAAAATGACAGAAGCAGAAGCGGTATGTCCTGATATAGCGCGTAGGGGGGGCGTGCGACCGGTTTTGGCAGTTTTGCGTCCAGTATGCCGGTCTGGTTGAGTGGCAGGGCCTGCAGAACGCTGCCCGATGGCGAGATAACGGCCGAAATACCGTTATTTGCCGACCGGATTACCGGAACACCTTCTTCTACCGCGCGCAGCCTTGCCTGTGCCAGATGTTGCGGCGGGCCCGATGTATCGCCAAACCAGGCATCATTTGTCAGATTGACGATCCAGCCAGGGGGCTGGGTGGGGTCCGTCACGGCAGCGGGAAAAATTATTTCATAACAGATTAGCGGACTGACAGGGGGCAGCCTGTCAAGACGCAGGGTTTGCGGCCCCGGGCCCGGCGCGAAGGCGCCGATATCGTTCGTCAGCTTCCTTAAGCCGATCGCCGACAAAAGCGATCTGAACGGCAGATATTCCCCAAACGGGACGAGGTGGAATTTGTCATAGCGTGCATGAATTTCGCCATCCCCGCCGATAAACAGAATGCTGTTATGGACGGGGCGGTTCTCTACCTCACCCGCGGCAACTGCCATATGTCTGTCAGACAGGCGCGGACTGCCGGTAACCAGAAGCCCGTCCCGGGGCAGGAGCTTGCCGATTGCGCGCAACGCCTCGGGCTGTTCGCCCAGGAAAAAGGGGGTAGCTGCTTCCGGCCAGACAATAATTTGCGGCGGCGTCACGCCGGGAAGCTGCGAAAGCTGAAGCAGCTTTTCAAAATGGGCGCGCCGGTTGCCCGGCACCCATTTTTCCTGTTGCGCGATACTGGGCTGCACGATGCGTAGCGAGATATCGGGCTTGTCGTCCGTCATGCTGCGATCGACGATCTGTTGCGTGCGCCAGACGCCCCAGCCGACAAGCACAAGCGCAGAAAGCGGAATGATCGCCATCAGGATCCGTCCGTCCGCGCGTTTCAATTGGTCACCAGGCAACAGGGCAGGCAAACAGGCCAGCAGCAGCGTGAAGAAGCCAAGCCCGTATACGCCGACAAGTGCCGCCCCCTGCGCCATGCCGCCGTGCAACAGGCTGTTGCCGGTCCAGATATAGCCCAGCGAATGCCACGGAAAGCCGGTCAGAACATGACCGCGCAGCCATTCAAGCAGGAACCAGGCAACTGCCAGCAGCATAATTCGCACCGGTCGGTCGGGATCCCAGAACAACCCCGCAAGGCCGAGGGCAAGGCCTGTGAAAAGCGCAAGGCCGGCGGGCAGGGCGATCACGGCAAGCGGGATGAAATGCGCAAATTTGTCTGCTTCAACAAGCAGTGCAAAGCCGATCCAGTAAAGCCCCGATACGAAATAGCCGAACCCGAACCACCAGCCGATCAGCCCCGCGCGTAACAGGCGGCGCTTCGCCCCCCTCTCATATCCGCCATCAAGTGCCCAGATCAAAAGCGGCAGGGTGACAAAAATCACCGGTGTCAGGAAGAACGGGGGATGCGCCAGGCTGGTCATGGCACCGCAAAGCCCGATGATGAAATAGCGCAGCAACCATACCCTGCGCCCGGCCGCGCGGTGCCGGAAATTAAGCCAGCCGCCTATACCGCCATCGTGTGGCGGCCAGGCTGAATGTGTCTTGCCGCGGGGCACCGCTCAGCCCGTCTCACCGACCGATGATTCCTCTGGCTGAATATAGACACGCAATCGCTTGACCGTGCGTGGGTCCGCGTCGAGCACTTCAAATTCCACCCCGCTGGGATGCACCGCCAGTTCGCCCCGCTGCGGCAGATGGCCGAGCAACGCCGACACAAGTCCGCCCAGCGTTTCGGCGTAATCTTCCTTGCTATCGGGTGTCAGGCTGAGTCCTGTCGCTGCTTCGAGTTCGGGTACCTCGACCCGCGCATCCGCCTCATAGAGCGTATCGCTGACCTGCGTCAGCATCGGCCCTTCCTCATCATGCTCATCGCGAATTTCGCCGACGATTTCCTCGACAAGATCCTCGATCGTCAAGAGCCCGTCCGTGCCGCCATACTCGTCGATCACAAGCGCCATATGGGTGCGTGTGTCGCGCATCTTCAACAGCAGATCGACAACCGGCATGGAAGGGGGAACAAACAGGACATCGCGCTGGATGGCCGCCAGCGAAAATTTCTGCTGCGCATCAGCCTCCACATTGAACCAGCGGCGCACAAGGTCCTTGATATGCACCATGCCGACAGGCTCATCCAGTGTATGCCGGTAAATCGGCAGTCGCGAATGCGCCGCCTGATTGAATGTCGCGACAAGTTCCTCGAGTTTTGTGCCGATTTCCACGGCAATGATATCGGCGCGGGGGACCATGACATCCTCCACCCGGCGATCGCCCACCGCAATCACATTACGCAGCATCTGCCGTTCTGCGAGGGTAAAGTCCGTTGAATCCTCAAGATGCTCTTCAATGACGACTTCGATCGACTGGCGCAGGCTTTCGTTGCGCGGCCGGAACAGCGCCCAAAGTTTTTCCATCAGGCTGCGTTGCGCGCTCGCGGTGCCGTTTTGCTGGTCCTTTTGTATTATTGTATCCGCCATGATGCGCGGTCTGATCCTTTAACCCGATGATGCCGTGCGGACCGGATCCGCATAAGGGTCGGCAACCCCCAATTGTGCCAGTATGCGGCTTTCCCACGCTTCCATCTGTTCAGCTTCCGCGTCATTCTGATGGTCAAGGCCGAAAAGATGCAAGACCCCGTGTACGATCAGATGCGATAAATGATCCGATAAACTCTTGTCGGCTTCCGCAGCCTCGCGCGTCACGGTCTGGAAACCAATGATGATATCCCCAAGCATGACGCCGCCATCGCATGGTTCCTCCCCGGCCGGAAACGCCAATACATTGGTTGGCTTGTCAATGCCACGAAATTGTTTGTTCAGCTGTCGGAGTGTCGCGTCATCGGCAAGCGCGATGCTGAGTTCAATATTGGCAGGCACCCCGTCGCAGCCGGCTGACAGACAGGCCTTTGCGGTCTGTTCGGCTGTATGCTGAACAAGTGCCGGCGCCTCATCGACAGCCTCTGTCCATTCAGGGCATAAGAGCGCAATGTCAATCTGCATCATCGCTTGAGTGCGCGGGCGCGCTGCGCGGCCGGCGCTGTCTGTTGCCGGCGGGTTTCCCCTTGCCGGGCTGTGGCTGGCTGTCATAGGCCTGTACGATGCGGCTGACAAGCGGATGGCGTACAACGTCGGAATGGGAGAAGCGCACAAACTCAAGCCCCTCGATACCATCGAGTATCTGCATGGCGTCACTGAGCCCCGAATAGGTGCCTGGCGGCAAATCGGTCTGGCTGGGGTCGCCGGTTACAACCATCTGCGAATTCTCCCCCAGCCGGGTCAGGAACATTTTCAGCTGCATCGGCGTGCAGTTTTGCGCTTCGTCCAGAATGATGAACGAGTTGGTCAGCGTACGCCCGCGCATAAAGGCCAGGGGCGCGACCTCGATTTCCCCGCTTGAGAGCTTCCGTTCGATCTGATCGCCTGAATACATGTCATGCAGCGCGTCATACAAGGGGCGCAAATAGGGATCGATCTTCTCTTTCATGTCGCCGGGCAGAAAGCCGAGCCTTTCGCCGGCCTCGACCGCCGGGCGCGACAGGATCAGCCTGTCGACCTTGCCTTCCGCCAGTTTGGAGACGCCGAATGCGACGGCAAGATATGTCTTGCCGGTACCCGCCGGGCCCAGCCCGAAAACAAGATCCTCCGACTTCAGTGCCTGGATATAGCGCGCCTGTGTCGGCGAGCGTGGGGTGATCTGACGACGCCGGAGTTTGATCTGCAGATTCTGGCTGGCGCTGGCATAACTTGTACTCGTGTCGTCAGCCATACGGATTGCACCATTGATATCGGCGGCGGACAGGTTCATGCCGCCCAATGCGCTGCGATACAGGTCGCGCAGAATATCGGCGGCCGTCACCCGCGCCTCATGCGGTCCGGTGATCAGCAACCGGTTGCCGCGCGGTACGCAGGCAACGCCCAAACGATCCTCAATGATCGCAAGATGGCGGTCATGTTCGCCGTAAAGTTCAGGCAGGATGCGGTTTTCATCGAATTCGAGGATCAGCTCATTGGGATTGTCCGCCAGCCGAACATCCTGATCCCCGGCAATTTTGGGTGAGATGCTCAAAGCATACCCCTTATCTTGCCGTTCAGCCCCGTCATGCGCGGGCACCGGCTTGCCGCGTGCTGTCCAGCGGGGTGGCGTCGCGATCAACGACACGTGTTCCTGACAGGCTGTTCGCGCTATGTGCGGTAATGCGCACCTGGGTGATGTTACCGATCAGATCTGCGGTTCCTTCGATATGTACCGGCTGCAGATAAGGGCTGCGCCCCACGATTTGGCCGGCGCCCCGGCCGGGCTTTTCAAATAGTATATCGAAATCCTGGCCGACGCACGCGGCATTAAACGCCTGCTGCTGTTCATTCAAAAGCTGTTGCAATATCTGCAGCCGGTCGGATTTTTCGGCCTCATCTATCTGATAGGGCATCGCAGCCGCCGGCGTGCCCGGACGTGCGCTGTATTTGAACGAATAGGCCTGCGCAAAACCGACGTTGGCGACAAGTTCCATGGTCGCCTCGAAATCGCGCTGGTTTTCGCCGGGAAATCCGACAATGAAATCCGATGACAGGGCGATATCGGGGCGCGCGGCGCGAATTTGCTCGACAAGTGCGAGATATTCAGCTGCCGTGTGCCGGCGGTTCATTGCCTCAAGAACCCGGTCCGAGCCTGACTGCACCGGCAAGTGCAGATAAGGCATTAATTGCGGCACCTCGGCATGGGCACTGATCAGGTCCCGATCCATTTCGCTGGGATAGCTGGTGGTGTAGCGGATGCGTTCAATTCCCGAAATCCCGGCAATCTCACGGATCAGCCGCCCCAGGCTCCAGTTGCGGCCATCCGCCGCTTCCCCGTGATAGGCGTTGACATTCTGACCAAGCAGGGTGATCTCGCGCACCCCCGCACCCGCCAGCCTGCGCGCCTCGGCCAGCACATCGGGAACCGGTCGGGAAAATTCCGCCCCCCGCGTATAGGGAACGACGCAATAGGTGCAGAACTTGTCGCAGCCTTCCTGCACGGTCAGGAAGGCTGTCACCCCGCCATGGTTGCCTGCGCTGTTCAGCGTGTCGAACTTTTCCTCCACCGGAAAGTCGGTCTCGACGATCTTGCGGCGCGCGCCCTCACGGTCGAGTTGGGCAAGCATTTCGGGCAGGCGATGGTAGGTTTGCGGCCCGAAGACCATATCGACAACCGGCGCGCGGCGGATGATTTCACTGCCTTCCGCCTGCGCAACGCAGCCCGCCACGGCAATTGTCATGTCAGAACCCTGCGCGCGGCGCGCCTGCTGTGTGCGGCGCATCCGGCCCAGTTCGGAATAGACTTTCTCAGCCGCCTTTTCGCGAATATGGCAGGTGTTCAGAATGACGAGATCCGCCTCATCGGGCTGATCGGCCAGGCTATAGCCATGCGGACTCAGAATGTCTGCCATCCTTTCGGAATCATAGACATTCATCTGGCAACCGTAAGTCTTGATGAACAGCTTCTTTGGCAATTTGACGCGGTATTACAGCACCGAAACGGCGGTTAACAATCAACCCGGTCTCAAAGCGGCATCTTCCGCCCGCCGAGTGATCCGGTTCCGGTGAACAGTAGCACCGGCATGGTCTGTGTCAAGCAAATCGGCAAGGCCGGGGCAGGGGGCGGTTGCAGACGGTGTTTGCTCAGGAATTCTTCTTGCTGTCGATCGGCACACAATAGAGCTCAAGCCGATGGCCAACCAGCTTGTAGCCCAGCCGCTCGGCGATTTCATGCTGCAGCTCCTCGATCTTCTTGTCGGTGAATTCAGTGACTTCGCCGCTTTGAATATCGATCAGATGGTCATGATGTTTTTCAGGTGCCTGCTCATAGCGCGCGCGCCCATCGCCGAATTCGTGCCGTTCGAGGATGCCGGCTTCCTCAAACAGCCGGACGGTGCGATAGACGGTTGCGATACTGATCCTGGGATCTTTTTCGGAGGCGCGCTGATAGACCTCCTCGACATCGGGGTGGTCGTCGGCTTCGGAAAGCACCTGGGCAATCACCCGCCGCTGCGCGGTCATCCGCATGCCACGCTCTTCGCACATTTGCTCGATTTCCCGTGCCATCGCCTAATCTCCTGTCGAATTCCCATTTTCCGATGCGGGATTTGCGTTCGGCAGCCGCCGCCGCATTACAATCGCATCTGTCCTTATACCGTTTTTTCCAACGGTCGTATAATAGTCCGGACGTCGGCCGACATCCGTAAATCCCTGTGCTGCATAAAGCGCAATGGCCGGGTGATTGTCCACTGCGACCTCCAAAAAAATTTCCGCAATTTGTTGTGCCGACAACCGCAGGAGATAGTCACCAAGAAGGGCGGTCGCTATGCCTGTGGCGCGTGCGGCCGGTATTACGCCGATGGTGATGATTTCGGCTTCCTGCGCGACTTGCCGACCGACCAGAAATCCGACCGGTTCGCCGCGCACGGCGATCAGCCCCAGGCTGCCGGGCATGGCTAGCAGACGCGCCATGTCGCGCGCCGACCAGCCAGGTGTGAAACAGCGCGTATGTAATGCTGCAAGCAGGCCCATGCTGCCGGCATGCGCGATCTGTATTTCAGGCAATGATGCGGGGTGTCCGGGCATCGGGTAGTTTTGCATCGGGGGGTCTGAGATAAAGCGGACGGATCATTTCCGCGCGCTGCCCGTGACGCTTTTCGGCAAGTTGCGCAATCACGCGCGGATCAGGCGTAAGGGCAGGCGCAATTTTCGGCTGACCGGAAGAGTGTGCGGCGATGGCCGTCGCAAGTGCCGGCGCGCCGGGGCCGGTCAGGCTTGCCTTGGTATCGGCAATCAGCGTGACCAGCGCGCCCGTTTGCAGAATTTGGGGGGGTGTGAGCGGATGGCGGTCTGCCGCAAAAAGCTGCGCATAGAACTGCTCGTTGCGTGCATCGATCACAGCCGCAACCGGCTGGTGTGCGGTCTCCCGCTCTACCGTTGCCGCCAATGCGTCAAGGGTGGTGATGGCTGTCACCGGAATGTCCAGAGCAAGACTGAAGGCCCGTGCCGCCGCAACACCCACGCGAATGCCGACAAAGGTGCCCGGCCCCACCGTCACAGCAATGCGGTCGACATCGGCAAGGGACATCCCGGCTTGGGCGCAGACCCGCATCACCATCGGCAATAAAGCCTCGGCATGGCCGCGCTCGATATTGTCGCTGCTACAACCGGCAACCTTGCTGTCGGCCAGCAACGCTACAGAGCATGCCGATAATGTCGTATCGAGCGCGAGTATGCGCAAATGCGGATCCTTTATCCGTCTACCGATTTCCTAGAGTATTTCACACACGTCATCGAAGTCGAAACGTGGCGCGCGCGCAGGTGTCGGTTCGGCGCGGATACCAAGCCCGCACAGCAGGTTCGACTTGACTTTCCCGTCGGGGAAGAATTCGGCGTCGACCGCGGCATTGTCAAAGCCTGACATGGGCGCGGCATCAAGTCCCAAAGCGCGCGCCGCGATAATGAAATAGCCGCTTTGTAATGTGCCGTTGCGGAATGCAGTGGTTGTCGCGTGATCGACGCTCCAGTTGAACCAGGTCTTCGCTGACGGTTCGTCGGGAAACAGGCGCGGCAGATGTTCGTAAAATTCGATATCGTAGGAAAGCAGGGCGCAGACAGGTGCGGAAATTGTCTTTTCGATATTGCTTTCGGCGACAAACGGGCGCAGCTTTTCTTTTGCTGCCGCGCTTTTGAAAAACTTGATGCGCGCGGGCAGGCAGTTGGCGCTTGTCGGGCCCCACTTCACCAGGTCCCATAACTTCTGCAGAATATCGTCACCGACCGGTTCGTCGCTCCAGTGCATCGGGGTGCGTGCGTCCCGGAAAATGATGTCGAGTGCCTTATCGTCCAAACTGGCGTGCATGGTGTCCTCTCTCGCATGCTAAGCTGATCCCGCTGAGCAGCATGTTTACGGTTTATATGTCAATATGTTGCAAAGCATACAGACTTCAGCCGGTGGCGTAAATTCACTGCGGGATGCAACTGGCGGCGAAATACAAGAATATGGGGAGCGAGATTGGTGAGCTTCAGGGAAAAAATGGCG
This sequence comes from uncultured Alphaproteobacteria bacterium, assembly GCA_947258435.1. Classification (GTDB taxonomy): domain Bacteria; phylum Pseudomonadota; class Alphaproteobacteria; order UBA11222; family UBA11222; genus CALAQW01. The sequence continues at coordinate 22,049 of CAMYID010000007.1, forward strand.
GGTGTCCGCGCCGGGATGTTTTTCTTGTTAGGGGTTCTGCTGTGCGGTTTTGGGGATCTTGCCGCGACGGCCTCCGAAACCGGGCAGACTGCTCCGGGGTCGGCAACGATATTCATCTATCACCGGTTTGGTGAGGATGACATTCCGCGCACCAACACGACGATCAAGCAGTTTGAGGCGCATCTGGCGGAAATACGTGCGGGCGATTACACGCCGATGGCCCTGCCGGATATTGTCGCAGCGCTTGAGAAGGGGATGCCGCTGCCTGACCGGGCCGTCGCCATAACGATTGATGACGGCTATCTGTCGGTTTACCGGGAAGCGTGGCCGCGTCTGCGCGATGCCGCCATTCCCTTTACCCTGTTCCTGTCAACCGATTCCATCGACGCGGAATATAAAAGCTTCATGCGATGGGAGCATGTGCGCGAAATGGTTGCCGCGGGCAATGTCACCATCGGACATCACGGTGCGGCGCACCAACATATGCCGCATTATAGTGACGCACGGAATCTGGCCGACATCCGGCGTGCCTCGCTGCGTTTCAAGGAAGAGCTGGGCTTTGTGCCCGATCTTTTTGCCTATCCCTATGGCGAATACAGCATGGCCAACAGGAAGCAGATTGCCGAGCTGGGCTTTCGCGCAGCGTTTGGGCAGCATTCCGGGGCGGTTTATCCGGGCATGCCTTTGTTTGAATTGCCCCGTTTTCCGATGAATCAGCGTTTTGGCGATATCGACCGGTTTCAACTGGCGGCCGATGCCCTGCCATTTCCGGTCACCGATGTGACCCCATCGGATACTTATATCGTGACAGACCCGAATCCACCGCGTTTCGGTTTTACGGTGGCTGGCGAATTGCGCGGACTGGATCGGCTGAACTGCTTTGCCAGCGGGCATGAGGGCCCGGTAAAGGTCGAGTTTCTTGGCGACAAGCGCGTGGAAGTGCGGATGCGCAGTCCGTTTGCGCCAGGCCGCGGGCGGATCAACTGTACCTTGCTGGATCGTTCGGGGCGCTGGCACTGGCTGGGGCGGCAATTTGTGATCGCCCCCCCGCGCGGCTGACAAGCGCGCGGTCAGAGCATCGACAGGCTTGTCCGATAGTCCGCTTCGGCCGCGGCCCGCAATATCGCTTTATCCAGCTTGTCGAGCCCGTTTATGCGGATGATTTTGCGCAGTTCGGTAATATAAGCGACACCGCGTTGCGAGTAGGACTGCAAGTGTCCGGCCAGTGCCCAGCCGCGCGGCTCGACCCCTTCGGCGCGCATTTGCAGACGGTTTTGCCGCAAGGCCCGATAGGCGCGATGGGTGTTGAGATTGCGCAGATAGGAGCGCACCGAAATCGATAGCCGCTGAAATGCGCGGATTTCGTAGCTTGCGCCTTCGGGGCGGCCTTCCGGGACGATGCCGCTGCCCGGTTTCCAGCTCCACTGCCCGAAAATAGCATTCCCCTGCTGTGCGAATCGGGAGGTGCCCCACCCCGATTCGATGGCGCCCTGTGCCAGTGCCAGGGAGACCGGAATGACATCCACCCGGCCCAGCAGACGGCGCCAGTCTTCCTCCCGTTCAACCGAAAAGTCGGGCAGCCTGTAATAGTTCGCCAGATCACGCAGCCAGTCTGCCTGTTCGGGCTGGAGTGCCTCACCGGCGCTATGGCGGGTGCGCAGCACCGTGACATGGCGGCGATCATTCAGGATCTTCTCATTTTCCGCGAGAATCAGCGGCAGCATGATCTGGATGAAGGCGGTCTTGCGTTGCCGGTAATCGACAAGCTGGGAAATGTCCTGCGGGATGGTATGCAGGAACAGCCTTGGAACCTCCTCCCCCTGACGTATGGCGGCCAGGGTGTAGCCAAGCGTGTCGAAATGGTTTTCCAGTTGCTGGTGATTGTGGGCATGGGTCGCCGGCAGCGCGCCGATCAGGCGGTTATGCAGGCTGGATGTGCCGGCAATCTGTTCAACCGATCCGATAGCATGCGCCTGCCGTTCGCTGTCGGTGCTGCCGAAAATGCCCACGCCGATCGCGACCGGCACGGCAAGTCCGAGCAGACACAGACCCATCCCCGCTGCGCGCTGTTTCAGGCGGTCAAACATATTAAACAAATTATGAATATCTGTGCCTAATGCAAGATGTCGAAAGACAGCTTTCCCGGTTTCAGGTCACCTGCACAGGGCAGGCGGCACGGCTTTTACGCAATACCGGCGAAAAAGGCAAGTATAGTTACAATTGGTTACCAGTGGGACATGCCGCCGCGGGCGTTTTACTGATTGACCGCGCGGACTTCTTCGATTTCAGGCACGAAATGGCGCAACATATTCTCGATCCCCTGTTTCAGGGTCATGGTCGCGCTGGGGCAGCCGGCGCAGGCGCCCTGCATATGCAGATACACAACACCATCCTCATAACCGTGGAAGACGATATCGCCGCCATCCTGGGCGACCGCCGGGCGGACCCGCGTATCGAGCAGTTCGACGATCTGCGTCACGATTTCGGAATCGGTGCCGTCGCCCGCAAGGTTATGGGCATCGCCGGCCGGTGCCTCGTCAAGCAAAGTGGGATGGCCGGCAGAGAAATGCTCCATGATCGCGCCAAGCAGGGCGGGTTTAAGATGGTGCCACTCGCCGGAATTCTTGGTGATGGTGATGAAGTCGCTACCCAGATAGACCGCTTCGACTTCGGCAATGTCAAACAGCCGTGCCGCAAGTGGCGAGCGCGTCGCGGCTTCGCGATTTGGAAAATCCGCCGCCCGGTCCCCCAGCACCGTGCAGCCGGGCAGGAATTTCAATGTCGCCGGATTGGGTGTCGATTCGGTCTGAATAAACATGAAACGCTCCATCTTCTGCGGGGCAGCATCGCGGCACCGGGCGCGCATGCATGATTACCGATCATAGATGGCCGATCGCCGTGACGATATCAACCCTCCAGAAAATAAGGCTATTGGCGGGGCGCGTCCGGTTTCAGGCCAGCGCGTCGAGCTGATCAAGGGTCAAATCGCCAGGCACGATGGTCACCGGGATCGGCAAGGAGCCGGACATCTGCCCTGCGAAGCTGCTGACAAGCGGACCGGGACCGTCCTTGCCGGCAGCCGCGCCAAGCACCAGAATCCGGATATCGGGATCACTACGGATCAGTTTGAGCAGCACATCGGCACGCTTGCCTTCGTGGATCTGGAATTCGGGCAGAATATGGGCGATGCGGTTCACCTCCCCCGCCAGATCGTGAAGCACCGCTTCCGCCTCCGCGCGGGCCTCTGACTGCATCACCTTTCCGACCGACAGCCAGTGCTGAAAACCCGCCGGCTCAATCACATAAAGCAAAGTGACCTGGCCCCCCGTATGCAGGGCGCGGCGGCTCGCATAATAAAGTGCGAGTTTGCATTCTGGAGAGCCGTCAACAACGACCAGGAATTTTTTACGCACGTGCTTTGCGCCACACTGTTTATCGGAACGGCGAGTCTGCCACCGGACAGGGCAGGCCGCAACGATCTTGCGCCGCTCTGATGCGCCGCCGATTGCAGCCCCCACCCCTGTATCCGGTGTGGTTTGGGTTATTTCAGCAGGATATTGGTGATTTCTTTCAACTGGGTGCGCGCGCGCAGCAGATAAAAGCCCTGCACCGCAAGATGACTGTTCAGGAGCATCCCGTCCGGTTCGCCATTGGTCACGACAATCGGCTGCAGCATGACAATGCGGTGCATGCTGTCAAGCAATTGTCCGTACACGGTTTCAAGGTCGCGTTCGCCGATCACATTGGCGAAATCGTCGCGCAGGGCCCGCAGCACCAGATAATAGCCATAGCTCTGGCCCTTGACATTATAGAAGATGTCGTCGGCCTCGGTATCGATGAAGTCATTGGCATGTTCGGCGATCTGCCGGTCGATGACGGCGGAAGAGGAACCGATATCAAGTGCGATCCGGTCAAGCGTCGCCAGCAGATTGTCGGCGCGCCGCTCGAATATCGCATCGTCCGCGGCAAGCCGCCGGTTGTAACTTTCCAGCGCCTTGCGGGCCTTGTTATATTGCGCTTCCGATGTAGCGGTAGGCGTCAGGCTGACAGAGGGATCCCACACCCACACCTCACCTGAATATTGCAGCAGCCCGGAGGCATCCTTGAGGTCGGGGTCAAGCTGGCTTGAACCGCGTGAGCGGCCGATCTGATCGGCCAGCTCGAATGCAAAGCGCGCCAGCGCGCCGACAACCCCCTGCTGGTAGGCGGGCATATTGTCAAGCAGGGAGGACGGCATGAAAAACGGATCATTGGCTACCCAGCCCACCTCATTGACCTCCCGATCGAGCAGGGCCGCGGCAATTGCAACCGCACGGCTTTGGCCCGGCTGCAACTGGCTGGCAGGCAGCGCAAATTCGGGGTCATCGGCAATTTCATAGCTCAGCAGCATGCCGATCGGATAATAAAGCAGCAGCAGAACAAGCAGGATCGCGCCAAGTCCGATGAGAGGGCGTCTTGCGCCGCTGTCTTCGCCGTAAAATGGCAGACGCTCGCGAATGGTATCGGTGATCCGCATCATGTCCCCTTCAATTGCCGTCCCGGATTGTGAACCCCTTGCAGATGGGCGGTCGTCGCCCCTGGTTCAAGCGACGCCGCGTCCTGACCGTAGGGCTGGCCGCATCTGCCGCTCAACCGGTGCTGTGGCTCAGCGATGCACTATGCCCATGGTCTGATAGACCTCGGCCATAACAGGTGCGGCGATGGCGCGGGCGCGATCCGCACCGCGTGCAAGAACGTCTTCCACATAGCCGGGGTCCGCTGTCAGCCGTTTCATTTCGGCACCCATGGGGCCCAGTTTTTCAACACAAAGCTCGGTAAGGGCGGATTTGAAGTCGGCAAAATTTCTGCCGCCGAATTCGCTCAGCACCCTCTCCATGCTGCTGTCGCCGAGGGCGGCGTAAATCCCGACAAGGTTCCGCGCCTCGGGCCGTTCGGCAAGCCCGGCCGGATCACCGGGCAAGGGTTCCGGGTCGGTGCGGGCCTTGCGGACTTTCCTGGCGATCAGATCGGCATCATCGGACAAATTGATCCGTGCCAGATCGGACGGGTCGGATTTGCTCATCTTCTTGCTGCCGTCTTTGAGCGACATGATCCGCGCGCCTTCCGCCTGCAGCAGGGGTTCAGGCAGGGGAAAGAAGTCCGGCGCATTGAAATCATTGTTGAATTTCTGGGCGATGTCGCGTGCCAGCTCAAGATGCTGTGTCTGATCCTCGCCGATCGGCACATGGGTGGCGCGATAGGCCAGAATGTCTGCGGCCATCAGATTGGGATAAGCATAAAGTCCCACGCTCGCCTTTTCGCGGTTCTTTCCCGCCTTGTCCTTGAACTGGGTCATCCGGTTCAGCCAGCCAAGCCGCGCCACGCAGTTGAATATCCAGGCGAGCTCGGCATGTGCGGAAACCTGGCTCTGATTGAATATGATCTGCTTTTCCGGATCGATCCCCGCGGCGATAAAGGCGGATGCGACCTCCAATGTCGCAGCGCGCAGTTCCGCCGGTTCCTGCCAGATGGTGACGGCATGCAGATCGACGACGCAGTAAAGGCAGTCATACTCTTCCTGCAACCGCACGAAATTGCGGATTGCGCCAAGATAATTGCCGAGATGCAGATTGCCGGTGGGTTGAACTCCGGAAAACACCCGAGGGGAATGGGCGCTCATAACTAACTCCTGATCGCTTTGGACACGGCCCTTGAGTGCGGCTTTCAAGTGCATTTTTTGCGGGCGCTGCGGTTATGGCCTGTGGAGCGCAGCCGGGTCAAGCGATCTGGCTCGCGCGTTCAGCCGCGCCCGAATGCGGTGCGCAGTTCGGCAAGCTTGAGCCCGCCGCTCACAATCGCGCAGGCAAAAAAGGTTGCGCCACCACCGCATACAAGTAGTGCAAGTGCGGCGATGCGGATGGTCTCGGTCGCGCTGTCAAGCCAGGGGGCCAGCAGCCATTCGCCTGCCCATAACACGCCCCCAAGACACAGGGTCGCACCGGCGATGCGCGGCAACCGGGCTTTGTTACGGCTGTCCAGCCGCATTTCCCCCTTGCGCCACAGAAGCTGCGCCAGCAACGCGGCGTTCAGCCAGGCCGCGGCCGAGGTGGCGAGCGCTATTCCGACAAAGCCGATCACAAAGAACAGGGCAATCGACAGGATGATGTTGAGCGCCACGCCTGCGCTTGCAAATTTCAGCGGGGTCAGCGTGTTCTCGCGCGCGAAGTAGGCAGGCGTCAGAAGCTTGATCGCAATATAGGCGGGCAGGCCGATGGCGAAGGCGGCCACCGCCTGCGCGGTTGCAATCGCGTCCTGGGCACTGAATGCGCCGCGGGTGAAAAGGACATCCACGATCGTGCCGGGAATGACCAGCAGTGCAACGGTCGCCGGCAGGCAAAGCAACATCGCAAATTCAAGGGCACGGTTCTGACTGTCGCGCGCGCCCCGGGCATCGCCGGCGCGCAGCCGGCGCGACAGATCGGGCAGCAGGACAATTCCGATCGCTGTGCCGACAACCCCGAGCGGCAGCTGATAAAGCCTGTCCGCGTAATAGAGATAGGAGATGGCGCTGTCCTGCAGCGAGGCGATAATATTGCCGATAAACAGATTGAGCTGGGCGATGCCGCCGGCAATTGCGCCGGGCACCGCCAGAACCAGCAGCCGTTTCACATCGTCACTCAGGCGCGGCCATGGCAGGCGCAGGCGAATGCCGCTGCGCCAGGCGGCAAAGGCAACCATCAAAAACTGCGCGACACCGGCTATCGCCACTGCAAGCGACAGGGTCCTGCCCGGTGTGCCCGTCAGCGGGATGATCACCATCAGCGCGATAATGAAAATGATATTCAGCAGAACAGGCGCAAAAGCCGGGGCGGCGAATTTGTACAGCGAATTCAGCACGCCGCCATAAAGTGCGACAAGCGATACAAACAGCAGATAGGGGAACATGATGCGCGCGAACAGGACGCTGTCGGCGAATTTGTCGGGATCGTCTGCAAAACCGGGTGCGAGCGCGTGCATCAGCCACGGCATGCCAAGCTGCGCAAGAACCGTCAGGATAACGAGCGTCAACAACAGGACGGACAGCACCCGTTCGGCAAACAGCCGCGCCTGCGCTTCGCCTTCGGTTTCAAGCCGGCCGGAAAAAAGCGGAATGAAGGCTGCGTTAAAGGCCCCCTCCGCAAACAGCCGGCGGAACAGGTTGGGCAGTTTGAAGGCCACGAAGAACGCATCCGCCACCGGTCCCGCGCCGACGATGGCCGCCATCATGATATCGCGCACGAAACCCAGCACGCGGCTGAGCATCGTGGCCGCACCCACCGTCATGGCCGATCTCAATAAAGACATGGTTTCTGTTACGCCGAATTCAGGGGGATGGGAAGCGGCAAGACTATGTAATTTTGTGCCGACAGGCGGCCAGGGATATGGCAGGGTTTACGCCGTAGAAAATCAACAAGCATGAAATCCGCCGCCTGCGGGCAATCCTGACAGGGCGCACGGAAATCCGCGAGGGGAGACAGTTCCGATGACCAGCTTGCCGTTCAAGCCATTGCAGTTTGGCGAAATCACCATCGATCGCTGTGTGGAATCGGAAGGCGATTTCTTCCCGGCCGCAATGTTTTTCCCAGATTCGACGGAAGAAATGATCGATGCGCAGCGCGACTGGCTGGAGCCGCATTTCATGAAGCCAAAGTCAATCGGCGGCGGCATGCTGGGAGGTATTTTTACCTATGTGATCGATACCGGCCAGCACACCATCCTGATCGATACCTGTGTCGGAAACGACAAGGAACGGACGATGACCCCGAACTGGCATATGAAGCAGACAGGCTGGCTCGACGATCTGCGGGCCATGGGGGTGGCGCCCGAAGCTGTTGATTTTGTGATGTGTACCCATCTGCATGTGGATCATGTGGGCTGGAATACGCAGCTTGTGGACGGGCGCTGGGTGCCCACTTTCCCCAATGCACGCTATATTTTTCACAAGACGGAATATGAGGCCTGGGAAAAGTCACAGGATAACCCGGCAATGGATGGCTGTTTCAGGGATAGCGTGCTGCCTGTTGTCGAAGCGGGCAATGCGGATCTTGTGACAAGCGATTACGCGATCAATGATGCAATCTGGCTTGAGCCGAGCCCGGGACATACGCCGGGGCATGTGTGCATCAATCTGAAGGGGGGCGGCAAGCATGCGCTGTTTACCGGCGACAGTTTTCACCATCCGCTGCAGGTTGCCTATCCCGAATGGTCCAGCGCGTTTTGTTCCGACAAACAGATGTCGGCGGACACGCGGCACAGGATTGTCGATAAATTATGCGATACCGACAGCTATATGATGGCGGCGCATTTTGCCGCGCCCACCGCGGGGCGGGTTGTCAGCAACGGCGATCGCTGCAAATTGCGGGTGGATGAATAGGGCGCGTCTCCTGGCGGCGACCTATTGCTCCATTTCGCTCGCGGCCAGGCGGATATGCGAAGGGGGGAGGTCGCTGGCCGTCGCGTTTTCGGCAGATATTGGCGCCAGGTTGAGATTGCATTTTCTGTTGGTGCGACCGCTTTCCTTGGCACGGTACATGGCCGCATCCGCCGCCGCGATAAATCTATCGATGTCGAGAAATTCTTTCGGCCCGTTTTGCGCTATCCCGATAGAAAAGCGCACCCCGGATTCGATGAATTGCGGCGCCTGGCGGATCATCCTGCGGGCGGTTGTCTGTGCATCGGCAATCGTGGCGGCGGGCAAAATGATGCAGAATTCATCGCCGCCGTAGCGGCAGGCAATGTCGTTGGCGCGGATTTGGCTGAGCGTCAGTTTACCGACCATCTCCAGTATTTTATCGCCATGCTTGTGGCCTTTGCTGTCATTTACTTCCTTAAACCGGTCGATATCGAAATAGATCAGGGAAATCGGTCGCGCATTGCGCTGGGCATCCGAGAGACAGCGGCGCAGATGTTCGTGAAATGCATGGTGATTAGCCAGCCCCGTCAGCGCATCGTGACGTGACATCTGTTCAAGCTGTTCGGTTCTTTTTGCAACTTCGTTTTCAAGGCTTGAGGCGTAATTTTCGACTTGCTGCTTGCTGATATGCACTTCATTCAGCATGCTGGCGATATAGGTATCGAAGACAAGGTGAATATCGAACAGGAAAATATTCTGAATGGCTTGCAGTCGGCTCTCCCGGGTCAGCGCTTTTTCCCGATTGTCGGGAATTGCCTCGACAAAGGGGGTCAGCACCGCCTGTAGCTGGGCAATCGCGGAAATATAAAGTTTCGGGGAAACGCCGATATTCTTGTGGACCTTGCCGATCCGCAACCGCTTGTTGACATAGTCTGCGTCGTAATAGCCTTCGAACAGTTCAAGTAAATATCCGCGCATTGCCTGCGACAGACGCATCAGCGTCTCAGCATCGCCAATCACCAGTTCGACTTCGGGAACGCTTGTCTGATACTGGTAGAATTTATCGACGATCTCGTCGATTTTCGGGTAGATATAGCTGCGACAATCGGTCAGGGCTTCAACACATTGCTCAGTAATACCGAACAGTATTTTCCGTTCGGTAATTTCACGGTCGGTGATCTTGAGCTGTCCTGCCAGCGTTTGCCGTGTCATCTGCATTTTCTTCGTGTCCTTTGGCGGTCCTTCGCGATATGCGCGAATGAATTACACTTAATGCGGTATTCAGTTTATTGTTTTCGACTTTTAAGAGCATATTCTGTCCAAAACTTAAAAAATGGCTTAACAGGCAAAGGGGGTGCCCGGCTGTGCTGCGCGGACGCTCAGACAGAAGCCTGACATGTGGCTTCTGTCTGGTGGTCCGATCTGTATCATTGCGTGCGCACTTCAGGGGCTATGCCGCCGAGCGGAGGTTGTTCACAACCCGGCTGACGGTTGTACGCAGGGATTCTGACTGTTCGAACAAGGTATCGCCCAGGCTTGTCACCCGGCCGACAGATTCGCCGGTTTGTGCGGTTTTGCCCGATACGGTCTGCACATTTTCGGCGACCCGCTGCGTGCCCATGGAGGCATCCTGGATATTACGGGCAATTTCCCGTGTAGCTTCGGATTGTTCATCCACCGCGCCGCGGACGGAGATTGATACCTCGCTGACCTGTTGCAGGGCTGCCACGATCTTGGTGGAGGCTTCGACGGTTTGCGCAATCACCGCGCGCATGCCGTTGACCTGGGTGGAGATTTCATCGGTGGCCTTTGCGGTCTGGTCGGCCAGCGCCTTGACCTCATTCGCCACCACCGCAAAGCCCTTGCCCGCTTCGCCGGCGCGGGCCGCCTCAATTGTGGCATTGAGCGCCAGAAGATTGGTCTGTGATGCTACTTCACTAATCAGGGCGACAACATCGCCGATCCGTTCGGCGCTGCGCGACAGTTCCTCGACCGTTGCGCTTGTCTCGCCGGCATGGCCCACCGCCTGGTCCGTCACGTCATTGGACAGCACAACCTGGCGGCTGATTTCCTCAATCGAGACCGACAGTTCTTCCGAGGCGGAGGCGACAGCCTGAATATTGGCCGAGGCTTCCGACGTCGCGCCATTGGCTGCGGAAGCCTGATCGTTCGTTTCGGTCGCGATGCTGGTCATCAGATCGGTTTCATTGCGCATCTGTGCTGTGGCTTCGCCCAGCGCATCGGCAACTTCCATCACGCTGCGTTCCAGCTCTTGGGCAAGCTCCGCCATCGTCTGACGCCGCTGCGATTCCGCTTTTTCCTGCAGGGCCTGTTGTTCCTCACGCATCGCCGCGATCCGTGCGATATTGTCCTTGAATACCTGCAGGGAAGTGACGATCGCACCCAGCTCGTCGCGGCGGGCCAGGCGGTTGATATCCACCGCATCGGTATCTTCGCCCTTGGCCAGGGTCAGGGTTGCCGCGGCGATATGCGAGATCGAGCGTGTAGTGCCGATCGCCACAGTGAAAGCAACCGCCGCGCTGACTGCGAGCCCGATACCGGCAGCGGCCAGCAGCAGCATCACGGTGGTGCCGGCGTCAGCGGCGGCACGTTCCGCGCTGTTCTGGGAATCCGCGACCACGCCGGCCACCATCCCGTCGATGATGCCGATCATCTTTTTGTAATTTTCATCGAAGGGGGCCACAAAGGAAACCGCGCTTGCAAAATCAATTTCAAGCATCGAGGCAACCCAGTCAATCGCGCCTTTATAGTTGGTCAACTCTTCCTTCACCGCCTGTGTCTGGGGCAGTTGCGCTTGCGTTGCCAGTTCAGTTTCGAATTTGGTGAGTTCTTCGATCACACCGTCGATGCGGCGCGACAGCCCGGTGATATCCTCAACCGTTTGGGTGGCATCTGTCTCACCCGCCGATTGAAAGACCATGAGACGGAACAAGGTGCCGTTGATATCGCGGACCTCAGCGGCAATTTGGTCCAGCTGCTTGATGGCGCCAAAATCCTGCTCCACGATATTATTCGTCAGCGCAACCTGCTCGGACAAGGCATTGCGCGCAAACAGCGACAGCCCGCAGATCACTGCCACGGCAACCGCTGCGGGCAGCCCGATTTTCAAATAGAATGGCCAGTTGGATAACGACCAGATTCGCTGCAACATGTTTCGCCTCATAGATTGCGCGTGATTACTCATTCCCGTTTGCCGGAGATGATACGCCAATAATAATTATTAATTAGTTACTGTGTGCCGGTTTTAATAAACAATATTCACTATAGTTAATATTGTTTAGGATTTGACCGCTTCCAGCCGGGGTGATCTTCCGGACTTGTTTTCTCTTCGAATATTGCTGTTTCCGTTGAGCGCAAAAACGAAAAGGCCCCGCCGACGGATAGCGGGGCCTTTGCAGAGATTGAGTGTTTTATGCGTTCGGGCGCTGTGCGCTCAGAAATCCGCACTCAGAGTAAGCAGCACACGGCGTTCCACCTTCTGTGCCGCATTCTGCCGCTGCTCATCGGTGATGAAGTCCTGCCCCTGCAGTGAGAGGGTCAGCTGATCATCGATTTTATAGGCAGCCCGGCCGCTGACCGAGATATAATCGCCTACCGGTTCCAGGAAATTGACCGGAGGCGCGGCCTGATTGCGCAGCCGGTCGGAACTGCTGACATAGCTGCCGAACAGATCGATTTCCCACTTGTCTTTGGCATAGCCGATCTGCGCGTTCACCGTATGCTCGGGATTGGTGTCCTCGAATTCCTTGGCAACGACAATCGCCCCGGCCGCATTGCGGTTGCGCAGGCTGTCGTCGATCGTTTCAAACGTATAGTCCGCGCGCCAGTTCCAATGCTGGTTGAATGCGCCGGAAAAGCCGAGCTCAAGGCCCCACAGCTCCGAATCGCCGATATTGTCGGCCACCACCGCGACACCGGCGGGTGAAACGACGGTATTGACCGCAATGCCTTTTACATCTTCGGATTCCTGATAGAAGATCGCGGAGCGGAACTTGCCGTTGATCGCGTCGACCGGACGTTCCCAGGCCGCTTCATAGTTGGTGACCACGGTCGAATCGATGAAGGGTGAGCCGCCAAGCGCCACGGGACCGCTGACGATCTGAAAACCGAAATCGATCAGGCTCGGCGCGCCGATGCCGCGCGCATAGCTCAGGCGGATTGTGTTGATGTCATCGGGTTTCCACACAAGGCCACTATTGACGCTGACTTCCAGAAGGTCGGCGTCATACTGGCTGTTTGCAAACGGAATGGGCGCAAGGCGACCGCCTTCGCGATCGAGTTTCAGATTATCGACCCGCACCGCGTTGGTCAGGCTGAACTTCTCATTGATTGGCCAGTTCCACATGCCGCCCGCCGAGAAGACGTCGAATGATACCTCTCCGCCCGCGCCACTTGATGTATCCATCGCATTATGCCGGTATTCCGCGGAAAGACGCATATTGTGCTTGCCGCCGATTTTGAAGACGTCCTGCAATTTCGCGACTGTCACCTGATTGTCGATCTGCAGGCCGGTGCTCGGGATCGTGAGATCCAGGATATTTGTATAGAGATCCGCTTCAATCCGGCCGATACCTGTGTCCGACAGCAGTCGTATACGTCCCGACTGGGTCGCATAATCCATTGCTGACAGACGCATGGTCGGCAGGAAGTCCACCGTATCGAGCGAGCTGCTCGTCAGTTCCACGCCAAGCTGTGTCTTATCCGTCAACTGAGTAAGGCTGTCGATCGAAAGCGAACGGCGTTCGACATCGACAAGGCCGGCAAGTTCGGCCGCCGGCGCATTTTCAAAATGATCCGCATCGGTCACGCCGCCTGAAACGCGCACGCCCACCTTGTCGTTCAGCTTGAAGCTGCCAACGAAGCTGCCCTGCTGGTTGGCCTGGGTGCCTGCGGTCGCGCTTGCGCGATCGACATCGTCAAGCAGGGGATTATAGGTCACGATATTGACCACGCCGCCGACCGCGTTAAAGCCGAACAATGCGGTATTGGGGCCCTTCACGATTTCGATCTGCCGGATTTCATTCAGCTCGACCGGGATCGAGCTCCACGACACCAGCCCGAAATGGTCCAGATAAACCTGACGGCCATTGACAAGCACGAGCAACCTGTTGGTGCCGCCCTGATTATAGCCGCGAACCGATATATCCGCTGAACCGAGGCTGTGCTGCCATACCTCGACGCCACCGCGATATTTCAGCACGCCCGACAAATCGCTTGCTGCTGAGCGGCGAATTTCATCGGCCGTAATGATTTCCATCGTAACCGGTACGTCGGTGGCGCGCTGCGGAACGCCGATCGCGCTCGTCGTCACCGACTCGCCGAACAGCATTTCGAGCGAGCCGTAATCCATGCTTTGTGCACTGGCGTTCTGCGCGGTCATCAATGCCGCGAGGGCCGTTGCGGTGCCTAAGATCTTCCGTTTCCTGTTGATCATTTCATCCATCCTGGTAATCGGCAATGTCGTGGTGCGCAAAGCGCTGTTATCGACATGCGGAAATTGAAAATGTGCCGGGGGCGCCTAAAGTTCGGTAATCATCATCCGGAACGCCGAATCGAATGTGATGTTCAGGGCCGATGCGGCACCGCCATTCACGATGATTTCCACTTTCGGGCTGGAGGCGACGAACATCGCGCATTTGCCCGAATTCACGCAGCCGCGATCATCGGTGATTGTCACAAGACCGTTCGCTTGCGATGCGCCCTGGATTGCGCCGTGATGTGCGTCCGTACCGGTGGTCACGAAAATCGCACCGGTTCCTGCGACCTTGCCCAGATCGCTGACTGGAACCATGACCGGTTGCAATGTCAGGGCGCCGGCTTTGAAACCACCTGCCAGAACATTCTGCGCCGCCTGGGCGTCGGCCATCGAGGCCGGATTGCCCGGATCATGCACAATTGCCAAATCGACCGTCCCTTTTGGTCCGTTCTGCACAAAACTCAGGGCGCGTGCGATCACCTGAAAATCTTTCTTGGTGACTTCGGCCTGAGCTGCCTGGGGGATCGCGGTCAGCAAGAGGGGCACTGCCAGCAGTCCCGTACGCCACCGTGTTCCAATAAGTTTTTTCATCATCTAAGAGTTCTCCCGCAAATATGAGAACAGCAGATAGATAAAACTAATTAATCAACTACTAATCAGCTTTAACTAGATGCTGGCCCATATGGAGTGGCCAAATTCCAACAGTTCTTGTGCTGATTACCGGCGCAGCCACAAATTACAGGGGTTTTGCCACGCATAACGCGCATAATCAGGTGTAAATACACGCTAAGATAGGTATAATGGTGATTAATAAACCCTTAACGGTAAAGATTCGATGCGGGTGGATGATAAGGATCAGTGCGGAAATTTTTCTACTTAAGCGGGATTGTGTCCCTGCTGTTGCAGGAAGGTTACAGTTTTGCGGGGAGCGGGCAGCAGATTCCGCCGGCCTCAGGCGCGAAGTGATTCGTCGGCGCGTTCGGCATCGGGGAAGTAAAATCGGGGAAGTAAAATATTGAATTTGCCGCTGTCTGAAGCCCGGCCAGCGGCAGCGGAACGCCCGCAGCGGCAGGCGGACAATCCTTTAAGCGATGCGGGGCGTGGATCTGCTGGTTGCCCTAAACATGTTGTCCGCCATTGATGTGCAGTTCGGATCCGGTGACGTAGCTTGCCTGTTCCGAACACAGAAAGTAGATCGCCTTTGCAACCTCTTCAGGCGCGCCAAGCCGGCGCAGGGGGATATCCTCGATCAGCTCTTCGGTGCCCGGCGACAGGATCGCGGTTTCGATTTCACCCGGTGAGATCGCATTGACACGAATGCCCAGCGGCCCGAAATCCGCCGCCATCTCCCGCGTCAGCGCGGCAAGCGCCGCCTTTGACGTCGAATAAGCGGCGCCTGCAAATGGATGTACCCGGCTGCCGGCGATCGAGGTGACATTCACGATCGCGCCCCTGGCGGCCTGCAATTCCGCGACAAGCCCGCGCGCCAACATCATTGGTGCAAAGAAATTGACCTGAAAGACGTCGGTCCAGATCCGCGCGCCGGTATCGAGTGTGCCAAGCCGCGATCCGCCCTCGCCTTTGGGTGAGATCGCCGCATTATTGACAAGCGCGTCAAGCCGACCATCCGTCAGTCTGTGCCGCATTTCCTGAATAGCCAGTGTCAGCCCTTGCGGATCGGACAAATCCAGCTGCACATGATCTTCGGGCCCGGCTTCCCAGGGGCAATCCTCCGAAAAGGCCGTGCGCGAGCAGGTGATTACCCGCCAGCCCGCGCTTGAAAAGCGCTTGACCGCAGCATGACCGATGCCCCGGCTTGCGCCCGTCAGGACCAGTGTTTTGCGGTTTTTATCATTGCGGTCGGCCATGCGCTAAAACCTAGTGAATGACGGGCTTGCGCGCCAGCCCTATTATTGCCATCGGTCGCATTTAGCTATCGGCCCACATGACAGGGCAGGCTTGTATCGTATGGGTTTGTCGCGCGCGTGCGGCGACAGGGTGGAGGAACGACTATGCATGGAAACGCGGATGCGCTGACCGATATTGCATTGGTCTGCCTCATCGCGCTGATCTGCGGGCTGGCCCTGATCAGGGCCCGCCAGCCCGCGATCGTGGGTTATATCCTTGCAGGTGTTTTGCTGGGGCCGGCGGGGCTTGGCCTTGTCGATAACAGCGGTGCGATCCGGTTGCTGGCCGAGGTTGGCGTGCTGCTGCTGCTGTTTATTATCGGGCTTGAGCTGAATTTGCAGGAATTCCGCGCCGTTCTGGGTACGGCACTGGCAACAGTCGGATTGCAGATACTGGGCTCGGCCGGGTTGATAGCCGCGCTTGGCTGGCTGTTTGACTGGCCGTTGCTGCAGATTGTCGTGCTCAGTTTCGCGATCACCCTGTCAAGCACCGCGGTTGCCGTAAAGATGCTGGAGGATGTGGGTGAGGCGGACAGCCTTGTCGGGCGGCTGACCCTTGGTGTGCTGATCGGCCAGGATCTGGCGCTTGTGCCGATGCTGATTATCCTCGGCGCGCTGGGGACGGGTGCAACTGCGGGGCCCGAAGGGGCGGCGCATGCGGGGGCGGGTGAACCGGTCTGGCTGCTTCTGGGCAAGCTGCTGCTGGCGATGGCGGGGCTTGTTGCGCTGATCGCAGTTCTGACCCGACGCGGGCGGATCCGGTTGCCCTTCAGTCGTACAATGCTGGGCCCCGATATTGCGACGCTTGCGATCATGGCTTTTTGTTTCGCGCTGGCCAGCCTGTCGGGTCTGGCGGGTCTTTCCCCGGCGCTGGGCGCCTTTATCGCGGGTATAATTATTGGTAACTCCACAGGGCGGTTGTGGGCGATCCGGCTGTCGGTGCCGATACAGAGCATCCTGATGGTCATATTCTTCCTGTCGGTGGGCTTGCTGATAGACAGCCGGTTCCTGATCGCGCATTGGGCGCAGATCCTGATGCTGCTGTTCGGTCTCGTGCTTGCCAAGACGGTATTGAATACAGCGATCCTTATGGTGTTGCGCCGCCCCTGGTCGGAAGCTTTTCCCGCCAGCCTGTTCATGGCGCATGTGGGGGAGTTTTCCTTTGTGCTGATCGGTGCGGGGCTGGCCGCGGGCGCGCTTGACCAGTCAGGCTACAAGCTGGCCCTTACCGTGATTGCGCTCAGCCTTGTGATCAGCCCGCTCTGGTATGTCAGTCTGCGCAGGTTTCATGATCTCGCCGCCAACCGGATACCGGGACTGCGGCAGGGTCTGTCTGCAATCTATCGGGGTGAATTGAACCTGTTGTCGGCTGGCGGTCAGCGTGTGATGCGCGCCGGACATCGCCTCCGCACCGGTCGGTGGCGGCGGCGCGGCGCCGGGCGCAAAGGGGGCCCGCCCTCCGCGGCACCCGATGCCTGAGCTGCGTCAAATCGGCCCTTTACAGCCCTGTCGGCTTGTCTTGCACCGCGCCTTGAGGCAGTCTGGCAAAAAACAAAGCGGTTAAGGGAGTGAGGGCCGATGGGTGAGGCGGGCAGAAAGAAATATGCCGACTATATCGATGTTGAGGAAGGCTGGGTTGATCGCCGGATTTTCTGGGACCAGGAGATTTACGACAGGGAGCTGGAGCAGGTTTTTGCCCGTTCCTGGCTGTTTGTCGGCCATGAATCGCAGATCGCAAAGCCGGGCGACTTTCTGACGACCTATATGGGGCAGGATGCGGTGATCCTGTCGCGCCGCAAGGATGGCGGGATCGGCGTTTTTCTCAATAGTTGCCCGCATCGGGGCAACCGCGTTTGCTTTGCCGATGCGGGCAATACGCGCCAGTTCGTCTGCAATTATCATGGCTGGTCATTCGGCAATGGCGGTGAGCTGCTCGGCATGCATGAGGAATATGTCTATCGCGAGGCATCGAAGAACTTCGACAAGCAGAAGCTCGGTCTCGTGCAGGCGCGGGTTGGCACCTATAAGGGACTGATCTTCGCGACCTTTGACCCTGATGCGCCCGAACTGCTCGACTATATGGGAGATTTTGCCTGGTATCTCGACATGCTCGTCGATGCCGATGAAGGGGGCACCGAGGTGATCGGCGGTGCGGTTCGCAATGTGCTCAACTGCAACTGGAAATTCCCGGCGGAAAATTTTCACGGCGATGCCTATCATGTCGGCTGGAACCATCTGGCGGGATCGATGGCGTTTGGCGGATCGGGTTTCAAGGCGGATCAGAACAGCTCGTTCCAGATGAACAGCAACGGTCATGGCTGGGAAACCGCGATGGGCGGCGGCGCCATGATCACCGCCCATAATAGCGGGCCGGTGCTTGAGTATGTGCTGGAGAATCTGCCCAATATTGAAAAGCGGCTGGGCAAGGAACGGGCTGAAATCTATGGCGCGATCTCGTCTGTGACGATGTTCCCGAACTTTTCCTTCCTGCCCGGGCTGAATGCGATCCGCGTCTGGCAGCCCAAGGGGCCGGCCAAAACCGAAATCTGGGCCTGGGTGCTGGTGAACAAGAACGCACCCGATACCGTCAAGCAGGATATGCGGCGCGGTGTGATGCGGACATTTTCACCCGGCGGCATGCTTGAAATGGATGACGGAGAGAATTGGGAGAATGCCACCCTGTCCAATGCCGGCGTCGTGACCCGGCGGCAAAAGTTGTATTACGGCATGAATCTGAATGCTCCCGAAGGCCCCGACTATCTGCCCGGCAATGTGCGGATGGGCCAGATCGGCGATAATAATCAGCTGGCGATGTATCAGCGCTGGGCCGATCTGATGGACGCGCCGGGCTGGGGCGATGTGCCCGACCGGCGGCAGGCGAAAAAGGCGGCGGAGTAGACGCGATGACCATCACCGATAGCCGGCAGCCCGCGGCAGCAGGTGCGCCTGATGCAGATCTGATCCGCGAGGTGGAGCAGTTCCTCTATCGCGAGGCGCGGATCCTTGATGCGGAGGAGCTTGAAGAATGGCTCACAATGCTGACCGATGATATCCATTACTGGATGCCCTCGATTCAGAACCGCTACCGCAAGGATAAGCAGCCCGCCTTCTCCGAGGAAACGGTAGCGCTGTTTGAAGAGGATATGGACAGCTTGAAGATCCGTGTACGGCGTTTTTATACAGGCTTTGCCTGGCCCGAGGATCCGCCGACCCGGCATTGCCATATTATCACCAACATCGAAGTGGCGCTGACCGATAATCCGGATGAATATCGTGTCTATTCGGCTTTTCTCAATCACCGTAGCCGGCTGGAGAAGGACGAGGACTGGATGGTCGGCCGGCGCGAGGATCTGTTGCGCCGCGTGGGGGGGGAGCTGAAGCTCGCCCGCCGCAAGATCGTGACCACGCAAAGCACGGTGCTTGCCAAGAATTTAAGCGCTTTTCTCTGATCGGGCGCGGGCCTGCTGCGGGTCTCATGCGGGCCTCATGGTTGTCGTGAATCTATACGGCGTTCGGGATCCGGATTGCGGTGCGCGCCCGGGCCAGCGTTTCCTCTGGCGTGCCGGCGGCGCTGATCTTGTGCCAGGCGATTTCCGCAAGCGGGTAGTTCTGCTGCTGGCGTACCACGCGCGCATCGGCGTCTGACGCATCGCCGCGCCGGGCATCGACCCGTGCGCTCAGCGTTTCTTCAGCGGCCTCAAGCCATAGCCCGTCGAAGCGCGCCCCCTCTTGCGCCGCAATCTGTTCCAGTGCCTGCCGCTCTTCAGGGCGTGCATGCACGGCATCTGCGATCACGCTGTGTCCGGCGCGCAATGCGATGCGCGCGCGGTGCCGCATGGTGTCATAGACCTCTTCGCCCGCCGCCTGGCTATAGGCTTCAGCGGGTAGTCTCTCGGTCAGCGCCTGGCCCCGGAGCTGTTTGCGGATTTCGTCGCTGCGCAGCAGCACCGCACCGGGTGCCGCGCCGATCGCAGGGGCAAGCGCGCGCGCCAGAACCGATTTGCCGCTGCCCGACAGCCCACCCACCGCGACAAGCTGCACAGGCGCGGGTGTCAGAAATTGTCCGGCAAGCGCGAAATAGGCGCGCGCGGTTTCCGGCAGCGCGGCATTTTCGGGCTGCGACCGGCTGGTCCGGGCCAGCACAAAAGCGCGCACCCCCGCGCGGCAGGACAGAAACAGCGGCAGCAGCGCAAGCCCGGCAAGCGTCGCCGCGCAGGCAGAAGGCGTCAGGCTGACAAGATAACGGTTGAGGCAGGCATTGGCATGCCCGTAAAGCTCGCGATGCCAAAGGTCCATCAGCAGAAAACCAAGATCGTAAAGCAGGTCGATCCGTGCGATCGGGTCGCTGAATTCGATACAGTCAAACGGTGTGGGCACCCCGTCCAGGCAGCAGATATTGCCCAGATGCAGATCCCCGTGGCAGTGCCGCACCCAACCCGCCCGCCGCCGCTCCTCGAGGATCGGTGCAAGCCTGTCGAGCATAGCCTTGCTGGCCGTACGCAGCCCGTCAATTTCAGCAAGCGGGAAGATCGTGCCGGCAAAATCACGATATTGCGCGTCATTGAGCGCAAGCGTGCGCGCGAAATTTTCCGCCCCGCCCCAATCGGGTTCAGGGGGTAACGCCTCGTGGAAGCGGGCGATGTCGGTGGCCAGCCGTTCAATGGTGGCAGTCGTCAGCACACCGCGATCGGCCTGCGCGTCAAGCATTCGGGTACGCTCAAAGCGGCGCATCCTGACGACCCATTCAATCGGTGTGCCCTCGCCATCAAGCGAGACGGCGCCCCCCGCATCGCGCGTTACAGGCAGGATGTCGAGATAAAGCGCGGGCGCGGTGCGCCGGTTAAGGGCAAGCTCCCGCTCGCAATCGCGTTGCCGCAGTTGCACGGTGCTGAAATCGAGGAAATTCAGCTTTATCGGCTTGCGCAGCTTGTAGGCATATTCTCCCGCAAGAAACAGTGCGGAGATTGAGGTGTCGATCCGTTCGACATTTTCGCCCGCAAGCCCGTAGGTCGCCGGATCCGCGAGCAGATCGTAACTGGCCTGCCAGTCCCCGTCCGTCGGTATATCAGGCGGCATGCCGATTGCCGTCAGTCCGGAAAAGCCGGGTCTTTTTCAAACCCGACCGGGTCCTGATGAATGATAACTTCCGCGCCCGGAAATGCGGCCTTGACTTCCTCCTCAACCTCATCGGCGATTTCATGGGCCCGGTAAAGCGGCAGATCGGCTTTCATCTCCACATGTAGCTGGATGAAGGGGGTAATTCCCGACAAGCGCGAGCGGACGTCGTGTATCGAATGAACCTCGGAATGGGACAGCGCGATCTCGCGCAGTTTTTCGCGATCTTCTTCAGGAAGTTCACGGTCCATGATCTGATCAAGCGCCTGCCGGAAGATGCGGATGGCGCTCCACCCGATCCAGCCCGCGATCAACAGCGCAATCAGCGGGTCGGCAATTGCAATGCCATGGAAGCCGCTCAGGACAAGGCCGACAATAACCCCGATATTGAGCAGCAGATCGCTGCCGTAATGTATGGAATCGGCGCTGATGGCAAGCGAACCGGTTCGCCGCGCCACATAGCGCTGCAGACCGACAAGGCCGATCGTCAGCACAATTGCGAAAACGGTAACCGCGATCCCGATCTCACTCTGTGTCACCGGTTCGGGGTCGAGCATGCGGCGCGTCGACTCAAAGGCAAGGAATGCGGCTGAACCGCCGATAAAGGCCGCCTGGCCAAGTGCGGCTACCGCTTCCGCCTTCCCATGACCGAAACGGTGCTCGTCATCGGCGGGTTGCAGCGAATGCCGCACCGCGATGAAGTTCAGGATCGAGGCGCCGCCATCCAGGATTGAATCGATCAGGGTAGCCAGGATCACCGCCGACCCGGTGGCAAGCAGCGCCCCGGCTTTTGTGGCAACTAAAATGGCCGCGACCAGAATCGATGCCATGGCCGCAATGCGCATCCATCGCCCCGCCGCCGCGCCATGCAAACGGGAAATTTCGTGGATTGTTTCGGTGTCCGATAAGGGCATGAAATACTCGGTTGGTACGATTAGTCCGACTTTACTTAATCCTGTCGCCCGGTGCCAGCCGCTGTTGCCCCGCAGACCTGCCGGTTGCTGTTGGCCTGTTGGCGTCCTGCCACGGTCCCTTGCTGAGCTGAACGGGCAGTAGTCTAGGGGTAAAGCTGGCCTGTTTCCCATTCCCGGTCTGGCGCGGTGCGTGTGAATACCCGCCGCTCATGCAGCCGGAAGGGACGATTTTCCCAGAATTCGATCCTGAGCGGCACAAGCCGGAAACCTGACCAGAAATCCGGCCGTGGCGTAGCGCCAATCGCAAAGCGGGCGGCAAATTTTGCGACCCTGCGCTCAAGCTCAAGCCGGCTTGTCAGCGGATGCGACTGGTGCGAGGCCCAGGCACCGATCTGGCTTTGCTTCGGGCGGCTGGCAAAATAGGCATCCGCTTCTGCCACGGCAACCGGCCGCACCTCTCCTGTCACACGCACCTGCCGTTTCAGGCTCTTCCAGTGGAAACACAAGGCCGCGCGCGGATTTTCCGTCAGTTCATGCGCCTTCACGCTGTCGAGGTTTGTGTAAAACAGGAAGCCACGCCCGGTTGCTGGTTCTTCTGGTCCGTCGACACCCTTGAGCAGGACCATCCGCACATTCGGCCAGCCATCGGCGGAGCTTGTGGCAAGGGCTGCCGCATCGGGGACATCGGGTTCCTGCGCCCTGGCGGCGCTGAACCAGTCTTCAAAGTTCAACAGCGGATCCGGTGTCGTTTTTTTGTCCAAGGGATCTCTCAACTTTCATGGGCCGCACCCGTGCGCGACCGTGTTTTGAATGTCTTTGCCTTAATTTAGCCGATTTGTCGCATAAGCCTGCGACGGAATAAATGCGGCTAAAACGTATCAGTCGCTACGGTTTCAGATAGCTGACTTGTTATAAGCTGGTAATAACCCGGTTACAGCACATATAGGACGTAATTTGTAGATCGATAGATCGACATTCCTGCGAAGCGGCTGGCCCGATCTGGCGCTTGACAATTTGCAAGAGATTCAAGGTGAGGTGGAACATGAAAAAGCTATTGGCATTGGCAACCGCGGGGCTGATGGGTGTGTCGGTTGCGGCCTGCTCGTCCGATGCGGGCCAGAAAGAACAGGTCGGCACATTGCTGGGTGCGGGCGTTGGCGCATTGGCCGGTTCCAAGATCGGCGGCGGCGGCGGGCGCGATATCGCGATTGCGGCAGGTGCGCTGCTTGGTGCGGGGCTTGGCAATCAGATTGGTAAGTCGCTTGACCGCGCCGACCGGCTGGCGCTGCAGCAAACGACCCAGCGCAGTCTTGAAAGCTCGCCCTCCGGGCAGACGACAAGCTGGTCAAATCCCGATTCGGGGAATTCCGGCACCGTTACGCCGCAGCCCGCTTATACAAATGCCAGCGGTCAGTATTGCCGTGAATTCCAGCAGACGATCACCGTCGGCGGCGAACAGCAAAGCGGTTATGGCACCGCCTGCCGTCAGCCGGACGGCAGTTGGGAAATCAAGAGTTGATCGTTGCATCCTGAAGATCATGCTATGAGCGGGGAATCTGGTGTATATCAGGTTCCCCGCTTTTTTTCGGGGTCGTCCCGCCGGTTCCCGCAATCGCGCCGAATTTCATGCGGGGCGTTGTTTCTGGCAGCGGGCGAAGGCAATCTTCCGCTATTGGTTGTTCGCGGTCATGTTTACACGGGCTGTTTGAACCGGAAGAGATGATTTGTTCCGAGGGGGAGGCGGTGCTCAGCCGTTAATGATTGTGCGGACTTTTATTTGTTTGTTTATTTTCTGCTTTGTGTTGCTGACCGGGCCGGCGCGGGCGGATTTTGCCGAAGCGCTCAGCGCTTTTGATGCCGGTGATTATCAGACGGCCTATGATAAATGGCTGCCGCTCGCCAATAATGGCGACAGCGCGGCGCAACGTAATATCGGCCATCTGCTGCGGCGCGGGCTTGGTATTCCGCAGGACTTGCAGAATGCCGCGTTATGGTATGAGCGCGCGGCCCAGGCGGGGCAAATCGGGGCGGCAGTCAATCTGGCCTTTATGTATCTGGACGGCACAGGAGTACCGCAGGATATCCGCAAGGCGGCGGACTGGTTTCGCGTTGCCGCAAGGCGGGGGCATGCGCTTGCAAGTTATAATCTGGGTGTTCTGTACGATCGTGGCTGGGGTGTTGTGCGCGATTCGCGACGTGCGCGGGACCTTTACATACAGGCGGACCGGCTCGGCCTGACCCTGGCCGATACCCGGCTGGCGCAATTGTCGATGGAACCGCCCGAGCTTGTCATCCCCGAGCAGGATAATCCGGTGCTGTCGGCGGTTGAGACGGTTTCAGCCGATCCGGTGCTGGATCGCTGGCGCACCTCGAAATTCCAGATCCAGGCGCTGGCGTCCGATCCGCAGGCCCGGCGTGAACTGCTGCTGGCCGGGCGGACGGCCTATCTGCAGGGGGAATTTCTGACCGCCGCCGAAAAATGGTACCGTGCCGCCGAAGCCGGGGATCGGGATGCGCAATATGGGCTGGGGCAGCTCTATATGCGTGGGCAGGGGGTCGATATAAACAAGAATCTCGCCTATCTCTGGTTATCGCGTGCGGTTGCCGCAGGGCATGCGGAGGCGAGTGGTGTCTTGCAGGAACTGCTGCGGACAATGACACGGCAGGAAATTGCCGCCGCCGCTGCGGCGGCGGCAGCGCCGCAATGAATTCGGCTTGCCGGTGAAACAGGCTTTGTACTTTAATTGTTCTTATCGATTCCCTATTTAATATAGCGGCAGGGATTGTTGTGGCTTTTTGATGCAAGTTATGATTGTGAGTTGGTGATGCGCGATCCGTATCAGGTTTTGGGTGTTTCAAAGACCGCCAGTGCTGCGGAGATCAAGCAGGCATTTCGCAAGCTGGCGAAGGAATATCATCCTGACTCCCGCCCGAACGACCCCAAGGTTGCCGAGCGGTTCAAGGAGATTTCGGCTGCACATCAATTGCTGGGCAATGCTGAAAAGCGCGGCCAGTACGACCGGGGCGAAATCAATGCTGATGGCACGCCGCGTGCGCCGCAATTTCATGGCTTTCAGCATGCAGGCGGTGGCGGCGGCGCGCCGTTCGAGTTCGAATTTTCAAGCGGCGGCGCCCGCCCTGGCGGGGCAGGTGGTGCAGGCGGTCCGGATGATTTCCTGTCGGAATTTTTCAGCGGCATTCGCGGTGCCGGCCGTCGTGCCTTTCGCAGCAGGGGCGAGGATCTGAAATATACCCTGGCGGTGTCATTTCTCGATGCGGCGCGCGGCGGTAAGGAGCGCATCAAGCTGCCCAATGGCAAGACGCTGGATGTTGCGATTCCGGCCGGGGTGAAAGACGGGCAGCAGATCCGGTTGCGTGGGCAGGGCGGTGAAGGCAGCGGTGGCGGTCCGGCAGGCGATGCGCTGGTTCAGATTACCGTCAAGCCACACCCGTTTTTCGAACGCGATGGTGATCATATACGCGTCAGCTTGCCGATTTCCCTGCCTGAAGCCGTTTTGGGCGGCAAGGTCGAGGTGCCGACGATCGACGGCAATGTAACCATGAGCGTTCCTGAAAACGCCAATAGCGGTGACAAGCTCCGGCTCAAGGGTAAGGGGCTGCCGCAGGCGGGTGGAAAAGGGCGCGGCGATCAGCTTGTTACCCTGCAGATCCGGTTGCCTGACGGCGGCGATAGGAAGCTGCGCGACTTTGTGGAGGAATGGGGAAAGCAACAGGTCTATAATCCCCGCGCCGGACTTAAGATTTGAGGGGTTGAATGACCCGCCGATCAGCTTCCGCTGTTGTTTGTTCTGACCAGCCGGATCATGTTCTGGGGCTGTTGTTACAGGTCATGGGGGTGAGAACCCTGTTTGCCGGGGCTCTTGCCCTGACCATGGCGCTTGTTTTTACGGTGACGCCTGCGCGTGCGGATCAGACAGATGCCGCGCTGATGCCCCTGTTTGACAAACTGGCGCAGCCGGGACTGACGGAGGCGGCGGCAAGGCGGCTTGAGCTTGAAATCTGGGTTTTATGGGGGCAGTCGGGCAGTCCGACCATCGATCTTCTGATGGGGCGAGGCAGCCAGTTCGGCGATTCACCGCAGGAGTTGTCGCAGGCGATTGCCCTGTTTGACGCAGCCGTTGTGCTGGCACCTGACTTTGCCGAAGCATGGAACAAGCGCGCAACTGCCCATTATCTGCTGGGCGATTATGACGCTTCTATCCGCGATATCGAGCAGACCTTGCGCCTTGAACCGCGGCATTTCGGCGCGCTATCGGGGCTTGGTATGATCATGGTGGAACTGGGTGAAGCGGAAAAGGCGTTGCGGGCCTTTCGCCTTGCGCTTGAGATCAATCCGCATCTCAGCGACATCTCTGAGGAAGTTCGCCGCCTTGAAACCGATGTTGAAGGGCAGGGTATTTAGCTTTGGCGAAGGTGCGGGGGGATCGCGGTGATCAAGCACGACAGGCCGGTGGCAGGCGCCGCGGAAAGTCCGGCCGGGGCAGAAAGTTTAATTATATGATAACATCGGTTTTGCTCGTGCTTGCGGGTCTTTCGGGTGGGTTGTTTGCGTATAGCTACGATGTGAGCCGGCGCGCGGAGGCTGATTTTCCCCCGCTTGGCAGCTTCGTCGCAGTGGACGGGATCAGGCTGCATTACCTCGATAGTGCGCCCCGCGATGACAGCCGGCAGGCGATTGTGATGATCCATGGGGCAAGCGGCAATCTGCGCGATTTCGCGGCCAGCATTTTTGACGAGCTGGCGCAGACATACAGGGTGATTGCCTTTGACCGGCCCGGCCATGGCTATAGCGAACGGCCGAATGCGGATGCGCTCGATGCGGAATGGGTGACGCCCGCAATCCAGGCGCGGCTGATCCATGGCGCGTTGCGTGAAATCGGTGTGGAAAAGCCCGTTATTCTGGGACATAGCTGGGGCGGGGCGGTGGTGCTTGCCTATGCGCTTGACTTCCCCGGTGACACTGGCGGGGTTGTCGTTCTTTCCGGCGCTTCTTATCCCTGGCGCAGCAAGCCTGCCTTTCACAATCGCTGGCCGGCCATTCCGCTGCTTGGGGATGTTTTCGTCAATACGCTTGTGACGCCGGGTTTCAAGCTGTTGTCGGAAGCAGCGGTCAAGCGCAATTTCGCCCCCAATTCCGCGCCGCCCGACTATGCGCGCAAGATTGGGCTGCCGCTGCTGACACGGCCCGGCAACTGGCGTGCCAATGCCGAGGATATGCGGAATCTGGCCGCCTTTCTGGCGCAGCAGAAACAGCGTTATCCCACGATCGATCTGCCGATGACGATCATCACGGGCGATGCGGACCGGTCTGTTTCGCCCGAAATCCATTCCAAAAGGCTGCATCAGGCGGTGCCCAATTCACGGCTGGTTCTACTGCCGGGGATCGGACATGCCCCCCACCATGCGGATTCGGATGCGGTGATCGCGGCGGTCGATACGCTGGCGCAACATGTCGCAAAACTGTCGCAAACCGGTGCATCCGCGGTGCAAAAGATGCAACAGGGTGTTGCAACTGTTGCATCCGATGGGCTTCCCGCGCGCTAGCGGTTCAGCATCGCAGGGAAATTCGGGGTATCAGGGGATTTCGGGACGCTGACCGCCCATTCCGACCATGGCGATATGCAGCACATTGGTTGCGCCCGGTGTGCCGAAGGGGACCCCGGCGGTAATCACGATCCGCTGGCCGCTGCGGGCAAATCGTTCCTGAAAGGCGATCCGGGAGGCGCGGTCGACCATGCCGTGAAACTCGCTGACATCTTCTGACTGCACGCAGTGCAGACCCCAGACGAGCGACAGGCGCCGCGCGGTCCCCAGATTGGGCGTCAGCGCGAGAATCGGGACGAGCGGCCGGGTGCGCGCGACCCGCATGCCCGTTGAGCCCGAGTTGGTGAAGCTGACGATGGCGGCGGCATTGATAGTATGGGTGACCTGACGTGCCGCATCGGCGATGGCATCGGCGGAGGTCGCGCGCGGCGTGCTCATCTGCGCGGCGATGATCTGCGGATAATTGGGGTCGCTTTCCACCGTCTGGGCGACCCGGTCCATCATGGCGACCGCTTCGCGCGGATGTTTGCCGGCTGCCGATTCGGCAGACAGCATAACGGCATCTGCCCCCTCGAATACGGCGGTCGCGACATCGGAAACTTCCGCGCGTGTCGGGAACGGCGCTTCGATCATCGATTCAAGCATCTGCGTCGCGATGACAACCGGCAGGCCCGCACCGCGCGCGCGGCGGGTGATGCGCTTCTGCCAGCCGGGCACCTGTTCGATCGGCAGCTCAACCCCAAGATCGCCGCGCGCCACCATGATCGCGTCGCTCAGTTCCATAATCTCATCAAGATGTTCGAGGGCCGAAGGTTTTTCAATCTTGGCAAGGATGGCTGCCCGCCCCGCGATAGCCTGCTTTGCCTCGGCAATATCGTCGGGCCGCTGCACGAAGGACAGGGCGATCCAGTCAACGCCGGTGCGCGCCACATGCTCCAGATCGGCACGATCCTTCGGCGACAGCGCGCTGAGCGACAGAAGCGTATCGGGCAGGTTGACGCCCTTGCGCGATTTGATCGCACCCGCGACCAGAACCGCGGTGATCGCGTAATCGCGCCCGACTTCGGTCACCTCAAGCCGAATCCGGCCGTCATCGATCAGCAAATGCGCGCCGATCGCAAGGCTCTGGAAGATTTCAGGATGCGGCAGCGGCGCGCGGTCGCTGTCGCCGGGCGCGGCCTCCAGGTCAAGCCGGTAGCTTTGTCCGTGCTGTAATTCAGCCGCGCCACCGGCAATCTCACCGATCCTGAGTTTCGGGCCCTGAAGATCGGCAAGAATGCCGATCGGCCGGTCAAGTTCGGCTTCCGCGTCACGGATCATCTGGCAAAGCGCGGTTGCGGTGGCGTGATCTGTATGGCTCATATTGATGCGGAATACATCCGCGCCCGCCAGAAACAGTTCACGGATCATTTCCGGGCTGCTGCTGGCGGGGCCAAGCGTGGCAAGGATCTTTACTTTACGGTCGCGATGCATGGTTGCTTCTGTCAGTAGGCGGATGCGTTTCCTGCGGTATCCGGAGCTTACGCCGGACCGGGTGCCGGCAAAATCAGTATCGCGCGGAAATCGTTGACATTCGTTCCCGTGGGACCTGGACGAAGCAACCCGCCGACGCGATCAAAGAAATCATAGCTGTCATGATGGTTAATAAACCGTTCCGCATCAATTTCCAATCGATCCGCGCGGGCAAGCGTTTCGGGGGTAACAAGCGCCCCGGCCGCCGCCTGTCCCACGGGCGCACTACCGTCGATCCCGTCCGTATCTGCGGCAAGCGCATATATGTGTGTCGCCCCCTTGAGTGCGGCGGCAAGCGTCAGCGCATATTCAAGATTGGGGCCGCCATGGCCAGATTGCGCCCCAAGCCGGACGGTCAGTTCGCCCCCCGACAATATCAGGGTTGGCCTGTCCGGCTTGCAGGTGCGGGCCAACGCCGCATGACGGGCAGCGATCTGCCCTGCCTCCCCCGTGACCGCGGCGCCCAGATTGATGACAGCGCAGCCCGCCTGTTCGCCACGGGCCGCCGCCGCTGTGAGTGCGGCTTCACCATTCATCACGATGCGATAGCCGGTCGTTGCAAACAGCGGATCGCCCGGTTTCGGCGTTTCGGAGCGCGGGTCGCGCAGATGGCGCAAAACCGATGCGGGTGCTGCGGGGCAATGGCGCGCCACGATCGCCAGTGCCATGGCGCGCGTGGTGGGGTCCGGTACGGTCGGTCCCGAGGCGATGACCGCGGGATCGTCGCCAACCACATCCGATATTGCGAGCGTTGCAAGCGGTGCGGGCGAGGCTGCCTGGGCAAGCCGTCCGCCCTTGACCGCCGACAGATGTTTGCGGACGCAGTTGATCTCCGCAATCTCCGCCCCCGAGGCTAGCAATGAGCGTGTCACGGCCTGCTTTTCTGCCAGCGTAATCCCGGCTGCCGGCAAACAAAGCAGTGCCGATCCGCCCCCTGACAGAAGGCACAAAACCCGGTCCCTGGGCCCCGCAGCCTGAACGTGCGAGAGAATCTGCCGTGTGGCATCGACCGCACGCTTGTCGGGGATGGGGTGGGCGGCCTGTGCAATTCCGATCCGGTTTGCGGGCGGGGTGTGCCCGTCCCGGTCGATGACAAGCCCGCTCACCTGGGTAAGCCGCGAATCATCGCGCCAGTGCTGCTCGGCGCAACAGGCCATTGCGGCGGCGGCTTTGCCGGCACCGACAATAATGAGCTTGCCATCTTGCGGCAGTGCCGCCAGCGAAGGCAGGGCCTGGGGCAGAAAATGCGCCGGCCTGGCTGCGGCGATCGCAGCCTCGTAAAGGCTGTGCAGCAGGCTTTCGGGTGACCCCGGCATTGTGTCGGTCGCTGATCCCACATGAAGTCCTTTGCGAAACAGGCCTTATTTCCGCGTCAGAATGGCTTATATTGCTGGCTATGCGAAGCGTTGACGAAAATCTGTCGTCCGAAGCGGGGGCGGCCTCTGATCTCCACCCGCCTGTTACCGTGCTGCGGCCACAAGGCGATCCCCGAATTCTGCTGATCTGCGATCATGCGTGCAATTATGTGCCCCCTGAATATGACAATCTGGGGCTGCCATCGACTGAATTTCACCGCCACATTGCATGGGATATCGGGGCGGCCGATGTGACCGAAGCCTTGTCTGACTGTCTCGACGCGCCGGCGGTTCTGTCGGGCTTTTCGCGGCTGTTGATCGACCCCAATCGCGGCAGCGACGATCCGACAATGGTGATGAAGCTGTCTGACGGGGCGATCATCCCCGCCAACAGGCATGTGGATGAGGCGGAGCTGTCGCACCGCGTCAGTGCATTTTATCAGCCCT
Organism: uncultured Alphaproteobacteria bacterium; assembly: GCA_947258435.1. Classification (GTDB taxonomy): domain Bacteria; phylum Pseudomonadota; class Alphaproteobacteria; order UBA11222; family UBA11222; genus CALAQW01. The sequence goes on from CAMYID010000007.1 coordinate 52,732, forward strand.
ATCACGATGCGATAAGCGAACGTCTGCGTATCGCGCGCGCGGCGGGGGTGACCCCGGCACTGATTTCCATTCACAGCTTCACACCGGTGTTTCATGGTCATGAACGGCCCTGGCATGTCGGTGTTCTGTGGGACCGGGATGCGCGGATTGCCAGGCCGCTGATTGATGCGCTACGGCGCGATCCGCAGTTATGCGTCGGCGACAATGCCCCTTATTCGGGCGAGCTTGTCGGCGACAGCATGAACCGGCATGGCACCAATACCGGGCTTCCTCATGTGCTGATCGAGTTGCGGCAGGATCTGATCGATACCCCCGCAGATGCGCAGTACTGGGCAAAACGGCTTGCCGGTGAATTGCAGCCAATTCTTGCGCGGCTGCGGGCTGCAAGCGGAGGGGGTTGATATCCCATGGCGCAGCTTCCGGATCTGACAATCGGGATCGAGGAGGAATATCTGCTTGTCGATCGCAACAGCCGCGATTTGGCGACTTCTCCCCCCGAAGCATTCATGCGCGAATGCGAGAAGCGGTTGCCTGGCCGGGTTGCCAATGAGCTGATGCAATGTCAGGTGGAGGTGGAGACAAGCCCTTGCCGGACAGTGGCTGAGGCGCGGCAGGAGCTGCGGTTCCTGCGCGGCACGATTGCAGAAATCGCCGATCAATTCGGAATGGCGCCGATTGCCGCCTCGACCCACCCGAAAGCGGACTGGGCCGATCAGGAAGTGACCCATAAAGCCCGTTATGAAGGGCTGGCCAGCGATCTTGGCGTCGTTGCCGGGCGTTTGCTGATTTGCGGCATGCATGTGCATGCGGGGATTGCCAAGCCTGATCTTCGCATCGATCTGATGAATCAGATGACCTATTTTCTGCCGCATCTGCTTGCGCTCAGCACATCTTCCCCATTCTGGCAGGGGCGCGATACGGGGCTGATGTCCTACCGGCTGTCGGTATTTGACAGCCTGCCGCGCAGCGGGCTGCCGGACCGGTTCGATTCATTCATGGACTATCGCAACTGCGTCGACCATCTGGTCAAAACCGGGGTGATCGAGAACGGCACCAAAATCTGGTGGGATATCCGGCCGAGCGAGAATTTTCCGACCCTCGAAAGCCGGGTAACCGATATCTGCACCCGACTTGAGGATTGTCTGACGATTGCCGCACTCTACCAGTGTCTGCTGCATATGCTGATACGGCTGAAATCGCGCAATCAGCACTGGAGGATCTATCCGCGCACCCTGATTGCGGAAAATCGCTGGCGGGCGCAACGTTACGGCATTACCGAAACACTGATCGATTTCGGACGCGGCGAACTGGTGCCCGCGGCAGAGCTTGTGGATGAACTGATCGCCCTGCTTGCAGAAGATGCCCAGGCGCTGCAATGCGTTGATGAGGTCAACCGGGCGCGCGATATTGTCGCGCTTGGCACAAGTGCGCAGATCCAGCGTCGGATTTTTCAGCAGTCATCAGGCCAGCAGTCATCGGGCCAGCAGTCATCCGGGCAGGCCGGTGAGCAGCAGGCTTTGCGCGATGTCGTCGACTGGCTGATTGCCGAGACAGTCGCGGGGGTTTAGACACAACAGGCAAAAGGGAGAGCGAAATGGATAAAGCACAACAAACCGAACTGGAAGCTGCGGCGTTCCGCCGTCTTGTGAGCCATCTGGGCGCGCGTACCGATGTGCAGAATATCGATCTGATGATTTTGGCGGGTTTCTGCCGCAACTGTCTGTCGGACTGGTACCGCGAGGCGGCTGAGGCAGAAGGCGTGGCGATGACGCGGGATCAGGCGCGCGAGCATGTCTATGGCATGCCTTACGCGGAATGGAAGGACAAGTACCAGACCGAGGCAACGCCCGAGCAGCTTGAGGCCATGGCCAAGGCGAAAAAACACGATTAGCAGCAAACCCTTCCGCAATCCTGCGGGCGGGGCTGTCATGTCATTTACGGAAGGAACAGGAATTTATGTCCGATGTGGGCGGGATTGCGGTAGAGCATCTCAACGCATTCATTCAGCGTATCGAACGGTTGGAAGAAGAAAAGGCAGCGATTGCGGAAGATATCAAGGAAGTTTATGCCGAAGCGAAAGGCACGGGTTTTGATCCGAAAATCATGCGCCAGATCATCCGTTTCCGGAAGATGGACACAGCCGATTATCAGGAACAGCAGGCGTTGCTTGACCTTTACAAGGCGGCGGTCGGCCTGCCCGATACATGAAGCCGGTGTTGATGCGAGCGGGCGTTTTGGCGGGCAGTATATTGCTTGGCGTCATTTTGTTGCTGTCGCCGCCCACACCGTTTGCTGCCGCTGAAGCAGGCCAGCAATGGCTTGCCGCGGATGAAAGCGAGACGGAGCAGGCGCCGCAGCCGCTTGATGAAGCGCTGCGCGAGACGGCCGAACGGGTTGTCACGGCCTTGCGGCTTTTGCTGATGGCGATCCCGCAATATGAGGCGCCTGAAATTCTCGATAATGGCGATATCCTGATCCGCCGCAGCCGGCCTGAACCGGGCCCGGCGCCGCAGGACGAACCGATGGGCGAGGCCTATCAGCAGGATTTGTAACGCGCGGAAGGAACGATTATGGCACAGACACGGAAACAGCCGCCGGCCGATATGGCGAATTTGCCCGAATGGGATCTGAGCGCGCTTTATCGCGGTATCGAGGATCCGAAATTCGCCGCTGATTTCGACGCGGCGGAGGCGGAAGCAGAAGCGTTCGCCGAGCGTTACCGGGGGCAGGTGGCAAACCTCGATGCGGCGGCGCTGGCTGAAGCCATCGGGCGGTACGAGACGCTTGAGGATCTGATCGGGCGGATCATGTCATTTGCCTCGCTTGCCTATGTCACGCGGATGAACGAGCCTGCGCTGGCGCAGTTTCAGGGCAATGCCCAGGCGCGGATGAGCCGGATCGGGTCGACGCTTGTTTTCTTCACGCTGGAGATTAACCGGATCGGGGATGCGCGGCTGTCGGAGATGTTGACAGAAAATGACGCGCTTGCGGCCTATCGCCCGTGGATTGACGATCTGCGCGTCTATCGCCCTTATCAGCTTTCGGACGAGCTTGAGCAGATGCTTGTCGAAAAATCTGTGTCCGGAAGGGCGGCATGGAACCGGCTGTTTGACGAGACGCTCGCCGGATTGCAATTCGAGGTGCGCGGCAAATCCCTGACAGAGGAGGAGACATTGCACCTTCTGTCGGATGCCGATGCGGGGCTGCGCGCCGATGCGGCGGCGGCGTTGTCCAGGGTGTTTGCGGAAAATATCGGCCTGTTTACCCATATTACCAACACCCTTGCCAGGGACAAGCAGGTCGAGGATCGCTGGCGCAACTATCCCGACCCCGCGACCGCGCGGCATTTGTCCAATCAGGTCGAAGCGGAAGTGGTGGAAGCGCTGGTCACCGCGGTGCGCGAGGCTTATCCGCGCCTGTCGCACCGCTACTATGGCTTGAAGGCGCGCTGGATGGGGATGGACAAGCTTTCCTTCTGGGATCGCAATGCGCCGGTGCCCGATCAGCCCGATCAGGCAATCGGCTGGGACGAGGCGCGTGAGACGGTGCTGTCCGCCTATCACCGGTTTGCGCCCGAAATGGCGGCGATCGGGCGGCGCTTTTTCGATGAAAACTGGATCCACGCGCCGGTACGGCCGGGCAAGACCGGGGGCGCGTTCGCTCACCCCACGACCCCCAGCGCACATCCTTTCGTGCTTGTGAATTATCAGGGGCGGACGCGCGATGTGATGACGCTTGCCCATGAGCTGGGTCATGGGGTGCATCAGGTGCTGGCCGCCGGGCAGGGACCGTTGCTTGCCGATACGCCCCTAACGCTTGCCGAAACCGCCAGTGTGTTCGGTGAGATGCTGACCTTCCAGAGCCTGTTGAGCGCGGCGTCGACGCCGGCGGAACGGCGCGGGCTTCTGGCTGCCAAGATCGAGGACATGCTCAACACGGTCGTGCGTCAGATTGCGTTCTACTGCTTCGAGCGGCGGGTGCATACCGAATGCCGCGAGGGGGAGCTGACCGCCGACAGGCTGGGTGAAATCTGGCTTGAGGTGCAGCGCGAGAGCCTTGGCCCCGCAATCGATCTGGGCCCCGGATATGAGAATTACTGGTGCTATATTCCGCATTTCATCCATTCACCCTTCTATGTCTATGCCTACGCATTCGGGGATTGCCTGGTGAATTCGCTGTTTGCGGTTTATCAGCAGGCGGAGGACGGCTTTCAGGAGAAATATTTCGATATGCTGCGCGCGGGCGGCAGCAAGCGGCATGGGGAATTGCTGGCACCCTTCGGGCTTGACGCCGGGGACCCGGCCTTCTGGCAGACCGGGCTTGCGATGATTTCAGGCTTTATCGACGAACTTGAAGCGGAACTTGGCGCAAACTGAATGGCCGCGGGCGATCAGGATCGCGAACGTAACCGGCTTGGTGCGCGGGCGCGGCGCTATGCAAAGGTGTCGGCCAATGTCGGCGGGGTGGCCGCGCGCGTTGCGGGCAGCCGGCTGCGCGGGGAAGGCGGCGACCGGCGGGCCAATGCGGTCGCGCTGAAGCAGGCGTTGGGCGGGCTCAAGGGACCGGTGATGAAAGTGGCGCAACTGCTTGCCACGATTCCCGAAGCCCTGCCGCCCGAATATGCGCAGGAGTTGAGCCAGCTTCAGATGAATGCGCCTGCGATGGGCTGGCCCTTCGTGAAACGGCGCATGCGCGCCGAGCTTGGCCCCGATTGGCAGACCGGATTTTCCGAATTCGGGCGCGTGGCCGCGGCAGCCGCGTCCCTTGGGCAGGTGCATCGCGCGCGGCTTTCGGATGGAACCGTGCTGGCCTGCAAGTTGCAATATCCCGATATGCGGTCCGCGGTTGAGGCTGATCTTGTGCAGCTCAGGGCGATTTTCGCGCTGCACCGCCGGATCGAGCGGACGGTCGACACGCGCGAGATCGAGCACGAAATCGGCAGCCGCCTGCGCGAAGAACTCGATTATCAGCGCGAAGGGCGGCATATGGCGCTATACGCAGCGATGCTGGACGATGAGCCTGATATCCACGTGCCGCGCTGGTTTCGGGATCTGTCGACCGAACGGTTGCTCTGCATGGGCTGGCTTGCGGGCGAACCGCTGATGTCCTTCCGGCGCGCGCCGCAGGAAACCCGCAACCGGATTGCGCGGAATCTGTTTACCGCCTGGTGGAAACCGTTTGTGCGATATGGGGTGATCCATGGCGACCCGCATCCGGGTAACTATACGCTTGCACCGGAGGGCGGGCTCAATCTGCTCGATTATGGCTGTGTCAGGATCTTCAGGCCCGATTTCGTCGCCGGTGTGGTCGATCTCTACCGCGCGCTGCGCGACGACGACCGGGCGCTTGCAGCGGCGGCTTATGCGGGTTGGGGGTTCGAGGATTTGTCCGATGAACTTGTCGATGCGCTCAATATCTGGGCGCGTTTTATTTACCGCCCGATGCTTGATGACCGGGTGCGCTCGGTTGCCGACGGGGTCGCGCCGGGGGAGTATGGCCGGGCCGAGGCCGAACAGGTGCGGCAGGCGCTGAAGCGGCTTGGCCCCGTGCGGCCGCCGCGCGAATTTGTCTTCATGGACCGTGCCGCCATCGGGCTTGGCGGGGTATTCCTGCATCTGGGGGCCGAGCTTAACTGGCATACATTGTTTGAATCAGCGCTTGCCGGTTTCGATATCGGGCGATTGGCCACCCGGCAGGGTGCGGCGCTCACGGCTGCCGGCCTTGCGCTGCCCGAATAAAAACCGCGCCTCCGGAGAGACGCGGTTTCCTTGAAAGTCTTTATTGCTAGCAGGCGCGGTTTCCCGCGCCATTGTCTGCAATTCTCAGACGGCGTGGGGCGCGCTGTCGAAGGCGCGTTTGCAGCCATCCACCAGGTCCTGGAAGATTTCCCTTGCCGGGCGGACGCTGCGGATCATGCCGATGCCCTGACCGGCAAAGCCCGGCGCGATATCGCCACGTTTGGCGATCTGGCCCGAGGCGAGGATCTGACCCGAGACCATCGACTGGAACGGCATGGGCAGCGGTTCCATTTTCGCATCCACATAGGCCTGCGCCCATTTGGTGCGGATGATCCGCGCCGGCTTGCCGGTGACCGAGCGCGACACCATGGTGCCTTCTTCGGTGCTGTCGACGATCGCCTGCTTCTGATAGGGCTGGATGCCGGCTTCCTCACTGGCGAGGAACGCGCTACCGACCCAGGCGCCTTCCGCGCCCAGACACAAGGCAGCGGCGACGCCGCGCCCGTCGACAATGCCGCCCGCGCCGAGCACGGGGATGCCGTTCGGGCCGCCGACCGCGTCGACCACCTGCGGAATCAGCGCAAGCGTGCCGATCGGCGAGTTGTGGCCGCCGCCATCATGGCCCTGCGCAACGATTACGTCGATGCCGGAGGAAACAACCTGCACCGCATGGCGCACCGCGCCGACAACCGCCATTACCTTGGTGCCGTTACGGTGCATGTCTTCCATCCAGGGGCCCGGATTGCCAAGACCCGCGGCGTAAACGGGGACTTTCTCCTCGATCACGACCTGCATCTGCGCATCGAAGAATTCCTTGGTCAGGAATTGCGGCTCGCCCGGCGCGCGGCCCGATGCGCCCATATGTTCGGCAAGCTGTTCCTTGGTTGGCGGGGTCAGCCCTTCCTTTTTCATGAATTCTTCTGCGAATTTCATGTGTTCGGGCAATAGATCCATGGGCGAGGGGCCATCGGCATTGCCGCCGCCGCCTTCACGGCGGACAGAGGCCGGCAGCAGCGTGTCGACGCCGAACGGCTTGTCGGTCAGGCTGCGCACCTCGTCGATCCATTCACGCAGCATTTTGGGGCCGCAGGCCGCCGCGCCCAGAATGCCAAGCCCGCCGGCTTCCGACACCGCCGCAGCCAGTGCCGGGGTCGATGCCCCGCCCATACCAGCAAGCAGGATGGGATGTTCGATCCCGAAAATTTCACATACACGATTAGCAGCCATTGGCCGTCTCCCCTTGAGATTTTGAATTCTTATACTGGTTTTAGCAAACAAGTTGGCTGGCGGTAAATGGCTAGTGTCGGGGTTGCGCAAAGTTGTGCGAAAACTTGCGATTGTGGCATTTGGACGCAGGCCATATCCGGGGGCTGTGCGATAACCATTTCGAAAGGTTGCTTTTCTCATATTCGGCGCGAATAGAGGTAACGGTATTGTTCGACCGGATGAGGGCGAGGATCCGTTGCGGACAGGGCGGGGCGTTGCCATCGGGGGAGTGGCGGCAGGTCCCCGAAGTGGAGCAGGTAATGCGTAATCAGACTCTCGACATTGACGGACGTTTGCAGTTTATCGGCCTGGGATCAGCGGACAGGGAAGCGATCAGGCAATGCGGCCCGATTGTCCTTGCGAAACTCGATGACATTCTCGACGACCTTTACGCCGCTATCTTCACGATGCCCCAGACGGCGGCGATCATTGGCGACAAATCGCGCGTTCCGGGGTTGAAGGCGGCGCAGGAAGCACATTGGCGGCAGCTTTTTGCGGCGGAATTCGACCATGACTATGCGGAACGGGTGCAGGCGATCGGACGCGCGCATGCGCGGATCGGCCTGGAACCGCGTTGGTACATCGGCATCTACAATTTCGCCTATGCGCAAATGGTCGCGCTTCTGGTTCCCGCCTTTCGAAAAAGACCGGAATTTCTGGCGCGTGCAATTTCCGCATTCGGTAAGGCATTGATGCTGGATATGGAGATCGCGACCTCGGTTTATTTTGATGAACAAGAAGACGCGCGGCAGCGTCAGACCGAGAATTTGGCGGCGGCGCTGGAGACTGCGGTCAAGTCAACGCTCGAGAAGACGCGCGCGCGCGGTGATGAAATCGGAAATGCAAGCAGCAGCCTGACAGCGGCGGTGACGCAGGTCGGAGCCTGTGCGCAGATCGTGACCGGTCTGTCGCAGAATACAGCAAGCAATATCGCCACTGTTGCAGCGGCGACCGAGGAGCTCAGCGCGTCCGAGCGGGAAATCTCGACCCAGGTCGCGCATTCGGCCGGGGTTGCGCGTGAGGCTGTCGCCCGTAGCCGGGAAGCGGGGAATGCCATGGCGGTGCTTGACAGGGCGGGACTTCAGATTGGCGAGGTGGCGAAACTGATTTCCGAAATTGCGAGCCAGACCAATCTGCTGGCGCTCAACGCAACGATCGAGGCAGCGCGTGCGGGGGAAGCGGGCAAGGGCTTCGCCGTGGTGGCGGGGGAGGTCAAGAACCTTGCCGCGCAAACCGCCAGGGCCACTGACGAGATCTCGGGCAATATCACGGCGATTCAGGCGGCGACGAAAGAGGCTGTCGCCGCGATCGGTGAAATCGACACGACAATCGGGCAGCTTGACGAAAGCTCAACGGCAATTGCTGCGGCGGTCGAACAACAGACGGCCGCAACAGGCGAGATTGCGCGGAATATCGATGCAGGGTCGCGTGGTACCGCGGAAGTGACGCAGAATGTGGAAGATGTTACCCGGCAGATCAGCGATGCGGGCGCCATCTGTACGCAGCTTGATCATACATTCGGTGCCATGTCCGATGAGATTGCCGCCCTTGGGCGCAATGTGGACGGGCTGTTGCAGGAACTGCGGGCAGGTTAGGCCTTTTATCGCCTTATCGGCTTGGTTGGCCTATTTGTCGAGCCAGCGGGACATCACAACAACCGGCTCTTCCGCGTAACCGATTTTTTGGTAAAAGCCGGTTGCCGCCACATTGCTTGCACGCACCATCAGTTCCAGTTTGCGGATGTCATGCTTGTCGAGAAACGCTTCGGCGGCGCGCATCATCTTCTGGCCAAGTCCCTGCCCCTGCCGGTCGGGGGCAACAGAAAGATAGTAAACCCAACCGCGATGGCCATCATGGCCAACCATGACTGAACTGATGATTTCTCCCTTGAGCTCGGCAACCAGCACATCCGAATTCGCCTTGCCGCGGGCAAGGGCGATATCCTGGTAAGGATCATTATGCGGGCGGGTCAGCTCGCATGCCTGCCACAGCGATATGGTTGCATCAATGTCCGCATCGGTCAGCGGACGGATGACTGGCGTGTCGTCTGTCATGGCAGCACGAGTTTTCCCGGATTCATGATGTTTTGGGGGTCGAGGGCACGCTTGACCGCCCGCATCATGTCGATTTCCACAGCGCTTTTGTAATGGGTGATCTCGTCGCGTTTCATGAAGCCGAGCCCGTGTTCGGCGCTGATGCTGCCGCCAAGCCCGGCTGCGATATCATGCACGATGCGGTTGAATTCCGCCCACCGGTCAAGAAATGCTTCGCGATCCATCGCCGGCGGCTGGCTCAGGTTGAAATGCACATTGCCATCGCCGATATGGCCGAACGGTACTGGCCGGATGCCGGGCAGGGCGGCGGTAACCGCCTTGCTCGCCTCGGTAATGAAGGCGGGGATCGCCGAAATCGGTACGGAGATATCATGCTTGATACTGCCCCCTTCGAGTTTCTGCACATCCGACAGATTTTCGCGCAGCGCCCACAGGGCCGATGCCTGCGCCCCGCTTTCCGCGATCGCCGCATCACTGGCCAGCCCTTCCTCGAGCGCGGCGGCAAGCGCTGCTTCCAGCCTGTGGCGCAAATCCTCCTCGCCCGCGGAAGACAGCTCCGCCAGCACATACCAGTCAACGGCTTTGGTCAGCGGATCGCGCGCGCCGGGGATATGCCGGGTGACGAAATCGATGCCGATACGGGGGATAAGTTCAAACGCGGTGAGCCGGTCGCCGCTTGTCTGCTTCAGCCGGCCAAACAGGCTGACCGCCGCCGCCACATCGGGCACCGCGACAAGCGCGGTCGCCACTGTGCGCGGCCGGGGAAACAGTTTGCATACGGCTGCCGTCACAATGCCAAGCGTGCCTTCACCGCCGATGAAAAGCTGCTTCAGATCGTAGCCTGTATTATCCTTGCGCAGCCCGCGCAGCCCGTTCCAGACGCGCCCGTCGGGCAGCACCGCCTCGATCCCCAGCACAAGCTCGCGCATATTACCGTAACGCAGTACCGCATTGCCCCCGGCATTGGTCGCGATATTGCCGCCGATCTGGCAGCTGCCTTCTGAGGCAAGGCTGAGCGGGAACAGCCGGCCAGCCGTTTCTGCCGCCGCCTGCAACGCGGCAAGGGTGCAGCCCGCCTCCACCGTGATCGTGTCATTATCGGGATCGATCGCGCGGACCCTGTTCATCCGCGACAGGTTAAGAAGGATCGCATGGGTGCCGGGAAACGGGATCTGCCCGCCGACAAGCCCGGTATTGCCGCCCTGGGGTACGATGGCGATCCTGTGTTGTGCGCAGATGCGGACGACTTTCGCGACTTGTTCTGTGCTTGCGGGTTGCACGAAAAGCGCGGTCTCCCCCTGATAAAGGCCGCGATGTTCGCGCAGGAAGGGGGCAATCCGGTCAGGGTCGTCCGAAAAACCCCGAGGGCCCACCGCTGCGCGGATTTCGTCAAGCGCCGCGCTCATGCCAGCCGCCGATAGGCACGCAGGCCCATATGCAGAAAGGCGGGCCGGCCATCCGCGCCGAAGTCGAGAAACCGTATCGGATAGGGGGCGGCGCTGTCGGGAACGCGTGCCAGCCATACTGCCGCGTCAACCGGTTCAAGCTGCAGGGTCATGGGACGAAATCCCCCCATAAAATCGATATTCACCTCCGAGCGGGACTGAAGCGCCCCGTCCACCTCGTTTATATATATGCGCGCGCTCAGTTTCTCGTAGGTGCCGGCGTAGGGCGCACGGTCGGTAATCGCGCGCGGATCGGGCGCGGGCAGTTGCGGCAGGCGGATATCGGCAAGCTCGGCAAGCAGCGCGCCAATCAGATCTTCATACAGACTGTTGGCATCGCCGCCATTGGTCAGCAATATGATCGCAAGATCCCGTTCGGGGATGACGCGCAGATAGGATTGCTGCCCGATGGTCACCCCGTCATGGCCAAAGCCGCGCACCCCGTCCCAATCGAAGATTTTCGGCCCAAGTCCCCAATCTCGCATCGGATAATGGGGCGGCAGGGTAATCTGCGCTGTCTGCATTTCCTGCGTCAGGGCGGCGGGGAGCGGCGCGGCGCTGTCTTCCCCGATGCCGAACAGGGCGCGCGCAAAGCCGATGACATCCCGCGCGCTCGCCATCACCGTCGATCCCGCCGGGGCGTTCGATTGCGCCAGATAGGCGAGGGGGGTGATATCCATTTCGCCGGTGTCGGGATGGGGCGCATGGCCGATGGCGCAGCGGAAGCGAATGGCCTCCTCGGGCAGGCTTTTCGTCTCGCGCAGGCCGAGCGGGCGCAGCAGCCGTTCCTTCAGCGCCTTGTCCCAATGGGTGCGGGTCAGAACCTCGATGATTCGTCCAAGGATGACATAGCCTGAATTGCAATAGGAAAACAGCGCGCCGGGGGGATGAAGCTGCGGCAGTTCGCGGCAATCGGCGACATAGCGGGCGATGCGATCCTCGCCCCGGCCATGGGGCTTGAAGAAATCCCCGTCCATGCCGCCGCTGTGACAGAGCAGTTGCCGCACCGTCAGCTGCGCGGTTGCCGCCTCATCGGCCAGCGCAAAACCGGGCAGTAATTCAGCGACCGGCTGATCGAGAGTGAGCGCCCCTTCGGCGGCCAGCCCCAGGATCAATGTTGCGGTGAACAGCTTGGTGATTGACCCGATCTGGAACAGGGTATCGGGGGTGGCTGCGATCTGCGCACGCAGATTGGCATGCCCGGCCGCCGCTTCATGCAGCGCGCCGCCATGCCAGAACGCAAGGCTTGCCCCGGGCACCCCGTGGCGGGCGATGGCGGCCTCAAGCCGCTGCCGGAGTGAAGCGGTCATGTTCCCTCGCTCTCTGCGGGCCGGTCAGCGGCGGCGCGGCGCAGCCTGTCATTGATTGCCGCGCCGATCCCGCTTTCGGGGATGGGCGCGACGGCGATGCCTGAAAATTCAGGCCGGTCGAGCGCGCGCAGCATCGCGAAAAGATTCGCGGCAGCTTCGGTCAGATCGCCTGCCGGGCTGAGATCAAGGGTTTTTGCCGCGCCTTCGGGCTGCGTCGCGCCAAAAGCGAGGGCTGCCTCATCTGCGCGCGCGACCAGGGTATTGAGACGGACCGGCAGGTGCGGCGCATAGTGGCTTGCAAGCTGTCCTGGCGATTGCGGGGCGTGAGGCGCGTCCTGTCCGGTCGCCGCGGCATGGCCGGAGACAGCTGCCAGATCCTCCCGTGTGACCGCGCCCGGCCGCAGCACGAATGTCTGCCCGCCGCGGATCGCGACGACCGTCGATTCAAGCCCCACGGCGCAGTTGCCCCCATCAAGGATCAGCGCCACCTGCTCGCCAAGGCCTTCTGCCACATGCGCCGCGCAGGTCGGGCTGATCCGGCCAGACGGGTTGGCGCTGGGCGCGGCAAGGGGGCAGCCGGTTTCGCGTAGCAGCGCGCGGGCCACGGGATGGGCCGGCACCCGCACCGCCACCGTATCGAGACCGGCGCTGAGCAGCAGCGACAAGCCGGCCTCCGCCCGGCGCGGCAGCACAAGCGTCAGCGGGCCGGGCCAGAAGCGGCGGGCAATCTGTTCAGACAGCGGGTCGAAATGCGCGATCTGCTTCGCGGTTTCAAGCTCTGCCACATGCACGATCAGCGGGTTGAATTGCGGTCGCCCCTTGGCGGCGAAGATACCGGCCACCGCCCGTTCATTCGTCGCATCCGCGCCGAGGCCGTAAACGGTTTCGGTGGGGAAGGCGACGAGTTGCCCGGCGCGCAAAAGCTTTGCCGCTTCGGCGATTGCAGCATCGTCGGCAGGTTTGATGTTGGCCGTTTTCATCATCCTCATTAACATAGGGCGAACAGGATAACTTATGTTTGAGGTCGAGGAGAGTAATTCATGTCCGGCTATATCGCACCGCTTAATGATATCCGACTGGCGCTTGAGGTGGCGGGGGATATGGAGCGGCTGCGCCAAACCGGCGCGTTCGGGGATCTGAGCGCGGAACTTGTCGACGCGGTACTGGATGAGGCGGGAAAGTTCGCCCGCGACGTGATCGCGCCGCTCAACCGGGTGGGGGACGCGCAAGGGGTCCGGCTCTCCGATGGCGAGGTCAGTATGCCCGACGGCTTCGCGCAGGCTTACCGCCACTATGTCGCGGGCGGCTGGATGGGGGTTGCCTGCGATCCCGAACAGGGCGGGCAGGGGCTGCCGCTGCTGCTTGCCAATGCGGTGGACGAGATGGTGATCTCCGCCTGCATGGCCTTTGCGCTGGCGCCGACGCTCACCCATGGGGCGGTCGAGGCGTTGCAGGCGCATGCCACCGATGAACAGAAGCGCATCTATCTGACCCGGCTGATTTCGGGTGAATGGACCGGCACGATGAACCTGACCGAACCGCAGGCAGGGTCCGATGTCGGGGCGCTGACCAGCAAGGCGGTACCGCGCGGCGATGGCAGCTATGCGATTACAGGTGGCAAGATCTTCATCACCTATGGCGAGCATGAGATGTCGGACAATATCGTGCATCTGGTGCTGGCCCGGCTGCCCGATGCACCGCCTGGAACGCGCGGCATCTCGCTGTTCATCGTGCCGAAATATCTGCCCGATGCCGACGGCAGGCCGGGCAAGCGCAATGATCTGCGCTGTGTGGGGCTGGAGGAAAAGCTCGGCATTCATGCCAGCCCCACCTGCGTTATGGCCTATGGCGAGAATGAGGGGGCGGTCGGCTTTCTGCTGGGCGAGGAAAATCGCGGCATGGCCTGCATGTTCACCATGATGAACAATGTGCGCCTCAATGTCGGGCTGGAAGGGGTCGCGATCGGGGAGCGGGCCTATCAGCAGGCGCTTGCCTATGCGCAGGAGCGGCGGCAGGGCAAGCCGCTCGGCCAGCAGCATGCGGATGTGCCGATGGTACCGATCGTCACCCATCCCGATGTGCGGCGCATGCTGTTGACCATGCGTGCGCTGGTGCAGGCGGCGCGCGGTATCTGCTACGCCAATGCGGCGGCGATCGATCTGGGGCGCAAATCCCCGGACGATGCGGTGCGGGCACGGGCGCAGGCGCGGGCCGACCTGCTGACCCCGATTGCGAAGGGCTGGTCCACCGATATCGGGGTCGAGGTCACCTCGCTCGGTATTCAGGTGCATGGCGGCATGGGCTATATCGAGGAAACCGGCGCGGCGCAGCATTTCCGCGATGCGCGGATCGCACCGATCTATGAAGGAACCAACGGCATTCAGGCGATGGATCTGGTCAGCCGCAAGGTGCCGATGCAGGGCGGCGCGGTGATCGGTGATTTCATGGCCGAGATCCGCGAGACCGCGGCGGCCTGCGCGAGCGCAAATCGCGCGGAGCTGAACCTTATCGGGGCGGAGCTGGCGCACGCCACCGATGCGTGGGAAGAAGCCACACGCTGGTTGCTGGAACGCGCCGCAGACGCGCCCAATGACTGCCTTGCCGGGGCGACGCCCTATCTCAGGCAGGCAGGTCTTGTGAGCGGCGGCTTTTTCATGGCGAAGAATGCGCTTGCCGGGGCTGCGGGCGCCACGCCGCAGGATGAGGCAGCGGTTGCAACCGCGCTTTTCTATGCGCGCAATATTCTGCCCGGTGCGCTGGGGCTTGTCACACCGGTTACGGCCGGGGCGGATGCGCTTTATGCGCTTGATGAAAGTCAGCTTGCCCCATGATCGGGATTCGCCGGGCGGGAGAGCCCGATATCCCCGCACTCATGGCGATCTACAACCACTATATTCGCGAGTCGCCCGCCACATTCGATATAGAGGAAAAGGATGTGGCGGAACGTCGCCGGTGGATGGCGCAGTTTTCCGATACCGGGCCATACAGGATCTTCGTCGCCGAGGATGAGGGAAGCGTCATCGGCTACGCCTATAGCGGGCGTTTCAAAGAGCGCGCCGCCTATGCGACGTCCATCGAGACGAGCATCTATCTCGCCCCGGCCGCGACCGGAAGGGGGATCGGGACGCTTCTCTACGACACCTTGTTCGAAACCATTGCCGGCGAGGACATACATCGCGCCTATGCGGGGATCACCCTGCCCAATGCGGCATCCGAGGCAATCCACCGCCATTTCGGTTTCCGCCGGATCGGTATTTATGGCGAGGTGGGGCGTAAATTCGGACAGTATTGGGATGTCGCCTGGTACGAGCGCGCGCTTTAGGCAAACAGCCCCGACCGGTGCCCCGAATCGAACGGTTGTTTGACAAATTCGCCTTTCGTCATATCCTAGGAGAATGGTGCGTTATTGCGCGCCAACAGAATTTGGCGGAATTTGACGGGATGTCGTGCGCGTTGCCGGCCCTGAGCCAGAGCCCCCTTTATCCCGCTTGTAAGATTTATAACTGCGATTGAAAGTGATTTGCTATGTCGATGACACAGGATGATGGCGGGCTTGATCTCCCGACACCGGCCAAGCTGACCTTCCCTTTCGAGGATCCGCCGGCATTCGGTGAGTATATGGAGGTTGCGCCCGGTATTTACTGGTTGCGCGCGGCGCTGCCTTTCGCCCTCAACCATATCAACATTTATCTGGTGCGCGACGGGGATGGCTGGACGGTCGTCGATACCGGTGTCCGCAGCAAGGAAATCCAGGCAAGCTGGAAAAAGATGATCGATGAGCTGGGTGGCGGCCCGGTCAAGCGGGTGTTCGTCACCCATTTCCATCCCGACCATGTAGGCAATGCCGGCTGGTTCTGCCGCGAATGGGGGACCAAGCTGTGGATGTCGCGCACCGAAATGCTGATGGCGCGGGTATCGGAAGCCAACAATATGGCCGAGGTGACCGAGGAGGCGACGGCCTTTTACCGTGCTGCGGGCTTCAATGATGAGCAGATGGACGCTTATTATAACCGTCGCTCGCGCGGGTTTACATTCGGGGTCGAGAAGCTGCCGGTCGGTTTCCGCCGCGTTCAGGATGGGGAACGGGTCCGCATCGGCGATCATAATTGGGAAGTTGTGGTAGGCCGGGGCCATTCGCCCGAACATGCCTGCCTGTATTCGCCGCATCACAATGTGTTGTTTTCAGGCGATCAGGTGCTGCCCAATATCACCTCGAATGTCAGCGTGATGCCGAACGAACCCGAGGCCAATCCGCTTAAGGAATGGATTGATTCGCTGGAAGCGATCCGTGACCGGTTGCCTGACGATATGCTGGTGCTGCCGGCGCATAACCGGCCCTTTTACGGGCTGCATGCGCGGCTGACCGCGCTGATCGACGGGCATGAGCAGAACCTGCGTGATCTGCATGATCTGTGTGCGGATCCCAAGCGCGCGATCGATGTGTTCCCGGTTCTGTTCGCGCGTGAAATCAATAACGATGTGCTGTTCATGGCGACGGGCGAAAGCATTGCCCATATCAATTGCCTGTTGCAGCGTGGCAATCTGGCGCGGGAAGTGGATTCCGACGGCATCGCCTATTACCGTCAGACCGACGTCAACCCGGTCAGACGCAAACAGGCAGCCGAATAACCCGTCGCTTCAAACAGAGACGCCGCATCCCGATGCGGCGCGATCGGTAGCTGAAAAGACCTGTCTTTTCCGAAAGGCAGGTCTTTTCATTTCTGTGTCAGCTGTCGCGGCAGGCGATCACCACCTTGCCCTTGACCTTGCGGCCCGACAGGTCGTGCATGGCCTGTACCGCCTGCTCCAGCGGATAGACCGCAGAAATATGCGGTTTGACCTTGCCCTCCACATAGAACTGCATCAGCTCGCGGTTGTTTTCACGGTTATCCTCGGGCTGGCGCTCGGTAAAGGCACCCCAGAAGACGCCGACAATCTGGCACCCTTTCAACAGCGTCAGATTGAGCGGGATGCGCGGGATTTCGCCATTGGCAAAGCCGATCACAAGAAAACGGCCGTTCCAGGCGGTGGCGCGCAGGGTGGCTTCGGAAAAATCGCCGCCGACCGGATCATAGACCACATCGGCGCCGGCGCCACCGGTCAGCTCCTTGACGCGTTCCTTCACATCCTCGGTGCTGTAATTGATCAGCTCGTCCGCCCCATGTTCCTGGCACAGCGCAAGCTTGTCATCAGTGGAGGCCGCCGCGATCACCCGCGCGCCCATCGCCTTGCCAAGTTCCACCGCGGCAAGCCCCACGCCCCCCGCGGCACCGAGCACAAGCAGGGTTTCACCCGGCTTGAGCTGGCCGCGCTGCTTCAGCCCGTGATAGGACGTCCCATAGGTCAGCAGAAACGCCGAAGCGGTATTGAAATCCATCTCATCGGGGATCGGGACAACCCGGGTTGCACGGGTCACAACCTGCTGCGCATAGCCGCCATTGCCGACATAGGCCAGCACCCGGTCGCCGACCGAGAAATCGCTGACCCCTTCGCCCACCGCGCTGATGATGCCGGCAACTTCTGCGCCCGGTGAAAAGGGCAGATCGGGTTTTTCCTGATATTTGCCCTCGATGATCAGCACGTCGGGGAAGTTCGCGCCGCACGCATAGGTGTCGATCACGACCTGCCCGGGGCCCGCTGTGAGTTCGGGCACATCCTCGATCACCAGCGTCTCGGGGGGACCCAGTTTCTTACACAATACAGCCTTCATTCTTCTTCTTCCTTCCCTCATGCGTCCTGATGGAATGTCTGTTCAGCTATCTGAATTATCAGAGATCGGCGTCCGGGCCTATGGTTTTGCGCAACCGCGCAAAGGCAAGCCGGATGCGCGACTTGACGGTGCCGAGCGGCAGCCCGGTATGTTCGGCAATCTCCCCATGCGACCAGCCGCGCGTCATCGCCAGACGAATAATCCGGGCCTGTTCTTCGGGCAATGCGGCGATTGCCCTGTGAAGCGCATCGTCGCGCTGATTCGCTGCAACGAGATTATCGGGCGGTACAGGCGGGGTCCCCTGCAACATCGGCTCGGCCGGGTCGAGCTTTTCGCGCGCCGCACGCCGCGCCAGATCGATCCGCTTGTTGCGTGCGATCGTATAGAGCCAGGTCGCCACATTGGCGCGTGCCGGGTCGAACAGATGCGCCTTGTTCCAGGCGGTCAGCATGACTTCCTGTGCAACTTCCTCGGCGGTTTCGGGGGCGATACCCATACCCATCACAAAGCCTTTCAGGCGCGGGGCGAAGTGAGCGAAGAGCAGGGTGAAAGCCCCGCGATCGCGATCACGGGCGACCGCAACCAGCAGATCGGCATGATCTGTTTCACTCTTTGCCTGTAAATTCAAAGGCCTGTGCGAAGCGGCGTTCATGGTGCATGATTGATCACAGATTGGTCTGACTGCAAGTATTCTGCGGCGATTTCACGCGGCTTCCTAGAAATTTGCACATTTCGCGGTTATGTTACGCGCAGACAAAAGCTGACCAATCGGGAAGGTGATCTAGGTGGGTGTAAGAAATTTTCTTTCATTGTCGACGGTGTTTTTCCTGCTGGGAACGGCGGTGGCTTCAGCAGCAGCACCCGAATTGCTTGGCCGGTATCGCGACTGGGATGCTTTCGTGATCAGCGATGGCGGCAGCAAGACATGTTATATGCGCTCTGTTCCGCTCAAGACCGAGCCAACCAATGTCAGGCGCGGCGATATCGTGTTGTTCGTGACCCATCGTACCCAGGGCGATGTGGCGAATGAGGTGAGTATATTAACCGGCTATCCCTATAAGGATGGCAGCAGCGTCAGCGCGGTCGTCGATGGCAGCAAGAGCTTCACATTATTCACCCAGGGCGATGGGGCCTGGCTTGAACGGGCGGCCGACGAGGCAGCGATGGTGGATGCAATGCGCGCCGGACAGCGGCTGATCGTCAAGGGGGTGTCGAGCCGCGGCACCCGGACGACGGATCGTTATTCCCTGTCGGGTTTCACAAGTGCCCACAAGAGGGTCAGCGCAGCTTGCGGCGTCAGGTAATGAGTCTCCGCACGGTGCGGTGCCATGGGAGTAACAGCAGATAATGCAGCTTGCGGAAAATGTAACCGATAGGGCCAATCTTGTTGGCGCGGACCGGGCGGCACTCGCGGCCTGCCTGGCGGAGGTGGGTGTCCCCGAGCGGCAGTTGCGGATGCGCGCGCAACAGCTTTGGCACTGGATCTATTTCCGGGGTGCGCAGGACTTCGACAGCATGTCGAATATGGCAAAACCCCTGCGCGGGGCGCTTGCCGGACGTTTCAGCCTGGCCCGCCCCGAAATTGCGAGCGAACAGATTTCGGTCGACGGCACGCGCAAATGGCTGTTGCGGTTTGCCGACGGAAAAGAGGCGGAAACCGTCTTCATCCCGGAAGAGGACCGGGGCACATTATGCGTGTCCTCGCAGGTTGGCTGCACGCTTAATTGCCGTTTTTGCCATACCGGCACGCAGCTTATGGTGCGTAATCTGATGCCCGCTGAAATCGTCGCCCAGCTGATGGTTGCGCGCGATGCGCTTGAAGAATGGCCAAGCCCGCCTGACGGGCGGAAGTTGACCAATATCGTTATGATGGGGATGGGCGAGCCGCTTTACAATTTCGACAATGTGAAAGCGGCGTTGCATATCGTGATGGATAATGAGGGAATTGCCCTGTCACGGCGGCGGATTACCCTGTCGACAGCCGGCGTCGTGCCGATGATGGCCCGTTGCGGGGAGGAGATCGGCACCAATCTTGCCGTCTCCCTGCATGCGGTGCGCGATGATATCCGTGACGAGATCGTGCCCATCAATCGCAAATACCCCCTCGCTGCGCTGATGGAGGCCTGCCGTAATTATCCCGGCCTGTCGAATGCGCGCCGCATCACTTTTGAGTATGTGATGCTGCAGGGGGTGAATGACAGTCTGGCCGATGCGCGCGAACTGGTGCGGCTGATCAGCGGTATTCCGGCGAAGATCAATCTTATCCCCTTTAATCCCTGGCCCGGCGCGCCCTATGCCTGCAGCGACTGGGAGCAGATCGAAGCCTTTGCCGAGATTGTCAACCGGGCGGGCTATGCAAGTCCGGTGCGGACACCGCGCGGGCGCGATATCATGGCCGCCTGCGGTCAGCTCAAGAGTGCAAGCCAAAGGCCGCGCAAGTCCGAAGCGGTTGCGTGAGGCACTTGCCCCGGCGTCGCATTTGCCTATAGTGCGCGCCTGTTGCCGGCATGCCGGCGGGACTAATTTTCGGATCGCGTCAGATGAGTGACATCAAGAAAGTGGTGCTGGCCTATTCGGGCGGGCTCGATACATCGATCATCCTGAAATGGCTTCAGGAAGAATATGAGTGCGAGGTGGTGACTTTCACTGCCGATCTGGGGCAGGGCGAAGAGCTGGAACCGGCCCGCAGGAAAGCCGAGATGCTGGGCATCAGGGAAATCTATATCGAGGATCTGCGTGAGGAATTCGTCCGCGATTACGTCTTTCCGATGTTCCGTGCCAATGCGCTTTATGAGGGGGTTTACCTGCTTGGCACCTCGATCGCGCGGCCGCTGATCGCCAAGCGGCAGATCGAAATTGCCGCTGAAACGGGGGCCGATGCGGTCTGTCACGGGGCGACGGGCAAGGGTAATGATCAGGTCCGGTTCGAGCTTGGCTATTATGCGCTCAATCCCGATATCCGGGTGATTGCGCCGTGGCGCGAATGGGACCTGACCTCCCGCACCAGGTTGATCGAATTTGCCGAAAAGCACCAGATTCCGATTGCCAGGGACAAACGCGGCGAAGCCCCTTTTTCCGTGGACGCGAACCTTCTGCATATCTCCGCCGAAGGCAAGGTGCTGGAAGACCCGTCTGAAGAAGCGCCCGAATATGTCTATAGCCGCTCCGTCTCGCCGGAAGCGGCCCCCGATACCCCGACGATCATCGAGATCGGCTTTGAACGCGGCGATGCGGTCTCCATCGATGGTGAGAAGCTTTCCCCCGCCGCCCTGCTGACCAAGCTCAACAAGCTGGGCGGGGACAATGGTATCGGCCGGCTTGATCTGGTGGAAAACCGGTTTGTCGGCATGAAGTCGCGCGGCATTTACGAGACGCCGGGGGGCACGGTGCTGCTTGCCGCCCATCGCGGTATCGAATCGCTGACGCTCGACCGCGGCGCGGGGCATCTCAAAGACGAGCTGATGCCGCGCTATGCGGAGCTTATCTATAATGGTTTCTGGTTCTCGCCCGAGCGCGAAATGCTGCAGGCGCTGATCGACAAAAGTCAGGAGCATGTCACCGGCACGGTGCGGCTCAAGCTCTATAAGGGCTCGGCCACGGTGATCGGCCGCAGTTCGCCCTATTCGCTTTATTCCGAGGAGCTTGTCACCTTCGAGGAAGATGCGGTCTATGACCAGCGTGATGCGCAAGGCTTCATCAAGCTCAATGCGCTCAGGCTGCGGCTGGCCGGGGCACGGGCGCGCCGCATCAGTCAGCGCGGCTGAACCCGCCAGAGCCCGCCCGCCGGCCCGCGCAGACGGTTCGGC
>CAMYID010000008.1 GCA_947258435.1 uncultured Alphaproteobacteria bacterium
CACCCCCGGTCTCCGCGAGAGTCTTCGTAATCGCTGCTGTCAGCGATGTCTTACCGTGATCAACGTGACCAATCGTCCCGATGTTGCAATGCGGCTTAGTCCGCTCAAACTTTTCCTTCGACATCGTCTCTCGCTTCCTCGACAAGCTTTGCCCAGATAGTTATGGGCCTTCATTGACCACCCGCTTCCGGGTACGACTAAATTTGCTGCCAAAATCGGCAAAATCACCTTAAAAGCAAGTGGTTTTACACACTCGCCACATCACATCATGACCCTTCAAGCGCCCGGATCACCCTTTGAGCGCCCGACCCGCAACCAGAAAATCGAACCGGTTTCCAAATACTGGAGCGGGCGAAGGGAATCGAACCCTCATCTTCAGCTTGGAAGGCTGTTGCTCTACCATTGAGCTACGCCCGCCCGGAGGCAAATGATCCGGCAGCCCGCCGTTCCCGGCATTCGCGCCGCCTTTTTGCCGATCCAATCCCTTCGAAAACCGTAATTTCCTAGCCTGCCAAATCACTTGTCGCCATATCAGCCCACGGCTGCCGCACAGGATGGTGGAGGGGGTTGGATTCGAACCAACGTAGGCATAGCCAACGGGTTTACAGCCCGTCCCCTTTAACCGCTCGGGCACCCCTCCATCCGGGGCAATTGCACTGCTCCCGCAGCACATACCGCAAGGTCACCCGCCGATTTGCATCGCACAGGCACCAATATAGCAAACACAAACAAAGGCGCGGAGCAAAGCACAGGCCTGCCACGCGCCATGTCTGGGGCAGTCCGAATACGTGCTAACACCTGTCAATGTCAACCCATTTCCGGTGTCATATAGCGGATAAAATATCCGATCCGGCAGCGGCATATGGAAACCGGCACAGATTGCGTCATCTGCAAAGCCACCATATAAAATATCCATGGTCAGACGCAAGCGCCCCCCCACCCCATCCAGGGTCTCATCCAGCCTGGCAAAGCCAGATAATCATCAGAACAGGCTCTGGTTATACGGGCTGCATCCTGTCGCCGCCGCGCTGCACAATCCCGCGCGGCGCAAATGGCGGCTTGTTGCAACCGAAAATGGCGCACACCAACTGAGCGAAGCAATCGCGAAAGCCGGCCTTGGCCCGGAAATCGCGAAACCTGACGCAATCGCGCGTCTGTTGCCCGCAAATGCGGTGCATCAGGGAGTCGCGCTTGCCGTCACCCCCTTGCCCGATATTGATCTGCAAACGCTTGTGGCCGGCAAACAGCCTGAAGCGCGACAGATTCTCTGTATCCTCGATCAGGTGACGGATCCGCATAATGTGGGGGCCGTGCTGCGCTCCTGCGCGGCGTTTGGCGCGGCGGCGCTGATCGTTACCGGCCGCAACGCGGCGGGCGAAACGGCCGTGCTTGCCAAATCCGCATCCGGTGCGCTTGAACATGTGCCCATGATCAGGGTCACGAACCTTGCGCGGACCCTGGATCAGCTTGCAACGCTCGGTTTCTGGCGTATCGGCCTTGATTCTGCCGCACAAACGCCGATTGCCAACGCCCCCCTTGACGGGAAAATCGCCCTGGTCCTGGGGGCGGAGGGCAGCGGCATCCGCACGCTTACACAGAAAAAATGCGACCATCTTGTCCGCCTGCCCACAGATGCCGGCTTTCCTAGCCTGAATGTATCCAACGCGGCGGCAATTGCCCTTTACGCGGCAGCTACCGCGAAAAGATAAACCGCAGCAAGGCGGAAGGAAGCTGGAAACAGCATGCCAAGCTATCCTACTATCGACCGATAGGATCACACCCGCCAGTCACAGCGGCAAACACAGCTACAGGGATCGCAGATGGGCAACAGCGCAATTGAACGGCTACTGACGCGGCGGTCGGTGCTTGCACGCAACATGACCGAGCCTGGCCCTGACCCCGAACAGACCGCACAGATTCTCACCGCAGCCGCCCGGGTGCCCGATCACGGCAAAATCGCACCCTGGCGTTTTATCCTGTTGCGCAATGATGGACGTCAGAAGCTTGGTGCGGTGTTGCGCGACGCCTATCGCGATA
This sequence comes from uncultured Alphaproteobacteria bacterium, assembly GCA_947258435.1. Classification (GTDB taxonomy): domain Bacteria; phylum Pseudomonadota; class Alphaproteobacteria; order UBA11222; family UBA11222; genus CALAQW01. The sequence goes on from CAMYID010000008.1 coordinate 2,038, forward strand.
TCGAGGCCGAGGCCAGCGAGGCGAAGCTGGACCTGGAAAGCGGGAAATTCACCCGCGCCCCGCTTGTTATTGTGGTGGTCTCAAGCCCGCTTTCTTCCCATAAAGTCCCGGTCTGGGAACAGCAGCTATCGTGCGGTGCGGTTTGCCAGAACATCCTGCATGCGGCCGATGCGCTGGGGTTTGCGGGGCAGTGGATTACTGAATGGTGCGCCTATCATCCGAAAGTGCGCGACGCGCTGGGGATCACGGCGGAAGAGCAGATCGCCGGTTTCATCTATATCGGCACAGCAATCGAACCCCCCAAGGAACGCCCCCGCCCCGAATTGCAGGACATTGTCACCGACTGGCAGGGAGTCACCGACTGGCAGGGGCCCTTGTCCTGACATGTCTGCCGCCAGGCGCCCCGCCAGGAAACAGGATATCCAAGATCTGCTGCGCATAATGGCGCGGCTGCGCGGGCCGGATGGCTGCCCCTGGGATAAATCGCAGAACTTTGCATCCATCGCCCCTTACACGATTGAGGAGGCCTATGAGGTTGCCGATGCAATCGCGACAGGCGACATGGCGGCCCTGAAAGACGAGCTTGGCGATCTGTTGCTACAGGTCGTCTACCATGCGCAGATGGCCGATGAGATAGGTGCCTTCGGATTTGCCGATGTGGTCAGCGCAATCTGCGACAAGATGATCCGCCGGCACCCGCATGTCTTCGGACCAGACCCGCAGAAAGATGGCAATGTGCCAACAGCCGCCGCTGCCGACCATGGCGCAAATTGGGAAGCAATCAAGGCGGCTGAACGCAATGCGGCGCATGATCATGCGACACCTGCGGGAACACTGGATGCGATTCCGCAGGCATTGCCCGCACTGATGCGGGCGGAAAAACTGCAAAAGCGGGCGGCGCGCGTCGGTTTTGACTGGCAATCCGTCACACCGGTGCTGGAAAAGATTCACGAAGAAACCGGGGAACTTGAGGCGGCAATCGCGCACGCCGCGAAAACCCGGAATACCGCGCGCGCCACCCAAACCGACGCCATCGCGGAGGAGGTGGGCGATCTCTTGTTTAGCGTGGTGAATGCGGCACGGCATCTCAAGATCGATCCGGAACAGGCGGCCCGCAATGCCAACCGGAAATTCGAGATGCGTTTTCGCTATATCGAAGCCGCTTTGCGCGACGCCGACCGGTCAGTGGACGAGGCCAGCCTTGAGGAGATGGAGGCACTGTGGCAGCAAGCCAAGGCAGCCCTTGACCCCGCACGCTGATTTCACGGCCGCACCATACCGGATATCCACACTGAATAGCGGGTATCCGCACTGATCTGGCCGCGCCCCGCAAATTCACGATCCGGACGGTGCGGCTGCCCGGCCGACACTAGGCGGCTGTCAATGCAGAAGCCTAGCCGCCATAGAATACCTTTTCGCCAAGGTCCTTCAATTCCAGAATGGCCTCATCGGGGCGGCCTTCGGGCTCCCGCGCAATATTTGCCGCGGTGACCTGCCCGACCACGATATGGTGATCGCCCTGTTCGACAATTTCGGTCACCTTGCATTCAACCGACGCAATCGCATTTCTCAGGATGGGCGCACCGTTTCCGCCTGCTGTAAACGGCTCCCCACTGATTTTTTCGCCATCGAGTTCCGCGGGTTTGAAGAATGTGAAACCAACCCCCTGCTGCCCCTTGCCCAGCATGTTGAGGGCAAATGATCCGGTTTCCCTGATCAGCCCATAGGCACCTGAATCGGTCTTTACCCCCACCGCCACAAGCGGTGGCTCAAACGCGGTCTGCGTTACCCAGTTGACCGTCGCAGCCGCGATATTGTCCCCCGATTTCGCCGTCAGGATGTAGATACCGTAAGGTATCATCCGAAGCGCCGTCTTCTTTGCCGCATCATCCATCGTTTCATTCTCCCTGCATAAGCTGCTTGCAAGTTTGCGCGCGGCACCGCCGGTTCACGCTGCTGCGCACCGCGTCACATCTGTCACCCGCCAGGAGGTAACAGTTATCTTTATCGGTCGAGGTTTCAACGAACGGCCTTGGCTGTCAATTGCCGTCATGGCAATTTCCATGGGACAGAAAGACGCAGCGCAATGGCCTTGGCCAGTCAGGCGCGCGGACGGTCAGGGCGCGGGGGCGGCACCAGGTGCCAGGGCTTCGGGAATGGCGGGCGATTCCTGAACCTCGGGTTGCGCGGTGCCCGACGTCGCATCGCCGATATCGAAGATCCGGCGCAGGAAACCCGGCGTCAGCGCCGACAGCGGATTGACGCCGATCTTTGGATTTTCGGACGGGCCGCTCAGGGTATAGTTGATTGCAAATACCCCTTCATTCTTGCCGCCGGTCAGCACCTGTCCCAGAATCGGCAGTTTTCCGAACACACTGTTCAATGTGTAGGCGGGGATAACGGTTCCCTTCATGTTGAACTGGTCTTCCGCCGGGTCATAGGTCCCGTTCGCAGTAATCCCCAGTGCCGAACCCGATGCATAGGCATCGCTAAAGGTGATCATGGCATCGCGATAGGAAAACGGGACAACCACACGCTCAAAGGCGACACCGCTGCCCGTCAGCAGGTCACGGATACCGGTCAGCGAGCCGACCGTCAGAATACGGGCCAGCACCGGGGTGTTTCGGACTTTAATAGCCTTGATACTGAGCCGCCCGTCCATTGGCGGGTTGCCGGACTTTTCACGCGGTGCCTTATCGCGAAACACCGCATCGAGAACCAGACTGCCCCCCACCCCGTCACGCAGCAGATCCAGCGCTTTCAGGCCAAGGCCTGCATCCTGGGCTTCCAGCGTCAGATGCCGTTCCCCATCGACGGGTATCAAATTCACCGCCAGCGGCACATCGGGCCGGAAAACCCCCTTTGCCGCCAGCTTCTGAAATGTCCTGCCATCATATGCGCCGGTCGCTGACACATCCTTCAGCCTGACCCCTTGACCGATATGCAATTGCCCGATTTCGGCATCAAGTCTGTAAGGCAGGGTTTCAGTTTCCGGCACCGTGTCATCGGATTTCAGCAGTTCCGCAAGCGGACCGGAAATATCAGCCGTCTCGCCGCGCGCGGTAATCTCGTAATGCCCGTCCGGGGCAAGCAGGGCGCGCCCGGACAAATTGTTTTCAGAGCCTAATTGCAGGCGGTCCAGCACAATCGCGGCAGGCGGACCGGCGGCGGAGAACACCATGCTCCCGGCGATGTCGATCCCATCCCCGGTCAGTGTCAAACCGCTCAGCCGTGCCGCATTCCCCCTGTCATCCCCCTTGTCATCGGGCAGCGAAAATCCGAATGTCACTTCCGCCGCCTCACCGGCTGGCTTCCGCCAGCTGAGAGGATCGGCAATCAACCGGGTATCGGTCAGATTTCCCTGCAGCTTGCCACGAACGATTTTCGTCCCATTGCCCCACATCTGTATCGCAAGATCCGCTGGCCCCGCGACCAGACCAACAGTCGGAAAGCCCAGCGCCGCCAATTGCGCCTCATCGGCACGGGTGGTTACATCGAATTCACTCGACAAGGTGCCAGGCTGTGCATTGAAAGCCTGACGCCAGCGAATATCGGCAGCCACGTCCTGAAACCGTGCTTTACCATTCGCTTCCAGACCGTTCCGGTTGACCTGCAGCAGGAACTCGCCCTCCTCCAGCGCCACCCCGTTCAACATTTCAGGGATACTGATATCCTGCAGATTAGTCGCAGCAGCAAAATTGATATCGTCAAGACGGGTCTGCTTGGCCAGCAGCAAATCAAAACGCAGCCTTGTCGCGGCAACTCCGCCAATCCTGTCGGGATCGATCCCGAATTTCGTCGGATATTGCATCGGCTCATAATCGATCAGCCGCAATGTGTCTGCCGCTGAGCCACGCAGCACAAGCCCCACTGAGGCGGGCTTGTCGGGCAGGTGCAGATCGGTGATCTCCACAATGCCCTCTGAAACCGACAGCCGGTCGAGCACGGTGGCCTCTTCCACACGCACGGTGAAATTCCGGCCTGTCATGACGCCCTCGCCGCGCGCGGCCCGCAAGGGCGGCATGGGGCGCATATAATGCGAGGTGACATCGTGGAATTTCAGCTCCAGACGGATCGCATCATCTGGCAAAGGGCCGACGCCGATCACACCTGCTGGGATATCAGCCTCGATTTCCGCGCGGTCGATTGTCCCCTCCGCCATATTATCAAGAAACCAGCGACGGGAACCGCTTGCAAGCTGTTCGGGCCAAAGCCGCTTGAAACGTTCCGTCGGCAGGTCGGTCACATTTCCCGAAACCCGCAGAGCAGGGCTGTTCCCCGACAACTCCATCTGCGCGGTTGATCGCAGCCGCCAATCCTCGTGCCGTAGGGAAAAACTGTGAACGGACAAAATTTTGGCAACTGTATCGTAGGTCAGATCCGCTGATGTCCGATCAAGCGGCACGACGCCGCCCTCGACCTCCGGAGACAGAAAGCGGCCCGGTCCGCCGACAATTTTCGCACGCACCGACTGCAAAGCGCCGGTCTGCCCCAGCACCAGCCCCACCGTACCGCTGACCGGCAGGCGAAACCTGCTCAGAAACTTCAGGCGGTCATTTTCCTGCGCCAGATGATGCGGCTCAACATCCGCGAATGCGATATCGACCCGGGTTTCGCGCAGCATCGGATCAAAGCGCCCGCTTAGCCCCAATGCCCAGACCTGATCGTCTATTTCGATATTGGTGCCACCTTCCCCAAGGATCCCGCCATTCGCCGCCCGCTCGAATTCAAACCCTGTCTGCCGGGCGCGCCAGACGGTTCCAAGCCGCGCATCACGGTAAACCACCTGTGCATTGCGGATGGCGAAACTTTGCAGCAAGGCGCCACCGCTATCGGGTGATGAGGACAGGGCGGCGAAGACACGATTTGTCAGTTCCGAGAACCGGTTGGACGTTGCTGCCGCCTGCGCGCCGGATTCAGGCACTGCGATCCCCAAGCCGAAACGACCATCCTCACTGCGAATAAGCGTGATCCACGGCCCCTGCAGGACAATCCGCAACGGAACAAGCTTCCCCGTAAGCAGCCCGCGCGCACTCAGACCCAGATCAAGCCGGGGCACGCGCGCGACCAGGTTATCCGCCTCGTCGCGCACACTGACGCCGGTTACGGTAATCTCAAGTGCGGGACGAAGGTCGCGCCAGTCAAGCATGGTTTCATCAAACGACCAGCGATAGCCCGGCACGGCCTCGCTCAAAAATGCGGCGAGATAGCCATCGAGAAATTTCAGCGAAACCGGACCGCTCGCCAAATGCCAGACAAGCAATGTCAGCACGATGGTGAGGATCGCGACCAAAGCCGCCAGCATGCGGCCAAGCAGATGGGTTGAACGTTTCAGCACGAAATGGCCCGCCGCCCCCGACCTGGGTTCATTGCTCGTTCAATATTCTGCACAGAAGATAGATCCTGCGGACAAAAGCGCCTTGATCGACTAGAGTTAGCACAGCAAACGAAAGCAAGACAGCGGCAGCATGCATGCGTTTTCCCTTTTTAGCAGCGATAACCGACCGACAGAAGCTACCAGCACCATTTGACCAGGCCCAGGCGGCAGACCGGCTTGCCGAATGGGTTTCGCTGACCCAGTCACACCATGACGGGGTCTTTGATGCGCTTAACGCGGATCCGACCGCCCGGGACCTGCTGACATGCCTGTTCGGCACCAGCCCGTTTCTGACCCGGCTGCTGCTACGCCGCCCCGAACATTATCTCGAAATCGCCAAAGACGGCCCCGATACAGTGATGCGACAGATTGCAACATTGTTGCGCAACACTGTATCGGCGGGCGTTGAGGAAGCCGGTTTGGCAAAAACCCTCCGAAATCTGCGGGCGCAGGCGGCATTGACGGTCGCCATCGCGGATATTTCGGGCTACTGGACGTTGCAACAGGTGACACAGGCCCTGTCCGATTTCGCGCAGCAGACATTGCAATGTGCAATCGACTGCCTGCTACTCATGGCGACAGCCGATGGCGACATCAAAATCGCTGACGCCACAAGACCGTCGGATAGTTGCGGCTATGTGCTGCTGGGCATGGGCAAACTGGGGGCGGGCGAGCTCAACTATTCAAGCGATGTCGACCTGATCGCACTTTACGATCCGGACAGATGCGCCTATTCGGGCAAGCGTAACCTGCGCGATTTCCAGATCCGCTTCACCCAGAAACTGGTGAAGCTGCTGCAGGACTTCACCGAAGACGGCTATGTTTTCAGAACCGATCTCAGGCTGCGCCCCGATCCCGCCGCGACCCCCATCGCACTGACGGTCGAGGCGGCTGAAACCTATTATGAAAGCGTCGGCAAGGGCTGGGAGCGCGCGGCCATGATCAAGGCACGGCCCATTGCCGGCGATATCGCCGCGGGGCAGGATTTTTTGCGGCATATACGTCCCTTCATCTGGCGCAAGAGCCTGGATTTTGCAGCAATCCATGACGTCAACAACATGATCGGGCTTATTCATTCCCATCACGGACATGATGCCATTCGAGTTGCGGGTTATAATGTGAAGCTGGGTATCGGCGGCATCCGTGAGATCGAGTTTCTGGTGCAAACACATCAACTGATCGCGGGCGGGCGGGAACGGCAACTGCAGACCCCCGGCACGCTGGCCCTGCTTGAGGTGCTGGAAACCCTGGGCAGATTGCCCGGGGAGGCGAAAGCAGGATTATCTGACGCCTATATATTCCTGCGCACGGTCGAACATCGGCTGCAAATGCTGAATGACGAACAAACGCACAGCCTGCCTGAAGATGCGCCCGGACTTGCGCGGATTGCCGCCTTTATGGGCATGCCCGATGACAAAGTTTTCGAGACGACATTACGCCACCATCTGGATTTTGTCGCACGGCAATTTCGCACCCTGATGGCAACCGGCCTTGTCCAGCCATCCGATGATGGCGACACGCGCATTCCGCTTGGCACCACGGTCCCGACGGCGGAGACGTTGCGCAATTATGATTTCGCCGAACCGGGTCAGGCCCTTGAGATTCTGGCGCGCTGGCGAGCCTATCGCTACCGTGCCTTCCAGACACGCCGCGCTCAGGCGCTGCTCGATCATCTGACACCGCAGATTCTGGAGGCGCTCGGGGCAACCGCTGACCCTGACGGCGCGCTCAGGCGGGTCGACAGCTTCCTGGCCCTGCTGCCTGCGGGCATTCAGGTTCTGTCACTTTTCAACGCCAATCCCTGGCTGCTTGAAACCCTGGCCGAGATCATGGGAACAGCTCCGACGCTGGCCGAAACCCTGGCACGCAATCCGCTGTTGCTTGACGCCATGCTGTCACCCGGTTTCATGCAGGAATTTCCCCAGAAACCGGCACTTGCGGCAGATCTTGCGCGCGCGCTTGAACCGGCCGCAGACCTTGAAGAGGTCCTGAATCTTTCGCGCCGATGGGCGAATGACCGGAAATTTCAGGTCGGCGTGCAACTGTTATGCGGTCTGATAGACGGGGAAGATACCGGAACCGCGCTCAGCGACATCGCCGATACTTTATTGACGGCCATGCTGCCGCGCGTCACCGCCGATTTCGCACACCGGCACGGCGAGGTTCCCGATGGCGGCATGGCCGTCGTCGCGATGGGCAAGCTGGGCGGTTGCGAACTGACATTCTCATCCGACCTTGACCTGGTCTTTATCTATAATGGCAGCGAACCATCGGACGGCCCCAAATCCCTAACCGCTGGCCATTATTTCGCGCGTCTGGCGCAGCGCTACATCAATGCGCTCACCGCGCTGACCGAAGAAGGCCAGCTCTATGAAATCGACATGCGGCTGCGCCCATCCGGAAGACAGGGCCCCATCGCGGTTTCCCTTCAGGGCTTTACCGATTATCAGCAGGATCAGGCGGCCAGCTGGGAACATCTGGCCTGGACCCGTGCGCGCGTGATTACCGCATCTGATGAACTCGGTCAGCAGATTACAGCCGCTTTGCAGAAAATCATGGCCCGGCCCCGCGACGGGGCCCTGCTGACAAGGGAAATTGCGCAGATGCGCGAACGGGTCGACAAGGAATTCGGCACCGCCAATCCCTGGAACTTCAAATATGCCCGCGGCGGCATGATGGATATCGAGTTTGTCGCACAGTTTCTGGTTTTGCGGGAATCGCATCGCCACCCCTCACTGGTCGGTGGCAACACGGTTGCGACATTGCGGCAATTGCGGTCAGCCTGCGTGCTTGAACCGCAGGATGCAGACACCCTGATTGCCGCAATCACCCTGCAACGGGACGCGCAGCAGATTGTACGGCTCTGCCTGAATCTCACTCTGGACGCTGCACGCGCGCCCGCTGCCCTGCGCCGGCTGCTTGCCAAGCAAACCGGGCAAACCGACTTTGCCGCCCTGTGTGCGCATCTGACCGCCATTCAGGCGGAGGCCGCGGCAATCTACCGTAAAATACTGCCCTTTGCCGATGATGCGGGCTGATGGGGACATATCGACGACAAAGCCGCGTTACAGGGTTTTATCTGCGTGAGAATCCTGCATAATCGGACCGCGCAAACAAGCTTAACGATATCGGATTGCAGGGGACTTTTTCATGTTGGCAGAAGGCGAGCTGGCACCGGATTTCAGCCTGGATACAGATGGCGGCGGCAGCGTGTGTCTGTCGGATCTGCGCGGCAAGAATGTGGTCGTTTACTTTTATCCGAAAGACAGCACACCGGGCTGCACCAAGGAAGCGATCGCCTTTACGGAACTGAAGGAACAGTTCAGCGCGGCCAACACTGAAATTATCGGCGTGTCGAAAGACAGCGTGAAACGGCACGACAACTTCAAGGAAAAATACGACCTGCAGGTGACGCTTGCTTCGGACGAAGAAGGCAAGATGGTCGAAAGTTATGGCGTGTGGGTGCTGAAGAAGAATTATGGCCGCGAATATATGGGGATCGAACGTGCCACCTTCCTGATCGATACAAAGGGTGTCATTCAGAAGATTTGGCGCAAAGTCAAAGTCAAGGAGCATGCGGAGGCTGTTTTGGCCGCTGCTCAGGCACTCTGAACGCGCCTGAGCAAACACATTCCCGATGCTGGCGGCACTTATTGATCGACGGCGGGAAAGGGTTATAAATAGGGGCGGCAAAAGGGCATATGCGGTTCAGAATTTCTTTGCACTTGCCGCTTAGAATTATGCTTTGCAGGCAGCGGTTGACAGCCCTGCCTCATACCGGCACCGCACTGATAAACAGGTGCGCGGCCAACATAAAAACACCGGTCCCGGAAGACCGGTAATTTGATTTTTAGTGCGGGATAAAGGTCAAAGCCACCGATGTGGTCATATATAACGCAACATTTTGCCAAGGTCTGGAATCAGCTATTTCCCGAGCGGCAGCTTTATTTACGCAGTCGCGGAGAAGTGCGTTACATCAATCTGCCCCCCTTTTTGCAATGCGGGGTCAGTTTTGTCCTGTTTGCCGCAATTGTCTGGGGCGTCATCAGCACCGTCAGTTTTGTGCTGGAGGACCGTATTCGCGCCGCACGTGATCGCGAAATTGCCGAAGTCCGCCAGGCCTATACTCAACTGACAACGGAAGTTGCACAGATCCAGCAGCGCTTTCTGACAACAACGCTTGAGCTTGAGAGCAAGCAGCGAACCCTTGAACAATTCGCGCAGCAGGAACAAGCCCTGCGCGACCCGCTTTCCTCGGCAAACAGGCTTACGGCACTGACCCCGAATGCTGATGGGGCGGAAGGCGCGCGGCAACTGCTTCGCTGGGAAGCACCCGAAAGCGACGAGGACAGCCCGACAACCGCCTTTTCCGTGTTCGGCGTCAAAGTCGCTGCGCTGGAAAACAGGTTAAGCCAGTTGGACGGCGCGCAATCCGAACTGATCACACTCTTCTCTCAGGAGACCGAGACTGCAATTGGTGAGCTTGAAACACTGATCGGGCAGACAGGTGTTGACGTTGAACAGCTCGTCACTGCCCTGCAGGACAATAGCGCGTCGATCGGCGGGCCGCTGATCCTGCTTGAGCCGCAAATCGATGCGGCTGCCACAGAGGCGCTGAACAATCTGACTGAACGCGTGGCCCGGCTGACAATCCTGCGCGATGCACTTTTCCGTCTACCCCTCGTTGAGCCGACAGAAAATTACTATATTTCAAGCCGTTATGGCTATCGTCAGGATCCGCTCACCAAGCTTCGTGCGTTCCATAGCGGGCTTGATCTTGTGGCACCGCTCGGCACGCCGGTCTATGCAAGCGCTGCCGGAACCGTGATTTCCGCACGGCGTAACGGTCCCTATGGTAACATGGTTGAAATCGACCATGGCCATGGTATCCGGAGCCGTTACGGGCATCTGCACCGGATTGAGGTGGAGGAAGGACAGCAGGTCGCCTCCCGCGACCCTATTGGTCGTGTTGGCAATACCGGGCGGAGCACCGGACCGCATCTGCATTTCGAAGTCTGGTTTAACGACAAAGCACATAATCCGCACAAATTTTTGAAAGCAGGAAAGCGTGTTTTCTAGCGACAAAACCGATCAGCAAACAAATGGCCGAACCGGCAGCAGCGGGCGTGAACGCCGCAAGGGCAACAGTCCGGCCTCGCTGATCGGACCGGATCTGACAATCAATGGCGAGCTGATCACCCCCGGCGATCTGCAGATCGACGGCACCGTCATCGGCAATATCCAGTGCAGCAATCTGACAGTTGGCAGTTCCGCCACCGTCAATGGCGACACGAAAGCGCGCGATGTGCTGCTCTGCGGCAGTTTGACCGGCAATATTCACGCCGCCACCGTCACCTTGACCAAGACAGCGAAAATCGATGGCGATATTCATCATGAAACCATCGCGATCGAAGCCGGCGCTATGCTGAATGGCCGGCTTGTCAGCCTGAAAAACGGCGACAGAGAGGCGATGACAGTGGCGGGCAGCCCCTCGAATGCACCGATCGGCCTGCGCGGCACCCCCTTGTCGGAAGCTGACTGAGCGCATTAACCGCAACTTTGATGTCAGTTGCACCATAAATGGCCGCGCGCCGGGCGCGACTTCGCTCCGACCCGGGCCCCACGGCCACCCTGAGCTAATTCAGATCCTCGACGGTTTCCTGCGCGCCATGCACCCTTGCCGCAAGTGCGGCTGACATGAACCCGTCCAGATCGCCATCCAGAATCGCGGACGGGTTACCGCTTTCAACGCCGGTCCGCAAATCCTTGACCATCTGATAGGGCTGCAGCACATAAGAACGGATCTGGTGGCCCCAGCCGATATCAGTCTTTGCGTCCGCCTGCGCCTGCGCCTCTGCCTCCCGCTTTTGCATTTCGACTTCATATAGACGCGCGCGCAGCATTTTCCAGGCATTGGCCCGGTTCTTATGCTGTGAGCGTTCATTCTGACACTGCACGACAATGCCGGTCGGGATATGAGTCAGCCGCACCGCACTATCGGTCTTGTTAATGTGCTGCCCGCCCGCGCCGCTGGCCCGGTAGGTATCGACCCGGACATCCTTATCTTCAATTTCGATATCAATCCGGTCATCAACTTCAGGATAAACCCCGACACTGGCAAAACTTGTATGCCTTCGGGCATTGGAATCGAAAGGCGAGATCCGGACAAGGCGGTGCACACCGGATTCGGTCTTCATCCAGCCATAGGCACTTTCGCCCTTGACGTGAACAGTCGCCGATTTGATGCCCGCCTCTTCTCCCTCGCTCAGCTCGACGATTTCCGTGCGGTAGCCATGCTGATCCGCCCAGCGCAGATACATCCGCAGCAGCATATTCGCCCAATCCTGACTTTCAGTACCGCCCGCCCCCGCATGGACTTCGAGATAGGCATTGTTGGGATCGGCCTCACCGGACAGCAATGTCTCCACCTCACGCGCAGCAGCCGCCGCCTGCAACGCCCTCAGCGCCTGCTCCGCTTCCGCGACAACCTCGGCATCTTCTTCCGCCTCGCCCAGGGCAATAAGCTCGAGATTATCGTCAAGCTCGCTTTGCAGCGCGATGAAACCGTTAATCGATTGCTCAAGCCGTGTCCGCTCACGCATCAGGCTTTGCGCCGCATCCGGATCATCCCACAGGGCGGGATCCTCAGCCTGCGCATTCAATTCTTCCAGTCTTAGATTTGCGCTATCCCAGTCAAAGATGCCTCCTCAGCAGTTCCAGCGACTGCTTGATTTCTTCGACCAACATTTGGGTTTCAGCCTGCATTTATCTCTCCATCGCCCAAACAACAAACCGGTGCGCCGTTAATAAAGCCCTCCCGAGCCGACAGCAAGTGCAGACCCCAGATCCTGGAACCGGTCCTGCCCGTCCAGCACGATATTGCCGGTTGGCACCTGATCATCGCTGCGAAATGCCTCAAGGATGACATTGCTGTCGCCCGGTTTTGCGGCCAGTCCGGTCCGGCTGTCGACGCGCACAAGCCGAATGCCGGCGGGTATCCGAAACGGAACCGGCGGCTTGCCCTTCAACGCCTGAGTGAAAAAGTCGCGAAAAATCGGTGCCGCAACCGAAGAGCCGGTTTCCTTCCTGCCGAGTGTGCGCGGATTGTCAAAGCCGACAAACACCCCCACCACAAGATCGGGGGAGAAACCGATGAACCAGCTATCACGGCTGTCATTGGTTGTGCCGGTCTTGCCGGCCAGCGGCTTGCCAACCACCGCGATTGACCGGCCGGTGCCGCGCTGAATGACGCCTTCCAGCATGGAAACGAGCTGATAGGCCGTCGCCGGTTCAATCTTCTGCTCCCGCAAGTCGGGCAGTTCAGGCTGGGGCTGCCCGGCCCATTGCACGATGCAATCGGCGCAAGGCCGGTTATCGTGGCGATAGATTGTCTTGCCTCGGCGATCCTGCACCCGGTCGATCAATGTCGGCGTGATCTTTCTGCCGCCATTGACCAGCATCGCATAGGCAGTGGTGAGCTCGAGCAGCGTGACCTCGCCCGCCCCGAGCGACATGGACAGAATCGGGCGCATGCCGCGCTCAATTCCAAACCGTTTTGCGTAATCAAGCACCTGCGGCATGCCGATATATTGCGCAAGCCGCACGGTCATCAGATTGCGCGATTTTTCGATTCCAAGCCGCAACGTCGAAGGGCCGTAGAATTTACCTGAATAATTGCCGGGCTTCCAAAGCCCCAGTCCCGCGCCCTGATCAATGACGAAGGGGGCATCGAGAATAAGGCTCGATGGCGTAAAGCCATTCTCAAGGGCCGCCGCATAGACCACCGGCTTGAAGGCGGAACCGGGCTGGCGCTGCGCCTGGGTCGCGCGGTTGAACTGGCTACGCGCGAAATCATAGCCGCCCTGCATGGCCAGCACCCGGCCGGTATGCGGATCCATTGCGACAAGCGCACCATTGACCTCGGGCAGCTGCCGCAGCGACCATACAGGCAGTGACACCCTTGCCGCCGCGTCTTTTTTCTTGCCCTGCATGGCGACAACCGCGATCACATCCCCCGGCTGCAGACGCTTGCGCGCATCGGTAACGGGCGGGCCAAGCCTGTCGATATCATGGCGCTGCCGCGCCCATCGCATATCGTCGACGGGAATGACGCCCTGACGCCCGTCGGCCAGCCCGATAACCGCCTGCGTCTCAGCCACATTCAGCACGACTGCCATTTGCCAGTTTCCAAGCCCGGCCGGCGGCGGAACTGACTTCAGCCGCTCTGGCCAATCCGTCTCGTCGACATCTATACGCGCAATCAGTCCATGCCAACCATGCCGCCGGTCATAGGCAAGCAACCCGTCGCGCAAAACACTCGCGGCGATTTGCTGCAATGCCGGGTCAAGCGAGGTACGGACAGACAATCCCCCTTCATAGAGCGCATCTTCGCCATATTGCGCTTCGAGTTCACGGCGCACATCCTCGGCGAAATAGTCGGCTGCCACGAAATCATTGCTGCGATGAGGCGCAACCTCCAAAGGCTGCGCCATTGCAAGCTTTGCATCGAGCGGCGAGACGTAGCCATCATCGCGCATCCGCTCGATAACATAATTCCGCCGCGCCACCGCCTTTTCGTAATTGTGGACCGGATGATAGTTATTCGGCGCCTTCGGCAATGCCGCCAGATAGGCCGCCTCGATCAGGGTCAGCTCGGCAAGCGGCTTGTCGAAATAATTCAGCGCGGCGGCGGCAATGCCATAGGACGCCCGGCCGAAATAAATCTCATTCAGATAAAGTTCCAGTATCTGCGCCTTGCTGAAAGCCCGCTCGATCCGGAAGGCCAGAATAGCTTCCTTGATCTTGCGGCTCAGCAACACATCGCCCGACAGCAGGAAGTTCTTTGCAACCTGCTGTGTGATGGTCGATGCGCCGACCAGCCGGCGCCCCTCGGCAACATTGCGCAGATTGGTAACCGCCGCGCGCACCACACCCAGCCCGTCGACGCCGCTATGGTCAAAAAAGTTCTTGTCCTCAGCCGACACAAAGGCCTGCACGACCCGCATGGGGATCGCCTCGATCGGCACAAACATGCGGTTTTCGCGCGCAAATTCGGTGATTAACTGGCCATCACCCGCATGCACCCGGGTCATGATGGCAGGTTCGTAATCAGCAAGCTGCGTATAGTCCGGAAGACCGCTCGAATAGCGCCAGAGAATAACCCCAAGCCCGATCGCGCCACAGATGCCAAGGAACATCAGCAGCCCGAAACTCCACGCAACATAATGGAAGAAGGTTTGCAACGAACGCCGCTCCTTAAATTGAATAATTTGGGCGCCGGCGGAAAAACGCTGCCGCACAGCCTGAAAATCGATAATCGCCGTAAACTATTTCACAATATGATCAGAAGCTTGAGATGATCAGAGGCTTGAGATGATCAGAGGCTTGAGGCTTCGCACCATCCAGCTTAAACAGATAGACTTGAAATAGGGCTGCAAAATGGCGTGGACCCTAGCCCAGCCCTGACCGGCAGATCAAGCCCCGCGCCACCTGCTAGCTTTGCCGTTCGGCGAAATACCGGTCGATCGCCTCAGAGATCGCAGCAGCGAGTTTATCGCGACCCCGCGACGACATCAGCAGCTTTTCATCCGCCGCATTGGACAGAAGTCCCAATTCGACAAGCACCGACGGAACATCAGGCGCCATCAATACGCGAAACCCGGCATAGCGGTGCGAATTACGCAGTAGCGCCCCGACCCCGCCAAGCTCGGGCAGCAGTAATTTGGCAAACCGCACCGATTTGTTCTTTGTCTCCCGCTGTGCAAGATCGATCAGAATTGACCGGACGATATCATCTGTTTCATTGCCGATACTGATACCGGCAATCACATCGGAACTGTTTTCCTTAGCGGCAAGCTGCGCCGCTTCCTTGTCGGATGCCTTTTCAGACAGCGAATAAACCGATGCACCCCGCACTTTTGCGGAACGCAGCGAATCCGCATGCACCGAGACAAACAAGTCCGCCCCCGCATTACGTGCGATGTTCACCCTTTCACGCAGCGGCACAAAGACATCCGTCTCCCGCGTCATGACCACGCGATACCGCCCTGAATTGAGCAATTGCCGCTGCAGGCGGCGCGCGACATCAAGCACGATATCCTTTTCATAATGGCCTGACCGGCTGGTTGCCCCCGGATCGACGCCCCCGTGACCGGCGTCAACAACGATGGTTGTCTTCTCTGAGCGTATGACCGGGGGCGGCAGTTCCACCTGGCCTGTCCGGGCCGGCCGATCTGCACTCGTACCGGTATCGCCAATCCGCTGCCGCCCCTTAAACCCCGCATTGGCCAAAAAGCTTTCCCGATCAACCGGGGCAAGATCAATGACCAGGCGGACGGGCTTTCCCGCAGCCGCTGGCAGGAAAAACGTCCTGGACACCTTTGCCGGACGCGTCAGGTCCAGAACGACACGTGAATTGTCACGCCGAAACAGCCCGAAGCGATAGCCCGCGACCAACCCCGCCCCTGCGCCCGCGCTGCCATTACCCGTCGCCCACGCCACAGCAGGCATATCGACCACGACGCGATAGGGATCCGCCAGGCTGAACAGGGAATATGGCAGCTCTCCGGTCAGATCGAGCACTATGCGCGTCTTGTCCGGATGCACACCAACCCGCAATCCCAGCACCCGCTCCTGCGCAAAGACAGGACCGGCAGCAAGACAACTCAACGCGATCAGCCAAATCATGACGCGTTGCAGGGCAAACAGGGGCAAGATTTTCAGTAACCGCACAACTCGCAACATATTGTGTCGATAGAGCATATCGGACCAAAATATGAACAAAGCCAGTCAAGGCGTCCAGCATAATTCACAACCGACGATCCCGGACAATGGTCCAGACAGGCGCTGGCGGCCCGGACGGGCGGTAAGCAGGTTGCGCCACCTGCAAATAGTGAAACGCAAAATTGAATTGTCGGCTGTCGATACACATGTTTATATTGCGTTTGGCTATATGTCGCTGCGAATCAGCGCGTGAGAAGCCATAGGAACAATTCGAATCTCGAACGGTCTATCTCGAAGGGTCTGTTGAATTTATAGCCCTGTTTGATGATTCCTACAGGAAATAGGCGGGTCGCGACCAGTTCGCGCCCGCAATCAGATGCAACACCGAAGCGGCGTAACACACCAACGAATTCAGATACAGGGTAACACGGCCCTCAGGGTGCCGGACCAATTGCAATGCCCGGTCGCAGGCGATTCAGACGCTGTCATTACTGACGCTATCGCTTTAGCCAATACCGGCAATTCAAACACCCCAAAAACAATCTCGATACGCTGGTCCACTGCAAGCTTCGCAACTTTCGCAGCCCGCTCCCTACATGCCCGGCCAGATCCGCGGCACCGGACAGGGCTGCCCGGAGAGCAGTTTTATGGCAAAAAAGATGCTAATCGACGCAACCCACCCCGAAGAGACCAGGGTGGCCGTCGTTCAGGGAAACAAATTAGAGGATTTTGACTTTGAATCTGCTGCCCGGCAGCAGTTAAACGGCAATATCTATCTCGCAAAGGTCACGCGTATCGAGCCGTCGCTTCAGGCGGCATTCGTCGAATATGGCGGCAATCGTCATGGTTTTCTGGCCTTCAGCGAAATTCATCCAGACTATTACCAGATACCAGTCGCCGACCGGCTAGCCCTGCTTGCCGAAGATGCGGAAGAAGAACGTCGCGCCCAGGATCAGGACGATTTTCACGCGGCCAGGCAGATAAAAGACGACGCGGAGGAGGATGATTCCGAAGATACTGCCGAAGATGATGCCGAAGATTTGGAAGCGGATGACGACGATTCCGATGATAACGGCGCGACGGATGTAACCGCTGCGGCTGATGCACAAGACGACCAGGATGAGAATGATCGGGAAACCGGCAAATCCGAGACGTCCAGCACAGACGACAGCAATGACAGTAGCCCCGCCGATGTCAGTACAGCCGCCCCCGCAATAGAGGATGCAGAAGAAACAGAGGCCCGCGGGGACAATAATCCCGATACGGCATCGGATGATACGGCCTCCGGCGACGATCAGTCCGAGGACCCGGACTCCGGTTCCGGAAAACCGGCACTGCTCGCAGCAGCGGCGGGCGACAGCATTTCATCTCAGCCTGTGCCCGAAAATGACCCGGTTGAACTTGCAAAAGCAGATCAGGATCAGCCATCCAACGCAGCACAAGCAGATGACAGCGCGGTTGAGCAGGACACAGGGCGCGATTCTGACAGTGCCGATACCGGCGATGGGAACCCGACTACGCGAAATGAGGCGGAACAGAAGCCGTCACGCCGCCGCAGCCGCAGTAACCGGCGCCCGCGCCGGGAAAATAACCGCCGCAAATCCGCCTCCTCCGATCAGCAGAAAGATACAGGAGACGTCGAATCACTCGGGCGCGAAGATGCGCTTGACGAAGTATCGCGCCCCCGTGCCAACCGGCGCCGCTATAAAATTCAGGAAGTCATCAAGAAGCGCCAGATCCTGCTTGTTCAGGTCCTGAAAGACGAGCGGGGCACAAAGGGCGCAGCACTGACCACTTATCTGTCCATTGCCGGCCGTTATTGCGTGCTGATGCCGAACACCGCGCGGGGCGGTGGTATTTCACGCAAGATTGGCAACGCCGCCGACCGCAAGCGCCTGAAAGCCATTGCAACTGATCTGGACGTGCCAGAAGGCATGGGACTGATTATCCGCACGGCCGGGGCAAACCGGACGAAAGCGGAGATCAAACGCGATTTTGAGTATCTGCTGCGACAGTGGGAAGAAATCCGCGAAACGACGCTGAAATCAACTGCCCCCTCGCTTATCAATGAGGAAGGCAGCCTGATCAAACGGGCGATCCGCGACCTCTATGACAAAGACATTGAACTTGTCCTTGTTGAAGGTGAGGAGGGGTACAAGGAGGCGAAAGGCTTCATGCGGATGCTGATGCCAAGCCACGCCAAAAAGGTGCAGCCGCATCGCGACCAGGTACCGCTTTTCCACAAATACCAGATCGAGGCGCAGCTCGATTCGATGTTCGATCCCACGGTCCGGTTGAAATCGGGTGGCTATATCGTGATTGATCCGACCGAGGCGCTTGTCTCCATTGACGTCAACTCGGGCAAGGCAACGCGCGAGGCGAATATCGAAGCGACCGCGCTGCGGACCAATCTGGAAGCGGCTGAAGAGGTCGCCCGCCAGTTGCGTTTGCGCGATCTTGCCGGGCTTGTCGTCATCGATTTCATCGATATGGAAAACCACCGCAATAACCGGGCGGTGGAAAAACGGATCAAGGAATGCCTGAAATCCGATCGCGCACGCATCCAGGTAGGCCGGATCAGCGCGTTTGGTCTGCTGGAAATGTCGCGGCAGCGGCTGCGTCAGGGGGTTGTGGAAACCACGACTTCACCTTGTCCGAATTGCAACGGCACCGGGCTGATCCGCTCGGTCGATTCGTTGGCGCTGCATATCCTGCGCGGCATCGAGGAAGAAGCCATGCGCAAGCGGCACCGGGCCTTTGACGTCACCGTGCCGACCGAAGTTGCGATCTATATCCTCAATCAGAAACGCGACTGGCTCGAACAGATCGAGACCCGTTTCGGCTTGTCTGTGTTCGTCATTGCCGATTCCGGCCTGCAAGCGCCGAATTACGAGATCAAGCCGGCGCAAAGGGCCGTACCGAACCACGCAAAACCCGCGGCTGAACGACCGGCGGAAGTCGAGGAAGATGACGATGAAAAGCCGCGGCGTCCGCGCCGCCGCCGCCCCAGGAGCGGCGCAGACAACGAAGAGAACACACAATCGCAAGCCGATGACGAGGGCGATGCGAATGACGTCGAAACCGCTGATTCGTCCGGCAACGAAGAAGAGGATCAAAAACCCAAGAAGCGCCGTGGCCGGCGTGGACGGCGCGGGGGCCGCAACCGCGACAATACGCAACGTGAACCCGCCTCCCGGTCCGGCGATGAAAAGCAAACCGACTCCCCTGTAGAGGCCGCCACGGCCGACGGCGAAACCGGAAAAGATGACGGTGCGGCACAGGGTGACAAGATTGCGGCCGACGACGCGGACAAGGATGAACCGGTGCTGGCCGAACAGGCGGACACGGATACGGTCATCACGACAATTCCGATTGAAACGATGGAACCCGTCGATGCTGAAGGGGTATCGCCAGGGGTCTGGCCATCCGACACCCCGGATGCGCACGCCCCCTCGCAATCGTCAGATGTGAATGCACCTGGCCCGACCCTGACGCCGCAGGCCGATGCCCCCGAAACCCCGGAATCCGCGCCGGTAACCGGTTCGGAGGAAAGCGATGTCGCGGAAACGGACACAACAGACGAAACCGGCAGCCCCGAAGACACCGCAAATGAGGAACAGAAGGCGGACGCCCCCGCTGCCGAAGATAAAGATGCTGCGAAACAGCCCAAACGCGGCGGCTGGTGGCAACGTCGTTTCGGCGGCGCCTAGCACTGTCCCCGGGGCATTTGCTCCAGGCCCCCTATCCCACTGCGATGGCGGCGCATGAGTTATGTGCCGCCATTCAGCCAGCCACCGAGTCTTCTGGCGGCTTCCGCCATCACCTCGGTCGCCCCGGCAAAGGAAAATCTGACGAATTTATGTCCTTCGGCAATATCGAAATCTGTTCCCGGTGTCGCCGCAACGCCGGTTTGCAGCAGCATATCCTGACAGAAACGCGCGCTATCATCGGTAAAGCGTGAGACATCCGCATAAAGATAAAATGCGCCATCCGGCGGCGCGAAGCGGTCAATGCCCGCTTTTGGTAATTCGCGCAGCAACAGCGCCCGATTGCGCGCATAAACTGCCACGTTTTCCTGTAGTTCCACTGCGCAATCAAATGCCGCAAGGGCTGCGATCTGCGACAATGTCGGGGGCGAGATAAACAGGTTCTGGGCAATCCGTTCAACTGCGCGCAGGGCGGCCTGCGGCACCACCATCCAGCCCAGTCGCCATCCCGTCATCGAAAAATATTTCGAGAAGCTGTTGATCACCACAGCCTCGTCACTGAACGCAAGTGCGGTTTGCGGAAGCTTCCCATAGGCGATGCCATGATAAATTTCGTCTGAAATGAGCGTGATATTCTGCGCCGCACAATAATCCGCGATTGCATGCAACTCATCAGCCGACAGCATGGCACCGGTGGGGTTGGCAGGGCTTGCAATCAGCAGACCGTCAAGCCTGCCGTTTGTGGCGGCCTGCGCGATCTGCGGTACGGTCAGGCGAAAATCGCTCTCTGCCCGGCACGGGATCAAAACAGGCTCAAGATCAAGCACCTTCAGAATATTGCGATAGGCCGGATAACCCGGATCACAGATCGCAACCCTGTCGCCGGCATCAAAATGCGCAAGAAAACTGAGCAGAAACCCCGCAGAAGAGCCGGTCGTAACCACAATCCGGTCCGCCGACACGGCAACGTCATACTGCGTCTGGTAATAATGCGCCAGCCGTTCGCGCAGCTCCGGGATCCCCAGCGCGACGGTATATCCGATACGATCCTCATGCAGCGCGCGTTCCGCCGCAGCCAATACAGCACGCGGCGCAGGGGTTGCTGGCTGCCCCACCTCAAGATGCAACACCGTTTCGCCCGCCGCTTCGCGTGCCGCCGCTGCCGCCATGACATCCATGACGATAAAAGGACTGATGTCACTGCGCTTTGAAATTTTCATCTGTCACCGCTTCTGCAACGCCTGGGGCACACCATATATGCCTTATGGATTAATCAACCGGCGGTCAAACAACAAGCGCGACAGAAAAACGCCTGATTTTCGCGGTACCGTCGTAGAATGATCAGAATATATTTCCGCTCACAGGGATGCGAATTGACCTTGCAAGGCCCAACTTTTACGGTGAACAGTCTTTGCCTGATCGGAGAAGCGCCTGTGTGCGGCATATCGCCACCAAAAACCAAACTGGTGATCAAATAATGCATTTGCCGCCATCATCATCCGTCATCCTGAAGAATATGCGCCGGTTTGCGCTGTTCCTGCTGATCCTGCTGGGCACGCAGGTCGCCACTGCATTCAACAGCGCACCGGCAAAGGCCATATCGCTGATCCGGGATGCGGAGATTGAGCGCATTCTGCGCGGTTACGCGACCCCGATATTTGCCGCGGCAGGGCTCAACCCGAAAGCGGTGAATATCTATCTGGTCCGCGATAATAACATCAACGCCTTTGTCGCAGGCGGCCAGAATGTGTTTTTCACAACCGAACTGCTTTTGAAGTTCGACTCGCCCGCGGAAATCAAGGGCGTCATTGCCCACGAGGTCGGCCATATTGCGGGCGGCCATCTGGCGCGCACCCGCGATGCGCTGACCGGTGCCTCCGCCACATCGATCGCCTCTTTCATTCTGGGGGTCGGCGCGGCAATCGCAGGCCAGCCCGATCTGGGCGTTGGCATCCTTGCCGGCGGCAGCCATGTGGCACAGCGGAATTTCCTGACCTACAGCAGGACCCAGGAAGCCTCCGCCGATCAGGCCGCGCTCAGCTATCTGGAAATCATTGGCGAATCCGGACAGGGGCTGATCGAGGTCTTGCAAAGCTTCGGCAATCAGGAAGCGCTCAATGTCAAGAACCAGGATCCGTTCGTGCGCAGCCACCCCTTGTCGCGCGATCGTATCGGGGCGATTGAACGCCGGGTCAAGGCCTCCCCCTTCTATGACAAGGCCGAACCGCCCGCCGCTGTCGCGGCGCATCTGCGGATGCAGGGAAAACTCTATGGGTTTGTCAAACGTCCTGATCAGACATTGCGCAAATTCCCCCCAAGCGACACCAGCTTGAAAGCCCGCTATGCCCGCGCCGCAGCATATCACATCAATTCGAACGAAGCGGCCGCCCATCGGGAAATCGCCGCCTTGATCGCCGACGATCCGGACAATCCCTACTATCATGAGCTGCAGGGCCAGATTTATTTCGAACATGGTCATGTGGACAAGGCGATTGCCCCCTATGCCAAATCCGTGGAGCTTGCCCCCGAAGAACCCCTGCTGCGTGTCAATCTGGCGCAGGCGATGCTTGCGGGCGAAAACCCCGAATATAATGCTGTCGCACTGGAAAACCTTGAATGGGCCATGCGGCAGGATCCGGAAATTCTGATCGGATGGCATCAGCTTGCCATTGCTTATGCACGGGACAATCAGAATGGCATGGCCTCGCTTGCCAGCGCGGAACGCTATTCACGGGCAGGCGCGCGGCAGGAAGCGGTGCTGCATGCAAAACGTGCCCTCAATTACCTGCCCGAAGGTTCGCCCGGCTGGCTGCGCGCGCAGGATATCATCGAAACCGGCAAACCCAATGGCAAGCGACGAGGATAGCGAATTTCATTGTGCATAAACTGAATAAACTTTTCGCCGCACTGGCGGTCGTAATCACCTGCCTGCTTCAGTCTTTTCCCGCACAGGCGGAAATGTCCGCACAGGAAAAGGACGCGCTCAAAGCCGGTATCCTTGAGGTGCTGAGCGAAAATCCGGAACTGCTGATCGCAGCGCTTCACGGGCTGCAAAAGCGGATGGAGCAGGAACAGGAGCAGGTCAGGCTTGGCACATTGCAGAAACAGCGCAAGGCGTTGGAACAGGATCCCAACAGCTTCGTCGCCGGCAACCCGGCGGGCGATGTGACTCTTGTCGAATTTTTCGATTACCGCTGCGGCTATTGCAAGAAAGCGCGCCCGGTTGTTGAAAAACTTGTCTCTGAAGACGGAAATATCCGGCTTGTGATGAAGGAATTCCCAATTCTGGGACCGAATTCCGAAACAGCTTCCAAAGCCGCGATTGCCGCGATGGCACAAGGAAAATACCGGGAATTCCATGATGCGCTCATGGCGGCGAAAGGCGGGCTGGGGCGTGCACAGCTTCTTCAGATTGCTGCCGATACGGGGCTTGATCGTGACAAGCTCGAACAGGATATGCAGAAAGCCTACATCACCGATATCATCCGCAGCAACCGGGAGCTTGCTGCCCGGCTTGATATTTCGGGCACTCCTGCTTTCGTGATCGGCGATGCAATCGTGCCCGGCGTGGCAAGCCTTGAACAGATGCAACAGCTTGTCGCGCAGGCACGCGCCGACTGCAAGAGCTGCTGAACGGACAGGGAAGGCAAGCGCTGTGTCGACCGCAAGCCTGAGAGATCTGCTCAACCGCGACGCGATGATCCTTGCCCCCGGCGTGTTTGACGGCTTTTCCGCCCGGCTTGCCGAGGGCGCGGGTTTTGATGCGCTCTACATGACCGGTTACGGCGTTTCCGCATCCCGCTATGGGCTGCCCGATGCGGGCCTTGTTGGTCTGGGGGAAATGATCGATGCCCTGCGCATGATCCGGTCTGTCACCACAAAGCCCATCATCGCAGATGCGGATACAGGCTATGGTGGATTGCTGAATGTCCGGCACACGGTCCGGCAATATGAAACCGCAGGCGCCAGCGCCATTCAGATCGAGGATCAGGATTTCCCGAAAAAATGCGGTCACACGCTGGGCCGGCGCCTGATTGCAACAGAAGATATGGTTGCCAAGGTCACCGTGGCAGCGGAAGCCCGACAGAATGCAGAAACCCTGATCATTGCCCGCACCGATGCGCGCACCGAATTCGGACTGGAAGAAGCGATCGCCCGTGCCCGCGCCTATCACGCAGCCGGAGCGGATGTCCTGTTCGTCGAATCGCCTGAAAGCGAAGAAGAACTTGAAACCATCGGACGCGCACTCGATGCGCCATTGCTTGCCAATATGGTGGGACGCGGCGGCCGCACACCTGAACTGCCTGCCAGCCGGCTGCACGCGCTCGGTTTCAGGATCGCAATCTATCCCGGTATCGGTTTCGGCGCGGCGCTTGCCGCCATGGAAACCGCGTTCGCACATCTGCGGCAGGCGGGTGCGATACCTCAGGACTGCCCCGAACCCCTTACAGGTGCGCATAAGCTTGTGGGTTTTCCCGAAATATGGGCGCTTGAGAAAGACTGGGACAGCCGTTTCCGAAAGAAATAACGGCTTTATTGTGTAATCAGACAATTGCACGGGGATGCGAGTGGCGGTAGGTTCGGCCATTCGAAATTCCGACGGTTTCCCTATGAATGCGTTTTCACAACACGCTGCGCCGCGGCCGGCGTTTCTGGCGGCTATTGTGCTTGGCCTTTGCTTTGTCCTGAACCTGCTTGCGGCAGGCATGAATCTGTCTTTTTCGGTTTTCCTGCTGCCTTTGGCAGAAACGCTGTCCGCCGAACGGGGCACGGTATCAAGCATTGTATCGGTGACCATGCTGATTTCAGGGCTGCTCGCACCTGTTACCGGCACGATGCTTGAACGGACCGGGCCGCAGGTCCTTTATCCTGTCGGTCTCGCCCTGTTTGCCGGGGCCTATGGCCTCGCTTCCTTTGCCGATTCTGTCTATCTGCTTTACGGCACGCTTGGTCTGATGGGCGGAGTGGCCCTTGCCTGTCTTGGACCTGTGCCACATGCGGCACTCGTCAATCGCTGGTTTTACAGCCGCGTCGGCATCGCCATGGGTGTCGTCTATTCGGCAAGCGGTGTCGGCACGCTGATCATTTCGCCCAGCGCGGCGATCCTGATCGAGGAATTTGACTGGCGCCTTACCTACCGGCTGTTTGCCTTGCTGCTGGCTGCGCTTATTCCCATTTTGCTGTTCCTGCCCTGGCGCGCGATCCGGGCCGGACATCCGCTGTTTCAGGACAGCCGCCCGCCTGACGAAGAGACAGCGCAACACGCATCTCCCGACAGCACGCAGCAAACCGCGCCAGCTTCCGCGCAACCGCCGGAATGGACATTGCCGCGCGCCATACGCACCACCCCCTTCTGGGGCATGACTGCGGGCTTTTTCTTCGCCGGCTGTTCATCGATTGCCATCCTTATCCATTCGGTCAGCTTTATGATCGGCACGGGTATCGATCCGGTCTATGCCGCGACCGCATTCGGATTGCTGGGATTCCTGAGCCCCGTCGGCGTGATCGGTTTCGGGGCGCTGGGCGACTGGATCGGTCGCTCGCGCGCCGTATTGCTGAGCTATGTCCTTGGGGCGCTTGCAATTCTGGGGCTCTATCTCATCAAGTATCATTCCGCCTTCTTCGGCATCCCATTGCTTGTCATCAGCTTTGGCCTGTCGATGGGCGCCCGCGGGCCGACCGTATCCAGCATGGCTTCGCGCATCTTTACCGGCCCCGGTTTTGGCGGCATTTACGGCGCGATCAGCATGGGTGGCGCATTTGGCGCAGGCACCGGTGCCTGGCTTGGCGGGCTGTTGCAGGATATTTTTGATACCTCGGACGCGTTGCTGATATTTTCGTCCATAACAATTGTGCTGAGCGCGACCCCCTTCATTCTGATCCGCGAGCTCAGGGCGCAATAACCGCCCCATGCCCGCACCTGACTGCAGGGCGGCGGATTGCCCGCCACCCGATTCTGAGGCTTAATGCCGGGATGACAAAGCTTGGAATTCTCGACCAGTCGCCGATCAAGGAAGGCAGCGACGCGGCGACCGCGCTGCATGAAACAATCGGTCTTGCCAAGGCGTGCGATGCATTGGGCTACACCCGCTATTGGCTTGCAGAACATCACAACACCAACTCCTTCGCGGGTTCCGCCCCTGAAATCCTGATTACCAGGATCGCCGGCGAGACAACACATATCCGCGTCGGGTCGGGCGGGATCATGCTGCCCCATTACAGCCCGCTTAAAGTTGCCGAATGCTTCCAGATGCTGGCGACACTTTATCCCGGCCGGATCGACCTTGGTCTGGGGCGCGCGCCAGGTACCGACCCGCGCACCAGCGCAGCGTTGCAGCCCGGTCCCAAGGCTTATCCGATTGACGTATTTCCGCAGCAGGTCGATTTACTGCGGCATTTTCTGGCCGATGATTTTGCGGAGGATCACCCCTATCGCGGTATCCACGCCATGCCGACCGGCGCCGAACATCCTCACATGTGGATGCTGGGCTCAAGCCTGCAAGGGGCGCTGTTTGCGGCGGAGTTCGGCCTGCCCTTCTGCCATGCCCATTTTATCAATCCCGGCGAGACAAACCGGGTCATTGATCTGTATCGGGAGAAATTTCGCCCTTCGGCCACACTTGCAGCGCCCTATGCGACATTGGGGGTTGCCGTTCTGGCCGCCGATACCGACGCCGCCGCGCATCATATCGGCAAGTCACGCAATCTCTGGGTGACACAGCTTCTGACCGGCAATCGCGGCCGGTTCGTCAGCCCGGAGAGGGTCGACGATTATCGCTTTTCTGCGCGCGAAAGCGCGGTCTATGCCTCGGTCGAACATCGCGGCATAAGCGGCACGGGAGAAAGCTGCAAAGCGCAACTGCAGGAGTTGGGGAAAGCACATGGGATCGATGAGTTTGTATTGCTGACAATCACATTCGATCCGGGCGACAGGATCCGCTCCTATGAGTTGATGGCCCGGGCATTTGGCCTGACACCGCCTGCTGCTCAGAACCAGCCTGTCACGGATGCCAGAAACGACAGGCCATAGCCTATCCCCCCTCCGATCAGGGACGCCAGAAACAAAAGCAACACGCGCCCCGCAAGCGGCCAACCTGCATAGAATGCGCAATACCCCACCTTGACGAGCGTGTTCACCGCAACCGCAAGGATGACCGCGGCACTCGCGGCCGCCAGAAACACCCTGTCGGGATCGGCATCGGACAGGCGCGACATGGAAATCGTCACCGCATCGACATCGACAAGGCCGGTTGTTGCAGCAAGAACCAGCAATCCGCCTGCGCCGAACAGGGTCTGCATGTAATGCGACAGCAGGATGACACCGGCAAGCAACAGACCGAAATAGATGGCCGGCATCAACTCGCCGGGCGGCGGCAGGGTAATATACGGATCGGATTTGACCGGCTGCCGGCCGCCGCTGAAATAATAGGTGATGGCAAGTGCGGCAATACTTGCAGACAGCAAGACAGGAAGAATATCAAAAGCCAGCGCAGGCATCAGCAGCCAGGCAATGAGCAGGCTGCGCAGGAACATGACCGCACTTGCAAGTGAAATACTCGCGGCCATCTGTTGCGCAAGCCGGGGCGTCCGGGCGGCCAGCCGGGCACAACTCAATGTCAGGGCGGTGGAAGACGCAACCCCGCCAAACACCCCCATCCACAATGCGCCGCGCTGTTCCCCGCCGATTTTCAGCGCAAAGTAACCGGCATAGGAAATTGCCGAAATCAGCACGACCATCCACCAGATTTCATAAGGGTTCAGCACCTCGCCCGGCCCGAAACCGCGATCAGGCAGAAGCGGCAGCAGAACAACCGATACAAGCAGCAGCTTGATACCGGCGACAAGCTCCACCCTTTCAAGCCGCGCCAGCCACTGATGCGATATTTCCTTCACCCCAAGCAACGCAATCAGGACAACACCGGCAATCGCGGCCACGACCATATCGCCGCGCACCGCCAGTACCCCAAGCCCGAAAGTGAGCAGGGCGGCCACCTCGCTTGTCAGGCCCAAATCCCCTTCCTGCCGCCGCGTGCCGGCCCAATAGCCAAGCCCAATCAGAATCGCAACCGCCACTGTACCGGCGGCAATAAGAAAATGACCCTCCACCAAAAGACTGAGAAGCCCAATAATCCCACCCAGCAAGCCAAGCAGGGTGAAGGTGCGCAGGCCGGCGGGGCGCGTACCTGTTTCATCGCCACGCAACCGCCAGCCACGCTCGATGCCAACAAGCAGGCCGATGGCAAGGGCAAGACCGAGCCGCTGAAATATTTCCCAATCGGCAGCCACGCGTGTCAGGCGGCGGCTGATGGCCTGTCAGATACCTGATCGCGCCAGCGGCGCAGATTGGCAAGATTTTCAGGCAGTTTCGGGCCGCCCACGGCAAGCGAGAAATCAAATGCGCACATAGCAGTGATATCGGCGACCGAGAAATTCTCCCCGGCGATGAAGGGACGCTCGGCCAGTGTACGGTCAAGCCAGATCATGGCCTGATTGGCGCGCTTTGCCGACAGTTCCGCCCAATCCGCCAGTTGCACGGGTTCAAGCGCCTGGAACATGTCAATGCCATGCCGCACCGCATAGGCGATCGGCAGGAACAATTCCAACTCAACCCGCCTTTGCCACATATCGATAAAAGCCTGCGCTTCAGCATCTTCCCCAAACAGGCAAGGCGTGGGATGCAGCGCCTCGAAATAGCGGCAGATCGATACCGATTCCGCAAGGCATGCGCCATTATCCAGTACAAGCAGCGGCACCCGCCCCAGCGGATCAAGAGCCAGAAATTCCGGCGTCCGATGCTCCCCCTTCAGCAGATCGATTGTTTCGGTCGGGATGCTTACACCTTTCTCGGTAAGGAAGACGCGTACCCGGCGTGGATTGGGGGCAATGGGGTGATCATAGAGTTTCATATCGGCTTTCCTTTTCATCATAGCGGCAGAAACCGCGACTTACGCTGCGGCGGAGGGGCGCTCTCCAACCAGCTGACGCCAGCGCTGAAGATTTTCAAGATCGCCCGAGATCTCAATTGTTCGTGTGTTGGTACCAAGTCCCAAGGCGCAGAATGCGGTGATATCGGCAATGGAAAACAACGCCCCCGCCAGATATTCGCGATCCTTCAGCCGCGTATCGATCCAGCCCATGCATTCGCCCGCGCGCTCCCGGCACAGCGCGGCCCATTCGGCAACCTGCACCGGCTGCAGGGCTTTCGCGGCAGGGCTTGAATGGCGGAACGCATTTGAGATCGGCAAATAAAGCTCAAGCTCGGCGCGGCGCTGCCACATCTCGATTTCCGCAATCTCCCGTGCGTTACGGCCAAATAGCGGCGGTTCGGGTTGAAGGGCATCGAAATAACGACAGATGGCGACCGATTCAGACAGGTAACTCCCATCGTCAAGCTCAAGAAGCGGCAACCGACCCGCAGGATCCCGGGCCAGGAATTCGGCTGAACGATGTTCGCCTTTCATCAGATCAACGGTGACCATGGGCACCTCAATACCCTTCTCGGCCAGAAACATCCGCACCCGGCGCGGATTGGTGGCATTGGCGTAGTTGTAGAGTTTCATTTTCTGTTTCCTCCGGACAGGTTGCACGACGTTGTTATGCTGTGCTCTCGATCTTCTACAGGGCGAACTCGGCCGGTGCGATCAGCCCGACAACCGCCCCGGTCATCAATGTCGCAAGGCTGCCCGCGACGATCGAGCGCAGACCGAGCTGCGCGATTTCGCCGCGGCGCTCGGGCACCATGCCCGACAACCCGCCGATCATAATGCCAAGACTGCCGAAATTGGCAAAACCGCAAAGCGCATAAACCATGATAAGCCGACTATGCGGGCTTAACTCCGCGCCAGTCGCACCGACAAGATCGATATAGGCAATCAACTCGTTCAGCACCGTCTTGCTGCCCATCAGCGCGCCCGCGGGCACCGCCTCCTCCCAGGGGATACCAATGGACCAGACAAGCGGTGCAAACAGCCAGCCAAGCAGACGTTGCAGACTAAGCGGCGCATCGGCGAATTCGGGTATCGCGGAAAGCAGAAGATTGATCAGGGCGACAAGCGCGACAAGCACAATCAGCATCGCAATGACATTGGCAAGCAGTACAAGGCCCTGCTGCGTGCCGGCGGTTACCGCATCCATCGCACTGCCATAGCGGGGCATTTCAATCTGCTGTGCCGTCTCCTCGGGCTTTGCGGCATCGGCTCTTTCGGGAATCATGATCTGCGCAATCAATATGGCGGCGGGCAGGGATATCACCGATGCGGTGAGAATATGCCCCAGCGCACCCGGAAGGACAGGGGCCAGGATTGACGCATATAGCACCATCATCGTGCCCGCGACGGTTGCCATCCCCACACTCATCAGCACAAACAGCTCGCTGCGGCTCATCCGTGCCAGATAGGGGCGGATCATCAGCGGCGCTTCCACCATCCCGGCAAAGATATTGACCGCTGCGGCCACGCCCGCCGCACCGCCAAGCGCCAGACCGCGCCGCAACGCCCAGGCAAATCCGCGGACGACCCAGGGCAGAACCCGCCAATGCCACAGCAATGCCGACAGCGCAGACATGACAAGGATGAGTGGCAGGGCCTGCAAACCAAGAATGAAACTGGCGGCAGGATCGGATATGGCGAACGGGGCCGCCCCGCCCCCCAGATAACCGAATACAAAACTGGTGCCTATGCGGGTCGCGTCGGAAAGCGCCTGCACCACACCGTTCAGGGCCAGAAACCCCTCACGCAGCGCCGGCACCCGCAGCAGGATCATTGCAACGACAAACTGGCCCAGCAATGCAACCAGAACATTACGCCATCTGACCCGGGCGCGCGCCTCGCTCATGAACCAGGCAAGGCCGATCAATACCGCCAGACCGATAATTCCGTGATCGATAAACCCCCCTAACCCACCGCCTGCAGGCCGTGTGGCAGCTTGACCTTGCGCGCCCCGTCGGGCAAACAATAGCGCCAAGCGGGACCGGCAGGCCAGCCGCATTCGCGGTTGGGCGGGTGCCCGGCATTCTCACAGCAGGGACAGGGAGTTTTCAATGACAATCAGGTTCGACGGTAAAGTCGCAATCGTCACAGGTGCGGGTAACGGACTTGGCCGGTCGCACGCTTTGCAGCTTGCCTCACTGGGCGCGAAAGTCGTCGTCAATGATCTTGGCGGCAATGTGGACGGCACGGGCGGGTCGAGCGAATCTGCCGATCAGGTCGTCGCCGAAATCAAAGCCGCAGGTGGCGAAGCCATCGCCAACGGGTCGAGCGTGTCCGATGTCACCGGCGTTGACAATCTAGTGAAGCAGACAATGGATGCCTTCGGGCGGATCGACCTGCTGGTCAATAATGCGGGTATTCTGCGCGACAAGACTTTTGCGAAGATGAGTGTCGAGGATTTTGATATTGTCGTCGATGTCCATCTGTCGGGTGCTGCCTATGTCACCAAAGCAGTATGGCCGATCATGCAGGAGCAGAATTACGGTCGTATCGTGATGACCACCTCGGGCAGCGGGCTTTATGGCAATTTCGGTCAGACCAACTATGCCGCAGCCAAGCTCGGTCAGGTCGGGCTGATGAATTCCCTGAAACAGGAAGGCCGCAAGTACAATATCAAGGTCAATACACTGGCGCCGATCGCGGCCACCCGGATGACAGAAAGCCTGATGCCGCCGCAGGCGCTTGAGGCACTGAAGCCGGAACTGGTCACCCCGGCGGTTCTGTTCATGCTGAGTGAAGATGCACCGACCGGTGCAATCATCACCGCCGGTGCCGGCTTTTACGCCGCAGTCAGGACGATCGAGGCACAGGGTGTACTGATCCCCGGTGAGGTCAGTGCCGATGACGTGGCCGCGCAATGGGGCGAGATCAGTGACTTCGACAATTACGTGACCTATGAAAGCGTGAATGACGGCACTGGCCGTGTGTTCAAACTGCTTGGCGAAGCGGCCAAAGGCTGATCTGTACCCAAGACCGGTGACGGCAATCGCACCGGCTCGCAGATAACAAACCGGAACAGGCGCTGGCGGATCGGCAATTTCCGCCAGCGCCTTTTTCTATTCAACCGTAATGCTGATCCGTTCGGAATAAACAGGCGGCATATGCGGGATATGGTTGTGATCCCCCAGCAATAGCTGCAGATGGTGGATGCCAGGCGGCAAGGCAATCTTCGCTTCGGTCTGGCCACCGCCGAAATGCCGGTGCTGCGCATCGCTCGGAATCGGTTCATCGAGTGCCGCACCTTCAGGCAAATCCGTATCGATCAGCAGATGATGATGGCCGGTTCCGGCTTTATCGACGCCGGCCGGGGCAACCCCGATACCCGACAAACCAAACCGCACATGCACCTCGCCTTTCACCGTCTCCCCATCCGATGGCGAGATAAAATAGACCCGCGCCCCTTCAGGTGCCGGTGTCTCCCCTGCCTGCGATGGGACGATACTCCCCATAAGCAGCATTGCGCAGATTGCCACGGTGACGCGACAAGTCAGATTTCCCATAAACCGCCTCCTTCCCCTGTCTTTGCTGTGTTTCTGGCCTGCCCCTAGCCTTGCGCGGTATATCCGACTTTGGCAAGCGCTGCGCGAAAGCCCGTTTCCGGGCTACTTAACACCGGAACAGATCCGGCCTCAGCGGCCGCAAGGGCAGGTGCCATGGATGCCTGCGCCAGAACAATCAGATCAGCCATCGCTGCAACCGCATCGAGGCGCTGCGCGACGGCGGCATGATATTCCGCCAATGCCCCGCTGCAGAAAAGATCCCACAGCTCCGGGTAACAACAGGTTTGAAGATCAATCTGCCTGCCCGTTTTTTGTGCCGCATCCGAAATCAGCAATTGCGTCGCATGCACCGCCCCCTCAAGACAACCCATAACGGCAATCCTGCCCGCCTGGGCAATGGCGGCTTCCGCCATCGGGCGATCAAACCGCAAAAACGGTAGATCTTCAGCTTCGGCAATCGCTTCAGCCAGCGGGCCAAGGGTCGAGCAGGTGCACAGAACAAGCGCTGCCGGCGGTTCGGCCAGCGCGGTCAGGACTGCGCGCGTTCCCGATAAAAACCCTGGCGCGCAGCAACCGCCCGGCGCCATGTCCTGCAACAGGTCAGCCCGCACCTCATGATGCAGCTCGACATCTGGCGCAAGCCGGTCGCGCAGGGTATCGAATGTCGCAATATGCACATCTGACGTATGCAGAAATGCAATGACTGGTGCCTTGGGTGCCTTGGTCGCAGACCCGGACATGCCGCATCCTTTCTTGGGCAGGGCCATTGGTTCAGAAGCGGTGCGCCAGATACCCGGCGGGCAATTGCCGCACCCCCTGCTGTCAGATAAGCCCCGCAAGCGGTGACGAGGGATCGGCATAAAGCCGCCTGGGCATGCGCCCCGCAAGATACGCATCGCGCCCCGCAAGCACCGCATGTTTCATTGCCCGCGCCATCCGCACGGGATCGCGCGCCTCGGCAATCGCGGTATTCATCAGCACACCGTCACAGCCAAGCTCCATCGCTTCAGCCGCATCAGATGCGGTCCCAACCCCCGCATCAACGATGACCGGCACCTGAGACTGTTCGACAATCAGGCGAATATTGACCGGATTCTGAATACCAAGCCCCGAACCAATCGGCGCGCCAAGCGGCATGATCGCCGCACAACCCAGATCCTCAAGTTTTTTGGCGGCAATCGGATCATCCGAACAATATACCATGACCTGAAACCCTTCCCCGATCAGGGCTTCTGCCGCTTTCAACGTTTCTTCCATTTCCGGATAGAGCGTTTTCTGATCGCCCAGAACCTCCAGCTTCACAAGGTCCCACCCCCCGGCCTCACGCGCCAGCCGCAAAGTCCGCAACGCATCATCAGCGGTATAACAACCTGCGGTATTGGGCAGATAGGTATATTTTTTCGGGTTGATATAATCGATCAGCATGGGCTGATCGGGATCGCTGAGATTGACCCGGCGCACAGCGACGGTGATCATCTCCACTTCCGCGGCTTCCGCCGCTGCCGCATTCACGGCATAGTCGGCATATTTTCCGGTGCCGATAATCAGCCGCGAAGCGAAGGTCCGGCCTGCGACGGTCAGCGGCTTGTCGACCGGCGGTGTTTGCGCCGGATCTTCACCGCCACCGATAAAATGCACGATTTCCAGCCGGTCTCCATCCTTCACCTGAATTATGCCGAATTCCGACCGCGGAACGATTTCCAGATTTCGCTCAACCGCGATCTTGCGCGGATCGAGCCGCAGTGAACGCAACAGATGATCGACTGACATGGGCGAAGGAAAATCCTTCCCTTCACCATTGATGGTGACCTGCATAACTTCCCGCCATGGATACAAAAGTGACGCGGCAGATACACGCTGCCGCCTGCATCACTATGTCCCATTCAGCGGCGAAGTTTCAACCGCGCTGATAGACGATGACGAAATTCCCGCGCCTGGCAGGCTTGCCGGCAAAATGGGGCAAGCCCGCGTCAAATCAGCCCTGGAACAGGGTCAGGATCTGCTGCGGCCGGGAATTGGCGATCTGCAAAGCCTGGGTGCTCAATTGCTGCTGAATCTGGGTGGCCTGCAGGCGTGCGCTTTCGCGCCCGAGATCCGCATCAACCAACGTTCCGATGCCAACCGTCAGGGAATCCTGCAAGGTCTGCACAAAATTGCTGTGTGTACTCAAACGCAGCGAGTTGCCGCCAAGGGTTGCCAGCGCACTGGTCACATTCTGCAACATCGTATTGAGCGCGGCGACCTCTGTCTGTGCGTTTGCGAGACTGGTTACATCACCGAATACCGCAGTAGTGGCAGCCTTCACATCGATGGCAGCAACCGCAATCGCCTTGGTCGGGTCAGCGTCAGGCTCCGACAGCACATTGAGATTATCCGTCGCAGGCACCGGCGGGCTTTTGTCGATCAGGTTAAAGCCATCAAATGTCGCCGCATCGATAATTGTCGCGACCTGAGATGCAAAAGCCTGATAGTCCGCATCGATCAACGCACGGCTGGCATTGTCGAGCGACGGGTCGGCGGCCTGCACAGCCTTTGCCTTCATTTCGATGACCAGATTGGAAATTGTTTCCATCGCCGCAATAGAAACATCAAGGATGTTGATGCCGCGCTGCACGCTTTGCGCCACCGCGCTGTAAGCATCAAGGTCGGCACGCTGCTTCTGGGCAACCGCAAAGGTGCCCGCATCATCTTTCGCATTGCGAACCTTAAGACCGGTCGCGACCCGGTCCTGAATTTCATCGAGATCGCGGTTCGCTGCATTGAGCTGCTGCAGGGCGACAAGCGCGGATGTATTGGTTTTGATTGAAACAACCATCGGTTTCTCCTGGCTAGAGCATCACGCCATATTCGGGCATCTGGTCAATTGCTCCCCATAAAGCAATTAGCATGCCAACCGGAGAATAAGGTTCAATCCATTGATTTCACGCAGTTATTTTTATTTTCATGCCGGCAGTAACAGAAATTGAGGCAGTTTTTGCCAAGTCGGGGAAATCTGTACCGTGCAGAAGCTGCCGCCTGTCGTGGCAAGATGCGAACACTGTTCGTCTGCCCGGTTCGGTGCGGATCACCTCCGAGAATGGGAACCCCCCTCCCCATTGGACTGGGGGGCGGCAAGCGGTGGCATGTCGCGGAACAGGATAGGCGCGCCTTTGGGACGGCAGGGAAATTCAGGCGTCGACCTTCAGCGCAAGACCGGTCACATCGCGCATCTGTGCGATCTGGCGTAACATTTCCTCTGTCGGGAATTGTTTGATGGTTTCGCCCGACTCGCGGTCGATGGATTTGAAGACAAAGCGGGCTGTGACTTCATCACGGTCAATGGACAGGCGCTGGTTGGACGGGAACCGCTTTTCCAAAGCGCGATTCAATGCCTCCTCGGCTGCCTGCACGGCATTATCGGGGATCGAGTCAGGAACTGCGGGCGTTTCAGTCCGAACTGCACTGGGGCGGCTGGCCTGGGCCTGCTTGTCTGCGCGCGTCGGCACATCCAACGCGATTGAGACTGTCGATGTTGCTGCGATGCTCATTTTGAACCTCACCACTTCTGTGGCGCCTGGATGAGAACTCCAATCAGAGTTTAGCTCAACGCTATTGCACCACGAAAAGTGTAAATAGTTCGTAAAGAGCGCGCGATCTATTCGACCGGGGTAACAGAAAAAGGCTCAAAAGGCCGGCCCGCCATATATCGCTGCCACATTTCCAGAAGCGCGCGATCAAGATGGCAGCTGTAGCGCGCCGTATCAAATAGCGGCGCTGCAGGGATTTTTGCGGTAATCTTTTGCTGCAGGGCGATACGCATATCAGGCTGCGTGCCAAGCGCCACGGCCAGTTCCTCATAGGCCTGCAGATCATCAACGACAAGCTCGGGAAGTTCCATCGCCCGCAAAATGCTGCCCGCCCCGCGACTGACAAAACTGTGACCGGGACATGTAACAACCGGGCACCCCATCGACAGCGCATCGCTGGCGGTCGTCAACGCATTGACCACATCGGTATCAAGAAAAATATCAACCAGCGCATGACGCGCAATATGCGCGGCTTGCGGAACTTTCGGCGCGAAGACAAGCCGGCTGGCATCGACATTGCGGCGCACAGCCTCTTTACACAGATTCTCGGCCGTCGCCGCATCAGGGTGCAGCAGCCACAAGACACTCCGGGGAACACGCTGCAATATCCGCATCCAGCAATCGAACATTCGGGGCGTCAGCTTGTATGTCTGATTGAAGCAGCAAAAGACGACCGCGTCATCGGGTAACCCGCATTCTGCGCGCGCCGGCAGCATGTCGGCTTTCGGGCGATAGCTGTTCGGCTGATAGCAATCGGGCAAATAGACAAGCCGTTCGGAGTAGAAAGCCTGCTCCCTGGGCGGAACAACGAAGGCGTCGACAATCGCGTAGTCGATAAAATCGACCCCCATCGTGCCACCAAAGGCCAGATAGTTCACCTGAATCGGTGCCGGCCTGCGCGCAAAAATGCCCAGCCGATGCCCGAATGTATAGCCTTTACGGTCAATCAGAATATCGATGCCGTCCGCCGCGATCCTTGCCGCCGCTTCGGCATCGGACAGATCCTGGATATCAATAAAATGATCGACAGCCTGAACAAAACGCCGCCGCTCGGGGGTGTCTTCAACCGGGCCATAGGCATAGGCATAAATCTCAAACTGCGAGCGGTCATGCTTTTCCAGTATGGCGGTCATCAGATAGGCCATCGGATGCGCACGGAAATCCATCGACAGATATCCGACACGTATTTTCCGGTCATGCGCACGCGGGCTCAGGCGCTGCGGAGCGGCGGCTATTTCCCCATCAGGAATTACGGCGCGGATCACCTCGCCATTGGCGCGCGCGCAGGCAAGCTGCGCTGCATTGTCTGGTGCGCAAGGCAGCCCCTGAAATGTAAAAGGGTCGACCGCCACACCCGTCCGAACGACCGTATCGACCAGCTCCTGCGACCACGCTTCAATATCCTGCCAGTCGCACAAATACATCTTGTTCGAGATCAGATTGCACAGAATAGCGGGATTGTCCGGCGCCAGCCGCAAGGCATTGTCAAGCGACTCCGCCGCCCCCACGCGATCGCCGAGAATAATCTGCGACAGTCCCAGCCCGTGATAAAGCATCGGATTATCCCGGTCATGTACAAGCCCTGCCCGGTAAACCTCCACCGCCCTGTCATTGCGGTAAAGATGGAACAGGGCCCTGCCCAGCATCTCATAGGCATCCACATAAGCAGGATCATTGTTAATTGCCTGCTGCAATGCCTGCGCGGCGGGAAAATATTGTCGCAGGCCCATCAGAATTTCCGCCCGGCGATAATGGGATTTGGCGTCAGACGGCTTAAGGGCAATCGCCTTTTCAAATCCGCTCAGCGCCGCCTCAAGCCGCCCCTGATGCTGCAGCAGGACGGCAAGCGCGTGATGCGCCTCGGCAAAGTCGGGATTAAGATCGAGCGCGTGACGATAAGCAGCTTCCGCCTCGGTCAACCGCCCTGCTTCATGACACGTAAAGCCTTGCCGCATGGCGGCAACAGCCCGGCGCAATTCTGTTTCGTCGGCAGCAACAGGAAATTGCGACGAACCGGTATCGGCATGGGCGGCGGCGCGCTGTAGCCGCGCGGTGCGCCTGCGGCGGGAGGGTCTTGCAGCTGTCATGGGGCGATTTAAGCGATATTTGGTTAACAATTCGAAACCGGTCTATGTGCAAATTTTGTTAACCCTTTCAGGCTACATTTCATGAAAATTTCTCAGACACGGGAGCGGGCCGTAATATGCCCCTGAAACTGTCACTAAAGCCGGGTGAAAAATTCGCAATCAACGGGGCGGTCATCGTCAACAGCGATCGACGCAGCACACTGGTGGTCCAGAACAAGGCGTCGATCCTGCGTGAACGCGACATCATGCAGCAGGAAGAAGTCAACAGCCCTGCGCGGCGCATCTACTTCCCGATCATGATGATGTATCTCGATGATGCCGGACATGCGCGGTACTATGATGAATTCTCTGCACGGATGAGTGAATTCATGGAGGCTGTCAGCACGCCCGAGATTCTGAAGCTCTGCGTTGAAATCAGCAAGGATGTAATTAACGGTCAGTTCTACGCCGCCCTGCGTTCATGTCGGCAGCTGATTGAATTTGAGACGGAGTTACTGGGCGATGAGCCTGCAAGCTTATCAGCGCACGCTTAATACCACCGAAGATCCGCGTAACACCGAGTATCGCCTGTTTGCCGAAATCACACGCCAGATGATGGCAGCGGGGCAGAACGGCACGCGCGATGCTGCGCTGGTTGAAGCGGTCGACCGCAATCGCCGCCTGTGGATTGCGCTGGCAACCGATTGCGCCGATGACAATAATCGCCTGCCACCCGAAACCCGCGCGGCGATCATTTCCCTCAGTATCTGGGTGCAGAAATATTCACGCGAGGTTACCCGTGGCGGGGAAGACCTCGAGGCGCTCATCGATGTAAACCGCACAATCATGAAGGGGCTGCAGCCCGGCGGCGGCACAGCCTGAGCAGACTTTATCCATCAGGCTCCCCCTGATACCGCCACCATTCTCTTATCCCCTCCTCCCCCTTCTGTGGGCAAACTTGGCCCGCTACCCCGCCCATGGCGCAAATTTCAGCTTTTGCCTGCTCTCGACAGACAGAGCCAACGAACAGGGCAGCAAACAGGAGTAGTGAAGAATATTCCCATCCGGCAAGATCTGCCGGGCAATAATTGCCCCTTCCGGCAGGATTTGCCCGGCAGATCTTGCCGTTTATAATTAATTTAGGATATTTATTTCCATATTTACGGTTAACTTAGATTAACCAACTCAATATTTGCCTAGTATATGGAATAACTTGCCCATTAGAACGTTTTTGCCGGGCAAATTTGGCATAGCAATTGCGACATGTGGCGCGGTCCGAAATGGGCCGTGGCGCATAAGGCGCCGTTAAAATCCAGAACGGAGAATTACTATGCCTACAACTATTCATACAAATCCGGGCGCACTCGTCGCCCAGGCCACGCTGCGTAACGTGACCAGTGCACTGGACAGCGTTTCAAAGCAGGTACAGACAGGTTTTCGTGTCGCCGATGCGCGGGATGATGCGTCGACATTCGCGGTGGCCCAGGGCCTGCGTGCCGACGTGCAATCCTTTGGCGCGGTGCAGCAAGGCCTGAATGGTGCGGTTGGTCTTGCCGAAGTCGGCCTGGCCGGTGCGACCGCAGTGTCAGATCTGTTTCAGGACATCCAGTCCAAACTGACACAGCTGGCGGATTCCTCAATCTCGACGGAACAGCGCTCGACCTACAATGCCGACTTGCAGGATCTTGCAAACCAGGCGAAAGACCTGATTTCGCAAGCCAACTTCAACGGCACCAATCTGCTCGACAACACAACGGCCGTGAACTTCATCGCCGATGTGAATGGCGGTACGATCAGCGTGACCGGTGTCGATGTGTTCACGACGGCTTCGGTATTCGCGGCATCCGCCGGCGCGTTGACCGACGCACAGGCACGTCAGTTCCTCAACAGCAGCTCGAACACGCTCGACAACTTCGTGACTGCGACCAATAACGCGCTCAGCGGCATTTCCGCGGATCTGCGTGCGGTGGAATCGCAAAACAACTTCGTTGCCGCGATTTCCGATGCGACCGAAAAAGGTATCGGCGCGCTGGTCGATGCGGATCTGGCGAAAGCAAGCAGCAAGTTGCAGGCCCTGCAGGCCCAGCAGCAGCTGTCGACCCAGGCGATCACGATTGCCAATCAGGCACCGTCGGTGCTTCTGGGGCTGTTCCGGTAATCGCACCGAACGGCTTATCACAAAGCAACAAAAGGGCTGGCCTTCGCGCCAGCCCTTTTTCTTTGGCGGTCCGCAGGCCGCGACAGCCATTCTTGCCGATCACGAAAGCGTTGATCGGCGCAATTGACCGGTTTTGCGACAGAATGCTAACCATGTTGACAATTGCAATCAGATCCCAGCATGCCACCCACCGGGAACCGCGGTTCCGAAGCAGGCGGCTGCATTTGTTGGAACCGTCTTTATGGATCACCCTCACGACAGGGCCGGGCCATCGGCTTTTGCCACCACACATGACGATGGGCCGGGAAGTTCCGCGGCCAGCACAGCCCAGCCACGGCAGAATGCCATTGCGGCCCGGGATCTGCAGAAGCATTATCGCGGCGAACATGGTCAGCCCCCGAAACATGCTTTGAAAGGCATCGATCTTGAGGTGCCGCAGGGTTCCATTTTTGGTCTGCTCGGTCCGAACGGCGCAGGCAAATCGACCTTTATCAATATTCTTGCCGGCCTCGTCATAAAAAGCAGCGGCCAGGTCAATATCTGGGGTTTCGATATCGACCGGAACCCGCGGCAGGCGCGCGCCTCTATCGGCGTTGTGCCGCAGGAACTGAACATCGATCCTTTCTTTACCCCTGCTGAAATTCTGGAATTGCAGGCGGGCATGTATGGCGTCCCGAAAACTGAACGCCGCACGGCCGATATCCTGGCCGCCATGGGGTTGAGCGACAAGGCAGATGCCTATACCCGCACCCTGTCCGGCGGCATGCGGCGGCGGCTGCTTGTCGCCAAGGCCATGGTACATGCTCCGCCCATTCTTGTGCTTGATGAACCGACGGCCGGGGTCGATGTCGAATTACGCCAGCAACTTTGGGACTATGTGCGCGATCTGCACAGGCAGGGCACAACCATCGTGCTGACCACCCATTATCTTGAGGAAGCCGAAGAACTGTGCGATCGCATCGCAATCATCAATCATGGTGAAGTGGCCGCCTGCGAACCGACGCCGCAGCTCTTGTCACGCATTGACGAGAAATTCCTGATGGTTCGTCCTGACAATCCGATTGAAGATCTGGCGACCGAACTGTCGGAGTTTCAGGCGGAACTCAAGCCCGATGGGCAAATCGCCATCGCCTATCGCCCCAGCGAAACCAGCGTCGAGGAAATCCTTGCGCGGCTGCGCGCTCACAGCATCACTATTCGTGACCTGACGACCGTTGAATCGGACCTTGAGGATATTTTCCTGCAACTGACCCGCGAACGCAGCTGATTCGCGAAGCGATGCGATACTGAAAACGGAGCAGGGGCACGCCGCCTATTCCGCACCCCCCAGATCAAGTCCCGCAAGCGCCGCCGCATATGCGCGCCAGCGCCCGACCGCACGGCTATTGATTTCTTGCCCTTGCTGCAGGCTGCTTGCGGTGACAGGGGCATAATCGGCTGCGGGCCGCGCCAGCAACCCGTCATGCCATTCAAGGTTCAGGTGAGCGAAAATCGCTTTCGCTCCGGCCTCGGGCGCGGCAACCAGATCCTCATAGCAGATATCGAAAACCCGAAGCGGCAATACCTGCCGCCAGTGCGCCATCAGCCTGCGATAGCCACGATAGAAGCATGCGATATCCGCAAGGCGATAACTCCAGCTCAGATTGCCCGTGAAATTCTGCGTATAACAGGACCAGACCACATCGTGGGGATCACGCATGCAATGCAAAATCACGGCATCTGGAAATAGCCGCGCGATCAGGCCGAGATGCAGAAAGTTAAGCGGCATCTTATCGCTGACCCATGCTGCATCGGCATCGATTTGCGACAGACGCGCGAGATAACGCGCCGCCAATGCCCTGCGGCGCTTTTCAGGCATTGCCGCCAACGCAGCGGGGTACCCGCCGGCCTGCTCCGCAACAAGCGCCATTTCAGCCAACTCGCCCCCGCCCGTGACCGCCGCATGACGGGCAAGCAGCCCCTCGACCAAAGTCGTGCCCGACCGGGGCATACCGAGGATGAAAAGCGGCCGCCGGCCCGGTGGTGCATCCCGGTTGACCGGTTGCTGTCGGAAATGATCGGCCGGACTTGCCGCGATGATCGCATCAATTTGCGCCCTGAACGCCGCGGAGCTGAACGTCTGACCACGGGCTTTCGCAGCTTCGGCACCATAGCGGTTGAATGCATCGAAATGCTGCCGCGCCTGCGCAAATTCACCGGCCGCGTCAGCCTGCATCGCCAACACATGATGAATCTGCCCGCGCGCAGCCGGTGACAATGCCCGGTCATCGGCACGCGCGCCAAACCGTGTAATCAGCGCTTCAGGCACCCGAATGCCCGCCTTGATCGCTTGCCCCAACCCGTAAAACGCCTTGATATGTGCCGGATCGCACTCTAACGCCGCAGTATATGCGGCAACCGCGGCCACCGCATCGCCGGCCGCCGCCTCAATATTGCCGCGCGCATAAAGTAGCGCGGCTGAATTGGGGGCCATCGCCTGCGCCGCCTGCAATACTGCCCGCGCCTGGGACATGCGGCCTGCATTCTTCAGAGCATTGGCAAGATTAAGCTGAAACCCCGCTGAAGCGGGCGCGGCGGCAACCGCGCGCTCAAAGGCCTCAAGTGCCGGGCCGACCTCCCCCAAAGCCTGATAGGCCAGCCCAAGCCCGTTGTGAATGCCCGCATCCTGCGCGCCCCGGGAGAGCGCCTTATCAAAGGCCCGGATCGCCGCGCGGTTCTCCCCGGCCTGAAGCCGCGCGAGCCCCAGCTCGGCAAAGACCGCACCCCCCTCACCCCCCGAATCCTGACGCACCGCCTTTTCAAGCAACCGCACCGCGCGCGCGAAATCACGCGACGCCATTGCCCCGCCGGCCTGTCTGCGCAGACTGTTCGCCCGGCCCTTCTTTCCCGCCAGGCCCTCCGTATTTCGGGCGCGCCCCACTGGCTTATCTGAGCTGATTTTTCCCATCCCCGCAGCATAGGGGCGCAGCGTGGGGACGCAACTGTTCACAACCACTTGTCAACGGCATTTCATTTGAGTAGGTTCCGCCCCTGACTTGAGCGGTTCCGGCATTTCGCCTGCACCGCCCAACACGGCGCCGGTAGCTCAGCTGGATAGAGCACCAGACTACGAATCTGGGGGTCGGGAGTTCGAATCTTCCCCGGCGCGCCATCTCCATTTCACCCCTGCAAATATCCCCTAACGCCTTGAACGGTAAGGATATTTCTGGTGTTCGAAACCCCGAATTTCGGCAATACGCCAGTTGGTCCTTGAACGCGAGTTTGAGGACCGTTTGACGGTGCTCAATCCTTCCCTTTTTCCAAAGATTCCAAGGGTTTGACAAGAACGTCATCGAGTGTTCGAAAGTCTCCTCGTAGGTCTGCAACGGCTTGCCGCAATTTTTGATCCTCTCACGGAGGACCATGCGCTCCATTTCCAAATTGCCGATGCGCTTCTCGTAAGCTTTGATGACAGATTCGCTGTCTGTTTCGACCAGCCGATCCATCAGTTGTTCAATTTTCCGGTCGATCTGGGACAGCTCAGCTTTCATCGACTGCCCCTGCGCTTTCATGGTCAGGGCACGCTGATCCCAGAGATCGCGGAACAGTGCCGAAGCCCGTTCGAATAACTCTGGTGTGGGACGCAGTGATTGCAGCAGCGCCTCGAATTCCTCCTCTACCACCTCGCGACGGATCGATTTGCCTTTCGCCGCGCAATCTTTCTGGCGGCACAAATAGTAGGGATAATGCGCCGCCTTGCCCTTTGACCAGTTGGCGGTCAGAGGATTGCCGCAGCAGCCGCAGAGGACGAAGCCCCGCAACGGGAAATCTTCGTTGATGTCCTTACGTGCCGGAACGCGCGCTTTGCCATTCAGGCGGTCCTGGATCGTCTTGAAAGTCTCAAGGCTGATCAGACCTTCATGCTGGCCGGGCCGCAACGAAACATCCCACTTCGGCAGTTCAAGATAGCCTGCGTAGAGTGGTTGCGTCAGAAAATCATTCACGCGTTGGTTCGTCACTTCGCCGCGCGGTGTTTTCGGAAATTCAGGTTGAGATTCGAGAAAGCGCTTCACTTCAGCCTGCGTTGAGAAACGCCCGCTGGCATACCCTTCGAGCGCTTCTTTCATGATCGAGGCCAACGGCTCATCACGACGAAGAACTTTCCCTTGTCCTGACGCACGCTCGTA
The DNA here is from genome assembly GCA_947258435.1 of uncultured Alphaproteobacteria bacterium. Taxonomy (GTDB): domain Bacteria; phylum Pseudomonadota; class Alphaproteobacteria; order UBA11222; family UBA11222; genus CALAQW01. The sequence goes on from CAMYID010000008.1 coordinate 46,287, forward strand.
ACGGTAGCCGACAGGCGCATGAAAGACCCAATAGCCATTCATCGCGCGGGCTCGCATCCGGTTCTTGGTCTGCTCGGCGTTCTTCTCGCGCTGGTGCTGCGCGAATGTCGCCATCATGTTTTCGACCATGCGGGAGTCCGCATCGTCCTTGAATTCCATACTCGGGCTGATGAGCTTCCCGCCTGCCTCGCGCAGAAGGTCTCTCAGGTCGAGATGACCGCGCAGGTCGCGTGCGAAGCGGCTGATATCGTCAATGATCACCATCCGCTCGTCGTTGCGGTGCGCCTTGAGGTGCTTCAACATCGCCAACATGCCGGGTCGGTCGTTGCGTCCCCCGGTCATATCGTCACGGAAGACCTCGACCACCTCAAAGCCCCTGAACGCAGCAAACTCCCGGCAGCGTGTTTCCTGGGAAGCAAGGCCGGTTCCACGGATCGTTTGCTTTACGTCCGATACACGGCAGTAAATGACAGCTTTATTGTTGTTTCCTTCGTTTTCTTTCATCGAATCCTTCACCTTTCCGCAGGCGGGGCCGCAGTCTCTTCTTCGTCACATTGTTTTGCTTTTGTTCCTATCCTAGCATAGTGCGCCGTCGCTGAAAGTGATTTGTGTGTCGTCTTTTGCCTCGCAAGCTGAGCTGGATGGACTCCCCAAGCGGCATCGATGAACGCTGACATGATCGCTGATAACCTGTGGATAAGGTCATCGGCTTGCTCGTCGGTATAGCCGAGCGCTTTGAAGGATTGCCGATGTTTTTTTACTATCTCTTTCATGCGAGCAAACTCCGCCCGTTTCAGCAATGCACTGCATGCTGACCAGTTTCATTTCCTTTTCGGACAATAAAGCAGCACATCACCCGCGCAGGGTGATAAGCGTAGATATTGCTGCGCTAATGCTGCATATATACTTTAATTATACCGTAGCATTCCGCTGTAACGCAAACTCAGCAACGGTTTCGGGTAAAAAATAAAGCCTCGATCTTGTTACGAGAGATCGAGGCTTTCAAAAGAGATAATCTCTTTTAACAAGGGTTTTCGATCCCCTTTTAATCTGGGGAGATGGGAGAGCGGATCGAACCTTTCGAAGATTATTATTCACTACACGTTCATTTTCAACTTTTTAATATACAAATAATAAGGGTCTCAATTATGCTGCGCTAGATTGAGACCCTTACAAGAGACCATGCTCTTTGGAGAAGAAGTTTATCCGTCCAAGACGGCAGTCTTTAATAAATATCCATCTATTATTTTGTCAGAGATTATTCTGAACATCAAATTTATTCCTTTACCGGTTTCTTGAGAAATTTGACTTTGAGTACCCGCCAAGGCGCGCAAACGCCTGCTGGGTTTCAAATTCAGTGCTCGCATTATCCAGCGTGTTGCGAAGAGCCGCAATCCGTTTGCGGTTCTCTTCGTCAACTTCCCGTCTGGCATCTATCGTCAGGCTGATTCCAGGCTCTAGCTTCGCTGAGCAGCGAGGTGCCCGCTGTTCCCGCAGACGCCGCAACAGTTCCTCCTTCGTCGAGATCGCCGGATGCGCGTTGCCGCTTCGACCGATGATCACCGCTCACGCTCATCCCGATTGCGGCGACGGGGCTTTTGGTCCCGCTCCTCTTCCAGCCGCTCCATCGGCGTCCGAAGCACGATGCGCCCATTCACGGGGACGGAGTCCAGAACGACCGTATGACCTTCGCCGTCCTTGTGCGGAAAGGCTGCGCCGACACGATTGAAAAAGGATTTGTCGTCGGGGCCGTCTTTCGCGTGAAAGGCTTCAAAGCTGGGCTGCTTTTTCTCTGTACGTTCGCTCATAGCTTTTCTCCGTGGATTAGGAGGGTCGATAGCCCTCGACATAAGACCAGGTGCCGGAGGTATATTGCGGGTACTGTGCAAAATGCTGCGGCACGGTTTGCGTGACGATCCTCGCACGGCGTTGCCCCCATCTTGAGGGGATAGGCACGGAATCGTGCGGCGGATGGAACGGATTGGGCAGGAAGCGGCCCGCGAAATCCCCGCGCGTGTAATAGGGATGCTTTTCGGCGAAGACGGGCTTCAGGTTCTTTCCTGAGATAAAGAGGATTTGGCGGTCCTCGGGCATCGACAGCACCTCTTCAGGCATCATCAAGGCACGGGCCTGTTTGGTCCGGTTGGTTTCGGCGAAGGCGTGGTATTTCATATCGGCATAGGCCGAGAACGGATCGCTTCCGTTCATGATTCCCAGTGCAGCATTGAGCTTCTGGCGTCGTGCATCGGCCTGACGCAGGCCGTCATCATATTCGAGCGTTTCGGTGCCAAGCATCGAAGAGACCATCTGCGCGGTTTGGTAGTCACGGACACCGAAGAACTGGCGCAATGCGGCGGACCCCATAAAACCCTGCAATGCCGGAGCGCCGAAGTTGCGCACGATCTGTCCGACATCCTGAAACAGTGCCCAGGTCCGTAAACCCGCACCACGTCCGAAGGTGAAGGCGCGCAACAGCGCCTCGAAATTGCCGAGCTGTCCGGCCTCATCGATGATCATGTTCACAGGCGGCGCGGATGGCGCGCGCGACTTATAGAGCATCTGCACCGTGAACATGGTGCGTAAGATTGGCGACCACAGCCCGACATACTCAATCGGCACATTGATCGCCCAGCTCGTTGCTTGGTGCGCATCGCAGGTGTCGGCAAGCGACGCATCGGCGTTATCGAGCGAGGCCAGCAACATCGGGTCATCGAGAAAGTTCAGATGGGCGTATAGCTCACCGATGATCGAGCCGAATTCTTTCTCGCTCTCCTGCTGCTTGGCCAGCATCTCGCCAGCGGTTCGGCGAACGCTGTCCATAGAGGAACCCAACATGCATTCGAGGCAGTCGGCCCAGCGTTGCGTATCGGATTCAATCCAGTTGATGACGCGATAGAGCGAAGGGAAGCTGACGCGCCCTGTCGTCTCGACCAGCATCTTGATGATGTTTTCAACCCACTCGCGCGCCCGCAGCTCGAAATACCGCCCGTTGGATGCGCCGCTCGCCGGGATCAGGCTTTCGGCGATGAACTTGCAGTCCGCATGGAAGTGCGGGTCATTCAGTTTGAGAATATCGAGCGGGTTCATCCGGTGTTGCGGCAGGCCACGCATGCCTGTCGGGTTCCAGCAATAAAGGTAGCTACGCTCAAATGCGAAATTGACCATCGTGACCGAAGCGATTTCGCCACGCGGGTCGAGGATGAAGTTGCGCCTGCCCGCATTGCGCGCGACGGCGAGCGCGAGCAGGTCGCGCATCTTGCCCGAGCCTGCACCGGCGATAGTGATGATCGGCGCATCGGTTTCGAGGCAGAGCGGCTTGTTTGAGGCGTATCCGATTTGCAACCCGCGCCCGTTCATCAGGCCCGCGCGCTTGAGATCATGCTCGTTCGCCCAGGATGCCGATCCGAAACGGTATTCCTCATTGTCATACATGGCTGCGTTCTCCTGTTCCTATTCGCCTTTGAAAATCCGGTCATGCGTCGCCATGATTTTCGTCTTCTCCGGTACGGTGAGGACGTGTTCACCAGCGTCGGGATGAAAGCTTTTGATGAAGTGGGAGCGTATTTGGCGCGGCTTCACGGTCGGGTGGAACGCGTTGATCATCCGTATCCAGACGCAGACCTTCACATCGCAAGGGATGTCAGATTTGGGAGAGCCGGGAGCGAAGAGCAGCTTGAAGCGGTCGAATATCGGCTTCATCTCCGGTTCTACAAATTCGATCTGAATGTTCTCCATGGGACGCGTCTTTCGTTTAAAAAAGAAACGCCTGAATTCCGCGTGCGGGAACTCAGGCGTCAGGTGGTGAGCATGGTGGTCTTACCCGCCAAGCGATCCGAGGACCGCGAGCCCCACGATCACCCAGAAGACGACCGCGATCACCGCGCTCCAATTGGTTTCCTTTTTGTAGATGCCGCCGACGCGGCGATGACGTGTGAACATCTTCGAACTCCTTTTCATGGTTCACAGGAAGCGGGTTGCAAGTGCGATCCCGCCCATCACCAACGCCGTCGAGATCGATGCGCGGGAGATGAAAAAGACCAGGGCGGCGCAGATCACACCCCAGACAACGGCTGTCATGTCTTCGACGCCGTAGCCGTAGTGACCGACCGCGAAGGTCTGAATCCAGCCGATGGATTTACTGTAGAGCGGCGGTGCGCCAAGAAATGTCACGACGAATGCCAGAGTGTTCGCGAGACCCTGTATGGACGACATGAAGATCGACCGGCCCGCCTCTTGGTGCTTTTTCATAAATGACATGCGTAGACCTTGATGTTGCCGTCGAGCTTGATTGCCGACAGCTAGACCATGGCACGGTGTCCAAAGCGGTTCGGGGGGATAAGCGGATTGATCACGAAGAACGCATCAGCACGGATGAAAATTCTTGAGGAAATCAATGATGAGAGATATAAGAACAAATATAGAACATTAATAGGTGAGGTAACACGACGCTGTATGTGGAGCGCTTCTGCCAATCAAATTCCAAGGCGACAGATAATCGAGAGTGCATTTGAGGCTCTGGAAGGCGAGCAGGCGGCTATCTTCTATGAAGGTCCTTCATCTGAACGCGTGGACCAAGCATTGGCTATCATCGCAAACGGACCCGTAACGGAAAATGATGACGCACATCGCGTGCACCGCGCGCTTTTTCATCCCACATCTGACCCAGCGACACGGTTTCGCGCTACGGATGAGGCCTTGGCGCGTTGGAAGCGACAATTCGGTTTCATGCGCTAGGGGCAACTTGAAAGGGACAAGCGGTGACGAAGAACATTTTGGATAGCGAAGCCGAGCGGAATCCGCTCGATTTTGACAGCGTTAGCAGAGCAGAGCTGGAGGTATTCGGACTGATCCCAGAGCTGTGTCCGACGCTGAATATCGCTTATTGCCGGTACATGCGGATGGTTGGCTATCACTCATGCGCGGACGAATTCGAGCAGCGCCAGAAGCAGAAGGACAAACAAAAGTTCTGGCCGACGCTGAAAGAACAGGGAGGCCCGCATCCCGCGAACAATGCCAATCTCTGCGCATTGTTCATGAACCACTATTGCGGAATACCATTTGACCAGGCCTATCTTTGGCATCGCCGTGTCGAGGCGCAGGAATGGCGTCAAGGCTTGAGAGCCGTTCGTGGTGTAACCGTGTCGGAACGATACCAAGCGCTGCAAGGTGACAAAACGAACAAGCTAACCAAGGCGGTGCTGATCAAGAAGGATGGTAATACCTCCATGATCGACGCCGATGACGCACCTTTCTAACTGTCCTTCGTATGAACAGAACGATGATTGTCGTTCGCGGCGCGAACTCCCCACATGCTGGCTTCAAACGGAAAGCGCGTAGTCAAGATGGTGGCCAGAACGCGGATGCGCTCGCGGGATTCTTCACGCAAGCGCGGCTGAGCACCGTCTCGCACTGGCGTACATGCCCAGTCACGAAACCACTCGCGGATGCTTGCGGCCTCAAGGGCTTCCGTATCCAGAAAGACTTCGTGACCCTGATGGACGATCCGACCGCGATAGTCGCGATAGGCGTCTGTGAGGAAGTCGAGCCAGTGATCGGGACTGATGTTCAGGCCAACCGTGAAGGCGCGCAGATCGACGAGAAAGTCCGGGTTCTCCATCCGCTTGTCGGTGACAAGCAGGGTGGTCGTCTTCCGGCAGTATCCTAGGCCGATGCAGTGCCAACACAGATTCATAGTCTCGCTCCATTCACTTCGTGGGGTGAAAACTGATGAATCCAGCGTGGCAATTCGCTGCCGTGCATGGAATCGAGAGCGATTTTTCTTGTAAGGCAGAGCAGCCCGATCTGATTTTCTTGTAAGGTAGAGTGTACACGGGCCGTTGCGGCGCATGTTCGGATTGAGGAGGTTAAGAAGCGTCTCTGGCTTTGGATATTGAATGACTAAAGGTGCCGAACTGAAGAATCCGTACTGGAAGAATGCCGATCCGAGGAATACGGCAGCGCTCTTCAGCAATGTCGTGTTCAATTACGCTCACGGCACGACGGTTTCGGAAGTTGCCGAAAACCTGCCGATGTCGCGCGCGGCGATTTCAAACATGTACAAGCAGATTGGCGAGCGGCTTTCGTTCTGGATGAACCATCGGCTTTTGGGATTCTATAGGGAGTGCCAGGGGCTGGAATGGGACGACCAACAAATCTCCGAGCCGACCGATCACTTCTGGAAATTTTGCTACGAGTATCGGGAAGAGCAGATCAAACATGTCGTCCATCAGAAGAGCCTCGAAGGTCGATGCGTCGTCTGTGACGCTTGCCAGCGGCTCCCGGAATTCCAGTGGATGTTCGCACGGTATCGGGAAAGACGCGGACTGAAGACGGAGGACATCTGGCCGCTGGTCGCGCTGGGGTACGCACGCAGACAAGCTTTCGACCAACTCAATTCATTCGACACCCAGTACGACAGCTTCGAACGATGCGGCATGAGGTTTCCGCTAGAGCGCGGGAGTGATGGTGTTGTCCCGTTAGATTCGACCAGCGTCTCGGGTTACGTGACGGCTACGCTTCTCCATCATATTCAGACATATCCCATAGGGACGACAGTCGGTCAGACCCTTGGTCCCGCCGCGTTCGGACGGTGGAGAACCTATGCCGACGAACTGGCATCCGTGTTTAAGCTCATCGATGACCCGCAAACCCGAGAACAGCGCATCTGGTATCATCAGGAGCTTTATCGCCGCTGATGTGCCACTCGGTCTAGAACCACGTTCTCCTTCAAATACTGCTGTGCGTCATGCATCTCCGTTTTTCCCTGTTTTATCAATAAGTCCGACCCGCAAGATGTGCGGTGTAGTACACCGCAATCTTGGCAAGGGAGCCCGCTGCGCGCTCCCGTTGCATCCCTCCGGCTCGTGGCTCTTACAGGGGATCGACCCCATTCCAGAGCCATTAGACCGTATCGCCGGTCAATCACTCGCAAGGAGACTTCGCTCTCCCTGCACCCATCGATCAAAGGGACTATCGCGCCCCTTATGAAATCCACTCGTCAGGGTAATGGCCCCCGACACCCGCCAGTCAGGGGAGCGTTCCTGCTCCCCCCGACACCCCCAAGACCATTTCATGGAGACGCTTTCAGCGCGACCAACCCTGCGCGGTTTGGATGCCGATCAGGCCTGTCGCGACCCGATACCTACGACCAAGAGCCTACCCGTGCTCTTTGGATACATGGGCCAACCTTGCGCAGGTTGGAGTGCGTCTGTGGAAAACTCCACATCTTGTGCAACGCATGGTGCACCGCACTAATCAAGCTGCTATCCTTTCCCAAATGTAGAAGAGGTATGCAGTGACTGAGCTGAATTTCAAAGGCAAAGAGTTCGTCTTCAACCACCACTTGGCGGTGCCTTTCCGCCCTTTGGTGCCTGAAGCGAGCAAGGGGATCGGCCCCGTGGCGCTAGACGGCAATCTTATCGTGCATGGCGATAATCTGCACGCCCTCAAAGCGCTTCTGCCGCTCTATGCTGGTAAGGTGGACTGCATCTTCATCGACCCACCCTACAACACGGGCAACGAAGGGTGGTGCTACAACGATAACGTCAACGCCCCCATGATCCGTGAGTGGCTGGAATCCAATCCTATCGGTATCGAGGATGGTCTACGCCATGACAAGTGGTGCGCCATGATGTGGCCCAGGCTGCGCCTGCTACATGACCTTTTGTCCGATCACGGGAGCATCTGGATCACGCTCGACGACAACGAGATTCACCATGCTCGTAATATGCTGGATCATATCTTCGGTGAAAACTCATTTGTAGGTCAGCTCGCCTGGCAGAAGCGAACATCACGAGAGAATAGAGCGGTCCTCTCGCCAAGTTTCGATCATATTCTTTTGTATTCGAAAGCGCTTAAAGAGACTTGGAAGATCAGGCGCAATCTTTTGACTCCGAAGGACAGTGGCTACTCAAACCCAGATGACGACCCGCGCGGGGATTGGGCGTCTATACCGTTCTCAGCCCAAGGCTACAGAGAAAACCAAGTTTACGAGATAATCACGCCTACGGGCGTGAAGCACAAGCCACCAAAGGGCAGGTGTTGGGGTGCGACTGAAGAAGAATTTGAAAGGCTTAAGTCCCAGAATTTGGTTTACTGGCCAAAGGGCGGCAACGGAAAGCCTCGCATCAAGCAGTTCCCAGAAGAAGCCAAGGGCCTTGTTCCAATGACCCTATGGCCTGCAAGCGAAGTTGGGACAACCGAGGAATCCAAGAGGCACCTGCTGGAAGTTTTCTCCGAGTACGACGAGTCAGATCTCGAAATTCATGCACCGAAGACGGTAGAGCTTATCGAACGCATCATCGAAATTGCTACAAAAAAAGACTCCATCGTAATGGACTCATTCGCTGGCTCAGGAACAACAGCGCATGCTGTCTTGTCGTCCAACAAGCGCGATGGAGGCAATCGACGCTTCATCCTGGTCGAGATGGAAGACTATGCCGACCGTCTTACCGCCGAACGAATGCGGCGCGTCATCAATGGTTATGCCTTCCAAGGTACTCAGCGCACCGAGCTGCTGCGAGAAAAGTTGACCTGGACCAAGCTCAAAAAAGCCGAGAAGCTGACTGAGGCCGTGGAGGGGATCGAGAACCTACACGGGCACGAATACGACGCCATAAAGAAGACGGTGAAAGAAGGTGAGCTGATCGTCATGGGCGAGAAAGCCGTTGAAGAGCGCGCCGAAGGCCTTGGCGGAAGTTTCACTTACTGCACGCTTGGCGATCCGGTTGAACTGGACAAGTTGCTGAGCGGCGAGACGCTACCGTCCTTCGACGGGATCGGTTCTGTCCTCTTCCACATGGCGACCACCCGCGCCTTTGACCCGAGCGCAATGCGCGAGGATGATTCCTACCTCGGGGCCGTTGAGGGTCAGCATGTCTGGCTGATCTACAAGCCCGATCTGGACTGGCTCAAATCCCCCGAAGCGGCCCTGACACTCAAGCGGGCGAAAGAGTTTGCCGCGACCGATCCAGAGGCGCGGCACCTGGTCTTTGCGCCCGCTCGCTATGTCAGCCAGAAGATGCTGGCAGAGCAGAATATCCCTGTAGAGTTCGTACCGCTGCCCTTCGCGCTCTATCGCATAGATCGGAGCTGAGCCCATGAGCACTAGCTTCCGACAGCTCGACTATCAGGACCGTGCGCTTTCTGCTTTGGAAGGCTATCTCGACGCGCTCAAGGAGAAGAAGGGCAGAGCGGACAAGATTGCGGGGCTTGCAGCCGCCGATCCCGACCTTGGCCTCGCCATTCCCGACTTTACCAAAGAGGCGTGGGAGGTTCTTGGCGGAGCAGGGAAGATGCCCGCGTCCCGCGCGGCCATCCCCTTTTCGCCCAGGATTGACGGATGTGGACGCCCTGTCCCGAACGCTGTGCTGAAGGTGCCTACGGCAGGCGGCAAGACATGGCTTGCCATTTCATCGGTGTCGCGGATCATGGGGCGCTATCTTGACCGCAATACGGGCTTTGTCCTGTGGATCGTGCCGAACGAGGCAATCTACACCCAGACATTGAAGCACCTCAAGAACCGTCAGCACCCCTATCGGCAAGCGCTCGACCGCGCAGCTGCAGGGCGCGTGAAGATCATGGAGAAGACCGACCGTCTCGATGCACGCGACGTGGACACCAATCTCTGCGTCATGCTTCTCATGCTGCAATCGGCCAACCGAGAGACCCAGGATTCCTTGAAGATGTTTCAGGATCGGGGCGACGTGCATGGCTTCTTCCCGCCCGAGGGCGAGCAGCAGGCGCACAAGGCGGCGCTCGACGCCACGCCGAACCTGACCGCCTATGACGATATGTTCCCAATGGTGAAAGATTCCCTTGGTAACGCCCTGCGGATCATCCGCCCCGTTGTCGTGCTAGACGAGGGGCACCGCGCCATCTCCGATCTGGCGTTCAAAACGCTCTATGGCTTCAACCCGTGTTTCGTGTTGGAACTGACCGCGACGCCGCAGGACGTACAGCCGCGCGGCGGCAGGAATCCCCGCGACGGGCGCTATGCCAATGTCCTGGTCGAGGTAACGGGGCGAGAGCTGGATCGTGAGGGCATGATCAAGATGCCACTCAATCTCGATCCGAAGCAGGGCAACGACTGGAAGGCCACGCTGAACGCAGCCCTTGAGAAGCTCCGCGCGCTCGACGCCTCGGCAAAGACGCTGCGGGCCGAAACCGACCGCTATATCCGCCCGATCATGCTGGTTCAGGTCGAGCGGACGGGCGCGGATCAGCGCGAGAGCAATCATATTCACGCCGAAGACGTAAAGGACTGGCTCAAGACAGCGGGCTTAGATGACGCCGAAATCGCTATCAAGACCGCCGAGCAGAATGATCTATCACAGCCCGAGAACCAAGACCTTCTGTCCCCTACGAACCGTGTACGCGTGATCATCACCAAACAGGCCCTTCAAGAAGGTTGGGATTGCCCCTTTGCTTATGTGCTCTGCGCTCTGGCCGCCAGTAACAACGAAAAAGCCATGACGCAGCTTGTTGGACGTATCCTGCGCCAGCCAGGTGCCATGAAGACAGGAGTTGAGGCGCTTGATGAGTGCCATGTGATTACCCACCATGCCGATACCGCCTCGGTGGTCGAGGCCATCAAGAAAGGTTTGGAACAGGATGGTCTCGGTGACCTAGTTCTGAGGGTTAGTCAGGATGATACGAGCGGCAAGACCCGCACGACGCGGACGATCAAACGCCGCTCTGCGTTCGCTTCAACCGAAATCTACCTGCCCAAGGTTATGATCCTCGAAGACGGTATGCCTCGCGAGCTGGACTATGAGACCGATATCTTGGCCAGTATCGATTGGCGCGGCTTCGATCCCGCTCACATTGCGATCAAGATCCCTGACAATGCCCAAGCGGCTGAGAGCCAGCTGCAACGGATCACGCTATCCGAAGAAGGCGATGAACTCTTCGTCGGTGAGAAGGTCGCACAGAACAATGAGATTCTGGTTTTCGATCCCGCGCATACCGTTCGCATGGTCTCGGACATTCTGCCTAACCCTTTTGTCGCGCGTGAAGTGGTCGGTCGGCTTCTCGACGCTTTGCGCGGACGTGGCTTTGATGAGGGCAAACTTGGCCGATTTGCGAGCTTGATCAGCGCCGAGCTGCGGCGCGGGCTGGATATTGCCCGAACGGAGCGCGCGGAAGCACTTTTCAAGGCCGAGGTCGCGGCAGGACGGATTCAGTTTCGTTTGCGTCTCGATGGACGCAACTGGCGAATGCCCGCCACCATGGAGACGACAGAGCCCGAAGGCGCTCGCCAGCTTTTGAGCAAGTCGGGCGGGCCGCTCGAAAAGAGCCTCTTCGCGCCTGTCTATGAGGCCGAGCTGAACAAGGATGAGCGCGACGTGGCCGTCTATCTTGACGGTGAAGAGGCGCTGTCTTGGTGGCACCGCAACGTGGCGCGCAGCCAGTACGGCATTCAGGGGTGGAAGAAAGCGAAAATCTACCCCGACTTCATCTTCGCCGTGCAGACCGAAGGTGAGGCAAAAAAAATCACCGTCCTCGAAACCAAAGGTGACCAGCTTGACAATCTCGACACTGCTTACAAGCGCGAAGTGCTGGCCTTCTTGTCTGAGCACTTCGCCTGGGACGATGCCGTACCGGCGGGTGAATTGGAACTTGTCCAAAACAACGGAGAAACGGTTGAAGGTACTTTGATTTTGATGAGCGATTGGCGAGCTGCATTACCGGAGCATCTCAAATGAGCGAAACTTTTCAAGCGTCGTTTGAGCATGGGGCACAATGGTTAAGAGCCGACTTCCACTTGCATACGAGGGCGGATAAAGAATTTTCCTACGACGGAGAGGACGATCGCTTCGTTGCTAGCTACGTTGCAGGCCTCCAAACAGCAGGGATTTCCTTAGGGGTTATCACAAATCATAACAAGTTCGATGCGGGTGAATTCAAAGCCCTGCGCAAGCGTGCGCGCAAGGTCGGGATCGGTTTGCTTCCTGGCGTCGAATTATCGGTCAACGACGGCGCAAACGGTGTGCACACGCTCGTTGTGTTCTCAGACGACTGGCTGGCTGACGGCCATGACTACATCAACCAATTTCTTGGTGTAGCCTTTTCCGGCAAGGTTGCCGCGCAATATGAGCAAGAGAATGGACGTAGCAATGATGATCTTCTTGATACACTAAAAACACTAGAATCTTACAATCGCGATTTCTTCATCGTTTTTGCCCATGTCGAGGCCAATAGCGGCCTTTGGCACGAACTTGGCGGCGGAAGGATGCAGGAGCTCGCCGCTGAACCCTTGATCCGTAAATACGCGCTTGGCTTTCAGAAGGTACGTAGTCACGACAAGCCTGACGCTGTATGCCGCACTAAAGTTCAAGATTGGTGGGGGACCACATATCCTGCCGAAGTCGAAGGTTCCGATCCAAAATCCATTGAACAAATCGGCAAGGGCCAGAAGAGCTATCTCAAGCTTGGCGATCTTGGGTTCGACGCTGTAAAATTCGCGCTAACCGATCATAAGTTCCGCCTTTCCACGGAGGTCCCAACTGTGGGGCACTCCCATGTCAACGCCATTCGTTTTGACGGCGGCCTGCTCGATGGTAAGCGAGTCACTTTCTCACCCCACCTCAATTGCCTAATCGGAATTCAAGGCAGCGGAAAGTCTTCAATCCTTGAGAGCGTGCGTTACGCGCTCGACATTCCCTTTGGGGATAAGGCGCAGGACAAAGAATACAAGAACGGCTTGTTGCCATATATTTTAAAAAGTGGCGGCAAGATCATCGTCGAAGCAACGGACCGGCGTGGCGAGAAGTTTGAAGTCAGCCGCATTTGGAATCATTCTCCCGATGTGTACGTCGGTGGCGCGTTACGCCCAGGTGTCTCGATCAAAGAAACGATCATCGCAAAGCCGCTTTATTTCGGACAGAAAGACCTTTCTGCCGCCGGAAAAGGCTTTGGGCACGACCTTGTTGAGAAACTGATGGGCGATGGGCTGAAAACAGTCAGGCAGACAATCAGTGAAAAGGTCGAAGAGCTCGAAACTGCCGTTGAGAACTTTCTTTCCGTTCGCAGCGATGCTGAGGACAAACAGGTCCTCGAAGAGGATTTGAAGGACGTTGAGTTCAATTTGGAAGCCTTCGACAAACACGGCGTTAAAGAAAAGCTGGAAAAGCAAATCTCTTATAGTGATGATCTTACCTATTGCGAAAGCATCGACGAGATTGCCTCCGCCTGGCACAAGGTTATTGACGATGCTGAAAAAGAGGCTGAGGAAAACTTCAAGCAATTGGAGGCACATAGCTCCGACCACAATGCGGAGTTTTTCACCCGCTATGAAGCAAAGCTCAAGGAACTCAAGAACACTTTGGCGACCGCAAAAGTGCTAGCCACTACGATCAAATCCAAGTCCACCGAGCTCGATACGCTTCGCAAAGAGCTGGAAGGCGTTCGGGACGGATTGAAGGAGGAGTTCGCAGAGACAGAGCGCGAACTAGTGAAGGCGCTTGAAGAGCAAGGTGTAACGTCCATCCAGCCAGATGCCTATATCAAACTCACAAAGCGCAAGCAGGAGCTAGATGCGCAGATCGCCGACCTTGCCAAGCGAACTGGTAAAGAGAAGTCCAAACGTGACGCTGTCCTGACTGCGTTGAGCGCCCTGAACGATGCGTGGCATGACGAGTTCAAACTGATCGCCGCTGCGTTGAAGACCATTAATGAATCCCAAGGATCCTTGAAAGTTGAGAGCGAATTCAAGGGAGATCGTACCGCCTTTAAAGGACACATCGACGCTCTTTTCCGTGGCCACAACCTACGGAAGGACTACTATGAATCGCTTGCGAAGGCGTATGCGGATTTTGGTGAAGTGTTCAAGGATTTTGAGACAGCCGCAACTCACGCAAAAGGCAAATCGGAGGAGTTTAAGAAACTCTATATCGAGAATTTATTCGGATTGCTCAGCTATCAGGTGCCAAACAGCTATTCTGTGACGTATCACGGCAAACCGCTGACTTCGCATTCACTCGGCCAACGTGCTTCGGCTATGATGCTCTTTTTGCTTAGTCAGGAAGGGAATGATCTTCTTCTCATCGATCAACCCGAAGACGATCTCGACAGTCAAACTGTCTACGAGGAGGTCGTTAAATTGCTCAGGCAACTTAAGCTCGACCAGCAGTTTATCTTCGCAACCCATAACGCCAATTTTCCAGTGCTCGGGGATGCGGAAACCATCACCACTTGCAGCGCACGCGATGATGAAATCACTGTTTCGGTCGGGAACATAGACGACAAGGCCTGCCAGGCGAATGTCATCTCTATCATGGAGGGTGGCCCCGAGGCTTTTGAACGGCGTAAAACTATCTACCAAATATGGAGGTCCGATGAAACTTGAGGCGCACCTTACTGTGTTCGGGCGTCTCCTTTGGATCGGGCTCTCGCGAACTGCGGCAGCTAACTGTTTCGGCCATGCGGCTTCGATCCTTCCGTATCATCTGACAGCCTAAGAAGTTGAACGGATTACGTTGAGTAGATTAGTCGGGCAACTCTCGTCGACAACTTGACGCCCTTCGCAGAATCCTGCACGCTGATCTTGGCCTTAGGTGCATGCCGGTGTGTCCGCCACGCAAAGCAACGCAGCACTTTCATTGATACATGAAAATTCCAGTCCATTTGTCGGGATCTGGTTAGTAGCGGGCACCTAGTCGGATCCCCATTTGGGAACTGTACCATGACTATCAAGAACGAAATCCAAACCCTCAAAACACTTGCCAAGCGCTATGCGCGTGCCAACAGGTTGCCCCTACACAAGGCGCTTGACGCCATGGCGACCGAGCTCGGCTTTGCGCATTGGAGCGACGTCGCGAAGAAGGTCAAAGCGGGATGGCTTCCTTCCGAAGAGGAAGTGTCCCGCGCCGAAGCCTTTGCGCGCCAAGCGCATCAGGATGAGGATACGAAACAGAGCTTCATCGAAGCAAGCCTTGCGCGGCCCGTTGATCAACCCGTCAGGCAAGGCAAAATCGGAGACCATGGTTTTGCTGTCTTCGAGGTCTTCGGAGATATCCGCATGGAAGGTGAAGGCTGGCGCATCCTCGTAGGCGAGGCTCAATTTGCCCAACCCGTCGTGGAGATTGAAAAGCCGTATTCGGAGACAAGCCCCGTAAGGAGCCGTGAGTTTTTGGACGCGGCGCTCGTGATCGCCGATGAAGAGGCGGCAAAGGTTCGCGCTGGAATTGCCACAGGCTGGCCAAGGCGTTCCACAAAGCCTGATGCAGAAGGTGTAGTTGCTCATCCTCTGTTCGGGGATCGCGCCGCCTCGTGGTTCTGTCTTTACTGCGACGGTGAAATCACAGGCACGCAACTCGCCGAGAATCTCTGGCACTGTCCTGGCTGCGGAGCAGCACCTATCGACATCTTCTCATCACCTGAATGGCTCGACGGCGATGACGTGAAAACGAAACCTGTCAATGTCTCGGGCACTCTGACGCGACCGGAACCACGGGTCGAGGTCGTGGACTCACGGCCCAAACTGAACCTCAACGAAGAAAACATCACCCTGCTTTTGCGCACGGCGTTGCTGGAAGATGCTGCCACTCCGTCCGAGCGCATCGGTGCGCTCTTGGCGGAAATTTACGTCGATGAAGAGGGTGATGCCTCCATTGTTCTGGATGAAGACCTTTGGCCCGAAGACAAAGACCCTGAAGCCGCGATAGCGGTAGCAAAGATGTTGGGTACTGAACTTGACCTTGCCGTGACCAGCATGACCTTCCCGTTCGCATGGCCCGATCTCGGACATGTGACGACAAGCACGCGGGAATATATCCAGATGCTACTGGATGCCTACACCGAGCACGGCATCATTCATCGCGGCGGCGACGGTCACTGACTTTGAAGCTTGGCAATCGACTGATCCAAAGTCTCGCAGTCTGTCTTGCGAAGGATTTCCGTCTCGTATGCGGGAGAGAGAGCGGTGACTATGCCGCTCTCTTTCGCGGCTTTCAGATAAGTGATGCCGTCGAGGCCTGGATCAGCTTTCGCAACGCTTGCTATGGCTAGATCGGCAAGCCTTTCAGCCGTCAGAGGCGTAATTGTCGCGGCGATTTGTGTGTACAAAACAACGTCCAGTCCTGCGAAGTCACTCAGACGTTCAACCAAGACATTCTTCTCTGTCACAACTTTCGGACGTTTGTAGAGACGGTCGGTTTGGCCTTCCTTGCCGATTTCCCGCCTATAAAGGACGTGGGTCGCTTCCTCTTCGGACAAATTCATCACGAAGACCTGGCCCTTAACCTGAGCGCCGCCGCTTGAAACGGGGACAAGCGTTGGTGCACCGCCGCGACCAGAACTGCTACGCGCGAACTCGACGTGGAACGGTGTCATCACGTCTTTGATGACTTCAGTGTGGTGCGTTTCTATCTCGGTACGCGGATCGGAAATCAGTGAGCCGTAACCGAGAATACCAATCGTTGTTCTATTTTGCGTGTCTTTCGACATTTCTGATATGTGCTCTTTGTGTTCAAACGAACTTCAGTAGATCAGGATTCCACCTTCTCTTTCAACTATCGGGCGCACCCCCTCAACATATTCGGGGGCGGGCTCTCGTGAACCGAGCCAGCCAACTGTCTCGGCCATACGGCTTCGATCCCTTGCGCATCATCTGACAGCCCTGAAGGGCTGACTGTCTTCTCTTCGTTTCGAGGGCCTGCGGCCCCGTCCTCCGTCAAGACCAAGCCCTTCGCTTTGGCTTCGCGCGAAAGCCATGGCCCGTGGCTCGGCTGCGCCTGCGCCCGCACCTCTTCCATGGCTTTCGGTCTGGACGGCCGTCCCCCCGCTCATTGGCGCGGGCCTAGTCCGGTTGCATGCGCAACCGACTACCCAAGAAAGGGGACAAAGATGAAAACCGACATTTATGAAAGGGTTACCAACAAGATCATTGCCGACCTAGAGCAAGGCGAGCTGACATGGCTGAAACCATGGAGCGCGGGCAACATGGAAGGCAAGATCACCAAGCCGCTACGGCATAACGGGGTGCCCTATAGCGGCATCAATATCCTGATGCTCTGGGGAGCCAGCATCGAGGCGGGCTTTCTCTCACCGTACTGGATGACCTTCAAACAGGCGAAGGAACTAGGCGCACACGTGAAGAAAGGCGAGCGCGGCAATCTGGTTGTCTATGCGAACACGATCACCAAAACCGAAGAGCAGGACGACGGAAGCGAGGAGGAGCGCAAGATTCCCTTTATGAAGGGATACAGCGTTTTCAACGTCGAGCAGATCGAGGGCTTGCCCGAGCACTACTACACCAAGCCGAAAGAGATCATCGATCCCGCGCAGCGCATTCAGCATGCGGAAAGTTTCTTTGCGAGCACAGGCGCAGACATCCGCCACGGCGGCAACTCGGCCCACTACAGCGGCGGCAGTGATCATGTGCAAATACCGTATTTCGAGACCTTCAGAAGCCCACAAGCCTACTATGCGACCTTGGCGCATGAGCTGACCCACTGGACCAAGCACCCCAAACGCCTTGACCGTGAATTCGGGCGCAAGCGTTGGGGCGATGAAGGCTATGCGCGCGAAGAGCTTGTCGCCGAACTTGGTGCAGCATTTCTATGCGCCGACCTTGAACTCGCGCCGGAACCGCGTGCCGATCATGCGGCCTATATCCAGAGCTGGCTCAAGGTCCTGCAAAACGACAAGCGCGCGATCTTCAGCGCCGCCGCTCATGCCCAGCGCGCCGCCGATTTCCTGCACGGGCTTCAGCCTGTCATCGAGGAGGTGAGTAACGTTGCGTGACCATCGGGAAAAATTCGCGGCTGGCCTTCAGGCCAGCCGCGTTGATGGCCTCATAGACCTGGCGGGCGGACCGCCAGTTCGGCCTCGATATTGTGCAGCGATGCAAGAGCATTGCTGCGTTCAATCGATCCGCGAGGAGCGGAAGCAAAGGCGTTGAAAGCCTCGCGTAAGAGGGCATGCAGTTCGGCTGTGCTGCGCGATGCTGCATCGAAGCGTGTGATGAGTATCATCGTCACCTCCTGTTGATTGTCAGGAGGCCCCGAACCGTTCAGGGCCTTTCGGCCCTCGCACACATCATCCATGGCCCAGTGAAGGCGCTGATGGATCGGGGTAACGCACTTGAAATCAATCGGACGGAGGCGCTGAGGAACGCGTGAATAAGCATTCAGTGTCGGCAGTTAGCGCAGCATGAACGGACCTTTGCCCGCGCACGGCTTGCAGCATTTCGCCCTTCCCCTGACCGAACGCGGATCGCGCATCAATATCCTGCCCGCACCAGCTCGGCGGTAGCCTCACCCGTGTTGGACATGACGCGGCGATCCTTTGCCTTCGGTCTCATCGGGGGGCGTTAGCAAGCCAACCCGAACAAAGGAGATCAATCATGGCACGCAACAAAACCCAAACCGCGCAAGAGCGCACACGCGAGTTCCGCGCACCGGAATTTCTGGCGTGGCACGTCACCCAGAAAGGCGACAAATCCTTCTGGAACAAAGTCGGCGCAGCGTGGATGCACAAGGACGCCAAAGGCTACACGATTCAGCTCGAATCCCTGCCTGTCGGCGGTCGGATCGTCTTGCGCGAGCCGCTGGAAGACACGGCTTCACCTGCAAACGACGCGGGGCGCTCATGAGCGCCCCAGTCTCCAGTCAGATCGACTGGCGCGGCGTCGCGATAAGCGTCAGCTATCATCGGCATCAGTGGTCCACGTTCGACCACATCGAAGTCAACGTCATTGGCGATGGAATAATCCCCGTCACCGAGACAGGCTATCGCCCGCACTATCTGCACAGCGATGTCACGGACGAATATGGCGGGGCCGTTGCCTACGTGCTCGCGTGGCTTGAGCAAGAAGCGCAGACTAGCTGCGCAGCAAGATATATGACCGTTCCAAGCCCTACGCCGACCTTGAGGCCCGGCGCAGCGAACGCCTCATTAGAGCCCAGACTCACCGATGCTGCGGGGCGCGCGAATGTCGGCTTTCGTCCGGCGCGTCGCACCATGATGGAGTTAGTCAGCTTCCACCAAGTCACTCCGGGCATCGCGGATGATCATCCACGACGAATGCAGGAAAAGCCCCGCGATCGCGAACGCGACGATCAGGTCGGGCCATGCACTGCCAAGCCACGCGACCAGCCCGGCGGCGATGACCACGGCGAGGTTGCCGATGGCGTCGTTGCGAGAGAACAGCCAGACGGCTCGCATATTGGCATCACCCTTGCGGTGCTTTAGCAGCGGCAGCACCGCGAGGATGTTTACGATCAGCGCACCTACCGCGAAGGCTCCCATCAACCCGGCTTCTGGCGTGGTCTGGTTGAGGACACGCCAGAGCGTGCTGCCGACAACGCCAAGGCCCAGAAGGCCCAGAAACACGCCTTGGATCATCGCCGACCGCGCCCGCCATGTCAGGCTCCAGCCGATGGCGAGCAGGCCCAGAAACGTGATCGCACCATCGCCCAGAAAATCGAGCGCGTCTGCCTTCAGCGCCTGCGAACCGGACAGGAACCCGCCGAACATTTCGACCACGCCGTATCCGAGATTGAGCGCGACCACGATCCAGAGCGCGCGGCGATAGCTCGGGTCCTTGTAGGCCGGATCGGACGATGTATCGCCGTCCTCGATCTTCTCGAAACCGTAGCCGGTCGCGTCGAGCGCGGGCCGCACTTTCGGCAGATCGCCGTCCGCGATCCGCAATGTCATGATGTGGGTGGCGGCGGACACTTTCACGTCGCCTTCGGCCACGCCCGCAGACCGGGCCGCGCGCTCGATCTCGGCGGCATCTTTCGCGCAGTCCATGCCTTGCACCCGCATTCGGATCGGGGAGGAGGCTGTCGCCAACTTGCTGTTATCGGGCTGGCTCATGTGCGATCCTTTTTGTGGTGGCGGGCGAAAAGGTACGCTGCTAACGTATCAGTGGATAATGATATGACAGCGCAAAACATTCAAGACGATCTTTCGGCACCCGATACACTGGAACTGCGGGCAAAGCTCTTCCGGGGCCTAAGCGATCCCAGCCGTCTGACGATCCTCGATGCGCTGGTGTCGGACGAACGCAACGTGCAGGAAATCGTCGGGCATACGGGTTTGGGTCAGCCCAACGTCTCGAACCATCTGCGCTGTCTGCTGGAATGCGGGCTGGTCAGTCGCCGCAGCAAAGGCCGCTTCGTTCGGTATCGTCTGGCGGACAGGCGGGTCGCCGATCTCATCCGTGATGCAGATCAGCTACTTGCCTCGACAGCCAACGGAGTTGATGCCTGCCAAAGCTATACGGACTAACCGGCGCGACCTGCTGCAATGTCCTATCGGTGCGCCAAACCTGAAGCAGCCATCTGCGCATCCGCAGCGAATGCACCCTTTGTCCGCTGAGCGGTCAATCAATCGAGACGCAGCGAATGACCGCATTTCTCCTTTCTTGAGTTTAATATGTTATCGGTCGAGATCAGGGCCGTCATAGGATGGTCCTTCTCTTTTTTGCTCGCGCAGTTTGCGCAGGCGATCCTGCGCCGACGTTGTGGAACGGGTCTGGCGCTCGGGCTTACGCTCCTTGAGCTTATCGAAACGTGGGCGTTCCGGCCGCTTCTTCGGTTCGGCTCGCAGCGTATCCAAGCGCTCGAAGGCGGTCTTTGCCTTGGGCTCTTCACCACGGCGCATTAGGCGATAGTTGGTGGTATCGTGATGCAGGGCGCGCAAGGCTTGCGCATGCTTGGTGCGCATGGCGTTGATTTCTTTTTGCAGCTCACCGCGCTCGCGCAATTGCGCATTGATCGTCATTTGCCGTTGATCCTGATCGCGGCGCAGCGCCCACATCACTTCGAGCTGGTTCTGCTTTTCTAGCTGAGCCCGCTTGCCTGTCAGACGATCCCACAGGCCCATCATGCCTTTGCGGAAGCGATCCGCTCTTGTGCGGGCTTCAGCTTCAAACTGCGCCTTCTGGCCTGCGTCCAGCTTGGCGCGTTCCAAGGCATGCGCCTTCGCCATCTCCATGCGGCGCGCATTCAGTTGATCGAGTTCGGCACGGGCGGACGCGCGCGCTTCATCGATATGCGATTTGATGCGCGGGAGAATATCTTCAGCAATGCGCTTGCGGGTCCCCTCAACGCTGTTCAGTGCGTCGGGCTTTCCAAGACGGGCTTGCAACTCTTTCGCTTTCTTGCCCGTCGCCCGTGAGATCGAAATGACTTCACCTTCGAAGGTGACAGCCACATGGCCGCGCCGATCCCCGCGCGCCAGAAAGAAGCCGCGCTCTTCAAGGGCGTGCGCGAAGGTGCGAGAGGAATCCGAGGTCGCCCAGGCTTCCTGTATCAGTTCTTTCAGTTCGCCCGCATGGCGTCCGATCCGCTTGGCCTGCTGCCATTCATCAAGCGAGAAGTTGCGTGGGTCGCGGTCCTTCGGATCGATCAGGCCGCGCGGCATTTGCCAGCCGTTCTCAAGATAGAGCTGGCGCGAGACTTCCCGAAGCTTGTTCTTGTAGAACGACATCGGCCTGGCGGTCATCGTCTCGGGGTCGATCCGGCTCCATACCGCATGACAGTGCCGCCGTCCTTCCTTCTCGTGGAAAACAACGACGCGCGGCTGGCCCGTTAGGCCGTTCTTCTCTTCGATGGCTTCCAGCGCTTTTTCGAAGGTGCGGACGTGGACACGCTCGTTCTCAGGCGGGTTCAAAGACACCGAAAACATGAACTGACGGCACTTTGTGCCTTTGGCGATGGCTTCGGCTTCGCGGAGCGCGCCAACGACATCATCGGACATGAAGCCGCGAATGTCGTGCAGCTCGACATGCTCGTTTTCTTCTGTCTTGAGGAGATGCAGCCCGAGCTGTTTTGCGCCGCTTCGTTGTGATCCTTTCAGGATCATGACGGCTCCACATCGGTACGATGGCCGAGCGCGCGAAGAAGCTCCCGCCGCATCAGCGCCACGTCGGCGCATGCGCGCCGAATGTCGCGTTCCGTATCGGGAAGAACGGGCAGCGTGCCGAGATTTGCCATCTTTGCGAGCTGGTTCAGATTGTTTGCGATCCTTGACTGCCCAAGCATGGCGAGCACCTGCGCCAGCTTCTGTTCATCCTTGATCGGGCGACGTGACCGCGCCCGTGCGCGTTTCTTCTTGAGCCCCTGACCATCGAAGACCTTGCGGCGGATATACGCCCCAAGCGGCATGTCGCCAGCTAGCTCTTCCAGCCTAGCGCGCTCTTCAAAAGTCAGTCTGAGGGAAAAGGGAGGTGTCTTTGTCGTCATCGCGCCACCCCGCAAATGTCCCGTTCGGGGGCGTTTGCAGGGATTTGGATTGCGCTAAGCAACTGATTCCATTGAGCGAGAATGTCGAACAAGGTGTTCGAACTTTCTCCTCCTAGGTGCGCCATAAACTTCCCGAAAGATCGCACGATTCCAACGCCCTGGCAGTTTCCGGCGACGGCTGGGTTGTGGGCATGCCGCGCCGGGCGATTTCGAATATTGGATCAGCCCGATCTGCACAGCACCGCTCAACCGGCTCATATAGGCTGATCAATAATTAGGCGTAGTCCAAACAGTACCCTGACAAATGCCCAATATTCGGGCGATGCGATGCACTTCCTGCACTGCCGTCGCGGCTGTTCACGGGCAGAGTAGGGCGTGATGCGCAGCAAATACCCGTACAGCTCAACAACTTAGACGACAATGACAGCATCGGCATATTGCGGCTGGCACATGAGTTGCTACGACACATGCCAAGACCGTACTTCGCGCATCCGCGAAGCTGATAGGTTTATGCAAGAGCTTGTCGTTATCGGGGTGAAAGCTGGGGCTGCATTGGCAACGAAGCCAAACATTAACTGTTTCCCCCGGTTACGGATATTGCGCCACCGACATCACGAAGCCCGCTAGGTATTTTTATGTGAAGAGGGGTTTTCATGTCTTACGTCGCACCACAGGAATTTGCCGCGAAGATGATAGAAGCAGGCGAATCCAAGATATTCATGTCCGCCAAGGACACACTCATCCGCGCCTATATGGCCGGTGCAATTCTGGCGCTTGCCGCTGCTTTTGCGGTGACGATTACAGTGAATACAGGCAGTCCGCTGGTCGGAGCGCTGCTTTTTCCGGTGGGCTTCTGCCTGCTTTATCTGCTGGGTTTTGACCTGTTGACCGGCGTTTTCACGCTTGTGCCACTGGCACTTATCGCAAAACGGCCCGGCTGCACAATGCAGGGATTGCTGCGGAACTGGGGACTTGTATTTATCGGCAATTTTGCCGGCGCGCTGACGACGGCGGTCTTCATGGCGATTATATTCACCATGGGTTTCAGCGAGGAGCCCAACGCCATCGGACAGAAAATAGGGCAAATTGGCGAGTCCCGTACATTGGGATATGCGGCGGCCGGCGCATCGGGCATGCTGACCCTGTTCATCCGCGCGGTGATGTGCAACTGGATGGTTTCGACCGGTGTGGTCGCAGCCATGATGTCGACATCAGTGTCCGGCAAGGTCATTGCCATGTGGATGCCGATACTGATCTTTTTCTATCTTGGTTTTGAGCATTCCATTGTGAATATGTACCTGTTCCCTTCGGGTATCATGCTGGGGGGCGAGTTCACCTGGTTCGATTACTTCATGTGGAACGAGATTCCGACCGTTGTCGGCAATCTTGTCGGCGGGCTGACATTTGTGGGCGCGATGATTTATGCAACCCATTACAAGACATCGCAAAGCCGCAGGCCTTCGGAGGCTGCGTCCGACAGCAGCCATTTCGCAACGAAATAGCGCGACGAATGCCCTGCCCCGGTATCACGGGGCAGGGCCTGCTATTATCAGAGGCCGGCATCATGGAAGCTGATAATATGGCCGCTCCAGCTGAGCGGTCGCAATTGCATGTGACGATCGGGCAAGCCTCGTCCGCTGGCGCAAAGGAAGTAAATCAGGATTTCCATGGCGTGTTGATACCGCAAGATCGCGCACGGCAGCTTAAAGGTATTGCCGCAGCGATCGCAGACGGGATTACGCCAAGCCCTGTGAGCCATGTCGCAGCAGAAACTGCCGTCAAGAGCTTCCTTCTTGACTATTACTGCACAAGCGACGCCTGGTCGGTGAAAACTGCGGCAGGGCGTGTAATTGAGGCGACGAATGCCTGGCTTCACAGCCAAAGTCGTCTGATCGAAGACGTCAACCGGGCCCATGTCACCACCTTCAGCGCGCTCGTCCTGAAAGGCCGCAGGGGATATATTTTTCACGCTGGCGACAGCCGGATCTGGCGCATCACCCGCAGCGCACCGACCGCAAACTCACCGACCGGCAATTCAATTGAATGCCTGACAACAGATCACCGGCTGAAGGTTTCGGACACACAATCCTATCTGTCGCGCGCGCTGGGTCTGGCACCATCAGTCGAAATCGATTACCGCGATTTCCCTCTCATGGTTGGCGATATTGTCATCCTGACAACCGACGGCGTTCATGATTATCTTGATGCGTCGCGCATCGCGGATGTATCGACCGGCGCCGAGAGTCTCGACGATGCCGCAACACTGCTGATCGATGAGGCGCTGCAGGCCGGTAGCGACGACAACCTAACCATCCAGATTCTGCGCATCGATGGTCTTGGTACGGCTGACATAGACGGCACAGTCGATGAAATCGGCCAACTTCCGATCATCAGCCCGCCGCAACCACCCTGTGTCATTGATGGTTTCCGTGTGATCCGCCAACTCCATGCAAGCAACAGAAGCTACATCTATCTTGCGCAGATAGCGGAAACCGGGAAGCGGGTCGTTCTGAAGTTCCCCTCTACCGAAGTTGAATGCGACCGGCAGTTCCGCCAGCGTTTTGCAATGGAGGAATGGGCCGCGCGCCGGGTTCGCTCACCGCATGTCATGTCAGCCGCGGATTGCGCAATCCCGCGGACATGCCTCTATCTCGTTTTTGACTGGATCGAGGGGGTAACGCTGAGACAGTGGATAGATGACAATCCCAGGCCCACGATCACGACCGTGCGGGGAATTCTCGAACAGATCGGCCAGGGGCTGCAGGCCTTCCACCGGAGAGATATTCTGCATCAGGACCTCAGACCCGAGAACATCCTGCTCGACGCGGATGGTACTGTGACGCTGATCGATTTCGGTTCGGTGCACATTGCCGGCGTGTCCGAAACCCGCCACAATCCCGACAACAGGGACATTCTGGGCACCCACCAATATAGCGCACCCGAATATTTCCTGTGGCACGGCGGCTCGGAGCGATCCGATATCTTCTCGCTCGGGGTTATTGCCTATGAAATGCTCACCGGGCGGCTGCCCTATGGCGCCAGGCTGGCCCGCGCCCATACCGCCAAAGCCCAGGCGGCGATCAGCTATTCACCTGCATATCAGTTCAATGAGACGGTACCCGGCTGGTTCGATCATGCGCTGCGGAAGTCGGTTGCTGTTCAACCGTTGCAGCGACAAGCAGTCATTTCCGAATTTACAGCCGACCTTCATCGCCCGCGCCCTGATTTTCGTTCCGGCGATTGGGTGCCGCTTGCGGAACGCGATCCGCTCCGCTTCTGGAAGGCAGTCTCGCTGATCCTTTTTATAATGCTATTGCTGCTTATCTATCACCATTTCGCAGGGCCATAGGCTAACGGACGGCATGAAGCGAAGCGGCCTTTGCCCGGGGATCCGCCCGACCGTGACCGCCGCCACCGGTCTTTCACAATCCGGTCATTCACAATAAAGGCGGCAAATTTCGAATTGTAATTTTATAACATTTCATTATTCTGCGCCGGTCACTATGTCGGAAGGGTGTATGCGATTTTTTTGTCTGACAATCATACTGTTGCTGTTTCCAATCGCAGGAAAGGCGGCAACCGAGGCGGAAGCGGGTGGTATTGTCGCCACCATCAAACCATTGCACAGTCTTGTCGCGGCCGTCGCCGGCCCAGAGCAGCAAGTGACATTGCTGCTGACCGGGAATTATTCGCCGCATGATTTTGCCCTGCGCCCCTCGCAGATGCAGCAGCTGCAATCGGCGAAAGTTCTCTT
Source organism: uncultured Alphaproteobacteria bacterium (assembly GCA_947258435.1). Classification (GTDB taxonomy): domain Bacteria; phylum Pseudomonadota; class Alphaproteobacteria; order UBA11222; family UBA11222; genus CALAQW01. Next base: position 72,237 of record CAMYID010000008.1, read on the forward strand.
CTATATCGGTGAGGAGTTGGAGACTTTTCTGCAACAGGTGCTACCCTCCCTTCGGGATAATCAAATCCACAAGGCTGTCTACCGCTCCCCATCCATTGAGCTTTTGCCCGCCCGGGCAGCGGGAGTATGGGCGCAACATCATGATGATCACCATGAAAAAGATCATCACGGAAATGATCATCACGATGACGCGGACCCTCATGACACCCATGGCGATGATGGTCATCACCATGATAGCGTTCATGATATGCATGTCTGGCTCGACCCGGACAATGCGGCGAAAATCGCAACCGATATCGCCGCGACGCTGGGGCAGGCTTTTCCTGAAAATCAGGCGCGCTATGCCGCAAATGCCGCTGCCTTGCGTGCGAAGCTGGCGACACTCGATGCGGAACTCAAAGCCGCTCTCACCCCTGTCAAAGGCAGACCCTTCATTCAGTTCCATGACAGCGTGCAGTATTTTGAAACCCGCTACGGGCTGACAGGCCTTGGTGCGATTAATCTTGAACCTGACGATTCGCCATCTGCAAAGCGGATCGGTGACATTCAGAAGCTGATTGCGGAACGAAATGTTCGCTGCGTTTTCCGGGAGCCGCAATATTCCGACCGGCTTGTGCGGATTGTAATCGCCGATAGTGGCGCCGCGAGCGCGACACTTGATCCGCTGGGTACGGACCTTGCCCCAGGGCCCGCACTCTATTTCCAGCTGATGCGCAATCTGGCGGCGGCAATGCGCGAATGCACGGGGATCACCGCGCCTTAGACTGAACCTGCAATTGTCGCAATGGACGGGAATTGAAGGCGGCGCTGCAGCATCATCGGCTTCGAATCGGTTGACTCCCCCTGCCGCTCACTTATCATTCCCCGATTGGCTGATGAGAGTCATCGCCGACTTATACAAACGACCCTCGCGGGAGAGATCGGGCAAAGGTTCGGGGTATTCATGCCCAAGCAGGACCCCTGCCCCGACGCCGAAGGAGCAACCGCCCCGGAAACTCTCAGGCAACCGGACCGCGAGGTGATGAAACTCTGGAAAGCAGGTATGTGCATACATATCTCACCGAAGGGGTAAGCCGCCCTCTCGCAGATGATGCGGGCGGTCAAATCTCTCAGGTTCCCGTGACAGAGGGGGCAGCCGCGAATGCATGGGGCATTCCCGGCAGCTTTGCGCGATTCGGCTCAGGCAATCGCGCCACACGGGAGTGGAGTATATGGCCGCATCGCGCGCGCCCGAACCGACAGAACCATTGCGGCAAACACCGCTACATGGCCTGCATTTAAGTCTTGGCGCAAAGATGGTGCCCTTTGCAGGCTATGACATGCCGGTGCAGTATCCGCTGGGCATTCTCAAAGAGCATCTGCATACCCGTGCGGCTGCGGGGCTTTTCGATGTATCGCATATGGGGCAAGCGGTCCTGCGGGCAAAACCGGGTATCGACATCGCCGAATGCTTCGAACAGCTTGTGCCGGGTAATATCCGCGATCTCAAACCCGGGCAGATGCGCTACACTACCCTGCTGACCGGGACAGGCGGCATCATCGATGATCTGATGGTGACCCGGCCCGTTGCCCCTGAACATGCGGATAAACTTTTTCTGGTCGTAAATGCGGCGCGCAAGGCGGTGGATTTTGCCCATATTTCGGCGGCGCTTGGCGATCGCGCGGAATTGAAGCCGCTTGATACGCGCGCGCTGCTCGCCCTGCAAGGGCCGGCGGCGGCAGAGGTGCTGAGCGCACATATTCCGCAGACTGAAAGCCTAGGCTTCATGCAGGCGCAGCGGATTGAGATTGATGGCGCAGATCTGATCGTCAGCCGCTGCGGTTATACCGGTGAGGACGGGTTTGAGATATCAATCCCTGCCGAATATGCCGCCACATGGGCGGAAAAGCTGCTCGCTGCGCACGCGGTTGAAGCGATCGGGCTGGGCGCGCGCGACTCCTTGCGGCTTGAGGCGGGGCTTTGCCTTTATGGTCACGATATCGACGAAACAACCACGCCGGTCGAGGCCGCGCTTGGCTGGTCGATCGGGAAGCGACGGCGCGCAGAAGGCGGCTTTCCCGGCGCGGCAATCATTCAGAAGCAGCTCGCCGACGGCCCCTCCCGATTGCGGGTCGGGCTGGCGCTGGAAGGCCGGGCGCCGGCACGCGAAGGGGCCGCTATTGTTGATGCCGCAGGGCAGAAAATCGGGCAGGTGACAAGCGGCACCTTCGGCCCCTCGGTCGGCGGACCGGTGGCGATGGGCTATGTCGACAGCGCTTTTGCCAAACCGGGCCGGACGCTTGCCATCCTTGTGCGGGGCAAGGCGCTAGCGGCGAAGGTCGTAGCGATGCCTTTCACGGAAAAGCACTTTCATCGGAATGACTGAATTCACACAAATTACCACGGATATTAGCTATCCGCCCGGGACGGCGGCAGAGGGAGTTACGCGATGAGCGATATACGGTTTACCGAAGAACATGAATGGATCCGGCTCGACGGTGATGTCGGCACCGTTGGCATTACCGATTACGCGCAGGAGCAACTGGGCGACATCGTTTTTGTCGAACTGCCTGAACAGGGCAAGACAGTCAAGCAGGGGGATGAAATCGCCGTTGTCGAATCGGTAAAGGCTGCAAGCGAAATCTATGCTCCGGTGACGGGCGAGGTGACCGACACAAATGGCGCGCTTGAAGAAGCGCCGGAAACCGTAAATGCCGAAGCCGAAGATGGTGGCTGGTTCTTCAGGATGCGGGTTACCGATCCTGGCGAATTGTCGACACTGATGGATAGCGACGCCTATAAAAGCTACATAGCGGAGCTCGATTGATGCGTTATCTGCCGCTCACCGATGCCGACCGGAGCGCTATGCTTGCCCGGATCGGCGTGGACTCTATCGATTCGTTGTTCCGCGATGTTCCCGATGCAGCGCGCCGCGAGGGGCTTATTCCCGATCTGCCGCGCCATCAGGGGGAAATGCAGGTTGAGCAGCAGATGCGTGCAATGGCTGCGAAAAATCTGTCTGCGGGATCTGCACCCTTCTTCTGCGGCGCGGGGGCCTATCGCCATCATATTCCGGCAACCGTTGATCATCTTGTTCAGCGTTCGGAATTTCTGACATCCTATACCCCTTATCAGCCCGAAATTTCCCAGGGCACCCTGCAATATCTGTTCGAATTCCAGACCCAGGTCGCAATGCTGTCGGGCATGGATGTGGCGAATGCATCCATGTATGACGGGTCTACCGGCTGTGCCGAAGCGGTCTTGATGGCAGCACGCGCAACCAAGCGCGGCAAGGCGGTTCTTGCCGGTGCGCTGCACCCGCAATATCGTGATGTGGTGCAGACAACCGCTCGCTTTGCGGGGGTCGAGCTTGTGCTTGCCCCGCCGCGCGCCGACGGTGCCGAGGATGTGATCGCGGCAATCGATGCGGATACAGCCTGCGTTGTCGTGCAGACGCCGGACGTCTTCGGACATCTGCACGATCTGCGCCCTGTCGCTGAGGCCGCCCATGCGGCCGGTGCTCTGCTCGTAGCGGTGACAACCGAACCGCTGGCGCTTGCGGCGCTTGCACCGCCCGGAGAAATGGGTGCCGATATCTTTGTTGGTGAGGGGCAGTCGCTTGGGGTTGGACTTAATTTCGGCGGCCCGTATCTTGGCCTGTTTGCCGCCAAGGCCAGGCTGCAGCGCCAGATGCCCGGCCGTCTTTGCGGTTTGACCGAGGATGTGGACGGACGGCGCGGTTTCGTCCTGACCCTGTCGGCGCGGGAGCAGCATATCCGCCGTGAAAAGGCCACAAGCAATATCTGCACAAATTCGGGGCTTTGCTGTCTGGCTTTCACCATCCATTTATCGCTGCTGGGCGAGGCTGGCATTTCCCGACTTGCCGAACTCAACCATCAGGCGGCCATTACACTTGCGGACAAGTTGACCGGAATCGACGGTGTTACCTGCCTGAATGACCGCTTTTTTAACGAATTCACCCTGGGTCTGCCGAAAGCAGCGCGGCCAGTTGTGCAGCAAATGGCCGAAAATGGTGTGTTGGGCGGGGTCTCGGCCGCACGGCTTTTGCCGGATGTGCCGGAAATGGAAAATCTGCTGATCGTCGCCGCCACCGAGACAAACAGCATTGAGGATATGGATAGTTTTGCAACCGCATTGAAGGAGGCCCTGACATGATGCGGCAGGGACGACCGACACGGCCGGGCGATGAGGCAGCATTGCCGACGGATGATTTTGAGACCTTTTCAGGCAATCGCGGCCTGCAACATGAAGAGCCGCTGATATTCGAACAGGACGCGGACGGGCGAACCGGGGTCGATTTGCCCGAACCACGCGCTGATCTGTCTGATCGGCTGGGCGCATTCAAACGACGCGGCCCGATTGGCTTGCCGGGCCTTTCAGAACCCCAGGTGATGCGGCATTTCGTGCGGCTCAGCCAGATGAATTACGCCATCGATGCGGGGCTTTATCCGCTTGGCTCCTGCACCATGAAGCATAATCCGCGCCTCAATGAGAAGATGGCCCGGCTGCCCGGCTTTGCCGATATCCACCCACTGCAACCGCAGGCCAGCGTTCAGGGTGCGCTTGAACTGATTTCAGAGGTCGGGCGCTGGCTTTGCGCCCTGACCGCTATGCCGACTGTTGCCATGTCGCCCAAGGCGGGTGCCCATGGGGAGCTTTGCGGTTTGATGGCGGTCCGGGCGGCGCTGGATGCGCGCGGTGAAACACGCAGCCGGGTGCTGGCGCCTGAATCCGCGCATGGCACAAACCCCGCAACCGCGGCCATGTGCGGCTTTACTGTCGACCCGATTCCCGCCGACACGCGCGGCCGGGTCGATATGGCGCAGTTAAAGGAAAAGCTTGGCCCTGACATTGCCGCCATTATGGTGACCAATCCCAATACCTGTGGCCTGTTTGAAACGGATATTCTGGAAATGGCCGATGCAATTCATGCGGCAGGCGGCTATTTCTACTGCGACGGTGCGAATTTCAATGCGCTTGTCGGGCGTGTGCGGCCCGGCGATCTTGGGATCGACGCAATGCATATCAACCTGCATAAAACCTTTTCAACACCGCATGGCGGCGGCGGACCGGGCGCTGGTCCGGTCGTGTTTTCCGAGGCGCTGGCCCCGTTTGCGCCGCTCCCGCTTGTCCAGAAAAACCAGGGCGGCGATTTCTGCCTTGTCGAACAGCCCGAAGAAACATCTGACACACCATTTGGCCGGATGACCGCCTTTCACGGGCAGATGGGCATGTTTGTTCGCGCTTATGCCTATATGCTGAGCCACGGGGCGGACGGGCTGCGGCAAGTGGCCGAAGATGCTGTTCTGTCGGCAAATTATGTTCAGGCATCGCTCGAACAGGATATGAGCGCCTCTTATCCTGGCCCCTGCATGCATGAATGTCTGTTTGACGATCGCTTTTTGAAGGATACCGGCGTCTCAACGCTGGACTTTGCGAAAGCGATGATCGATGAGGGGTATCATCCGATGACGATGTATTTCCCGCTGGTCGTGCATGGGGCGTTGCTGATCGAACCGACGGAGACGGAATCACGCGATGCGCTGGACCAGTTTATCGCCGTGTTGCAGTCGCTGGCGCGTGATGCAAAGGCGGGCAATAGCGCGCGGTTCACCGGTGCGCCTTATCTTACGCCGCGCGGCCGGCTTGATGAAACAAAGGCCGCGCGCAAACCGGTCTTGCGCTGGCAGCAGCCCGCACCAGCCGAGGCTGCCGAATAAAAAAGGCCCGGCATGCTCTCTGCTGCCGGGCCTTCCGGTTAACTTGTCCTGAAAAGCCGCTGTTATTCAGCA
>CAMYID010000009.1 GCA_947258435.1 uncultured Alphaproteobacteria bacterium
GCGCCCACCATGTCCCCCCCCCCCCCGGCCTCCCCCGCTCCCCCGACGCACTACGCCAGGCAATCAGACACAAGAGGGCCGCTTACCGGCGCTGAAACTATCCCTGGTTCAGTCTTTGGCCGGGCGATTTTTGCCCGGCTGCATGGCGTTGCCAGGCACCCCATATCAGGACAGCTTCCCGGGCCGCACTGTCAGCGACTCCGGCCGATAAGGGCAGCACTTGCGCGATCCGCGCGCATAGCGGGGGAAAGGTACAAGGCTCAGGCCTGCTGCGTGGTCCCGCCTGTCGCCAGCAAGGCGGCCTGGGTGCGGTTTTCGACCTCGAGTGTTTTCAGAATGGCGGATACGTGAATCGCCACCGTATGCTCTGAAATACCCAGCTCCTTCGCGATCGCCGCATTCGAATAACCCGCGCCGAGCAGTGTGAAGACCTCGCGCTGACGGCGCGTCAGATCCCCGATCCGCGCACTGACCGCACCCGACGGCACAGCAGGACGCGGCGGCTGAATCGGCGATCTGTTCTGCGGCTGAGCCGCCTGCGGGCCCATAATCTGCGGCGGCAGATAAATTTCACCCTCAAGCACGATCTCTATGGCGCGCACCAGCTCTGTCCCCGGCGCCGATTTCGGCACAAACCCCATCGCGCCCGCGTCAATTGCGCGAATGACATCCTGCCGGTTTTCAGCCATTGAAACGACAATGATGGGAACTTCGGGCACGATCTGCGTCAATATGGCAAGTTCGTCAAAGCCGGAGCCGTCAGGCATCAGCAGATCCATCACGATCAGATCAAGATCGGGGTTCTGCGCCGCGATTTCACGCGCTTCTGTAAAACTGCTGGCTTCCAGAAAACTGTTGACCGGCCATTCCAGCAAGGACAGGGAGTGCCTTAATCCGGTTCTGGATACCCAATGATCATCTGCAGAAAGAATTTTCATTCATCCCCCCAATCGCGAAACCGGACGTTGGTATATACCGCGGGGAATCGCGGCGATAACGGCTTCAGACAACAAACGCCAAACACAAACATATAACGAATACGCACTAACTCGATAATACCAACGCCAAATCGGCATCATATCATGCCATTTTCGGCTATAGGGGAAAACTATATTCTAATATAGTTTATTAACGTCAAAAACTACTATACTCAACAGGTAATATAGCCAGTTATGCTTTATCAAACCTTACCTGTAGTTCCACTTCATCCCCCAAGACGTAGCGCCTGAAATTCTGCAAAAAAACCCGATCGCCGCGCGGCCCGGTCAGCGGGCTTGAGGCCGATGCATGGGCAGACACATGCACATGCGGATGATCCCATAAGGGGCTGTCTTCGGGCAATGGTTCGGTCTCAAACACATCGAGAATGGCAAAACCCGGCCGCCCCTGATCAAGGCTTGCCAGCAAAGCGGCTTCATCGACAAGCGCACCGCGACCGACATTCACAAGTACCGATTCCGGCTTCATCGCAGCCAGAAAAGCCGCATCCACGACATGTTGGTTGCTGTCGTTCGACGAAGCGGCAAGCACCACCACATCCATCTGCGGCAAAGTGTCATGCAGCGCATCGGGCCGGATCATTCTGTCGGCATTCTCCTGCCCTGAGGGGTTGCGCCGCACACCGGTGACATGCGCCTCAAAAGCCTGCGCGCGCTTGCCGACTTCGCTGCCGATATTGCCATAACCGTAAATCAGCCAGTTGGTTTCCGCGACATCGCGAAAGCCGTAACGTTTCCATTCATGTTTACGTTGGCTGTCGCGGCGGCGCTCATGCGGCTGAAAATGGTTCAGCACCGCCCCCATGACGAATTCAGCGATCGATTTGCCTGCTCCGGTGCTGTTTGTGTAGATCACGCCGGGTTTCGACCCCAGCGCCTGGAAAATCGGATTATCGAATCCGGCGGCACCCGACTGGATCCATTTCAGGCTGTCGCATTTCAGGACAAAGCGCAGGAAATCCCGCGACGGCCCCTGAAAAAACAAATCGGTGCTGACCCAGGCGATTTCCGGTGTCACCTCTTCTGCGGCAAGCGGCGTGCCATGCAGGGTTATCGTTCCGTCCGGTGCCATCAAATAGGGTTCGACCGCGGGACAGATCGCATGGATCTCCGCCTCAAGCCGCCGATATGCGGCATCGAAGATGAACAACTTCATCCCGCAAACCTCCCCGATGACAAATCGCCGTTACGCGACAATTTAGTTATCAGACTGAACTATAACAGGAATTACATTGTTTGAACCAGCATTTAGGTTGCTGACGGCTGGCAGCTTGACATCTGCATTGACCATGACTAGGTTCGCGCCTCCTGCAGCGCATGGAAATGCGCCGGGACGGCAAAAACGCTTTTGCTGTCGGAAGCACAATCAAGATGATGAGCGCGGAAAGATGAAAGTCAAAAGTTCACTTCGGTCACTGAAACAACGGCATCGTGATTGCCGGGTTGTGCGCCGCAAGGGCCGCGTCTATGTGATCAACAAGACCAACCGCCGGTTCAAGGCACGTCAGGGCTGACCCGCCCCCGGATCCGCTGTTTCCTTTCCGGTGCCTGTAAACCGGTTCCGGCATTTGCAATCCGCTGAAGTTTCACCCGCCCTGTGCATCACACAGCCCCTTGTCGCATGGCGTTGCCAGGCTGCATGGCACGCTGCGGTGATGATGGTGTTTGCCTGTGCCTGAGTTCGCTGTGACGAGTTGGCGATAGTGAATTGGCGATAAGCAGACGCACGAGTTATTTTGACAGCCACACACCCTTTGCGGTTAATCTGTCGGGAAATTCATTCCCGGAGTAAACCGCCCCATGCCGATCAAACCCAATAGCCTGGAAGCGCGCGATGTCGAAAGCGTGCTGCACCCCTATACCAATCTTGCGACCCTGCCCAGATCAGGCCCGTTCCTGATCGACCGGGGCGAAGGGGTCTATGTGTTCGACGGTGAGGGCAATGGCTATATCGAGGGCATGGCCGGGCTATGGTGCACCGCACTTGGCTTTCACGAGAAAGAACTGATCGCCGCCGCCACCGCGCAAATGGAAAAGCTGCCCTATTATCACGTGTTTTCGGGCAAGGGGCATGAAAGCTCGGTCGCGCTCGCCGAACAGCTCAAGGCGATGATGCCGTTCAACGCCGGCAAGGTATCCTTCACCTGCTCGGGCTCTGAAGCCAATGACACACAGATCAAACTGATCTGGTACTATAATAATGTCATCGGCCGACCGAAGAAGAAGAAGATCATCAGCCGCATCAAGGCCTATCACGGGGTCACGGTCGCCAGCGCCAGCCTGACCGGCCTGCCGCATCTGCATGCCGACTGGGACCTGCCGATCCAGGGTATTCTGCATACCGATTGCCCGCATCACTACCGCTTCGCCGAACCGGGCGAGACCGAGGAAGAATTCGCAAGCCGGCTGGCCGCCAGTCTCGAAGCGATGATCGAGCGCGAAGACCCCGATACCATTGCCGCCTTCATTGCCGAACCGGTCATGGGGGCAGGCGGGGTTATCCTGCCGCCCGCAACCTATTTCGAGAAAATTCAGGCGGTGCTTGCCAAACATGACATTCTGTTCATCGATGATGAGGTGATCTGCGGTTTTGCGCGCACCGGCAATATGTTCGGTGCCGAAACTTTCGGCATGGCGCCAACCTCCATGTCGATTGCCAAGGCATTATCCTCGGCCTATGTGCCGATCGGCGCGGTGATCCTGCCCGACTTCATGGATGAAGCACTGGCGGAAGGCAGCCGACGCAACGGCAATTTCGGACATGGCTATACCTATACCGGCCATCCGCTGGGATGCGCAGTCGCCTTGAAGACGCTTGAGATGTATGAGCGGCTTGACATCGTCAACCGGGTACGCGCTATCGCGCCGCTGTTCCAGAAACGGCTGAAAGCGCTGGGCGATCATCCGCTTGTGGGGGAAGCGCGCGGTACCGGGTTGATCGGCGCGGTCGAGCTGGTCGCCGACAAGAACAGCAAGCGTGCCTTCGATCCCGCCGCAGGCGCAGGCGCGATCGGCCAGTCCCGCGCGCAGGCCAATGGGCTGATCGTCCGTGCGATCGGCGATGTACTGGCGATCTGCCCGCCCCTGATCATCAGTGAGGAAGAAATCGGCCTGCTGTTCGACCGGCTGGAAAAAGCGCTCGATGAATCGGAGACGCAAATTACAAAGGATGGGTTACGGGGCTGATCGTCAGCACAGATTCAAAACACCGGTAAAACCATAAAAGCCGGAAAAAACAGAAAAAGGGAGGGTGAGGGAGATGAAGACGCTGCAACTGGGCGACACCACCGTCGATACCATCGTCGAATGGACCGGACCGCTTTTCAATGTGAGGGATTTCTTTCCCACCGGGTCATGGGAGGAGCTTGAAACCCAGCGCGACTGGATGGAGCCCTGTTTTCTCACCCCGAAGGGCGAGCTGCCTGACGGGCTTCTGAAGGCGAGCCTGCACACCTATCTGATCCGTACACCACAGCATAACATCCTGATCGATACCTGCATGGGCAACCACAAGGAACGCACGATCTTCGACGACTGGTCGATGATGGATACAGACTATCTGGCGAAAATCGAAGCGCTTGGGGCAAAACCCGAAGAAATCGATTTTGTGATGTGCACCCATCTGCATGTCGATCATGTCGGCTGGAACACACGGCTTGAAAACGGGCGCTGGGTGCCGACATTCCCCAATGCGCGCTATATCTTTCACAAGACCGAATATGATCACTGGCTGGAAAATCCGGTGCATCACGCAATGGACGGGGCATTCGAGGACAGCGTTGTGCCCATTATCGATGCCGGGCTTGCGGATCTTGTCAAAGGCGATCATGCGATCGATGACAGGATCTGGCTTGAGTCCACACCGGGGCACACGCCCGGCCATGTCAGCATTAATCTGAAAAGCGGCGCGGACAGTGCGCTTTTCACCGGCGACAGTTTTCACCACCCGATTCAGGTGGCCTTTCCCGACTGGGGCACAAGCGTCGATACCGACCCCAACCAGTCATCCGCTTCACGCCGCAAGACACTTGAGAAGCTGTGCGATACCGACACTTATATGCTGGCGGCCCATTTCATGGATCCGACCGCGGCGCATGTGGTACCCAATGGCAAAAGCTGGAAACTGAAAGTGAGGGAGCTCTGAACATGGCGATCAAAAGCGTTTATGAGATGTGCAAGGAAGCGGAACAGGTGATCGAAACCCTGTCCGCCGAACAGGTCGTCGCGCTGAAAGACGATCCGAATGTCGAAATCGTCGATATTCGCGATATCCGCGAAATCTGGCGCGATGGCGGGGTGCCGGATGCCTATCATGTGCCGCGCGGCATGCTGGAATTCTGGATCGACCCGAACGGTCCCTATCCCAAGGAACGGTTCCAGTCGGGCAAGAAGTTCATTTTCATGTGCGCGGGCGGGTTGCGTTCGGCGCTGGCGGGACTTGCGGCCCATAATATGGGGCTGGCACCGGTTGCCCATATGGCCGGTGGTTTTGCCGGCTGGAAGAAGGCTGGCGGCCCGGTCGAGGAAGTCAAACCGAAACAATAACCCGCCCCCAACGATAATCCGTGGGCAGACAATAACCGGCATGAAAAAACCGGTGGCCCGACCGAGGAAAAGGAACGGAAGTTGCCGGGCCACCGGTATTTCGGCAGGGAATGGGAAAACCTGCCGAAAAGCAGGATACTGGAGGTTACCTGGGTAGCAGTCAGTCGCGTCCGGAAAAGTTCCCGGCCCGACCTATGCTGTCTGGCACCGCATCGCAAGGCAAGGCAAGGCACGAAACCTGCCTGTGTGATCTGCTGCCTGCATGATCCCTTTTTGTCAGCTTTCGGTGATATTGTCGTGATAGGTCAGTGTCAGCCACATCAGAACTGCCACATACACCGTCACCGACGCTGCACCTAAGGCCAGAAAAAGCGTTTCACCACCGGTCATCGGAACCTCCTTCAAATGCGATTAGCTGAGACCCATCCTAGGCGCGGCGGCGGCGATTAATTTGATCTGGATCAAATTTCGTTGCGGCAGAACGCCGCAATACAGCCGGGCAAAGCCTGCCTGCCCGGCAGGGCAAAGATTACCCGTCTGGCAGCCATTATTTTTCCGATAAGCACAACCTTCTGACAAACAAGGATATTCCGGCACGCGGAAACTGGCCCGCAGCTTGCTTTTACCTGATCGGGATCTCGGATAAACAGGACAGGTCAGGGCAATGTCGTTCGAATACGGGCTCAACGGATTTCCGGTGGACCGGCAAAGTGGCTACCACGCACCATCGCAGATCGACCGGCCGCATGCTGTCGGCGGCGGCGGCGCAAAGATCAGCGATCCGGCCCGGGCCGCGCGCACCGGTGATGACGGATTCTCATTCGGAGATCTTGTTGATATATTGAACCCGCTACAGCATATCCCTGTCGTCTCCAGCCTTTACCGTCGGCTGACCGGCGATGAGATCAGCGGCGTATCGCGGGTTGCCGGCGGCGCGTTATTCGGCGGCTGGATCGGCGGTGCCGCCTCGGTCGCCAATGCCATGTTGGAACGGGTAACAGGCGACGATCTGGGCGGACATATTACCACTGCATTTCTTGGCGATGGCGAGGAAAAGGATGGTACCGGCGGAGGCGCGACCCCGCAACCGGCGGCACTGACAACCGCCACCGCACAACAAGGCCGGACCGCGCAAACCGATACACCGGATAATCCGGGCAACAGCGCGCAAACGCACCCCCCTCTATGGCAACTGGCTGCCGCCCCGGCCGGTGCAAACCCGATTGCAATGGACCAGCCGACCTTTGACGCACTGGCCCGTACGCTTGGCGGGACAGATGCCATCGCCCATCTTGACCCCAGACAGCGGCGGGAAGAAGCGTCACCCGTGCCGCCCCCGCTTCCACCGGCCGAGGAAAAGCCCGGCCCTTCGCTGACGCTTGCTGCCGGTGCCCCGCAATCCGAACGTTATGAGGCGGCGGCCAAAATCAACTATCAGGATGCGCTGATCCGGATGCAGGCCGCATTCAGCCAGTATGAAGCGCTGCGCGGCGAACGCGTGGGCGACGGCACCGCCGCTGCCGCACCCTGATCCCGCGCGCAACCTGGCCCCGCACCGCAAACCCAGTTACTGGCGGCAAGCCGGTCAGCCATTTTCGCCGGCGGTCAATCGCGCTAGCCTGTGGCCATGCAAACACCACGCATAATACCGATACGCGTACAATGCCGATATATGTGACACCGACCGCACTGATCGCGGGCAATCGCCGCTTGCCCTATGCCAGGGGCCGGGGCGGTTTTAGCGTGCAGAAGCGCGAAGGGGATCGCTGCACACCCTGCGGCTGCTTTCCCCTGCGCGAAGTCTGGTATCGCCCCGACAGGATCACCAGGCCGCGGACCGCCCTGCCTTGCCGCAAGATCCACCGCCGCGATGGCTGGTGCGATGATCCGGACCATCCGGCCTATAACCGGCATATCGAATTTCCCTTTGCCGGCAGCGCCGAACATCTGTGGCGCGCCGATCCGCTTTACGATCTGCTGATTGTGCTGGGCTATAATGACGCGCCGCCCCTGCCCGGGCGTGGCAGCGCGATCTTCCTGCATGTGGCGCGGACCGGTTTTACGCCGACAGAAGGCTGCATCGCTCTCAGACGGGGCGACCTTTTATGGCTGCTCAGCCGGTGCGGACCGGCAAGCGAAATTGCCATCAGATCCCGCGCGGGCACTCTGACCGGCGCTGTGCGGGACCCGGATTCGGCTCTGGTCGGGCGCGCACTATTTCCCCTGCGCGCGGCGAAGCGCGGGGCGACCCGTGCACCGTTCAAGCCAGGCCGCAAGATCGGGAAAGGCCGACAGATCGACCCCCGCTATCATCGCCCATAACAACACCGAGGCCACATTCAGATCGGCAATCGTGAATCCCCCGCCAAGCAGATACTCCTTGCCCCTCAGGGCATCGTTCAAGACCTGCAGCGGAACGACGACTTCCTCTCTGGCCGCGGCCACTTCCGCATCCGAGGGGCCGCCCTCGGGCACGACTTTATCCAGCAGCAGCGTCAGTAACGGTGTTTCCGCCTCCGTCATGGCCCAGAAGCTCCATTGCAGCGCACGCCCCTCATCGGCAATATTGTCAGGCCACAGACCGCCGCCATGCTTGCGCGCAAGATAAAGATTGCAGGCAAGCGATTCCCAAATCACAACCCCGTCATCGTCGATGGCGGGAATACGCCCGTTCGGATTGATCTTGAGGAATTCAGGGGTCCGCGAGCCACCGGAAAAGTCCACCGCTTCATGTGTGTAATCAAGCCCCAGCTCTTCGGCCGCCCACAGCGTGCGGATCGCGCGCGAAGCCGATAACCCGTAAATCGTCAATGACATTTTTCCCTCCTCCCAGCTATCAGAAATCCTGCAAATTGCCGACTGCCGGGACCATGGCACAGAAGCCATATCGCCGCACATGAAATCGTCAGGCCCCGAAAAAAGTTGATTTCATCTCGCGATCGCGCAAACTACTGACAAAACAGTCAACGCAACTATCGCAAGGCAAGGGGACGGATATGCAAAGCGCAGAGGAAGCAGGCCGCAAAGCGGCCGAAAAACCGCTCGACCAGATGACCCTGGTCGATCTGGATGTGATCGAATGCCCCTATGCGACTTATGAGAAATTGCGCGAGCAGGCGCCGGTTTTCAAGGACCCGGTGGCGGGCTTTTACATCCTGTCGCGCTATGAGGATGTGGTGAAGGCCCTGAAGGATACCAGGACCTTCTCAAGCAGTATCGCCGAGGTTCTGATCGGCGAAGCGGACCGCATGCGGGCGGAGGATTTTGGCGGCTACCCAAATGTCGATACGCTTATTACCGTCGATCCCCCAAAGCACAAATTCTACCGTGGGCCGATCAACAAGGTATTCTCGGCGCAGCGCGTCGACGAGATGGAATCCTATATTGCCGAGATCGTGAACGAGCTGATCGACAGCTTTATCGATACGGGACAGTGCGAATTCGTCAGCCAGTTCACCGTGCCCTTGCCGCTCATCATCATTGCCGATCAGCTTGGCGTGCCACGCGACGACATGGCGCTGTTCAAGGAGTTTTCCGACGCACTCACCACACAGATCAGCGGCATCGCCAATCGCGATCAACGCATCTGGGCGGCCAAGAAATCCGTCGAGTTCCAGAAATATTTCGCAAAAGTGCTGGATGAAAAACGCGCCAACCCGACCGACGATATCATTTCCGACCTTGTACGTGCACGGATGGATGATGGCGAACAGATGAGCACGCCCGAACTTCTGTCCATTCTCAACCAGTTGCTAGCCGCCGGTAACGAGACGACAACCAACTCGCTCTCCAAGGGGCTTCTGCTGCTGTGCCAGCATCCCGATCAGATGCAGCTTGTGCGCGACAATCCGGCGATGATCGGAAAGCTGACCGAAGAGGTGCTGCGCTTCGACGGACCGGTGCAGGGGCTCATGCGCGTGACAACCTGCGACACCGAAATAGCAGGCACACCGATTCCGCAAGGCGCGGTCGTGATGCTGCGCTATGCCAGCGCCAATCGCGACGCATGCCAATATCAGAATGCGGACAGATTTGATGTCGCCCGCGGCGACCAGGCGGGGCATCTGGCGTTCGGGCTCGGTACGCATTTCTGTCTTGGCGCCATGCTGGCGCGCAAGGAAATGAATGTGGCTTTCCGTATTATCCTTGAGCGGATGAAAAATATCCGCCTTGCCGCCGAGGGGAACGCTCCGACCCATGAACCCAATGTGGTGCTGCGCGGCCTGAAGGAGCTGCATCTGGTCTTCGACAAAGCCTGAACAGCCCTTCGCGCCAAACCGCTGGCGCGGGCGCAGATATCGGCTAGACTCCCCTGAAAATCTATAGCAGGGGAGGCATCAGCCATGGGCGCACGTACGGGTCAGCAATATATCGAAGGGTTGCGGGATGGCCGCCGCATCTATGTGAACGGGGATCTTGTTCGCGATGTGACCACCTATCCCGGCTATCGCGGCGTCGTGGGTGAGCTTGCACGCCACTACGACCGACATCATGACGCTGAACTCGCACAAAGGCTGACCTACCCCTCCCCCCATGACGGTGCACCGGTCAGCAACTCCTTCCTGTTTGCGCGCGACCGCGACAGCCTGGAGCAACGGATCGGGGGCGAAAGGCTGCGCTGCGAGCATACTTACGGGCTGATGGGGCGGTTGCCCGATTTTCTCAATGCCTGGGTCACAGATATGGCCGCCGTGCCCCATGTGCTTGGGGCAAGGGACAGGAAATTCGCTGAAAATGCCGCGAATTATTATACCTATTGCCGCGATAATGATGTGTGTATGACCCATACCCTGCTCGATCCGCATGTGGATCGCGGCAAGGGTCCCGATGCACAGCAGGGCCTGCGGATCCTGCACGAAACCGATGCGGGGCTTGTCGTGTCAGGGGCGCGCATGCTGTCGACGCTCGCGCCCATCAGCGACGAATTGCTGGTCGGCCCGTTCCTGCCCCGCGCGCCGGGGGAAGAAGCCTATGCGGTCGCCTTCGCAACGCCGATGGCGGCAGACGGGCTGAGCTTCATCGCCCGTGAACCTTATGACCTTGAGCGCAGCCATTTCGACCGCCCCCTGTCACGCCGCTTCGATGAGGGCGATGCGATTGCGGTGTTCGATAATGTGCTGATCCCGTGGGAGCGGGTCTTTGTGGCCGGCGATATTCAGGCTTACAACACGATGATTGTTTCCTTTCCTGGCCATGTCGGGTTGCAGGCAGCGATCAGGGGCACCGAAAAGCTGCGTTTCATGACCGGGCTTGCCTGCCGGCTCGCAGCGGTCAACGGGCGTGACAAGATGCCCCGCTATCAGGAAATGCTGGGGGAGCTTGTCGGCTATATCCAGATTGCCGAAGGCATAGTGGTGGCCACAGGCAATGAGCTGCTGCGCCGCGCGGCGGCTACCGCCGCGATCACCGGCGATGAGGTGGATGCGTCCGCCTGCCTCGACATCAAGCCCGGCGTGCATCCGTTTGAAAGCTTCGTCGGCGGGGCGGCGATGCGGCAGTTCTTCCCCCATGTCAACACGCAGGTCTGCGATGTGATCCGCCGCATCGGCTCAAGCGGGATCGTCATGACCCCGACAGAGGCGGATTTCGACCGCGCCGAACTGAAGGACACGCTTGAGGCTTTTGTTCAAGGTCCCGATATGCCCGCGGAACGGAAAGTGCGGATACAGAAGCTGGCCTGGGACGCGGTGGCGACACAGTTCGGCAGCCGGCAGGAACATTATGAAATCTTCTTCAGCGGCGATCCCTATGTTGTGCGGATGATGCAGTTCATGGCCCCTGAACGGGCCCGTTGCGAGGCGCTTGTCGACAGGTTGCTTGCCGAGCCGGCCACTGAAAACAGCTAACCCCGCCCCGCAGCATGGCGGCAATCCGGGGCCCTGACGCCCCCTTCGGCAGGCAGGGTGCCGCGGCGCGGCGTTCAGCGCAGTGGCGTGATCACGAACCGGTCCGCCGCCCGGTCGGGCATGCGCAGGATTTCGCGCGCCTTATCGGAATCGCGCGCAATCTGCGCTGTCAGGCTGTCGAGCCCGTCAAACTTCTGCTCGGGCCGCAGGAAATCGACAAAGGAAACGCGCATCAGCCGCCCGTAAAGATCGCCGCTATAGTCGAACAGATTGACCTCAAGCATCACTTCCTGTTTGTCGAAAGTGGGCCGCAGCCCCAGATTGGCAACCCCGTCATAAAGCCCCGCACCTTCCCCTTCGAGGATCTGCGCGCGTACCGCATAAACCCCGTGGCGCGGCTCAAGGCAATCGGCAAGCCGCAGATTCGCGGTCGGGAAGCCAATGGTACGGCCCCGCTGATCGCCCGTGATAACGTGGCTTTCAACGCACCACCAATGGCCAAGCAGTTCCGCTGCGCGCCCGGGCCGCCCTTCGCGCAGATGCGTTCGAATCAGGGTGGAGGAATAAGGTTCCCCGTCCGCAGTGGTGTTGACCGCCGCCACCTCGCTGACCCCGAAACCATGCTTTTCCCCATAGGCACGCAAGAGCGCGGCATCGCCTGTCCGCCCGTGGCCAAAACGGAAATCATACCCCACCACCACATGTGCGACCCGCAGCCCCTCAACCAGCACCGTGCGGATGTAATCATCGGCAGGCTGCGCCGCGAGCGCCGCATCAAAGCGTTCCACATAAAGAAGGTCGATTTGCAGTGCCTCCAGCAGCCGCACCTTGGCGCGCAGCGGGGTCAGCCGGAAGCGCGGCGCCTCTGGCTGAAAAAATTCCCGCGGATGCGGTTCGAAGACCAGCGCGCCGAGCTTGTGCCCCTGGGCATCCGCGATCGCCGCACTTTGCGCCAGCACCGCCCGGTGACCCAGATGCACACCGTCGAAATTTCCGATTGCAATCACCGCGCCACGGCAATCCTCAGGCAGTTCTGCAATATCGCGAATTAGGCGCATAAACGGACAGAAAGCCCCTGACCCTGAATTGTGTGACGGCCGCCCGCGGCAAGGCCCGCAAAGTGGCGGTGACGAAGTTGAATTTAGCGAGTTGCAATCTAGACAACCTCAGCCCGCGGCTCAAGCATTGGCCTGTATCCGCATGTCAAAGCCGCATAATTCACGCCCCCGGTTAACATTTTTTTCAAAAAAATAGCGCTATTTTCTTCTCGGATGCCACCGGAAGCACGATGTTCGGCACGCCGGGGCTTGTGAGAAACAACGTCCTTAAGTTGAGGAACAGACATTATGGCTGTGGACATGACAATGCCGGTGCTTGTGGTTGACGACTACAAGACGATGATCCGAATCATACGCAATCTGCTGAAGCAGCTTGGTTTTCAGAATGTCGATGAGGCCGAAGACGGGGCGGCCGCATTGTCCAAGCTGCGGACAAAACAATATGGGCTGGTCATCTCTGACTGGAACATGGAGCCGATGACCGGCTATGAGCTGCTAAAGGAAGTGCGCGCCGACGACAAACTGAAAGGCACCCCCTTCATCATGGTCACAGCGGAATCGAAAACCGAAAATGTGATCGCGGCAAAAAAAGCTGGCGTCAACAACTATATCGTGAAGCCGTTCAACGCCGCCACGCTCAAGGGCAAGATGCAATCGGTGATAGGTGAGTTTTGACGCCAGTCGCGACAGATGAAGAGGCGAAAATTATGAATACGGCGGAATTGCCAAGGCGTATCGACGAATTGGTGAATTTGTTGCGCACCCGGGACGAACGCAACATATCCCTTGTCGATGTGGCATCGGTAACCGGGATTCTGATCTCCACGATGCAGGCCTATTTCGGCTCTATTGATACCCGCATCTATTCGGAATTCACCGAGCTGTCCGACTATATGGAGAAGGCGCGCAAGGATATTGCCGCCATCGCACCTGACAATATCAATGCAGAACATATCCCCCGCGCGGGGGAAGAGCTTGAGGCGATCGTCGAGGCCACTGAGGAGGCAACCAACACGATCATGTCGGCAGCCGAAGAAATCATGGGCGCCGATCATGAGGATTCGGAGGCATTTCAGACGCTTGTCGACAGTGCCGTCATGCAGATATTCGAAGCCTGTTCGTTTCAGGATATAACCGGCCAGCGGATCAGCAAGGTGGTCGAAACCTTTACCTATATTGAAAACCGGCTGGCCGGGCTGGCGCAGTTGATTTCGAAGATGGACGGGCCTGTGGAAACTGTCGAGCAGGAAGAGACAGACGCACAGAAACGCAAACGCGAACTGATGCTGAACGGTCCGCAGCTCAAGAAAGATGCCAAAGACCAGGCTGAAATCGATGCGCTTCTGGACGACAGCGCTGAACCGCGGGCGCCGGCGCAGCCTGCCGCAGCAATACCAGACACAGATACCGAGGCAGCGCCCCGCACAAAAATGGCGTCAAGCCCGTCAGATGACACCAACGATATCTCAACCGATGGCGAAGTCAGTCAGGAAGATATCGATATGCTGTTCAACTGACCGCTCGCCGGTCGCACGGCCTGCGGGGTTTTTGACCGGAAGACGACATTACCAGACAAGGCGGCCGATCATCGCATCGGGCACAGCGCCCGCCCCGGCGCAGACCTGCCGCAAGACCGCCGGATCGATTGCCGCCATATCGCGGTCTTCTGTAAATCCGAGCGCATCCGCGTGGATGCCGCCCAGCACAAGCACACTATCGATCGCCGCCCCTTGCGCACCGGCAATATCGGTATGCAGCCCGTCGCCGACAACCAGCAGCCGCGGCGCGGGACCGCCCGCCTCTGAGGCGGAAACCAGCGTATCGGCAAGCGCGCGGCATTGCGCATAGACGGGCGGGTGCGGCTTTCCGAAATAGACAACCTCGCCCCCCAGTTCGCGGTAACGCGCCGCCAGCGCCCCCGCGCAGTGAATGATTTTGCTGCCACGCATGACGGTGATGTCGGGATTGGCGCATAACATGGTCAGCCCGCGCCCGGCCATCATCTGCAGCCGGTCCTCATAATCCCGGACGGTTTCACATTCGTCATCGTAAAGACCGCTGCACAACACAAAGTCACAATCCTCCAGCGATACCAAGCTGACCGGCAGCCCCTCTGTAAGAGGGGCATCCCGCTGAGGCCCCAGATGCAACAGGTTCTGCCCGTATGTGCCGCTGGCGATAGCCGCGCGGGTGGCATCCCCCGATGTGAGGATCCGGTCATAATGCCCCTCCGCCCCCGCCTGATAGCCATACCGGGCAAGCTGCGTGGCGACAGATCCCCCCGGTCGCGGCGCGTTGGACAGCAGGATGACCCGTTTGCCCGCCGCACGCCAGGCGCGCAGGGCCGCGGCTGCACCGGGATAGGCGGCGGTACCGTCATGCAGCACCCCCCATACATCGCAGATCAGCACATCATAGGGGTCGGCGATTTCGGACAGGCCGCCGATCCGGCGAATCCGGTCCGGATCGGAGAATTGAGTATTGCTGCGGTCAGACATTGGCGGGGCATAGCGCGGCTTGTCCCGCGAGGTCAATCACGACCGCATCAAAGCCGGTATATTTGGCAGCCGCCCAGCAGGTTAGCCAGCCATGGCATGGCGCGCGGGTTTTGCGTTCTCGCGCCCGATTTCTTCGGGTCCCCGGCTACGCCGCGGTTCGCCGAACAGGAAGCCCTGCCCGTAATCGAGTTCATAATCGAGCAATTCGACCATCATCGTCTCATCCTCGATTTTTTCGGCGATCAGATCGATGCCATGGGCGCGCAGGACACGCTTGAGATCGCTCGACTTCAGTGTCGCCCCCAGCTCATCCACCCGGCTTGACAGGCTGTCGGCGGACAGTTTGATGAATTTGAAGTTCCGCGCCGCCAGATCATCGAACGACATAGTCAGATCGGCAACCCGGTCGATCGAGAAACGATAGTCGCGCGCGGCCAGCCGGGCCAGCTGCGCCCATTCTTCCTCGCCATTGCTGCGCACGGTTTCCTGCGAAAACTCGAAAATAAGCGAACCGGCCAGATCGCTGTTCTGTTCCATGAAATCCACGAATTGCGGAAAGAAGTCCTCATCCCGCAGCGAATGCGCCGAGATGTTGCAGAAGATGACGGCGCTGCGATTGCGATGATGCAAGCGGCGAACAAGCTGCACACAACGCAGCAGCAGCAAATTGTCGATAGTCGAGATCAGCCCCGCCTGCTCTGCCACCGAAAGATATTGCGCCGGTTTGATGACCTGCCCCCCGGCATCGCGCAATCGCGAATAACCCTCGAAAAACCGCGTCTTGCGTTGCGGCAGACTGACGATGGGCTGCAGATAGAGATCGACCCTGTTCTCTTCCAGCGCCGCGCTGACGGTTTGCAACGGCACAGCGGATTCGGTCGCGGTGCGCGCTGCAGCCGGTGGCGGCAGGATCTGACCGGTCGCCGCGACGGCATTGCCCGAGGACCGGGTTTCCGCATTCTGCCGGCGCCGCTCCATCTTCAGCAGCATCTCCTCAAGCACACGCATTTCGGCCAGCACTTCGCGATTGGTGACCGCATCGAGCGCAGTTACCGAACTGGCCAGCATCTCCAGCTTCCTTGACGTGTCGCTCAGCTCGGCGCGCAGCTCCCGCTCAAGCCCGGACAGTTCCGCAAACTCACTTCCAAGCTGCCTGAATTCATGACCGCGCAGCAATTGCCAGTGAACAAGCCCGGCCGCCACAAAGACCCCGATCCCCGCAAGCGTCGCCGCGCCCGCGCCAAGCCCTGTACTTGCCGGCAAAACAATCGCCAGGGCAGCCGCCAGAATGGCGTAGGAGCCAACAGCAAGAATATTCGACAAAGGGTTCATGAAAGCCTTTCCCAGCCCGACCGCAACGCAGTAAAGAACACAGGCAGGCCGTTTCCCCATCGCCTGTGCATTGCCACATTTTTTCCGCGCGGCCTTGATATATGGTTAACCGCAGGCAAATAAGCGACGCCCCTGCCCGTCGCCGCATTTGCGGTGAAGGGAGGGCGGCTCCGTCTCACAGCGCGGTGAAGGGAACGAACATGCAGCAGCAGCTTATCGTCAGCGCCATTCAGATGGCATGCGGCCCCGATAGCAGGGAAAATATCGCAACCGCGGAACGGCTTGTGCGTCAGGCCGCGGCGCAGGGCGCACGCCTTGTCCTGCTGCCTGAATTGTTCGAAACACCTTACTTCTGCAAGGATATGGTGCCGGCCCATCTGGGCCTTGCCACTGCGGCAAAGGACAGTCGGGCACTCAGCCATTTCCGGGCCATTGCCGCGGAGCTGTCGGTCATGCTGCCGATCAGCTTTTTTGAACAGGCCGGTCAGGTGCGGTTCAACAGCCTTGCGATGCTCGATACCGACGGTAATCTGCTGACCATTTACCGCAAGGCACATATTCCCGACGGGCCGGGCTATTGCGAGAAATATTATTTTTCGCCCGGCGATACAGGATTTCAGGCAGTGCGCGGCAAGCTTGCCACCGTCGGGGCCGCGATCTGCTGGGACCAGTGGTTTCCCGAAGCCGCCCGCGTCATGGCGCTCGATGGGGCCGAACTGCTGTGCTACCCCACCGCGATCGGATCCGAACCGCAGGCCCCCGATCTCGATTCGAGCGGCCACTGGCAGCGGGTGATGCAGGGCCATGCGGCGGCCAATATCATGCCCCTGATCGCCGCCAACCGCTTTGGCGAGGAGGTGGGGGAAACCGCCACCGTCACCTTTTATGGCAGCTCTTTCATCGCCGATCAGACCGGCGCGATCCTTACCGCCGCCGAACGGACGGGGGAAGCGGTGCTGCTTGCCGAGTTCGATTTGACGGCAATTGCCGCGCAACGGCGTGAATGGGGCGTCTTCCGCGACCGCCGGCCCGAGCTGTATGGCCGGCTGACACAGCTCTGATCCCGCCCGCGCGCGCATTGCACCGCCGCAGGCCAAGCTTGCCAGGCCGCCATCAGATGACTGGATTTGTCGCGTCCGGGCTGATAAAACCGCGCCTATGCGGCGTTTCACGATAGATAATGCTATTCGCGGCGGGCGAATTATCGGCCCGGTCTCCTGCTTCTAGATCAGGCGGGCGGCCGGGAGACATGCTTATGCCGTCACTCACCCTCTGACACACCTCCGGACAGAAAGCCGCAGCGATATGCCCCCCAGCGATTCTGACGCGACCCGCGACTATAAAGACACCTTGTTCCTGCCCCGGACCGATTTTCCGATGCGCGCCGGCCTGCCCAAACGCGAGCCTGAATTCCTTGCCCGCTGGGACGCGATGGCACTGCGCGAGCGGATGCTGGAAGACGCCAGGGACCGCCCCGATTTCATCCTGCATGACGGACCGCCTTATGCGAATGGCGATATTCATATGGGGCATGCGCTGAACAAGATCCTCAAGGATATCATCAACCGCTCACGCCATATGATGGGCGCGCGGGCGGTCTATGTGCCCGGCTGGGACTGTCATGGCCTGCCGATCGAATGGATGATCGAGGAAAAATACCGCAAGGCCGGCAAGAACAAGGATGAGGTGCCGATCATCGAATTTCGCCGCGAATGCCGCGAATTCGCCGCCCACTGGATCGATGTGCAGCGCGAGCAGTTCAAGCGGCTTGGCGTAATGGGCGACTGGGAAGCGCCCTATACCACCATGGCCTTCGATGCGGAGGCGCAGATCGTCCGCGAATTTCTGAAATTCGTCATGAATGGCGGGCTTTATCGCGGCTCCAAACCGGTGATGTGGTCGGTGGTGGAACGCACCGCCCTGGCTGAGGCGGAAGTCGAATATCACGATCATGTCTCCAACACGATCTGGGTGAAATTTCCGGTCCGCAGCATTCCGGGCGAACCCGCGACCGGTCAGTTGAACGAGGCCTCCGTGGTCATCTGGACGACCACCCCCTGGACGATGCCGGGCAACCGCGCCATCGCCTATTCCGAAAAGATTTCCTACGGCCTTTACGAGATCGCGGCGAGCGGTGAAAAGCTGATCATCGCCGATCCGCTTGCCGCGCAGGTCGCGCGCGATGCCGGGATCGCCGAATGGCAAAGGTTGGCCGACATCACGACCGAAACGCTTTCGGGCACCGTCTGCGATCATCCGCTGCATGCGGGAGGCTATACCCATGCGGTGCCGTTGCTGCCCGGCGATTTCGTGACCGATGAAACCGGCACCGGCTTTGTACATATCGCACCGGGCCACGGGACCGACGATTTCGAACTGGGCATGCGCCACGGCATTGAACCTGCCTTCACCATCGACGAAGACAGCGTCTATCTCGACACGGTGCCGCTGTTCGCCGGCAAGCGCGTGCTGAAACCCAATGGCAAGCGCGGCGATGCGGATGAGGCGGTGATGGCAGCGCTGCGCGAGGCGGGGCGGCTGCTGGCCAATGGCAAGCTCGAACATCAATATCCCTGTTCCTGGCGTTCTAAAGCCCCGCTCATCTTCCGCAACACACCGCAATGGTTCGTGTCGATGGAGACGAACGATCTGCGCCACAAGGCGCTTGCCGCGATCGATGACGTACAATGGGTGCCCGCGCGCGGGCACGCCCGTATTCGCGGCATGATCGAAAACCGCCCCGACTGGGTTCTGTCGCGGCAACGCGCCTGGGGTGTGCCGCTGACCTGCTTTGTACATCGCAAGAGCGGCGAGCTGCTGCGCGACGCGGCGGTTAATGAACGCATTGCCACGGCGATTGCGGAAGAAGGCTGCGATGCCTGGTTCACCCGCGACGCGGCAAGCTTTCTGGGCGAGGGCTATGACGCGGATGACTATGAGATGGTGCGCGATATTCTCGATGTCTGGTTCGATTCGGGATCGACCCATGCCTTCGTGCTGGAAAACCGGCCCGATCTGCATTCGCCTGCCGATCTTTATCTCGAAGGGTCCGATCAGCATCGTGGCTGGTTCCATTCCTCGCTGCTCGAAAGCTGCGGCACCCGGGGGCATGCCCCCTACAAGGCGGTTTTGACCCATGGTTTCGTGCTGGCCGATGACGGGCGAAAAATGTCGAAATCGCTTGGCAATGCGATCCTGCCGCAAAAGGTGATCGAACAGAGCGGTGCCGAAATCCTGCGGCTGATGACCGCCAGCATCGACTATGTCGACGATATGCGGATCGGTCAGGAACTCATCAAGACGAGCACCGATGCCTATCGCAAGCTGCGCAACACGATGCGCTTCCTGCTGGGTAATCTGTCGGATTTCAAGGCCGATACGCCGCTGAGCTATCACGATATGCCCGAGCTTGAACGCTGGGTCCTGCACCGTCTCTACAGCCTCGACCAGCTGGTACGTGACGCCTATCTGGGCTACGACTTCAACCGCGCCTTCAGCGCCCTGTTCAATTTCTGCACGGTCGATCTGTCGGCATTTTATTTCGATATCCGCAAGGATGCGCTTTATTGCGATGCCGCCGGCGCGCCGCGCAGGCAGGCCGTGCTGCAAGTGCTCGATGAATTGTTCTCCTGCCTGACCGCCTGGTTCGCGCCGGTACTGAGCTTCACCATGGAAGAGGTGTGGCTCACCCGCTTCCCCGGTGAGGATGAGAGCGTGCATCTGCGCCAGTTCCCCGACATTCCGGCCGAATGGCGCGATGAGGCGCTGGCCGAAAAATGGGCGAAAATCCGCAAGGTGCGGCGTGTTGTCACCGGTGCGCTGGAACTTGAACGGCGCGAGAAGCGCATCGGCTCAAGCCTGGAAGCCGCACCACTGGTGCATGTGAGCGATCCGGCACTGGCAACTGCCATGGCCGGCGTCGATCTGGACGAGATTGCCATTACATCGGCGGCCCGGCTTGTCACCGGGCCCGCGCCGGCAAATGCATTTCGGCTTGACGATGTGGATGGCGTCGCTGTTGTGCCGCAACTTGCCGAAGGCCGCAAATGCAGCCGCTGCTGGATGGTCCTGCCCGATATCGGCAGTGACCCGGCACATCCCGATATTTGCGGCCGCTGTGCGGCGGCTGTGAACGCATGAACCGCCAGATTACGCTGGGGCTGCTGACCGCCGCGGCGATCCTTGTTGCCGACAGGCTCAGCAAATATGTGATTCTCGATATTGTGGAACTGCCTGCCCACGGGAAAATTCCGCTGCTGCCATTTCTCGATCTCACCATGGTGTGGAATCGCGGCGTCAGTTTCGGCCTGCTGCAGGCAGACAATATGACCGGCCGCCTGCTGCTTGCGGGATTTGCCGCCTTGGTGGTCTGCGGGCTGCTGGTCTGGCTGTATCGCAACACACAGCCGCTTGTCAGCATCGCGCTTGGGGCGATCATCGGCGGGGCGATCGGCAATCTGTACGACCGGCTACATTGGGGCGCGGTTGCGGATTTCATTGACTTTCATATATTGGATTATCATTGGTACGTGTTTAATCTCGCCGATGCGGCTATTACATTAGGCGTGGCGGCGCTGATTATCGACAGCTTCCGGGGACCGGCTGCGAAAGATTGACATGCGGTGCGGGACAAGCCGGGTTTTATCGCCCGGATGGGCGCCGGGTTTTATCGCCCGGATGGGCGCCGGGTTTTATCGCCCGGATGGGCAGTGTAACGCGTACAGATCAAATCCAGGATACAAATCTGCGATGGCGGGAAGTCAAAATGAAGTTAGGTAAAGCGGTATTCCTCATTCTGGCAGGCGCTGTCATGACTGCTGGCCTTTCGGCCTGTTCCAACGCCAAGCGCGCCCTCGGGGTCGAGAAGATTTCGCCCGATGAATTTACCGTCGTGACCAAGGCTCCACTGGTGGTCCCGCCCGACTATTCCCTGCGCCCGCCGCAACCGGGCAAAAACAGCCCCGCCTATGTCGCACCCGATGGCCGGGCCCAGTTTGCATTATTCGGACAGGATGGCAGCCGCGTCGACGGGTTCAGCCAGGGTGAAACCGCTATTCTGGAGATTACCGGCGGTGCCAAGGCGGATCCCAATATCCGCCAGATCATCAATATGGAAACCGCCAGCCTGATCGAGAAGAGCGACACCTTCACCGACCAGATCATTTTCTGGCAGGAGCAGCCGGTTGCGGGACAGGCGATCGATGCCGCGGCGGAAGCCGAACGGCTGCGCGAGAATGCGGCCGCCGGCAAAGCCCCCAATGAAGGGGAAGTCCCGGTGATCGAGCAACGCCGCAAAGCACCGCTTGAGGGGCTGTTCTGAGCAGATATCGCCAAAGTTTCGGCATGACGGCCACGCCATCGCCGCGGCACCTTCCGCATCACGCGGCACAGGCGCTGCTGGCGATGGTTGCCGGGCTGATAATTTTCCTGTCCGTGCAGCCGGTGGCCGCACGCCCCTGGGTGGAACCGCAGACTTTTACCCTCGATAACGGGCTGGATGTGGTGGTACTGCCCGATCACCGGGTGCCCGTTGTCACCCATATGGTCTGGTACAAGGTCGGCGCGGCCGATGAGCCGCCGGGCAAATCCGGGATTGCGCATTTTCTCGAACATCTGATGTTCAAGGGGACAGACGAGATTGCGCCCGGCGATTTCTCGAAAATCGTGGCCCGGCTGGGGGGGCAGGATAATGCTTTCACCTCGCAGGATTATACCGCCTATTTTCAACGCATCGCGCTTGAAAAACTGCCCATGGTCATGGCGATGGAAGCCGACAGGATGGCCAATCTGAGGCTCAGCGACGCGGTCGTCATGCCCGAACGGGATGTGGTGCTGGAAGAACGCAGCGCGCGCACCGATAATGAGCCCACCGCCCTGTTCAGCGAGCAGATGCGGGCGGCGCAGTATCTGGCGCATCCTTACGGTATTCCGGTCATCGGCTGGCGACACGAAATCGAAAAGCTCACGACCGAGGACGCGCTTGCCCATTACAGAACCCATTATGGCCCCGACAACGCCATTCTTGTGGTTGCAGGCGACATCACCGCCGCCGAACTGCGCCCGCTGGCCAAGCAATATTACGGCCCGGTCGCACCGCGTGGCATACCCGCGCGGGTTCGTCCGCAGGAGCCGCCGCAGCTCGCCGCGCGGCGGCTGGAAATGCGCGATGCCCGGATACGCCAGCCGATCTGGCAACGCAGCTATCTGGCGGCAAGCTATGCGCGGCCCGGGCAGGGGGACCCGCCCGCGCTTGAGGTGCTGGCGGAAATCGTCGGCGGCGGCAGCACCAGCCGGCTTTACAGGACACTCGTCGTGCAGCAAGGGCTCGCCAGTCAGGCCGGCGCGGGCTATCAGGGCGACAGCATGGATCTGTCGAATTTCATCCTCTATGCCCTGCCCCGCGAGAATGTGGAAATCGCGCAGATGGAAGCCGCACTTGATGCGGTGCTGCATGACATACAACAGAACGGCATCACCGAGGCGGAACTGGCGCGGGCCAAAACGCAACTTGTCGCCTCCGCCGTTTATGCACAGGACAGCCAGCAGACAATGGCACGGATTTTCGGCGCGGGCCTTGCCGTTGGCCGCGACATCGCAGAGCTTGTCGCCTGGCCCGACAATATCGAAGCGGTGACAACCGGGCGGGTGCAGGCCGCCGCCCGGCAACTGTTTGAACCCGCCCGGTCGGTGACCGGGCTGATCTTGCCCGCAAGCTTTGCCGAAACGGCGGCGGCGAAGGCCCCTGCTGCCCCTGCCGCCAACACCTCCGGCAAACCGGCGGAGGAGACACCGTGAACAGGCTGGCCCGGATCGGAAAATTCGCCCGCCTGCGGGTCTGGGTGGCATTCCTGCTTTTAGCCGGCGCGCTGTTTTCGCGGCCCGCCATGGCGGTTGATATTCAGCGGGTTGTCAGCCCCGGCGGGATCGAGGCCTGGCTCGTCGAACAGCATACCATTCCGCTGATCGCCATGAATTTCGCCTTCAGGGGCGGTACCCGGCTTGACCCAAAGGGCAAGGAAGGGCTTGGCAATCTCCTGTCGGGCCTGCTCGATGAAGGGGCCGGGGAACTCGATGCGGCGGCGTTTCAGGAACGGCTTGAGGCACATGCCATCCAGCTCGGCTTCAGCATCAACAGAGACAGCTTTCGCGGTAGCCTGGAAACACTCAGCGAACATCGCGCCGAGGCTTTTTCCCTGCTCAGGCTTGCGCTGACCGAACCGCGCCTTGATCCCCAACCCATCGAACGCATTCGCGCACAGATTCTCGCAGGCCTTGCACTGGAAGCCGAAAACCCCAACCAGATCGCCAGCAAGGCGTTTTTCGCAACCGCCTTTCCCGATCATCCCTATGGCCGCCCCCTGCACGGACGGCCCGACACGGTTGCGGAACTGACGGTCGCCGATCTGCGGGGCTTGCAGGCGGCGCAGTTTACCACCGACAAATTACTCATCGGGGTTGTCGGCGACATCACAGCAAATGAGCTTGCCACACAGCTTGACGCGATTTTCGGCGATCTGCCGGCGCATGCGGAAACCGCGCCGGCAACAAGCGCTGCACCCGATTTCACGACGGGGCAAACCGCGCTGATCGCGCGTGACATACCACAAACCGTGATGATGTTCGGCCTGCCGGGCCTGCTGCGCAAGGATCCCGATTTCATCCCTGCCTATGTGATGAACTACATTCTGGGCGGCGGCGGTTTTAACTCGCGGCTGACCGAGGAAATCCGCGCAAAACGCGGGCTGGCCTATTCGGTTTACAGCTATCTGGTGCCGTTCGAGGAGGCGGGGCTTTATCTGGGCGGGGTTGCGACCCAGAATGCACGCGCCGGCGAAACGCTCGATCTGATCCGTGTCGAGCTGGAGCGGATGCGCGATGAGGGGGTCAGCACGGATGAACTCGACAATGCCAAGACATATCTCATCGGCTCCTACCCGCTGCGCTTTGACAGTAACGCGAAAATCGCCGCACAGCTTCTGGGCATTCAGCTACAGGAGCTTGGTATTGATTATTTCGACAAGCGCAACGATCTGATCGCCGCGGTCACGCTCGCCGATATTCGCCGCGTTGCCGAACGGCTGCTTGAGCCGGCCAGCCTGTCACTTGTGGCGGTTGGCGAACCGGACGGCATCCCTGCGCCAGAGGACCCGCCACTGCCTTGAACGGCCAGCGGGCATGCCCGGCGACAAACCATCACAGAAGGCCCCGCCACGGCTTTTCGACGATCCGCCAAGACCCGAATCGCGGCATTGTGCTAGGCTTTGCTTTTCAGACTTCAGAACAGGTGTTGCATGGCGTACCGGCAGGATATTTCGCATTGTTTTGGCGACGGGCTGCTTGAGCGCGCCGACTATGAGAAACTGCTTGCGCAGACCGCACCGGGCCTTGCGCGGCTGCGCGCGGCACTGAGCGATGGCAGCCTGCCGCTCTTGCAACTGCCCGGCACACACGCCGATCTTGCCGCCTGCAAGCAGCTTGCCGCGCATCTCATGCGCGATACAAGCGCGCTTGTTTTCCTGGGCACCGGCGGCTCGAGCCTTGGGGCGCAGGCGCTTGCGCAAACGGTCGATCTCTACCGCCCCGTCGCGCCGCCCGCCGAAGGCAGACCGCGCTTTCACTTTCTCGATAATCTTGATCCCTGGGCGATGGAAAGCGTGCTGTCCGATCTTGATCTGCGCAGCACACGGTTTCTCATCGTCTCGAAATCGGGAGGCACCGCCGAAACGCTGATGCAGGCGCTGAGCGCCATCGGCCGGATCGAGGCGGCCGGCGGCGGCAAATATATGAAGCATCATTTCGGGGTGATCACCGAACCCGGTGACAGGCCCCTGCGCCGGCTTGCCGCGCAGTATGACATGCCGGTGGTCGACCATCCGCCAGGCGTCGGCGGTCGCTATGCGGTGCTGTCGGCGGTCGGTATGGTGCCTGCGATCTGCTTCGGGCTCGATCCCGCCGCGATCCGCGCCGGCGCAGCCAGGGTGCTCGACCCCCTCGCCCCCCAGGCAGGCACTGTCGAACCGGCCGCGATCCCGGCTGCGGCGGGTGCCGCGCTTTCTGTTGCCGCCGCCCGGGCGCTCGATGCGCCGATGCAGGTCTTTCTGCCCTATGGTGACCGGCTTGAGCGTTTTGTCATGTGGCATCGCCAGCTTTGGGCCGAGAGCCTGGGCAAACAGGGCAAGGGGACAACACCGGTCACCGCTCTGGGCCCGGTTGACCAGCACAGCCAGTTGCAGCTTTATCTCGGCGGCCCGCGCGACAAGCTTTATACGGTCTTCACCCAGTCGCTGGCCGGGGCGGGCCCGCGCGCGGTAAGCGACGACCCGGAGCTGGCCTGGCTGTCTGGCCGCACCATCGGCGATCTGGCGGAAGCGGAACAGCGCGCCACTATCGATACGCTGATCGCCAATGGCCGCCCCCTGCGCCGCATCGCCATCGACCGGCCCGATGCCGAAACCATCGGTGCCCTGATGATGCATTTCATGCTGGAGACGATACTGGCGGCCGGTCTGCTTGACGTCGACCCCTTCGACCAGCCGGCGGTGGAGGAAGGCAAAATCCGTGCGCGCCGCTATCTTGCGGAGCTTGGCTGATGACGATCCGGCGGCTGCCAGAGGCAACGGTCAACCGCATCGCGGCGGGCGAGGTTGTCGAACGGCCCGCCAATGTCGTCAAGGAACTGACCGAAAATGCGATCGATGCGGGCGCGCAGCGGATCGATATTGCGGTGACCGGCGGCGGTCGCCAGCTTATCCTCGTCACAGACGATGGCACGGGGATGAGCCGCGATGAGCTCAGCCTGGCCATCGAACGCCACGCCACCTCCAAGCTGGCCGATGAGGATCTGTTCAATATCACGACACTCGGCTTCCGGGGGGAAGCGCTGCCCTCGATCGGGGCGGTGGCACGGCTGCGCATCGCAAGCCGCCCGCCCGGCGCATCGGAAGGCTGGGAGATCGCGGTAACCGGCGGCGCCGTCGCCGCCCCTGTCCCCACGGCGCTCGGCAAGGGCTCGCGGATCGAGGTGCGTGATCTGTTCTATGCCACCCCGGCGCGGCTCAAATTTCTCAAAAGCGAACGCGCCGAGCAGATGGCGATCAACGAAACCGTCAGGCGGCTGGCCATGGCGCATCCTGAAATCGGCCTGAGCCTGAGCCATAACGGCCGGCGCACGCTCGATCTGCCGCCCGAGCAGGGGGAACTGTTCGCCGCCCGTTCCGCCCGGCTGGCCGCGATCATGGGCCGTGAATTCACCGAAAACAGCATTGCGGTTTCAGCGAACCGGGACGGCATCACGCTTGAAGGGCTTGCGGGTCTGCCCACCTATCATCGCGGCACCGCGCAGATGCAGTTTCTGTTCGTCAACGGCCGACCGGTGCGCGACAAGCTTCTGACCGGCGCGGTGCGCGGGGCCTATCAGGATTTTCTGGCTCGCGACCGGCACGCCGCGCTCGTGCTGTTCCTGACCCTGCCGCCGACCGAGGTGGACGTCAATGTCCATCCGGCGAAATCCGAGGTGCGCTTTCGCGATTCCGGCACCGTCCGTGGGCTGATTGTTGGCGGGTTGCGCCACGCACTGGCCGAGGCGGGGCATCGCGCCGCGACCACTATCGCAGGTGCGGCGCTGGGCGCCATGCGCACGCCGGGCAGCCTGCC
>CAMYID010000010.1 GCA_947258435.1 uncultured Alphaproteobacteria bacterium
AAGAATTCCTTGATCTCGGAACCGGGCTTGCGCGCGGCGGACACGTCAATCGGGTTGATGACATTGATGCCGTTCTGGATGAAGGTGCTTTCGCCCCAGCTGATCACCTGATTGCCGAGCTTGACATCGAGTGGCAGGCTGCCCACTTCGAAATTACCCAGCACGAAATAGTCGAACAGCTTGGCGGAGCGTTCCACCTCGCTGCGCTGCGGGCTTTCCAGCTCGCGGAAATCGGTATCGCTGACCAGCGGATCGTAGAAGGCGGAACCACGGACAAAGCCTGTGAAGTTGCGCCAGTTGAGTTGCATCTCGGAGGTGGCTTTCATGGTGCCCGAAAAGACGTCCCACTGATCATAGTTCAGATTGCCGTCATCGCCACTGACGCCAGCCGAGGACTTGTCGAGCCCGGAAGCATCGAACCCCTGACAACCGCCATTCGCCTTGGAGATATTCTCGCAATTGCGCTTTGACGTACGCATTGAGGCACCCGCCGACACGATCGTATCGAGGAAGCCCTGCATTTCCCCATATTCAAATTCCACCGCTGTCGCCGGTGTTGCTATCAAGCCTGCGCCTAATGCGATGGCTGAAGCGGTGCAACCGCCCGCGATAGCCCGCGATGCATAATTTTTTTGCTTCCTGTCAGACTGGATTGACATGCATGCCTCCCTATTTGCGGCCCAAATTTATTGTTAGTAGATGGATTGCGTTTCGCCCGCGTCCGTTTGAATCGCCGGGTTTACGTTTGAGTTCCGATCGCCCCGGCAAGAAAAAAGGACGGTCCACCCGAAACCGGGCAGACCGTCAGTTTCTATAGAGGCATAGCGCCGCCAAGTCGGCGCTGTGGCTTGTCCGGCGCGGCTATTTTGCGCCGGGTCTGCAAGGCACGCGTTCCGGATAAGACCGGTATGACCTGCAAACCTCGTGTGACCGCCCAGTCCGTGTCCCCACCCGTCCAGGCCGGTGGTGACGCGGATAAGCTGGTCTGAATTTCCTTTGCGGCTTGTCGCCCCTGAAAGCGGAACGGCTGCTGATATTTCTGACAAGCCCGCACCTCCCCATTTCTTATTATTTCTTGTCTTGAGGAGGAGGTTATGTGCCGCGCTGGCAGTAATTCAATAAATATCTGACTAATACACTTTAGATGAAACAGTAAAGCATATGATTATATCAATTTTGAAGGTAAAATATGGAACAGTATAAACTTAAACTTATTTTTGTCTCGTGAATAAAAATTAATATTAATGTCTATTAGAAAACTTTCTTGCGGCTTCCGGCGGGCCCGAATAACAGATGCATCCCGCCCCGCCTGCCGATATTGCGGACGCAATTCCGTGCATTATTGATGAGATCATGCGATATCTGCCCGGCAGCGGTCGCGCGTTGTGGCGGCGGGCCGGCGCGGTAAATTCGGGCGAGGAGTTAGGTAAGCAATGGAAAAGCCGTTCGACGTCATTTTTCGCGGTGCGACGGTTGTCAATCATGACGGGATCGGGATTGCCGATGTAGCTGTCAGGGATGGCCGGACTGCCGCCATAGGCGATCTGGGGCAGGCTGACGCTCATGAAAATGTCGCCGTAGCCGGGCTTCACCTGTTGCCCGGTGTCGTGGACAGTCAGGTGCATTTCCGCGAGCCGGGCAATGAACATAAGGAAGATCTTGAAAGCGGCAGCCGCGCGGCGGTGCTGGGCGGGGTGACAGCGGTATTTGAAATGCCCAATACGAATCCGCCAACCACAAGCGTTGCCGCGCTGCAGGATAAGCTTGATCGGGCGGCCGGCCGCATGCATTGCGACTATGCCTTCTATGCCGGCGCGGCGGAGGATAATCTCGATCTGCTGCCCGAGATGGAGCGTATGCCCGGCTGTGCGGGGGTCAAGTTGTTCATGGGGGCATCCACCGGCAGTTTGCTTGTGGCAGAAGATGAAGGGGTGCGGCAGGTGCTGCGCCATGGCCGGCGGCGGATTGCGGTTCATTCGGAAGATCAGGCCTTGCTGGCCGAGCGGCGGTCGCTGACCCGGCCCGGTGATGCGGCAAGCCATGCGGAATGGCGTAATGCGGAATCCGCACTGCGCTGCACGCAACGGTTGTTGCGGTTGGTGCGGGAAACCGGGCGGCGGGTGCATGTGTTGCATGTGACGACTGCCGAGGAAATGATCCTGCTGGCGCAGCATAAGGATATTGCGACGGTTGAGGTCACGCCGCAGCATCTGACATTCGCCGCCGAGGAGGCTTATGCAACTTGCGGGACCCGGGTACAGATGAACCCGCCGATCCGCGATGCGGAACATCGCGCCGGGCTCTGGCAGGGGCTTGCGGCGGGGATTGTCGATGTGCTGGGGTCGGATCACGCGCCCCATACCGCGCACGAAAAGGGCATCAGCCCGGGCAGCAATGCGCAATATCCCGATACGCCAAGCGGGATGCCCGGGGTGCAGACGCTGGTGCCGGTTATGCTCAACCATGTCGCAAACGGGCAGTTAAGCCTGGCGCGTTTCGTCGATCTGACCGCGCATGGGCCGCAGCGGGTCTTCGGCATGGCGGGCAAGGGGCGGCTCGCGGTGGGCTATGACGCGGATTACACATTGGTTGACCTGCGCGCCGAGCGGGTCGTTACCGATGCGATGATGGCGGGCAAATGCGGCTGGACGCCTTACAACGGGATGCGGCTGAAGGGGTGGCCCGTTGGCACGGTTATCCGCGGCAAACCGGTGATGTGGGAAGGGCAGCTTGTTGCGGAAGCTCAGGGCGCGCCAGTGCGTTTCCAGGAATGTTTGTAGATTGCCTCGACCAGCCCACACCTTCGGCCGGGCTTGGTATGAACAATGATGCGCAGGCGTGATGGATTTGCGCCCTGAGCCGGCGGAACCATAAGCCAGTTGAACAAGAAAATTGTGTCACGCGAATTTGAGTTAAGGGAGCATGCAATGGACGATAATTTTCAGGCGATTTTGATCAGCAAGACAGATGACGGGCAGGAGGTTGCGCTGACCCGGTTAAGCGATGCGGATCTGCCCGAAGGTGATGTGACGGTCGCGGTTGAATATTCCACCGTGAATTACAAGGACGGGCTGGCAATAACCGGCGCGTCGCCGATCGTTCGCAAATTTCCCATGGTGCCGGGGATCGATCTGGCCGGCACGGTGGCGCAGTCCGCAAATCCTGACTTTTCCGCCGGCGACAAAGTGGTCGTCAACGGGTTCGGACTGAGCGAGGCGCATTGGGGCGGTTACACCCGGCGGCAGCGGCTTGATGCCGGTTTTCTGGTGCCCTTGCCCGATGCTTTCACCACCAGGCAGGCGATGGCGATCGGCACCGGCGGCTATACCGCGATGCTGTGTGTCATGGCGCTTGAGGCGCAGGGGGTTCAGCCGGCCGATGGCGATGTGCTTGTCACCGGTGCGGCGGGCGGCGTTGGCAGTGTTGCCATCGCGGTTCTGGCGAAACGCGGTTACCGCGTGATCGCGTCCACCGGCCGGGTTGCGGAGGCGGATTATCTGACCGCGCTGGGCGCGGCTGAGATTATCGATCGGGAGGAGCTGTCGGGAACGCCGCGTGCCCTTGGCAAGGAACGCTGGGCCGGGGTTGTCGATGCGGTTGGCAGCACAACGCTTGCCAATGCGATCGCGCAGACCCGCTATGGCGGTGCGGTGGCGGCCTGCGGACTGGCACAGGGGGCCGATCTGCCGGTTTCCGTCATGCCCTTTATCCTGCGTGGTGTGACGCTTGCCGGGGTGGATTCGGTGATGGCGCCGCAGCCGGTGCGCCGCGCCGCCTGGGACCGGCTTGCAAATGATCTTGAACCGGCCAAACTCGAAATGATCGCGGCGCAGACGATCCCCTTGTCCGCAGTGCCACAGGCGGCGCAGGATATTCTGGATGGCCGTGTCAGAGGCCGGCTGATCGTCGATGTGAATGCATAAAGCCGCGGCATCGCGGCGCGGCACAAAGCCGTGCGGCCAGAATGCCTGACAAGGGGTTTGGCCGCACGCCGCGCCGCGTGCGCAAGCCATGCGCGGATCGCGTGCGCGGAAGCGGGATGACGCATCGATCGCGCCTTGACAGAGCCGCCGCACCCCGCCTATATGGCCCTCCGCAGCCAATCAGTTGTTGGCCCTGTCAGGCCATGCCGATGACCTTGATCGGAAGCATTGTTTGAAAGTGCATCGGCGGTTGCGGGTTCACGGCGTGTCAGCCCATGGGGCGGAGTAGCTCAGCTGGTTAGAGCAGCGGAATCATAATCCGCGTGTCGGGGGTTCGAGTCCCTCCTCCGCTACCAAAATTTTCTTTATATTGCAGGTGGTTAGCTCTGGTGCGCTGCGGGCGTGCTCATGCGTGGCGCGCCTGGGGTTGCATTCTGGGTTGCAGCAGGTGTGGGCTTGAATGCGATGGGGTGGGGCGGACTGAATGCCTCCTGCCCTAAAAAGAGGCCATCTGGACGTGCTCAAAAACAGCTCAGTAGCCAGTCTCTTCAGGTGGCCCTCCTGAAATCAGCTTCCAGCGACCATCGGGGTATTTTTGGTACAACTGAGCCTTGCCCCAGCCGATGATCGGCGAATATTTGAAGGCACATACGACGCACAGATTTCCCCAAAATGGATCAGGGCTGTGCGATGCTGGCCCATCAACCATATATTTTTCTTCGTCCATTGGTCGTGAACACACATCGCAATTCAAAATCTCACCGTGCCATTGTAGATCGCCCCAATCCCGTGTTTCAGAATTGGCAATCTGGTCGAAGTGAGAAAGCGCTTCAGAATGCCGTGCGTTCACTGGAAGAAACCATTGTCAGGCGCACCAAGAAAAAGCGGTGAAGCAATCGCTATCCGGTTCTCAAAGTCGACGCTGTTGATATGAACCAAGCCCAGGGCCGTCAAAGTTCCATCGGTGAGCGTCACGTAAGCCGTGGCGGTGGTGATCCAGCGTGGATCGATGAGACAAAAAAGCTTCCATCCATCAAATTTCCTATAGATTGTACTTTCAAGTTTTTTCCACGCAGAAACTAAATCTATTTGTTCAGATATTTTCTTGCTGCGGAAATTTGATGCGGGTGAAAACCAATACGAACCGATAGCAAGTTCTTCAAGCTCAGTTTCTCTCTTGAGTTCATTTGCATATAGTTCTTCGTGATTTATGACATTTGTGTATGCAGCCATGAGGTGCCCTGCATCCATGCCAAGTTTTCTTATTGAGGTCGCTCCTTCGAAACGAACATTTGGAAGAGAGATTGAATTTACAACGGCGTACATGTCTGCGCGCGGAATATTTATATAGTATAGATAATGAAATTTTGGACGTCGGATAATCGAATTTCCAAGGGACTCCTCTACCCATGCGTAGTGTTCATCCCTAATTTGAGCGAGCTTGTCCCTCGAATACTCCTTCGGCTGTTGATCGACTTCACTGTGGCAGGTCTTGCACAACAAAATAAGATTTCGTGCGGAAGCTCTGTCCTCATCGTCTACTTGAGGGTTGGCTCGTGGGCCGATATCCGAAAACGCCACAATATGGGCATCGTCACCTAAGCGTGCCCTCTCTCCAAACTCATTCTCGACGAACACTTCTCGGCGACATTTGTTGCATCGGCCTCCTGATTTTCCAACGATGAAGCGGCGGTCTGCTTCGCTTATCTTTTTTCTATTTCTCGTCATGTAAACCAAATCCATAGAAATCGTTGGCCAGCGGAGAATAGACGCCGAGTCCTGTCCCGATGCAGGGTCTAGTTCCCCTCGGTGTCCTCTTCTGTGTTTGACCCAGCCCCCTGATCCAGGCCACTGGTCAGTAGAGTCTGTTCACATTTCTTTCTTGTGATTGAGGTTTCGTCAAGGCCTGCTGAGCGCAGGCGTCCCCAACGCCCGCTTACATTGCTGGACAATCTCTGTCGAAAAGCGATATGTTATATTATAACAAAAACGATGTGACGACGCGCCTGCACAGGGGTTGGGGTGACAAGCTTGCGAAAAAAAGATCGGCCCAAACAGGCAACAAAACGGTATTTGGCCGTCGCGTTTGTTTTTGTGCTGGCCCAGATATATGGCGCGGTGCATGCGGCTGAGTTTGGCTCCGATCCGCACGACCATGCAGGCATTTCCTGTGCCGTTCATTTTCTTTCCCAAGCCACCAAAACGTTAGACACACCGCCATCGGTCATTGTTGATTCGCCGCTCCAATTCGGTGTGGTGGAACATTTCCAGACGGTTGCCTTCTGGCATCCGCAATCCCTGACCAACCAGCACGACATCCGGGGGCCGCCACCTTTCCTGCGTTGAAATCTGCCCCGCAAGGGGACCAACAAATTCATGACAGGAGAAACCGATGATTAGACCCATTTTTGGGCAGCTATCGGCCGTGGTCGCGATGACCTGGCTGGTATCACCAGCATTTGCACAGGATACGCAGGCGATCCGGAAGGAAATCGAAGCGCTCAAACAAACCTACGAAACCCGTATTTCCGAACTGGAATCCCGTCTCAAGGACGTGGAAGAAAAGAAAAAAGCACACTCCGCCGAAACACCAGCACCGGCATCGTCCGGCAGATCGGTTTTCGGTAACAGCTTTAACCCGTCCATCGGGGTCGTTTTGAACGGCAAAGCATCGTCCTTTTCACGGGGCACCTCTGAAATCGCGGGTTTTGGGGTCGGTGAAGAAGGCGAACGTGGCAAGGAAGGGCTGGCGATCGATGAGTCAGAACTGAATTTCTCAGCCAATGTAGACGACAAGTTCTATGGCAGCCTGACGGCCGCGATCGTCCGGGAAGGCGGTGAGGACAAGATCGAACTCGAGGAAGCGTACATTCAAACGCTGCCCGGCACCGGCCTTCCAACAGGCTCCCGGATCAAGGCAGGACGCGCTTTCTGGACGCTGGGATATTTGAACGAGCATCACGCCCATGCGGATGATTTCGCGGACCGGCCGCTGCCGTACCGGGTCTATCTGAACAAGGCGTTCAATGATGACGGGATACAGCTTTCCTATGTTCTGCCCACCGGTTTTTATAGCGAAATCGGCGGTGGCGCGTTCCGTGGCGATGATTTTCCCGCAGGCGGATCGGTCAGCGGATTGGGAGCGTGGTCGGCCTTTGCCCGTATCGGCGGTGACATCGGGAATAGTCAGAGCTGGCGTGTCGGCGGCTATGTTCTGGGAAGCGACGCAAATGGCCGCATTTCCAACGAGGATATGGTCACGTTTATTGGCCAGTCGCGTCTCTACGCCGCCGATCTCCGCTATACTTGGGCACCGACCGGCAATCCGAAGCAAAGCGAGGTGATCCTCCAGGGCGAATACTTCCACCGTGACGATGACGGCACGTATGAAGATGCCGATGCAGGAACAGGGCCCGTGGCTTTCGATGACGATTCCAGCGGTTGGTACATACAGGGTGTTTACAAATTTGCCCCGATCTGGCGGGTCGGTGCGCGGTATGCCCGGATGAGTACACCGGGGACACCGGCCGGACTTGTCGGAAGCGCTCTGGATTCAGGGGGCCATGATCCCGATACCATTTCCGTCATGGGCGACTGGACCAACAGCGAGTTCGGCAGAATCAGGTTGCAATATAACCGGGAAGAGCTTTCGTCGGGTGCGGACGATAATCAGTTGCTGCTGCAGTACATCATGAGCATCGGTGCCCATGGCGCCCATGCGTATTGAGGAGGCCGGCATGGCCCGCAAATCTTCATTGATTGCAATGGTGTTGCTGGGGATGGCGTTTGCCTCCCCGGCATTCGCCAAAATACGCATATTCGCCTGTGAACCGGAATGGGCGGCCCTGGCCCGTGAAGTAGGCGGAAACCGCGTCGAGGCCTTTTCCGCAACCCACAAACAACAGGATCCGCATCATATCCGTGCCAAGCCCAGCCTCATCGCATCGATGAGACACGCAGACCTGTTGTTTTGCTCCGGCGCTGGGTTGGAAGTTGGCTGGCTCCCTATTCTGCTGCGGCAAGCCGCACCTGCCGACCTCCAGCCGGGGCAGCCGGGCCATTTTATGGCGGCCGATTATGTGAGCGTGCTGGAAAAGCCCGCTATCGTCGACCGCAGTCTGGGCGACATTCACCCGGAAGGAAATCCGCACGTTCATCTCGATGCCCGAAACATTGTACCGTTAGCGCAAGAACTCTCCCGCCGACTGGCCATTGTCGATCCGCCGAATGCCCAGGTTTATGCGGAACAAACCGACGCTTTTGTACGCCGATGGTCGCACAAACTCGCCGGATGGGAAGCGCGTGCCGCCAAGCTAGAGGGCATGCCGCTCATCGTGCATCACAAATCCTGGGCGTATCTGGTCCACTGGCTGGGTTTGAAGCAGGTGGCAACGCTCGAGCCCCGGCCCGGTATTCAACCCACACCGGGACATCTGAATGAGTTGCTGAAAATCTCCCGGACGCAACCGGTAAAAGCCATTCTGCGCACACCTTACGATCCATCCGAAGCTTCGGGCTGGTTATCCTCCAAAACAGGCATTCCGGCAATTACCCTTCCCTACACGGTTGAAAAGGGCGCCGCTACGGGGGCCCTTCAGGCATTGTTCGAGGAAACGATTGCGCTGCTGGAAAAGGCGAACAAGGCCGATCATGCAGGGCAGTGAACTCATCGAAATCATGGCCCCGGCTCTTGTCGCCGGGCTCATCGTCGCACTTCTTCATGCGCCGTTGGGGCTGGAGGTCCTGGCGCGGGGCATCGTGTTCATCGATCTGGCCATTGCGCAAATAGCGGGACTTTTTGTCGTTCTGGTCAATTACTGGATTCACGAACCGTCCTGGGGCGTGGTTCAGCTGGCCGCCGGATTGTCCGCTATCTGTGCGGCTTTCATTTTCCGCTGGATAGAACGCATTTTACCCCGCGAACAAGAAGCCATTATCGGCAGCACATTTATCCTTGCCGCCTCCGCAATGTTACTGGTGCTCGTCGATCGCCCGCATGGCGGTGAGGAAATGCGGCATATTCTTGCCGGTCAGATTCTGTTTGTCCGGTGGCCGACCATCTTTTCATTCGCGCCGGTTTTCCTGGCTGCGCTCTTCCTCTGGTTCCGTTTTCCATCACTTCAACGCGGATTACCGTTTTTTCTGATTTTCGCTGTGGTGGTGACCGCTTCGGTGCAGCTTGTAGGCGTCTATGTAGTTTTTGCCAGCCTCATCCTGCCAGCGCTTGCGGTCAATACGGTCCGTGCGCGCAAGACGGTTGCGGCGATTGCTGTGAGCATAATCGCCGTATTGATCGGGATCACAGCTTCGACATTGGCGGATTTGCCGGCCGGTCCGACGCTGGTATTTGCCTATGCAATGACCACCTTTATTGTCAGGCTTAGCGTTTGGTGTTTTCGTTTTCCGAAACCGCGCCAAGAGAAACCGCATCAAGATATGTGAATGCTTTTTCGTATGGACGAACCGCGCGCTGCACGGTTCGGCCAGCGGCCCC
Organism: uncultured Alphaproteobacteria bacterium; assembly: GCA_947258435.1. GTDB lineage: Bacteria > Pseudomonadota > Alphaproteobacteria > UBA11222 > UBA11222 > CALAQW01. The sequence continues at coordinate 9,418 of CAMYID010000010.1, forward strand.
GCTGCGCGCGCATGATGCGAGGTGCAGTCATATTGTTCACAAAGGTGTTGCGTCGGGATCAGCCCTTTACAGCGATAGTGTCGCTCCCCATTCTCCCCAGCTGATCCCTTGACCCGGCACCACGGGGGGCGGGGCTTGTGCAGCTTCGCCAGTTCGGGGGTGCTTCTTCCGATCGTGGGCTGTTGCACGCAGACGTTTGCGGGCCGCGCGTGGACCAAGCTTCAGTTGGGTGCAAAGCTGCTTGAGGGTGACGATGTCGGTCATTGACCGTCTCCTTTCAGGTTCAAGACGATCTGTCCAACAGGACGACTACAAAGGCGGTGTCAGGGGAAATCCCAGATCACGGTTGGGTTTATCGATGCGGGTCAAGATGGCGCTGAACAGGCGTGAACTTTGGTGTCGGTACGAAACAGGCGAGTGGGAATAGGACCTGCAGTCAATCCGACCGGTAGACAGGCTTGGGCGCGGGCGGGTGTCTTGAGCGATTCCGATTAATGAATCCAGGGCAAATGGCTTGCAAAAGGTGTGTTCCCCGGTGAACTTGTCAGCGCGGGAATTCCCGTATTCTCTGTTGTGCCCGTCTGAACGGGCGTTTTCTTACGGGTCCGGCAATACGGTGAAATCGGTCGATTTCGTCGCATCTTCGGGTAGTTCGGCTTCCTCGTAAAGCAGCCCGCGGCGCAGTAGCTCGCGTATGGCTGCCGCCCGGGTCGGGAGCCTCTCGCTGAAGCGGAATTCCTCGATCGCCTCAAGTTCTTCCTCATCAAGCATGAGCTGAAGCCGCTCCGTCCTATAACTTTTTCGTCCCACATTTACCTCCGTTCCTCGCGCCGGAACGCACAATGAACAGTTTTCTGGAATTAACAGAGCTGTCAGCCTAAAGGGTGGGCGTCACTTACTCAATTCGCATAAATTTACTAAGCAACGTTACATTTGCAAGAAGATCAAATGGCTACAACTACGCAAACTGATTAAGTTAAGTAAAATAACAAATACATATAGTTTTGTAAAATTTGCAATTTTATATAATATAGTAAAAATATTATTTTAGTAAGTGTGTGTATGTTTACTATTATAGTAACTTTTACAACGAAGTTTTTATTGATAAAAACTAAACTTTGTTTACCCTAAATAGTGCTTTCGAGAAGGAGACGGAAACATGATTTTAGGTGAAAACGACATTGTGGCAATCGAGCAACAGATCCCGAAATTGCGCCGATTTGCCCGTTCACGGGTCGGGGATCCCGTTCTCGCCGACGATCTTGTGCAGGATTGCCTCGAACGCGCGATCAGGCATTTCGACAAATTTCAACAGGGCACGAACCTGCAAGCCTGGTTGTATACCATTCTGCGAAATGTGCAGATCAATCATTACAGAAAGCAGAAGCGGCGTTCGGAGGTAGCAATTTCCGATGAAGGCTACGAGCTGCCCGCGGTCGCGGCTTCCCAGGAGCAGGCGCTCGAATTCAAGGACTTTGTGCGCTCATTTGCCGAATTGTCGGCGGTGCACAAGGAAATTTTGCTGCTGATCGTTGTCGACGGATTCAAATATGAGGAGGCAGCGGACATTCTGGGGTTACCAGTGGGGACCGTTCGGTCACGGCTGTTCCGGGCGCGCGCCCGGCTGCGGGAGATCGAGCAGAGGCGCGGCACCGTGCGGGACGCCAACTATGGTGAAAATACCGCAACGGTGCAGTTAAGGGTCGTTCCCTGAACCGCGTATGTGGATTGCACAGCCATCTGAAAATTTGCCTGTGCACCACTTAAACTGATCATGACGTCACAACATTAGTGCAGAGCTTATGAAGACAGATAACAAGAAACAGAAGCAGTATGCGCTGGAGATATTCACTCCCGAGGTGCTGCGCTTATATGCGGAAGATAAACTTTGCGATCAGGCCCGTCTGGATGTCGAGGCGCTGGTAAAGTCCGACGATCGGGCCGCGCTTTATCTTGCCGAAATTGAACAGCGCCTGGTGGGCGGACGCGCAGCAAAAGGCCAGGTCGCGGCGATGAGAAAGCCCGCCTCGCCTTTATTTGCCCGGTATCGTCCAAAACGATCGGGCCGGAAGTGACATTACGCAACATCGTTACAGGCCGTACCGCAGTCCGTTGACTGCGGCACGCCGGTCAACTCCCAAACGCATGCCCGGCGGTCCGGCCGGCCGGTTTCGCGTCGCCCGCATGGTGGCCCCCCACCCCCGCATGACAGCAGCAATTGCCGCTGCAGTGCTATGTATGGGCACCGTTCAGGCGATTTCCGTCCCGGCCCTGCTTGCGCCTGCGGCAGGCTCAGCGCCCGTCTGCTGGCCCGATGAACGTGCCTGTTGCCCCGATGAGAATGCAGGTGAGCTGAAAAGGCAGGCGATGTGTCACAATGCGTCGCGTGTTTGCGCGTAAACCAGTTCCACCATTTGATCAAGAAATGCAGGCGACCCGCTTCCAGATACCGCAAATGCGACATTGGATATGACCCGCACATGTAATTGCAGGCCGTCCTCCGCACGATACAGGCGTACAGGTTTGGTATCATCCTTGACGGCCCAGAACGTCACGGTCAGTGGCCCATCTGTCGCGCTTTCATATCGATAGATACTCAGTTGCGTCTTACTTGCCGGCAGGAAGCGGGCACCGGCAAATTCATAACCCTTCAGATCAAGGGTTGGCGGCGCGAGCCGTCGCCCGAACATTTTTTCCGCCATTTCCGCAATTTGCGTCTGTTGCATGGCGCTCAGATTGTAGGCCAGATCCCGATGATCGGTATAATAACTGTTGGCGGCGGCAATATTGGGCAGTATGTGATGCAGATCGTCACTCTCTGATTGCGCCAATTCACCGGCAAGCCAGCCGCCGACTATGCCTGTGGCAAACGCGCAAATGACGAAAGCGGCCATAAATCCGTACCGTCTTGCAACGCTTTCGGTTCGCCGTTTTTCCTGAATCTTCTGACGGCTTTCGTGCAGGATTGACGCCATCTGATCGGGCACGGGTTCGAACACCGCTGTCTGAGTGGCTGATTTCAGACGTTCGTTCTCAAGTCGCATAGATGCGGCGCGAAGGGCTTCCGTGGCATCTTCCGCCAGTATCTTGGCAATTTGCAGTCGTCTTTGTTGCCCTAACCCGCCATCAATATATTCCCACAGTTCCTCATCCGAAATGTAGGTTGTAAAGTCATGGGGCATTCAAACGCTCCAGTCAGGTCAAATTGTTTTTCGCGATATGTTGATTGGCTGCGGCTTTTTAATCTGTAGAAAGACTTTAAAATTTTTTGTGCCGCGGTTTTAGCATAACAAATAGCGGGTGAAAATGTTTCCTGTATCACATTGTGTAATGTTGCGAGCGGTCTATGATGAATGGATGAGGCAGACAGTTCAGTTTGACACCGGGCGGGCCGAGGCGATCAGAAAGGATTCGTTGTGGGAGACATTCTCAATGTTACCTATGTCACATGGGATGAAGTGGCATTGCGGATGGCTGTGGCATCTGTACTCGGATTAATTATCGGTATTGACCGGGAGTTGAAGCAAAAGCCAATAGGCATGCGGGCCTTCATGCTTGTCTCCCTGGGGTCTGCTGCCTTCGGATTGATCACGATGGAGCTTGCTTATCTGTATGACAATCTTGTCGGTGTCGCAAAGATCGACCCCAGCCGCGTTATTCAGGGGGTTATTGGGGGTATCGGCTTTCTGGGAGCAGGTGCGATCATTCAATCGCAGGGCGAGGTTCGGGGCACCGGAACCGGTGCCAGTATCTGGTGTGTGGGGAGTATCGGTCTGGCCTGCGGATTTGGTTTCTACTGGCACGCCATTGCAGCAACGACGATTGCAATGATTATTCTGACGATAATTGGTGTGGTGCGCCGATATTTGCGAAATTCCGATATGGCGGATCAATATTCCGCAACCGAAACCAGCCACGACGCCGAATAATTCGGGCACAGCGCTTATGGTTGTGCCTGCCTGCTTGTTGCGCCCTGTGAGTTTTGCGGATTAATTTGACGATTCTGCCTGTACTTCTGCGTCTGGGCCTATATGAAGCGGTTCTTTAAAGGTAAGCGTCCGGTAGGGAAACGGAATTTCAATTTCTGCCTCATCAAGTGCAGATTTCACCGCCGCAACAACCCGGTCGCGTGCGCGCCTGATTTCCAAAGGAGTTGAGCCGGTCCACCAGGTGACCTCGAAATCAATGCTGCTGCTGCCAAATTGCTGGGCAAATATTTCAACTTCCTTGCTATCATTCACTTCCTTAACGGCTTTGACGGCCTCGTAAATCACTTCTCTTGCCTTATCGACATTCTCACCATAGGCAATACCGCAAATAATGCTGGTGCGGCGTAAATCCTTATCGGTTCGGACCACAACCGGCTCCTTGAATAACATTGCGTTTGGCAGCACAACCCTTTGCCCGTCGACCTGCCGGATATGGGTATCGCGGATAGTAATTTCTTCTACAAAGCCCTCATAGCCTTCACATTCAATGAAGTCTTTCAGCCGAAACGGTTCGCGAAACAAAATAAGAATACCGGCCAGAAAATTTTCAAATACGTCGCGAAACGCAAAACCGATCGCCACTGAGCCAAGCCCGATACCTGTGAGAACACTGGCGGGGGTCAATGAGGGGAACACGATGATTGCTGCGATCAGAAGCCCAAGCAACCAAATCAGAATGGCAATAATTTTCTCAAAAAGATCAATCAGTGAATCTCGTAACCCTGCGCGTTGCATCAGATTCCGAAGAATTTTGCCGGACAGGCGCGCCAGGCCCCAGGTCAGCAGCATAACAAGGCAGGCAATGGCCAGCTGTGGAAGCTGTGCAATAAAGTCACGCAGAAGTGCGCTGAGGCGTTCGCTGATAATCTGAAAGGGTTGCAAGTTCAAGATCTCCGGTCGAATGCCCTCATGCGAGGGATTCGCTGATCTGGGGCAGGGCTTTAACACCTGTACTCATAATGATGGTTCCCAAAATAAAGTCATCCGAAAAATCGGAGCGCCCACGGAACCGTTTTTGCCTTTGCGTGGTTGCATTCACATTCAATCACTTCAAGGAGGCTTTCATGAACTGGGAACAAATACAGGGTAAATGGCGCCAGTTTGTCGGTTCGGCGAAACAACAATGGGGCAAGTTGACCGATGATGATCTCGACATGATCGATGGTGAGCGCGAAAAGCTCGTCGGCAAGGTTCAGGAACGTTACGGTATCGCCAAGGACGAAGCCGAAGCCGAAGTGGATCGATGGTCAACAGGACTGTAATTCAACAGGAGAGTTTAACCGATGGATATCCTTCGGATCATTATTGCGATCCTGCTTCCGCCGCTCGGCGTTTTTCTGCAGGTCGGTATTGGTGCCCATTTCTGGCTGAATATTCTGCTCACACTGTTTGGGTATGTGCCGGGAATTATCCATGCCATCTGGATTATTCTGTCCCGTTAGGCAGATGAGTGAGTTGAGTCTGCTACGCTGGATTGCCGCGCTTACCGGAATGAGCGCGGCAATCATTGTTTCACTCAAGCTGTCCCAGAATTTTACAGCCTGGGGTTTTGTGATTTTCACTATCTCGTCGGTAAGCTGGGCAGCAGCGGGCTTGATGGAGGAAGAGCCAAGTTTGATGACACAGAATATTGTGCTGACAATTATCAATCTGGTCGGGATCTACCGCTGGTTCGGTTTCGGAAAGCAGTAATTTTCTTATGTCGTACGGCCTGCGTACGGCCATGCTTTCTTTCGTGCGTAAGGTAAAAAATCACCCGGATACAGACCGGTTGCCTGCACCTCACTTCAGGAGTGAATTGTGACAAATACGAATGCGCCCGACGATAATGCTGCGCGTCTGCGGCGGCTCAGGTTTCTAAGCGATTTACTCGATACCCGTTTTGGCGTTCCGGGTACGAAATGGCGGTTTGGTCTGGATGGTCTGCTTGGGTTATTGCCTGTTGTAGGCGACAGCATAAGTTGGGTTATTTCCGCATATATCCTGGGAGAGGCGCATCGTGCCGGTGTCCGGAAGCGCACGCTCATACGTATGTTCTGGAATATAACAATAGATTATGTGGTGGGCCTGATTCCAATCGTAGGCGATATATTTGATTTTGCCTTCAAGGCAAATCGCAGAAATGTTGAACTGATTGACCGGGATTTGGGTTCGGTCAGTAAAAATAATCCCTCTACAGAGTAATAAAATTATTTAATCTGGAACCTTTTCTTGTTGGTCATGTTTCTCCTGTTGTCCAAGGGGCGATGAAGCTCCTTGAAATGAAAGGGAGATATTCAGATGGCTAGGATTGCAAACGCCTGCAATGTGGCAATTGCGTTCATCTTATTCAGCGGTTCAGCAGCTGTTGCCGATGCCCATATGGGGAAACATTCAGACAAGGATGCCAGGAACGCCAGGGTCGGTGTCGTTTCCGCAGGGAACACGGTGGGGGCAGACATCTTTGATCGGCAGGGAAAAGATATTGGTGATATCGAATATGTTCTGGTCGATACCCTGAACAACGATGTTCGCTACATCATTGTTGAACGTGAAATGGATAATGTGGAGGACGCGCTGGTCCCGCTTCCGTGGAAGGCATTGAAGAAGCATCACAAAAATGGCGATCTGAGAATTGAAGTTGATCACATGCGGCTCAAGCAGGCGCGAACAGTAAAAGAAGATCAGTTGAATACAATTCTTACGCCGACAACTGTGAGCTCGGTTTACAACTTCTGGACACCTGCCGAGGAAGAATCCAAGAAAAAATCAGGTAAGGAAAACGGTACGTTCCTTGTATTCCGCCAAGGGATTACCTCAACCGTGATTGCCGGAATGCAGAGTTATGATGAAATTGAAGGCAGCGACGTTTTTGACAAGAACGGCAATGAAGTCGGCGAAATCAGTGATCTGATGATCCGCAAGTCTGACGGTGATATCGCTTTTGCGATCGTTGCGCATGGTGGTTTCCTTGGGGTTGGCGACGAGCATACACCGGTGCCCCTGGACGCATTCGTCTATAATGCCGACTTGGAAGGTTTCCAGATCGGTCTGAGCGAAAAACGGTTTGCCGAACTGCAATCGTTTGATGACGACACGGTGCCATCCAGGATTCGTGAGCGCGATATCGAAGAGCTGCGAAACAAATTCGACACAGCGAAGTAAAGGGATGGCGTAACAGCGGGTCGGTGAAAGCCGGCCCGTTTGTTATCGGGCACAGATTACCCGACTCGCGGCTTTCCACCGCCGCTTGTTGGCAACCGAACCCTATTGACAGGAGGCCTTCATGAGCAGGAATTCGAAAGATACCATCGGGAACAAAAGAGAGGCTCGCGTCAAAAGCAAGCAGGGTACAAACAGCGCCAGCCCTTATGAGGGAAAAATGCGTGAGGGAAGAGGCGGTGAAACACACCAGATTTCTACCGCACATAACGCTACTCTGACATCGCAACAGGGGGTGCCGGTCGCCGACGATCAGAATTCCTTGAAGGCGGGCAAGCGTGGTCCAACTCTGATGGAAGACCACTTGATGCGCGAGAAGATCTTCCATTTCGATCATGAGCGAATCCCCGAAAGGGTCGTGCATGCGCGTGGTTATGGTGCGCGTGGTTATTTTGAGCTGACCGACCCTGTTCCTGAACTCAGCCGCGCCGACTTGTTTCAGCGAAAAGGCGAAAAAACGCCTGTATTCTGCCGGTTTTCCACTGTGGCGGGGTCGAAAGGGTCGCCTGACCTGGCACGGGATGTGCGCGGTTTTGCCGTTAAGTTCTATACAAATGAGGGCAATTGGGACCTGGTTGGCAACAACATACCGGTATTTTTTATACAGGATGCGATCAAATTTCCCGATCTCATCCATTCTGTCAAACCTGCCCCTGATCGTGGCTTTCCCCAGGCGCAAAGCGCGCATGACAATTTCTGGGATTTTATCTCGCTGATGCCTGAATCCATCCATATGGCGTTATGGGTGATGTCGGACCGGGCAATTCCGCGTTCCTTTCGGTTCATGGAAGGGTTTGGCGTGCATACCTTCCGCCTGGTGAACAAAAAGGGGAAATCACATTTCGTCAAATTCCACTGGAAGCCAAAGCAGGGACTGCAATCGGTGGTCTGGGATGAGGCGGTCAAGATAAATGGTGCCGATCCCGATTTTCACCGACGTGACCTATGGGCAGCGATCGATAGCGGCGATTACCCGGAATGGGAGTTGGGCGTGCAGGTCTTTGATGACGATTTTGCTGAAGATTTCGAATTTGACATACTCGACCCGACCAAGCTTATTCCGGAAGAACAGGTGCCGGTCCGCAAGGTCGGGCGGATGGTGCTGAACGAAAATGTCGATAATTTCTTTGCCGAAACGGAGCAGGTCGCATTCTGCACACAGAATATTGTGCCCGGAATTGATTTTTCCAATGATCCGCTTCTGCAGGGTAGGAATTTCTCTTATCTCGATACGCAGCTAAAGCGATTGGGAAGCCCCAACTTCACGCATATCCCGGTAAATGCGCCACGCTGCCCGATCCGCCACTTTCAGCAGGACGGTCATATGGCAATGCAGAATCCGACAGGCCGGGCCAATTACGAACCTAATAGTTGGGGGGAAGATGGCGGCCCGCGGGAAAATCCAGATAAGGGCTTTGTCAGCTACGATGCGTCGGTGGAGGGAGAAAAAGTTCGGGCCCGATCAGAAAGTTTTGACGATCACTATAGTCAGGCGCGGCAGTTCTATATCAGCCAGACAGCAATAGAACAGCGTCATATTGTCAGTGCGTTTGCGTTCGAGCTGTCGAAGGTGGAGCGGATGGAAATAAGAGAGCGGGTCGTTTCCCATTTGCGCAATGTGGACAAGGGGCTTGCCACTGAAGTCGCAAAAGCGCTGGGTTTGGCCAGATTACCCAAGGCGGCAAAACCTGCGCGAAAACCGCTCGATAGCCTGCCCGCCTCCGATGCGCTCAGTATTCTGAAAAATGGGCCTGACGATTTCGCTGGCCGGAAACTCGGTATCTATATCACTGAGGGAGGTGATGCGGCGATTGTCGAGGCGTTGGAAAAAGCCGCGAAAAAGAAAGGTGTGATGAGTGAAATTGTTGCGCCATACGTTGCGGGCGTGACACTTTCTGATGGTCATGTGAAACAGGCGGACCAGATGATCAACGGTGCACCTTCTGTACTGTATGATTTTGTTGCAATCGTTTTCGGAGATGGAACAGCTGCGGATCTTGCAGCTGACAAGCCCAGTCGCGATTTTGTGAGCGATGCGTGGGCGCATTGTAAGTTTATCGGTTACACGCAACCGGCCGAGCCGTTGCTGGATGCCGGGGACATAATCGGAACGGATTGCCCGGGGCTTGTCAAAATTGGTGCTGGTAAGGACGCAGCGAAGCTGTTTTCAGAGGCGGAGGGGCTGCGTTGTTGGGAGCGGTTCAGTTAGTCTGATCGGGAATGGAACGGACATGCCTAGCTGGTTGTTTTTTCAATCGGCCGCCTTTGTCTGTTCGTCATGCCCGCCCCATACGCCGAAAAGCCGGTGGGCAGACAAAAGTCAATAAGATGCGATACCGAAACAGAGGAACTATTACGTTGGTATGGCGTTTTACCTAAGCGCTTTTGGACGCAAGCAGAAACGTAAGGGAGATTCAATATGCTATACTGGGCTGTGATATTTTTCGTCGGTGCACTTATAGCCGGTGTTCTGGGGTTTGGCGGCATTGCCGGTACGATGGCGGGGATTGCTGAAATACTTTTCATTGTTTTCCTTGTTCTGTTTATCGGTTCGCTGATCTTCGGCTTTCGCGGCCGGAATCAGCGGCAACCCTAGATCAAGACGCGTGCGGTTCCCGTATCTTGATGTGGCGTACAAGCTCGCGCGCAACGAGCAGGCGTGCTTTTGGAGCGCCCACCGGGTGCGCGGGATGTAGAGCACCGGAAATTCCCGTTTGGCTGACAGAGCCGATGCGGGAATTTTCTTTTTCGAACTAGTGCAAATTCTGGCAGTGTACTGAAAAAAATACCCCGGCTCATTGCCGGGGTAAAGTTGTCAGTTATCAGACCTCGCGCTGATCTGAAAAGGGCGGGCTGACCGCATTTCTTTGAATGGTTGTGTACAAATAATCAGTCTGCAGCTTCCTCAATCCGGTCGCCTGCGGACTGAATATCTTCTCCCGCGCCTTGAATGGTATTGCACGCTGCGGCAAGCAAACCTGCAAACAGAATAAGCACGAGCTTATGAGAGATTGTTGTCATGACTCCTCGCATATTTGTTGTCACAACGAAACAACTCCCTAAATGTAGATTTGGTTCCGCGCAGTCCTCCAAGCGCGGATGACGCAGATCAAACGGCCTTTCTGGTATTGTGAACGGCTGCGGGAACAATTCTGCAGGTTGCGTGTTTTTCTGGTGTCATTCGTTAGAAAACTGATGTCACTCGTCAGAAAAGGAGTATGCCATGACATTCGAACTCAAGCAGTTGCCTTTTAAACGCGATGCCTTGGCTCCGCATATTTCCGCCCGGACGATCGACTATCACTATGATAAACATCATGCCGGATATGTTGACACGCTCAACGATCTGGTTTCCGGCACGGGGTATGAGAATACAGCGCTTGAAGAAATTATCCTGAAATCTTTCACGCAGGAAGATGAGCAGGATATTTTCAACAACGCCGCGCAGGTTTGGAATCACGATTTTTTCTGGGACAGTCTGTCCCCTGATGGCGGGGGCAATCCGGAGGGCGAGCTGGGGCGGCTGATTGAACGTGACTTTGGCTCCTATAAAGACTTCAGGGACGCATTTGAAGAAGCAGGAACCAGTGAATTCGGTTCCGGCTGGGTGTGGCTGGTGATCGAGGCCGGCAAGTTGAAAACCGTATCGACGACTGACGCCAGGCTGCCCCTTCTGTACGGCCAACAGCCTTTGATCTGTTGTGATGTCTGGGAGCATGCTTACTATCTTGACTATCAGAACGAGCGGAATTCATTCCTGACCGCGTTTCTTGACAGCCTGATCAATTGGGAGCATGCCACCGAGCAACTGTCAATTCAGGGTGAGGGAACGACGACGGCGGCACGGGGGTACCAGGATGCGCAGGCAGACTTTGCCCGCTCGGGTCCTGTTGACAAAAAAGCGCGGGAAGCAGCCGATGCCCTTGATGACGAAGAGGGAGAAGAGCTGCGCAAAGCGGAAGAAAATGCGGCAGACCGATCCTGAAGCCATCTATCTTGCGTCACGTTACAGAAAATGACGCGATGCAGAAAATGACGATCCGGTTGTGACTTTCTGCGGCTTGGACACTAAGCGCCTCTCTCCATCCCTGAATGGTGAGAGGCGTTTTGTCGTCCATCCGCTGCCCCCGATTTTCCGCCAAACAAAACATATGGCTTGTGCGTGAGGCATATTGCCCTGGCAGTGCTGTCTGACCGATGCGAACCGCCTTTCCCTGATTAATCGCAGTTAAAGACATGCCAGGGCGGAACCAAATTCAGTTTTCATCGGTTTACTTACCGAACTTGTAGAGATTTCTCGGCAGCGGAAACCGGGTGTTTTCAAAGTCGGGGAACAAATCTTTGATTGAGAGAGAGTAAATTATGAAACCTGCGTTAGTGATACTTGCCGCTGGACTGGCGGTCGCTGGCTGTCAGTCGACGAATAATGTTCCATCGCTACGTGCAACGGCGGTCTCGCCACAGGCGATTTTTCCGGGGGGTCAGGTTGATATCAGCTATGGCCTGCAATACGAAGGTGCCTGGAGCGATATCGAAAGTCTCGAACTCAAAGGTTTGCCCGACAATACGTTGGCTGCGGGAACCCAGACCGAGATGCCGACACCATCCTCCGATACGCGGAATACGACCGCCCCCTTGCTGATACAGGCACCCGCTGCAGACGGCCTTTATAATCTGTCGCTCAGTATTACATATAATGGCGGTCAGCAGGTGACATTGCCTGTGGGGCAGCTGCGGATCAATGATGCCCCCTCTGAAATCGAATTCGCGCAGTTTGAACCAGGCAGTCATCGGGCGAGTGAGTGCAACAATGTGCTGCAAGGTCAGTTCAAATACGCTGTTTCCGATGCAAATGGCGCCAATGACTTCAAGAATCCGCGCTTATATTTGTTGAGCGCTGAACCGAAAACAAAGGTTGCGCTTCTGTTTGCGGAGGATAACTTCACCACTGTACGTGGGCAGCCGGCATTGGCGTTGAACGAGCCGACAAAGAGTAATGCGACAAGGGAGCTTGTTTCCACGCAAATGGCGATTAATTGCGATGGCCCGGCGCCGGTCAAGTGGACCTGGCAGGTCGAAGGCGTCAGCCAGTTCGGTAATGCGGGCACCCCGGTGCGAATTGGCAGCGAGCCGGTGCAGTATTTTGCAGGTGAGTAAAAAGGCCGATGTCCGACAATGATCCGATAACAGAGGAAGCGGATGCGCTTGAGGCGCGCGAGCATTTGGAGCGTCAGGTCAATTGCAATCTGCCAGTCCCGCTGGTTTCTGCGGATCCGCAGCCGGCCAGACCGGTTACGCCCTTGACTTTGCGACTTGTAGGACTTGTCCTGTTCGCGGGGTTTCTTCTCTTCCTGCTTCTACTCTAGTTATCGATTATATGGCGTATATTTGGTGCGCCAAAAACCGGCAAGTGACCAAGTGACAACGCCGCCTATCCACTGGGTCCTGAATGACCGGGATGATGCCGGTGCAAACAAATTGCACCGGCATCGGGTTGTTTTTATCGGCAGGCTTATGGATCAGCTTGGCTGCAGGCTGGCAAAATTCACGGTGAAGCCAGGGTTCTGGTTGCTGTACCAATTCCAGCCGGCATTGATTTTCCAGTACATGCCCGGCGAGCAGGAGCTGCCCCAGAAACGCGCGCCCTGCCAGCCGAAATTGCCCGGCACATAAACATTGCCGGTCTGCAGCGTCGTGGTCTGCCAGGCTGCCATCGAATTCACATCGAGCGAGCCGCTTGAGGCACCGGTCAGGCTGCCCACATGCCCCCAGGTGCTGAATGCATGCTTCCACTGGTCGGACACATTGGAGCCGTCGCAGGGGCTTGTCATCCACCACATCGCCCCGAGGTTGGAGCCCGAGCTTACACTCTTGGTATCCCAGCTCGATACGCTGTTGGAAAATGACTGGTCAAAATTCCAGATCTGATAACCGCCTGTCGGGCTTTCATAGCTGATCGGGATGGTCATGGAGCCGGACCAGCTGCCTGACCCGCTGCTCGGATCGAAATCGATTTTTGTGAAGGGCGACGGTGCATTCAGCGTACCGGTCAGATAGGTGTTGCCAAAGCCGCGATCGCAATCATCGTTGGAATAGAGTGTGCCCGCCGACAGGTTGAGCGCACCTCCGACATAAAGGATCTGTTTGTTTTCATTCGCCGACTGGAAGAGGAAGCCCCACACAGTCCAGGTGAAGTCCGCCGACCCGGCACCTTTGTTCGATTTGCCGCCCTGATCGTAGGTAAACGGAATATTCGACGTGAAAGAGGTCAGAATATATTTCAGACCGGTCGGGGGTTGCGGTTCGGTATCCTGGGCCAGGTTGCCTTCCATGGCATGTTCAACCGCCAGTTTGAATCTGTCCACCGCCTCGGGCGACAGGAACACTTTGCCCAATGTTTCGAAATCGGTGCAGTCGCAATCGGTGGGATGTTCGGGCGGTGGGGTGCGGCCTGCTTCGTCGGCCGCGATGCTGTTCGCGTCCGCTTCATCCGTACCCCCCATTGTTGCACTATATTGCAGTGCCGTCACGAAATGATGCGGATTGCCATCCTCGCGCAGCCGGCTTCTGATCAGAAGCGCGGCGGGCGGCACGATTGGTGTGACCGCAAAGCGCGCTGAAACGGCTTCCAGATGTGTGCTGCCCGGGCAAAGCAAAAGAACGGCAGATTGGGTTGTGTCCGTGGTATCGAGCCAGGCGGCAATTTTGTCGGGCCCGTGCAGTCGGCAATCCGCGATCACTAGCAGCTTACCGGCCGTGTCGGACGGATCGCCATCCGCAACTCCAGGTTGTAGGTGAAAAAGATAGGTCACCGGATGCGCCAGCATGCCGTCGCCGGCAACAAAGATAGAATCCTGAATCATAAATTCCCCCAATTTGTCTGAAAAAACCTGCCAAAAACTGATGTTGGACAGCGCCGATCACCAGTAACATAAAAAATGTATCAGCAATATTACCTTTTTGTCACGATGTGTTTGTTTGACATGACATTTGACAGGTATTTTTTTCGTAGAATTATCCGTATTTTTTGGATTGTCATATTCGTTACTTGAAAATAGGATAGGGCAGTGAAAGCGATTTAAATTATGCCTGATTGGGGGGTGGCATGATCAATGGCAATCTGTTTCTTTGCGGGTTAGTAAAGACAGCCTTACGCCGTCTGTGTGGGCGGAAATTTCTACTTTTAGTAGGTATGGGCTGGTTGGCTCTGATGGCCGGCGGGGCATCTCTATCGGTCAGTGCGGCATCCGCTGAACCCAATATTTCCTACGTACCGTCATCTTCTGTTGGCAATCTCGCGGGTGAGTTTTCGGTCAATGGCAATGGCTCTGCGGTACATGCATTCGCTATTACGGTTCCTCCGGGCACAAATGGTCTCGCGCCTAATCTGTCGCTGACCTATGACAGCCATCGCGGCAATGGCTATCTGGGGATGGGATGGGCGCTGAACGGCCTGTCGGCAATTACCCGTTGCGGCGCGAATTACCGGACCGATGGTTATAAGGCCGGGGTCGATTATTCGGCGCGCGACCGGTTCTGCCTGGACGGGCGCCAGCTGATCGCGGCAAGCGGCACCTATGGCGGGGACGGTGCTGTCTATCATACGGAACAGGAAACCTGGACGCTGCTGACATCGCATGGCAATTGCGGCAGGGGGCCGTGCTATTTTTCCGCCACCGATAAAGACGGGAACACGCTCAGTTTCGGTGCGACAACGGGGCAGGGCGGTTCGCGCATTCTTGCGGCAGGGAGGACAGATGGCGCGGTCAGAACCTGGGCGATCGACCGGTTTGCCGACCTTAACGGCAATGCGACGAGTGTCTCATATTTCGCTGATGCAGATAGTGGCGAATATTACCCCACAAGCATTGATTATACACATAACGATGCACAGTCCCTGTCGGCGCAGCGATCGGTCCGGTTTGCCTATGCGCAACGCCCCGACCCTGTGCGCCGTTATCTTGGCGGGTCTCAGATCGCACTAACCAAGCGGATGACCGGGATTTCCACCCATGTGACCGTCGGCGGGCAGGATCAGACGATCCTTGCCTATAAATTCGCCTATGAACAAAGTGGCTGGACAAAACGCAGCCGGCTGACATCCGTAACCATGTGCGATGCGGCGGATATCTGTTTCCCCCCGACAGGTTTCAGCTGGCAGACCGAAACCGGTAGTTTCCAGCCGAGCACGAGCCAGCTTCCCGGGCCGACATATGTCATCCTGGATTCCAGGCTCTACGCTTTTGGCGTTCTGATGGATTTCAACGGAGACGGAATTGCCGACTATTCCAAGGCGACCGAGTTTCTGACCGGCGGCACTCCTACCCAGGAGCTGAAGGTTTATCTTGGTAAAACCGACGGGAGTTTTGCTGATGCGGGCTATTCGCTGCCCGGCCCGCTTTATCAGGTGACAGCGCAGAATGTGGTGCGTACCGGTATTCTGCAGGACATCAATGGCGACGGGATCCTGGACTTTTCAAAGGCATTGCGGAACGAGGATTCGGGGCAGAGCGATTTTACGGTCTATCTGGGTTCGGCGCAGGGTTTCACGGCCCAGCCAAATTATCAGCTGCCCGGGCAGCTCTTCTGGCAGATCAACGGGCAGACCCTTGATAGCGGCATTCTTCAGGATCTTAATGGCGACGGATTGCCTGATTACTCGCGCGCAACATTACTGGCGGCTACCGGTGAGCAGATCCTCGAAATCTACAAGGGCACAGGCACCGGATTTGAGAGCACGGGAACATCGCTGCCCGGACCGGTTTACACGATTTCGGGGACGACTGCGCTTGAAACCGGTCTGATCCGGGACATCAACGGTGACGGTATTGCGGACTTCTCGCCCGCGACGGTGAATGCGGATAACGGACAGTCCGATCTCAAAGTCTATCTGGGCCAGACGCCGGACTTCACCTATCGCTATGCATTCGATCTGCCGGGGCAGATGTTGTGGCAGGTGAACGGGCAGATCCTCGATTCCGGTGTGCTGATTGATATTAATGGCGATGGTATCGTTGATTACTCGCGGGCAACGCGTCTTGAATCGACCGGTGAGCAGTTGCTTGATTTATATCTGGGGACCGGCAATGGCTTTATCGATGCGGGTTATGATTTGCCAGGCCCCACTTATTCGATTCTCAACAATGTTTCTTATACACAAGGCCTGCTCACTAACTGGAATCAGGATGGAACCACCCGTTATTCGCGGGCGACGGAGTGGGTCGGTAGCGGCAATAGCGATCTGACAGTTTATCTTGGCAGTGGCACCGGTTTTACCGATTCGGGTTATGAATTACCCAAGGCAATGTTTCGTGTCCTCGATACAGGGACATACGCCAATGCGGTTTATCAGGATATCAATGGCGATGGGCTGACCGACTTTGTCGACTCAGTCTGCGTTATGCAGGCCAATGGTGTGCTGACTAACTGCAGTCTTGGCGTCTCCCTGGCGTCGGGGCCTTTTTCGGACTTGTTGTCGACAATCACAAATGGCTTCGATGGCGCAACGCAAATTACCTATGCGCCGCTTACTTCCGATATCTACACGGCTGCCACGGATATCGAATATCCCCTGCGTGAGGCGGCAGGTGCCTATATCGCGGTCTCCGGGTACACGAACTCCGATGGGCGCGGTAACAGCTACGCTTACGGCATGTCATATGCCGGCGCATTGTCCGATGTGATCGGATATGGCTGGATCGGTTTTGGTTCTGTCGCAAAAATCCAGCAGGCGGATGGCCGGAAATCAGTTGCCAATTACGATCAGACTTATCCCTATTACGGGCTTGTAACAAGCAGCGAGACCCGGAATGCAAACGGTGACCTTCTGATCGGCACCGCGTTTCAGTATGTCGATGTTGCGCCGCAGAACCTGCAGGATCTTAAAATTCACCAACCGCTGCGCAGCCGTGAGACGATCACGCACTATACGAATAACAGTGCGGTCTACTCTCTGGAAAAAGCTTATGAATACGACAGTTATGGCAACATAACGATCACATCAGATCTCGGCGACCCGGCGACGACAGATGATGATTTTTATAACTGTGTTCGTTATCTCAACGATACGGGGGCCGGTCGATATGGCTATCCGTTGCAGGACAAAGTCACGCGCACCAAGCAATCCTGTCAGTCCTTTGTCGGAGCGGCCGACGCGTCGGCTGTTGTGTGGGATCCGACGACGGATTTGCGGTGGTCCAAGACCGAGTATGACGCGAACATGAATGCGTTGCGCAAATTCGTTTATGACGACACGCATTCGGATTTTCTGACCACAACTTATAGCTACGACGCTTTCGGCAATACGTTGAGCGCGACGAGCCCGGCGGGCAACACAACGAGCTTCAACTACGACACGATCTATCACACCTTCCTGACACGAACGACGACACCTACGCTGCAGCGGAATGGTACGGGCTATCAGATGACTTCCCGTACAAGCTTTGAACCCGGTTTTGGTATGCTCGTTGAGACTGTGGATGCGAACGGGGTTCAGAAATCGCAGGATATCGATGGGTTCGGCCGTCCTGTCACCGTTTATGGGCCAAACCCGCAAGGAACCAGAACCGCACTCACAACAACCGTCTGGGGCGAAACTTCCGGTGCCTATTACCTCGAGACCCGGCAGCGACCGGGCTGGGATGTAGGCGATACGTCCAACTGGTATTGGGAGCGCGATTTTGTCGACGGACTCGGGCGCGACTACAAGCAGCAGAAATACGGTGTCAAAACGGGCGGCCCCGCGGCGGTTGAAACACAGATCGTATTTGACGATGTCGGGCGGACCTATCAGAAATCGGCACCTTATTACAACGGCGACCCGGTGCCGTTCACCACCATGTTATATGACGACTATAACCGGCCCACAGATGTGACAAGCCCGGCCGGTGTTACCGAAAAGATCGATTACGATCAGGGGGGGCTGAAAATCAGCCGCACGGCCGCTTTTGGGACTGCAGATGCACAGACGGTGATCAGCTATATGACGCCACGGGGGCGTACGTATCAAACCGTCGATCCGAACGGGCTGACAACGACGTTCAGCTACGATCCGCTTGGTCAGTTGCTGAGTGCCGCAACCAGCCCGGATGCACGCTCGAGCAGTTACAGTTACGATTCACTTGGCAGACATTTAACTGCCGCAACAACCGACTCCGGTGAGACAAGCTGGGCCTATGACGCAAACGGGTTATTGGCCACGATCACCGATGCCGCAGGGTACGAAGTTGCCTATTCCGGGTATGACGCGCTCAATCGGTTGACGGAGCAGGTACTGACCGCCGGATCAAATGTTACCACCATCAACTATGCCTATGACAACCCGTCAATTCCCAACGGGTTGGGCAATCAAAGCGAAATAACGATAAGCCAGCCAACCCTTTCAACGGCCAACTATACTTATCTCAGCTATTCTGCTTACGGACAGGTAACTGCGGGAAATACCGACCTGGCAGGCGAAGTTTACCACTATGGTTCGGAATATGATCCGGTTGGCCGGGTTACCCTTGCGACCTATCCGAATGGCGCGGCCATTTCGTCAAGCTACCTGACAGCCGATAATATCGGGACTGTGTCCTACCAGCCCTCGCAAGGCGAAGCATTACAAGAATATGTTCACTATTCGGACTATACCGCGCTTGGAAAACCCGAGAATACGGAACTCTCCATCCCCTCAATCACGATTGCGGAGAGTTTCTTTCCTGTTGGTCCATCATACCCCCTGTTGAAAACAGCAACGGTTACGGGCGTACAATCGGCGGTGCTGGGCGCGCATAGCTATCAGTGGAACAAGCTGAACGCACTGACCGCTGTGACCGATACAAAAATATCGGCCAACAGCGAAACCTATGGCTATGACAATCAGCCGCTTAACGCGGATATGGGCTTTCTGACCCAGGCGGAGGGGCCGTACGGCACTCGCGCCTACACATATGACCAGATCGGTAATATGACCGGCAAAGCGGGAGTAAGCTACAACTATGCAGCCAATTCCGATCGCCTGACGGCAACCTCGGATGGTGAGAGTTTCACGTATCTAGACAATGGTAATGTAAGTCAGCGCAGCGCGTCTGATGGCACAGCAAAATTTGCTTATGATGCGGTCGGGCAGCTGCTGAAAATCGATTTCACACCTTCGACCGGTGCGGCGCAGTCAGCGGCTTATGCCTATGATCATGCCGGACGCCTGATGTATGAAAAAAGGCTGGGTGCGGCAGGGGGCACCTACTGGGTGTCGCAGTTCTTTGAAGTTACAGACCTTGGCAATGGCAGTTTTCAGCATACTGCCTATGTGCCTGGCGCGTTCGGGCCGATCGCGGCGATCACCGGTACAGGCCGCGGTAACAGCTGGTCGCCAACCGCAGATGCCCGAATGCCTGCAAACAGGCGGGCAGCGCTCGATTCGTCAGGAACTGGGGGGGGTAGCGGCGAAGAGCCTTTGCTGGCATCACTGGGCTGGGTCGGTGCCTTGTTCGCGGGGCTGGCATTTCTCGCAATCTATTTTTCAAAGGGGCATGCGGAACGGCGGCCGCGTTTATTCGCCGCCATAACGCCCTTTGTCGCCGCGAGCTTTCTGTTGCATTCGACAGTACCTGCATTTGCGACATTAACGCCGGGCGCAAATGGTGCGGGTATTCCAACCCCGGGAACGGTCTTCTTTGTACCTAACCGTTTGAACAGTACGGTACTGGTGACCGATGAAGCGGGTCGGACCACCGCCTCAGTCGCCTATTTGCCTTATGGCGCGATAGATCAGGCGCATAGTTCCGGTACCGATAATTTCAGACCTAAATTCCTGTCCCAGGAATGGGATGCGCAGTCGGGCATGTATCGGCTTGGCGCGCGCTTCTATGATCCGGCGCTGGGCCGTTTTCTGACGCCCGACCCTGCGCGCCAATATAAAAGCCCGTATATCTATTCAGGTAATAATCCGGTCACCTATGTCGATCCAAGTGGCGAGTTCGCATTCATCGCGGCCATCGTTATCGGCGCGGTGGTCGGCGCCTATTTCGGTGGGGCGGCGCTCAACCATGACTATAACCCGCTGCATTGGAACTGGAGTTCGGGCAAGACATATGCCGGGCTTTTGGCAGGTGGTGCGATTGGCTCCGTCGGTGCGGCGGCGGGCGGCCTTGCAGTTGAGGCAGGTGTTGCTGTGGGAGCAGCCGGCGGTCTTGCTGCCGAGGCTGCGGGTGTCGCGATCGGTATTGCCGGTCAGGCAGCGGTCGGCGCTGGCGAAAATGCGGCATTTACGGCACTTGGGGGCGGCAGCAGCAAGGAAATACTGGAATCTGCCGGTCAGGGCGCGCTGTTTGGTGCGGTTTTTGAAGCTGGTGGGCAGGCGGTTGGCGCTGCGGCTTCACGCTTTGCCCGGGGTGAGGGGCAGATCGCGGAAGAAGAAGCCCTCGGTGCGCGTCGTCAGCTTGCTGAAAACAGCGGTGAGGAAAGCAGTGAAATCTGTCAGCTCAGTTTTCCTGCCAATGTGCCGATCCTGCTGGGTGACGGGCGCTCTGTACCGATATCCGAGGTAGAGGTCGGAGACCAGGTGTTGGCGCGTGACCTGCGGGCATCTGAAAAATCTGTGTTTCAGGTAACTGAAACATTCAGCCGGATGACCACGGATTTTGTCGAGTTGACGTTTGAAAGTGGTGAGCGGCTGGCAGTTACCCCAACGCATCCGTTCCGGCTTTATAAACGCGGCTGGGTAGAGGCAAAGGATCTGGGTGAAGGCTCGCTTATTCATGCTGCCGGGGAACGGGCCGTGCGGGTTACAGGTGCCAGGCCGATTACCCGCGATGAACCGGTTCCAGTGCATAATTTCGAGGTTGCCGGTGCTCATAACTATTTTGCGGGCAAGGAAGAACTGCTTGTCCACAACGGTAATGGGGGCGCGCAAAAGAAGCAGCGTGTCTGTACAGCATCGATCGATTCGGCGACCGGCGTCGTGACGGAAACCTGGAACAGATCCGAGCTTAAGCGGCGCTATCCCAAGACATCGGACAGGCAGGCGCTTGAACGCGATATCCGTGCCAAGCATAGAAATGCCAATAAATTCATGAAACAACATGGGATCAAGGCGGAAACCCGCGCGCCCAAAAAGGTCAGGACGCGCAGTAAGGAGTGGGTACGGTGGAAGTGGAAACAGAAAGGGCTGCCGGGCTCGCCGCCCAAGTCAATCCGCGCTGCGCTGAAGATCATTCGCTCGCACCCGTTCAATCAGGATGTCGACGAATATCTGACCCGCGTTCAGGGGGGGTTGACCGTGTTTGAAGGTTATCCCGATAATCAGGGACCGCTCAATTCCTTTGTAAACCAGACATCGGGCGCGGCGATGGGGGCATTGTCTCGCTCAGGGCCCTCCCAGCCTATTACCCGGTTTCAGGCAAAATTCGTTACCAAGCTGTGACAAGTGACCTAAATTATGCCCTGTTCGGCGCGGCTGCCGATGGCGATATCGCTGGTCTTCGCGAACTGATTGGGATGGGTGCCGATCCGCATGCAGAGGAAGAGGAGGCTTTGTGTATCGCCGCGCAGGAAGGGCAGCTAAAAGCAGTACAGTTTCTGCTGTCGTTGGGCGCGGATATTGCTGCGCAGGAAAATGCCGCTGTGCGCCTTGCTGCAGAGCAGGGACATTTGCATGTGGTCAGATATCTTGTCGAACAAGGCGCAGATGCGTTTGCCAAAGCAAGCTATGCGCTTGGCATGGCAGCCCAGAACGGTCATCTGGAAGTGCTTGATTATTTATACAGCCAGGGGGCGGACCTGACGCAGCGTGCGCATAGCCTTGCCACTGTTGCCGCAAGTCACGGACAGACGGAAATTCTGAAATTTTTACAGGCACATGGTGTGCGCATGGATGCGGAAGAAGGAGGCGGGCTTCTGACTGCGGCGCGTGAAGGTTACGTGGAAACGGTGGCTTACCTGCTGGAGGCGGGAGTCGACGCCCGCGCGCGAAATAGCGGTGCGTTGGCGCTCGCTGCGTTGAATGGACATACAAGGATTGTGATGCTTTTACTGGCCGCCGGTGCAGACGCCTTTGCTAATGATGCCGCTGCAATAACCCTTGCCCGGGAACAAGGGCATAGGCAAATCGTCGAACTGTTGCAGGCCGTTCCACAGCGGACATCCTGACCGCCGGAAACAGGGTGCGCGAACATCCCGGTCACTCAGCAAGACCTGCCATTCCCTTTCCATGGCATTTGTCCATTGCTCGCCCCGTGAAGCTTTGCAGCATTGCCTGACTGCGTTGTTTCCGACGCGGTATCATGCCTCATGGTGTTTGCAATTCCGTGCGCCTGGGTTGCCTGGCGGCATGGGTTGACCTGGTATCCGTCGCAGCCCTTGATGGCGGCGGGTTATACCGCCGGCGTCAGGACCGCGACTGCGAACAGGTCATGAGGGTCTGTGATAAATTCAGCTACCCGCCAACCTGTGTCTGCGGCAAGATTTGTAAAGCTGTCTTTGGTGTATTTGTGGCTGTTCTCGGTGTGAATCGTCTCGCCGGTATGAAAAGCGTAATGCGTGCCGGCAATAGTCACGGTTTGCTCATACAGGCTGACAAGGTGCATTTCAATCCGCGAGCAATCGTTGTTCCAGCGTGCTTCATGCGCAAAGCCCGACAGGTTGAAATTCGCCCCTAGCTCGCGATTCATGCGGCGTAAGACATTGCGATTGAAGGCGGCTGTTACCCCCTTGGCATCATCATAAGCCGCGATCAGGGTTTCGGCATCTTTCACAAGGTCGATGCCGATGATGAAATGTTCCATCTGTGGCCATTCATGGACCTGCCGTAGCAGATCTGCGGCCTGGGTGGGCAGGAAGTTGCCGATCGTCGAACCGGGGAAAAAGCCGGCCTTGCACATTTTGTGATAGGGGGCGGGCAGTGAAAGCGGGCGGGTAAAATCGGCGACGATCGGCACAATTTCAAGCGCAGGATAAAGTTGCCGCAGATCGCGCGCGACCCCATGCAGAAATTCTCCGGAAATATCGATTGGCAGATATGCGGCGAGATGCGGCGCCGCCTCGATCAGTGTACGTG
Source organism: uncultured Alphaproteobacteria bacterium (assembly GCA_947258435.1). Lineage (GTDB taxonomy): Bacteria > Pseudomonadota > Alphaproteobacteria > UBA11222 > UBA11222 > CALAQW01. Next base: position 32,644 of record CAMYID010000010.1, read on the forward strand.
TTTTTCGCGACGCGCCGCTGCCCAGTTCGACCAGTGCGCCGTCTCTGGGGAGATAACGCGCCAGTTTGTCGGCATTGTGCGCCAGAATGGCGAGTTCCGTACGGGTCGGATAATATTCGGCTAATTCGGTGATTTCTTCGAACAGGGCGCTGCCGGCTTCGTCGTAGAACCATTTGGGTTCCAGGCTTTTGGGCTGCGCTGCGAGGCCCTGGCGCGCCGCATGCAACAGGGCGGCATTCTCGCCGGTCTCTTTGATGTCAGACATTACGCGCTCTTCACCCCTCATCCTGGGCAAGCCTTAGTCCCATCATCTGCCAGCGTTGATGCGGGTAGAAGAAGTTGCGGTAGCTTGCGCGCATCTGCGCCTGGGGTGTCACGCAGGAACCGCCGCGCAGTACGAGCTGGTTGATCATGAACTTGCCGTTATATTCGCCGATCGCGCCCGCCGGCGGGCGATAACCAGGGTAAGCTGCATAAGGGCTTTGCGTCCATTCCCAGGCATCGCCCCAAAATCCGCCGCCAGCAAGGGGCCGCAATGTGCCCGCCTCCAGAAAATTACCTGATATGTCGCTATGCCTTGCAGCGGCTTCCCATTCTGCTTCTGTTGGTAGTCTTGCGCCGGCCCAGCGGGCGAACGCATCCGCTTCATAATAGCTGACATGCACGACCGGCGCGTCCAGGTTAAGTGGCTGCGGTCCGCGCAGGCCATAACTCCACCATTCATCATCCTGCCGCCACCAGTAAAGCGGGCTGTCCCAGCCTTCCTCCTGCCGCCTGGCCCAACCATCCATGAGCCATAATGTCGGGGTGTCATAGCCGCCATCCGCAATGAAGGCGATCCAGTCGCGATTACTGACCGGGCGATCGGCGAGTTTATAAGGCGCAAGAAAGACACCGTGGCGTGGGCCTTCACAATCAAAGGCAAAGCCGCCGCCTGCTTCGCCAATATCGGTCATCCCGCCGGGATAGTTTGTGAAGCGCAGTGGTGTTTGCCTGTTCACCGGCATCGGCGCGGGGTCGCGATAGGTCGGCAGTAAAGGATTGTAGGAAAAGCCATGCAACAGATCGGTCAGCAACAGCTCCTGATGCTGCATTTCATGGTGACATCCCAGCGTAAGCAGCTTGTGGATCTCCTCTTGCTCCCCGACGGGACCTTCCAGCAGTTGCAAGACCGCCTCATCGATATGTTCGCGATAATCATGAACTGCCGTCAGGCCGGGGCGTGAGATCAGCCCGCGCTTGTCGCGTGCGTGGCGTGGCCCGGCCTGCACATAATAAGAGTTGAACAGGAATGCGAAGCGGTCATCGGGTGAGCTGTAACCCTTGTCGAAGCGCCGCAGGATGAATTCCTCGAAAAACCAGCTTGTATGGGCAAGGTGCCATTTCGCCGGGCTTGCATCCTCCATCGATTGCAACATCATGTCTTCGGGCAGCAATGTCTCGGTCAATGCACCCATCTGTCTACGGACAGAGTTGAATAATTCTGCTACTTCACTGGCGGTACGCAACTCGCGAACTGATTGTTCCGTCACAATGGGCTCTCTTCAATGCTGACTTTATCCGGGTGAAAGGAGATGAAACCGGACAGAATTTCGGCGTGAGGCAATGGTGTGGGATAGCTCCAGGCAATGTCAGTCAGGTCCGGGCTGCCGTCGGCATTCAGAAGGTCGAAATAAACCGCGTCCCCTTTTAACGGGCAGTGGGTTGTTTGTTCCTTCTGGTGCAGCGATGCGGTCACATCGTCAAGGGGGATGTAAAGTGCCGGGTCGTACAGATCGCGCCCGGCTTCAAGTAAACGCAGGGCGCGTGTGCTGTCGGCAAGAATAGTCCCCGCCCGAGATATTTTCACGCGCCTTGCGATTTGCCTGACACGCATGAAGTGGCGCGGTTCGGCCGGGTTGTGGATTGCGCCTGAGACAAGTGTCCCCGATTGCGGATGCGCCGTTTTCTGTCGATTATCCGTTGTCATATCGCGCTGTCATCCGGGGGTCTGGTAAGTCCGCATGTGAGGGGTGTGGCATAAAGTGTTGCCTGTCCAACATGCCTCAGGATGGGAGTTTGGGGGCATGGGATGATAAATAACATGTGCTGTATATACCCCTGTGTACACCATTTCGGTTGGAGGCATGATTACCGTTCAACAATTTTCTACGTGGGCAATCGCTACCGATTTGCAAGCCTGTTCCGAAAGTCCCGCTTTGCCCCTTTGGCGCGGCCCGTCAGCATAGCCCACCTGTCAGCATAGTATGAAGCTGGTGCCGGGCAAATGCACAATGGCGTTAGCCGGGCAAGACGGGTCAGCCGTGCAAGCGGCGCAAGTTTATCGCAAAGTTGTTACATGCAAATTGCCGGCCGGGGCAGACACAAATGCGGCCAGCCGGCATGGGGAGGCAAAGTCAGACAAGCCTGGGAAGCACATCGGCGGTAAACCGCAGGAAGCTGTCATTGCTCATCGGCGCAACCATCAGGTAGTTCAGTGGCATTTCGACTTCGAGCTGCTTCAGCTTGTCGACAACTTCCGGTGCGGTGCCGACGATTGCAACATCGTTGAGATAGCGTTCGACCGGATCAACCTGCGTCGCAAGTGCGGCCTCCGCACCGCCTTTGATGAGATGGGCTGTTTTGTCGGCATTGGCATAGGCCCCGACAGTCCAGCCGGAACTGGCGCGGGCGACCCTTTCCGCCTCCTCGCGGGTTTCGCCAACCGAGATATAGCGGACGACCGGGATATCCCTGTCGCCCACCTCATGGCCGTTGGTTTCCATCACATCCTGATAGATCGCCCGTTTCTTCATGCATTCTTCATTGGAGGCATGTGGCCCCATCATGATGGTATAGCCTTCCGCCCCCGCCTTGCGGATGGAATCGCGTGAATCGGCGGCAAGATAGACGGGCGGATGCGGGGTCTGATAAGGCGGCGGCAGCACCATGACATCGTCATAATCGAAATATTCGCCGTGATGGCTGAAGCGTTCGCCGGACCAGGCTTTCTGTACGATTTCGGCAACTTCACGGAATCGGTCATAAACATCGTCCGGTGTTACGCCGAACAGTTTGAATTCAACCGGATCAAACCCCCGGCCCGAACCCCAGTTCAGCCGTCCGCCAGAAAAGATATCCAGCATATTAAGTTCTTCAGCCAGCCGCAGCGGATGGTAATAGGCATTCAGTGTGACCGCCGTGCCGATCCGCAACCTCTTTGTGCGACCGGCTATATGGGTGCCCATCAAGGTGACAGAGGGGCAAACGCTGTAATCGGTAAAATGGTGCTCGGCAAGCCAGATGCAGTCAAAGGCGCTGTCTTCCATGCGGTCGACGCGATCCATCGCCCGCTCGTAAACCGTTGCGACCGGCACCCGTTTGGTCCAAGAGAAAAACTGTAACAAGCCCACTTTCATCGTTTTCTTCCCCGCCATTTCTTGCTCTTTGCGGACAGGTTACACGCTGTGCCCGGCCAGCGCACGGAGATATTGTCGCAGCCCCGCGCTGCGCCACCGCGCCTGCGGGGCGATCGGCGAATTACGAATTGTCGGTGGCGCCGACCTGCGGGGCGGGTGCGTGTCCGAAGTAATGATGCGGCCACGGAAATGCCATCAATTGCCCCTGAATTGCCCAGATATGGAACTCTCTTTGACATCAACTGTTCCTAAATAGGCAGATGCCCCAACAGTGGGAGCAAGAGCATTTGAAAGATGTATGTAAAAGGAGCAGTCAATGAGCAGGAAATTGCAGAGCGCATCCACAGGGCCGTTTCGTCGCGTTGCGACCGCAGGTCTGGCGGCGCTGATGGTTGGTGCGGTCGGTGTTTCGCTGGCCGGAGCAACAGAGCCCGCAATGGATCCGTCGCCGCGACACAGCTACGATGAAAAAGCTGATTTTGAAGCGTGGTTGGACAAGCGACAGCAGGATCTCAACGAGACATGGGAAAGTGCCAAGGAGAGCGGCAGCGATTTCAGCGATGAAGCGGCCCAGGATTGGGACACGCTGACCGACCGGCTTGATGAGGCCAGAGAGAAAATCGCCGACTCCTCCAAGGAAGGTTGGGAGTCAACGAAGCAGGAGGCGACCGAACTCGTCAATAAGATGGAAGAGATGGTCAACGAACGCCGCAACGAAAACATGTAACACACACAACCGGCGGGCCGGTCCCGGAGCAAGGGCTGGCCCGCCCTCTTTCTTGTATACCGCATCCTTGTACACCGTATCCGATGCGGAGTTGCCGTGCGGTCCCGATTTTTCGTTGAGTTTCTCAACTCATAAAAGAATCCGCAGATCGGCGGCGTTTTAATTCACTTCCGGCTTGAAGCTGAGATATGGCATATCTTGATCCGACAGATTTTGAGCGGGGCTGATCCGGCCCCATTTGCCCAATAAGCGGCGCTTCATTCCAGACCCGACGTCGTTCAATAATATGATCTGATTGCGGATTGTTCTGATCCCCGCCCCCGTGTGGGGGGCGACTGTCGACCTGCACGAATCCGCGTCCGGCGATTTTGTTTCGATCCCCGCCCCCGTGTGGGGGGCGACCCGGCACCGTGTCGACCGGCGGCAGGTCCAGCTCGTTTCGATCCCTGCCCCCGTGTGGGGGGCGACCGAAACACCCGGCGAGTTTTTCGGTCGCTACGTCGTTTCGATCCCCGCCCCCGTGTGGGGGGCGACACGGATCATCGCATGGGTTTCGTCAAGCCCGGTAGTTTCGATCCCCGCCCCCGTGTGGGGGGCGACAATTTGAGAGACCGCAGGCTTTTTGTAATGCACAGTTTCGATCCCCGCCCCCGTGTGGGGGGCGACCCCCAGCGCCCCAACTTGCCCGCGGCACCCATCAGTTTCGATCCCCGCCCCCGTGTGGGGGGCGACCAGGCTCACGGATGATTTTCGTGGGGCACATCTCAGTTTCGATCCCCGCCCCCGTGTGGGGGGCGACACTTGCCAATCGCAAAAAAATGGACGCCAAATGAGTTTCGATCCCCGCCCCCGTGTGGGGGGCGACACCCTGCATTGGACCTATCTATCATCAGATGGCAGTTTCGATCCCCGCCCCCGTGTGGGGGGCGACAAGGCACCGCTCGACCAGTTCCGGCGGGAATGTCGCGTTTCGATCCACGCCCCCGTGTGGGGGGCGACAGAGCCGCGGCGTCAGCGCAGCACATCTCGACGCGTTTCGATCCACGCCCCCGTGTGGGGGGCGACTTGCCACGCCTAACACAACCGATGGCAACAACCGTTTCGATCCACGCCCCCGTGTGGGGGGCGACCTTCCGCGCGTTTCTGCTGATCTTGCTCTATCCTGTTTCGATCCACGCCCCCGTGTGGGGGGCGACGAGCCGTTTATCGTGATCTCCACCGAGGACGAGGTTTCGATCCACGCCCCCGTGTGGGGGGCGACGTTGTGCAAGATAGCCATCGATGGTTTGCCGCGCAGTTTCGATCCACGCCCCCGTGTGGGGGGCGACTTGCGTTGATCCTGACGGCCAGAGGCTGTTTTCGGATGTTTCGATCCACGCCCCCGTGTGGGGGGCGACATCCCCGAATGATCCCTATATCAAACCCGACCCTGTTTCGATCCACGCCCCCGTGTGGGGGGCGAC
>CAMYID010000011.1 GCA_947258435.1 uncultured Alphaproteobacteria bacterium
CCGTGCGGCTGCCACGCCAGATCCCCTATTGCCGGGCGATGGAAATCCTGATCACCGGCGATCTGATCAGCGCGCAGGAAGCCTTTGACGTGGGGCTGATCAACAAGGTGGTACCGGCGGAAAACCTTATGGAAGCGGCAATGGAATATGCCGAGAAGCTGGCCAAGAACGGCCCCATCGCGGTGCAGGCGATCCGCCGCTCGGCCCGCGAATGCATCGGCTATCCCGAAAAAGAGGCGCTGGCCATGGAAGCGAAATTTTCCGCCCCCGTCTTCCAGACCGAGGACGCGAAGGAAGGCCCCAAGGCCTTCATGGAAAAACGCGACCCCGTCTTCAAGGGACGCTAGGACCCGATTCCCGACGCCGATGGACGGCGCGGGTAGCGAACGCTATAGACAAGGCACGGGAGACAGGCGCGGGCGGTCCATCCGTCCGCGCTTTTTCAATAAGAACAAGATGGTAGAGCGCTATGGCAAAACGATACAGCAAGGCGGACGCGCCAGAGGGTAAATTCGGTGCAACCGACGAGGAGCTGGCCGACAAACCAACCGTATTCCGCAGTGATCTGTTCAAGGGAAAACGAGTGCTCGTGTCAGGCGCGGGCAGCGGCATCGGCAAGGCCACCGCCTATCTGTTCGCGCGGCTTGGCGCGGACATGGTTATTTGCGGGCGCAATGAAGAACGGCTGGAAACAGCGCGCAGCTGGCTTGAAAAATTCGGCGCAAAAACCGAGACGCACGCCCTGTCGATCCGCGATCATGAGGCGGTTGCCGCAATGTTCGAACGCATCTGGGAAACCGGGGGCGTTGACGTGGTAGTCAATAATGCCGGCGGCCAGTTCTCGCAGAAATCGATTGATTTCGCGGTCAAGGGCTGGAACGCGGTGATCGACACCAATCTCAACGGCACCTGGTATATGATGCAGAACGCCGCACTGAAATGGCGCGATGCGAAACGGCCTGGCCATATCATCAATATCGTTGCCGATTTCTGGCGCGGCATGCCCGATGCGGCTCATACCTGCGCGGCACGCGCGGGGGTGACTTATCTGTCCAAGACAGTGGCGGTCGAATGGGCCGAATATGACATTCAGGTCAATTGCGTCGCCCCGGGGGCGGTGGAAACCGAAGGTTTCGGCAATTACCCGCCCGAGGCCGCGGAAACCTTCAGACATGCAAATCCGATGATGCATACAGGCGAATCGCACGATATCGCCGAATGCTGCATCTATCTTGCCGCGCCGTCAGGCAAATTCGTCACCGGCGAAATCATCACCGTCGATGGCGGGCAGCAGCTTTGGGGCGATCTGTGGCTATATGGCAAGCCGGACTATTTCAAGGTCTGACCCCCGGCAAGCCGGGGCGCCGCCGGTCTCCGGCGCCCTGTTGCGGCCATCAGCGTGGCGACCCGCCCCGAAGCCGGTCAGCCATTCTTGATGGTCAGGCCCCCATCGACAGGAATAATCGCCCCGTTGGTATAGGACGCCGCCGGCAGACACAGGCTGAGCGTCATATGCGCGATCTCTTCGGGATCGGCATAACGGTTCGCAGGCACGCGCCGGCGGGCATAGACCTGCTTATGCTCGTCGGGAATAACGGTTGTCAGCCCGGTATGTACAGCACCGGGGCAAATGCAGTTGACCGTGAACCCGTCACCGCCAAGTTCAACCGCAAGCGAACGGGTAACCCCCACAAGCCCGGTTTTGGCCGCCGCATAAGGCACGCCCTTAGGGGTGGCGCCCAGCGCTTCGGTCGAGGCGATATTGACGATGCGCGGTGCATCCGACTTGCGCAGACAAGGCATGGCGGCGCGCACGATCCGCACCGGTCCCACCAGCATCACATCCATGGCCTTCTGCCAGCGACGTTCGAACTTGGATGATTCAATCGCACTGCCCGCACCGATCCCGGCATTATTGACGATGATATCGAGCCGCCCGAATGCAGCGCCAATTTCCGGCACAATGCGGTCAATCGCTTCCAGATCCGCAACGTCAAGCACCCAGCCGCGCGCCTGCCCCCCCGCGGCCGTGATCTCGTCAACGACCCTGGCCACCCCCTCTTCGGTGAGGTCGGTGACCGCAACCTGCGCCCCTTCATCGGCAAACAGATGCGCCGTCGCCCGGCCCATGCCGCTGGCCGCCCCGGTAATCAGAACACCGCGCCCTTCAACCGAACGGCTTAATCTCGACAGTCTGGCCATGCCCGCAACCCCTCCCAACTCTTATCATTGATTGGGGCTATCCTATCACCGGACCAGGCGCGGGTCACGCCAATGCGCACCCGTATTAAGCGTAACCATCAGTCTGCAAGATAGAGGGAAACAGGTTTGGGCAATGGCATCCCCTAGGGGACTCGAACCCCTGTTTTCGCCGTGAGAGGGCGATGTCCTAGGCCACTAGACGAAGGGGACATGACCATTGAACGGGCCTCGCATATATACCTCACCGCGCCTGCAATCAAGTTATTTGCGTCAGTTATCTTCGGCAAGCACGGTCGCAGCCTGAACAAGCGTGTCCACATCCTCGTCGCGTGTGTCAAAGGCTGTGACAAGGCGGATGGCATCCGCCCCTTCCGCGCGCCAGCGATGAAAAAGAAAGCCCTGCCGTGCAAGCCCGTCGATGATTGCCCCGGGCAGGTGCAGGAAAATCTCGTTACCTTCCACCGGATAGATAAGCTGACAGCCGGGCAATTCTGTGAAGCCAGCCGCCAGACGCTGCGCCTGCATATTGGCCTGCGCAGCCATTTTAAGCCAAAGCCCGCGCGTGAGATAGGCCTCAAGCTGGGCGGAAAGGAAGCGCATCTTGGACAGAAGGTGCCCACCCCGCTTGCGTCGATAAAGGAAATTTTCCGCCAGATAGCCGTCAAAGAACAGTACTGCCTCAGCCGCCATTGCGCCGTTCTTTGTGGCCCCGAAGGACAGGATATCAACACCCGCGCGCCAGCTTATGTCTGCGGGGCGGCAGGCAAGATGCGCCACCGCATTTGCAAATCGCGCGCCGTCCATATGCACATGCATATCGTATTTTCCCGCGATACCTGACAGTGCCTGCACTTCCTCGGGCTGATATACCGTGCCGCATTCGCCGAGTTGGGTGAGACTCAACGCGGCGGGCTGCACCTCATGCTGAATACCGGCCGGACGCGCCGCCAGTGCATCGCGCAGCAGCAGGGGATCAAGCTTGCCATCGGGCCCCGGAAGCGGCACAAGTTTGGCCCCGCCAGTATAGAATTCCGGCGCGCCGCATTCATCCACCGCGATATGCGCATGTTCATGGCAGTAAACCGCACCCCATGGCGGCGTAATCGCCGACAGTGCCAGCGCATTGGCGGCCGTACCGCTGATCACCGGGAAGCACCAGACTTCCCTGCCGAACAGCTCGCCAAACATATCCTGCACTTTTTCTGTGACAGTATCCGCCCCATAGGACGGGGCGGAGCCTGAGTTGGCGCGCTCAAGCGCTGCAAGGATTTCGGGCGCCACCCCCGATGCATTGTCGCTGAGAAAGTTGCGGTTCAAGGACGCGCCTCCTCCCTGATCAGAGATATGCTGGAAAACCCCTTTTCGGTTCTCAGGAACGCCCCGACCGACGCCACCTCCTCCTCCCCGGAAAGCGCGGCAATCAGCCAGATCTTGCCTGTCTGCCAGGCCTGCGCCAGATCGGTTTGCGACGGTGTGGGCCGGCCATTGGGATGGGAATGATATATACCGATCATCGCCCCCCCTTCGCGACGCAGGCGTTTCTGCACCGCGATCAGTACGCCGGGATCGATTTCAAACCGGTCCTGCCTGTCCGCCGGCGCGACATTGGGGCTGTCGACAATTTCTGTCACATACCAGCCTCCCTCCCCTTCACGACCAAGCAGCAACCCACAGCATTCGCGCGGCAGCGCATTGCGCGCCGCCGCCACAATCGCGGCAAGATCATGTGCCGCAATCCGCAAGGCGCGATCCGCAGCCATGCAGTCGCTACTCCGTTTCCCCGGGTGCGGGGCGAAGATGGCCGACAATGTCGCCTGAGCCGGTATCGATGATCACGATATGCTGCGTGCCTTTCTGCGCAATCAAAAGGCTTAACCGTGCGCCATCCTGCGCGATGGCGGTGACCTTGCCTGCCAGCGCGGCCGGCAGTACGGCTTCCCAACGGGCTGGCGCGGCGCTAAAGTGATTGTCGATTTTCTGCGCTTGCCGGATCAACCCGGCAATCAGGGCCGCCGTACCAAGCACCAGCAAGACCCCCATAATGATCACTGCGGCCTTGAGCCCCCGATAATTTTGCGTCACTTGTTCGCTCATGTCAGATCCACAGGATAATGAACCAATTCAGGGCCCGGTCCACGTAACGGTTGATGAAAGCGCTGCGGGCAATCGGCTCGACAAATGGCTTGCCCAGATGATTCCACAGCTCAGCCGCGCCCGTATTCAATCATTGCTGCATGAAGGAATGGTGACGCGCGATGGCGGCACGATAGAGGACCCGTCCTACAGGGTCAAACAGGCGCAGAGCTTTTGCATCGACATTCCCGCACCGGTGGAAGCCACGCCGCAGCCGCAGCAGATCGCACTGGATATCCGCCATGAAGATAGCTCGCTGATCGTGATCGACAAACCGCCCGGTCTTGTCGTGCATCCCGGGGCAGGCAATCCTGAAGGGACGCTTGTCAATGCGCTGCTCCATCATTGCGGCGACAGCCTGTCCGGGATCGGCGGCGTCAAGCGGCCCGGCATTGTGCATCGGCTCGATAAGGATACAAGCGGGCTGCTCGTTGTCGCGAAAACCGACCGGGCGCATCAGGCGCTGGCAGCCCAATTCGAGGAGCACAGCGTCGAGCGGCGCTATGAAGCGCTGATCTGGGGCATGCCGAAACAGGCGGAAGACCGGATCGAAACCCGTTTGGGCCGCAGCCGCTATAACCGGCAGAAAATGACTGTGCTGCGCCAGAACGGCAAACACGCCATCACCAATTACCGCTGCACCGGCTATTACGGCCCCGCACAGGCGCCACTGGCTTGCCGGGTGGAATGCCGGCTGGAAACCGGCCGCACCCATCAAATCCGCGTGCATATGGCGCATATCGGGCATCCGATTATCGGCGATCCGGTCTATGGCCAACCGCGGATGCGCCGCAAACAGTTGCCGGACGAACTGAACATTTTGATCGAACAGTTTGACCGGCAGGCGCTACACGCGGCGGTTTTGGGGTTCATCCACCCCGAAAGCGGAGAAAAACTGCGTTTCGAGAGCCCTCTTCCCGCCGATCTTCACGAATTGGTGAGCAGTTTTGAACGGTTATAAAACCAGGCATTGGCCCTTGTAATTAGGCGCAGATGTGCCCAGATATCAATTAAGACAAGCTGGGAACTTAATTTGTTCGGCATTGTTTTACTGTTTCAGTTCAACCAAGCGGGGGACACAAGATGGCTAATACGCAGAACCTTCCAGTTCTCACACCTGATGGTGGCCTCTCACGTTATCTGCAGGAAATTCGCCAATTTCCCATGCTGGAACCGGAAGAGGAATATATGCTCGCCAAAAGCTGGCGCGAGCATAACGATACCGAGGCGGCGCATAAGCTTGTGACCAGCCATTTGCGCCTGGTAGCAAAGATTGCGATGGGTTATCGCGGCTATGGCCTGCCGATCGGCGAGGTAATTTCCGAGGGTAATGTCGGGCTGATGCAGTCGGTCAAACGGTTCGAGCCCGATAAAGGTTTCCGGCTGGCGACCTATGCCATGTGGTGGATCCGGGCCGCGATCCAGGAATATATCCTGCGTTCGTGGAGCCTTGTAAAAATCGGCACCACCGCCGCGCAGAAGAAGCTGTTCTTCAACCTCCGGCGGATCAAGGGTCAGCTGCAGGCGCTTGAGGAAGGCGATATGACGCCCGAGCAGGTACAGCTCATTGCCGACAAGCTGAATGTGTCTGAAGGCGATGTTACTTCAATGAATCAGCGGATGGCCGGCCATGACAACTCCCTGAATGCACCGCTGCGCGCGGATACGGAAGGCGAATGGCAGGACTGGCTGGTGGATGACACACCCGATCAGGAAACCCAGCTCGGTGAAAGCGAGGAATTCAAGCTGCGTCACAAGATGCTGCTCGACGCCATGAAGGATCTGAATGAGCGGGAGCGGCATATCCTGACCGAACGGCGGCTGAAGGACAACCCCGCAACGCTTGAGGATCTCAGCCAGGTTTATGACATCAGCCGCGAGCGGGTGCGCCAGATCGAGGTACGCGCCTTCGAGAAGCTGCAGAAATCGATGCGCCGCGCCGCGCAGGAAATGCAGGCAAAGAATATCGAGGCCGCCGCCGCGATGTGACCGGCAGCGCGATCAGATAAAGTTGCAAGGGTGGTGTGGTATTGCCGCACCGCCCTTTCTTTTTGCCGCCCGGGATACGCTGTGTCAGGTCTGCCGCCCCGCGTCCGCAGCATGCTGCGGTGCCGCCGCCGGCCGGCCGACACTGTGATAGTCAAAGCCCGCGCGCGCCATTTCATCGGGTTCATAGATATTGCGTAAATCGACAATGAGCGGCCGGCGCAGTAATTGCCGGCAACGATCAAGGTCAAGCGCGCGAAACGCGTTCCATTCCGTCAGAATGACAAGGGCATCCGCCCCGCCCATCGTCTCATAGGCGCTGTCGCACCAGATCAGGTTTTCAAGTTGCGCGCGTGCCTCATCCATGCCTTCAGGGTCAAACACCCGAATGCTCGCCCCCGCCGCCTGCAAGGCAGGCAGGATGACAAGGCTTGGTGCCTCGCGCATATCGTCGGTATTGGGTTTGAAGGTCAGCCCCAGTACCGCCAGCGTTCTGCCCGCAACGCTGCCGCCACAAGCAGCGATGATCTTGTCTGCCATGGCCTGCTTACGCTGCTCATTGGCGCGCACGACAGCTTCGACAATTGTTGCGGGCGCGCCGACTTCCGCAGCGGTCCGCGTCAGCGCAAGCGTGTCCTTGGGAAAGCAGGACCCGCCATAACCCGGCCCCGCATGCAGGAACTTCCCGCCGATCCGGCCGTCAAGCCCGATCCCGCGCGCCACGGTCCCCACATCCGCCCCGACCTTTTCACAAAGATCGGCCATTTCATTGATGAAGCTGATTTTCGTCGCCAGAAATGCGTTGGCCGCATATTTGATCAGCTCCGCCGTTTCAAGTCCTGCAAAGACCATCGGCGTCTCGAGCAGATAGAGCGGACGGTAAAGCTGTCGCATGATCTCACGCGCCCGCGCGCCCTTGACCCCCACAACCACGCGATCGGGGCGTTTGAAATCCTCTATCGCCGATCCCTCACGCAGAAATTCAGGGTTGGAGGCGACCTCGAATTCAGCATCAGGGCACGTTTCCTGGATTATCCGTTCGATCTCCGCCCCGGTTCCAACCGGCACCGTCGATTTTGTGACAATCAGGGTAAATCCCTTCATCGCCTGGGCCACCTCACGCGCGGCTGCATAGACATAGCTCAGATCCGCATGACCGTCACCACGCCGGGTGGGCGTACCCACTGCAATAAAAACGACATCGGCGTCAGGGACCGATTGCGCAAGTTCCGTTGAAAATGACAGCCGGCCCGCTTCGACATTTTCCGCTACAAGCTGATCAAGCCCGGGCTCGAAAATCGGAATTTCACCGCCCAACAGCGCATCGATCTTCGTCTGGTCCTTGTCGACACAGACCACGTCATGACCGAAATCCGAAAAACAGGCTCCCGATACCAGACCGACATAGCCGGTTCCAATAACAGTAACGCGCATAAAATTCCCCTACCTCGGAGTCCTCACGACTCTCGTCAACTAACCGTCTCGGCTTTCAGCCGTGCGTCAAGAAACTCACGCAGCCGGCCCTGAAATTCCGGGCGTGACAACCCCAGCGCGATATTCGCCTGCAGAAAGCCGAGCTTGTCGCCGCAGTCGAACCGCTCCCCCTGATAGCGCACGCCATGAAACTGCTGGCTTGTCAGCATACGCGCCATGGCATCGGTCAGCTGTATTTCACCGCCTGCCCCCTTGCCCTGGGCAGCCAGAAAGTCGAAAATTTCCGGTTGAAAGATGTAACGACCGATAATTGACAGGTTGGAGGGCGCGTCTTTCGGGTCCGGTTTTTCAACAAACCCCTTCACCTTCACAAAATCACCCTGATCTTCCGCGATATCGAGGATACCATACCGGTTTGTCTGCGCTGCGGGCACTTCCTCGACAAGCACCAGATTCTGTCCGACTTGCTCATAAGCAGCCGTCATCTGCGCCATGCAGGGCTGATCCGCATGAATGAGATCATCCACCAGCAACACAGCGAATGGCGCATCGCCCACCACATGCCGCGCACACCAGACCGCATGGCCAAGGCCGAGCGGTTCAGGCTGCCGAACCGAAATGACCTGCCCCGCCGCTGGCAACCACGACTTTATCGCTGCAGCCATCTCATCCTTGCCCTTGTCGGCAAGCGCCGCCATCAGTTCGGGCGAATGATCGAAATGGTCTTCCAGAACGCCCTTGCCCCGGCTTGTGACAAAAATAAATTCCTCAATGCCGGCTGCCGCAGCCTCCTCCACCGCATATTGGATCAGGGGTTTATCGACGACCGTCAGCATTTCCTTCGGCATTGCCTTGGTCGCCGGCAAAAACCGCGTACCAAGCCCCGCCACGGGGAATACTGCTTTTTTGACCGGGACTGCTGCCATAGTTTCAACCGTGCTTTTCCAACTGTCTTTGTCAGCTTTCTTTTACACGCACGGCTGTTACCCGCAAGTGACGGAATAGCGCAAAATCACGAAAGCAATACTTCCTTGGCAAGATTGATACGGCTGGCAAGATAATCCGACCCGCCATGATCGGGATGGAATTTCTGCATCAGACGACGGTGAGCCGCGCGAATTTCGGCGGGTTCAACACCTTCGCGAAGTCCCAGAAGTTCCAACGCCTCCGCGCGCGTCATGCTGCCGGCACGTGCGCGCGCGCCATGTCGCTCTTGCTGTTGATCTGCCTTGTGCGAATTGTCAGCACCGTCGCCGCGATGGCCGCTCTCTCCGCCATTGCCGTCCTCTCGGCCATTGCCGCCCTCTCCGCCATTGCCGCTCTGGGCAGCGCCGCGCCAGTCATCTCCGAAGCGGCGGTCCAGCCAGGTCTCCAACACCGCGACGGACTGCGGGTCAGCCCCCGTCACTTCATGGTAAAGCTCAACGCCCTGCGCAAGATCAAGCATGTCGAGATCCTTACCCGCATGCGCCCCGCGCAGTACCTGCCCCGTAATATTGCCGCTCTTGTGATCGAGCCTCATCCGCAGATAGTCAGTTTCTATTTCCGAACTGTCGGATGCGTTGGAACCATTGCCCGGCGATGCCTGCCCCGCCCCGCCAAGCAGCGTGCGCCGCAGCACACCGCCAGCACCCCCCAACAACAGCATGGCAAACCCGGCAAGGGGCGCAGCAATCGGCAACCGCCCGGTCAGCGCAAAAAAAACGGCAACAAGCGCAAGAAGCCCCGCACCGCCATAGCGCAACCAGCCCGATAGCTGCGCGCGGCTTGCCTGGCTGATCTGGCGCGTGAGCAGCAGCAGCCCGAAAAGAAACAGCAAACCGAAAAACAGCCAGATCATTCCTGCCTCAACTTACAACAGCATCGAGGGCCGCACAGAGCCTGCCCCGCGCCACAGCTACGCCTCAACACGCACCGTCGCCCTGAATCTGGGTAAGCAGATGCTGTGCCGCCCCGCCCTTCGGCTTGCTGCCGTGATCACGCAATGCCTTTTGCCCGCCGGTGGCATAGACGGCAACAGCAGCCAGCAGCGCGCGCAGGCGATCAGGCGAACCGAGATCAAATTTCGCAAATGCGCCCCCAGACAACCGCGCCATTTCACGAAAACACCGCTCGGCCCGCCCATCATGGCCTTCATGGAAAGCAAACAGCCGAATACCCGACAAACCGAGTTGCCCGGCAAGACGGTAAAGTTCCGGCTCGGGTTCTTCAACGCAATCGCCGATATAGATCATCGCTTTCACGCGATCTTTTCGCGCGGTTTTCAATGCATGCTGAAAACAACGGATAATTTGCGTCCGCCCGCTCAGGCACCGCACCGGCTGCATCTGCCGCGCCAGAGCCGAGGCATCACCGACCCATGGATGGACCTTGAACTCGGAAAAGCCGCGAAACCATGCCAACTGAACCGACAACCCGCCGATGGCCATCGTTTCGCGAAACATTTCAACCTGAATATGGCTGGCCATATCCCAGCTTGGCTGCCGACTCATCGTGGCATCAATCGCAAACAACAGACGCCCCGGTATCTGGCCGGCAGCATCCCTCGTCAGCGCCCTTGCCTTGGCGACAAATGCGTCGACTTCCCCTGCTGACGCTTTCTTTTTTCCAGGCAGTTTCTCGTTCATCGGCGCCAGTCAAAAGCTCCAGACATTTCGTTGGCGGATCGGCGCATCCGCATTCCCTTGTCGCCGGGATTGATCATCCATATTCAGCCAGTCGCGGGATCTGACACAAGATTGGGCAAGCGCAACAATGCAACGATATCACGTAATTCCTGCAAGGCGGCAACATGCGACATACTGAATGTTATATCGACATCCTCATCGCGCAAATCCAGTAGCGTCAATCCGCTGGGAAAAAGCTCGCGATAGATCACCCGCTCACCAAAGCCTGCACCCAGCCGAAAGCCCACCTGACGCGACAGCGCCTGCAATACATCGCCGACCCGCTCCTTGTTGCGCGCATTCAGGCTGGACATCCGGTTGCGGATCACCACCCAGTCGATTGTCCCGTGATCGCGCAACGCCCGGGATTTTCGGCTGTCCCAGACAAGCTCGCTATAAAGGCTGGGACCGTCCACTTTAAATGTCTCCGGATCGATCTGGGCAAGCAGATCGAAATCGATAAAGCTGTCATTTAACGGCGTAACGAGCGTATCGGCATAGCTGTGCGCCGCACGGGACAGGGCGCTGTCGCTGCCGGGACAGTCGACAACGACAAATTCATGCTTCTGGCTGAATTCGGCGATGGCGGCTGCGAGCCGTGTTTCCTCATCCTGCTTGCGCGCTGTGACCGATTCACGGTCGCTGAGTTTAATGAGCCGATGCGTGCTGTGCGGGATTTCAAGCTCTTTCATTTCCGCCCAGTGCCGCCGGTTTTCGACATAGCGCGTCAGGCTGCGCTGCCGGGGGTCCAGATCGATTGTCGCAACCTTGTGCCCCGCCCGCATGATCGCCACAGCAATGTGCATGGCGGTCGTTGTCTTGCCCGATCCGCCTTTTTCGTTACCCACTACCAGAATATGCGTCCCACCCATAACCACCATGGCCCCAACCTCAAGAACATCCTGCGATGGCGCATCGTTGCGCCGGAAATTTATCCGTCCGTCCTTAGGCTATTCACGCAGGCGCGTCACCAATCACATTGTCGCCTGCTACCAGTTCGGATAGGTTGCCCCTATTAAAGGTGCTTCCGAAGGTAAAGTTTTATGACTCTGCGCCGCCTGGCCATAACTGTTTTTACAGCACTAAGTTGCTGTTTGCCGCTGACCGCCCGCCCGGCGCAGGCAATTGAGATGGAAACAGCCTTGCAGGGCGCAGTCTCAGTTCTGCCCGGCGGCGAGCGTGACCTTGAAATCAATCTTGGCCTTGGTCTGTTTCAGCGACCAGAATTTCTAGGCGCGGAAGACTACAAGACTTCTGTCCTGCCGCTTGTCGATATCGAATATCGCGGTCGCCTGTTTGCCAGTACCCAACGTGGCGCCGGCCTGTTTCTGTTCGACACCGGCAATTTCCGGATCGGCCCGCGGGTAACTTTCGATGAAGGGCGCGATTCAGACGATTACGACCTGATCCGCACGCTGGCCGATATCGACCCGAGCGCGGAACTGGGTATCTATTTCGAAAGCTATCTGGGCTGGCTGCGCGTGAAGGGCGATATCCGCAAAGGAGTGGGCGGCGGTCATCAGGGGGCATTGGCCCGGCTGGATGTGGCGACCGCCATCCGCGCAGGTGCGCGCGATACCCTGTTTCTCGGCGCCAATATTACCGCCGCAGACGAGAGCTATATGGACGCCTATTTCGGTGTACCGGCGGCGCGCGCCACAGCACAGCTTCCCACATTCAGCGCAAAGGCCGGCCCGCGTGACGCCAATGTTTACGCAAGCTTCGTGCACAGCTTCCGGGAGGGCTGGTATCTGTCGGTGGACGGCGGGGCGGGACGCCTGCTCGGTGATGCGGAAACAAGCCCGGTCGCCGGCACGCTGGATCAGGTGCTGACGCAATTCTACCTTGGTACCGTGATCGGCTATCGTTTCTAGTTGATGGCGCGCTGCGGGATATAAGACTTTCGCGCGGCCCCTGATAGGCGCTACCATCCCCCGATAAACATAATCGGGAAAATATATCAGGGGAGGAACAGTAATGAGTGACGGATCCCATGCAGCGCGGCGCGCACGCGGCCTTGACGTACTGACCACACTGAGTGGGCGCGACGATGCCGAAGCGCAGGCCCAACGACTCGAAGATACCAATGGCGCGCTTGGTTCATTTGTCGTCGACTATGCGCTGGGCGATCTTTGGAGCCGACCAGGTCTGAGCCGGCGCGATCGCAGCTTTGTTGTGATTTCGGTGCTGGCCGCCCTTAACCAGACCAATCAGTTGAAAATGCACGTACGCGGCGCCATCAACCATGGCATGACGCCCGAAGAAGTTCGCGAAGTCATGACTCATATGTGTGGCTATGCAGGGTTTCCGCGCGCCCTCGATGCGATGCGGGTGACCAATGAGGTCCTTGAGAAGATGGGCCATGCGCCCGCGGACGGAAAACTGCCACCTGCCGAACGGCTCAGTGATGCGGAGCGCTGGAAGCGCGGCGCCGAAGGGCTAAGCATCATCACCGGCCGGCCGATCCCCATCGAACGCCCCACCGATGACAGCAAGGGGGCGGTCGGGCTGGGCCCGCTCGGTGCCGCAGCGGTTGATTTCTGCTTTGGCGATATCTGGGCGCGTTCACAACTGCCCCGTCGCGATCGCAGCCTGCTTGTCGTATCGGTGCTCGCAGCGCTTGGCCGGCAGGATGAACTGGAAATCCATGTCCCCGCCGCCATCACGAATGGCGTGACGGTCGCCGAGCTTGAAGAGATGATCCTGATGTATTCAGCCTATGCCGGTTTCCCCTTTGCGGTGGAGTGCCGCAATGTACTTGCGCGCCATCTCAAAGCGCAGGAAAACAGCTGACCCCAGACCGGTCAGGCGAATAAAAAGGGGCGACAACGCTGTCGCCCCCCCCAATCTGCGCAACCGCGTGCAGCCCGGATTATTCTCCGAACATGCCCTTGATATTGTCGAGTGACTTTTTCGCCTCATCACCTGCATCTTCAAGTTTCCGCATCGTGCCATCGGGCCCGTTCTGCAGCATTTCCTGCATCTGGCCTGCTTCGGCGGGCAGCTTGTCCTGCAAGGCTTTCTGCAGGTCCTGCGCAAGCTTGCCGCCATCGGCAGTTATGCCCTTCTGCATCAGTGCTGCAAACTCTCCTGCCTGATCGCCCAGCATACTGACAAGTTCCGCGGGGTCGATATTGCCTGCCGCCTTGATGATTTCGGGCTTCAGCTCTTCAAGAATCTTGTCGACGAGTTCGGCGCCGGTAAGGCCTTCGCGGCCTTTGCCGAGATCACGCAGATGCAGATCCGGAAGCGGTACGGAGATTTTCTTGCCCGGAACCGTCGTCGTGCTGACATTCACCGAAGCGTCGCGGAAATAGAGATGATTGACCATGAGCTTCACGGTCTGCTCATCAGCGGTCGCACCGGCCTGGCTTTCTTCGGCCGGAGTCGCAACCCCGCTTTCGGCAAGATAGCGATCGACATTCTGCTGCAGGGCGGCAATATTGCTGCCCTCACGGCCAAGCTCATACCAGATCACCGGGCCATTAATCTCGAATCTGTCGATCACGACCTGTTCGGTGCTCAATTTGTCCGTATTCAATGCAAGCGCAATCCTGTCGAGCCGGAAAGTATTGTCGGCGGAAAATCCAGCCGGTGTTCCAATGACGAATCCGTCGATTGCAGCCTTGCCAGCGGTGATATCCACTTCCACCGCATCGACTTCGACATCGGTCGCGGTGATATCCGATCCATAGCGTTCAATCGCGGCTTCGATAGCACTGCCAAGCTGTGTATAGCTGTAATACAGCACGGCACCCACCACGACGATCAATACAACCAAGACCCAAAGCAGCTTTTTCATCAAAATTCCTTCCTTAAACTGGTGCCATCGCCCCCATGGCGTCACCCATTAAAACAAATCCATGTTCTCAAAATATGGCAAGAATGCGGGGCGATCCGCCCCGCACCTGTTTTTTTGCTTCGGCAGCGCCTGTCGGCTATTCCGCAGCCTGGGCCAGTTCCATCAAAGGCGCGCCGGGCAATTTCTTGACCTCGGGCATTACCTCTTTTGCAAACAGGCGCATGCTTTTTTCTGCATCTTCGTAAGGCATGCCCGCATAGCTGAACACCGCGTTATAGGCACCCGAGCCTGTGCGCGATGTAAAATCGACAATCCGTTTATAGCATTGCTCGGGCGTGCCCCAGACCTGAATGCTCATAAAGAACTCGATCATCGCATTGACGTTCTGGTTCGCCATATCCTGCATGGCGACGTAACTTTCATAGCCCTTCGTGTTCTTCAGATGGTCACCCTGCATCTCATAATGATCGACGACGGTCTGGTAATAGCCGCCGATATATTTCAGCGCCATCTCCTCGGCACGGCCGGCATCCTCGTCACAATAGGTCCAGCCGCCCAGGATCGGCGCCGGGGCTTCCGTCCCGTTCACTTCCCGATAAATCGCGCGGTAATCGGTAAGTTCGCGTTCCACATGCTCCCAGGGCTTTTGCGGGATGATCAGAATCCCGACCCCGAGTCGCGCCATGATTTTTGACGATTCAGGGGATACGGCGGCGGCATAGGTGCGCCCCTTGAAGCTCTTGAACGGACGTGGGCGGATCTCACGCCGCAGCTGCTTGACCAGTCGCCCGTCATATTCGCAAAAGCCGGTCTCAAGTCCCTCGAGAATCATTTCCGCGGATTCGGTGAAATATTCGCGGCTGTCATTCATGTCGCGGCCAAAACCGTCAAATTCCACCCGGCCAAGTCCGCGGCCGATCCCCAGGATCATCCGCCCGTTCGACATATTGTCGAGCATGGAAATCTCTTCCGCCACCCGTATCGGATCGTGCCAGGGCAGAACGATAACCATCGAACCGAGCAGCAGCTTGTCGCTTTTCGCGGCGAAGTAACTCAGAAACTGAGTCACGTCGGGACACATGGTATAATCCGTAAAGTGGTGTTCCACACTCCAGATCGACTGAAAACCAAGCTCTTCGGCCATCATCCCGAGCCGAAGCTCATTCTGATACACATATTGATCGGATTTCGACTGGTCGGTGCCCTGAAACACCAATGCGAGGCCCACATCCATCTTGCTACTCCCTTCCCTTTTTTGGTTATGCGCGAAATTGGACCATAGGGTTGCGGCAATTGCCAGGGGTTTTGCCCGGTCAGACGAACTATGGAGGGCCCGAACGATTTCAGCCCGACGGGGACAGGCCGGGCTGATCGATCTGGTTTATTCTGTGTCCGTACAGGTCAGCGGGGTTTTGTCAGCCCCCTCACTCTGCCGCCCGGGTCGGGTCGTCGCGCACAATGCTGATCCCCGAACCTGAGCGTTGCTCGGGCTCGGTCTGCGCTGCGCCGCCGCCCTCATCGGTGATCTGCCGACCAAGCGCGATGACATTGGGAATTTCCTCGTCAGTCAGCGCCTTCATGAATTGCTTGCGCGCCAAAGCCTTCTCGATATAGGGGGCAAGCTCTTCATTCTTTTTCTTCTCCCGCTCCGCCTCGAACTCGCTGAACTCGGGTTTTACCTCGCGGGCGAACAGTTCCAGCGCCTCGCAAATATGTTCATGCCTGTTCTTGCCGCCCTGCTGTATGAAGGCGACCTGATCGACGCCGGCATCCTGGAAACCGCGCAGATGATTGCGCAACTGATCGGGTGTGCCGATACCACGCGCTTCACCTTCTTCGGGCAATGCACTGCGCGCCTGCTCGAAATTTTTCCAGATATCGGTCCGGCCGGGCTTATGCTCACCGAAAATATAGTGATGGCCCAGCGCATAACCGAAGAATCGGAAGCCGTCCATGCCCCGGTCTTTTGCAACCTGTGCGTCCGGATGGACCGAAAACCCAGTCACCATCGCGATATTGGCATTCACCGTATGGCCGATCGGCACGCATTCTTCAGACTTGATAATGGCATAGTAGTCATCCACCCATTTTTTTGCTTCCTCGGGGTCGACGAAGGCAAAAGTCAGCGCGCCAATACCGCACCGTGCGGCAAGTTTGATTGTTTCGCGGTTGGAACAGGCAACCCAGATCGGCGGATGCGGACGCTGTACCGGCTTGGGCACGATGTTGCGCGTCGGCATCTCAAAAAATTCGCCCTTGAAGCCGGGATAAGGGTCCATGACCATCATATTGGCGCATTGTTCGACGCATTCGCGCCAGGCAGCCCGCTTGCGCGCCACATCGACATTATAGCCGCCAAGCTCAAGCAATGCGGAGGATTCGCCGGTTCCCCACTCAACCCGGCCATTTGACACCAGGTCAAGCGTGGCAATCCGTTCGGCCACCCGCGCGGGATGATTATAGCCGGGCGGCATCAGGACAATGCCATGCCCCAACCGGATATTTTTCGTCCGCTGCGAACAGGCGGCAAGAAACACCTCAGGTGCGGAAGAATGTGAATATTCCTCCAGAAAATGATGCTCGACCTCCCAGGCGAATTCGATCCCCAGATTGTCGGCAAGCTCCACCTGCTTAAGCGCGTCCTGAAACAGTTGCTGTTCAAGTCCCTCCGTCCACGGACGCGGTAACTGATGCTCATAGAAAGTTCCGAACTTCATCGCTTAATCGCTCCCTGTTACGTCATCATGCCCATTCACAATAGAAAGCGAGAGTTGTTTCCCCCGTCATATCAGATCTTCAAATTTGCGGCACCGGCACCCGGCACCCGGCTCAGCGGGCCGGGCCGCCGCTATTTTCCCTGAAGCGCCTTGCTTGCGACAAGTTTGTCAAAACCATCAAGGATTGCGTTATACCGCATCTCGACAACCGCACGCATATTGGGATCGGTGAAGATATAGGGCCAGTCGCCTTCCACCCCTTCGCGCACAAGTTCGCCTACAATGCGCGGATCGAGACCGCCCTTGATGCCCTGAAGCATCATTTCCTGACGTGCGGCATCTGAATCGTTTTTCGGCGCAACCGGCTCAATCGGACCGCCGAACCGGTCCGGCCGGTTTCGGCCCGCATTGGTGATGTTTGTATTTACAAAACCGGGACACAGGACCGATGCGCTGATATTGGTTTTTTCAAGCTCCCCTCGCAGCACATCGCTGATGCCAACGGCTGCAAACTTTGTCGCTGTATAAGGGCCGCCTGTCGCACCCGCCGCGATAATTCCGGCCATGGAGGCAGTGGTCACAAAATGCCCGCCTTCGCCATGCGCCTTGATATGCGGCAAAAAAGCCTGAATGGCATAAACGATTGCCATCTGGTTGACGCCAACAACCCAGTCCCAATCGGATTGGGGAATCTTTTCGATCGGCCCGCCGGCACCAATCCCGGCATTGTTGCAAACGATGTGAATCTTGCCAAACTCATCGAATGCCTTTTGCGCCGCCTCAAAAACCGTCTCGCGCATCGACACATCGCATAACACACCCGCAACGCGGACATTCGATTCGTCAGCCAGCGACGCAACGGCCTTATCAAGCGCCCCCTGCTCGATATCCGCGATCATGACATTCATGCCCTGGGCCGCGAATGCCTGGCCCATACCATAGCCAATGCCACTCGCACCGCCCGTTATGAAAGCGGTCTTTCCTGCCAGATCTTTCATCCGGAACTACTCCGCCGCCATCCGGCGCTGCTCCAGCGCCTCAAATTCAGCAAACAGCTTTTCGCCCTCAGGCGCAGCCAAAATCTGCTCACGCAGTGTATCGCGGGTCTGTTCGCGGTTCGCTTCAAAAGCGGTGGTCACATGCCATTCGATCATCGGCGCCCAGAGCGGATCGAACAGATCCTTGCCCGCGATGGTGCCGCCATCGACGGTCTTGATCGTCAGCCCACGGAACTCGGACAACATCACCCTAAGGCTCGCCACATGGATATTCTCATCCTGGCGAATGCGGTCGATCAGCTCTGCCGCGAGTTTCACCCCTTCCGGGTTATTCTGAAAGGTATCGGTTGCACTGACGACGCTTTCATAGAAGCGGAAAGTCGCCTCCGCACGCACCTCGATCATTGTGAGATTCATCAGCAGCAGAAGATATTCTTCATGCGCCTGCGGGATCTGCGGCATCAACCGCCCCTGTTCGGGCCGGCCGATCCGTTCGGGCGGCTCAGGCAGAGGGAACGCCCCTTCCCCGAACAATGCATCGCGCACGGCGAACCACATTTCATCATGCGCCCCGATATCGGTTGCCGGGTTACCCCCTTCATCCCAGCCATGCGCCACAAGCAGCCCCTTATTGAGATGCCCCAGACACATCTCACTGATATCCTCGACAATGATCTCCTGGAAATCCGGTGCCGGAAAATCAGCAAGCAGCTTGCCACGCCCTTCGATAATGCCGGCAATCGTCAGTGAGTTCCACAATGTCTGCGCGAAGCCATTACGCAAGAGAAATCGCTGCTGGTCCGTACTCGGATAATTTCCCATCTTGAGCAAATCCGGGCTGCAATCGATAAGCGGCAGACCCTTGCGCTCCACCTCCGCCTGCCAGGCATGGATAGCGGGCCAGCGGTGGAGCGAACGGGGCGGCGTATAAACGCCCTCGGCATCAAAACCGCCATGTAGTTTATGCCCCGCGGCCTCATGAAACTGCGCAAAGGGATGACTGGCCATGAGTTCATCGGAGGAATAGACAAGCTTTAACATCTTACAGTCCTGCGGTTTACAAATCGAAGTTGGTGTTTCTGTCTGAACGGCTTTGGAGAGCGTCGGCGGCTATTCTGCCGCTGCGGCAAGCGGTGTCTCCAGCCGATCGAATTCAGCAATCAGCTTGTCTGAATCCGGCAGTTTTTCAAGCTGTCTTACGATGCTGCCGCGGGTTTGTTCGCGCGCCGTGTCATAGACCGTAGTCGAATGATAGCCGACCATCCCCTCCCATACGGGATCAAGCAGATCGCTGCCTTTGATCGTGCCGCCATCGACTGTTTTGAAGGTCAGGGTCCGCATCTCGGACAGCACCGCCTGCAAATAGCCGACATGGATCGCTTCATCCTGCCGGATGCGTTCGACCATCTGTGCGGCCTGTTCGGCAACATCGCGGCGGTCGGTGAACATTTCAGGGTCGCGGAACAGCTCACAGCAGAAGGAGAACATTTTCTCTGCACGCACCTCGACCATCAGGATATTCATATAGATGAGCAGAAATTCCTCGAGCGTCTGCGGGATCTGCGGGAACAGCCGGCCCATCTCGGGCCGCCCGATTTCCTCAGGTGCGGTCGGTACGGCATAGGCATCCTTGCCGAACAAAAGATCGCGGACGACAAACCACATCTCATCATGGGCACCGATATCACTGCCATCCATGCCGCCTTCATCACGCCCATGTGCATGATGCAACCCCTTGTTCAGATGCCCGATAGCGAGTTCGGAGATATCCTCAACAAAGAATTCCTGAAAGTCGGGGCCGACAACATCGCTGAAAACCTTGCCGCGGCCTTCGATAATTCCGGTCAGTGTCAGCGAATCCCACAGGGTCTTGCCAAGACCATGCCGCAGCAGAAACTTCTGCTGCGCATGATTGGGGTAATTATCCCGTTTCAGCAGTTTCTGGCTGGCATCGATCAGCTTGCCGCCCCTGGCTTCAAGATTTTCCGCCCACTGCGCGACCGCAGGACCGCGATGCAGCATGCGCGGGGAGATGTAATTGCCCGCCGCGTCGAATCCGCCATGCAGCCGCTTGCCCATCACCTCATGGGGTTGCGCATAATCATGTTCGGCCATGATCTCGTCATAGCTGTAAACATTCTTTGCCATTGTCAGCCTTTCCACCCTTGGTTCTACGGATCTTCCACCTTTATGACGCCATCCGCATCGGGCCCGTTGACGATCCGCGCCTTGCCGTCGCAATCGGGCGCCGCCAACGCACGGACGACAAATTGCGTTACATTCCGCAGATAATGTTCCTTATCTTCCTGACTGCCATTGACCGGCATGGTGACCACGCTTGTGATCATCAGGATGACGCGCCCGATAATTTCCGGATCATAATCAGCCCAGGCCATGCCGCTGCGCTGCGCATTACGGACTGCGACCGCCCAGGCCTTTGCCCATTCGTCGACAATCGATTCCGAGGAACCGCCATCTTCGCGGCTCATCAGCTGATGCCCCGCCCAGGCGGCGCGCAAAACACCGGGATTGGATTCGGAATATTCCATTGCGACTTTCAGCGCCGCGTAAACCCGCTCCGCACCATTGCGGCATTTCGCAAGTTCAGGCTGCACCAGCGCCTGGATTTCTCCATGGGTCTGCGACACAAATGCCTGAAAACATTCCCGTTTATCTGCAAAATAGAGATAAAAAGTGCCATAGCCGACCCCTGCCTCGCGGGAGATATCCTGCGGACGGGTTTCATGATAGCCATGTTCGACAAACAGCTTGCGCGCGGCTGTCATCAAGCGTTCGCGGCTTTCCGCCTTTCGCCGCTCGCGCTTTGACAAGCCGTCTTTCGCCGCTGATTCGACGTGATTTATGTCATTGGTAACAGACATGTCAGTTATTCTCCTTTGAGCCTGACATATTGTCAATAAAATTACGCGCCACGCGCCGCATTTCCCCCAAACGCATCGTCACGACTCATGGGTGAGTATAGTTAGAATTTATGGGAATGGCTGCCCGCAATTGGCGCAGGCAGTGGCGCGCCCCTGTTCATTGCACGGTTATCGCACCGGCAAGGGAGCGTGGAAAATCAGCGCAGGTGGGCAGCAGACCAGATTAACCGTAGACTGATTTTTCGGAGCTTCAGGCCGAATTTCCGGATTGTCCGCCCGGCGGCTGGCAATCACCCGCCTTTGATCGCAGGCAAAAAATAGACTTCACTGTTATCTGCAATCGCCTCGAGAAACGGGTCGGAGAAAATTTCGCCATCGATTGCAATCGCAATGCCGTCGGATTGAAGCTCGGCGCCCAGACCCGGAAACATCTCGTCAAGTGCCCCGATAAGTTTGCGCACATTGACCGCATCCACGTCGAAATGCGTTTGGCCGCCAGCGAACTGGCGGCCAAGCTCATTGCTCAGAACGACCTGAGCCATATTTTCTACCTCTTAGCTGTCAAGCGCGGAGACGATCGCCGGCGGCGACAGCGGCAGATCCGTCATCCGTTTGCCGATTGCGTGTGACACTGCATTGGCGGTGGCACCAAGTGGCGGCACGATCGGCACCTCGCCCACACCACGCACACCAAACGGATGTGCGGGGTTCGGCACCTCGACAATGACCGTATCGATCATCGGCAGATCGGATGCGACAGGCATCCGGTAATCGAGGAAGCCCGGATTCTGCAACCGGCCATCTTCGCCATAGATATACTCTTCATTGAGAGCCCAGCCGACGCCCTGGGCAACACCGCCCTGCATCTGACCTTCCACATAGCCCGGATGAATGGCCTTGCCCGCGTCCTGCACCGCAGTGTAGCGCAGCACCGTCACATGGCCGGTATCGGGATCAACCTCCACATCGCAGATATGGGTGCCAAAACCCGCACCTGCACCGCGTGCGTTGATCGCGGCCTTGCCATTGATCGGCCCGCCCGTGCGGCCCGCCTTCGCGGCGATATCGGCAAGCGAAAGCGGCTTGAAGTCACCCGCATTGGCGCTGGCCGGGCGCGCGAAGCCGTCTTCCCAGACGACTGCGTCCACGCCGATATCCCAGGTCATGGCAGCACGTTCACGCAATTGCTGCACAACATCCTCAGCCGCCTGAATAATCGCCATGCCGGTCGCAAAAGTCACGCGGCTGCCGCCGGTCACATCGTTGTAGCCGATACTGGCAGTGTCACCGACAATGATCTTGACCTTGTTATAATCGACACCCAGCACTTCGGCCGCCATCATGGCCAGCGAGGCTCGCGAACCGCCAATATCGGGATTGCCGGAGATCACACAGACCGTGCCGTCTTCCGCCACATTGACCGTCGCGCTCGACTGCATGCCGATATTGAACCAGAAGCCCGAGGCCACACCGCGCCCCTGATTGGGACCAAGCGGGATATTATAGTTCGGATGCGCCTTTGCGGCCTCCAGCGTTTCGATATAGCCGATGCTCTTGAACTTCGGCCCATAGGGGGCCTGGGTCCCTTCTTTTGCGGCGTTTTTGAGCCGCAGATCGATCGGATCCATCCCCAGCTCCTGCGCCAGCTCGTCAATCGCGCTTTCAACCGCAAATGACGCCATGGGCGCACCCGGCGCCCGGTAAGACGCACTGAGGGGCCGGTTGACGACCACATCGTAGCCGACCGTCTTGACATTCTCGAGCGCATAGGGCGCAAAAGCCGTCATGCAGCCCGGCGCCACCGGCGAACCGGGATAGGCACCTGCCTGATATTTCAGCTCCGCCTCGGCACCCTGGATCTTGCCATCCCTGGTCGCACCGATTTTGACACGCATGGCTGTCCCCGAGGTCGGGCCGGTTGCCCGGAATACTTCGTCGCGCGACATGACCATCCGCACCGGACGGTGGGACTTGCGCGACAGGAGTGCGGCAACAGGTTCAAGATAGATCGTGGTCTTGCCCCCAAAACCACCGCCGATTTCCGCCGGGGTGACACGCACCTGCGCCAGCTCCAGATCGAGCAGCTTGGCTGTGAAGGTCCGGACCATGAACTGGCCCTGGCTGGAACACCAGATGCGGCATTCGTCGTTTTCGGTCCATTCGACAACCGCCGCATGCGGCTCGATATAGCCCTGATGAACCGGTTGTGTCGTATAGTTACGCTCGATCACTACGTCGGACTTTTCATAGCCCGCATCCGGGTCACCGAAACCCATCTGCACCCGCATCACCACATTGGACGGCTTTTCCGGCTTCGGCTCGACGCCGGCGGTAAAAATCGTATCGTGCAGAACCGGCGCATCGGGTTTCATCGATTCTTCCACGTCGATCACATGTGGCAGAACCTCATACTCTACCTCGATCAGGCTCAGCGCCTCATTGGCAACCGCATCGCTGATCGCAGCGACAGCGGCGACCGGATGCCCGTCATACAACACCTTGTCATGTGCCATGATATTGTTGGACAGATAGCGGAAATTAACCGCACCTTCACCGGCCTGCGCCATCTCGGACGGCATTTCAGGCATATCCGCACCGGTAACGATCGCCTTCACGCCCGGCAGCGCGGCCGCCTTGTCCGTGTTGATCGAGACGATTTTTGCATGCGGGTGCGGGCTGCGGAGAATTTTTCCCGTCAGCATCCCGGGCAAGTTCAGGTCCGCACCGAAATTGGCGCGGCCGGTAACCTTGTCGACCCCATCGGGACGGATCTGACGGGTGCCGACCCACTTCAGTTCTTTATCTTCATATCCCATTTTACGATCCTCTCATTTCTGCGGCGACGTCGAGCACCGAACGAATGATCTTGTCATAGCCTGTGCAGCGGCACAGATTGCCCGCAAGCCAGTAACGGACTTCGGTTTCCGTCGGATCCGGATTGCGCTCAAGCAGGTTTTTCGCGGCGACCAGAAAGCCTGGAGTGCAGAAGCCGCACTGCAATGCCGCCTCCTCCAGGAATTTTTGCTGTAGCGGATGCAGCTCATCACCTTCGGCCATACCTTCGATCGTCTCGATCTTCGCGCCGTCCAGTTCAGCACCCAGCGCCAGGCAGGAACAAACAAGCCGGCCATCAAGGATCACGCTGCACGCCCCGCAGTCACCCGAAGAGCAACCTTCCTTTGTACCCGTCAGGTTCAGCTCATCGCGCAATACATCCAGCATAGTCTGTTGCGGGTCGCAAAGATATTCGACCTCTTCACCATTGACTGTCGCAGTTACATGAAATTTAGCCATTAGTTACTCCCTGCCCGCTCAAGCGCAATTTTTGCCGCACGCTGGGCAAGCACCCCGGCGACCTTTTTGCGATATTCAATTGTGCCGCGTTTATCATCAATCGGATTGCACGCGGCGCTGGCCGCAGCAGCCAGTTTTGTCAGCGCGGCCTCATCAACCTTCGTCCCGACCAGCGCAGCACCGGCATCCTTGACAAGCAGCACGGTCGGCGCAACCGCCCCCAACGCCACCCGCGCGGCCGTGCAGACGCCCTGATCGTCAAGTGTCAGGTTGACCCCCGCACCAACGATCGCGATATCCATTTCCGTCCGCGGGATCATGCGCAAATAGGCATCGCCGGAATGCGCCGGGCGCGGCGGCAGCTTGATCGCCACGACGAATTCACCCTTCGCCAGCGAGGTTTTCCCCGGAGCCGTCGGAATTTCTTCTACCGGCACTTCGCGGCGGCCATTTGGCCCGGCCACGATACAAACGGCGCCAGCGGCCACAATGCCGGGCACGCTATCGGCGGCAGGCGAGGCATTGCAAAGATTGCCCCCCAATGACGCGCGTCCCTGTACCTGCGTCGAACCGATCAGATCCATCGCCTCGACCACACCGGGCCATGTTTTGTGCAGGGCGTCATTTTCGCTGATCGCCTGTCCGCATACCGCAGCGCCGATCAGAAAGCTGCCATCGCTTTCCTGCCTGATAGTATTCAGTTCGTCGATACGCTTGATATCGACAACCAGGTCCGGTTTGACGATGCCGGCACGCAACTGCACCAGTAAATCGGTTCCCCCCGCCAGCACGCGGACATTGCCGGCGGCATTCGCCAGCACACCCACCGCCTCGTCGACCGACGCCGGAGCTTCAAATTGAAATCCGCTCATCTTACTCCCTTGCTCTTCCTCTCGCCGGGCCAGGTTCGGCATGCATCGGGTTAACTCAACTGTCCCCGCAACGCGCCTCCTGATGCCGCCATCAGATTATTATTTGCAGACGTGAATTTCCGCATGGCCTGACCAGCCTGCACGAATCCACGCATACTTTGATCAATAACTTATCAGAGATTTGCACTTAACGATAACCGTAATAGGACGACGATAACCGTAATTTCCGACGATACCGTAATGGGCAGACAGCCGTCGCAGGTATCCCCTTGCCCCTATTTCACTCCGTCAAGCCCAGCCTCGGATCCGAGTATGACGGAAACCGGCGCTGCTGTTCAAGCGCCGATACGCCGTTGGCGGTCCGCAAAACAAAGATACAATAAAGATCAGGCACGAATCTGCCGAACATTGACCGCCGCTCAATGGGCGCTCAATGGCCGCACAATAGGCGCACAATGCAGACCATCGGGCACGGACACTGGACATCGCCACTGCAACCGGTGCAATCTGCGGCACGCGGGGAGGACGAGAACACAAATGTTACAACAAAAAAGCGATAAGCTATTACAACAAAAGAGCGAAAAGCCGCGCCGGGCCGTACGCCCCAAGGATGCGGCGACGCTTATCATCGTAAGGCGCGACCGGTCGGTACCGGAAATCCTCATGGGACGGCGCAGTGACGGCCATGACTTTCTGCCAAACAAGTTTGTTTTTCCAGGCGGGCGCGTGGACCGTGGCGACAATATGGTGAAGCCCCACAGCGGCCTGCGCCCGGAAGTCGAAGCGCGCCTTGTCAGGGGATGCAATTCGACGAAGGCACGGGCGCTCGGTATGGCGGCGGTGCGCGAAACCTTCGAGGAAACAGGCCTTATCGTCGGGCGGCATATCGGCCGACCAATGGCAACACGTTCAGCCGTCTGGTCGACCTTTTCCCAAAGCGGGGTCGCGCCGGCACTGGATATAATGAACTATATCGGCCGCGCCATTACCCCGCCTTTCCGGCATAAACGATTTGATGCGCGCTTCTTTATGACAGACGCCGAACATATCGCCGGCGATCTGCATGATATCTCTGATGCCTCGGGCGAGTTGCTGGAAATCCACTGGCTGCCTGTCAGCGAAGCAAAGCTGCTCGAATTACAGGGGATTACCCTGCTGATGCTCGACGAGGTCGAGCGGCGGCTCAACGTGACTGAAAGAAAAGCGTCCGAGCTTCCCGTTCCTTTCTATTATTTCAGGCACGGCAAGCGTATCGCCGAGGCGCATTAATGTTGCCACAGGGCAATTGAAATGTTGCCAGGGGGCAATTGAATTTGTGACGCAGCCACAGCCAGATCGCCAAGGATAACCCGCAGAAGCGCACGCCAGATGCAGCGGCAGGGGGCGGTGACGTAAAATGCCGGCCCGTTACTGCAGAAAGGCGAAGTTTACTTGACATTGGCGGCGGCGTGGTTAGTGTGCGCGCTTCTTAGATGACAAGATTATTGGGAGCATGTGGCGATGGCTAAGGCCGCAACCATCAAAATCAAACTGGAAAGCACCGCGGGCACGGGCTTTTTCTATGTGACGAAAAAGAATTCGCGCACCCAGACCGAAAAGCTTGTCATGCGCAAATATGACCCGGTCGCGCGCAAGCATGTGGATTTCAAGGAAACGAAAATCAAATAAAAGGGAACGCGGCAAACGCGAAATTGACGCCGCGGCGTTCAGTTTTTCCTTTCCCCTGGAGCCGCTACTCCCCCTAAAGCTGCCGCAACTTGCAGATACGGCACCTGCATCATACAGGATAATTTCAACGGATTGAGCGTCGGCACATTGCGGCCCGGCGCTTTATTTTTGCAGATTGTCGTGTGATCGGCATATGGCGGTCCGTGCAGCCCACCGGCCCGGCCCAGCAGAACCGACCGGTCTGGAAATATTTCAGGAAGCTGCCACGACCACCCGGTTGCGGCCGTCATTTTTGGCCTGATAGAGCGCCTGATCCGCACGCTTGAGCGTATCCATGGCGCTGGTTTCACCATCCCGGCTGCTGGCGACACCGATACTCGTGGTAACC
Organism: uncultured Alphaproteobacteria bacterium; assembly: GCA_947258435.1. Classification (GTDB taxonomy): domain Bacteria; phylum Pseudomonadota; class Alphaproteobacteria; order UBA11222; family UBA11222; genus CALAQW01. The sequence goes on from CAMYID010000011.1 coordinate 27,043, forward strand.
GCGATTGTTTCGCCTGCATTCACATGAAACGAAAAACTCTCTGTATATTCGCGAATCCGCTCCGCCACGACGCGCGCGATTGCCGCATCGGTTTCAGGCATGATCACGACAAATTCCTCCCCCCCATAGCGGCAGGCAAGATCGATACCCCGGATATTACGCGAAATGCCTTTCGCGAACTGCGTCAGCACCCGGTCTCCCGCGTCATGTCCCCAGGTATCATTGACCAGTTTGAAGTGATCGATATCAAGCATCATGACCGCGACCGGCCGCGCCTCGGTACCGGAACGGGAAATCAGGCCATCCAAATGGGTTTCCATATAGCGGCGATTGTAGAGCTGCGTCATCGGGTCCGTGATCGCCAGTTCCATGCTGCATTGCACATTCTGGCGCAACTGTTCCGCATAACGGCGCCAGCGCAATTGCGTCTGCACTCTGGCGATCAGTTCGTTACGCTCGATCGGGCGCACCAGATAATCATTCACCCCCATATCAAGCCCGCGCACCAACCCGTCTGTTTCCGGATCCTCAACGATAATCAGCAACGGCGTCGTACGGGTTTCCTCGCCCGTGCGCATCTGTGAACAAAGACGCAGCGGATCATACTCGCTCAAGGAGAGACTGGTGATAATCAGATCGAAATTGTCGTTCCGCGCCAGGGTCAGGGCGTTGACCGCATCCGCTTCCACCACAACCCGGTGACCGGCATCCGCCAGGGTTTCCTCGATCCGTTGCGCAGAACGCGGCTGATCGTCAATAACCAGTATCTGTCCCGGGGCGATCATTTCGTCGTCCCAATTCGGATAATCGATCAGACCAAGATTGCGCCCCGTCACCTCGCGCGCGCGCAATTCATCGGTCATCATTTTCAGACGGACCAGACTGCGAACACGCGGAAAGAGGGGAATGTTCTTGATGGGCTTGCTGATGAAATCATCGGCACCGGCCTCAAGTCCCTGCACGCGGTCGCTTGCCTGGTCGAGTGCGGTGATCATCACCACGGGAATATGGCGCAAAGCGGGGTTTTTCTTGATTTCACGGCAGGCGGTAAAACCGTCCATGACGGGCATCATGACATCCATCAGAATGATATCGGGCAATTCCTGCGCCGCGACGTCGATTGCCTGCTGCCCGTTTTCGGCCGTCAGAACTTCATAATACTCAGCGCTCAGCTTGGCTTCGAGCAGCTTTACGTTGGCTGCCACATCATCAACAACTAGCACACGCGCTGTCATAAGAGTTAATCCTCAGTCCAGAAACCGCTTAACGGTGTCCAGAAATTCCGTCACTGAAATGGGCTTTGCGATGTAAGCCTGGCACCCGCCGCTGCGAATCCGGTCTTCATCGCCCTTCATGGCGAATGCGGTAACCGCGATTACCGGAATATCACGCAGATCATCATCTTCCTTGATCCACTTGGTAACTTCCAGCCCCGACACCTCAGGTAACTGAATATCCATCAGAATGAGATCCGGGTGATGCGTTCGTGCCAACTCCATTGCGTCCATTCCGTCAGATGTCTGTACGGTTTCGTATCCATGGGCGGTGAGCAAGTCATGAAACAACTTCATGTTGAGCTCATTATCCTCGCAAATCAGTACTTTTTTCGCCATAACCCAACGATCTCATATTTCTTGATAAAATCTTCTAGGCAATGCGGCATAGATACCATCCGCCTGCTTTTGGTTGCAACCAAGTAATGCTTACCAACCATTCAAATATTAAATGCATTTAATAATATTACTGTTACAATTGCGTCCAATTGTATTGCTGAATAAAAATAGCCGAAAAATGTAAGGCAGTGGTTAATTCGACAAAATGACACAGAAAGTTCGCGAATGGGCACAATCCGTAGCGCTTCAGGCCCTGACATTCATTCTGTCGGATACAGACCATTTGAGCCGCTTCATGGATTTGTCCGGCCTCAGCCCGGCTGATCTGGAAAGCCGTATCGACGATCCCGAACTGCAGGGCGGTATTCTGGACTATCTGCTGATGAATGAAGCGGATCTGATTAATTTTTGCCAGGCTGCGGAACTGAGTCCGGAGCAACCGGCACAAGCCCGCGCGCAACTGCCGGGCGGACGCTCTTTTGAGTGGACTTAGCAGCAGCGCATAATAAAATTCAGCCAGGCCAAAACAGTCAATGTGACTTGCGCAGCATTCGAACCGGCTGCGAACGATGAGAGTGGCGGTCGCAACCAGATGCCAAAGACATTCAGCCCCAAAGACATCCAGCCTGTGCTGACAGGCGACATACGCGCGCAATTGGAAGCGCTGCCCCTGCAGGCTGACAGACCCCTCATCGTTACCGATGCGGATGAAGTCATTGCCCAGTTCATCGCGGGCCTTGAAATTTTCCTCACACGCAACGGGTTTTGGCTCGATCTGCAGAGTTTTGCGATTTCGGGCAATGTAAAGCGGGCCGATGATCATTCGGTGGTCGAACGCGCGGAAGTGCAGGAACTGCTGGCGCACTTCTTTGCTACCGACACGGAAAACCTGTTGCCCGTGCCGGGCGCGGCCGACGCGCTTGCCGCACTCAGCACACGAACCCAGATCATCGTGCTGAGCAATGTGCCGCAACCCCAGCGTGCCGCCCGCCAGCGCTGGCTGCGCCAGCATGGTATGGACTATCCGCTGATCGCCAATAGCGGCCCGAAGGGAGCCGCCGTACAGCATTTGCGCAGCAAAATCGCGGCGCCGGTTTTCTTTCTCGATGATTTGCCGCCAAATCTCACGTCAGTCTCCGAACTGGTCGATGATGCGCATCTGCTGCACTTTATCGCCGATAGCCGGCTGGCGGCGCTGATAGGCCCCGCGCCCGGTTGCCATTTGCATACAACGAACTGGGATGAGGCCCATGACTATATTGCAAAGGCGCTCGATATGGCGGGGTTTGCAGCGGCCGGCTAGACGCCCACCCGAAACAGCCTGCAGGATGACCGATGCCGCTTAGCCAGACCGCAGCCGATATCCGCATCGGAATCGACCTTGGCGGCACCAAGATCGCTGCGGTTGCGATGCGTCGGGACGGCACCGTCTGTGCCGAGCGGCGCAGACCCACGCCCCGGGGCAGCTATCGCAACACACTGACCGCAATTGCACAAATTGTGGGTGAGCTGGAAACCGCCGCCAACTGTGCAGGCGCAAGGATCGGTATCGGTGTGCCCGGCGCTGTCTCCGCACTGACCGGCAGCATCAAGAATGCCAATTCCGAGTGGCTGAACGGGCGCGATCTGCATCATGATCTGGTACAATTGCTCGGCCGACCTGTCCGGCTGGCGAACGATGCCGATTGTTTTGCAATGTCAGAGGCGCAGGACGGCGCGGGCGCCGGCAAGGCAACGGTCTTTGGCGTGATTCTGGGCACCGGGTGCGGCGGGGGTATCGTCATTGACGGAAAACTGCTGAGCGGCCGGAACGCCATAGCCGGGGAATGGGGCCATAACCCCCTGCCCTGGCCCGATATATCGGCTGAAGCAGGCGAACTGCCGGGCCCTGAGTGTTATTGCGGCAGGAGCGGTTGCATTGAGACATTCCTGTCCGGCCCCGGCTTTGCCGCGCGCCATAAGCAATTGTTTGGCCATAGCCTGGCCCCGGAACAGATCGTCGCGCGGGCAAGACAGGGCGATTGCGATTGCCGGTGGAGCTTTGAACGCTATATCGACAGGCTGGCACGCGCGACCGCGACAGTGATCAACATTCTTGACCCGGACTGCATCATTCTGGGCGGCGGCATGTCGAATATTAGCGAACTTGTTACCGCGGTCCCGCCCTTGTGGCCGGGCTATGTATTTTCCGATCGCGTCGACACGGACCTGTCGGTGGCGCGTCACGGCGATGCAAGCGGCGTGCGCGGCGCCGCCTGGCTTTGGCCCGCCTCATGATGCAGGCGGCAAGAATTCGCGGGATCTGCCGCGATTGCGCAGCCAGGCTGCCGGGCCCTGTTTCCGCCCGCTGTACTGCCTGCAACGGCCCGAGACTTGTCTGGCATGACGAAATCGAAACCCTTACCGTTGCGCATCTGGATTGCGACGCTTTTTATGCAGCCGTCGAAAAACGCGACAATCCTGCCCTTGCGAACCGGCCGGTCATTATCGGCGGCGGTCAGCGCGGGGTGGTCGCAACCGCATGTTATATCGCGCGCACCTATGGCGTTCATTCGGCGCAACCAATGTTCAAGGCGCGGCAGGCCTGCCCCGATGCGGTCATTATCCGACCCGACATGGCGAAATACAGTGCGGTCAGCAAACAGGTCCGGCAACTGATGGAAGAATGGACACCGCTGATCCAGCCCCTCTCCATCGATGAGGCGTTTCTGGACTTTGCGGGAACAGAACGCCTGCATGGCAAATGCGCCGCCCAATCACTTGCGACCCTTACCATGCGGATCGAGCAGCAGCTTGGCATTACGGTATCGATCGGGCTGAGCTATAACAAGTCCATGGCCAAACTGGCTTCCGAACTCGACAAGCCGCGCGGCTTTGCCTGTCTGGGCCAGACCGAAATCACCGCGTTTCTCGCGGACAAACCGGTTTCCTGGATCTGGGGCGTTGGCAAGGCGACGACAGCACGCCTGTACAGGGATGGCATTACCCATATCGGCCAGTTGCAGCAACGCACCGAGAACGATCTTGTGGGGCGCTATGGGAAGTTCGGGCACAGACTTTACAAATTCGCACGCGGCGAGGATTCGCGCCCTGTGGAAACCCGGCGCCAGACGAAATCGATTTCCGCTGAAACGACATTCATGACAGATATCGCAGACCCGGCCGAGCTTGAACGCCGCCTTTGGCCGCTATGCGAGAAAGTTTCGCACCGGGCAAAGAGTGCAGGCCATTCGGGCACCGGCGTTACCCTGAAACTCAAAAACAAGGATTTCAGAATACGCACCCGCAGCGCACAATTACCCGCGCCCACCAATCTTGCGGCGGAGCTTTTTGAGCGCGCGAAGCCGCTGCTTGCAAAAGAAGCGACCGGGGCGGCATTTCGCCTGATCGGGATCGGGCTGACCGGGCTTCAGACGCCCGCACCGTCGCAGCAGCAACCCTTGCTGTCAGTACCGCCACCGCGCCATCACGCCGTGGAACAGGCGCTTGACAGCATCAGGACCAAGTTCGGCACACATGCCATCGACAAGGGGCGCGGATTCGCCCCGAAGCGGAAATGACCGAACAGCTTTGGCCCGCACGAATGCTCAGCAATCGGGAACGGGAAACGCGGTGACTTCCTGCAACTCCCCCGCCAGGACAAATTGCCGGTACCGCATGCTTACATTTTCGGTCACACCATTCGCATACAGATGGAATGACATTTCAAATTGCGGCTCGGCTTCGGGCTGAAACGGGCTGTAGAATGAAATCTGCACCGGCCACCAATGCTGTCCCGCAGCCCAGCCTTGCGTCATGCCCGTTTCCTGCTTTTGTCCGATTGAGGTGAGCACCTTGTAATATTCCTTGTCCGAGGAGCCATCGAACAAGACAGCCGCGACATGGCTCTTGCCCCCGGCGGCGGCTTCCAGCACCGCCTCCATGTGCCTGCTGGGGAAAAGGACACTCTCCGGCAGGGATAATTCCGCTGAGGCGGGCTGCTTGAATATGGCGTGGGCGGTCGTGTCCGCATTACCCGCCTTTGCATCGCCGCGCAGAACTTCCATCAGCTCGTTATCGACAAGCTGCCGCAAATCGAAACGAAACTCACTGCCATCCAATGCCTCCCAGGACGAGGTGGACACGTCATTCAGACTGACTTTGCCATCTTCCATATCGGTGCGGATAACGATCCGCTGTTCGGTCAGATACCCCTCGCAGGTCTCACGCCACTCAACGACCATTTTCCCTTCAACACCCGACACTCCCGGGGCGATCGCCTCGCTCAACTGCAATTGATAGACAGCACGATGGGACAGTTGCGGCGCGATGCCAGCGGCCTGCAATTCCCCGCCAACAAGCAATCCGAAACAGGCGACAGCCCCCCATTTACCAGCGTCAGACAGAATTTTTGTGAACTGCAAGACAGTTATCTCCCAACAAGACCGGCCTCTTTGCAAGATAATCCGGACATACCCAATGATCGCACCGGAATTCTTGCGTATAATGCAGCTTTCATTGCGCCATCGCAATCAGTGACGGACAAATCGTCTGGCATTTGCGACAGGCCTTCGGACGGACAGAGTGGATTTCGGTTTGGCAACAGCTTCTATTTATGTCACCCGCCGGCTTCCGGGAAAGGTGGAACGGAAACTCAGCCAGCTGTTCGACGTCACGCTGAACAGGGATGACAGCCTGCCATCGACGGACACATTATTGCATGCCGCGCGGAATGCCGACGGATTGCTGGTCACCATAACCGACAGACTTGATGCGGGGCTGATCAACGCCCTTCCCGATCGCCTTCGCATTATCGCCACATTTTCGGTTGGCTTCGATCATATCGATGTCGCGGCGGCAACCAAACGCGGGATTACCGTCACCAATACGCCCGGCGTGCTGACCGATGCGACCGCTGAAATCGCAATGCTGCTGTTGCTGGGCGCGGCAAGGGGGGCGGCAAATGGCGAACATATCATCCGCAAAAACAGCTGGAACGCCTGGGCACCGACGGGACTGCTTGGCATACAGCTAACCGGTAAACGGCTTGGCATCTACGGCATGGGGGAGATCGGCCGCGCCGTCGCCGCCCGCGCGCGACCGTTCGGCATGGAAATCCATTATCACAACCGCAACCGGCTGCCTGCGGAGCTGGAACGGGGTGCGCAGTATCATACCAGCCTGGAATCGCTGCTGCGCCAGTGTGACATGCTGTCGGTCAATTGCGCATCGACCCCGCAAACACGCGGCAGCCTGAACGCTGAACGGCTTGCGCTGATGAAACCGGGCGCCATACTGGTCAACACCGCCCGGGGCGATATTCTTGATGAAGAAGCGGTGTTCAACGCGCTGCTGAATAATCGGCTGGGTGCGATCGGACTTGATGTCTACAGCAATGAGCCCGAAATCGATCCGCGCTTCCAGACATTACCCAACAGCTTCCTGCTGCCCCATCTTGGCAGCGCAACACATGAAACCCGCGAGGCAATGGGGTTTTGCGCCACCGCGAACCTGGAAGCCTTCTTTGCCGGCCGGATACCACCCAACAAAGTGGCGGTAAAAAGTTCACACTAGGCAATAATTGCCCGGCATTTTCTGAACCGCGCGGCCGCGCCTGCGTAATTCTTATCAGGAAATCGCGCAAAATTTCTGGCATGGAAGCTGCATCAAGCCGTTCCAGCACGACATTTCTATTGTGCGTGATGTGTCGGGAAGGAAACGCTATGAACCATAATATTCTCAGGAATAATGCATATACGGCAAACCCGCTGGATGTTGCGCCAATTTCACAAGAGCGGTTGCGAAAGCTATGCAATGATCTGGGGCTTGCACGGGAACCCGTCGGACAGGCGCTCGTCACGGAAATGCTGAACTTCGCCGCACAGGCAGAGCAACGGATCGCCGAACAGGATGCCCGGATCCATCGGCTTGAATCCCTCAGCATGACTGACGAGTTGACAGGCCTGCTCAACCGGCGTGGTTTTTCCTTTGGCCTGAACCGCGCCTTGCAGTCAGCCCGTCGTTATAGTGAAGAAGGAATCCTGGCATTCATCGATCTTGATAACTTCAAACCGATCAATGATACCTATGGCCATGAGGCAGGCGATCTGATCCTCCGCCGCACAGGCGAAATTCTGACTGGCAATGTCCGCAAGACCGATCTTGTCTCACGGCTTGGCGGCGATGAATTCGCGGTGCTGCTCGTTCATTCCCAGCGCCGCGACGGGCTCGCCCGCATCGCAATCCTGGATGAAAAACTGAACAGCACATTCTATAAATATGGCGATGTGCGCATCCCCATACGCGCCAGTTTCGGCGCGGCGTATTACTCAGGCTGGTCTGAGTCCGAACTGCTCATGCGCAAAGCGGACCGTGCCATGTACAAGAACAAGATGAGCCGCCGCCGCAATCTGCATCTGATCAGCCAAACAGCGGATTGAGCGGGCTTATGCTGCAGGCATTTGCTGCGTGATGCAGTGAATGCCACCCCCGCCCGCCACAATATCCAGGGCCGGAAGTTGCACGATCCGTCTGTCAGGGAAACAGGCCGCAATCATTTCGTATGCGCGCTCATCAGCCGGATCGTCAAAGCCCGGCACGATGACCGCGCCATTCGCGATGTAGAAATTCACATAGCTCAGCGTAAGCCGCGCCCCCGTCTCGTCGTAACGCGGGGCGGGCATTGGCAAGTTGCCGACATCGAACGGCCTGCCATCGCAATCGCGCGCCGCCGTCAGGCGGGCCCGCGCATCGCGCGCAATCGCATAATTGGGGTCTTCACTGTCCGCGCATCCCTGCAGCAATATCCGCCCCTCACCGGCGAAGCAGCAAAGATTGTCGATATGGCCGTCCGTTTCATCGCCGGCCAGCCCCTCGCCCAACCAGACAAGCTGCCGCACGCCAAGCAGGCGGGAAAACTCCGCCTCAATCTGAAGCCGTGACAGCCCCGCATCGCGGTTCGTGTTCAGCAGACATTGTTCGGTCGCAAGCATCGTGCCCCGCCCATCCACATGGATGGCTCCCCCTTCCATGAACAGCGGGGTCTCAAGCCGCGCAATAGCCAGATCTTCAAGCAGCGAGGATGCAAGCGCGGCATCCTGCGCATAAGGCGTATATTTGTCGCCCCACCCGTTAAACCGCCAACAGACACCGGCAAGCGCACCGTCGCCGTCGCGCACAAAACTCGGCCCGATATCACGCATCCACGAATCATCAAGCGGATAAGCCGCAACACGCACCGCCTCCCCGCAGGATTGTCGCGCCGCCGCCGCATCCTCGGGCCGCGCGATCATCGTTACCGGTTCGTAGACCGCGATCGCGCGTGCAACCCGCGCAAAGGCCCGGCGCGCTTTTTCAAGCCCCTCAGCATCGCGCCACAGGCTCTGACGGCATGGCCAGGCAAGCCAGCAACGCTGATGCGGAGCCCATTCGGCAGGCATCAGATAGTCCATGAAAGTGATACTCCAAAAATGCCGTTTGTCTTGCAGAAGATGGATTTGCCATACATCCTAACCGACATGAGGGTCAGAATGCCTGCTTATCCCTGAATGCCCGTTTTTACCAATGAAAGGACAGAAAATGCCGGGAAAGATCGCGCAACGTCTGGAAGAGCTGGGGATCGTCCTGCCAGAACCTGCAGCACCGGCAGCGAACTATACCCCCTTCGTGATTATGGGCAATCAGCTGTTTGTCTCTGGCCAGGTACCGCTCGGGCCAGCGGGTATCGAATGGCAAGGTAAATGCGGCAGCGACTTCAGTGTCGAAGAGGGGCAGCAGGCAGCCCGGCTATGCGCACTCAACCTGCTGGCGCAGGTGCGCGCGGCCTGCGCGGGTGATCTGGACCGGGTGCGCGCCTGCCTGCGTATTGAAGGGTTTGTGAATGCGACTGCCGATTTTCGCAATCACCCGACGGTCATCAATGGCGCATCCGACCTGCTTGTCGAAGTGCTTGGCCCGATCGGGGTGCATTCGCGTTTTGCCGTCGGCTGCGCCAGCCTGCCGCTGGGCGTGGCGGTGGAAGTGGGCGGTATTTTCGCCATTTCGGATTGATCTGATCTGCTATGTCTGACTGGATTACCGATTCCCGCTATGCCCATCGCGGTTTGCATGAGACAGCGGCGGGTTTGCCTGAAAACAGCCTTGCCGCCTGCCGCGCCGCCGCCGCGCAAGGCTACGGGATTGAGCTTGACGTGCAGCTTGCCGCCTGCGGCACACCGATGGTCTTTCACGATTTCACATTGGACAGGATGACAGCGGGTTCAGGGCGGCTGAGCAATTTCACCGCGCCAGAACTTGCCGCATTGCCGCTTGCCGGTACAGCGGAGAAAATCCCGCTTTTGGGCGATATGCTGGCAGAAATCGATGGCAAGGTACCGCTTCTTATCGAACTGAAAGTTGCATCGCGACAGAAAATCGGTCCCCTCGAGGGGGCTGTGGCGCGCCTGCTTGCCGCCTATCGCGGCCCGGTTGCGGTGCAATCCTTCACACCTGAAAGTGTGGGCTGGTTCGCCCTGATGGCCCCCCATTTCACACGCGGTCAGATCGCTGCCGATTTTATTCGCCGCGCCGATCCCGATATGTGCTGGCAGGACCGGCTCGACTGGACAAAGCTGTGGCGCAGCGATGTGAGCCGGCCGCATTTCGTTTCCTACAATGTGCGTGACCTGCCCAATCCGGCAAGCCGCGCCGTCCGCCGCGCAGGCATACCGCTGATCTGCTGGACGGTGAGAGACAAAGCGCAGCTTGCTCAGTCTGAAGATCATGCCGACAGCTATATCTTTGAGGGATTTACGCCGGACCCTGTGACCCTTGCCCGGAATCAGGGTAAACTGGGTTCATGAGTGAGCGTCCTGATATTTCGATCCGCATGGTCCGGCGGATCGATGAAATCGCGGCCGATGCGTGGGATGCCTGCGCCAACCCCGCTACCGCCCTGCCTGAATGCGATGTGCCAAGCAACCCGTTTCTCAGCCATGCCTTCCTGAGCGCGCTGGAGGAATCGGGTTCAGCAAGCGCGGACACCGGCTGGGCACCGCATCATCTGATCGCGGAAGATACCGCCGGGACCCTGCTTGGTGCGGTGCCGCTTTATCTCAAGAACCATTCCCAGGGCGAATATGTGTTCGACCATAGCTGGGCGCATGCATTTGAACGTGCCGGCGGCAATTATTATCCCAAACTTCAGGCCTCTATCCCGTTTACCCCGGCGACCGGCAGACGGCTGCTTGTGCGCCCGGGAACGGCGGCGGCACAGGTTGAAGCCGGGCTGATCGGCGCGGCGGCCCAGATCGCCGAAAAATCCGGCGTGTCGTCGGTTCATTTCACTTTTCTGACCAAACCGGAATGGGAACGGCTGGGACAGGCAGGCTATCTGCTGCGCACCGATCAGCAGTTCCACTGGGTGAATGAGGGCTATGCGGACTTTGACGCGTTTCTGCAAAGCCTGGCCTCGCGCAAACGCAAGCAGCTCCGCCGTGAACGCCGCGAAGCGGTTGCCGCGGGCATCGATATAAAGGTTCACACGGGCAGCACACTGACAGAAGCCGATTGGGATGCCTTCTATCTGTTTTATACCGACACCGGCATGCGAAAATGGGGACGCCCTTATCTGACCCGCGAATTCTTCAGCCTGATCGGCGAACGCATGGCCGATCAGATCGCACTTGTCCTGTGCTATCGTAACGGGCACCCGATTGCCGGAGCATTGAACTTCATCGGCAGCGATACATTATTCGGCCGCAACTGGGGGTGTACGGAACACCACCCGTTCCTGCATTTTGAAGCCTGCTATTATCAGGCGATTGACTTTGCCATCGCACGCGGCCTCAAACGGGTCGAGGCGGGGGCGCAAGGGGCGCATAAGCTCGCACGCGGGTATCTGCCAACCCTCACCTATAGCGCGCATTGGATCACCGATCCGCGCTTCCGCGACGCGGTCGAGGATTTTCTTGAACAGGAACGGCGGATGGTCGACGCAGACAAACGTCAGCTTGATTCACATTCGCCCTTCCGTCAGACACCTACCGATAGTGGAGGAACGCCCGGAACATGACCTTCGACCCGAACTGCATTTTCTGCCTTATCGTAAACGGGGATGCCCCCGCGCAGAAAGTCCATGAAGATGATGACTGTCTGGCTTTTATGGATATCATGCCGCAATCGGACGGCCATGTACTCGTTATCCCCAAACGTCACGCAGCGCAGATCTTCGACGTGACTGCCGAAGAAGCCGCAAAGCTTATCCGTGTTACCCACAAAGTTGCCGCCGCCGTGCGCACGGCGATGCAGCCCGACGGTGTTATGCTGGCACAGCTTAACGGCGCAGATGCCGGCCAGACCGTCTTTCATCTGCATTTTCATATCGTACCGCGCTATGCCGGCAAAAAGCTCGCGTTGCATGCAAGCGAAATGGCCGATGCGGACACACTCAAAACTCATTGCGAAAAAATTCGCGCCGCGCTCTGAAAGAGGCGGCGCCAGGTGATGCAAAACTGATCGAATTAGTCAAGAAAGCTTGGCTTGATCAACACAAATGCTGACGTTCACCTAAACCGCAACCCCAAGCAGCGCTTCTTCATAGCTCAGGGTTTCTTCTTTCTTCGCGGCCAGATCTTCTTCGCCCTGTTCGGTCAGCAGCACTTTCTGTATCACTTCGCCGGAACTGCGATCGACACTTTCCAGGCTGACATTATAACCCCACAGGGCGCGGATATACTTCAGCACCTCACTGCGGTCTTTTGGCTCAAGCGGTATGTGATCATGGGCCATATGCTGCACCTGCAGACACCGATCACCGCGCAGGTCCGCGTCGGCAACCTGAATATCGGGTTCTATCCGGCCCACATCGTAGGAGCGCGCCAGTGCCGCGCGCAATTCACGAAACCCTGCCTCATTGTGAATGTGCGAGACCGCGTAATGCGATTTCTTCTCCTCATCCGCAATCAGGAACATCCGGAATTTCCGCATAACCGTCGGGCTGAGATATTGCAGGATAAAGGATTCATCGCGGTAATTGGCCCAGGCGTCTTTCAGAACACCGCGCCAGTCGTCGCTGCCGGCAAAAGCGGGGAACCATTCCCGGTCTTCATCGGTCGGATCCTCGCAGATCCGCCGGATATCCTGCATCATCTCGAAACCCAGCGCGTAAGGGTTGAGACCACTATAGCGCGGATCATCATAATCAGGCTGCATCACGACATTTGCATGACTGTGCAGGATTTCGAGCAACGCCCCTTCGGAAATCTTGCCAAGGTCGTAAAGGCGGTTTGCAATGTAATAATGAACAAAGGTCGCACAGCCTTCATTCATAACCTTGGTCTGCTTCTGCGGGTAGAAATATTGCGCGATCTTACTGACAATATGCAGCAATTCGCATTGCCAGTTCTGTAATACCGGACTGTGTTTTTCGAGGAAGTAGAGCAGGTTTTCCTGTGGCAGCTGCATAGCCTGCATTCTGGCCTTCCGCTGTTCTTCGGTTTCGGGCGGCAGCTTATCGGCAGCCTTGCCAGGCAAGGTCCGCCAAAGATCGTTGAACTGACTTTCCTCATATTCCGCGCGTTCGCGACGCCGGCGTTCCTTTTCGCGCACGGAGGGTTTTGGCGGCCGCCGAAAGCGGAACACCCCGTGATCCATCAGCGCATGCGCGGCATCGAGGATTTCCTCTACCGCCTCGGGTCCGTACTTTTCCTCGCACTGCGCGATATAGCTTTTCGCGAATTGCATATATTCAAGAATGCCTTCCGCATCGGTCCATTGCTTGAACAGATAATTATTCTTGAAGAAGTGATTATGCCCGAATGCCGCATGTGCCATGACAAGGGTCTGCATCGGCATGGTGTTTTCTTCCATATTGTAACTGATGCAGGGGTTGGAATTGATGACGATTTCGTATGCAAGCCCCTGATACCCTTTCCGGTACATCTGCTCGTCGTGGACGAAACGTTTGCCGAACGACCAATGCTGATACATAAGCGGCATGCCGATGGACGAATAGGCATCAAGCATCTGCTCGGAAGAAATGATCTCAACCTGATTGGGGTAGACATCAAGACCAAGATCGTCGAGTGCGATTTCCTCAATCGCATGATAGGTTCGCTCCAGCAGCTCAAAGTTCCAGTCCGACCCATCAAACAGCAATTGGTTTTTTTCGCTGGTCAACTTAGTTCTCCTGTCATTCATCCGCCATCGGATGACAAGTGGCTCAGGCCATCGATTTCTGGCGGTCTTTCTGTGCGAACAGCTCACGAAATACCGGATAGATGTCGGCACGGTTTGCAATGCGTTTCATGGCAAAGTTGCGCCAATCCGCATTGACTTCCTGATAAGAACGCCACAACGCAGCACCGGAGCGGGAATCCTGGAAAATGTCATACTCACGCTCATCCAGGATTTCGATATAGGCGTAATATTGCAGCAGCGGCATGATGTCGCTTTGCAACAGCGCATTGCACCGTTCGGAATCGCCGGAAAAGTTTTCCCCGTCCGATGCCTGCGCGGCATAGATATTCCATTCACTGGTGGGATAACGCTCGGAAATGATGCGCGACATTTCATCGAGCGCGGTGCTGACGACCGTGCCGCCCGTCTCCGCGCTGTAGAAGAATGTTTGTTCATCCACTTCCTCGGCGTGATGAGTGTGCCGAATAAATACAATGTCTGTTTTCTCGTAACGTCGCTCGAGAAACAGATGCAGCAGCATGAAAAAGCGTTTTGCGAGATCTTTTTCGCGCTTGCCCATCGAACCTGAAACGTCCATCAGGCAGAACATCACCGCGCGGCTGTTGGACGAGGGCTGATTTTCAAAACGCCGGTAGCGAATATCCACCGGATCGATAAAGGGCACAGCCCGGATCCGGCGACGAATACGCTCCAGCTCTTCACGCAGGCGGATTGCCTCGGCATCCGCCCCTTCGCTTGTTTCAGCCCGCGCCTCAACCTCGGCAAGCTGCGTTTCAAGCGCCCTTATCTTCTCCGATGACGGCCGGCCAAGCGCAATCCGCCTGCCATAGGCATTCCGCATCGTGCGAATAACGCTGAGATTACTATGGTTGCCCGATGCCGAGTGCCCTGCGCGCTGGCGCTTGAAGGTATTCACTTCGCGCAAGGAGGTCTTGACCAGATCAGGCAGTTCCAGATCCTCGAAAAAAAGATCGAGGAATTCCTCGCGCGACAGGGCAAAACGAAATGCATCCTCACCCTCGCCGCCATCGGACCCTTCTTTGCCGCCTTTGCCGCCACCGCCCGATTTCGGCTTTTCCAACTCATCGCCGGGCACGAACTCCCGATTGCCGGTGAAGACGCGCGACCGGTCACCACCCGTTGAAGAATGGCGGATGCGTGGCTCTTCTATTCCCTTGGTGGGAATGGTGACGACCTCACCATTCCCGATATCTGAAATGTTCCGGTCCTGAATGGATTTGTTCACCTCTTCCTTGATACGCGCCCTCGCTCGCCTCAGGAACCGTTGCCGGTTGCCCAGACTCTTGTCCTTCGGGTTTATGCGCCGGTCAATAAAGTGGTGATGCATGATTTTTCTCCGAAACTCCCGGTTACACTACCCCGCCTTGTTGACCCTGATGTACCATTCAACCAGGCGGCGGACCTGACGCTGGGTGTACCCGCGTTCCTGCATACGCCGCACAAATTCGGTATGCTTTGCGTCAAGGTCTCCATCTTTCTTCGCGCCGAAGCTGATAACCGGCAACAGATCTTCCACCTGCCCGAACATCCGCTTCTCAATCACTTCGCGAAGCTTTTCATAGCTCGTCCAGGACGGGTTCCTGCCTTCATTGGCAGCCCGCGCACGCAAGGCAAACTTCACAACCTCATTTCTGAAGTCCTTGGGGTTTGCAATTCCGGCGGGCTTCTCAATTTTTGACATCTCCATATCCAGGACCGCCCGATCAAAGATCTGGCCTGTATCCGGGTCCTTGAAATCCTCATCCTCGATCCAGGCATCCGCATATGCGATATAGCGGTCGAACAGGTTTTGTCCGTAATCGGAATATGATTCCAGATATGCTTTCTGAATTTCATTGCCGATAAATTCGGCATAGCGGGGCGACAGCTCCGTCTTCAAAAACTCAAGATATTTGGATTCGACATCATCAGAGAACTGTTCACGACGCACCGCCTGCTCCAGCACATACATGAGGTGAACCGGGTCGGCGGCAACTTCGTCTGTGTCGTAATTGAATGTTTCCGACAGCACCTTGAAAGCGAAACGCGTGCTGACACCGTTCATACCTTCATCGACACCGGCGACGTCGCGGTACTCCTGAACCGATTTCGCCTTCGGATCGACATCTTTCAGGTTTTCACCGTCATAGACCCGCATTTTCGAGTAGAGGGTCGAATTCTCATGCTCACGCAAGCGGGTCAGCGTGCTGAACCGCGCCAGCATTTCGAGTGTATCGGGCGCGCATTGCGCATCGCCCAACTCACTCTCGCGCAGCAGCTTTTCATAGATCTTCGCCTCGTCCGACCAGCGCAGGCAATAAGGCACCTTCACAACGCAGATCCGGTCGAGAAATGCTTCATTGTTCTTGTTGGACTTGAATTGCTGCCATTCCGCCTCGTTTGAATGCGCCAGGATGACACCTTCAAACGGGAAAGCCCCGAAATTCTCCGTCCCAAGATAATTTTCCTCCTGCGTCGCGGTCAGCAGGGGATGCAGCACCTTGATCGGCGCTTTGAACATCTCGACAAATTCCAGCATACCCTGGGTTGCCCGGTTCAGACCGCCGCAATAGGCATAGGCATCGGGATCGTTCTGACTGAAATGTTCAAGCTTACGAATATCGACCTTGCCGACCAGCGATGAGATATCCTGATTATTGTCATCGCCCGGCTCGGTCTTGGCGATACCGATCTGGCGCAATTTGGAAGGATACAGCTTGGCGACCGAGAATTTCGAAATATCGCCGTCAAATTCATCAAGCCGCTTGACAGCCCATGGCGACATCAAACCATTCAACCGCCGCTTGGGAATGCCGTATTTATCATCCAGCAGATCGCCCATCCGCTCCGGATTGAACAAGCCAAGCGGTGATTCAAACACCGGGCTGACCTCATCGCCGGCCTGCAGCACATAGATCGGTCGTTCTTCCATCAGCCGCTTCAGCCGCTCAGCCAGCGAGGACTTGCCACCGCCCACCGGGCCGAGCAGATACAGAACCTGCTTGCGTTCTTCCAGTCCCTGAGCGGCATAACGGAAATAACCGACGATACGTTCGACCGTATCTTCCATGCCGAAGAACTGGCTGAATGCGGGATAACGTTTAATTGTGCGATTTTGAAAAATGCGGCCCAATCGAGGGTCAGCGCTTGTATCGATCAACTCGGGTTCACCAATCGCGTCGATCATGCGTTCGGCGGCGGTCGCGAAAAAATCAGGATGGTCTCGGCAACTGAGCAGATAATCCTGTAGGCTCATTCGCTCCTGTTTCTCACGCGAATATGCCTCGTTAAAGAGATCGAAGACATCGTTCATTGCGTTCATGGCGTAGTCCTTTGAGGTTATCTGACTTACACCCCCCCGCATCAATTTACTTCGGCAATCTCCCCCTGCACTTCGGTGTGATCTTAAATCCTTTCAATCCTGCCCTTGCGTTTGGTCACGCAATTTTTATCGGGCTATCCACATATTCAAACAAACAGATAACGATTCAACCAAACAACGAATTT
Organism: uncultured Alphaproteobacteria bacterium; assembly: GCA_947258435.1. Classification (GTDB taxonomy): domain Bacteria; phylum Pseudomonadota; class Alphaproteobacteria; order UBA11222; family UBA11222; genus CALAQW01. The sequence continues at coordinate 44,319 of CAMYID010000011.1, forward strand.
CTGTTTATTTTCAAAAACATAGTAAGAAAATCTGTTTATCTGCCTTCATACAGTAACGTGATTCGCCAGGCGTTTGTATTTTTTTCCGTTCGCGGATTATCCTAGGAGTGACAAGGTTACCAAACTCTTAAATCTTTCAAATGCTTGCGTAACACTTTGTACTGCCTGTTACAGAAGCCAAAACGCAGCACCAACGCCCTGTGGCGCCACTTTCGGCCGAACCGCGCATGTTGGATGCGCGCTTTTGTTACAAATAACAAAGCAATTATTACGCCACTTTTTCGCCAAGCTGGCCTGGTCATTCGGTTCCGGCGACCTGAGCGTCTCAGATATTTGTGACAGCCAACTCATCCAACAACAAAAAGTCGTGCCTATTCATCGACATAAGGGTTGGAGCGCCGCCGCATGCGCAACCGTATTGGCACACCGGGCAAATCGAAATCCGCCCGCAACCCGTTGATCAAATAACGTGCATAGGCACCGGGCAGTTCCTGCCCCTTGGGTGAAAAAACGGCAAAAGTAGGCGGTCGTGTCGATACCTGCGTCATGTAGCGCAATTTGATCCGCCGGCCTTGCGACAATGGCGGCGGGTGACGTTCGGTCATTTCCGACAACCATTCATTTAATATGGCTGTCCCGATCCGTTTGTTCCAGACCGCGTTCATTTTCGCAACTGCCGGCAGCAGCTTCTCCACTCCCTTGCCGCTCAGCGCGGATAATGTGATCAAGGGTACACCCCTGATCTGGGGCAGAGCTTCATCAAGCTGGTTACGCAATGCCTTCAGCCACTCTTGCGGATAATCGATCAGATCCCACTTGTTGACCGCAATCACCATTGCGCGCCCTTCGCGCGCGATCATGTCCGCAATATGCAGATCCTGCTTTTCAAATGGCGCTGTTGCGTCGATAAGCAAGATCACACTCTCTGCAAAGCCCATTGCGCGCTTGGCATCCGCCACGGCCAGTTTTTCAAGTTTTCCGCTGACCCGTGCCCGTTTTCGCATGCCCGCTGTGTCAAAAAGCCGCACCGGTCTGCCGGACCATTCCCACTCGACAGCGATTGAATCGCGCGTCAGCCCGGCTTCTGGACCGGCCAGCAGACGCTCCTCGCCGATCAACTGATTGATCAGTGTCGATTTGCCGGCATTCGGCCGACCGACGATGGCAATTTTCAGGGGGCGGTCCGGCGTATCCTCGTTGTCATCACCTTCAATCGCCACGGGCACAGGCTCGCCCGGCCCTTCATCGACTGCTGCCGCGTTCCGTGCTTCCTGAAATTCTGCCAGTGCGTCATACAGCTCCCCAAGTCCCTGACCATGTTCGGCAGACAGGGCAATCGGTTCACCAAGCCCCAGCGCATAGGCATCGATCAGCCCTTGCTGCCCGGCGCCGCCTTCGCATTTGTTTGCAGCCAGCAGAACCGGCGTTTCTCCCTTGCGCAAAAGGCGGGCAAAATGCGTATCAAGCGGCGTCAGGCCGGCGCGCGCATCGATCAGCAACAGGCAGAGATCGGCCTGCTCAACCGCGCGGTCCGTCTGCTCGCGCATGCGGCGTTGCAGATCTCCGTCGCCCGGCTCTTCCAGCCCGGCAGTATCGATGATGCGGAACGACAGATCCGCAAGCCGCGCATCGCCTTCGCGCCGGTCGCGGGTAACGCCGGGGGTATCGTCGACAAGCGCGATGCGTTTACCGATCAGCCGGTTAAACAGCGTCGACTTACCGACATTCGGACGTCCAACAATAGCCAGGGTGAACATGATAACGCACCAGATAGCCTGCCCTCTGACAGGCGGAATGCTTAGCGGTAGACCAGCAATTCGCTGCCATCGGTCAGCAGATAGAGGGACTGGTCCGCCACAACAGGCGGAACATATGTCCCCGCGGGAATTTTTATATAACCCAGAACTTCGCCATCATACGGGGAAATTGCAATGACATGCCCCAGATTCGATACCGCGATCAGCCGATCACCCGCCAGAACCGGACCGCTCCATTCAAGGCGCCCTTCCCGTTCTTCCTGATCCTTGTAGCGGCGTAACTGCCGAACCCAGCGAACGCGCCCGTCCCGCCGTGAAACAGCAGCAAGTTCCGCATCAAGCGTCAGAACAAAAATAAAATCACCCGCCACCCAGGGGGTCTGTACACCGGCGATATTGCGGGTCCACACCCGCTCTCCGGTGCGTAAATCAATAGAGACAAGATTACCCGAATGGCTGATCGCAAACACCCTGCCGCGGTCGATTACCGGACGCCCGGCAATGTCGTTCAATTCCGATATCGCGGTAACACGCCCCGCGCGCGTCAACGTATCTGTCCAGACAGTACGGCCATTCTCGACACGCAATGCCACAAGCTCGCCGGAGGTGAACGGCACAACCACCGTATCGCCGGCCACTGCGGGGGCCGCACTACCCAGAACACCCGCACTTTCCACAAGCCCCTGATGGGTCCACAGGACGCGCCCGTCATCGGCTGCCAGCACATAAAGCTGATTATCATGGGTGATGGCGAAGACCCGTCCGCCATTTACCGTCGGCGCTGATCTGACCGGCACCTCAACCTCGGTGCGCCATAATTCCTGCCCGGTTTCAGCATTGAAAGCGGCAATAAATCCGTAGCCGCTTCCCAGAAACACACGGCCATCGGCAAACGCCAGTCCACCGCCGAATGCGGCACTCGGGTTTTCGACCTGATCGCCGGCGAAGAAGGGAAAATGCGGCGGCCAGACGGAAAAATCGAAATCCGTTTCACCTGTCGGCCGCGGTTCGGCACGCCATAATCTTTTGCCATTGCCAGCCGCAAGCGCGCTGATACCGCCTTGTGCGTCCAGGACAAAGACGCGGCCATCGGCAATGACCGGTTCGGCCAGAAGCTCGGTATCCGCGTCGGCTCCCTTGCCGGCCTTCTGTTGCCAGGCCACAGCCAGTTGCGGCGGCAAAGCCAGATGATGCATCGCATGATCGGCATATCCCCCCGGCTGCGGCCAGTCACGATTGACATAAGGACGTGGCAGCATCACCTGCAAATCGCTGATCCGCGGATCAGACTCAAGGCTTTTGTCAAGCGCAAGGACCGATATGCGCTCACCCTCCAGCTTCGGCCCCGTCGCGGGCTTGAAAATATCACAGCCGCCAAGCATTCCGCTCATAAGCGTCAGCAACACCAGCGGCAGCAGCGGCGCAGGCCGGTTCACGCCCGCTCTCGGCGACATCATGCCCGCTCTGGGCGATATGAAGGAAAATCGCGCCCCCACGTTATTCAACCCTCGCACCTTATTGCCCCATTGCATCGGCAGACGGGGTTGCGGTTCCGGGTTCGGTTTCGGTTTCGGGCGCGACTGCGGGCGCCGGCAGCCCCTCAAGCATTTGCGCCGCCCGCGCACGCATACCCTGCGGCGCTGTCAGATCATCCGCCAGAACCCGGAATGTAGCCGCGGCATCCGGTTTTCGCCCCTCGCGCAAGGCAAGGAATGCAAGCGCCTCGCGCGCGGAATGGCGAAACGGATGCCCCTCCCCCGTAAACGGGGAAAGCCGAAGCTTCAGCTCATCACCACTGGCGCTGTCTGACAACAGCAACGCAGCCTTGAGCGCGGCCAAATCGCGCCAAAGCTGATCAGCCTCACTGTCCATAGCAAGCTGATCCAACACCGCAACCGCCTGCGGCCGCTCCCCCGCAGCGAGCAAGGAAGCCGCCTGCTTCATCCGGGCAACCGCAATGTAACCCGCCGAGCCGCCTTCACGCGCCAGTGCGGCAAAATTCTCCGCCGCCGCTGTCGCATCGCCATCAAGCAGCAGTTGTTCCCCTTCAAGAAACGCAATAGCTGCTTCGGCCTGCCGGTCGCGTGCGTAATTCTGCCAGAAGGCCCAGCCCGCGACGCTCAGGACAAGCAGGACGATCGCGCTGATGACCAGCAGGCCATAGCGATCCCATAATGATTTCAGTTGTTCATTGCGAATGTCATCTGAGACTTCGCGAAAAATATCGCTCAAAAGCCTTTCACTCCGCCGCTAACCACGAATCCCACAACGCGCAACCCGCGCGCCGCATACAATATCGTGTCTTTGAGTTTATTCCCACTCGATCGTGCCGGGTGGTTTTGAGGTGATGTCATAGACGACCCGGTTGATGCCGCGCACTTCATTGATGATACGGGTTGCCACCTGCCCGAGGAAGGCATGTTCAAACGGAAAGTAATCCGCCGTCATCCCGTCGGTCGAAGTGACAGCGCGCAGCGCGCAGACATAGTCATAGGAGCGTTCATCGCCCATGACGCCAACGGTTTTGACCGGCAGCAGCACGGCAAAGGCCTGCCAGATTTCGTCATAAAGCTCCGCCTGTCTGATCGCGTCGATATAGATCGCATCCGCCTGACGCAGAATATCAAGCTTGTCGGCCGTAATCTCACCGGGGATACGGATCGCCAGGCCCGGGCCGGGAAAGGGGTGGCGGCCCACGAATATCTCAGGCAGGCCCAGCTCGCGGCCAAGGGCGCGCACCTCATCCTTGAACAGCTCGCGCAGCGGCTCAACCAGGGCCATATTCATCCGCTCGGGCAGACCGCCGACATTGTGATGCGATTTGATCGTAACGCTGGGGCCCCCATCGAATGACACGCTTTCGATGACATCGGGATAAAGCGTGCCCTGCGCCAGAAAATCCGCCCCGCCGATCTTGGCCGCCTCTTCCTCGAAGACATCGATAAAAGCCGCGCCGATTATCTTGCGTTTCTGCTCGGGGTCGGTAACCCCGGCAAGCCTGGACAGAAACAGCTCGGATGCGTCCCGATGCACAAGATGGATGTTATAGTGGCCGCGAAACAAGCTGACGACCTGTTCCGCTTCGCCTGCGCGCATCATGCCGGTATCGACAAAGACACAGGTGAGCTGATCGCCCAGCGCCTCATGCAGCAGCACCGCCACCACGGAGCTGTCGACCCCGCCTGACAGACCGCAGATCACACGCCCCTCACCCACCTGATCGCGAACCTTGGCAATTTCGGTTTCGCGGAAAGCGGCCATTGTCCAGTCGCCGGCACATTGCGCGATCTTGCAGGTAAAATTCTCAAGCAGCCGCGCCCCGGCGGGCGTATGAACGACTTCCGGATGAAACTGCACACCGTAGAACCGCCTTTGCTCATCCGCTATGGCGGCAAATGGCGCATGATCGCTGACCGCAACAGGGCTGAACCCCGGTGGCAGGGAGACAACCCTGTCCCCGTGGCTCATCCACACCTGATCGCTTGTCCCGACCGGCCAGACCCCGTCAAACAGCCGGCATTCATCGGTCACCTTCAGAATTGCGCGACCGAATTCCCGCTTGTCCGAAACCGCAACCTCACCGCCAAGCTGGGCGCACATCGTCTGCTCGCCATAACAGATACCAAGTACGGGCACCCCCATCGTAAACACCCTGTCCGGCACACGCGGGGTGCCGGCATGGGTCACACTGGCTGGCCCGCCGGATAAAATAATGCCCTTGGGCGCAAACTCATCAAGGACTTCTTCCGATCTGTTGTAGGGCACGATCTCGCAATAGACGTTGCTTTCACGCACACGGCGGGCAATCAGCTGCGTGACCTGCGAACCAAAATCGATGATCAGAATGCGATCGGACATGGGCTTTTGCGGCTTCCTTTCCTAATTCGCCCCGGCGGACGCGGCACCGGCTTCACGCATTGCCCGCGTCAATGCAAGGGTCTGCGAACATGTTGCACCACACAGAACTGTCAACCGGCGCAATTTTTCCTGCGCCGCCGCAGTTTCACCTTTCGCAATATCGGATTTGCCGACCATCAGTAAAATCTGCGGATCATCGGGGCTGATACTCAGGGCGGTGTTAAAGTACTTTTCCGAAATTGCCAAATTGCCCAGACCGGCATGCGCCTGACCAAGCCAGGCAACCGCCCGCGCATTTTTCGGATCCGCCACTATCGCCAGTTCCAGGGCCCGCCGCGCCGCGTCGAAATCACCCTTTTCGACCAACTGCGCACCGCGCGCGCGATGCCGCTCTGAAAGGGGGGACTCAGCGGTGACCCCATGCAGTATGCCGGTCAGCATCATCAACAGGATCACCATAACCGCCCCGCCATAAAGAGGGTGGCGACTCGCGATCGAAGGTAAGATTCGGTAATCCATAGTCATTATGTGTTAGCACGCTCAACTGACCCGCTCCATGACACAAATAAAGAATCCGTCAGTGTCACTGCGGAGGGGGGTAAGCGTGAGATGGTCCGGGCTGTCCCGCACAAAGTCAGGCACCGTCTGCGCGACCGTTTCTTCCCATAGCCGGACCGGCGGCAATGCCTTGAAGCGGCTGTTTTCCGCAAGGAACTGGCCGACCGCCTGCCCGTTCTCACAGGCCAGGATCGAGCAGGTAATGTAGATCAGCCGCCCGGCGGGGCCGACAAGCTCAGCCCCCTGCCGCAACAGCTCATGCTGCGCTTGCCGATGCTTCTCCAGCGCCGCAGCGCTCAACCGCCATTTTGCGTCCGGATTGCGCCGCCACGCCCCTGTCCCGCTGCATGGCACATCAAGAACGACCCGATGCGCGCGGCCCTTCAATGTTTCAAGGGCCGGTTTGGGATCGCTTGCGATCTGCACATTATGCACCCCCGCGCGACGTAACCGCGGCAACATCGCCTTCAGCCTGCCCGCCGCCGCATCGAAGGCGTGAATCTGGCCGCTGTTCTCCATCAACGCCGCCATGGCAAGTGTCTTGCCGCCGCCGCCCGCGCACAGATCGACAATCTGCTGGCCCGGTTGCGCGCCCACAAGTCGCGCGGCGATCTGGGAGCCTTCGTCCTGAACTTCCACCCAGCCCTGTTTGAACACCTTGCTGCCGGTAATCCGGTCGCGCGCAAGAATGCGCAACCCGTCCGGCGACCAGGGCGTAAAATCAGCCTCAATTCCCTCTTCAGCCAGTGCGACCTGCGCCCGCTCACGGCCTGAGCGCAGGCGGTTAACCCGCAAATCAAGCGGGGCGCGTTCAGACAATGCCTGCCCTTCGGCAACCGGATCCGGCAGGCTGTCAGCCATCAGCGGGGCAAGCCATTCAGGGTAATTTCCTCGCACCCAGTCGGGCGGATCGCCCGCCCGATCACGGATATAGGCTGCCGCTTCATCGTCTGACAGACAGGCCGGCTCGTATTTGCCGCCGCCGAACAATTGCTGTGTTTCAGCCAGCGACAGACAATCATATGCGCGCAGATCTGACAGAATCAGCGCACGCGGATCCGTACTGCCGGCTTGCCAGCTGTAATGCGCATGCTGGCGCAACACACGATAGACGCGGCTATAGATATCGTTGCGGTCCTTCGCACCCGCATAGCGATTTGCGCGCGCCCATTCGTTAAGAAACCGGTCCGCCGGTTTGCCCGACTGACCCATTCCGCGCAGAATCTCGATTGCCGCGGCAATTCTGGCCGCTGGTTTCACCGGTTTAGCCTCTGTTGCCGATCGGGTAATTAGGCGGCTCACGGGTTATGGCGACGTCATGGACATGCCCTTCGGACAGACCGGCCGAGCTGACCCGGATGAATTCCGGCTTTTCCTGAAGCTCGGCGATCGTCGCGCAGCCGGTATATCCCATCGCCGCGCGCAGACCGCCAAGCAACTGATGAATAATATTGATAAGCGGTCCCTTATACGGCACCTGACCCTCGACCCCTTCGGGCACAAGTTTCAGACTGTCCTTGATATCTTCCTGGAAATAGCGGTCCGCCGACCCGCGTGCCATCGCGCCAAGCGAACCCATCCCCCGATATGCTTTGTAGCTGCGCCCCTGATACAGAAACACTTCACCGGGACTTTCATCTGTTCCGGCAAACAGGGACCCGATCATCGCGCAGTCGGCACCCGCCGCAATCGCCTTCGCCAGATCGCCGGACAATTTGATACCGCCATCGGCAATGACAGGAACATTTTGCGGCCGCGCGACTGAATTCACTTCCATGATCGCAGTCAATTGCGGCACACCGACGCCGGCAACCATCCGCGTTGTGCAGATCGAGCCCGGCCCGATACCGACCTTGATTGCATCCGCCCCCGCATCAATCAGCGCAAGCGCGGCATCGGCGGTTGCGACATTGCCTGCAATAACCTGAATCCGATTGCTTTCGCGCTTGATCCTGCGAACCTGTTCGAGCACGCCGTCATTGTGACCATGCGCGGTGTCAACGACCAGCAAATCGGCTTCGGCATCGATCAGGGCTTCCATACGGGCAAAACCGTCACTGCCTGTTGTCGTCGCCGCGGCAACGCGCAGGCGGCCTTTCTGGTCCTTGCACGCATTGGGATGAAGCTGCGCCTTCTCGATATCCTTCACTGTTATCAGACCGATGCAGCGATAGGCCTCGTCGACGACAAGCAGCTTTTCGATCCGGTGCTGATGCAGCAGGCGTTTCGCCTCCTCCTGCCCGATATCCTCGCGCACCGTGACAAGCGTACTCTTTGTCATCAGTTCGCTGACCGGTTGATTCGGGTCTTCGGCGAACCGCACATCGCGATTGGTCAGAATGCCCAGCAGGCGGCCATCTGCGGCAACCACAGGAAAACCCGAAAAATGATGGGTTTGCATCAACTGCTGCGCATCGGACAGGGTTTCATCCGGACGCAGGGTCAGCGGATTGACCACCATGCCTGATTCAAACTTCTTAACCTGCCGGACATGTTCGGCCTGCACCTCGGGCGTCATGTTCCGATGCAGCACACCAATACCGCCGCTCTGCGCCAGTGCAATAGCCAGGCGCGCTTCGGTAACAGTATCCATTGCAGCGGAAAGCAGCGGAATATTCAGACTGATGTCACGGGTAATCCGCGTTTTCAGATCGGCTTGCGCCGGCAGAACATTCGAGGCGGCAGGCTTCAGGAGAACATCGTCGAAGGTAAGGGCTTCTTTGATCTCCAAAACGGCCTCCAGAGCGGTAAATTATGGGCGCGGAATATGATCATCCAGACGGCTTGTGTCAATCCGCCATATCAATTTTCTGCGCGATTCATACACCACCTGGCCTGGATAGCGGACCGCGCCTCAGCTCGTTTCCGCCTCATTTTCAAAGTCGCGATAATCACCCAGAGGGGATTGGCCCGATACTTCTTCTATCGATCGGCCATAAGCTTCCATGGTGGCCTGACGCATCTGTTCAAGCGGCAGATCAAAGAACGTACCGCGCTGCTGCAGATATTCCATATGCTTGCGCCCCTCCTTGTCGAAGGGGTGGTAGATTGAATCGTTCACCCCATCAAAATCGAGCGGCAAAATGCCGACTTTTTCGCACAAGGTGAGATTGAACGCGGGTGTCGCTTTCACCCATTTGCCGCGCAGATAGATATCTGTGTAACCGTGAAACACAAACACATCGGTTCCCATGGACTGGCGCAGTTTCGCAGACGTCAGATGGTTGCGCACATCGGCAAAGCCAAGCCGCGCAGGCACCCCGGCCGCCCGACAGGCCGCCGCGAGCAAAACCGCCTTCGGCACGCAATAGCCATAGCGCTTCTCAAGACAGACACTTGCCTTATAAGCATCGTCGCGCCGGTCGATGTTATACGGGTCATAAAAAATTTCATCGCGGACGGCGTAATAAATCGCAAGCGCCTTTTCCAGCGGATCGACCATCCCCCGGGTTTTCCGGGCGGCATATGCGATTATTTCGGGATGATCGCTATCGACGAAATGCCCCGGCTTCAGACAATCATCCGGATTATCGGCTGATAATGCAGATATATTGGCGATATTCATCGTTCTACTCTCCCGATATCCCCGTAACAGGTTTGTCGCAGCCTAGCGGTCCTTGAAGCCGGTTGCCACAACGTAAATTTCCTTTGAATCGGACCGGCTCGATTCAGGTTTGTAATGGCGAACTTCGCTGAATTCCTGTTTCAGGCGGTTGAGAATTTCCGTATCCGCCCCGCCGCGCAAAACTTTCGCGCAGAAGGCGCCGCCCACCGCCAGCACCTCGATCGCAAAAAGCAGGGCTACCTCACACAACGCCATCACCCGCAGATGATCGGTCGCCCTGTGTCCTGTCGCCGGGGCCGCCATATCGGACAGAATGACATCCGCCTGCCCGCCAAGCGCCTGTTTAACCAGAGCCGGCGCATCGTTGTCGAGAAAATCAAGCTGCAGGAAGCGTGCGCCGGCCACAGGCTCCATCTCATTGATATCCACCGCGACGACAATGCCGCGATCACCTGACGCATCCGCAGGCACCGACGCCCCGAACACACGTTCGACGCAGACCTGCGTCCACCCGCCCGGTGCCGATCCGAGATCAACCACCCGCGCATTTTTTTTCAGAAACCGGAACCGGTCGTCAATTTCGCGCAATTTATAGGCGGCACGCGAGCGATAGCCGTCCCTTTTCGCGGCCGCGACATAGGGGTCATTGAGCTGCCGTTCCAACCAGCGCGTCGAGGAGTTGGAACGCCCGCGCGCGGTTTTGACACGCTGGCGCGGCTCACGGCTGCCCGCGATGCCGCCTGTTCCCTTGCCGCGCTTCTGGCGCTTGTCTGTCTGTCGTTTACGCATAACTGTATATCGGTGGTCCTGTATCTCTGGCCGCTAACGCAGTGATTGCCGGACCTCTTCATCCTGCCGCATCAGCGTTGTCAGAATGCCTTCACGCAAGCCGCGATCGGCAACCCGCACCCGTTCAGCAGGCCAGATATCGGTGATAGCCTCCAATATGGCACAGCCGGCCACGACAAGATCTGCCCGTTCAGGTCCCACGCATGGATTGGCGACCCGATCACGATGCTGCATCGTTGTAATCCTGCGCGACACCTCGCGCAGATCCTGAAGCATCATCCATGCGCCATCGACACGGGAACGATCATAGCGGCGCAGCCCCATATGCACGCCGGCCAGCGTTGTCACGGTACCCGACATGCCAAGCATCTGCACACCTTTACCGGTCGCGAAATAACGCTGCAAATTGTTCTGCAGCTCAAAATCGCGCAACTGACCGGCCACATCATCCACCATCGCCGCATAGGCGGACGGGCTGATCTCGATCCCGCCATGCTTTTCTGACAGCGTCACGACACCGTGGCGCATACTGGTCCAGCTGATGATTTCAGGATCGCGCACATTCGCCAGATCAAGCCAGATCAGTTCGGTACTGCCCCCACCGACATCGAATACCAGCGCATTGCCGCATTGCGAGTCGAGCAGCGGCAAACAGCCGGCAACGGCGAAATTCGCTTCCTCACGGGTGCTGATGACCGTCAGCTCAATACCGGTCTCCGCCCGGACCCGTTCGACAAACTGATCGCCATTCTCCGCCAGACGGCAGGCTTCGGTCGCGACATTCAGGGCCCGTGAAACACGGTGACGACGCATCTTGCGCGCGCACACCCGCAGCGCTGAAATCGCGCGGTCCATCGCGGCATCGGACAAACGCCCGGTCTGCCCCAGCCCTTCCCCCAAACGCACAATCCGGGAAAAGGCATCCACAACCCGAAAACCCCGGCGGGTCGGACGGGCGACAAGCAGCCGGCAATTATTTGTTCCCAGGTCCAAGGCGCTATACATCTGCGGTCGGTGATTGACCGAACGCAGATAGGAATCACCTGCCCGCATCTTCAGACCTGCGGCTGAGTTTTTGCACGCAATCCTCTACGGTCCGTCCCTCACTCTTTCGGGTTCGATTCGCGGCACCGCTCCCAATTTCCGATCCGGCAAGCATAGCAAGAAACAGATGCGCCGTCACCGCGCACATGCGATGTCAACCAATTGGAAATCACGAGTTGACATAATGGGGTCTGGATTACTAGTTTCCACGCGCTCCACAGCACGGTCGGAATGCAGGCCCTGCGGCGAATGGGGGATAGTTTAGCGGTAGAACTCTCGGCTCTGACCCGAGCAGCCCTGGTTCGAATCCAGGTCCCCCAGCCAGCAACCGTTTGCCGATACGCTGCCCACGGCAGTTCAGGCGGCAATGACAGGATCTGATTGGGCGACCGGTGTCCCTGCTCCCAGATCGATGAAAGATACCTTGTGCAACTGATCAAGTGAGCAGGCGCGTTCAGTCTGCCTGTCATATTCGCGCAGCATATTCGCCGACCCGATAAGCTGGGTGATTTTGCCGCGCCGGTCGCGCAGTGGCAAATAGAGACATTCAAGCACCACAGCCGCGCCATATTTGGTCCGTATTGCGCGATGCACGCACATCCCGCAAGGGGTGGCCAGCACCTCGCGGTAGCGGGCAGCCGTCTGCAGGCGGCGGGTCTGCGGCACGATATCAAGATGGCACAGGCCGGTGAAATCGGTGCCCAGCTGATCAACGATAGCGTTGCCGATCAGACGGTATATCAGCGCGCCTTGCCCCTGATATTCAAGCAGCATCAGATGTGACAGCAATTCGGGGATATCCGCCGGCCTGAACGCCGCGCGATCGGGCACAACCGCATCATCCCTGATGGCAAGCCAGTAATCCAGCAATGCCTGATTTGCCGGTTCCAGTGTCTTTGTCACCAGAACTTCCCCACTTTATTCACAATTTTATCCACAGTCTGGAATAATTGTTCGCGCACCCTTAACAATGCGTTAAGGACGATAGAGCGTCATGTTGGAGATTGCAGAAGAGTGCTATGGCTGAGCTGAACCGATCGGATCCTTTGCATATCGTGGGCGGCGGCCTGGCCGGTTGTGAAGCCGCGTGGCAAGCCGCGCGCGCGGGCATGTCGGTCATCTTGCATGAAATGCGCCCCCTGCGGCAGACCGCAGCACATGAGACCGACCAGCTGGCGGAACTGGTCTGTTCAAATTCATTGCGCTCGGACGACCACCAAAGCAACGCAGTGGGATTACTGCATGAAGAATTGCGGCGCGCAGGCTCACTGATCATGCACGCAGCCGACCGGAACAAAATCCCCGCCGGGACGGCACTGGCCGTCGACCGGCAGGGCTTTTCGGCCGAAATTCAGGCGACGCTGGAAAGCCTGCCCAATGTGAGCATTATCCGCGAAACGGTTGAAACCATCCCGGCAGACGAGTGGCAGGACGTCATTGTCGCAACCGGCCCCCTGACCTCAGACGGGCTTGCCGCCTGGATCGGCGCTTTGACCGATGAGGCGGCCCTGGCCTTTTTCGACGCGATTGCGCCGGTTGTCTACACAGACAGCATCGATTTTGATAAAGCCTGGTTTCAGTCGCGCTACGACAAATCGAGCAGCGACGGAAACGGCAAAGACTATATCAACTGCCCGCTTGACGAATCTCAATACAACATATTTATCAACAATTTACTTGATGGTGATAAAGTCCCGTTTAAAGAATGGGAACGGGACACACCCTATTTTGAGGGCTGTCTGCCCATTGAAGTGATGGCTGAGCGCGGACCGGAAACCCTGCGCTATGGGCCGCTGAAACCCGTTGGCCTGACAAACCCGCATGCGGCGGAAAAGCCCTATGCGGTGGTGCAGCTTCGCCAGGATAACGCCCTGGGCAGCCTGTATAATATGGTCGGCTTCCAGACCAAGCTGACCCATGGCGAACAAACCCGCATCTTCCGCACATTGCCGGGGCTTGAAAATGCTCGCTTTGCACGGCTGGGCGGCATCCATCGCAATACGTTCCTGAACAGCCCGCGCCTGCTGGACCGCACATTACGGCTCAAAGCTGCACCACATCTGCGTTTTGCGGGGCAGATCACAGGTGTGGAAGGCTATGTCGAGAGCGCCGCGACGGGCTTGCTGGCAGGCCGTTTTGCCACCGCCGGCAGGTTGGGCCACAGGCTGCCGATGCCGCCGGCCACGACCGCGCTGGGCGCGTTGCTGAATCACATTACCGGCGATGCCAATACCGACTGCTTCCAGCCGATGAATATCAATTTCGGCCTGTTTCCCCCCCTGGCGGCGGAACATCGGCCGCAAACGGGCAAGCGGCTGAAGCGCGGCGAACGCAAGCTGGCGCGCAAGGCAGGGCTTTGCCTGCGCGCGCTGGAAGAGATCGGGCAGTGGCTGCAATTGCCGGAGAATGCGGCCTGGCGGTCATAACCCGTGCGCGAGCTTTCGGGGCCGCAGGAGCTGGCGCATCAGCCATATCTGCCGCCGGTAGACAGGCACCTGCATGGATTTGTCAAACGGGTCGAACTTCGCACGCGACAGCAAGCGAAGATAGCCCGCACACAAGCTGATCAGCCAGCCAAGCGGCCGCATCTGTTGTTCAAGAAACAGTGGTTCGCCTGCGGCACAGTGCAGCCTTTCACGTGCCGTTACCGCCATTTCTTCCGTCATGCGCATGACCGCATCGTGATTTTCGGCTGTCCGCAAACCGGTGCGCCGTAACCCGTAAGCGGCAAGCCAGGATGGCGCGATCCTGAGTATCTGACTGCCCGATGCGTAATCGCCGAGCGACAGGATCTGCAATATGAGCTGATACCCCTCAGACAGCGCACCGATGGCGGACCGGGCGGATACGGCAGGCGGCACCGGCAGCTCCCCGCTGGCACGATCACCGGCAAGCGCCGTGGCTGCAAGATCGAAGGCGGCAGAAAGGCCCGGAAATGGCGGTGCATCCGCCTGTCCTTCCGCCGCGGCGGCAAAGTCCGCAGAAAAGCCGTCAATCAGGCTGTCCAAGCCTGCGCGCGGTATATGCTGACCGGTAATCGCCTGGATAAGCGGTGCCGATAATGGGTGCATGTTCTGACCATGCCCCGACGCAATCGCATCGATCAGTTCACGCCACCATTGCAGGCGAATCTCCCCGAGCATCGGTTCGGACACAAGGTCCGGAATCCGTGCCAGTTCGAATTCAAGCGCATATATGGTGAACAGGGTCCGGCGTTTTTCCGGCGACGCAAAAAGCCCGGTCAGAAACCGGTCACGATCCCCCTGCCGCACACGCTGCGTTAACTCAGCGATCTGCCGCGCTTCCAGTTCGGCACCTACCATGCCGCACCGAAATTCAAAACAAGGTTCTCACCGGGGCTTAAATTCATTATCCTCTAACCAGGCTGACCGTTATGGTGAATAGATGCAAATTCCATAGGGTGCTGAAAAACTGCACCCAGGGGTGGCCGAGCGCGGCATAATACCGCAAGCTAAGTTTCAACAATATCGATTCGTAAGGGGGAAGGGGAGCAAACCAATGGCAGCAATTTTAACTTCTCTGCAAAATACGGTGATCGCGGGCCTGGTCCTGGCTGCGATCTTGTTCGCAATCGCGATCGGCTCGTTCGGGGTCGGCGTGGATCAGGCATTCTGGGCTTTTGTGTTCCGTTGGTTCCATGTCCTGTCAGGTGTGATGTGGATCGGCCTGCTGTGGTACTTCAACTTTGTCCAGATTCCCAACATGCCAAATATCCCGGACGAGCAGAAGCCGGCAATTGGCAAGGTCATCGCACCGGCCGCGCTGTTCTGGTTCCGCTGGGGCGCCATGGCGACAATCGTCACCGGCCTCATTCTGGCTCACCTGAACGGTTATCTGGTTGACGCCCTGACGCTGAGCCTTGCTGGTGGCGGCGACATGCCCGCCGCTCTGGAAGGTGCCGGCAAGATGATGTCCGAAGCTGGTGCCGCCGCGGGAATGGATAGCGGTATTCTTGATGGCATTGTCGAGAAGAACTTCGTGATCGGCATTGGCATGTGGCTGGGCACGATCATGTGGTTCAATGTCTGGTTCATCATCTGGCCGAGCCAGCAAAAAGCATTGAATATCGACAACAAATATCCCGATATTGATGCAGACTCCAAAGCAGCCGCGGCACGGCGCGCAATGCTGTTCTCACGGACGAACACATTGCTGTCGATCCCGATGCTGTTCTGCATGGTTGCGGCTCAGAACCTGTTCTGAGCCTGCGTCCAGATAACGCATCACCGTCACCGCAGAGGGCCGGCTTCTTCCGAAGCCGGCCCTTTTTTATGTTTGCGGACAGAAATCAGGACAAAAAAATCCCGGCAACCATGCAGTGCCGGGATTCGGAAATACGCCAGCGAAACTTGCTACACCGCTATCCCTCGAACTTGATATGTTTGAGGGCATCGCGATCCACGACCGGATCACGCTGCACGCCGCTTGTCAGTTTCTGCTTGCCCGGCAGGCGGGTGAACGGATCCTTGAGGCCGATTTCCTTCGCATAGTCGCGAATTGCGGGGACGACATGTTCACCCAGCAGCCGCAGGCTGGTCATGCGGTCTTCATTGCCAACCGGCCCCTGAACCGCAAAGAAGGTGAACACGCCGGGCCGGATGACGTCCAGGATCTGTTTGACCTTGGGGATAACCGTATCGGGCGTACCGATCAGAATCTGGTGATTTCGCTGCGCCTTCTCAAAGCCTGCGACCAGTTTCTTACGCACCTCATCGTAATTCACATCTTCGGTGGCGGCACCGCCTTCGGCATTGATTTTCTCCCGACTGATACCAAGCCAGCTGCCGCCCGGCTGCTTTGCCAGCATGCGAATGGCGTTCTTGGAATTATATCCCGGCGGCAATGTATGCTCGGGCCGGGAAAATGCGCCCTGCCCGCCGCCATAAACAAAGTTCCGGCCAAGCTCCTGCGCCTTTTCCTCCGTCTCGGCCAGGAATGTCGGAATAAGATAACCGAAATTCTCTGACCCGGCCTGATAGCCATGCTTGGCAGCCTGGTCAGCATAAAAATCCCACAGATCCGCCGTCGGCCCGAGCGAGGTGCCAAGCCCGATATAGGGATAGGCATGATCGGCACACCACAGAACCGTTTCCGGGCTCAATACCCCCGGAATCCACATTTGCGGATAGGGTTTCTGATAGGGCAAAGCCCACGGATTTACATGCCGATAGTGGAAATGTTTCCCCTCATAACGCCATGGGCCGGGGCGCGTCCATGCCTGCACGATGAAGTCATGCGCTTCATTGAACATCTCGCGGTTATAGGCGGGGTTTGCGTTATTGAAGAACTGCTCGCTGCCCGCGCCGCGCACCCAACCGGTGACCAGCCGACCGCGAGAAATCAGGTCGATTTCCGCAAGCTCTTCCGCCATACGCAGCGGATGTTTGATAACAGGCAGCGGATTGCCGATCAGCACGATCTTTACCTTTCTGGTAATCCGCGCCAGGATCGCCGCCTCCACATTCATCACGCTGCCCATGCAAAACGGGTTGCCATGGTGTTCATTCAATGCGACAGCATCAAAGCCGAGTTCTTCGGCATAACACGCTTCGTCAAGAAAATAGTTGTAATCATCGGCCGCCTTCTCGCGATCGAACTGTGCATTTGAAACCGCAAAAAAAGCCCTGTTTTTGAGAACTTCCTCTTCCTTTACCCAACGGTAGGGACGCTCTGTGAAGTAGCCTAGCTTCATTGTTCTTATCCTTCGTATCCAATTCCGAACCGGTCCTGCCATCCGAGCGGACGCTCAATCGGCAAGAAACCCCTTCACCGCCCTGATAAAGGCGTCCGGATTTTCGATTTCGGGCCGATGGCCCGCTTCGGGAATTTCCGCAATCTGCGCGGACGGAATTGCTTTCTTGTACGCCTCGATACAGCCGCGCGGTGTAAAGTCATCCCTAAGCCCCCAGACAAGCAACGTTCCGGTATCGGTTACCCCTTGCAGCAAATGCCCAAGACTTGGATTGAACATATAAGGTTCCCAGCCAAGGCGCGCGGTCTCCGAACGGGCATCCTCGAACAACTCAAACTGCTCCGGCGACATATCGCCACCATAAATCTTCGCAAATTCAGGAGCTTCCGTATTCCACACCGTGAGGACAAGATGCGTGCGGATCGTCTTGTCGAACATATCCATGATTTGGCCGTCTTCAGGCTTCAGCCCCATCGGCCCGACCAGTACCATCTTGCCGAATATGTCCGGATTGGAGGCTGCCATCTCAGCCGCGATGAAAGCGCCGGCTGAAAAACCGATCACATCCACCTGGCCTAAATTCATGTCGCGCAGCACACGCTGATAGAACCCGCCCAGATCGCGATAATTCATGATCCAGTCGAGGCGCGGCGTCTTGCCGAACCCCGGCTGCAGGGGAATGATCAGCTCCCGCTCCGCAGCCAGCGCCTCATTCCAGCCCATCCAGCCTGTATAGCCAAGCTCATCATGGAAAATGACAAGCGGACGACCGCTGCCGCCCCGCACCAGTGTAAGTTCGGTGCCCCCCGCCTTTATGGTCTGTTCTGTTTCCTGAGCCAATGACGAATCCTCCCCGGCGTTGCCAATATTGTCGCACCCACCTGATGGCAAATCGGCATCGGTGAGACCACCGGCAGGCATTATTGTTACACCCGGCCATTCAGATGGTAAGCGACCACAATCTCTTATACGGAATTGAACCTGCCTTCGCGGCTTTGTTCAAGTCCATTCAGTGTGAATTGAGATGATTTTAAAGCGACCGATCGCCGCGCCCCTGACAGGAGGCTGGTGGCGCACGCCACGCCGCACCACGCTGCGAATTGGCGCTGTTCCGCTCTGTCAGCCGGCTTTCTTGCCGCCAGCACCGGCCGGCTGCAGCCCGGACCAGTCACGCTTTACACCCAGAACCAACAAAAGGGGCGCGGCTATAAAGATTGAGGAATAGGTCCCCACAACAACCCCCCAGATCATCGCAAAGGTAAAACCGCGAATGACCTCACCCCCGAAGATATAAAGCGCCAGCAGCGCAAGCAAAGTCGTCAGGGAGGTCATGGCCGTACGCGCCAGGGTTTCATTCACAGACAGGTTCAAAAGGTCCTGCAGCGGCATTTTCTTGTATTTGCGCAGATTTTCACGCACCCGGTCGTAAACCACCACCGTGTCATTCATCGAATAGCCCACAATGGTAAGAATGGCTGCAATGATCGACAGGTTGAATTCAAGCTGCAGCAGCGAAAAGATACCGATCGTCAGCACCACATCGTGTAACAGCGCCACCACCGCGCCAACGCTGAACTGCCATTCGAAGCGGAACCAGATATAGACCAGCATCGCAATCACCGCGAGAACCACAGCAAGGGTCCCCGCCTCCACCAGCTCACCGCTGATTTTCGGCCCGACGACTTCGACCCGGCGATAGTTGATCGGGCTGCCATATTCCTGATCGAGCGCGGCTTTCAGGGTTGCCACCACAGCCTGCTGCGCCTTTTCGCCACCGCTTTGCTGTTCTACCCGGATCAGCACATCTTCTGGCTGACCGAAGGACTGCACCTGTACATCGCCAAGCTCGAGTGCGGATGCAATTGCACGAATTCGCGTCAGATCCGCTGGCCCCTGGGTCCCGATTTCAACCATCGTGCCGCCCCGGAAATCAATCCCGTAATTCAGCCCCGCAACCGCAAATAGCAGCAAAGAGCCAACCGCAAACAGCGTCGATAGCAGAAAACTCGCCTTCCGGAAGGCGATAAACTTGATAGTGGTGGTTTCGGGGACAAGTTTCAGGCGAAACATCCGCACTGTCCTTTTCGTTTCTGAGCAGAATGGCCTAAAGCGCGATTGCCGAAGGTCGTTTGCGGCGCAGATAATAAACAACCAGCAACCGTGTCAGCGTTACCGCTGTAAAGACCGAGGTCAGAATACCGATTGCAAGCGTCACAGAAAATCCACGCACCGGCCCCGAACCGATCTGAAACAGAATGATCGCGGCGATGAAGGTTGTGATATTCGCATCAAGGATCGTGCCGTAAGCGCGCTGATAACCGGTATCCACCGCATTAAGCGGCGACTTGCCATTGCGCAGCTCTTCCCGGATCCGTTCGAAGATCAACACATTGGCATCAACCGCCATACCGACTGTCAGCACGATACCCGCGATCCCGGGCAGGGTTAGCGTTGCCTGCAACAGCGACAAAGCACCGGCAATCATCACAAGATTGACAAGCAATGCCAGATTGGCAAACAGCCCGAACAATCCATATGACAAGGCGATATAGATCAGCACGGCAACCAGTCCGATGATCGCGGCGATCTCCCCGGCGCGGACAGAATCGGCACCCAGTTCAGCCCCCACCGTCCGTTCCTCAATTATGTTCAGCGGCGCAGGCAGCGCCCCCGCGCGCAGCAGGATGGCAAGGTCATTGGCTTCCTGAAACGTGAAATTACCGCTGATCTGACCCGAGCCACCCAGAATGGCGGTACGGATGACCGGCGCGCTGACAACCTTGCCATCCAGCACAATGGCAAAGGGGCGACCGACATTTTCTTTTGTGACATCGGCAAACTTCTTGCCCCCCGCCGCGTCGAAACGAAACAGCACAACCGGTTCATTTGTCTGGGAATCCGTCGAGGGTTGCGCATCGACCAGATTTTCGCCGCTGACCATGATTTTCTTGCGCACCACATAGCTCGATACCCCCGCTTCTTCCGAAGGCAGCAGTTCAGAGCCGGCAGGCACCCGCCCCTGCAAAGCTTCAGCGGTCGTAACGCTCAGATCGACGAGACGAAATGCGAGTTTTGCGGTCTGGCCCAGCAGCTCTTTCAGACGCTGCGGATCATCGAGCCCGGGCACCTGCACAAGAATACGGTCCCCGCCCTGGCGCTGAATGGTCGGTTCACGCGTGCCGAGCTCGTCGATCCGGCGCCGCACGATTTCGATCGACTGCTGGACCGCCGCACTATGCATGGAGTCGAGCGCGCGCGGGGTGAGCCTGACAAGCAGCAACCCCTCTTCGGGGTTCTCGACATCAAATTCGGGCCCCGATCCGCCGAGCAAGTTCAACGGATTGGCAGTTGCATCCGCCGCCCCGAGCTCGGCGATCAAAGCCTGCGCCTGCGCAACCTTGTCGGTCTCGCGAATGCGCACTGTCATCGCGCCGTCCTGCACCCCAAGCTTGCGATAGCCGATGCGTTCCTTTCTGAGCACGGCACGCGTTTCCTCGGTCAGCGCTTCCAGCCGCTCCCGCTCCACGGCAGCGACATCGACCTCAAGCAACAGATGCGAGCCGCCCTGAAGATCAAGGCCAAGATTGATCCGGTCGGACGGCATCCACTCCGGCAGTCCCGCAAGTGTGCGCTCGGAAAAAAGATTGGGCGCGGCAAAAACGAAACCGGCCAGGACAGTCAGAAGGATCGTGACGATTTTCCAACGGGCGAAATGCAGCATCAGCTAAACCTATTTTGGGCACCCTTGCTCAGGGCCGGGCGTTCGACCCGCCAACCCGGGCAGATCCCGGACAGAACAGGCGGCTCCTATTTGTCGTTACCGGTATCGCCCTTATCGTCATTGGCAGGCTTTTTACCGTCAGCAGGCACCGGTTCGCTTTTCGAACGGACATCGCTGAGCGTGCTTGCCACCACGCGGACACGCACATTGTCGGCAATCTCCACCATCACCTCAGCACCATCTTCAAGCACCTTGGTCACCTTGCCGATGACACCTCCGGCCGTCACGACAGTATCGCCACGCCGCACATTGGACACCATTTCGCGATGTTGTTTGACACGCTTCTGCTGTGGGCGAATGAGAAAAAAGTACAAAATCACAAAAACCAGGACGAGCGGTATGACCGCATCGAAGAAAGAAGGCGCAGCACCCGCTGCCTGGGCATATGCCGGTGAAATAAACATGAACGACTCCAGAAGGTTGCAACCTGTTGGCGCGAAGACCGCAGGACTATAGCGGCGATAGCGGGGATTGGAAACAGCAGGTTGACGATGATTTCGGGCATGCTAGTTTTGCCGCCGCCCCGCACCGGCCAACCGCCGCACATGATCCGGAGAGCTCCGATGCCACAGGAAGAAAAGCAATTTGCGCCGCTGCTCACACGGATCGCGGAAGCACTGGAACGCCTTGGCCCCAGGCCCGATGTTCCCCTGAAACTCGATGATATGGGTGCATTTGTCTGGCATGCGGGGCAAAAGCGATTACAGCCGGTTCCGCGGGTGAACCATGTCCCGCTTGAGCTGCTATGCGGTATTGATCACGTCCGTGATCAACTGCTTGCCAATACCCGAAGATTCGCCGCCGGACTGCCTGCAAATAACGTTCTGTTGTGGGGCGCGCGCGGTATGGGGAAAAGCTCGCTTGTGAAAGCAGCCCATGCCGCAGTCAATCACGCGACCCCGAACGCACTGACCCTCATTGAAATCCACCGCGAGGATATCGATTCCCTGCCCGATCTGATGACGCGCCTGCGCGATGTCGGTCGCCAATGTCTGATCTTTTGCGACGATCTGTCATTCGATAATGACGATACAAGCTACAAGTCGCTGAAAGCCGTTCTTGAAGGCGGTATTGAAGGCCGTCCGGACAATATCCTGTTCTATGCGACATCCAATCGCCGTCATCTGATGCCGCGCGACATGATGGAAAATGAACGCTCAACCGCGATCAACCCGTCAGAAGCGGTGGAAGAGAAGGTTTCCCTCTCAGACAGGTTCGGGCTATGGCTTGGCTTCCACGCCTGCAGTCAGCAGGATTACCTCGATATGGTCGCGGGATATATCAGTCATTTCAGCCTGCCGATCGAGGAGGCGCAGTGGCGTGCCGAAGCGATCGAATGGAGTGCCACACGCGGTGCCCGCTCAGGCCGGGTGGCCTGGCAGTTCATACAGGATCTGGCCGGTCGGCTTGGGCATACCCTGCCGGTTCGCTGAATATTGATCACTGCCCCCTCGCCTGCACGGCAAACCGTCAGCCTGACGGCAGATATTTGATCGGATTGACAGGCGTCGCCCCCTTGCGGATTTCGAAATGCAGTTGCGGCCGCCTGACGCCGCCCGTATCGCCGGCATGGGCGATCAGCTGCCCCTTTGCAATCTTGTCGCCGCGCGAGACAAGCAGTTTCCGGTTATGGGCATAGGCGGTAATCCAACCGCCCGCATGCTGCACCAGCAGAAGATTGCCATAGCCGCGCAACTCGTTGCCGGCATAGGACACAACACCGTTCTCAGCGGCAAATACGGGCGTCCCGGCCGAGGCGGCGATATTGATCCCGTCATTATGGTAGCCACCCTGTTTGGGGCCGAACCCTGAAATGATTTTACCCTGTACAGGCCAGGAAAAGCTCTTCCCGCTACGCGGGGGTGGCGCGGGCACCGGTTGTTTTCTGGCGGCGCGTCGCGGTTTTTTTACCTGGAGCGGGCTGGTTGCCGCTGTCGCCTTCGGCGCGGTCGCTTGTGCATTTGCCGGGGTATTTGTGGTGAGGCCTGGTCCCGTTTCTGCCATCCTGGTGCGCCCCTGACCACCGGACCCGGGAATTACAAGCTGCTGTCCGACTGCGATTGTAAATGGCGGCCCGAGCCGGTTGACCCGCGCAAGGTCCGACATATTCACGCCATAGCGGCGCGAAATACTGAAAACGGTGTCGCCCTTTGCCACCCTGTGAAGCCGCGCACGCGGCAGGACGAGTGTCTGCCCTGGCACGATCAGATAGGGCGGCTGCAGATTATTTGCCGCAATCAGCGCGCGCAGGCTGACCCCCTGGCGGCGGGAAATTGCATAAAGCGTGTCGTTCTGACGCACGGTGACGCTTTGCCCCGCCTCACCCCGGCGCGCGTCCCCGTTGCTTGCACCATGATAGGTGACCGGCGCCGGGGTAACCGGCGCACAACCCGTTAATACACCAAGCGCAATCGCCACAATCGCCCCGACGGCACACCAGGCACAGAAACTGTCTGCCTTGCGTCTCACCGGCCACCCCCTGCGCCATTCTTACCCGCGCCGCGTTCCACACCGGGCAACATGGGTACGAACCGGACAGGCAGGAGCGCCTCTGTTTCGGTTCCTGTTTCAGTTCGGGTAATACGCTGTATCTGTTGCCCTTCCCGTTGCGCGCCGACCGGAATCAGCATGAACCCGCCAACCGCCAATTGTGCAATCAGCGTTTCAGGCGGTTCGGGTGCCGCCGCCGTCACAACGATACGGTCAAAGGGGGCCGATTCCGGCCACCCTTTGTACCCATCCCCCACGCGGGTAGTGATGTTATGGAGGCCGCATGCGCGAAACCGGGCTTCGGCTTCACGCATCAGGGGGCGGTGACGTTCGATCGTATAAACCCGGCGACACAGCCGCGACAGCACCGCGGCCTGATAGCCCGATCCCGTGCCGATCTCCAGTACGACCATCGATTTGTTGAGCTGGAGATGCTGCGTCATGAAGGCGACGATATAGGGTTGGCTGATGGTTTGTTCGCACCCGATCGGCAGGGGCTGATTATCATAGGCCTGCACGCGTTGAGCGGGCGCCACGAATTCCTCACGCGGCGTATTTTCAATCGCTTTCAGCGCCGCAGCATCGGTGATGCCCTGACTGCGCAGCTCCATAATCAGTTTGATTTTGGCTGTATCAAGCGGGTCCAAGGAGATCTGACCTCCCGTAAGTCACCGGGTAATTCTCGCACAGCCTGCTCACTTGCCGAAGTTTTTTCTCAATGCCCGCAAGGCGGATTCATGGCTCAGATTCATATGCAGCGGCGTCACGGAAATATTGCCCGCATAGATCGCGTGCAGATCCGTCTCCTGCACGGGATTGCTGCGCACCCGCTTGAAGCCGGTCCAGTAGTAAGGGATCCCGCGCCGGTCGATGCGCGCATCGATTTCAAGCAAAGACTGATCACGCCGCCCCTGCCGCGTCAGCTCCACCTGCCCGACATCATCGGCCCGCACATCCGGGAAATTGATGTTGATCAGCACATCGCTCGCCCAGCCGGCATCACACAGCTTGCGGATCAGCCCGGGCGCATGCTTTTCGGCGGTTGCCCATTTGACCGAACCGCCGCTTTCAAAGCCGTAGGTCTGGCTGAGCGCAATCGACGGGATACCCAGCACCGTTCCTTCCATCGCCGCAGCAATCGTTCCCGAATAGGTCACATCGTCGGCCAGATTGGAACCGCGATTGACCCCGGACAGCAACAGATCGGGGGGATTGTCCTTCATCACCTCGACAACCGCCAAAACGACACAATCGGTCGGCGTTCCCTGAACGGCATATTTCCGTTTTGAAATCTGCCGCAAGCGCAGCGGATGATGCAGCGTCAGCGAATGCGATGCGCCGCTTTGTTCGGTTTCGGGCGCGACGATCCAGATATCATCGGTCAACTGCTTTGCAATACGGTGCAGACATTTCAGACCGGGCGCGTTTATGCCGTCATCATTTGACAGCAGGATGCGCGGTTTCCACTCATTCTCAGCCATCTGCGCCGATCACCTCCATACCGCCCAGATAGGGGCGCAAGACATCGGGCACAGCAACAGCTCCGCCTTCCTGCTGATAATTTTCAAGGATCGCGACCATCGTCCGCCCGACCGCGAGCCCTGAACCGTTCAGCGTATGCACAAATTGCGGGTTTTTCGAATTTGCGGACCGAAAACGTGCCTGCATACGCCGGGCCTGAAAATCACCGCAATAAGAACAGCTTGAAATCTCGCGATAGGCGCTCTGCCCCGGCAACCAGACTTCCAGATCATAGGTCTTGCGCGCGGCGAACCCCATATCGCCACTGCTGAGCAACATGACCCGGTAGGGAAGCTCAAGCCGTTTGAGCACCTCTTCAGCGCAGCTTGTCAGCCGCTCAAGCTCATCGAGGCCTTTTTCGGGGGTCACGATGCTGACCAGCTCGACCTTGGGAAACTGATGCAGCCGGATCATGCCCCGCGTGTCGCGCCCGGCCGCCCCCGCTTCTGCCCGGAAGCAGGGGGTGAACGCCGTGAAGCGCAGGGGCAGTTCGGCTTCTGCCAGAATTTCTTCGCGCACAAGATTGGTGAGCGGCACTTCGGCGGTCGGGATCAGCCAATGTTCGTCGCCCGCGCGAAACTGATCCTCGGCGAATTTGGGTAGCTGGGCGGTCCCGAACATCGCCGCATCGCGAACAAGCAATGGCGGAGACACCTCGATATAGCCGAATTCGCTGGTATGCAGATCAAGCATGAAGGACGCCAGCGCCCGTTCCAACCGGGCCAGCGCACCGCGCAGTGTCAGAAAGCGCGATCCCGACATACGCGCCGCACGCTCAAAATCAAGCAGGCCCAAAGCCTCGCCCAAATCGAAATGTTCCTGCGGCGCAAAGGCGAATTCAGACGGCACGCCCACGGTCCGAATTTCCCGATTGGCAGTTTCGTCGGGACCGACCGGCACATCGTCGAGCGGCAGATTGGGGATCGCCGCCAGTTCCGCATCGAGCGCCGCCTGCAATTGCCGCTCCTCATCCTCGCCGTCCTGAATACGCTGCTTCAGATCGGCGACTTCATCGATCAATTGCCGCGCGCGGGCCTCATCCCCCTGCCCTTTCGCAGCGCCAATCTGTTTTGATGCCTCATTGCGCGCCTTCTGCAACTCCTGCAGCGACGTCACGCAGGCGCGGCGTGCCGCATCCATCTCATTCAGTTTTTGTGCATGCGGCGGCAATCCACGGGTCTTGAGGGCCGCATCGAACGCTTCAGGCGCTTCTCGAACAAGTTTCAGATCATGCATTTGCGATTATTCCCGGACATCAGGACCGACGACCAGAAACACCGCCGGCAGAACCGATTCACTTTGAAATACAGCCCCGAAAGCTATACGCGCCCGCTCGGGCAACGTCCAGCCATGGGCATCTCCGGCAAGCCGCAGGGCTGTCACGGCTCAACGGACGGGCGGCGTTTCTCAATCAGACGCACCGCCCAGATCGATGCCTCGTAAAGAACAAGAATAGGGAGAGCAAGGCCGATCTGGCTGACAGGGTCAGGCGGCGTCAGGATGGCCGCCGCAGCGAATACGGCGACGACCGCATATTTCCGCTTGCGCCGCAGCCCCTCGCTTGTCGCAAGCCCGGCCCGCCCCAGCAGGGTCAGCAAAACCGGCAACTGAAAACACAGCCCGAAAGCAAAAATCAGCGTCATCACAAGACCGAGATACTCGTTCACCTTTGCTTCGAGCTGGATAGGCAATCCACCGCCCGCCCCGCTGCGCTCAAACCCCAGGAAAAACTCGGTCGCAAGCGGCATGATGAGATAATAAACAAGCGCGCCCCCGGCGATGAACAACAGCGGCGTCGCAATCAGAAAAGGCAGAAATGCCGACCGCTCATTGCGGTAGAGCCCGGGCGCGACAAAGGCGTAAATCTGCGCCGCGACAATCGGGAACGCCAGACACAACGCCCCGAACATCGCAACCTTGATGTAGGAAAAGAAAACTTCCTGCAATGCGGTAGCGATAAGGCGGCGATCCTCGCCCGCGACGGCATTGGCATAGGGTTCAACAAGAAACGCATAGATTTGTTCGGCGAAATAAAAGCAAATCGCAAATGCAACCGCAAACGCGATCAGGGATTTGATCAGCCGGCCGCGCAGCTCTATCAGATGATCAAGCAAGGGGGCACTGCTTGCATCAATATCTTCCTGGCTCACTGGCTGCCTGTTCCTGACCGTGATGCACGCTCTTGCTCGCTGATCTGATCGGGCAGGGGCATCGTGGTTTCATCCGGCAAGGAAGACATCGCGACACCCCCATGGATCGCCGCCGCTTCCGGGTCGGCGCCGGTTGGATCCGACGTGCCGATCTCATCGATCGAACGGCGCAGATTCTCAAGCTCGGTCTCATGCGCCAGATCATCCATGCTGCGCTGGAAGTCGGTGGCCATCGCCCGGGCGCGCCCGACCCATCGCCCGACAGTCCGCATCAGCAGCGGCAACTCCCTGGGGCCCACCACGATAATGGCGATTGCACCGATGATGAGTAATTCCTGCCAACCAATGTCAGGCATGTGCTCGGTCCTGAAACGCGGCGACTATCGGTCGGAGGCGGGCAGGCGACAGCATGCCGCCCCGGACAAATTTGACTGATCGGTCAATTTTTCGCCGCCCGGTCGCTTGTGTCATTACTGGATTGCTGTTTGCCATTATCGATCTGGGGCGGCGTTTCAGTATCCTGTTCCGACATACCCTGACGGAAGCTTTTTATGCCTTTCGCGACATCGCCCATGAGTTCGGAAATCTTGCCACGCCCGAACAGCAGCACAACAAGCACCACAACAATCATGATCTGCCAGATACTAAGGCCCATTAGGCTTGCTCCTCATTGACGGCCGGTTGGCGGCGACAGTCTGTTAGCTGCACGGTGGCCGTATCAACGGCACCCGGGGCAAATTCCCGGAACAGGGGTCCCGTTGCAGGGCACCGGTTCCAGATTACCCAAATCAGATCGCACTCATAACAAACCGGAAACAGGATTTCATCTGTTCGGATCACATCTGATCTGGTCTTATTCTGTCAGAATGCAATCCCCCGCGCAACGCGGTGGCAACACGCTGGCAACGCGATGGCAACGCGGCGGCTTTGTCATATTTCAGGGCGCCGATTCATGCCGGCAGGGAAACATCATCATCTGCGACAAGATGACCTTGACCCCGACCTCCGCCCCCGTTGCGGGGCAATCCTCATAGGGCAGGCGGACACGCACACTGGAATTATCTTCACATAACCGCAGTTGCAGCAGCCGTTCACCGCCAAGCGGGCTGCAGCGTTCCACGACCGCGCGCGGCAGATCGTCCCGCGCCGCCGCACCCAACCGGACCTGCTCGGGCCGGAACAGCACCTCCACGCCCGCCCCCTCGGCAAAGCCGCTTGCCGGTAAATCCCCCCACGGGGTCGCGACCACGCCGCCTGTCACATGGGCATGAATCCGGTTGAGCTGGCAGAAAAATTCCGCCACGTCGGCGTCAACCGGATGAAAATAAAGCTCATCAGACGTCCCGATCTGCACAAGTTTTCCCGCGCGCATCAGCGCGATCCGGTCGGCAATGCTCAATGCCTCTTCCGGATCGTGGGTCACCATCAGCACCGCTGCGCCCGCCTGCCGCAATATTCCGACGGTTTCCTCACGCACCTCGTCGCGCAAACGCCGGTCAAGGCCGGAAAACGGTTCATCCATCAGGATAATCGAAGGCTGCGGCGCCAATGCCCGCGCCAGCGCCACCCGCTGCTGCTGCCCGCCGGACAGGGTATGGGGAAAGGCGTCCGCATAAGGCTCCATCCCGACGATACGCAGCGCCTGCATGACAATCCTGTCGCGTTCGGCGCGCGAAACGCCGGAGACGCCAAACCCCACATTCCGGGCGACGCTCAAATGTGGAAACAGCGCATAGTCCTGAAACATCAGCCCCACGCCGCGCTTTTCAGGAGGAACGAAGCAGCCCTCCCCGACTACTTCGGTGCCGTCGATAAACACCTGCCCGGCATAAGGTTTCTCAAGTCCCGCAGCGATCCGCAAAGTCGTCGACTTGCCGCAGCCGGAAGGGCCAAGCAGACAGACAAGTTCTCCCGCCGCAACCTCAAGAGAAACATCATCGACCGCGACGATATCGCCATAGCGATGCGACACATGCGACAATGCAAGTCGCGGCACGGGCTTTCCAGCCACCGATTCCTGCTCCGTTCTATTTGCGCCCGCACCGAATGCGACAGAATTCGACATTCCGGCAACCATCATGACTTAACTTATACATTGCAGCACGGCCCGAACAGGCTCAATCCGGCAACTGCGAGTAATTCTTAACATTCAACCCGCATGTAGCCATAGCATGCGGCAGATTGAAAGCATTTAGATCGCGCGTCCGGATTATGGCCAGACCGGGACCGGCTCCCGTAATCGGCTTTCGCAGTCAGCTTTCATCACTAACTTTCGGGGGGTTCCTGCCCGTTCTCCTTCTCGGATGCAAGCCCGGCCACGCCTGGCCCGGCCACGACATTGTCGCGCTGTCCGGTCAGCGCTTCATCATCGGGGGCCAGCGGCTCTTCATCGTCGCGCGGGCTGTCAGGGTCGGGCAAGTCCAGCCGGAAATCGGGCGGCAACTGGGCATTGAGCAGCCCCGCGGCCTTCAGCTCATCAAGGCCGGGTAAATCCCTGATATTTTCAAGACCGAAATGATCCTCAAACTGCTTGGTCGTGCCGAAGGTCAGAGGCCGGCCCGGTGTCCTGCGTCGACCGCGCGGCCGTATCCACTCAGTCTCAAGCAGCACATCCAGGGTCCCGCGACTGACCGAGACGCCGCGAATTTCCTCGATCTCGCTGCGGGTCACCGGCTGGTGATAGGCAATGATGGCAAGCGTTTCGACCGCTGCGGCTGATAATTTCCGCTCCCGCGTTACCTCTTCGCGCAGCAGAAATGCCAGATCCGACGCGGTACGGAACGCCCATCCCCCGGCAATCCGGATCAGATTTACCCCCCGCCCCGCATAGTTTTCCACCAGCTCTTCAAGCAACGCGGGCACATCCACACCGGCGGGCAGCTTGGCGGCAAGGCTTGCCTCATCAAGCGGTTCGGCAGCGGCGAACAACAAGGCTTCCAGCATCCGCCGATGCTGCGCCGCATCCGGATACAGCATTGCGATATTTGAAACATCGGGAGTGCCGTCGGGAGTGCTGTCGGATGACGGCTGAGAAGGCTGAGGCGCATCCGTGTTCGCCTTGCTTGCCTGTTCCTCCTCGCCCGGGGGTGTTTCATCACTCATGTGTCTTGTCTCTCCGGCGAAATATCGTCTGCTTCGGGCTCACCCTCACGCGCGCGCAGATAGATCGGGGCGAATGTGTCATGTTGCTGCATTTCCGCCTGGCCGCGGCGCACCATTTCCAGCGCCGCAACAAAGGTGCTGGCGACGGCGGACCGGACCGCATTGCCCTCTGTCTGCCCCGCAAGATCGGGCAGAAACTGCTCCAGCACCGACCAGTCGGGCACACTGCCAAGCAACCGCTTCAGCCGCTCCAGCGCGTCTTCGATGGAATAGATATGCGGGCGCCGAATATGCATCCGGGCCGGCGCCAGATCGCGGATCCGGCTATCGCTGTATGCCTTGAGCAATTCGTAGAGTGACAAGCGGTACTCGGAGCGGGTGATCGACCGCACCCCTTCGGGCATGCCGCGCCCGAAAATATCGCGCCCCAGCCGGTCGCGATTAAACAGACGCGCCGCCACATCGCGCATCGCCTCCAGTCTTTTCAGGCGAAACGCCAGAATTGCGGCCATTTCCTCACCGGTTGGCCCCTCGTCATCGGGTTCAGGCGGCAACAGCAAGCGCGATTTCAGATAGGCAAGCCAGGCCGCCATAACCAGATAATCGGCCGCCAGCTCAAGGCTGAGTTCACGGGCCTTCTTGATAAAATCGATATATTGATCGGCCAGCGCCAGAATTGAAATCGACAGCAAATCGACCTTTTGCGTCCGCGCCAGCGCCAATAACAGATCAAGCGGCCCCTCAAACCCCTCAAGATTCAGAACCATGACCGCGCGCCGGGGGACTGCCGCCTCCGTGTCCCAGTCATCTTCCCGCGTCTGCAGCGGCTTCTCACCCTGCTCCTGCGGATCTTCTTCTTCAGTCATCAGTACGGCTTTTACCTGGCTTGTGCGAAAGTGCGGATTATCCGCTGATTCGCCCCCTGTACGGCATCGTCGCAGTATATAGGCCCAATACCGGCCGGACCAGCTAGCACGGCCACAAGGCGCCCAGCAGATCCTGCAGTTCCCGCGTTGCCGCCTGCGGATCGAACGCGGCGGGCGGGCGCAATTGTGCAAGCGCGCGGTCGCACCGACGCGCACCATCGCCTGCAAGAGCGGGCACCCCGCGTGCCACGGCACGCATTTCTTCCAGATCACCGCTGCAATGCAATGCGATATCGCAGCCCGCGGCAATACTCTCACGCGCGCGCAGGCTGAAATTGCCCCTCAAGGCAGCCATCCCGAGATCGTCACTCATCAGAACCCCGTCAAAACCGATCATCCTGCGAATGACTTCACGAATGAGATGCTTCGACTGCGTTGCCGGGCGGTCCGGATCTATGGCCGTGTAGGCAATATGCGCGGTCATGGCGAGTGGCATATGTGCAAGCTTCTGAAACGGCACAAAATCGGTTTGCGCAAGAAGCGCCAGATCGGCCTCGACAACCGGCAGGGAAAGATGACTATCCGCCCCGGCACGGCCATGTCCGGGAATATGCTTGATGACAGGCAGGACACCGCCTTCGAGCAAGCCACGACACATCGCCTCCCCCAGCGCTGCAACCAGCGGGGCTGACCCGGCAAATGCCCGGTCGCCGATGATGGCATGGGCAGAGGTTATGGCAAGATCGATCAGCGGCGCGCAATCGGCGTTGATTCCCGCCATATGCAGTTCAGCCGCAAGCAATCTTGCATTCAGATAGCAGGCGCGCGCGCCCCGTTCGGCATCAACCGATGCCAGTTCGCCAAACCGCGCAGCCGGCGGAGCAGCGCGCCAGAATGGCGGCTTCAGCCGCGCAACCCTTCCGCCCTCCTGATCAATGAAAATCGGCGCATCGGAGCGCCCCACACAGTCACGCAGCGCAGCAGTCAGGGCGCGCAACTGCGCCGGATCGACGATGTTGCGGGCGAAAAGGATAAACCCCCAGGGCCGAACATCGCCGAAAAAGGCAATCTCCGCATCGCTGAGTTTTGGTCCCGCACATCCGAAAATCGCCGCCCGCACCGCTATCCCCTAACGGCGGACAGCCAGACAATCGACCGCCGACCTCTTCAGCTCCGCACATTTTTCATCCGCTTCAGCGCGGCTGGCGAACGGTCCCGCCTGCAACCGGTACAACCGCCCCTTATCGCCCAAATCGACAGGCACGACATAATGGCTGAGCTGACCGAGCTGGCCTTTATGCTTGCCCGAAAGCAGCTTCCAGCCGGCCTCGGCGGCGGCATCGGTACGAAATGCACCCAGTTGCACGGCATAATCACCGCTAGCGGGCGGATCAGCCTTGACTGCGGGGGCCGCGGGCATCGGCAGCGGCGGTTTGGGAACTGCCTTGTCAGGCTGCGGTGGCGACGGGGTCGCGGTAACGGGACCGCTCACCGCTTCCGGCACAGGCACGGGCGGCGGGGGTAATGTCTTGCCCGCGGCGTCCGGCTTGCGGGCAGCTGCCTCACCTGCGGTTGTTTCAGACATTTCCGACGGGGCTGTGTCGCGATTTGCCGCCCGGGCCCCTGGGTCGATATCCGCATCATCGCGCGCATCGGCCATCTGACGATCCGCATCTTCGGGCGCAGACGGGGCCGGTTCCGGTTTTGACATCGGCTCTTCAGCCGGCGGCAAGAGTTGCTCAACCTCCTCGTCGCGGCCGTCAAACGCGCCATAGACGGTCTTGTCCTGATGTTCGAAATAAATACCACCCGGATCGTCCGGGCGGACTTTCTCAGCGCCCTCCGGCGCCTTGACAACCGGCGGTTCCCCCGGACGTTGTGACTTGCCAAGCTCATAACCCGCCCAGACAAGGATCGCCATCACCGCCGCCGCCGATGCGGCGATGGCTGCAAGTAACCTTGTACGCGGCGTAAATTTCCGCCCGGTCGGGCGATGTGGCGGATCCTGAAACGGATCATGGGTTCCGGGGTCAGACATTCAGCGCATCTCCTCCGCCGGTTCGACGCCCAGGATTCGCAAACCTGTCGCGATAACAAGCGCGACAGCGCGAATGAGCGCCAGCCGGGCCAACGTAACATCCCTGTCTTCAGCCACGATGAAACGCAATTGTGGCGAATCATTGCCCTTGTTCCAGAGTGCATGAAATTCCGATGCCAGGCTATGACAGAAGAAGGCGATCCGGTGCGGTTCATGGTTCCGCGCGGCGCGTTCTGCCATTTCCGGCCAGCTTGCCAGAAGCCGGATCAGGGCAAGCTCTTCCGCCGTTCCAAGCCGGGAAAGATCTGCCCCCGCCAGCGCCGCATCGCCGAGATCGGCATCGGGAAACGCGGTGGCCGCATTGCGCAGCACCGAACAGATCCGCGCATGGGCATACTGCACATAGAAGACCGGGTTATCCCTGGACTGTTCGGTCACCTTTGCAAAGTCGAAATCGAGCGGTGCATCATTCTTCCGGAACAGCATCATGAAGCGCACCGCATCGCGGCCCACCTCGTCCACCACCTCGCGCAGGGTGACGAAGGTGCCCGCGCGCTTGGACATTTTCACAAGCTCCCCATCGCGCATCAGCCGCACAAGCTGGCAGATCTTGATATCAAGCGCGCCCTCACCGCCGGTGAGCGCGGCAACCGCCGCTTTCATCCGCTTGATATACCCCCCGTGATCGGCTCCGAAAATGTCGACCATGGTGGTGAAGCCACGCTGAAACTTGTCATAGTGATAGGCGATATCGGGCGCGAAATAGGTCCAGCTACCGTCGGATTTCCGCAGCGCCCGGTCCACATCGTCGCCAAACTCGGTAGCCTTGAAAAGTGTCTGCGGACGCGGTTCCCAATCATCGGGCTGCTTGCCCTTTGGCGGTTCCAGCACCCCGACATAGATCAGCCCCTGGGAATCAAGGAACTCAAGGGTCTTTTCGATCGCACCACTCGCATGCAGTTCCCGCTCGGAATAAAACACTTCATGGGAAATACCGAGCGCGGCAAGATCGGCCCGGATCAGCTCCATCATCGCCGCAAGCGCGGTATCACGCACGATGGGCAGCCACTCCGCCTCGGGCAGCGCGCAGAGCGCGTCGCCATGCTCGGCGGCGAGCGCTTTTCCCACGGGCACAAGATACTCACCGGGATAGAGACCTTCGGGAATCTCGCCAATCGCTTCCCCCAGCGCCTCGCGATAGCGCAGATAAGCGGACCGCGCCAGCACTTCGACCTGCGCCCCCGCATCGTTGATGTAATATTCGCGGCACACCTCAAACCCGGCATAGGCCATCAGATTGGCCAGGCTATCCCCGAACACCGCGCCGCGCGTATGGCCCACATGCATCGGCCCCGTGGGGTTTGCGGAGACATATTCGATATTCACCTTGCTGCCCGCCCCGACATGCGAGCGGCCATATTCCCCGCCTGCGCGCAGAATGGCACCAAGCTGTTCATGCCAGAAGGCATCGGTCAGACGCAGATTGATGAAGCCCGGCCCGGCGATTTCGGCGGCGGCAACCTCAGGCAGCGCATCGAGCGCGGTCACAAGCAGCGCGGCAATATCGCGCGGTTTCATGCCCGCCTGTTTGGTCAGTACAAGCGCCGCATTGGTGGCAAGGTCCCCATGGGCGGAATCGCGCGGCGCCTCCACCGTGACCGCATCGAGCGCAAGCCCGGCCAGCCGCGGCTCCGCTTCCCCCAATTTATGAATGATCGTGACAAGCCTGTCTTTGAACGCGTCGAATATATTCATGCCAATACTTGTAAGAGCGCGCGCGAAAAGGGCGCGATAGATGGGTGTGAGTTGTTCAGGGTTGCATCCGCGAATGCAGATCGAACAGACGGCGATGCTCCTCATAAGCATAGCGGTCCGTCATGCCGGCAATATAGTCACAGACAATACGCGCCGTCACCCGCGTTCCGGGCCTGTCGCATTGTTCCTGCCATTCGGTGGGCAGAAGTTCAGGCTCTTCCAGAAACTGCGCAAAAAGCCCCTCAACAACCCGACGCGCCCGGCTCATGGCCCGGTTGACCTTGTAGTGGCGATAGACATGCTTGCGCAGAAACTGCTTCAGCGCCTCATTGCCCTTGCCGATGTCGCGTGAAAAGCCCACAAGCGGCTTGCCAAGCCCGCGCACATGATCGGGACTGCAGACCCGCTCGCGCATCGCCGCGGTCTGGATTTCATTGACCAGATCGCTAATCAGAACCGTGATCAGCCGGCGCCCCGCCTCATTGATGATACGGCCACGGGCGGCGTCGGGATGGCGCTCCATCAGATGCGCAAAAATCGGCCCGACAAGCGGCGCCTCCCGCATCGCTTCCAGATCAAGCAGCCCGGCGCGCAGCCCATCGTCAATATCGTGGGTGTTATAGGCGATTTCATCGGCAAGTGCG
Source organism: uncultured Alphaproteobacteria bacterium (assembly GCA_947258435.1). Classification (GTDB taxonomy): domain Bacteria; phylum Pseudomonadota; class Alphaproteobacteria; order UBA11222; family UBA11222; genus CALAQW01. The sequence goes on from CAMYID010000011.1 coordinate 79,950, forward strand.
CAGATCTGCGCTTCCGCCGAAGGGTAGGAATGCAGCTCGAGATCCTGCACATCGGCATATTCCCGGATCGCATAGGGAAGTGGTGTGTCGATGCCCATGCCGATCAGCGGCCCGTTATGCTTGACGATCCCCTCAAGGGTTTCCCATGTCAGGTTCAGCCCGTCGAAATCGAGATAACGCTGCTCCAGCCGGGTGACGATACGCAACGCCTGCGCATTATGGTCAAAGCCCCCGAAATCGGCCATGCAACGGTCCAGCGCATTCTCCCCCGCATGGCCGAAGGGAGGGTGGCCAAGATCATGGGCAAGCGCCAGCGTTTCGGCCAGATCCTCATTCAGTCCCAGAACGCGGCAGACCGACCGGGCAATCTGCGCCACCTCCAGCGAATGGGTCAGCCGGGTGCGGTAATAGTCGCCCTCATGATAAACGAATACCTGCGTTTTATGCTTGAGCCGGCGAAAGGCGCCCGCATGCACGATCCGGTCGCGATCGCGCTGAAACACCGTGCGGGTGCGGCTTTCGCTTTCCGCAATCAGCCGGCCCCGGCTGCTCCACGGGTCACACGCCCAGGGTGCAAGCGCCACAGGCGGCGAGAAGGAATTTTTCGACGGTGAATTCATGCAGGAATTTCAATGCAGCGCGCTGCATGGGCAACGCGCGGACCCTTTACTTCCAGTCTGGAACATCGCGCAACACCAACTATATCAGAGTATAACGCCATTGTGGTTAATATCACAGGCCACAATGGCGCATCGGCAAAGCAGATGGCGGGCACCTTGCCCATCGAATGCAATCGCCCATGCGAATAGTTGCTGGTGTTTCTTAAGATCATTTGCGGTAAGATAGGGCAAATCCGCGTCCGGTACACTTCCGCAACGCTGCCGGCACCCACGCCGCGGGTTGGGAATTTGAGACGGGTCGAGAGTTTGAGGAAAAGGACAATCGCGCATGCAGACGACTGAAGCCACAATCACGATTTCGGAAAAGGCGGCGCGCCGGGTGGCCGAACTCGCCGCGGGCGAGCCCGAGGGTGTATTTCTGCGCGTGACGGTGACCGGCGGCGGCTGTTCGGGCTTTCAATACAGCTTTTCCTTCGACGATGCGATGACGGCCGATGACCGCACCTTCACCCGCGACGGGGTAAAGGTGGTAATCGACGAGATGTCGCTGATGTATCTTGAAGGCTCGGAAATCGATTATGTGGATGACCTGATCGGCGCGGCCTTCCGCATCCACAACCCCAATGCCACCGCCTCCTGCGGCTGCGGCACCTCTTTTGCTGTCTAGAAACGGCGCACTCCCAATGCTCCGGGTTCGGGGGGTCGGTTTGTCACATTCCGCTTGTCACACCAAGTTTGTCACAATATTGACACCCCGGACCAATAAATTGCGCACCTAGGCTTTATGCAACTCCCGTACGGGGGCTGGTCACGCCGCCGCCGAACCGGTGGGTAAACAGCTCAGCACCGGTTCAGGCTATGGCAACTGACTCTTTTACGCAGATCCTCGACAAACTGCGCGACGCAGGGAAAGACGGCGAGGCCGAGACGTCAATCGGCGATATCGTCAAAGCCTTCCGCCAGCGCGGTTTTGGGCCGCTGCTGGTCGCCCCGGCCCTCATCATGGTGCTGCCCACCGGGGCCATTCCCACGATACCCTCACTATGCGCCCTGCTTGTGCTGCTGGTCAGCGCGCAGACCGTGTTCGGCATGCAGCATCCCTGGATACCCAACCGGCTAAGAAAAATTTCCTTCGATGGCGAGAAACTCGAAAAAGGTATCGGGAAAATCCGCCCCTATGCCGAAAAAACAGATCACTACACCTCCAAGAGACTGAGTTTTCTCGCGAAAGATGCAGCGCGCCGGCTCGCCGCGCTTTTATGCTGCGCCCTGGCAGCTGTGACTGTTCCGCTTGAACTCATTCCATTCGCGGTTTTCGCGCCGGGTCTGGCGATCCTGATTATCGGTCTCGGGCTTGCCTTGCAGGATGGCATATTGATGCTGATCGGCTTCCTCAGCAGTGCCGCCGCCCTCCTCCTCAGCTTTTTGTGGCTTACCGGCGCGCTCTGATCCGCGGCCGCTCACGCAATCAGTTTCTGTAATGCCTTGAATTCATCCGTGCCGGCTTTTTCAAGCCATTCGAAGATCACCATCTCGGTGGTCACGATAGCGCCCCCGGCGCGGTCGATGCGGGTGAAGGCGTGATCCATGCTGGCCCGACCGCGCGAGGCGACCGCATCGGCAACGACGAAGACATCCACATCCTGCTCGATCAGCTGCATGGCGGTTTGCAGCACGCAGATATGCGCCTCCATCCCCGTCACGATCGCCTGTTTGCGGCCGGTGGCAGCGAACTTCTCCGCAAAGCCGGAATTGCGCGGACAGGCGAATTCGGTCTTCTCGATCGCGGGGATGTCATTGCCCATCAGCTCTTTGAGCGGCGGCACGGTATGCAACAGCCCCTTGGGATATTGCTCCGACACAAGCACAGGCACGCCAAGCCGCGTCGCTCCCTGCATCAACACGCCGGAATTGTGGATCGCTTCTTCCCCCCCGTCATGCATGGCGGGCGCAAGCCGTTCCTGAATATCCACCACGATCAGCGCACTCTCCCTGCGGTCGATCAACATGCCTGTCCCTCCTGCCGTTATTGTGGCGCGACGCCCCGCCTAATCCGCGCGGGCGCGCAATGGTCCATTGCCTGATGAGGAGCGCCACTCTATCCTGACGAAAAATATCACAGTAACGGGGAAGAAAGCTCATGTCAGTACATGGTGGCAAACTTGCGGCCCGCGCGCTCAAAAAAGCAGGGGTCGAGTGCGTCTTTACATTGTCAGGTGGCCATGTCATGGCGATCTATGACGGCTGTCTGGATGAAGGGATTCCGGTCATCGACGTCCGTCACGAGCAGGCGGCCGTTCATGCCGCCGATGCCTGGAGCCGGCTTAATCCGGGCAGCATCGGCTGCGCCATTCTGACGGCGGGCCCCGGTGTAACTGACGGTGTAACCGGCGTCGCCAATGCCTGGCGCGCCAATTCGCCAATTCTGGTGATCGGCGGACAGGGGCCGTTCGACAAGCTGCGCATGGGCTCGCTTCAGGAAATGGACCATGTGGGCGTGATGCGGCCGATCACAAAATGGGCCGATGCCTGTTACGATACCGCGCGCATTCCCGATTATATCGAAATGGGCGTCCGGCATGCGATTTCGGGCAATCCCGGACCGGCTTTCCTGGAAATTCCGATGGATGTGCTGATGGGCCGGGTGGATGATATGGAATCGGTTCGCTGGCCGAAATTCCGCCGCACCGCACCGCAGCTTGCCCCGCTTGAAGAAGATTGCCGCGAGGCGCTTGAAATTCTGGCAAGCGCAAAGCGCCCGGTACTGATGGCGGGCACAAGCGTGAAATGGTCGAACGCGTCGGCCGGGCTTAACGCCTTCCTGGAACGCACGCAGATCCCGACCTATGTGAACGGTATGGGGCGGGGCACGGTGCCGCCTGGATCAAATTATCTGCTCAACCGGTCGCGCAAGGATGCGATGAAGCAATGCGATGTGTTCATCTGCGCCGGCGTGCTGCTTGATTTCCGGCTTGGTTTCGGCAATTCGATCCCGGCGGATGCGAAGATCATCCAGCTCGATATCGAAAATGAACTGATCGGTCAGAACCGCTCCGCCGATGTCGGTATTGTCGGCAATATCGGTGCCTCGTTTGAAACGATACTGAAGATCATGGATGACGATAAACAGTCGCTTGATTTCAGTGGCTGGCTCAATGAACTCAAACCCCGTGAGGCCGAGCTTGAGGCCGGTGTCGAAGCCGACCTCAATTCCGATGAAAGCCCGGTCGACCCGCTGCGCATGTGCCGTGAGGTGCGCGACTTCCTCGCGGATTTCGACCAGGAATGCATCCTGATCGGCGATGGCGGCGATATCGTGGCGCAGGCCTCCAAGGTCCTGCCCGTTCCGGCGGAAAATGGCTGGATGGACCCCGGGCCGCTCGGCACGCTCGGTGTCGGCATGCCGTTCGCGCTCGCCGCGCAGGCCTCGCAACCCGACAAACGCGTGCTGATCATCTATGGCGATGGATCGTTCGGGCTGAACGGTTTTGAATATGACACGGCAATCCGCTTCAACCTGCCGATTGTCGGCATTGTCGGCAATGACGCCGCCTGGGGTCAGATGATCCGTCCACAGGCGACAATCTACGGCTCCAACCGGCTTGTGGCGACGAAACTCAGCTATACCCGCTATGACAAGATCGTCGAGGCGATGGGCGGGCATGGCGAATATGTCGAACGCCCCGAAGATATCCGCCCGGCACTTGAACGCGCCTTCGCCTCGGGCAAGCCCGCACTTGTCAATGTGAAGCTGCGTCAGGACGTGGATACCGGCATGAAGGGCAGCACCTACGCCTGACCCGATCCACAACCGGATTGACACCTTCAAGAAAGGCCGCACAGGAAATCTGCTGCGGCCTTTTCCAATTGCGCGACATCAGAATTCAGAATTCGAGCACAAGCCCGTCATAGGCGGGGACGACCCCTTCGGGCAATTCGCGCTCAAGCGTGCGGTAATCCATATCCACATGCAGGTTGGTCACGACCCCAAGCTCAGGCTTCACGCGCTCAAGCCAATCCAGCGTCCGCTCAAGATGGGTATGGGTTGGATGCGGGGTATAGCGCAACGCATCGACAATCCAACATCTGGCACCCGCAATCATGTCGAACGCTTCATCGGACAGGTCCACCACATCAGGGGTATAAGCAAAATTACCGATACGAAAGCCCGTGCAGAACGCGCCGCCGTGATCAACTTCAAACTGCCGCGCGGTAATCGGCCCACCCGGCCCGTCTATCCTTACCGGCACGCCCTTGCGGATCAGATGACCGTTCAGAATGGGCGGATAGCTGCTGCCTTCGGGTTGCGCAAAGCAATAACCGAACCGTCCGTCAAGCTCGTCAAAGGTAATCTCGTGGGCATAGACATCGACGCGCTTGCGCATATTCATCACCACCATGCGCAGATCGTCGATCCCGTTTGCCTGATCCGCATGGGAGTGGGTGTAGAGCACGCCATGCAACTCCCCCACCCCGGCGGAGAGAAGCTGCTCGCGCATATCGGGCGATGTGTCGATCAGTACATTGGTGACGCCGCCCGCCCCCTCCCGCTGCACAAGGATCGAACAGCGGCGACGCCGGTTGCGCGGCTCATCGGGATCGCAATCGCCCCAATGTTCGCCAACCCGCGGCACACCTCCCGATGAGCCGCAACCCAAAATCGTAACCGTGAGTTTCGGGGCCGGACCCTGTTCTGCTTCATTCATCCTGCCGCAATCCTATCAGGCCGGTGCGCCCGCGAAAACAGCCGGAAAAAATTATCCGTGGTCAGATCGGCAAATGCCGCCGGCTCCATATCCAGCATATCCGCCAGATAGGCGGCCGTATGCGCAACATAGGCGGGCTCATTGGTCTTGCCACGCCGCGGAACAGGGGCAAGGAAGGGCGCATCTGTTTCAACAAGCAGCCGCTCAGGGGGGATCTGCCGCACCGTTTCGCGCAGATCGGCGGCATTCTTGAAGGTTACAATTCCCGACAGGGATATATAAAGCCCCAGATCAAGCGCCGCGCGCGCCAGCTCAGGCCCCGCGGTAAAACAATGAATGAGGCCGGGAAAGATGCCGTCTTCCGCCTCTTCGCGCAGGATCGTAATGGTATCCTCATCTGCATCGCGGCTATGCACGATCAGCGGCAACCCGGTCGCGCGCGCCGCCGCAATATGGGCGCGAAAGGCGCGCCGCTGCGCCGCACGGGGCGCATTGTCATAATAATAATCAAGCCCGGTCTCACCGATCCCCACAACCTTGTCTGTCCCCGCCAGCGTGATCAATGTCGCGGCATCGGTTTCAGGCTCGCTATCCGCCTCATGCGGATGAATACCGACAGAGCAGAAAATATTGGGGAAGCGTCTTGCAACCGCCTGAACCTGCGCGAATTTGGTGACATGGGTGCAGATCGTTACCATCGTGCCGACACCCGCGGCTTCCGCACGCGCCACCACGCCGTCAAGGTCATCGGCAAATTCAGGGAAATCGAGATGGCAGTGACTATCGACAAGCATACCCGGTCTCAGCCCTCTTCCTCTTCCGCGAAACGCGGAAACACACCGCGCGGTTTGGGCAGCGCTGCCTGCGGCGCAAGCCGGCCCGCCGTGCCAAGCTGCGCAAAGTCGCGCGCATCCGGCGCCACCGCCAGTTGATCGAGCAGTGCTGACGCACCATCGGGGATTACCGGCTGGGCCAGAATGGCAGCCTGCCGCACACATTCGATCGTCACATAGAGCACCGTATTCATCCGGCCCGGGTCGGACTTGCGCAGCACCCAGGGTTCCTGCTCGGCGAAGTAGCGGTTTGCTTCCCCCACAACGCGCCAGATTTCCGCCAATGCGAGGTGAATCTCAAACTTGTCCATATGCGCGCGCGCACGCGGCAGGGCGGCATCCGCACAGCTCAGCATCTCCTGATCCGCCTCGCTCAGGCTGCCCGGTTCAGGCACCATACCGCCACAGTTCTTGGCGATCATTGACAGGGAACGCTGCGCCAGATTGCCAAGATCATTGGCAAGGTCGCTATTGGTGCGATTGACAAGCTGTTCATGGGAATAATTTCCATCGCTCCCATAAGGCACTTCGCGCATGAAGAAATAGCGCACCTGATCAAGCCCGTAGCGGTCGATCAGATCGGTCGGGCTTACGACATTGCCAAGGGATTTCGACATCTTCTCGCCCTGACTTTGCAGAAAGCCATGACCGAACACGCATTTGGGCAACGCAACCCCCGCAGACATCAGAAATGCAGGCCAGTAGATTGCGTGAAAGCGCACAATATCCTTTCCGATAATATGCGCATCCGCCGGCCAGTACCGGCTGAACCTCTCCTCATCCGGATAGCCGAGCGCGGAGATATAGTTGGTCAACGCATCGAGCCACACATACATGACATGCCGGTCGTCGCCGGGCACGGGCACCCCCCAGTTGAAACTTGTGCGCGAAATCGACAGATCCTTCAGCCCTGACCTGACGAAGCTGACCACTTCGTTCCGGCGGGTATGGGGCAGAATGAAGTCGGGGTTTGCCGCGTAATGCGCAAGCAGCTTTTCCTGATAAGCGGACAGGCGGAAAAAATAACTTTCCTCCTCCACCCAGCTCACCGGTGTGCCGGTAGGGGCGCACTTTTCGCCATCGGGCCCCGCGACAAGCTCGTTCTCGCCATAAAAAGCCTCATCCCGCACCGAATACCAGCCAGCATATTTGTCGAGATAGATATCGCCTTTCTGCGCCATCTGTTCCCACAGCAGGGTCACGACCTTGCGGTGGCGGTCCTGGGTTGTGCGGATGAAGTCGTCATTGGAACAGTTGAGCCGCGCGACCATCTCCTGAAATTGCGGCGCGTTGCGATCGGCAAGTTCGGCCGGCGTCAGCCCCTGAGCGCGGGCGGTCTGTTCCATCTTCTGGCCATATTCGTCCGTGCCCGTCATGAACATCACATCAAAGCCGTCGAGCCGCTTGAAGCGTGCAATGACATCGGTCGAAATCGCCTCATAGGCATGACCGATATGAGGCGCACCATTGGGATAGGAAATCGCCGTTGTAATATAGAAGGTCTTCTGGTCCGTCATATCCGCGCTTCGCCTGACCGGAGGTTAGCGCGGCTTTTTCCGCACCAGATCGGCAAGGCTTGTAAATATATTCAAAATCACCTGTTTACGGTCAAGATTGACCGCTTCGGCCCGCGCCGCAAGCTGGCCGATGTTGTCCCACACCTCCAGCCATTGATCAAGCGGCGCCGCACCTCCAAGCCGTTGCATCAGCGCAATTTCGCCCCTGTCGGCCCCGTCGGGAAATGTGCCGACCGCCTGTCCGCGCATCATATCGGCAAGCCATTGCCGCAAGAGCGCGATCAGGCTTTTATAGTCGGCCTCCCCCTCGCGCCGGGACAACCGATCCCCCAGCGCATGCAGTGCGGCGATATCAAGTTGCGGCAACTGCGCCAGCAACTCCGTCAGTTCGCGATAGACATCAGCCCCTCCCTGATCGGCAAGTGCCAGCGCCGCCCCCGGGCTGCCCCGCCCCAGACGGATCAGCGCCGCAAGCGCCGCCGGATCCGGGTCAGGCAAATGGCGCGACAAAAGCTGCTGCATCGCCCGGTCATCCAGGGGCTGCAAGGGCAGCTTGCGGCAACGCGAACGGATTGTTGGCAGCAGGCGGCCGGGTGCATGGGATACAAGCAGGAAAAGCGCGCGCCGGGGCGGTTCCTCAAGTACTTTGAGCAACGCATTTGCCGCATTCGGATTAAGCTCGTCAGCGCTATCGACGATGCAGACGCGCCAGCCCCCCTCCCCCGCGCTCATCGAGAAAAAGCTGCCCACACGGCGCACTTCATCAACCGGAATAGCCGTCTTGAAACGGGGCGGACGGGCGCTCGCATCCCAGGGCCTGCGCAACAGCAGCAGATCACCATGGCTGCCTGTCGCGATTCGCCGGGCAGCGGGATGGCTCTCATCAACCGACAGATCGCGCGGCACCGCGCGGCCCACCCCATGCGCCAGAACAGTGCGCGCCACCCTGTAGGCCAGCGTCGCCTTGCCGATACCGCGCGGACCTGTCAGCAACCAGGCATGATGCAGACGCCCGCCCGCGATCGCATCGGCAAAGGCGGCCGCCGCGGCGTCATGCCCGACCAATATGCCGGTTTCGCGCGGATGGGAAAATGCGCCAACCCTGTCCGCCTCAGGCAAGTCGGCGGTTTCTTCCATCTGCCGCGCCCGCGCCATGCTCACGCCCCCAAACGGTCGCGTACCGTTGCCCGAATTGCGGCGGAAACACTGTCTGGCGGCGGCGCGGCATCGATCACCGCGCAACGGGCAGGTTCGGCTTCGGCGATTTCGCAGAAAGCGGCACGCAGCTTTTCATGGAACGCAAGCTCGCGCCCCTCGAAACGTTGTTCCGCCCCGCCCCTGCCCTGTGCGCGGGCAAGGCCTTCGGCAACCGGCAGATCGAGGATCAGCGTCAGATCGGGCTTCGGGCTGTCTTCACCCAGTGCCAGCGTCGACAGTGCCTCGATTGGCGCCCTGCCAAGTCCGCCAGCCGCGCCCTGATAGGCCAGCGTCGAATCGCTGAACCGGTCGCACAGCACCCAGGCCCCCCGCGCCAGCGCCGGGATAATCAGTCGCCGCAGATGATCGCGCCGTGCCGCCAGCAACAGCAGCAATTCCGTCATCGCATCCCACCGGTCAGCCCCGCCTTCGACAAGCAGGGCGCGGATCTGCTCCGCCCCTTCCGAGCCGCCCGGTTCCCGGGTGCAGACGACCTGCTTGCCGGCGTCCTGAAGCGCATCGTGCAGGGCGCGCAGCTGCGTTGACTTGCCGCTGCCCTCCCCCCCTTCGAGGGTTATGAATGTGCCTGCATCTCTGGTCATGCTGTTTCCGCCCATCCCGGCCTCAGCCGCTCGATGCCCCCCACAGCAGATAGTTGAAGGCAGCTGAAATACGGCCCAAAAAGCCCAGCTTGCCTGCGGGTTCACCGGCCAGCACCGGCAATTCGATGGGCGCCATTTCCGGCGCTGTCAGCCGCAATGTCCCGATTTGCGCTCCCTTTTCAACAGGCGCGGGAACCGGGTTCTGATATTGCAGTTTCGCCTGAAGCTGCTGCCTGACATCACGCGGCAGGGTCAGCCGCACCTCCTCCGCCACCACCAGCGGAATCCGGTCCCTGTCGCCAAGCCAGACATCGGCCTGATCAACCGTCTGCCCCGCGCTCAGCAGGGTGTAATTATCGAATTCCTGAAAACCGATATTCAGCAGCCGCCGCGACTCTGCGGCGCGTTCGCGGTCGCTATTCAGACCATTGACGACGGAGATCAGTCGCCGACCGTCACGTTTGGCCGATGCGACAAGCCCGTAACCCGCGGTTTCAGTATGACCGGTTTTCAGCCCATCGGCCCCGCGATAGCTGGCCAGCAGGGGATTGCGGTTGGGTTGCCGGATTCCCTGCCAGGTAAATTCGGTTTCCGCAAACAATGCGTAATAGTCGGGATAATTGCGCACCATGAAGCGCGCAAGCGTCGCCAGATCGCGCGCCGTCATCATATGGTCAGGATCTGGCCAGCCCGTGGCATTGCGGAAAGTCGAATGCGTCAGGCCGATCTCCCGCGCCCGCTCGGTCATCATCGCGGCGAATGTTTCCTCATCGCCGGCGATGCCTTCGGCGACCACGATACACGCGTCATTGCCAGACTGAATGATAATGCCCCGCAAGAGATCGGCGATCGAAATCTCCGTTCCCACCATGACGAACATTTTCGAGCCACCTTTGCGCCAGGCTTTTTCACTGACCGGGAACGTGTCCTCCATCGACAGGCTGCCATTTGCAAGCCGGTCGAACACCATGAGGATCGTCATCAGTTTCGACATGGAGGCCGGTGGCATCAAGGCATCCGCCTCATGCTCGAACAATACCGTACCCGTCTCCGCATCCATCAGGATCGCTTCGCGCGCCTTGCTGTTGATTGTCAGCGCCTGGGCAGGTTCCGCCGCGACAAGCGCGACAGTGGACATGGCCACCGCAGCAATGAGCAAATGCAAGAGGACGAAAAAAGCTACAAATACCCGTTGCTGGCCGAAACCCATTGTGACAGAACCCTTTCTTTTTGCCTGCAATACCATCTTGAAACTTCGTACCGACCGGCTTGAAACTTCGTACCGACCGGCTTGAAACTTCGTACCGACCGGCTTGAAACTTCGTACCGACCGGCTTGAA
>CAMYID010000012.1 GCA_947258435.1 uncultured Alphaproteobacteria bacterium
AAGGCGCGCGCTGGGTGGTCACGTCCGCGCTGGAGGTGCGCGAGCGTCCGGTGCTGGACGAGGTCGCGCTGTGATCGTCGAGGAAATCGAAAACCATATCTGGCGGAACGTGCAACGCGGTGAAGGCGGGGCGCCGACGCTGGAAGGCCGCTACGGGTTGAACCCGGCGGCTGCGGCCAGGAGGTAGAACATGGCTGTCACCGTCGCATGGCACGATGTCCTGCCCCTCCCGACATTCGAGGGGTACGGTATCGAGCCCATGGATTCGATCCTGCGGACGGACATGGAGTCCGGCCCGGCCCGGCAGCGTCGGCGCTATACACATACGCCGACGCGGCTGGCGGTGCGCTGGCGGTTCACCGCGTGGGAGTTCGCCATCTTCGAGTCCTGGTATCGGCACAAGGCCAAGGAAGGCGGGGAGTGGTTTTCCATCAACCTGCTGGGCGCAATCGGCATGGTGTCGCACGAGGCCCGGTTCGTCGGGCGCGGGCAGGCTCCGTACCGGGCCGCGCCGATGCGGGGCGGTCCCGGCGAAGGCGCGCGCTGGGTGGTCACGTCCGCGCTGGAGGTGCGCGAGCGTCCGGTGCTGGACGAGGTCGCGCTGGAAGTGGCGCTGTCGGAGGATATCGCGGGCCTGATCGCGGCCCTCGACGGGCTGCACGCGACCGTTAACACAACGCTGCCCGGCGCGTCGGGCTGGAACTGATCGGAGGGCATATGGCGACATTGCAGGAACGGCTGGAGACGGCCACGACGCAGGTGGAGACGGATTCCGGCCTGCTGCACGACATTATCCACGGTGACGTTAACACAACCGTGCAGACGGATGGCGGCCCGGTGAAGTCTGTCGCCAAGTTGTTTGGCGATCTTGAGGCTCAATACGAGGCCATAGAGTACTACACAAACCTAGCGCAACAAGCTGCCGCAGAGGCAAATACCGCCGCTGCTATTGACCTGAACGAGGCTACGGTTTCAATCGATTTTGAGATTCCATCTGGCAGCAACGGGCTGTCTGTTGGTCCAGTGGCCGTTGCACCTGGAATTACCGTGACCATTTCGCCCGGCTCAACGTGGGCTATTATTTAGGAGACAGGATATGTCGAAACTGAAAGCAAACGAACTGGACTCGCAGTCCGGCGGTGACATTCTTTGCCATCAAAACATCGTGTTCGCTGATGGCAAGGGGTTTGGGAAGCAAAGCAACTGGATCGGGGTGGTCGGCGGGCAAGGTTTCGGTGTTGGTATTTGCCCAAACCTACCGAGTGGTTTTTCTGAAATTTCGGGAACAACTGACCCGACACACGCCAACTATGGAAACTATCAATATTTAGATGGGTCTATCATGGTGTGGATTCCGGCCTTTTACTATAAAGTGGGTGTCGACAACATTATTCAGATCGCCAGCGAAGCGGCGTTCCAGGACCAAGCCGCCGCGAACGCCGAAGGATACGCCCTGCACCGCGCATTTAAGGACGCTGGCGTAGTCAAGCGCGGGTTCTTTGTTGATAAATACCAGTGCTCAAACAACGCCGGCGTGGCGTCTTCGGTTCGAAACGGTAACCCCCTCTCCACAAACGAGGCGCACAATCACATCGCCGCTCTCGATGGCACACCTACGAACAGTTACTATGGGGTTATTGATGCAGTAAAGACACGTGGCGGCATCTTCGCTTGCTGTTCGCGATTTATCTATGCCGCGCTGGCGATGTTGTCGCAAGCTCACGGCCAGGCGTCCGCAAACAGCACATTTTGCGGGTGGTACGACGCCACTTACAATTTTCCAAAGGGGTGCAATAACAACGCGCTTGGCGACGCTAACGATGCCGCTGTTAGCTACACATCGGATGGCTATTCGAACTGCGGCAAGACGGGTTCTGGCGCGCCATTCGAGAAGACGACCCACAACGGCCAAGCCAGCGGCGTCGCCGATCTGAATGGCAACATGTGGGAGATCTCGCTTGGTCTCGTGCGCCCAGGGGCCAGCTATAATGAAGCCGTCAATGATGCGCTTGGGACATCAAAGTTTCACGTTCTAAAGGAAACGGTCGCGCTTTCGGACATGACTCATGGTTGGAACAACGACGCAACGCATGGTGTCAGCCCCGACGACGCATGGGGGACGGACGCTTTTTTGGACACAAACTATCAAGAGCTTTCGTTGCCTCACATCGGCGCAAGTGATGGGTGGCAGTATTTTGGCAACGCAGCAAACCAAGTCCTTGATGCGGCCACATCTGGTGATGGATGGCTGAAAACGGGTCTTGGTATTTATCGTGATGGCGAAGCGTCCAGCGCGGGCGGAACAAACATGTTCGGCGTCGATGGCATATATGAGTTCCACACATCCAACCTTTGCGCACGCTCGGGCGGGGACTGGTCCAGTGGCTCGCTTGCAGGTGTCTGGACGTTGAGCATGAGCAGCTATCGGACAAGCTCGTTCTGGAACGTGGGGTTCCGGGCGGCCTGTTACCCTGTTTAGCGAGCGGCTATCGGCATTCATTCCGAAGCGGCGTTGAATTTCGTTGGCTACAGAACATGGCGGCGAAAAAGGTTTGTGCGAAAGCATAGCCTTCACAAGTTTTCCCGCGCCGTCCGGTCTGGGGATAGGGAATCGGCGGTGTCTCTGCTTGGGCACGCCAAAGGAACGTCATCTTTCAACCACATGATGGACAAAGTAAAGTAAAGGAAACAAACCATGACCTCTATCTATCGCTACCAGAAAGTCACAGACGAATTCACCACGTACCGCATGGCCGAGCCTCGGGACGACAGCGGGAACAGCCTCGCCATCGAGCTTTGTACGCTTGCGGATGGCTACACATACGTGTCAGTGGCTGATGCAGCGGTGCTCCCGGATCAACCCTCCGAAATCACGGTGGAGCCCGTTACGCTGGATAGTATGACGCGCGAGTCGATCAAATCGTTCAGCCCGCATGTGAAGCTGATCGAAAAGCGGATGCAGGACATGATCCGGGACGTTTACTCTCTGGAGGACGAGCTTTACCTGGCGCGGATTTCGGTTGGCGTGCTGCAAGGAACATACACCCTACAGGACGGGGAGGATGTGATCCTGAATGACTATCAATCGTATGTAGAATCTGTGCGCGAGTGGGGTGGCGTCGAGCGCAGCAAGCTGGGGCTGTAGGCTATGCCGAATCAAGCTCTTTCGGCGGCAATCCAGGAGGCATACGCGGCGGCCCCGTCCGACGTGGTTATCCTGCACACCCTGGAAATCCGCCACCCGACGTTCACCCAGCCGATCCGCGTTGTGCGAAACTTCGCTGATGAGGAAAGCTGGGTGGCCCTCGGCGGTGCGGAGGTGCAGGCGGTCCTGGACGCCATGGACCCGGAGGACCGGGATCTGGTCGGTTTGGTGGCCCGCCTTGAGGCCGATGCGCCGGAAGACGCCGGGCAGATGGTGCCGTTCATCGCCCTGGCTTTCGAGCTGGACCTGCCGCCGGTCGACACGGTGCCGGTGCCGGAAATCACGGTCACCATGGACAATGTGGGCCGCGAGATCACGGACGCGCTGGACGAGGCGGCGGTGTCGCAAGACAAGATCGAGGTCACCTACCGGCCCTATCTGTCGACCGATATCGAAGGGCCGCAGATGGACCCGCCGATCACCATGGTGATGTCCGAGGTGGAGGCGAACCCGCTGCATGTGACGGGCCGGGCGCGGATGCTGGACATCGGCAACAAGGCTTTCCCTGCGAAGTTCTACACGGCGAAGGACTTCCCCGGCCTCGCGCGGTAGCGCGGCCATGAATCGCCGTCAAACGCTCACACAAAAGGAAATCGGGATGCACTGGGCATCGCAGCTTATCGGCCTGCCGTGGAGCGCGCAGGGCGAAGGGCCGGACTCGTACCATTGCTGGGCTTTCGTCCGCCATATCCAGGCCGAGCACTTCGGGCGGCCATTACCGGAAATCCCCAATCCGCAGGACATACTATCGCTGGCCCGTGCGTTTCGCGACCATCCGGAGCGGCGGCGCTGGGACCTGGTGGGCGAGGCTGCGGACGGGGATTGCGTCCTGCTGCGCCAGGCGCGCTACCCGGTGCACATCGGCGTCTGGCTGGACGTGGATGCCAATGGCGGCCGAGGGGGCGTTCTGCACTGCTCTCGGGATTCCGGCGTGGTGTTCCAGCGTCCCGACGCACTCGTGCTGAACGGCTGGAAGATCGAAGGGTTTTATCGTTTCAAGGGTGACGCGGAATGAGCGCCATACAAGCAATGGATCGTCCCGGTGTCGTGGTGCATGTGGCGAACGCTTTCATGCCGCATCGCGACCGGGCCGTCCGGCCCGTGCCGCACGCCATGACCGTGCGCGGCTGGCTCGACGCGCAGGGCATCGACGAGTTCGCGGTGCCGACGGTCTGCCTGTTCAACGGTGCGGCGCTGATGCGGGCGGACTGGGACGCGACCGTGATCCGCCCCGGCGACATCTGCGCCTTCGTAGCCCTGCCGCATGGCGGTGGCGGTGGAGGGGGGGGCAAGAATCCGCTGAAGACGGTTCTGTCCATCGCCATCATGCTGGCCGCGCCCGCCATCGGCTCTGCAATCGGCGGTCCGTTGGGACTGACTGGCACGGCCTTTTCCATCGCGGGCGAGGCGGTGACCTGGGGCAGGATCATCGGCGTGGGTTTTGCGCTGGCCGGTGCGGCGCTGGTGAACGCACTGATTCCGCCTCCACGCCCTTCGGCTGCTGCGTTTTCAGGGAATGGATTTGCGTCGCTGCCAGCGCCATCGCCGACCTACAGCCTGCAAGGGCAAGGCAACAGCGGGCGGCTGGGGCGGGCCATTCCGGCGCAGTACGGCAGGCACCGGGTGTTCCCGGACCTGATCATGGCCGAGCCGTGGGCGGAGTATATCGGCAACGAGCAGTATCTGTACCAGCCGCACTGCCTTGGCCTAGGCGAGTACGACATCGAGCGCATCCGCATCGCCGAGACCGACATCGCCAACTTCAAGGAAATCACCTACGAGGTGGTGCCGCCCGGCGGCGTGCCGACGCTGTTCGACGTGAACGTCATCACCCGGCCAGAGGTGTCCGGCCAGGAACTGAAGGGCGCCAACGAACAGGCCGGCATCGACTATGTGGGGCCGTTCACGCTCAACCCAGTGGACACCACGGCCAACGAGGCCGGGGTGGATATCGTTTTTCCGCGCGGGCTCTATTACGCAAACGACGCGGGCGGCCTGGATTCCAAGACCATCTCCTGGGAGGTGGAGGCGCGAGAGATCGACGACGACGATCTGCCCGTGGGGGCCGGAACCTGGTCGACGCTGGCGTCCGAAAGCCACACGGCGTCCACCAACACGGCGATCCGGCTTTCGTACAAGTACACTCTGCCGGTGGCGGGGCGATACGAGGTGCGGCTGTGGCGGAAGGACGACAAGGACACCTCGTCGCGGGCGGGTCATGAAATCCGCTGGTCGGGGCTTAAGGCGTTCGTGGACGGGCCGGAGACGTTCGCCGGCGTGACGCTGCTGCTGGTTAAGATGCGGGCGACGGACAACCTGTCGCAGCGCACGTCCCGCGCGGTGAACGTGATCCAGACCCGCAAGCTGCCGGTCTGGGACGCGGGGACGCAGACATGGTCCGCGCCGCAGGCGACGCGGAGCGTGGTATGGTCGGCCTGCGACGTGGCTAAGGCGGATTATGGCGCGGAACTGACGGACGCGCGGCTGCCGCTGGCCGACCTGGCGGCGCTGGACGCCACGCTGGCGGCGCGCGGGGACACCTTCGACGGCGTGTTCGATACCAAGACCACGGTGTGGGATGCGCTGACGCGGATCGCGCGGTGCGGGCGCGCCGTGCCGATCCTGCAGGGCGGCATCGTGCGCGTGGTGCGCGACGGGCCGCAGAGCCTGCCGGTGGCCATGTTCGGCCCGCGCAACATCGTCAAGGGATCGTTCAAGGTCGCCTATGTCATGCCGTCCGACGACACGGCGGACGCGGTGATCGTCGAGTACTTCAACGAGCGGACCTGGAAGCCCGCCGAGGTGACGGTGAAGCTTGCCGATTCCGCCGCCGAGAAGCCCGCGACGGTGAGCCTGTTCGGCTGCGTCACGCTGGCGCACGCCACCCGCGAGGGCGACTACATGGCCGCCGACAACCGCTATCGACGGAAGATGGTGACCTTCCGGACGGAACTGGAAGGCATGATCCCGACCTACGGCGATCTGATCGCGGTCACCCACGACATGCCGCGCTGGGGCCAGGGCGGCGAGGTGGTGGACTGGGACGACGCGGCGGAGGTGCTCACGCTGTCCGAGCCGCTCGAATGGACGGCGGGCGAAACGCACTACATCGCGCTGCGCAAGCGGGACGGGTCGCTGGCCGGGCCGTATCAATGCGAGGCCGGAACGGCGGCGGACGAGGTCCACCTGCTGGAGGCGCTGACGATGACGCCATACGTGGGCAGCGCCGAGGAACGGACGTACTTCACGTTCGGCCCCGGCGTGAAGTGGTCGCAGCTTTGCCGCACCCTCGCCGTGAAACCGAGGAACGGCGGCGAGCAGGTCGAGATTACCGCCGTGGCCGAGGATAGCCGGGTACACGTGAACTAAGCCTCACGGGCCATTCAACGGCCCGCGTTTAACGTTTTGCCGCCCTTCCGCCGGAGGGCGGCTGTTTTTTTGTTCGAGAGGAAGGGGGAATGGCCTTGTTCGACAAACTTCCACCGGAAATCCAGCAGGCGGCGCTCGGCGCGGCTGGGTTTTTCCCGACCGCCGTGCTGGCGCGGGTGCTTTGGCATAACCGGCTGGTCCGGATGGGGCAGCGCCATTTCTGGGGCCGCGAACTCTGGTGGGAGATTCCCGCCGCCGTGTTCTGCGCGATCACAGGCGGCGGCCTGGCGTCGTACATGGGCCTCGATCCCATGGCCAGCCACGCGGTGGTGGGCGTCGTCGGCTGGCTCGGCCCGCGCGGCATCGAGGCCGTGCTGGCCAAGGTGATCGAGAAGTACGTGCCGGAATCCAAGAAGGGAAAGTGACCATGAACATCGAACAGATGAAGACTGAACTTGTACGTGATGAAGGGCTTCGCCTGAAGCCATACAAGGACACTGTGGGAAAGCTCACCATCGGAGTTGGCCGGAATCTCGACGACGTGGGAATCACGGAAGAAGAGGCCGGATACCTGCTGGAGAACGATATTGGCCGCGCAATGGCCGACCTGGATCGGAATGTCCCGTGGTGGAGGTCGCTGTCGGATGCCCGGCAACGCGCCATGATTAACATGTGCTTCAACCTGGGATGGCCCCGGCTTTCCCAATTCCAAAACATGCTGGCGGCCCTGGAGGCTGGTGACTACGAGCGCGCGGCGATTGAGGCGCTCGATAGCCGGTGGGCTCGACAAGTGGGCAGCCGAGCCGCCCGGGTCGCGGCGCAAATCATGGAGGGGTGACCATGCTTGGCGTTCTTGGGAAAATTTTTGGCGTCGGTGCGGCGGAACCTATTCAGGCTGTCGGTGGGGTCCTGGATTCGTTGTTTACGTCCGACGAGGAACGGCTGGACAAGAAGGCGGTGCTGGAGCGTCTCGCCCAACGCCCTGGAGAGTTGCAGGCGGCCATCAATAAGGTGGAGGCACAGCACAGGTCTGTTTTCGTCGCAGGATGGAGACCATTCATCGGCTGGGTCTGCGGCGCTGGCATCGCCTGGGCCTTCATCGGCCAGCCGCTATTCGAATGGGTGGTCGCCGTGTTCATGCCGGATAAAGGCATCGTTCCGCCGGTCATCGTCACAGATCACCTATTCGAGCTTGTCCTTGCCATGTTGGGCATGGGGACTCTTCGGACGTTCGAGAAGTTCGGGGGCAAGGCAAAATGATCGCTTTTATTATTCTGGGAGCTGCCCTGCGATGGTGGGACGGCACCCGTGGCGACATCGGGCCGGTGCATGTGCCGGGTGGTGTGCGATCCGCGATACTGGTGGCCGCGTGCCTGCTGGCAGCTGCATGGTAGTTCGACTTCGGGATCGGCGGGCTTGCGTGGCTCTGATGTGGGGATGCCCCCGCTGCTCGGGAGACCGGGTGGCGGGGGCTTTTTTTGTGTCTGAAAAGTTTGGCACGCCCCGTGGGAGGCCGCAGTTTCCCTTGGGTGGGTTTTCCGCCGAAATTGCCAAACGTCACTGAAACAGCTAAGTTCTCAGGCAACTCTTAATCAGCGGGTCCGGGGTTCGAATCCCCGATCGCCCCCCAAGTTTCTCCTCATCCCGTTTCTGTGTATTTGCATGTTTAGCCCCGCGGGGCTGTTTGCGCTCGCCACATCTGCCGGTTTTATCTAAGATCGGTCGCAATCAAGAAAATTCAAAAAAAGCCAATGGGGAGTGACCAGTGGCAGGCAAGCAAGCAGGGGATCAGATATCCCGATACAGTTTTACCGATGAACAGGAAGAGTTCCGGACCGTTCTGCGGCGGTTTCTGGACGATAAATCGCCGCCGACCGAAGTGCGGCGGTTAATGGCCACAGAGACCGGGTGGGAGCGGGCCGGCTGGCGGGAGTTGAACAATCAGCTGGGTCTTACCGCCATCGCAATTCCCGAAGCCTATGGCGGGCAGGGGTTTGGTTTTGTCGAACTTTGCATCGTTCTGGAGGAAACGGGGCGGGCACTGTTATGTGCGCCTTATTTCTCCTCCGCTGTGCTCGCGACAGGGGCGATCCTCAATGCGGGCAGCGAAGAGGACCGTCAGGGCTTGCTGCCTGCCATCGCTTCGGGTGAGACGGTCGCGACCCTTGCCTTTACCGAGGACAATGGCGGTTGGGGCAGCGATGCAATTGAAATGACGGCAACCCCGTCGGGCAGCGGGTACCGGCTTGACGGGGTGAAAAGCTTCGTACTTGACGGGGCGACGGCGGATCTCATCATCGTGGTGGCGCGCCGTCCTGCCTCGTCGGGGGATGACGGGCTTGGTTTTTTTGTTGTAGATGCAACAGCTGACGAGCTTGAGAAGACACCGCTCGAGACGATGGATACGACCCGTAAACTCGCGCGGTTGCAGTTTAACGGGGTTGAGGCAAAACCGCTTGGTGAAGGCGATGGGGCAGGCGTCGCATTTGCCAAAACCATGCAGCAGGCGGCCATTGCGCTGGCGAGTGAAATGGTCGGCGGGGCGGAGCGGCTGCGTGAATCGGCGGTGGACTATGCCATGATGCGGATGCAGTTCGGGCGCCCGATCGGGTCGTTTCAGGCCATCAAGCATAAATGCGCCGATATGCTGGTCGATGTCGAATTGGCCAAGGCAGCCGCTTATTACGCGGCGGCAGCGGCGGCTGACGATGATGAGGATCTGCCGGCCATTGCCTCGCTTGCAAAGGCGTGTGTGTCCGATGCCTATATGAAAACCGCAATCGACACGATCCAGATTCATGGCGGGATCGGTTTTACCTGGGACAATGACACCCATCTGTGGTTCAAGCGCGCAAAAAGCTCTGAAGTTTTTCTTGGCGATGCGCATTACCACCGTGAACTGATGCTGCGGCATTGGGACGTGTGAGGGGAGGAGTTTAAGATGAGCGAACCGACCGAAGCAGAAATCCGCGAAGAAGTAAGCGCCTGGATCGCCGATAACTGGGATCCCGATCGCGGACTGGTGGAATGGCGCAACATGCTTGTTGATTCAGGCTGGGGTGTGCCTTCCTGGCCAAAGCAATGGTATGGCAAGGAACTCAATGAAGTGCTTTCCGCCGCGGTCGAGCGGGAGTTCAAGCGCGCCGGTGCAATCGGCGTTGCGCGTACCGGGGTGCGAATGCTCGTCGCGGCGACATTGCATGAGCATGGGTCTGATCTGCACAAGGAGAAATTCCTGCGCCGCATTCTGACGGGCGAGGATGTCTGGTGTCAGCTGTTCAGCGAACCGGGCAGCGGCTCTGACATGGCTGCGGCGACGACCCGCGCGGACCTCAGGGATGGCAAGTGGATCGTCAATGGGCAGAAGCTGTGGACGACCAGTGCACAGCATGCGCAATACGGTATCCTGCTGGCGCGGACCAACTGGGACGTGCCCAAGCATCAGGGGCTGTCCTTTTTCATTATTGATATTGAGCAGCCAGGTGTCACCGTGCAGCCGTTGAAACAGATGAATGGCCATGCCTCCTTCAATCAGGTGTTTTTCACCGATGCGGTGATTGAACCTGAATTCATCGTCGAAAAGCCGGGAGAGGGCTGGCGGGTGGCAACCACCACGCTGATGCATGAGCGGCGCGGGGCAACCGGGCTTGGTTCCTGGGGGCAGGGCTCGACCGGTAAGGGGCGAGCCTATGATGAGGAACGCGCCGAGGTTGCCACCGTCATGGAGCCCTATAAATGGTATCCGCAGCGTGCGGGCCGCGCCAACTGGGTGATTGAGCGGGCCAAGGAAACCGGCAAGAACACAGATCCCGCCGTGCGGCAGGAAATTGCCAAAGTCATGACGCTTTACAATACGGCGCAATGGTTGTCGAACCGGGGGCGGGCGGCAGCGCGTATGGGCCGCAAGCAGGGGCCTGAGGGCTCGCTTGGTAAGCTGATCGGCAGCCATGTGGCACGCGCGGCAGCCCATGCCCATACGGCGATCACCGGCGCGGATGCGATGCTGTCAGGCGCCGATAGCCCGCGTGACGGGCTGATTGCCGAAATTCTCGTCTCGGTGCCCGCGACCTCAATTGCAGGCGGCACCGACGAGATTCAACGCAATATCATCGCTGAACGCGTGCTGGGTATGCCGCGTGAAGCAAACAACGATACGGACCGTCCCTTCAAGGATGTGCCGCGTAATATTGTATCTTAGGTTGGTAACCAGGGAGGAAATGATCCATGTCCGATGAGGATAAGCGTAAGAAAGGCATTGCGCTGTTCAAGAAAATTACCGAGGGGCAACCGCGCAATCCGGGGTCAAGCCGTGCGTCGATTCCTGCAGAGTTTTCGCGCTTTACGATGGAACATCTGTTCGGGGATGTCTGGCAGCAGGAGGATCTGCCGGTTGAACTGCGTTCGCTGATCACCTGCACAATCCTTGTCGCGCTCAATCGCGAAGCTGAACAACGCATCCATTTCCCCGGCGCGCGCAATCTCGGTGTGCCCCGCGAACAGCTGGAAGGCATGATCACCCATGCGGCGCACTACGCTGGCTGGCCTGTGGCGGCTAGTGCTTTCCGTGTGCTGAATGATGTGTGGCCTGTCGAAGAAGACTAGAAGGCCGGGCCGGCGTTTGGGCCGGCCCTGTCCATTCCCGCCCGTCAGCCTCAAATCGTCAGATGAACAGCCCTGGCGTCATCATCGCAGCCATTTCAGCGCGTGCCTCGGGCGGTGGCGCGACAACCTTGCGTGTGTCCAGATCGAAGGATAGCCCGACCGAGGCGGCGGACAGAATAGGTTCGCCGGTTTCAAGGTCCATCATCCAGGTGGCAAACCGGTTGGTCTTCTCCATGACTTCGGCAAGGCCTGTTCGCACGGTAAACAGGCTGCCCGCGCGCGGGCGATTGCGATAGATCAGCCGATATTCGAGTACGGCCCCGCCGATCCGGCGGTCGGGGTCGTCGATGAAGCCGCGCGTCTTGAACCTTTGCGTCATATTGACGACCCCATCGGCAATATGTCCGATCAGGAACGCGGGGCGGATGCGGCCCGCGCCATCGCAATGGGTGGCTGAAATAACCCCGGCGGAAGATTCGTAAAGCCCGAGCGCCTCAACCTTCTGCATCGTCATGTCTTCACTTCCGGGCGCAAGATCGAGACTGCGCGGTTGCGCATAGTCGGGGATTTCTATCCGGTTTGCCGCGGCAAAGGCATGCGCTGTCTCAGGCCAGGCGACGAGATTGTCGTCGACGGTGTGCCGTGGCTCGGCGGTTGTGATGAAGGTCGTCGCAACATCGCCGCTGAGTGTATTGTAGATTTCCTGATAAAGCCGGATCCGAGTGTCCGAAAGGCCAAGCACGCCCATTCGGATGCCAAGCCCCGATCCCGCATGCTGTTCCTGCAGGAAACGCACATGCTGATCGGTGATGACAAGTTCGATCCCCGCTTCGCGTGACAGTTGCGGCGTGATGCCAAGTTTGAAAGCGGTAAAGCGGATCGCCTGATCGCATTTCGCAAAATAATGGCGAACATTCATATGCCCCATCATGTCGCATTCCCATTGGGCGACCGATCCGCGAAACGCCTCAAACATCTGTTCTGCCTCCGGCTTGTGTTGTTTCTCCCGTCCCGGCAGGTTTTCTAGCGTTTTGCACCCCGAACACGAAAGTATTTTTTGCCGACGCCGTGGTTAGCTTTGGCATTTTTGCCCTACTATCGGTTAATGTGGCCGCAATTGGCAGTTTGCGCCTGGTTTGCCGGGCAGGCAAAACTGATATCAGACGACAAGCGCGTTCAGGCAAAATTCAGGTCAGTCAGGGAGTTGAAGAAGGATGGTAAGTCAGGAACAGCAAAAATACGATGTGGTGATCGTCGGTGCGGGCATGGCGGGGATGTATATGCTGCACAAACTGCGGGGCCAGGGCATGCGCGCCGTCGTGATCGAGGCGGGATCGGATGTTGGCGGCACCTGGTATTGGAACCGCTATCCCGGCTGCCGTTGTGATGTGCCGAGCGTGGAATATTCCTTTTCTTTCTCCGAGGAGCTGCAGCAGGAGTGGAACTGGACCGAAATCATGGCGGCCCAGCCTGAAATCCTTGAATATGCGAACCATGTGGCAGACCGGTTCGATCTGCGTCGCGATATGGTGTTCAACGCCCGGGTCAGCACGGCAAGTTTCGATGAGGCCGCCAGGCAGTGGACAGTGACGACCGAGCAGGGGCAGAGCTTCACAGCCGATTTCTGCGTCATGGCGACGGGCTGTCTCAGCATGCCGAACAAACCCCAATTTCCGGGCGAAGATCGCTTCAAGGGTGAGATTTATCACACCGGCATGTGGCCGAAAGAGCCGGTCGATTTCGCAGGCAAGCGGGTGGGTGTAATCGGCTCGGGTTCGTCGGGGGTACAGGCGATCCCGGTAATCGCGGAACAGGCGGACGAGGTTATCGCCATCCAGCGCAGCCCGGTATACACCTTCCCCGCAAATAACCGGAAGCTTGAAGATGGCTATATGGATCTTGCCAAAGCTGATTACCCGATGATCCGTGAGCAGCAGCGTAAATCGCAGACCGGTATCATCTATTATTCGCCGCGCCGGCCCAAACCGGAAGGCGCTGCCCCCGGCAAGCCCAAAAAACGGCCAAGCAAGACAATTCTCGAACTCACGCCCGAGCAGCGTAAGCAGGAAGTCCGCGATTTCGGCTTCAATGTTCTGTCGCAATATGTGGATGTGCATACAGACCCTGAGGCCAACGAAATCGCTTGCGAGCTTTATCGCGAAACCCTGCGTGAGCTTGTGAAGGACCCTGTCGTCGCCGACCGGCTTGCGCCCAAGAACTATCCGATCGGCTGCAAACGGCCGGTGATCGATACCGACTATTATATGGCGTTTAACCGCCCGAATGTGACGCTTGTCGATCTGCGCGAAACCGGTGCGATTGAAGAGATCACCGAGACCGGCCTGCGCACACAGAATGGCGATCATGTCGAATTTGACATGCTTGTCTATGCGACCGGTTTTGATGCCATGACCGGCGCCTTGAAACGGATCGACATCACCGGGCGCGGTGGCCGGAAGCTCGCTGAAAAGTGGGAGGACGGGCCGCGTACCTATCTGGGGCTGCAGATTGCGGGCTTCCCCAACATGTTCACGATCACCGGCCCGGGCAGCCCGTCGGTGCTGAGTAATGTGATCGTTTCGATCGAGCAGCATGTCGACTGGATTGCGGATTGCCTGTCCTATCTGCGCGCCCATGAGCTGCATGTGATCGAGGCCGAGGAGCAGGCCGAAAGCGACTGGGTTGCGCATGTCAACGAGGTCGCCAAAGGAACCATGTTCACCGCGCCGACCTGCAATTCCTGGTATCTGGGCAGTAATATTCCCGGTAAGCCGCGCATCTTCATGCCATATGTGGCCGGCGTGCATACTTACCGGCAGAAATGTGAGGAGATCGCCGCCGACGGGTATCGCGGTTTCGCCCTGGCGGGCTAGATCTGGCAGAGACCGGTACTGTTGAACGCAATCCCGCCTGCTGCCATTGACAAGCGGCGGCAGGCGGGATTTGCTACCCTTGTATTTTCGGCAATGCTGTTAAGCACGATTGCCGAACCCCGGAAAATGTCCACCGGAAGCGGGCAAAAACAAAAAACGACACCAAAGTCGGTGCAGCAAAAGCAGGGGAGGAAGTCGTGACTCAGCGTATCGAGGCGGCGGCGCTTGTAGACCGGGAAGCCGGCATCATAGCGCGCGATATTTTTGTCAACGAAGAAGTTTACCAACAGGAACTCAAGCAGGTGTTCGGGCGGGCCTGGCTGCTTGTCGGGCATGAAAGTCAGATCCCCAATCCCTATGACTATTTCGTGTCGCGGATGGGCGAGGAATCGGTGATCATGACCCGCGATAAAGCCGGTCAGATCCATGTATTTCTGAATACCTGCCCACATCGCGGAATGAAGGTTTGCCGGTACGATCAGGGCAATGCCCGCGTATTCACCTGCCCCTATCATGCGTGGAGTTTTTCGGTCGACGGCAATCTGACAACGAAACCCGGCGGACTTGTCGGCGTGCCGCAATACAAGGCCGTTTATCGCGACGATCTCGACAAGTCGAAATGGGGTCTGGTTTCGGTCGCGCAGATGACCATCTACAAGGGCTCGATCTGGGCGAGCTGGGACCCCGATGCGCCCGATTTCGAGACCTATCTGGGCGATATGAAATTCTACCTCGATGCGGTGCTTGACCACCGTGATGGCCGGCCCGGTGGTTCGGAGGTGATCGGCGGTATTCAGAAATGGAAGGTGCCGTCCAACTGGAAATTCGGTGCGGAAAATTTCATTGGCGATCTCTATCACATCACAAGCCACCGTTCGGTGGATATGGTGTCGATCGGGCCAAGCGGTCAGGGCCGGCGGGATGCGCCAACAGGCGACAAGGCCAATCGCAAACCGCCGCCGCCATTCGGCAGCATCGGCTTTCCCAATCACGGGCACGGTCTGATAGGGACGCTGCCCTTTTATGCGGAGCCTGATTATATCCCGTCCTTCACCCTGACCCCGGAGGTGGAGGAATATTACAGGGAAGTTTATCACCGGCGGGTGGAGAATCTCGGTGATAAGGCGCGCGGTCTTGCGCCGGTTGGTACGATTTTCCCCAATTGCTCTTTCCACGGAATGCAGCCGCGGGCGCTGTTCACCTGGCACCCGAACGGGCCGCGGGAGATGGAGATGTGGAAATGGTATCTGGTCGATGCGGATGCACCGGCCGAGGTCAAGAATGTGCTGCGGCATTATTATCTGCGCTATGCCGGGCCTGCCGGACTGACCGAACAGGACGATATGGAAAACTGGAATTACGCCACCGCGGCAAGTGCGGGAGCGGAGGCCGGGCGCTACCCCTATAACTATCAGATGGGGCTTGGTTATGAGGAGCCGGCACCCGATCTGAAGAATGCGGTATTCACGGGCCCCGTGACCGAGCAGAATCAGCGCATTTTCTATGGCCGGTGGGCTGAGTTCATGGATGCCGATGGCTGGGCCGACCTGCATCCGGGCGATAGCGGTAACTTCGCCGCCCTGATGGCGAGGCGCAAATCATGAGTGCGGCAGAGCAGCCGATGGATGCGCGGATTGAGGCGCTGCTGCTGCAGCGCGAGATCGAGGCATTCTATTATCGGGAGGCGGAGCTTCTGGATGATCGGCGGTTTGAGGAATGGCTCGACCTACTGACGGAAGATATCGTTTATTTCATGCCGCTGCGGCGGAATGTGAAATACGGGCAACATTCGGAACATGAAAACACCCGTCAGGGGCTCGATGCGGCCTGGTTTGATGAGGGTAAGCATACGCTTACCCAGCGGGTGGCGCAGATCGCAACGGGGATCCACTGGGCAGAAGAGCCCTTGTCGCGGGTTCGCCATCTGGTGACGAATGTGCAGGTGCGGGACGTGGATGATGCAAAGCCTGGCATGCGCGAGCTTGACGTCAGGAGCCGTTTTCTCGTCTATCGCAATCGGGTGGAGGAGGAGACGGATATATTCGTCGGTCAGCGTACGGATCGCCTGCGGTGCGAGGACGGTGCATGGAAAGTGGCGCGGCGGGAAATCCTGCTCGATCAGAGCACGTTACTTGCCAAGAATCTGACAGTATTTTTCTAAGGGGACAGGTCGATGTCGGAAGGCGAGGATAAGGAAACAGGCGGATCAAAGCGGCTTGAAGGGATTCTGACCCTCGATCTCGTTGCGATTGAGGAAGGGGCCGCTGTCCGGCTTGTCGGCGGAGAAACCGCAGAAGTTGTCGACAATCCGCGTGACGGGATGTGGATCCTGCTGCGTTATACCGATGTGCCCGGTGATCCGGCCCGTCAGGGGGAGGAAGAGCTTGTATTCTGGGCCGATGTGCTTGGCGTGGTGCAGGAAGGTCAGGGGGGATGAGCGAGGGCCGGGTCGTTCTGATTACCGGTGGCACCTATGGCATTGGCCGTGCCGCGACGCTGGGTTTTGCCGCGCAGGGTGATCGGGTTTACACATTCGGGATCGATGCACAGGCGACTGAAGCCGTTGCCGCGTTGGCGGAAGCCGCCGGTTCGCCGGTCGATGCGACAACGCTCGATATCACCGACGGAGACGGGGTCCGCGCGCTTGTCCGGCGTATCCTCGATAAGGAAGGCCGGATTGACGGTCTGGTGAACAATGCCGCCGCCCGGCCTACCGGCACCATGGAAACCGCGACTGAGGATGACTGGGATCTTGCCTTTAATGTCAATATTCGCGGCATGTTCGTGGCGACAAAGGCGGTGTTGCCGCAAATGCTCGAACGCCGGCGGGGGGTGATCGTCAATGTGGCCTCGGGTTCGGGCTATGGCCGGGGCGGTCTTGTTGCCTATGGCGCGTCCAAGGGGGCGGTCTTTGCCTTCACCAAATGCCTTGCCATCGATCACGCGGCGCAGGGTATCCGTGCCAACACCGTGGTGCCCGGCTTTACCGAATCCGGCATGACGGAAAACTTCCCCTCGGAAGTGATGGCAATGGGGGCTGGAATGAGTGTTGCCGGTCGCGTCAACAAACCTGAAGAGGTGGCGGAGGCGATCCTGTGGCTCGCATCCGACAAGGCGGCGATTGTTAGCGGTACGACGATTGAGGCAGGTACTCTGCCGCGCTGAGTTCGGTTTGGCTATGCGCGGGCAGGCTGTTCAGTAGGGAGCGAGCATCATGATTGATTTGCATTTTTGGCCAACACCGAACGGAAAGAAGGTGACAATCCTGCTTGAGGAAACCGGGCTTGATTACCGCATCGTTCCCTGCAATATCGCATTCGGTGATCAGTTTAAGGATGAATTCCTTGACATATGTCCGAATAACCGCATGCCGGCATTGGTTGACCATGAGCCGGCAGGTGGCGGCGAACCGGTATCTGTTTTCGAATCCGGTGCGATCATGATGTATATCGCGGAAAAAGCAGGTCGGTTCTGGCCGCAGGATCTGCGCGGCAAATACGAGGTCACCCAGTGGGTTGTCTGGCAGATGGCCAATCAGGGCCCCAAACTCGGCGAGTGTGGGCATTTTCGACGGCTGGGTGAAGATGAGGGGGATCAGTCCTATGCCATCCGCCGTTTCACCGACGAGGCCAACAGGCTGTATGGTGTGTTGAACAACCGGCTTTACGACCGGCCCTATATTGCCGGCGATGATTATTCGATTGCCGATATGATTTGCTACCCCTGGTGTGTGAACTGGAAAAACCAGGGTCAGGACATTGACGAATTCAAATATTTCAAGCGCTGGTTCGAGGAGATGGGCGCGCGTCCCGCAGTGCAGCGCGGTATGGCGGCCGGCAGCAATCTTAGCGTAGATTTTTCGCAATTATCGAAAGAAGAACAGTTGCGTTTGCGAGAAATGCTTTATAATCAGCGCGCCCGCCCGGCACCGGCAGAATAGTCAGCCACCCGCGGCGGTTTTCAATACATCGTAGAACAAGAGAATGAGAAGGGTTTCACTTACTGCTCTCACCGCCGGACTGATCGCGTTTGCCAGTCCCGTATTTGCTGGGTCACTCTCGGTTATGATTGAGGAAATCGAGGCGGCGCTTTCAAGTATGGAACTTCCTGAGGAAACGCGGGAACAAGTCGAAGCTTTACTCGATGAAGGGCGTGATCTTCTTGGTCAGGGCAATGACGACAAGGCGACTGAAATCCTGAGCCAGGCGGAAGAGCTGCTGGGGATGTAATCTCCCCTCTTCGCATCACGCGAAGGCCGGTAAATTCAGGGGCCCGTGTGTTCGGCATTTCCAGCTTGTTCAAACTGGAAACTGGACGCACGGGCCTTTGACATTTAAACCAAAGTCAATCAAGTGCCGGGCGGGATCTGCCTGCGACCGGCCGGGAAATCTGCAGCGGGAGGAAACAGCATCATGGCCGCAATCAACGATGTAACCGATTTGGAAATCCGTGACGGGATCGCGGTGCTGACACTGGACAGCCCCCCGGTCAATGCATTGAGCGCACCGGTTCGGGACGGCCTCTATAAGGGCATGCAGCAGGCCATCGCCGATGACGGCGCTTCCGCGGTGGTGCTGGTTTGCGCGGGCCGGACGTTCATCGCCGGTGCGGATATTACGGAGCTGGGGTCCGGCGGCCCGCAGGGGGCAAGCCTGACCGATGTGCAGGATATGATGGAATCAAGCCCCAAACCCGTTGTCGCGGCTATTCATGGCACTGCCCTTGGTGGCGGGCTTGAAACCGCATTATGCTGTCACTATCGGGTGGGTGTCCCATCCGCTTTGTTCGGTCTGCCGGAAGTCAAACTGGGCTTGCTGCCGGGGGCGGGCGGCACCCAGCGACTGCCGCGCATCGTGGGCCCGGAAATGGCTGTTGAAATGGTCGGGATCGGGGAACCGATCGGGGCGGAAAAGGCGCTCGAGGTGGGGCTGATCAGCGAAATTATCGAAGGTGATTTGACCGAAGGCGCGATTGCATTCGCAAAGAAACTTGTGGCTGAAAACAAGCCGCTTGTCCGGGTGCGCGATGACGATAGCAAGGTCGCTCCGGCGCGCGGCAAGCCCGAGATTGTCGATAGTTTCCGCAAGGCGCATGCGCGCAAGAATCGCGGATTTCTGGCGCCCGAATATAATATCCAGTGTATCGAGGCAGCGGTTGAACTGCCCTTTGAAGAAGGGCTTAAGCGCGAGGGCGAGCTGTTTCGTGAATTGCTGAAAGGTCCGCAATCGGCGGCCCAGCGTTATATGTTCTTTGCCGAACGGCAGGCAGCGAAAATTCCCGATGTGCCCAAGGAAACATCGCAAATTGCTGTGCAGAAGGTAGGCGTGATCGGTGCGGGCACCATGGGCGGCGGCATCACAATGAATTTTGTGAATGTCGGTATTCCGGTGACGATCGTTGAAACGGGCCAGGAAGCGCTTGATCGCGGACTTGCGGTCGTGCGGCGCAATTATGAGAACAGCGCCAGGAAGGGCAAGCTCACCCAGGAAGAGGTGGAGCGCCGCATGGGGCTGATTACCCCAAGCCTCGATATGGCCGATCTGGGCGATGTCGATATGGTGATCGAAGCGGTGTTCGAGAATATGGACCTGAAGAAGGAGATCTTCACCAAACTCGATGCAATCTGCAAACAGGGCGCCATTCTTGCAACCAATACATCCGCGCTGGATATCAATGAAATTGCCGCTGTGACAAAGCGACCCGAAGCTGTCATCGGCACACATTTCTTCAGCCCGGCCAATGTCATGAAACTGGTCGAGGTTGTGCGTGGCGACAAAACATCGAAGGAAGTCATCGCCACCTGCATGGCGCTTGGCAAGAAGATCGAGAAAATTCCCGTGCTGGCCGGGGTGTGCCACGGCTTCATCGGCAACCGTATGCTGTTCGGGCGGCGCGTTCAGGCTGACAAGCTGATCCTTGAAGGTGCAACGCCAAAGCGTGTTGATGATGTGCTGTTCGAGTTCGGCCTGCCGATGGGGCCCTTCGCGATGAGCGATCTGGCCGGCGTCGATGTCGGTTGGAATCCCAAGACTTCAAACGGGGCGAGTATTCGGGACCGTCTGTGTGAAGCGGGTCGGCGCGGGCAGAAAACCAATGCCGGTTACTATGATTACAAGGAAGGCGACCGCACGCCTGTCGAAAGTGCAGAAGCGCTTGAGATCATCAAGGGGTTTGCGGCCGAGAAGGGCTATCCCCAGCGTGAGGTCAGCGATCAGGAAATTCTCGAGCGTTGTCTTTTCCCGATGATCAATGAGGGGGCCAAGATCCTTGAGGAAGGCATTGCCATCCGCGCAAGCGACATCGATGTGGTCTGGGTCTATGGCTATGGCTGGCCTGTCTATCGCGGCGGACCGATGTATTGGGCCAATAGCATGGGGCTCGACAAGGTGGTCGCGCGGATGGAAGAATTCGCAAAGGACGATCCCGAATTCTGGAAGCCGGCGGGGCTTCTTGCCAAACTTGCCGCCGAAGGGGGCAAATTCCAGTAAGCTTTGCGGGCACCGGATTTTTCGGTGCGGGAGATATGAAGGGCCGGATCAATCGTCCGGCCCTTTCCTGATTCCGATAGCCGATAGGGTCTAATCGCCGACATGGTCGGCGAGGAAGGTTTCGCATCGTTGCCGCGCCGTGGCGCCAACTGCGGTCGGAAAGGCGGTGAAGCCATGCGCGCAGCCGGGATAGACGGCAAGTTCCGCCTGATTGCCCGCCGCGATCCAGCGCATATACATGAACAGGGAATCATCGCGCAACGGGTCCTGCGTGCCGATGGTAAATAGTGCAGGCGGCAGGCCGGCAAGGTCTGCAAAAAGCGGCGATATATCCGGATCGCATTCCCTGCCCGCTACGCCGAAATGATCGATAAACCACCGCATGACAGGGGTATTGATGATCAGCGGTGCATCGCCCCAGTTCGCAGCGCTGGGGGTCAGGTTAAGATCATAGACGCCAAATACCAGATTGGCCGCCGCAAAGTTGCGGTAACTGTGCTTGTCGCGCATCCGCAACAGGGTAAGCGCGGCAAGATGCCCGCCGGCGGACTCGCCACCAATCGTCAGCCGGTCAGTGCCGAATTCCGCCTTGGCATTTTCGACAAGCCAGATGGCCGCCGCCTCGCAATCATCAGGTGCCGCCGGATAGGGGTGTTCTGGCGCAAGCCGGTAATCGACGCTGACAACCGCCATATTGGTGGTGTTCGCGATGCTCTCGAGCGTGGGGTCCTGCCCGTCGGCGCGACCGATCACCCAACCCCCGCCATGGATATGCAGATACACACCATCGGGTGCAGCCGGTTGAAACACACGGATGGGGATATTGCCATCGGGTCCGGGTATGACGCGATTGACCGCATGATCGGAATAAACCGGTGTGCCAAGCGGGCTGCCGCCGCTCGCCAGTAAATCGCGCAGCGCCTGTGGTGCCATCTCATGCCAGGGGGTGGCCGCGTTCATGGCATCCAGAATCATCTGATTGATTGCAAGGTTTTCGCGATCCTGGGCTGCGTCGTCAAAAAGATCGGGGTCTGGAGCGGATTGTTTCATTTTCTTGATTCGCTGTTTATCCGGTCAGGTCATGCGGTGCGTTGCCGTTCGACAAAAAACTCCGCCTATGCAACTATATAGCCGCTTCGATAGAAAAGAATAACGGATCGTCACCGGGGCAGCGAGCTGGTTTTCGGCAAATGAGCCGGGCAAGGCGGATTGTGTGTGAAAGCGATCTGGCAGGTTATGACGGGAGTGTGGTGTTATGTCAGCAGGCAGGCTGCTTGTCATGGATGATGAGCCAAGGTTTGGCGCTTTTGTCGAGGAGGTGGCACAAGACCTGTCCTATGAAGTGCGGGTGCTGTGCAATCCGACCGAGTTCAAGGATGTGTATGCGGAGTTTGTGCCCGATACCATTGTGTTGGATATGGTCATGCCCGAGTTTGACGGGACTGAAATCACAAGATGGCTGAGTACGCAAAAGTTTGCCGGAAAGCTTTTGATTGTGACCGGCTATAATCCGCAATATTCCAAAATTGCCAAAACCTTGGGTGAGCTTGGCGGGCTCACGCATGTCGAACGGCTGAGCAAGCCATTACGATTGGAAGAATTGCGCCGCGCGCTGCGGGCATAGTGCCGATTGCGGCCGGCGGTGGATGCGGGTGGGACACAATAGCCGGCAGCCAGCCGATACTGTTGTCGTTGCGCGCTTAGCCTGTCTCGGGAAAACGGACAAGCGGTAGCAGCACCGTAAAACGACTTCCTTTGCCCAGCTTGCTTTCCAGCTTGAGATCGCCATCCATCAACAGGGCCAGACGACGGGAAATATGCAGTCCGATTCCCGTTCCCTCGCCGACATCGTCATAGGCGCTGGCATTGGTGCCGCGCACGAATTTATCGAATATCGCTTCCTGCATTTTTTCCGGTACGCCGATACCGGTATCCCAGAAAGCTATGGCTGCACAGGGGCTGGGGCGATCAAGCAGCGCTTCGATATCGACGCCAATCCTGCCGCCGGCTTCGGTGAATTTCACGGCATTGCTCAGCAGATTGACAAAAATCTGCGTTGCGGGAACCGGGTCCGCATTGACGATCCAGCCATCGTCAATTCCCGCTGCGCTGAGGTCCAGATTCTTTGCGTTTGCGCGCATCTGAACGATGCTGACTGCTTTTCGGATCAGGCCGGCAAGTTCGATCGGCTGCGGCGACAGGGCTAATTCATTAGCCTCAATACTGGCGGCATCGAGCATTGAATCGATCAGCGAGAGCAAATGCCGCCCCGATTTCAGTATGTCACTCGCATAGGCGGTATATTGCGCATTGAGCTCGCCGAACAGCGACATGGTCATCGCTTCGGAAAAACCCAGAATTGCGTTGAGCGGGGTGCGCAGCTCATGACTCATGGTTGCCAGGAATTCAGATTTGGCGCGTAGCGCTTTCTCCGCGCGGCCGCGTTCCATCTCAAGCTGTGTATTCCGGTTTGTCAGATCCTCACGGGCCTGCTCAAGCTGCGATCTGGCCCGTGCAGCGCCATCTTCCATTCGAAAGCGTTCAGTTACATCGCTGCCCACGCCCCTGAAGCCTGCAAAGGTGCCAGTATCCGCATCAAAAAAAGGCACGCCGCTGAGATGAAAAAACCGCTCCTGCTGTCTTTCATCGGCAATGCGGAAAATTGTTTCACGGAAGGGCTGGCGCCCGTCAATTGCGGCGGGCAGCTCTGTTTTGTTGCCCGCCCGATCGACAAAATCGCCCAGTTCGCTCAATGCGCGGCCAAAATATAAAACAGCCGGACGCCCGGCGACGTCCGTGATCCGGTCAGACAGGTCGAAAATCTTGCCATCTCTGTCAATTTCCCAGAAGAAATCTGAGCTGGCGCGGACCTGATCATTCTTGCGTTCAAGCTCGCCGGTGACTTTTTGTAATGCTTCCAACTGGTCGGTCGTGTCGACATAATAGCCAAAAATACCGATAACCGATTGCGTATCGCCAAAAACCGGATAGTGGCAGGATTTGGCAAAACCCTGCCGGCTTTTTGTGTCGAGGCGCTCATTCTGTTCGAAACTGTCCCGGTGCGCCGCGATGAATTCGGTAATATGGGCCGCAATAAAATTACCCTGCCCGCCGGTCGATTTCTGGACACTGTAATAAGCCGGGCTTGCCAGAACTATCTGCCCGTCGGGATTGGCGACGTAAAATGCCAGATCAGGGGAGAAGGTCACGCATTCGGCCGCTTGCGACAGCAATTCTCGCCACATCGTTATGCCGTTTGCGGTTGGCTCTGTCATCGCATTCGCCGCTTGTGATTGCGAAGAAACTTTAAGTTCAGGCTCAAGAAATCGCCGCATTGCTTACCCCCGAAACCTGTCCCTAACCGGCAAGCTCTTTGACAGCATTGTCCAAATAAGACTCTGAGTGCCAATATCGCAACACGATATGCGCTTTATCAGACGATATATTGCGAAATATTTCAAGTACTTCATAAAGTTTCGTTGTGGACTGTCTTTGGTCGCTGTTCTGATGCAACAGTAACAGGGCCATGGTTGAAAAATGCGCTTCCGGGAATTTGACGGCCTTGCACAGGATGGCAAGCGGCTCGATCGATGTGTCAAAAATGATGCGCCTTATGATTTGCGTGCTTAAATCCGCCAGTAAAGCCATGGCCGCTATATAGGCAGCGATATGGCCCTTTCTGAGCATGTTGATCACGGCCTCCGGTGTGAGCGCCTGATCCGCATACAGTTTTTCAACAAGCTGAATGGCTGCGCTATCGATGGACAGTTGATCCGACTGATCCGCATCGTCGATCAGCTTGCCGGTCGATCTTTCAATTGCCGGATCGATGTCATACTCACTCAGCTCGAAATCGGTCAGGATCTTGTTGCGCAGGGCTGCTGAAACCCACCAGAACATGCGGTGGGCAAGGCTGGCGGGCAGATCCTCACGGGCCAGTAGCGGCCCCTGAAACTGGCTGTACTGCCGGCTTTCGGCGACCAGATAGGCCATGGCATCCTGGGAAATCGCCGCGCTTTCATTTTTCAGCAGCGATTCGATAACATCTTCATCGCCGGTTGAGACAAGCGAGCTGCTGACCAGTTCGGATATGTCGCGTCGCATCGCGATGCTGAGCTGATGCTCCTTGGTGCGGTGCTTGATGATTTCGACAAGCTGCGCATCGCAGAGCAGCTTTGACTTCAGCAGGACAGGCCGCGCGACGCTGGCCTCATCCTGCGCCAGAAACGCGATGAGCGACGGCGCAGCCACAGCCGAATCTGCGAGCTTCCGGGCAAGCTCGCGACGTAGCGACAGCTCCATCTGGTGTACCAGACTGGTCAGGATATCGTCCATCATGGCGCGTTCCTGATCGTTCAGCCGGCCGTCAGGGGAAATGAAAAAGTCGAGCATATTATCCGCAAGAACACTGCGCGAATGCGCCGTGCCCTCACGCGCCAGATCGATCAGGGACTGCAGATCCCGATCCATTCATTCCTCCATATGCAGATGCTCTCGCCAACGCGCCGCCGCGTATTGGAGACCCGTACTAGCGGTAATTTGCTATAAGGAATAAAATATTGTGTTAATGACGATTGTCGTTATGACTGTATAAAATCGGTTTATTATGCAGGGATGCGAACAGGCAGGAGAGTTTTGGTGCAGAAATCGCCACGATTTAAGAATGATGTCGGCGTCGCGCAAATTGCCATTGGCGCGCGGGAGTTCGAATGCATCGGTGCGTCACCGCCACATGATCACCCGCATGTTTATCTCGATATGGGGCAGGATTTGCAGATCAGATGTCCCTATTGCGGGACCTTGTATGTCTATCAACCCGACCTCCAGCCGCAGGCCGCGCAACCGGAAGAGTGCGCAGCCTGAGATTGATCTTGTCTGCTGAGGGTCAGGCGTGCGCAGTCCGGGCGCGCTGCCGCCATAGAGGCGGGTGAGTGCGGAGCGATGGCGCGGCTCAATATCGCTGCAATCACGCATTCGGCCATCGCGGGCCAGATCGGTATTTGCGCCTGTCCGGGGCGGCGTTTGCCCCCCGGCATTACGGGCCAGCACAGCCGCGACCTTGACGCGGATATAACGACCATCGCCAATTTTGGTGCACAGGCTGTGCTGACATTGATGGAGATGGGGGAGCTTGACTGGGCGGCGGTGCCGCTTGCCAGTCTGCGCGCTGCCGTTGAGGCGCGCCGCATGCAGTCGGTCTATCTGCCGATCGTCGATCAGCAAGCGCCCGACCATCATTGGGAGCGGCGCTGGCAGGCGCAACGGTCCGAGCTACACGCAATTCTGAAGCAGGGCGGCAATCTGGTCATTCATTGCCGCGGCGGGCGCGGGCGCGCGGGCACAGTTGCGGCGCGTTTGCTGATAGAGGCAGGTGAAGCACCCTGGACGGCGATGCAGCTTGTACGGTCTGCGCGTCCCGGCGCGATTGAGACAGCGGTGCAGGAACGCTATCTTATGGCCCTGCCGGCACAGGGGAAGGGCATGCCGCTCGGCGGTTCTCCCAAAGATTAAAGCGCCGTTTCATTGCCCAACAGCCAGGTTTCAGGCTTATAATGGGCACCATCACGCCTGCACTGAGCCATAGTCAGTTTGGCGACAAATAGGAAATTGCCGCATCCGCAGGCGATGAAGGGAGGGGGAAATGGCAAGTTTTGAGTCCGATGGCCTCACGATCGCATTCAATGCTGCAGGATGGGGCGACCCTGTCCTGATGATCCATGGCTTTGCGGCCAATCGAAATCAGGCCTGGCGGTCAAGCGGGTGGTTTGATCTGCTTGATGCGGCCGGGCTTGACTATGCGGCGATGGATAATCGCGGGCATGGTGAAAGCGACAAGCCGCGCGACCCGGAAGCATATGCGATCGACAAGATGGCACGCGATATCATCAATTTTCTCGATTATCTGGAAGCGAAGCAGGCGGATATCGTTGCCCATTCCATGGGGGCGATGATTTCACTGGCATTACTGCGCGATTATCCCGACCGGTTTAAATCTGCCGTGCTTTGTGGTGTGGGGGAAACCATGCTGGAAGAGCGCGATCGCAGAAAAGCGATGGCAGAGGCACTGACGACTGAAGATACAGGCACGGTCAAAGACGAAACCGCTTTGTCTTTCCGTGCCTTTGCCGAATCAACCGGCAGCGATATGGCGGCGCTGGCGGCCTGCATTCAATGTGCGCGGCCGCCTGTCGACAGGGGTGCGCTGGAAAAAATCCGCATTCCCGTCATGGTTGTCACAGGTTCCGAGGATGAGCTGAGCGGCAAGCCCGAACCGCTTGCGGCGCTTATCCCCGGCGCGAAGGCGGTGACGATCGATGGTGCGACCCATCACACAATCATGGCTGACCCTGAATTCAAAACTGTCGTCTGCGACTTTCTGGGTATTGGAATGCCGGCAGACGAACCCGATGAAGATCGCTGGAAAAGATAGAGAAGCCCGCACGATCAGCTCTTACGGGCAAACTTCTCGGGGGCCGGGGGCGGGGGCCGCTGGTTGGTGGGCTGGCGCACAGCGCGCAGCCGGCTTGCCCTTTCCTGTTTCAGCACCATCGTATGCCTGAGCTTTATTGCGGTTTCCAGCAGGTTATCGAGATGTTCAATCAGGCGGTTTCCGGTGATCGCGTCATCGGACAATGTGCCCTGGTCAGCCAGCCCTTTTGCAAGATTTTGCAGTAGGGCAGCGGTTTCCTCACCCAGCAGGGCCAGGAGTGCGGACCAGTGATGGCAATCGTCCTGGCCGCCCGCAATCGTTGGCATTTGCACAAGTTCGAAGCCGATCAGATTAGCCAGGGTCTGGGTCAGGATCGGTCGCCCGCAATCCCGCTCAAGATCGGCGACGATATCAGCGGGAATATGCAGCTTTTCGCGCGGATCGTAATAGCGCGACAGTTCACTGTGACCGACACGGGTAATCGCCGCCGCCGCCTCCAGCCCCCCGCACGCTTTCACAAGATGCCGTGTCGCCTGCTTCAGCCGGGAATATTCGTTGTCGCTGCAGGGGCGATGATCTTCTGACTGCAAATTCATATATCTCTCCGGACAAATGCACGTAAAAAGAGTGTATATGAATATTACAAATGTATAAGTGTGTAAATATTAATCATGTTTCCCGTTGTGAGTGCAATGCATTCGGGTGCACTTTTCAGGGGTAGTTCGGTGCGGCTAACCTCGTTGCCGAATTTAACATCCCCCCATCTTCCAGCCGGGTTCCCGGATGGAAGAGCAGATCGGCAGTACACCCCATCCTGCCGATACTTGCCGGTCCTGGTAGCGTTTCGCCTCCGCTGCCGGGACCGGCTTTATTTGCCGCATCAAAGTGCGAATGTCATGGAAGGGCGGGGGTATTCCAATAAAAAACAGGCGAAAATGGCAAATACGCCTTAAGCGCATGTGCCATTTTCGCCTGCTGCAATTGCGTGCTGTCAGTTTGCGTCGTTACGAGGCGTGTCCCGACATATGCCGAGTGAGCGACAGAGTGGACACCGACGGGATACCGACTGGACTAGGACTTTCCGCGGCCTTTTTGACCCAGCCCCATCTGTTTGGCGAGCGCTGAACGCGCCTTGGCATAGTTCGGGGCGACCATGGGATAATCCTTCGGCAGGCCCCATTTCGTGCGATATTCTTCCGGTGTCATATCGTAATGGGCGCGTAAATGCCGTTTTAGCGATTTGAATTTCTTGCCGTCTTCCAGACAAATTATATAG
Source organism: uncultured Alphaproteobacteria bacterium (assembly GCA_947258435.1). GTDB lineage: Bacteria > Pseudomonadota > Alphaproteobacteria > UBA11222 > UBA11222 > CALAQW01. The sequence continues at coordinate 28,244 of CAMYID010000012.1, forward strand.
TCAGGCGTGACCGAACGGCGTACCGAGATAGCAGGCTTGGCAGGTTCTTCTTCATCCGCGGCCAATCCCTGAGAAACATTATTCAAAGAGTTGTAAACATTCTGAACAAGTGAAGGAAGATCCCCTGCGGCAACTTCATTGTTACCCACATATGCAGAAACAATTTCGGCGGTCATATCAATTAATTTATTCTTATCATCCATAGTCCTGTTCTTTCTTCAAGTAAGCCCGTGACCGGGACAATCTGCTGCAGCAAATTCAGATAATTTGAATTCACCATTCTAAATTGCAGCGATTGCTTTAATTATTTCATGTTAACTAAGTGTTCTGCGAAGTTTGAGGTGGCGCCGATATTATCCATCGCCAATTTATGTTATCCATTACCAATTTGATGTTTCATTCTTGAAAAATCACACCAAAACTCAAATTTCACTTTATTACTTTTGATTTCTAATACTCCTTGCAAATAAATACAAGATATAAATTGCAGGAAAAAGCGGACACCTCATCAAGTTACAAATTTCCCAAGTAGAGTGCCCGGGCGCATCTCTAAAACGCCGCTGATTGCCTTATTCGCCTGCCATTGAATCAGACAGCATATTTGCAGACTTGCCAGGGTTGCCCGATATCTGCCGCTACATATCGCGCGGGCCTTGCATTTTTCATTGTGGTGGTCGCGATGACTATTCTGCCGCTGTCAATACTATTGACATCATCGCCGAACTGCATATCCTTTAATAAGAATAAAAACCTATTTTTTTGGGGGTTTGCATGACTGATCGGGATCGCGTCATATCTGGCCTGCTGGGCAAGCTGGCAGGGGATAATGCGCTTATCTGCAGAAAATATGAGGGTGCGGTGCTGTTGCAGCCCGCCGGTGAGGGGCAGTTGCGGTCGGCGGCTGACATCGATGCACAGTTGCTGGCAACGCTGGTGGCGCGGGAACTGGTGCAGAGGGTTGTGTGGGACGGCGCTTGCGACGGTGAGACCTGTTTCAGAATTTCACAGATCGGGCGGGCGTATCTGCGCCGGTATCAGGCTTCCGGCAAGGGGGGCGATCCGTTTCGCGATCAGCATATGCCGGTTACCGCGGAACGGATGGGTACGGATATGCAGCGCCGCAGAAATCAGGCGGAATCGCCGTTGGAGTGGCTGTCCCGGCGCCGTGGAAAAGACGGTAAGGCGTTTATAAGCAAAGATCAATTCAATGCCGGGGAGCGGTTGCGGCGGGATTTTACTTTTGCGCAACTTGAGCCGCGCGTCACCGGTTCCTGGTCGCCGGTTGCGCGGGCCACCGCGTCGGGATTTGCCGGCGAGCCGGAAACAGGCGCACGGGCGGTTGATGCCAAACAACGGTTTTACCGGGCATTGGATATGGTGGGGCCGGGGCTTTGCGAGATCCTTGTGGAGGTGTGCTGTAACCTGAGTGGCCTGGCCGAGGCTGAGCGCAAGCTCGACTGGCCGGCGCGCTCAGGCAAGGTTGTGCTTGGTATCGCGCTCGATCATCTGGTGCGGCACTACGGTATGGTTGCGACCGGTCCCGTGCAGGGCCGGATTCAGGGCGGTCCCGCGGAACGGGGAAAATAATAGGAATAAAATCCTTGACTTGTGTCACGCTCCCTGATATAAGTCTTGTCATACTCGATAAATAGGTCAGCCGGCGGGTGTCGCATCAATGACTGACGGGGCAGCGGACGACTTCTGCGCTTCCGTTGTGTCGCGCACCGCTGTCGCCTGACCTTATCGATTACCCCAATTTATGAAATTTCAGCGAGGCGGCCTTGGCTTGCAGGCGGATCGACTGGCGACAGGTGCGCGCTGACTATGAGGCGGGCGGGCAGTCAATTGCCGCGATTGCGCGACGGCATGGCATTTCGCGCAGCACCTTATATCGGCAGCGACGCAGGCAGGGATGGCAGAGCGGTGTGCAGACCGTGTCGCAAAACAGGGATCCGATGGTGCAGGCCCCAAGGGCGCCAGCGGACGGGGCGGCCCGCGCCTCGGTGCGGATGATCGCCATCGTGAGCCGGATGACAGATCAGCTCGACGCGGTGCTGGCCGAAAGTGATATGGGCGCGATGTCGGCGGCCGACAGAAAGGGCCTTTCTGATCTGGTAACGAACCTTACCCGGGCGCTCGAAAAGCTTACCGCCCTCGAACGCGCGGATGGGCTGGCCGACGCTGTAACCGGTTCCAGATCTGAAAACACCGAAGCGGAGAGCCGCGTGCATGACATCTGGGACGATCTTCAACGCCGTCTGGCTCGCCTCGCAGACGCCGGCGGAGCGGCAGTGGATTCTGCGCCAACTGCCGGTTGATACGGTTACCGCCTTGCCCTGGTTGTGGCGTTTCTGGGCCCGGCCCGATCAGTTGCCGCCATCTGGCGAATGGACAAGCTGGATCATGCTGGGCGGGCGCGGTGCCGGCAAAACACGCGCCGGTGCGGAATGGGTGCGTGCCTCGGTCGAAGGGCGGACACCCCTGTCGGGCGGGCAACGTGGCCGGCTGGCCCTTATCGGTGAAACGCTGGCCGCGGTGCGCGATGTGATGGTGGAAGGCGAGAGCGGTATTCTGGCGATTTCCCCTGATTGGGCCCGCCCGAAATTCGAACCGTCAAAGAGGCGTTTAAGCTGGGGTAATGGTGCGGTAGCGCAGATCTTTTCTGCGGACGATCCCGATTCCCTGCGTGGGCCGCAATTTGACGGCGCCTGGGCCGATGAGCTTGCCAAATGGCGCTATGGCCGGGAAAGCTGGGACATGCTGCAGTTCGGATTGCGGCTTGGGGCCGATCCCCGGCAGGTTGTCACGACAACGCCGCGCCCTGTGCGGCTGCTTCGCGAGCTGATGGCGGATCCGAACAATGTGGTGACACGGGTATCGACCTATGCCAACCGGCCCCATCTCGCGCCGCAGTTTTTTCGCCGGATCATTGCGCAATATGAAGGCACGCGCCTGGGCCGGCAGGAGCTGATGGCCGAAATTCTGAGCGATAATCCCGAGGCGCTGTGGCGGCATGAGGATATCGATATGGCGCGTATTGTACGGCCGCCGCGATTGCGGCAGGTGGTCGTGGCGGTTGATCCGCCCGCCAGCGCACACAGACAAAGCGATGCCTGCGGTATCATCGTCGCCGGGATCGGTGAGGATGATGCGGGCTATGTACTGGCCGATCACACGGTGCAGGGCGTTTCGCCGCGCGGATGGGCGGCGCAGGCGGTCGCCGCCTTTTACCGGCATGATGCCGCGCGTTTGCTTGTCGAGGTTAATCAGGGGGGTGACATGGCGGAAGCCGTGATCCGGCAGGTCGATGACCGGATTGCCATCCGGCAGGTGCGGGCAAGCCGGGGCAAGGGTGCGCGTGCCGAGCCTGTATCGGCGCTTTACGAGCAGGGGCGGGTGCATCATGTCGGCACATTGCCTGAACTGGAAACCGAGATGACCGAATTCACGGCCGGTTTCGACCGTCGCCGCGCTGGCTGGAGTCCGGACCGGGTCGACGCGCTGGTCTGGGCACTGACCGAGCTGATGCTGCAGGGCGAGGCGGGAAAGCCGCGTCTGCGGCGGCTCTGATCCATAAACCGGGAGGGAACTGGGTGAAAACCAATAGCTCATTATTGCGCCGTCGGCCAAAACGCGGCGCGCCGGCACGCAAGGACAGTGCGACCGGTCCCATGATCGCGCTGCACCGGCAGGGTGTGCCTGTCTGGACGCCGCGAAACTATGCGGAACTTGCGCGCGAGGGGTTTGCGCGCAATGCGGTGGCCTATCGCTGCGTGCGACTGATTGCCGAAAGCGCGGCGGCGCTGCCATGGCTGCTCTACGAGCGCGAAGGCGGACGTGAGCGGGAGCGTGATGATCATCCGATGCTCAGCCTGCTTGCAAATCCCAACCCCTTGCAGTGCGGGCCTGAATTAATGGAAGCCTGGTACGGTTTTCTGATGATCTCGGGTAACGCTTACCTGGAAGCGGTGGATATTGCGGCCCAGCCGCGCGAGCTCTATGCCTTGCGGCCCGACCGCATGTCTTTGATCCCTGGACCGCGTGGCTGGCCTGTCGCCTATGAGTATAGGGCGGGCGGCGGGAAAGTGCGCTTCGATATGGACCGTGCCGCCGGGCGTGAACCGATTCTGCATCTGAGACTGTTTCATCCGCTCAACGATTATTATGGTTTTTCGCCGATCGAGGCAGCGGCTGGGGGGATCGATATCCATAATGCGGCTGGCAGCTGGAACAAGGCGCTGCTGGATAACGGGGCACGACCATCGGGCGCGCTTGTCTATCATGGGACGGAAGGACAGAGTAATCTCAGTGAGGAACAGTTTGCGCGCCTGAAATCCGAGCTTGGCGACAATTATCAGGGTGCGGCCAATGCAGGCCGGCCGCTCTTGCTTGAGGGTGGACTTGACTGGAAGGAAATGTCCTTCAATCCGAAAGATATGGATTTCATTCAGTCAAAGAACATTGCCGCGCGGGAGATTGCGGCGGCTTTTGGCGTGCCACCGATGCTGCTTGGCATTACCGGTGACAATACCTATGCGAATTATCAGGAGGCGAACCGCGCTTTCTACCGGCAGACGGTGCTGCCGCTTGTGGGGAAAGCGGCGCGTGCGCTCAGCGTATGGCTGGGTCCGCGTTTCGGCGGCAATCTGCGGCTCTGGTACGATGCCGATCAGGTGGAGGCATTGTCCTATGATCGCGAATTGCTCTGGAAACGGGTGCAGAGCGCTGACTTCCTGTCGGTAAATGAAAAACGCGCGGCGCTTGGTTATGCGCCCGTCGAAGGCGGTGACGCGATCGCCGCGACAAATGGTTGATGCCGATGAGTATATCTGAAGACAAGAACCATAATGTCTGGCGGATCGACCGGCGGGTGCCGGCGATGATGTTTGTGATGTTGGCCCTGCAGATCGGTGCGGCGCTTGTGTGGGCGGGCGCGGTTGGACAGCGGATCGACCGTCTGGAAGCGGCAACCGACGACCAGGCCGTACTTGTCGAGCGGACGGTGCGGCTTGAGGAGCAGTTGCGCCATGCGCTGGGGCTGCTTGACCGGATAGAGGGGAAAATCGATAAAATCGACAGCCGTTCCTGACGGTTTTCAAGGGGGTTCAGGGATGCCCGGTCGCATGCTAGATTGCGCGCAAATTCGCCGCCTTTGCGGCCTTTTGTTGCGGAGCATAGCTAATGGACTTATCGCTGACGCCTGAGATTAAGGCGTTTCAAATGGAAGTGCGGGAATTTATCCGCGAAAACCTGCCCGAAGAAATTATCGAGCATAATCCGGTGGGCTTTTCCTCTAACAAGGAAAATATCCGCCGTTGGCACAGGATTCTGCATGACAAAGGCTGGGTTTCGCCAAGCTGGCCGGTCGAATATGGCGGCACCGGGTGGAGCGCCACGCAAAAGTTCATTTTTGATGAGGAACTGAGCACTTGCGGTGCACCGCGGCTCTTGCCCTTCGGCTTGTCGATGGTGGGGCCTGTCATCTACAGCTTTGGCAGCGAAGCGCAGAAGCAGCAGCATCTGCCTGGTATCCGCTCGGGCGATACCTGGTGGTGCCAGGGTTATTCCGAACCTGGCGCGGGGTCCGATCTTGCCAATCTTAAAACGACGGCGGTTCGCGATGGCGATCATTATATCGTCAATGGCCAGAAAATCTGGACGAGCTACGCGCATCAGGCGGACTGGATTTTCTGCCTTGTACGGACAGACCCGGATGTGAAACCGCAGCAAGGGATTTCCTTTCTGCTGATCGATATGAAAACGCCTGGCGTTGAGGTAAAGCCCATTGTGTCAATCGACGGCTTGCACCATCTGAATGAGACTTTTTTCTCCGATGTGCGGGTGCCGGTCGAAAACCGGATCGGTGAGGAAAACAAGGGCTGGACTTACGCAAAATTCCTGTTGATGCATGAGCGGACAAGCATTGCAGGGGTCGCCGCCTCGCGCCAGAATTTGCAGCGTATTCGTCAGATTGCAAAACAGCCTGTGCCGGGCGCCGATACAGCCCTCATCGAGGACCCTGATTTCGCGCGAAAGCTTGCGGAAATCGATATCAAGTTGACCGCACTCGAATATACCAATCTGCGCAGCCTGTCCGATCAGGAAGCGGGGCGCGCGATGGGTGCTGAAACCTCGATGCTGAAGATTGTAGGAACCGAAGTGCAGCAGGCGCTGCAGGAACTTGCGGTTGAGCTTGCGGGTATTTATGCGGCGCCCTATGTGCCGCAGGCATTTGAGGGTAGCTGGAATGAGCCGCCGATCGGCCCTGATTGGGCCATGGCCGCAACCGGGCAATATGCCTTTGGTCGGGCGGCAACGATTTATGGCGGTTCGAATGAAATTCAGCGTGGCGTCATTGCCAAGGCGGTGCTTGGCCTTTGACATCATGGTGAACTGAAAAGGGTGTCTTCCCTGCCCGGCTTGCGGGTGTAGCGCAGGCCGGGATCGCAAACTTGAAAGGCGGTGTTCCGAAAGGAGTGCCGCCTTTTCTTTTCCGCCCTCTCAGGGGCCCAGGTTTCATGGAGCCAAAATGCCAAGCGACATTTATTCAGCGCAATCGGGGCGGCCTGCTCATCCTGTCACAGTCGCCCCCGAGGTGAAATTCACCCGTCTTGCGGTGGACCGTATTGCACAGGATGGCTCGTTTGAGGGTTATGCCAGTGTTTTCGGCATTACCGATCAGGGCGGCGATATCGTCGCGCCCGGAGCATTCCGTAATTCGCTCAGAAAACGGTCTGCCGGTCAAATCCGTATGTTGTGGCAGCACGATCCGTCTGAACCGATCGGGGTGTGGGACAGGATTGCCGAGGATGCGCACGGGCTGCGCGTTCAGGGGCGGCTGCTGCCCGATATCGCGCGTGCCCGGGAATTGCTTTCCCTGATGCGCGCCGGTGCGGTCGATGGACTGTCGATCGGCTTTAGAACGATCCGCGCAAGCCAGCAGACAGGAAAAGCTGCGCGCATGCTGATCGAAGTGGATTTGTGGGAAATCTCAATCGTGACATTTCCCATGAATGAAAGCGCGCGGATTGCGGCGGTCAAACAGATCGGGACGTTGCGTGAATTCGAAGCCTTTCTGCGGGAGGCAGGGGGGCTGACCCGGGCGGAAGCGAAACGCGTCGCTGCCCGGGGTTATGCGGGGATCGCGGAACAGCGGGATGCTGGGCCTGAACTTGCGCAGTTTGTGCAAAGGATCCAGCGCGCAAAACAGCTATTACAACTGAAAGGATGATCAGGTGACGAATGACATTGATGGCGCGACAAGTGCGCCTGAAAACAAAAGTCTGAGCCGGCCGGCAATTGGCGAGGTGCAGGCGGCATTCTCTGAATTCATGGAAAGCTTTGAGGAGTTCAAAACGGCAAATGACCTCCGGCTGGCAGAGCTTGAAAGCCGCACCGGCAGCGATGTGCTGACTGAGGAAAAGGTCAGGCGCATCAACCATGCCCTTGATACGCAAAAAAGGGCCCTCGATGAGTTGACGCTTGCGCGCGGTCGCCCGGCGCTGGCCGGACAGGAAGACAGGGCCGGCCATCTCTCGCCGGTCGCCTGTGAACATAAGGCCGGTTTTGAAGGTTATATGCGTGCCGGCACCGATCAGGGATTGCGCGCGCTCGAGGCCAAGGCCCTGTCCGCCGGTTCCAATCCGGATGGCGGTTATCTGGTGCCCGAGGAAACCGAAACCGCGATTGACGGGCTATTGCGCAAGGCTTCGCCTGTTCGTGCGCTCGCCACGGTGCGCAAGATCAGCGGCAACAGCTACAAGAAGCCCTTTGCGACAAGCGGTACCGCCACGGGCTGGGTTGGGGAAACAGGCGCGCGGACGCAGACCGATACGCCGACGCTGGCCGAGCTCGATTTTCCGGCAATGGAGCTTTATGCCATGCCGTCCGCCACGCAGACTTTGCTTGATGATGCGGCAGTCGATACAGAAGCCTGGCTTGCCGAAGAAGTGCAGGCCGCCTTTGCCGAACAGGAGAGCACAGCTTTTGTAACCGGCGACGGGGTGAACAAACCCAAAGGTTTTCTCGACTATACGACGGTGGCTAATGCCAGCTGGAGCTGGGGCAATGTCGGCTATGTCGCGTCAGGCGCGGCAGGCGCGTTTGCGGCATCCGATCCCGGTGACACGCTGATCGATCTGATTTACAGCTTGCGGCAGGCCTACCGCGCCAACGCGCATTGGGTGCTCAATCGGAATGTTCAGGCCGAAATACGCAAGTTCAAGGATGCGGATGGCAATTATCTCTGGCAGCCGGGAGTGCAAGCCGGGCAGCCCGCATCATTGCTCGGTTATCCTGTGAGTGAATCCGAGGATATGCCCGATATTGCCGCCGACAGCCTGAGTATTGCGTTCGCCGACTTTCGGCATGGCTACCTCATTGTCGACAGGCTTGGTGTGCGGGTGTTGCGTGATCCGTATACTGCAAAACCATATGTGCTGTTCTACACCACCAAGCGGGTTGGCGGTGGCATTCAGAATTTCGAGGCGATCAAGCTTATGAAATTCGCCACTAGCTGAGTTCCCGGCAGGCTGCGCGGGAACCAAGTTGGTTTCTTGTGCGGCCTGCCCTCTTTCAATTGCCTTTGGTTCAATCCGAAAGCCTGCGGGGTTCATTCACATGCCAATTGACTACAGCCTGAAGCTGCTGTCGCCACCGGTTGTCGAGCCGGTCACCGAAGCCGAGGTCATGGCGCATTTGCGCCTTGAAACAAGCGGGGAAAGTGCATTGCTGGACAGGTTGACGGCAGCGGCGCGCCGGCAGGTGGAAAGCTGGACCGGGCGTGCGCTGATGACGCAAAGCTGGCGCTGGTCACTTGATCGGTGGCCCGGTGGCCGCAATTGTATCCTTACACTTCCCAGGCCGCCAATGCAGTCGCTCGATCAGATTCTCCTGTTCGATGCGCAGGGACAGTCGGCTGTGTGGGATACGCAGAATTACGATGTGGATGCGGGAGATGATCCGGCCCGGCTTCTCCTGCGCGTTGGCTGCCTGCCGCCGCAGCCCGGGCGTCAGATCGCCGGCATCGCGATCGATTTTACCTGCGGTTACGGCGTGGCGGGATCCGATGTTCCGGCACCGATCCGCCAGGCGATCCTGATGCTGACGGCCCATTACTATGAAAATCGCGAGCTCGCGGCCCCGGCTGACAGGACAATGACTTTGCCGCAGGGCCCCGCTGCGCTGCTTGCACCCTATAAGGCTGTGAGGCTTTAGCCATGATCGGTGATTTGCGGCATCGCATCACGCTGCAACAGGCGGTGGATACCCCGGATGCGGCCGGTGGCAACGCGCGAAGCTGGCAGGATATTGCGACGCTTTGGGCCGAAATCGAGCCATTGTCCGGTGGTGAGAAGGTTCAGGCGATGGCTGTTACGGCGACGCAGAAATACCGTCTGCGGCTGCGCTATCGCGCCGATATCACAACTGCGCAACGGTTCGTTCGCGACGGGCAGGTCCTCAATATTCATGCCGTCCGCGATCGGGATGAACGTCAGCGCTGGCTTGAATGTCTGTGCGAGTCTGAAACCGCCGGATGAAGCTGCGGGGGCCGGTTCCGATGATCCGCGTCCCGCTATCTCAACGACTGAAAATCAATCAAGGGGGGGGACAGCCCATGACAGCGGCCGGATGGGAGCTGCAACAGGCGATCTATGCGCAGCTCGACAGCAATTCAAGTTATGCCGTCTACGACCATGTGCCGCCGCAGGCACCCTTTCCCTTTATCGTTGTGGGGGATGCGACGGCCAATGAGTGGGGCGCGGGCGAGCTTGATGGCGAAGAGCATGCGCTCAGCATACATATCTGGTCGCGCTATCAGGGTCGGATGCAGATGAAGCAGATGATGGGCGAGGTGAAGGCCGCGCTCGCACTGCCACTGCCGCCACTTACCGGGCATGTGCTCGTTGATCTCAGATTCGTCTTTGCCGATGAATTTCCCGACCCGGACGGGATTTCCCGCCATGGGGTCGTCCGGTTTCGCGCGCTTACCCATCCAGCGTAGGCGCGGTTTCAATCTACTTTCAAGGAGGCGCATATGGCGGCGCAAAAAGGAAGGGACCTGCTGCTCAAAGTGGACAGCACGGGAGCGGGAGCGTTCAGCACGGTCGCGGGTTTGCGTGCCCGGAGCCTGAACCTGAACGCGCGGCCCGTTGATATTACCAATGCGGATTCTGCCAATGGCTGGCGGGAAATGCTGGCCGGTGCCGGAGTGAAAAGCGCGGCGATAAGCGGTTCGGGCGTGTTTCTCGATGCCGCAGCCGATGAAACCGCGCGCAGCTACTTCTTTAATGGCACGATCCGCGAATGGCAGATCATTTTGCCCGATTTTGGAACAATCGAAGGTCTGTTTCAGATTACCGGGCTTGAGTTCAACGCCGACCATGACGGTGAAGTAAGCTACAGCCTGTCGCTTGAGAGCGCCGGTGAACTCAGCTTTGTGGCGGCTTGACTATGGCAAACCGGCATCGCGGTGAAATCACTGCTTATTTCGACGATCAACCTTACATTCTCTGCCTCACGCTCGGCGCGCTTGCCGATCTGGAGGAGCAGCTCGGGGAAGAGGATATCCTGTCGCTTGCCAGGCGTTTCGAAAGCGGGCGGATCAGCGCGCGCGAGGCCCGAGCGGTTATTGCCGCGGGGCTGCGGGGGGCCGGGCATACGCTTTCGGATTCTGAAATCGACAGATTGACTGCGGGTCAGGGTGTGCCCGGCTGGCTGGGGATCGTGATCGAACTGTTGCAGGCAGCTTTTGGTGTCACGACAACTGACGAACAGGCCGGGGCGCTGCCGGGGGAGGGGGCGCCTTTGTCCCCTTTCCCTGGCGGCGGGTAATGCAGGCAGGGCTTGGCCTGCTGCGTCTGACACCCGCCGCTTTCTGGACGATGACCCCTGTTGAGCTTCAAACCGCACTGGATGGGCTTTCCGGTGTAGCGCATCGGGGCAGGGCCGCGTCCGTGACCCGCGCCGATCTTGCGCGGCTGAATGCGCGGTTCCCCGATAAGGCTCCGCCCCCAATACTGGTGCCGGATTTGCCCAATAACCGAGAGAATGAACATGGAAGATCGCGGTAACACAATGACTGCGCGGGAGAACGTGCAGCTGGATCTGGATTCAGACCGGCTCAAACGTAATCTGACGGAGCTGCGCGTGCGGACCCGCGAATTTCGTGAGGATCTGCGGGAGGTTTCGCGCGCGGGGCGTGAAACCGGGCAAACGCTCAGCCGCGCCTTTGGTGATGCGATTCTGCGCGGCAGGAATTTATCCGATGTTGTTAAGGGGCTTGCCCTTCGGTTGAGCGAGCAGGCACTGAACCGGGCGCTCGATCCGGTGGGGGACGCGCTTGGCAATGCACTCACAACGGGGCTTGAAGGGCTGTTCGCGCGCGGCTTTTCCTCGGTTCAGGCAAATGCAAGGGGTAACGCCTTCGCGCATGGCAAGATCGTGCCGCTAGCGCGCGGCGGGGTCGTTGACGGACCCACCTTTTTCCCGATGCGTGGCGGGGAAACCGGGCTGATGGGAGAAGCAGGGCCAGAGGCGATTATGCCCCTGACCAGAGGCGCCGACGGTAAGCTTGGTGTGCGCACCCGGGGCGGAGGACAGAATGCTGTCACGATCAATTTCAATGTCACGACACCGGATGCCGCAAGCTTCCAGCGTTCGGAATCGCAGATTGCAGCCATGCTCAACCGGGTTGCCGAACGCGGTGCACGCAATCAGTAGGGGACGGAATGATGGCCTTTCATGAAGTGCGGTTCCCCACCGGAATCAGTATTGGATCGCGTGGCGGGCCTGAACGGCGGACAGAGATCGTGACGCTTGGCAGCGGTCATGAGGAACGCAACAGCTCGTGGGCGGATTCACGTCGGCTTTTCAATGCGGGTTATGGCGTCCGCTCGCTCGACGATATTTATCTCATCATCGCATTTTTCGAAGCACGCCGTGGCCGGTTGCATGGCTTTCGGTTTCGCGATTTCAGCGATTGGAAGTCGGGATCGCCAGGCGGTCTGATTACGCCGATGGATCAGCCGCTGGGGACAGGTGATGGTGCGACCACGCAATTCCAGCTCTCAAAAACCTATGCCAGCGGTTCGCAAAGTTACCTACGTCCGATCAGCAAAGCTGTTGCCGGCACGGTGCGGATTGCAGCCGATGCATTCGAGTTGACGACAGGAACAGATTTCGGCGTCGATAGCAGTACAGGGCTTGTGACATTCACCGCCCCGCCTGCCAGCGGTGCGGTGCTGACCGCCGGTTTTGAGTTTGATGTTCCGGTCCGGTTCGATCAGGACCGGCTGGAAATCGACCTGGCAAGTTTCAATGCCGGGCAAATCCCCGACATCCCGCTGAGGGAGATCAGAATATGAAGCAAATCAATGCCGCATTTGCCGCGCATCTGAGTAGCGGTGTCACCACAATCTGTCATTGCTGGAAATTGACACGACGTGACGGGGTAAGCCGCGGCTTTACCGATCATGACCGGGATCTGAGCTTTGACGGGGTGAGTTATATGGCTGTCAGTGGTTTCACCGCGGGTATGATCGAAACCTCGCTGGGGCTTAGTGTCGATAATCTTGAAGCTGTGGGGGCGTTGAGCGATTTGAGCATCAGCGAAGCGGATCTTGCGGCGGGCCTTTACGATGATGCGGAAGTCCTGATTTACCGCGTCAACTGGCAGGATACAGATCAGCGCGTGGTCATGCGCGCGGGCAATTTGGGTGAGGTGACGCGTGGTCCATCGGCTTTCCGTGCCGAATTGCGCGGGCTTGCCCATCGTCTCAACCAGCCGCAGGGACGGTTGTTTCAGTATAGCTGTGACGCCGATCTCGGAACACCGCGCTGTGGCGTTGATCTTGCGGGCACAGATTTTGTCGGGACAGACATTGTTGCCGCCCCGATCACCCCCGATATCCGTCGCCGCTTTTCTGCTCAGTCGCTTGACGGCTTTGCCAATGGCTGGTTCAGCCGCGGCCGGCTGTCATGGCAGTCCGGCGTCAATACCGGGCTGTCGATGGAGGTAAAACTGCATACAAATTCCGCCGGTATTGTCAGCTTCGAATTGTGGCGCGACATGCCAGCCGATATCGCCGCCGGTGACAGCTTTACGGTGAGCGCGGGTTGCGACAAGCAGTTCAGCACCTGCAGCGCCAAATTTGCAAATGCCGTCAATTTTCGCGGTTTTCACCTGATGCCGGGAAATGACTGGGTGCAGTCATACCCCTCCCAGGGCGAAGGTAATGACGGGGGAAGCCTGCGATGAGTGCGGACCGGATTATTGCCACCGCGCGGAGCTGGATCGGCACGCCCTATCAGCATCAGGCCTCATGCAAGGGGGCGGGATGCGATTGTCTGGGGCTAATTCGCGGGGTGTGGCGCGAACTTTACGGTGGTGAGCCTGAAACGCCGCCGCCTTATGCGATGGATTGGGCCGACACCGGAGGTGCCGAGACGATGCGGGATGCCGCGCGGCGGCACCTGCAGGAGATTGCGGTTGATCAGGCAGGCCCCGGTGATGTGTTGCTGTTCCGCCTGTTGCGCCGGGGGCCGGCGCGGCACGCAGGCATTCTGAGCGGCAAGGGTATGTTGATCCACGCCTATTCGGGATTTGCGGTGCGGGAAGAACCGCTCGATCGCTGGCGGCGGCGCATTGCCTATGCCTTTCGCTTTCCTGTGGCTGACAGGCCGGCTTCCTAATTCAGGGCATCTGCATTATGGCAACTTTAGTTCTGACATCGGCGGCCAGTGCCTATGCCGGTTCCGCCGGGCTCGGCTTCATGGCGACGACCGCGCTTGCGGTTGGGGCGGGGCTTGTTGGGGGCGTTATCGATCAGGCACTGTTTGGGGGTGCCGGGCGGGGCCGCCAGGTCGAGGGGCCGCGTATTGACGAGCTGCAGCTCCAGACCTCAAGCGAGGGTGCGCCGATACCGCGGATCTATGGCCGGGCACGCGTGTCGGGACAACTGATCTGGGCATCGAAATTCAAGGAAGTTGTGTCCACCCGCACCACGCAAAGCAGCAGCGGCGGCGGCGGCGGAGGTAAGGGCTTTGGCGGTGGCGGCGGATCCGGCAGCAGCAGTACGGTGACCGAGTACAGCTACTTTGCCCGCTTTGCTGTCGGGCTTTGCGAGGGAGAAATCACCCGGGTCGGGCGGATTTGGGCGGATGGCAAACTGCTTGATCTTTCGGGTGTCAATTTCCGTGTTTATCGCGGCACCGAGCTGCAGCAGCCCGACCCCATGATTGAAGAGATAGAAGGCGCAGGCGCTGCCCCTGCGTTTCGCGGCCTTGCCTATGTGGTGTTTGAAGATTTGCCGCTTGCTGAATTCGGAAACAGGGTGCCACAGCTCAGCTTTGAGGTTTTTCGCGGATTGAGCGATGTGGAAGGGCTGATCCGGGGTGTTGATCTTATTCCGGGTTCGACTGAATTTGGCTATGACCCGCAGGTGCAGATCAAGGATCTGGGAAGTGGCCGCACCGGGCCGGAAAACCAGAATAACAATAGCGGCTTTTCGGATTGGGAACTTGCGCTTGATCAGCTTGCAGACAGCTGTCCTGATTGCGGAAGCGTGGCGCTTGTGGTGAGCTGGTTCGGATCCGATCTCAGGGCCGGTCACTGCGAGATCCGTCCCGCAGTCGAGACCTATGACAAGATCACCGCGCCCGATGCCTGGTCAGTAAGCGGGATGGTACGCGGTACGGCCTATCTGGTCAGCCAGTCCGGCAGCTCGCCAGCCTTCGGCGGTACCCCGTCCGACAGCAGTGTGATCCGCGCCATACAGGACCTGAAATCCCGTGGTTATCGGGTGCTGTTCTATCCGTTTCTGATGATGGATATAGCCGCCGGAAACAGTCTGCCTGATCCGTATAGCGGTGCGACGGGTCAGCCCGAATATCCCTGGCGCGGCCGGATCACCTGCGATCCTGCGCCCGGTGAGGCAGGCAGCCCCGATAACAGCGCCGCGGTCACAACTCAGATCGATGCACTTTTCGGTAATGCTGCCACGGCCGATTTCACGCCGTGGGGTACCGCTGTCAGCTATACAGGGCCAGCGGAGTGGAGCCTGCGGCGCATGATCCTGCATTATGCGCATCTTTGCGCGCTGGCGGGTGGGGTTGATGCCTTTCTGGTGGGGTCCGAATTGCGTGGTCTGACCCAGTTACGCGCCGGCGGCGGCAGTTATCCGACCGTGGCGCGGCTCAAGACCCTGGCGGCGGATGTGCGTGCCGTCCTGCCAGCGGCGAAAATTTCCTATGCGGCGGACTGGTCGGAATATTTCGGCCATCATCCTGACGACGGATCAGGCGATGTGTATTTCCATCTCGATCCGCTTTGGGCGGATGCGAATATCGACTTCATCGGTATCGACAATTACATGCCGCTAAGTGACTGGCGCGACGGCGACGCCCATCTTGATGCGGCGCAAGCGCCCGCGATTTATGACCTCGATTATCTAAAGGGCAACATCAGCGCGGGAGAGGGTTTTGACTGGTATTATGCAAGCGAAAGCGATCGCCAGAACCAGACCCGCACGCCAATTACGGACGGTGCATACGGCAAGGATTGGGTGTTCCGCTACAAGGATTTGTGGAACTGGTGGGAAAATACGCATTTCAACCGGCCCGGCGGTGTTGAATCGGCAATTGCCACCGAATGGGTGCCGCAGTCAAAGCCCTTCTGGTTTACCGAGATTGGCTGCCCCGCCGTTGACAAGGGAAGCAACGAACCCAACAAATTTATCGACATAAAATCCTCGGAAAGCGGCGCGCCACATTTTTCATCCGGGCGGCCGGACGATCTGATACAGCGGCGCTATCTGCAGGCGATGTATCAGTTCTGGGACACGTCCAATCCTGAATATGCGGCGGGCAGTAATCCGGTTTCAACCGTTTATGGCGGACCGATGGTTGATCCCGATAATCTGCATGTGTGGAGCTGGGATGCGCGCCCCTGGCCTGACTTTCCGGCGCGTGGCAGTTTGTGGGCGGATGCTGAGAATTGGCGGCTGGGTCATTGGGTCAATGGACGGCTTGGTGCAGTGCCTCTGCGCGAGCTTGTCGAGCGGCTGCTCACAGATTACGGCTTTGCCGATTTCGACGCCACAGCGCTTGTCGGGGTTGTCGATGGTATCGTGATCGACCGGATCATGTCGGCGCGCGATGTCCTGCAGCCTTTGGCGCAGGCCTTTTTTTTCGACCCGTCGGAAGAGGGAACGATGATCTGTTTTCGTCATCGCTCGGCGGCGCAAACAATCGCGCTTACCCCTGATACGATTGTTGCAGCCGGGAGGAGCGGCGAAAGCGATGTGGAGATAACGCGGTCGCAGGAAACCGAGCTGCCGCTGTCGCTCAAGCTGCAATATATTGATGGCAATGCGGATTATCGCCGGGGCAGTGCGGAATCCCGCAGGTTGGCGGGTAACAGTGCGCGTGTGGCGAGCATGAATTTACCGCTGGTGATGGGACAGTCGGATGCGCAGCGGATCGCTGACAGCCTGTTGCAGGAAATCTGGGCGGGCAGGGAACGGGTGCGTCTGTCGCTGCCACCGTCGCGGCTTGCGGCCTCGCCCGGTGATATTGTCGATTGGCAGGTAGCTGGTTCATCGCAGAAATTCCGTATAGAAAGCGTCGAAGATGGCGCTGACAGACCGGTTGAGGCAATGCGGGTGGAAAGCGGCATCTATCAGCAGCTCACAGGGCCTGAACGGGCAATTTCAGTGCCCCCACCCGCGGCCTTTGGTCCGCCTTTGACGGAATTTCTGGATCTGCCGCTCCTGAGCGGGACAGAGACACCGCACGCGGTACGGGTTGCGGCCTTTGCCGACCCCTGGCCAGGGGGTGTTGCAATCTACCGCAGCCCATCCACGACCGGTTATGTCTGGGACAGTCTTGCCGATGCCCCCGCTGTAATTGGCGAAAGCGATGCCGACTTTTCGGCCGGTCCGGTCGGGCGATGGGACCGGGGCAATGCGCTGTTTGTCACCCTGTATGGCGGCACGCTTCAGTCGCGCGATGATCTTGCGGTACTGGCGGGGGCAAATATCGCCGCGATCCGCAACGGGGCCGGTGCGTGGGAGGTGTTCCAGTTCGCCCGGGCAGAGCTGATCGGCCCAAATCAGTATAAGCTCAGCCGCCTGCTACGCGGTCAGGCAGGGACGGAGCTGGCAATGGCCTCGCCGGTGCTGGCGGGCGCGCGGTTTGTCCTGCTTGATGGTGCGGTGATGCAGTCGGGAATGGGGGCGGAACAGCGTGGACTGCCACTCAACTGGCGCTTCGGGCCAGCAGGCCGACCGATAGACGATTTTACCTATCAGACGATGGCTTATACCCCGCAGGGTGTGGGATTGCGGCCCTTAAGCCCGGTCCATGTTCGCGCCGTGCGGAATGCCTCAAACCATGATCTTGCGATTTCCTGGGTGCGTCGCACCCGTATTGGCGGCGATAGCTGGGCACAGACAGAAGTGCCGCTCTCAGAAGCGAGTGAAGTGTATGAGGTCGATATCCGCGATGGTCAGCAAACTGTCCGGACCGTGCAATCCAATGTGCCGCAAATCACCTATACAGCGGCGCAGCAGAACACGGATTTTGCCGTCGGCGCGCCGGTAATGCCCCTAACCATCGCCATTTATCAGATTTCCGAAAGCTATGGGCGCGGTTCCGCGCGGGAGGTCACGCTTTATGTCTAGTACTGCCAATCTCGATATTGCTTATCTTCAGGCCGCGCAATCGCAGAAGCATGTAACGATGAATGACGCGCTTGATGCGCTCGACACACTTGTTCAGCTGACGGTGAACAGGCGTGATCTGACCGCCCCTCCGGCAACGCCACCGGAGGGGGAGCGGTATATCGTTGCAACAGGCGCCACCGGCGGCTGGAGCGGCCAGGACGGAAATGTTGCCGTCTGGCGGGCGGGCGCCTGGGCTTTTCACACGCCGCGCGCAGGCTGGCGCGCGTTCGTCGATACGGAAACATTGTTGTTGTTGCATGACGGTACCGGCTGGTCAGAAGTTTGGGATCGGGCGGGGCTTACCGTTGCGCGGGCACCATCGGGCGCGCACACCGTTTTTCACATATTGGAGGAGGAGCATACGCTGGCCCAGGCTGCGACGTCCGATACAGGCATTGCTATCCCGGCCCGCGCGATCGTGCATGGGGTCACGGTTCGCGTTTCCGATGCGGTGACAGGCGCCAGCTCCTTTGACTGTGGCGTTGCAGGGGAAACAGGCAAATATGGCGGGTCGCTTGGCGCTTCTGCAGGCAGCAGCAATATCGGGGTGACCGGCCCCACCGCATTTTATTCCGATACCCCGATCCGGTTCAGTGCGAACGGGGCTGACTTCACCGGCGGCAAGGTGCGGGTCGCGATTCATTATATTGCCCTGAATGCGCCGGATTAAGCCGCTGTCAGCGCGTCCTTGTTGCGAGCCGGAGACCCACTGATCGGTTCTGTGTACAACTTTGGTTTTTCTGTCCATGATGGCGCAAATTCAAAGAATGCGGTTGGTGGGGAGAAATCGATGAACCGATTGGACAATAAAGTTGCGTTGATCACCGGTGGTGCGCGCGGCCTTGGCGGTGCGATGGCGCATAAAATGGCAGCGGCCGGGGCAAAAGTGCTGATCACGGATCTGCTTGAGGAAGCGGGCGCGGAAACGGCGCAGGCAATCCAGAGCGAAGGCGGCACAGCGATTTTTATGCGTCACGATGTAACGGAAGAGGCGCAGTGGAAGGCGGCAATCACGCTTGCCGGCGATAAACTTGGCGGGCTTGATATCCTTGTTAACAATGCGGGCATCGCCTCTGACGGAACGCCCCTGGAGCATTTGTCGCTCGATGCCTGGCGCAAGGTCATTGCAGTTGATCTGGACAGTTTGTTCCTCGGGATCAAGCATGCAATCCCGCCAATGCGCGAACGCGCCGGCCAATGGGCAGGCGGCGGCTCGATCATCAATATTTCCTCGATTTACGGCATTGTGGGTTCGCCGGGCGCGGCCTCCTATCATGCGGCAAAGGGCGGGGTGCGGCTGTTGACCAAGGCGGCAGCGCTTGAACTTGCGCCGGCCAGAATTCGTGTGAATTCGGTGCATCCGGGCTTTATCGAAACCGATATGGTGCGCGAGGGGATTCGCAAGATGGCGGGCGCTGGTCTTGGTATCGGCGAAAATGAGATGAAGCAGGAACTGACTAACCGCCATCCGATCGGCCGGATGGGCGTGCCTGTGGATATCGCCAATGCCGTGCTGTTTCTTGCATCTGACGATTCAGCCTTTATGACGGGTACGGAGGTTGTGGTCGATGGCGGCTATACGGCGCAATAACAAGCGTCCGGCACAAAACAGATAAGAGTAAAGGGAGGAATTGTAATGAATAGCGTCGAAGGAAAAATAGCACTTGTCAGCGGTGGAGCACGCGGGCTTGGCGGCATGTCAGCCAAAAAACTTGCCGAGGCGGGGGCAAAGGTCGTGATCTCTGACATTCGTGAGGAAGAAGCCGCAGAAACGCTGGACGTGATCTCCAAAGCAGGTGGCGCAGCCAAGTTCGTCCGCCATGACGTGGCAATCGAGGAAGAATGGGCTGCTGCCGTCAAATTTGCCGTCGATGAGTTTGGCGGGCTTGATGTTGTTGTCAACAATGCCGGTGTGGCAAGCGCCGCGCGTCCGCTTGAAGAGCTGTCGCTTGAATCCTGGCGGCGGCTCATGAGCATTAATCTCGATGGCGTGTTTCTCGGTATCAAGCATGCCATCCCGCCGATCAGGGAGCGGGCGGGGCGTTGGCCCGGCGGCGGTTCGATCATCAATATTTCCTCGATCATGGGCTTTATCGGCGGGGCGCGGTCTGCGGCTTATTGTGCAAGCAAGGGGGGCGTGCGCCTTCTCACAAAAGCGGCGGCACTGGAACTTGCACCCGCGAAGATCCGCGTCAACTCGGTCCATCCGGGTTTCATTGATACGCCGCTATTGCGCGGAGGCGTGGAAGCGGCCGACAAGCGTATGGAAGGTGGCGGACAGCACTTCATTGACGGTATCGTTGCGCGGCATCCGATTGGCCGGCTTGGTCAGGAGGAGGACATTGCAAATGCCGTTCGTTTTCTGGCATCAGACGATTCCGCATTCATGACCGGGACGGAAGTCGTGGTCGATGGCGGTTATCTGGCGCAGTAGGAGGGGAATATGAACAGGGTAGATGGCAAGGTTGCATTAATTTCCGGCGCGGCGCGCGGGCTTGGTGCGCAGGCGGCAAAGATTTTTACGCAGAATGGCGGCAAGGTTGTGATTACCGATCTGCTTGAAGATCAGGGACATGCGACGGTTGAGGAGATAAAAAAGGCAGGTGGTGAAGCCATATTCGTTCGCCATGATGTGACGAAGCAAGAAGATTGGCAGAATGCCGTTCAAACCGGCGTCGATCATTTTGGCGGGCTTGACGTGCTTGTGAATAATGCGGGGATTTTCTTTCTCAAGCCGACCGAGGAAATGACGCTTGATGACTGGCACCGGATGATTTCGGTCAATCTTGACGGTGTTTTTCTTGGTACAAAGACGGCTTTGCCGGCGCTGAAGAAAAGCGCGGAAAAAGCCAAGGTGGGAAGCGCGATCGTCAATCTGTCTTCCATCGCAGGCATCACCGGCGCATTTAACGGGTCGGCCTATTGTATGAGCAAGGGCGGGGTGCGGCTTTATACAAAAGCCTGCGCACTTGAATTCGCGCCGCACCGGATTCGCGTGAATTCGGTCCATCCGGGCCTGATTGATACGGATATGGGCCGTCAGGTGATTGACGATATTTCGGGCGGTGGGGCGGCCAGCAATGCGGTGCGCGATGCCATGGTGTCTGCCCATCCGCTCGGCCGGCTGGGTGTGCCGCTCGATATTGCCAACGGAATTGTCTTCCTGGCCTCCGATGATGCCGCTTTCATGACCGGTTCGGAGCTTGTGGTCGATGGGGGTAACACCGCCCAGTAATTATGAAAAAGAGGGGCCGGGTGTGACCCGGCCCGCCTGAATTGTTTGGGGGTCAGCCCCATTTCTCAACAAGATATTCGCCGATCCGGTCAAGCGCCTGCGTACCTTCGGGTAGCATCTGATAGAATAGCTGCCAGACATGGATCATTTCATCCCAGACTTCGAGCGTGACATCGACACCAGCCGTTTTGGCCCGTTCCGCAAGGGTCAGCGAATCGTTCAGCAGCGTTTCGTGATCGCCGACCTGAATGAGCATCGGCGGCAAGTTCTGGAGATCCGCAAAAAGTGGTGAGGCAAGCGGTGTTTTCGGGTCCGCCCCGTTCAGATAAAGCCCCGCCATCATCAGCAGCATGTCTTTCTGAACCATGGGATCCTGTTCGGCGCGGGTCGTCATGGTTTCAGACTCGCCCGTCAGATCGGTCCAGGGGCTAAGAAGCGCTGCGGTTTTGGGTAATGGCAAACCCGCATCGCGTAACGACACAAGCGTCGCAACGCTTAGTCCGCCGCCCGCCGAATCACCGGAAATCGCCAGCTTCTCAGGCGCGTAACCCTGCGACAGAAGCCAGCGATAGGCCTTGACCGCATCGTCGAGCGCACCGGGAAATGCCGTCTCGGGCGCCAGCCGGTAATCAATGACAAGCAGTTTTGCGCGTGCCGTCTGCGATAGCTTTGCCGCCATTGCGCGATGGGTAGCGGGAGAGCCGATGACATAACCGCCGCCATGCAGATAAAGAATGGCGTGGTCGTCACGGGCCTGTGGACTTACAACCCATTCCGAAGCGACATCGTCCACCGTGACAGCGGTAACTTCCGTCCCTTCCGGCATAGGAAAGATGCCGACGGATGCTTCCATTCCGGCACGCCGTTCCTCAATTGTTGCATTCTCATCCCGCGGCATTGCCGCGAACATTTCGCGCAATTGCGCCAATTCCGCACTTGCCATAATCCGGTCCTTTCCTGTTGAAAGTCGTTTGGTTATCCCGGCCTGCTCAGCCTGGCCATTTGTCGCGCAGGAAGACGCCAATCCCCTCGATCGCCTGTTTGCCTTCATCCAGCATCGGATGAAAAGCATGCCAGACATGGATCATCTCGTCCCAAACCTCAAGTGTGCTGTCGACGCCGCAGGCCTTTGCCTTTTCGTGCAAATCAAGGGAATCACCGAGCAGAACTTCCGCATCGCCCACATGGATGAGAAGCGGCGGCAACCCGGTCAGATCCGCATAATTTGGTGATGCGGTTGGCAATTTTGCGTCGGCACCCTGCAAATAAGCCCCTGCCATGTCTGCAATGCCAGGCTGCTGGATCATCGGATCTGCTTCTGCCCGCGTTTGGTAGGTTTCGTGTGAGCAGGTGAGGTCCGACCAGGGGCTGATGCAGACCGCAGCACCAGGCAGGGCTGCACCTTCATCGCGTAACGCCACAAGGGTTGCCGCTGTCAGCCCGCCTCCCGCTGAATCCCCCGCAATTGCCGTCTTTTGTGGGGCATATCCCTGTTCAACCAGCCATTTATAGGCAGCGGCGCCATCTTCTACCGCCGCAGGATAGGGGTTTTCGGGTGCCAGCCGGTAATCGACGAGCAGCACTTTTGCCTTTGCCGCACGGGATACTTCACCCGCCAGTGCCCGATGTGTGACCAGCGAACCGATCACATAGCCGCCACCATGCAGATACAGGATCGCATGGTCTGTGTCGGCCCCGGGCGCGCTCAGCCATTCTGCATCCATGCCGGCGGCTTTTGTCGGCGTGACCTCGATATCGCTTGCCACGGGGAATGAGGTCTTTTCCATGCCTTTGCGGCGCTGTTCGATCGTAACTTCCGAATCGGTTGGGGCGGTACCTTGCCGCCGCAATACTTCCTGCAATTTCGCTATTGGCATCCCGCCCATTTGACCCTCCCTCGCGTCAATTTTGTTGTTAGCTTATTGTCGGTCAGGGCGCTGCGTGGCACAAGATTTATAGTCGGCTGTGTCAAATTTTGCGCCGACCGAGAGCGAAAGGGCGGATCTGATGGCAATTTATGAACTGGGCGACATGCGGATCAAAACCGAAACCGATGCGTTTTGGGTTGCACCAACAGCCGTGGCGATCGGGCTTGTCGAACTCAGGAACAATGCAAGCCTGTGGTGGGGCGCTGTATTGCGGGGCGACAATGAACCGGTCATCGTCGGGGAAAATTCGAACATTCAGGATAACTGTGTATTGCATACTGAAATGGGGGCACCCTGCATCGTGGGCAACAATGTCACCGTTGGACATATGGTGATGCTGCATGGTTGTGAGATCGGCGACAACAGTCTGATCGGTATTGGCAGTGTCATCCTTGATCATGCCAGGATCGGGAAGAACTGCCTGATCGGCGCGAACAGTTTCATTCCCCCCGGCAAGGAAATTCCCGATAACTCGGTCGTGTTCGGTTCGCCTGGGCGGATTGTGCGGCAGGTGACGCCCGAAGAAGCGGCCGGCTTCACCGCATCGGCTGAAAACTATGTTGCGAATTGGCAGCGATTCCGGCAGGGGCTGAAACCTGACCCGCGTTTTTCAACATAAAGCGGTTCGCGCATCTGTCCGGCCCATGTCATAGTGCGGCCCATGATCGACAACAGGGAGGACGATATGTCGGATTATGAATTCAGCAAGGTTGAAAAAGACGGCCACATCACGATCGTGACGATTAACCGGCCTGACCGGATG
Source organism: uncultured Alphaproteobacteria bacterium (assembly GCA_947258435.1). GTDB lineage: Bacteria > Pseudomonadota > Alphaproteobacteria > UBA11222 > UBA11222 > CALAQW01. The sequence goes on from CAMYID010000012.1 coordinate 51,893, forward strand.
AATGCCTTGCACCCGCCAGCCAATTTCGAGCTTGAAAAAATCTTCAACGACTTTGCCGAGGATCCGGACCAGTGGGTGGCGATCATTACAGGTGCGGGCGATAAAGGTTTTAGCGCGGGAAACGATCTGCGCTGGCAGGCGGAAGGCAACAAGATTGAGGTGCCTGAAACCGGCTTTGCCGGTCTGACCGCGCGCTATGATCTGAGCAAACCTGTTATTGCGGCGGTGAATGGTTCGGCGATGGGCGGCGGGCTTGAGATCGCGCTTGCCTGCGATCTGATCATTGCATCGGAGAATGCAAAATTCGGCTTGCCCGAGCCCAAGGTCGGGCTGGCTGCACTTGCCGGCGGTCTGCACCGGCTGCCGCGCCAGATTGGTCTGAAGCAGGCAATGGGTATGATCCTGACGGCGCGGCATGTACCTGCACAGGAAGCCTTGCAGCTTGGCTTCATCAATGAGGTTGTGCCGCAGGCTGAGCTTCTGGATGCGGCCAGGAAATGGGCGGCGCAGATTGTGGAATGCTCGCCCATGGCGATCCGTGCATCAAAAGAGGTCGTTATGCAGGGGCTGAACTATGCCGGCGTCAAGGAAGCGTCTGCAGGCAAGTATCCCGCTGTCAGCGCATTGTTCCGCAGCGATGATGTTGTTGAGGGGCCCAAAGCCTTTGCTGAAAAGCGCAAGCCCAACTGGAAAAGCGCATAATCAGTTATCTGATAGATTCGTTTGGCCGCCTGCTCAATATCGGGGCAGGCGGCCTTTGTTTGCCGTAACAGCGTATCAGCACCGTATGGGCAATGTCTGGCGAAGCCTTTCGATACGCTGCAGCTGCTTATCAAGAACTGCCATTGTCCGGGCCATATCGGCACTGTCATCGCCAAGCCAGCTGCGACCAGCCATCAATAATGCGGCGCCGTAGATTTTGCGGCGGGAGAAGCCGCGCACCCCGCTTGTATCAATCCCCGCCGCCTCCAGAACGCACCGTACAGAGCGGCGCCAGGCCCGAAAGAGTGACACGCCAAGCGAGGGGTCATGCCGGCAGGCAGTTTCAAGGGAGGCAAGGAATGCTTTATCTTCCGTCATCACGTCGAAACGCGCCATCGCGACATCGAATAGCCGTTCCCGCACAGTTTCGTGATGCGGTTCGGTGGCGAATTCCGGCGCTGTTCCGTCCTGCGCACGCTCCTGCTCGATCTGTCGCAGCATCTCGAGGTCGGCTTTTGAGAAATAGGCGGCCGCGAGCACAGTTTTCGCGGGAAAAAGGTCATAACATTGCGATAAGGCAATACCCGCATCCTCTGCAATATCGCTCAGGCTTACAGCCGACCAGCCCCGTTCGGCAACCAGGCTCAGCATGGATGCAATCAGTTTTTCGCTCGGGTCAGCCTTTTTTGCCATGGCAGTAATCTAGGCGCTATGGAGCGGGGAAGAAACCGGCGATTTCCCACGGCTCATCCCGCAAGCTCCTTCGATCTTCTGCTTGCCGCCGCCACAGCGCGCGTCAGCAATGCCGGTAATCCTTCCTCCCCCATCAATAGGTCGAGCGCGGCGGCCGTCGTGCCACCCGGACTTGTCACATTTTCGCGTAAGGTTGCGGCAGGCTCGGATGATTGCGCGATCATTTCTCCGGCCCCGCTGACAGTCGTTGCGGCAAGCTGATAGGCGAGGGCTGGATCAAGCCCCGCATCTTCTCCCGCTTTGGCCAAAGCTTCCACCAGCAGAAATACATAGGCAGGGCCACTGCCCGAAACCGCTGTGACAGGATCCATCAGCTCTTCTTTCCCGATCCATGCGACGTTGCCGACAGCGGATAAAAGCGTGTGGCTGAGTTGCTTTTGCGCCGCGCTGACAGAAGCGTTTGCGAAAAGCACCGACATGCCACGGCCGATCGCGGCAGGGGTGTTTGGCATGGCGCGGATGATGGGGGCGTCCGCGCCGAATATTCCCTCAAAAAAAGTTATCGGCTTGCCCGCCGCGATGGAAATGAAAACATTGCCAGTCTGTTTGAGTGGCAGATAGGCGGGCAACGCCTTGTCCATCAATTGCGGTTTGATGGCAAGGATTGTTGCAACAGCGTCGGCCACCGTGTCGATGGCGGGATTAAGGCGAATTTGCCCGTCATGCGCAATTGTTGCGATCGACGGCGAAGGCGCGGGATCGAAAATCGCGATTCTTTCGGGGGCAAGCCCGTCGGCGATCCAGCCATTCAACAGGGCAGCGCCCATTTTGCCCGCGCCGATCAGTACCAATGTTCCGTCAATATCCATTCTATCCGTTCCCCGGCCAATACATGATCAGGTTTCAGCAAATGACCGGGTTCCAGTGCAAGAGTGCCCATCAGCATGGCCGGTGGGTTTTGACGTGCATGTATCAGGCAGCAGCCCTGTATCAGGTGCCGGCAGTGCCCGATTGCCTATGCTTCGCCGGCTGTTTCAAAAAGGCTGGCGCTGACCGCGTCATCTGCTTTCATCCCGCCCCATAGAACATATTGCAGCGCCGGAAAAAAGCTGTCGCATGCTTCCAGGGCAAGTTCAATAAGGTCGGTTGACTGAGCCACGGTCAAATCCGCGTCCCGCAGCGGCATGCCATATCTGAACAGGACAAGCTGTTCGTCACTGAGAAAGTCGAAGTGACCCAGCCAGTTATTGGCATTCATTCTGGCAATCAGGCGCAGCACTTCTTCCATATGCCGCTCGGGTATGCGCGGTTCGAAAATCAGCAGAAGCTGAAGTGCCTCGCAGTCAGGCAAAAAGGTAAAACACAGCCGTTGATCGGTCCATTTCCCGCCTGACAGCAGGATCAATTCACAATCGGCATTGCGTTCATACGGAAAGCGCTGTTTCTCTGCAGTTTGTTCGATAATGTCTAAAGGGTTCGGGTTATCAACAAAATCATAGGCCGGATCCTTGGTTGCACGCTGGCCCATATAATGACCCCCTGACTTTTCGATGATACGAATCACTCTACCAGATATTGTGGCAGAATTTTTTCGTACTACAAGGGACGTAGCCGCCTTTCGGCCCCGTCGGTCACGGTTAGTTGTCTGGTCAGCCAAGGTTTGGTGGCCGTTATGGAGTCCTGTCTCCGTCCTCTGCAGCTTTCCTGTCTTGCTTGGCAGACGGGCCGGTTTTCGTGGGCTTTTTGCGTGTTGTGCGCGGTTTCGCTTCCAGCGCGTCGAGCCGTTTTGTCAAATCGGCGATGACGTCTTCAAGCCGTGCATTGTCGCTGCGCGCGGCAGCGGCCATTGCCTGAACAGCCTCGAACTCCTCACGGGTGACCATGTCAAGTTCTGCAAGCAGTTTCTCCGCCCGCTGCCGAAAGAGCGTGTCAATTTCCGCCTTAACCCCCTGTGCCGCACCCGCGGCGTTTGTTACCAGTTTGGCAAGATCGTCGAGAATTCGGTTTTGCGTTTGCATGGCGCGCCTCATAAGGTCATATGTTGCCGCATGATCCTACTCAGGCGACAGGCGATTATGTTGACGGTAGCTACTATGTGCCCGGGGGCTTTGCAGCGCAAGCATAGCGCTTTGAGTAGCTGTGCGCGGTTCGCGCGATGCTGACCTTTCCCGAAATCGATCCGGTTGCTCTGCAACTCGGTCCTTTGGCAATCCGCTGGTATTCGCTTGCCTATCTTGCGGGTATCGCCCTTGGTTGGGCTTATGTTGTCCGGACGTTGCAAAACCGGGCTGTCTGGCGCGGTACAGCCTGCGCCGTTACACCGGCTGACATCAGCGATTTTGTATTATGGGCCACGCTGGGGATCATTCTGGGGGGGCGGCTCGGCTATGTTCTGTTTTACAATTTTTCCTTTTTCGCCGCGCATCCGCTCGAGATCCTGAAGTTATGGCAGGGCGGTATGTCATTCCATGGTGGCATGCTGGGGGTCATTCTGGCGATCGTGCTGTTTGCCCGTAAACGACAGCTTCCGCTTGGCCAGCTTGCCGACCTTGTCGCCTGTGCCGCGCCCATCGGACTGTTTTTCGGGCGGATCGCCAATTTCATCAATGCCGAATTATGGGGGCGCGTTACCGATTCACCGCTTGGTATGGTGTTTCCCGGCGCAGGTCCGACCCCGCGCCACCCAAGCCAGCTCTATGAAGCCGCGCTTGAAGGGGTTGTCCTCTTCCTGCTGCTCCATTTAGTCAGCCGCAGGATGAACGGCTTTGCAAAACCGTGGTTTCTGACCGGCTTGTTTCTCGCCGGTTACGGTCTCTCGCGTATTGCGGTCGAATTTTTCCGCGAACCGGATGCCCATATCGGTTATCTGCAGGGCGGTGTGACGATGGGAATGCTGCTGTCGGTTCCGATGGTCATTGCCGGTGTTGCGCTTGCGGTATTTGCCCTGCGGCGGGCGGCTGGTGTGCGGGGCGCCTGAGTGAACGCGTTGGGCGATCATATCGCTGCGGTCATTGCCGCTGACGGGCCGCTCAGTATTGGTGGTTTTATGTCACTGGCGCTGGGTCATCGGGAACTGGGTTACTATATGCGTCGTGATCCCTTCGGTGTGTCGGGGGATTTTATTACGGCGCCTGAAATCAGCCAGATTTTTGGGGAACTGATCGGGCTTTGGTGCGTTCAGAGCTGGCTGGATATGGGGGCTCCGGAAGATTTTGCGCTGGTTGAGCTCGGGCCGGGCAGGGGAACGCTGATGGCCGATATCATGCGGGCGGCGAGGGTGCGGCCGGCATTTCGCGCGGCGGCGCAGATCCACCTTGTCGAGACAAGTCCCGCGCTTCAGCAAATTCAGCGGCAATCGCTTTCAGCCTACTCTGTGAATTGGCATGCGGGTGTCGAGACATTGCCGACGTTGCCATGCCTGATTGTCGCGAATGAATTTTTCGACGCGCTGCCGATCCGGCAATTTGAATACCGTAACGGAAACTGGCATGAACGAATGGTCGTGTTTTCCGAAGCGGACGGGCTTGGTATCGGGCTTGCGCCAGAGGCGATCGCCGATACGGTATTTCTGCGGCTGGACGCGCGTCAGGGCCGTGCGGAAGAAGGTGCGGTTGCCGAACTTGGTCTGGCCGCGCAAACAGTTTGCGCCATCGTGGCAGGACATCTGAGCCTTTATGGCGGTGCCGCATTGCTGATCGATTACGGCCCGGCTCGTTCGGCTTTCGGCGATAGTTTCCAGGCGATGAAGGGGCATCGTTTCGTGTCGCCCTTTGCCGAACCGGGCGATGCCGACCTGACCGCGCATGTCGATTTCGCCGCACTGGCTGAAGTGGCCGCGGATGCAGGAGTCTCTGTCGACGGGCCTGTGACACAGGCTGAGTTTCTGTGTCAGCTCGGCATCCGGCAAAGGGCCGCCGCCCTGTCCCGGAAGCTTGATCCTGAAGCCCGTGCCGCAATTTCGGCGACGGTCGGGCGGTTGATCGGCCCCGACCAGATGGGCGCGCTTTTCAAGGTGTTGGCGTTGCGCCATCCGGGTTTGCCTGAACGGCCGGGTTTTTTGAAAGCTGACGAGACTGATGACTGAGGATGAAAGTTATGGTGGGCTGCACCCTGACGCCCCGCCGCATTTAAGTTCCGCGCTGCTTGCCGGACCGCAAATCCGGCATGGCTTTTTCACCCGGCGAGGCGGGGTGTCAGGCGGAATTTACGCGGCGCTCAATTGTGGTCTTGGGTCTGATGATGACAGAGCTGCAATCATCGACAATCGCATGCGGGTGACAGCGGGGTTCGGGAAGGGGGCTGTTCTGGCGGGCGTGCATCAGGTGCATGGCGATGATGTGTATATCATTCGCGCGCCCGCGCAGGCGGCGGCACGGCCACAGGCTGACGGACTCGTGACAGATTGCCCTGATATCATTCTGTCTGTGCTGACGGCTGATTGCGCGCCGGTCTTGTTTGCCGATCCGGTTGCCGGTGTGATTGGCGCGGCCCATGCGGGGTGGCGGGGCGCCCTGGCCGGGATCTGTGAAGCGGTGATCGAGGCGATGCAGTCGCTGGGCGCACAGCCTGAAAATATTGTCGCGGTTATCGGTCCTGCAATTTCGGGCCGGAATTACGAGGTGGACGCGGCGATGGAAGCTGAATTTACCGGGCGGCAGGGGGCGTGGCGTGAATTTTTCACGCCGGGGCGGCAGGAGGACAAGCGGCAGTTTCATCTTGTCCCCTATGTTGCCCGGCGTCTTGAGGCGACCGGGATTGCTGCCGTCGGACAAAAAGAATTCTGCACCTATGCCGATCCCGAGCGGTTTTTCAGTTTTCGCCGCGCAACCCATTTGGGGGAACCTGATTACGGTCGCGCGCTGTCGGCAATCATGTTGCGTAAAGCCGGGATCTGATGGGGCGCGGACCGGTGCATTGGTGGCGTCAAATTCTGCTGCTGTCCCTCCTGCTGTTGGCCGGCGCCTGCGATACAGCGGTTGTTTATCTGCCGGAGATGCGGCGGGTCCCGGATAAACAGCCCTCAATGCTTGGGGAGATTACCGCGAATACCGGTGTTCTCGTCTTGCCGGTCCAAGGCATGGCGGCAGAGTCGGGCGATGCACTGGCCGCAGCGGTCGCCGATGCGTTACGCAAGCGCGATGTTCCCGCGCTCACCCCACGGAATTTTGGCGGGGCGGAGGAGTTTTACGGGGCGCATCGGCTTCACGCAGCCCTGGAAGCAAGAGGGGGGCAAAGCGTGCTTCACTGGTCGCTGCGTGCCCCGGCGGGCGAGGTCGTGAGTGAATTTGACGGCCCGCCTCTGCCGGGTGACACGGCCGCGGCATCCCCCCGGATGATGATGCAGCTTGCGCAACAGGTCGCAGAAACCGTCAGCCCGCATTTGCGGACGCCCGGTGCCCCCCGAACCTTCGGCCTTGCCGTAACGGTGCAGCCGATACCCGCCGCACCGGGCGACGGGTCGCAGACATTGCCTGTCGCATTGCGCAGCGCGTTGCGCGACGCAGGTTTGCGGCTCACGCCCGCAGGTGATTCAGGGGACGAGCCAAACACCATAAAGATATCGGGAAAAGTCACGCTGACCCCGCTTGGGCTGGCGCAGGAATCAGTCTGGATTTCCTGGCATGTCAGTGATCCGGACGGGTCTGAAATCGGTGTGGTCGATCAGCGTAATCAAATCCCCAAAGGCCAGTTGGATGGCAATTGGGGGCCGCTTGCCGCACTGATCGCCGAGGGTGCGACGGAAGGGATTCTGCAATTGGTGGAAGATTACCGTCGCGCCTTGGCGGAGGCGGCTGAAAATTAAATCCGCTTTGCGGTATTCGCCGGTTCCGCCGTTTACAATCGCTTTGTCTGCTTGCTACAACCGGTCTGGCGGCTGGCGCAGGGGCAAAAGTGGGGGTGCCGTTCCTTCGGGTCGCATATGACAGCGTGAAACCCGCAAACATACAGGCATGCGAATGAAGCTTCTCTCGGGAAACAGCAACCGCCCCTTGGCGGAGGCAATTGGCAGCTATCTCAACCTGCCGCTTACCAAGGCCAGCGTAAGGCGATTTGCTGATATGGAGGTGTTTGTCGAGATTGAGGAAAATGTGCGTGGCGAGGATGTTTTTGTCATCCAGTCGACCTCTTATCCCGCAAACGACCATCTGATGGAGCTCTTGATTTGTATCGATGCGCTGAACCGCGCCTCGGCGCGCCGTATTACGGCGGTTATCCCTTATTTCGGTTATGCGCGGCAGGATCGGAAACCCGGACCGCGCACGCCGATTTCAGCAAAACTGGTTGCCAATCTGATCACTACCGCGGGCGCTGACCGGGTGCTGACCCTCGATCTGCATGCGGGGCAGATTCAGGGTTTCTTCGATATTCCGACCGATAATCTGTTTGCGGCCCCCGTGCTTGTGCGCGATATCAAGGAGCAGTTCGGTGACAAGCCGCTTGTGATCGTTTCGCCCGATGTGGGCGGCGTGGTGCGCGCGCGCGCCGTCGCAAAGCGGGTCAATGCGGATCTTGCCATCGTGGACAAGCGCCGCGAACGCGCCGGCGAATCGGAAGTGATGAATATCATCGGCGATGTAAAAGGGCGTATCTGCATCATGGTCGACGATATTGTCGATTCTGCGGGCACCCTTTGTAATGCTGCGGGATCGTTGAAGGAAAAGGGCGCGGAAGCCGTCTATGCCTATGTGACCCATGGGGTGCTGTCAGGTGGTGCGGTCGCACGGGTCAGGGATTCAGCGCTTGAAAGTCTGGTCATTACCGAATCGATTGCGCCGACCGAGGCGGTTCAGAATGCGCCCAATATCCGCACCGTATCGATTGCACCCCTGATGGGGGAGGCAGTTCGCCGCATCTCGGAAGAGAAATCGGTATCCACCCTGTTTGACTGAGCCATTCGGTTGAACTTTGTCATCCTGTTGATTGCGTTCGCGGCCCGCCATCGGGGCCGCTGAGGAAGTAAGTATGAGCGAATCTGATTATCTTGCGGAAATCCGGGAACAGCGCGCTTTCATGATGCAGCATGTGCCGCATTCGGCGGCCATCGGCATGACATTTGTCGATGTCGAACCCAATGCGGCAATTCTGATGGTGCCTTATTCCGAAAGGCTTGTCGGCAATCCCGATACCGGCGTGATCCATGGCGGGGTGATTACTTCGCTGCTCGATAACGCGTCGGGCATCGCGGTACATTGCCATATGGGGGAGCGCAAGGGCATGGCGACACTCGATCTGCGTATTGACTATATGCGTCCCGCCACGCCGGGCGAGGATGTCTATGGCCGGGCGGAATGCTACAAGGTCACCAATAATATCGCTTTCGTACGCGGCACCGCCTACCATCTCAGCGACGGGCAGCATCTGCTTGACGATCCGATCGCGACATGCGTTGCCTCCTTCATGATTACCGGCGGCCCGATCGCCGACTGGAAGGAGATGGCGGCGCAGGCGGCAGGCGGGCAATTGCCGGCTGATCAGTCAGGCGGGAGTCATTGAAATGGATGCGCTGCAACAACTTCGTTCGTCGCGTGACGAGAAACATCTCAAGGCATTGCTGCAATCGATCCCCTATACACGTTTTCTGCATATCGATGCCGAATTGCGGGGCGATGAGCTGACCATGATCCTGCGCTATCATGAGGATCTGGTCGGCAATATCATGCTGCCCGCGATCCATGGGGGTGTTATCGGGGCATTTCTTGAAACCGCGATGATGATCCATCTCGCCTGGGTCAGCGATACTGATCACCTGCCGCGCCCGATCGATATCAATATCGATTATCTGCGGTCGGGGCGGGCGCTTGATACCTATGCGCGCGGCACGGTGACGAAACATGGCCGCAGGGTCGCCAATGTCCGGGTCGAAGCCTGGCAGGAACATCGCGATAAACCGATTGCCGCAGCGCACGGGCATTTCCGCATGAAGGACGAGCAGGGCGAGACCGCCTGAGCGCGCGCGATGCGGCAGGGTACGGCCAGCCTGACCCATCGCGCGGTTCTTGCGATTGCCGGGCCGATTGTCCTTTCCAACGTTACTACGCCGTTATTGGGCGTTGTCGACACCGCTGTAATCGGTCAACTCGGTGATCCGAAATATATTGGCGGTGTGGCGCTCGGCGCGCTGATTTTTACCAGTATTTATTGGAGCTTTGGCTTTCTGCGCATGGGGACAACCGGGCTCACAGCCCAGGCCCGGGGTGCGGAAGACATGCCTGAATTGCGGGCCGCCCTTGGCCGGGCCCTGCTGATCGCGTGTCTTGGCGGCAGCCTGCTGATCGCGCTGCAATGGCCGCTTGGTTTTGCAGCTTTCGCCCTGCTCGACGGAACGGCCGAGGTCGAGGCGTTGGCACGCAGCTATTTCGACATCCGCATCTGGAGCGCGCCGGCCGCGCTTGCCAACTATGCCCTGCTAGGCTGGTTTATCGGGCTGGAGCGTGCGCGTACCGCGCTTTTATTGCAGGTTTTTCTCAATGGTCTGAACATTGTGCTCGATTTCTGGTTCGTGGCCGGGCTGGGCTGGGGTGTGGCAGGAATTGCCGTGGGCACCCTGCTTGCGGAATTGTCGGCGGCCCTGCTTGGTATTTTACTCGCGCTGCGTTATCTGCGTAGCGCTCGCGATGCCGGGCATGCGGGATGGGATTGGCGTCTGATCATGGCGCGGCAGCCCCTATTGCGTACGGTTGCGATCAACCGCGATATCCTTATCCGGACGGTGGCGTTGCTTGCGGCCTTTGCCTGGTTCACGGCGCAAAGCGCGAAAGCGGGCAATGTGGTGCTGGCCGCCAATGCGATCCTGCTTCAGTTCGTCTCGGTCAGCGCCTATTTCCTGGACGGCTTTGCATTCGCAGCCGAAGTTCTGGTCGGTAAGGCAATCGGCGCGCGTCATCGGGGAGCATTGCTTGCGGCTGTGCGTCTGTCGGGGCTGTGGGCGGTGGTTATGGCGTTTCTGATCAGTGTTGCCTATATGCTGGCCGGGCCGGCGATCATCGATCTTCTGACCACCGATCCCGATGTGCGCGCAACAGGGCGCCAGTTCCTGGGCTGGGCGGTCGCCATGCCCATCATATCGGTCTGGTGTTTTCAGCTTGACGGTATCTTCATCGGTGCGACACGCGGCGCCGAGATGCGCAACGCCTCGCTTGCTTCAACCGGTATTTTCCTTTTGCTATGGTGGGTCTTGCTGCCACTTGGCACAGACGGGCTGTGGCTTGCGTTTTTACTGTTCAATGTGGCCCGCGGGGTGACGCTTGGGGCCTATTTCCCGCGCCTTGTGCGTGGCTTGCATGTTTGATTGGAATAGGGACGGATATGCGCCATCGGGCACAGGATATTCGGGAAGCCTTCGATGCGGCGGCGTTGGCTGACTATGATGGGCTGCGGCGGCAGCTTGTACCCGGATTTGATGATCTTTACGGGGCTGTGCTGGCGGTGCCGGGCTGGCCGGGCGATGCGGCGCCGCACATCCTTGATATCGGCGCGGGGACCGGCCTGCTGTCAGGGCTTGTGCAAGCGGTCTGGCCCGATGCTCAGATTACCCTGATCGATTTATCTGACGAGATGCTGGCCCGCGCCCGTGAACGTTTTACCGTATTGGGCCGTTCGGTTGAGATTGTGACAGGCGATATTACCGGCCCCTTGCCTGACGGGCCCTATGATGCGGTTATTTCCGCCCTTGCGATCCATCATCTGAGCGATGCCGACAAGCAGCTGCTCTATCGCCGTGTTTTCGGGCTGTTGAAGCCGGGGGGCTGGTTCCTGAATGCCGAGCAGTTGCGCGGTCCCACGGATGCGGCACATGCGCTTTATCAGCGCGAATGGCTGCAGCGGGTGCGCGCCGCCGGTGTGGGGGAAGATGAACTGGCCGCGGCACGCGAGCGGATGCGTTTTGATCAGGAAGCAACGCTTGCCGATCAGTTGCAATGGCTGCGCGATATCGGGTTTGCCGATGTCGATTGTTTTTACAAGAACTTCCGTATGGGGACATTCGGGGGGCGCCGGCCTGAAGCCTGATCGTCAAGATCCGCTTGCCGCCCGTGCCTGTCTTCCAGACCCCACCCCCGCACCGGTGGCTGAACCGCCTAAAGGATGTCGAGCACCTGCTCGGGCGGGCGGCCGATCGCGGCCTTGCCATTGGCGAGGACGATAGGCCGTTCGATCAGCACAGGTGTGGCGTGCATTGCGGCGATCAGCGCGGCATCGCTTTTTGCCGGGTCATCAAGTCCCTGTTCCTTATAGGGGGCCTCTTTCCTGCGCATCAATTCACGCGGTGCCATACCAAGCATATTCAGGATATCCGACAGCTCTTCCTGGGATGGCGGGGTCTTCAGATATTCGACGATTTCGGGCTTGATGCCTTTTTCCTCAAGCAGCGCCAGTGTCTGGCGTGACTTGCTGCAGCGCGGATTGTGATAGATCTTGACGCTCATGGGGGCTCCCTGTTGTCTGTCCGAGGTTTTTTGTTGCGCGGCAGCTTAGTGCGGATCGTGCATAAGGAAAAGTCAGTGCCGGTGATCGGCGCCGACCGCATCGCGAATATTGGCAAATCCATCACGGTCGAGCAGTGTGGCAAGATCCCCGATGAGGGCGGGAATAAGCTGTGGCCCGGCAAAGGTCATTGCCGTGTAAAGCTGGACGAGCGAGGCACCGGCGCGGATTTTACGATAGGCGTCCTCGCCCGTGGCGATCCCCCCCACACCAATCAGGGGCAGCTTGCCGTCAGTCAGGTGATACATATCCGACAAAACTTCCGTCGATAGCGCAAACAGGGGTTTCCCTGATAAACCGCCCTGTTCGCCCCGATGCGGGCTTTCCAGCGTCTTTCGCCCGCCAATCGTCGTATTGGAGACGATCAGCCCGTCAATGGCGCTGTCGCTTGCCACATTTGCGACTTCCTGCCGCCCGTCGCGGTCCAGATCGGGGGCGATCTTCAAAAGGATCGGTGGCTTATGCGGCAGTTTTGCGCGGCGATTGCTCAGACCATGCAACAGTTCGCGCAGCATTTCGGGTTCCTGCAGGCCGCGCAGCCCCGGCGTGTTGGGGGAAGACACATTTACGGTGAAGTAATCGGCGCAGCCATTCAGCGCCTCAAATGCGGTGAAGTAATCCGCGATGCGGTTTTCGCTATCCTTGTTGGCACCGATATTCGCGCCCACAATACCCGGGCGGTTACGGCGCTTCAGAAGGCGTTCCTTATAGGGGGCAAGCCCCTTGTTATTGAAACCGAGACGGTTGATAACCGCCCCATCCTCTGGCAGGCGGAAGATGCGCGGTCGCGGGTTGCCCGCCTGGGCGCGCGGGGTAACCGTGCCCGTTTCGACAAAGCCGAATCCCATCCCAAGCATGGCGTCGGGGACAGTGGCATTCTTGTCAAAGCCTGCCGCAAGCCCGACCGGATTGGGAAAGTCGAGGCCGAACAGCTGCTGCCGCAGGGCGGGATTTGCAGGCGGCCTGTAATGTGGCCCAAGCCCGAGCGACAATGCCCAGACCGTCAGTGTGTGGGCACGTTCAGCCTCAAGCAGCCGCAGAAGACGCCCTGAAAGTGCGTAGATATCCATTCTGTCTGTTACTTATGGTCAAGTCCGGTCCGGAAGCCCGGACGGAAAACGATGCTTTCCCGCCGCATCCAGCGGAAGCGGTTCTGCGGAGATTATCTGTTCCAGCGGCAGGACGCCATAAAGATGCGGAAACAGATCGCCACCGCGCGACACTTCCCATTTCAGTGCATCGCCCAATGTCACGCTCTCGACGCGCAGCAGGAATAATCCTGCCTCGCCGGCAAAATGACGCGCCGCTGTTTCGCGGAGTTGGGCAGCCGTTGAAAAATGGATAAAGCCATCCGCAAGATCCACCGGCGCACCCCGAAAAACCCCATCGCGCCGGGCTTTCTTCCATTCCGCATCGCGGCAGATCTTGTAGATAAGCTGGCTTTCCATCCTGTCCTGATCTATTCCTGTTCTAGTCTGTTTCCGCCCATTGATTACGGGTAGAGAATAAGCAATAATTCCTATTGCATGATAATCATCATAGCAAGTCTTGGTGAGACGGGCTGGAACAGGAAATGCTGACACATCGGCAAATGTGGGATGGGATCGACGCGTTGGCCGCGCGCTATGGCTATTCCCCTTCGGGGCTGGCAAAGCGTGCCGGGCTTGATCCGACAATCTTCAACCGCTCCAAACGGATTCAGAACGGTAAGCCCCGCTGGCCGAGTACCGAAAGCCTGTCGCGTGTTTTGGCGGTGACCGGAGCCTCCATTGCCGACTTTGCCGAGCTTGTACAGCTTGCGCCGGGGGAGCGGCCGCGCGGGTCGCGACCGATCCCGGTCATCGGTTTTGCGCAGGCCGGTGATGCGGGGTTCTTCGATGATGGCGGTTTTCCGGTCGGCGGAAGCTGGGATGAGGTGAACTTTCCCAATACGCGCGATGAGAATGTCTATGCGCTGGAGGTCAGTGGTGACAGCATGCTGCCGGTCTATCGGGACGGAGATGTGATTATCGTTTCACCGCAGGCCGATGTGCGGCGCGGTGACCGGGTAGTGGTAAAGACCAGCGACGGCGAGGTAATGGCCAAGCAGCTTGTCCGTCAGACCGCAAGCCGGGTTGAACTGCTTTCATTCAATCCTGAGTTTCCCGACCGGGTTGTCGCAGCTTCAGACCTGCTTTGGATTGCACGTATTATCTGGGCGTCGCAATAATGAGAAATATAAATGTGGGAGGAACGGTAATGTCTGAGAAAGCGCAGGAACTGGGGCCAATCGCGACAAAAATTCTGTATGAAGATGATGACATCCGGATCTGGGATCAGCGGCTTGCGCCCGGGCAGCTTCTGCCGCCGCATAAACATGAGTGTGACTATCTGTTGTGCGATGTCAGCGGCGATTTGATCGAGGCGGAGAGTTTGCCTGGCAATGCGGGCGAATTCGAGGGACGGATCGAACTGAATGTGCGGCGCGGCAATGCCATTCTTGTCAAAAAAGGCGGTGTCGAACAGGCACGCAATATCGGCAAGCAGCCATTTCGCGCGATTTTGATCGAATATAAGGATGGATCACCGTAACCCATAGGCGGGCGGCCGGTTACTTTGGGCTGGCTTGAGCGTGCTTTCGGGGAACTCGGTCTGTGCCTTAATTGCAGCGGTTACGATGTTGCGGTTGCGCGTTGCAAGCGCGATCAGCAATTGCTGTGCGCGTTGCTGGGCAAGCCCTTCAAATGCGTTGCGTGCGGGTAATGTGATGGCTTCTCTGAGCTGTTTCTCCGCCTCTGACCCAAACCGGCGCATATCCTGTGCCGCCAGCGCCAGCCCGAATTCGTAATGCAATACCGGGTTTTCGGGATCGAGTTGTAATGCCTGGCGGTAAAGCGCGATCCCCTCATCGAGTTTTGCGCCATAGACCGATCCGGCCAGAAAGCCGCCACCCTTGCGGACAATTTCCATATGCCAGGCACCCAGCATGCCCCGCGCCCAGCCATTTTGCGGATCAAGCTTCAGCGCGGTATCGAGATGGGTGCGGGCATCGGTCGCATAACCGGCCAGATGGGCACGTATATTTCCCGCAACCCGCCCCATGAAGCCAAGCGCCACTACATATTGCAGATGTGCCTCGACATTTTGCGGGTCAAGCGCGATTGCGCGTTTGGCGAGCGCGGCGCAGGCTTCGAGCCTGGTGAAACTTGCCGCTTGGCGGTCGACATAGGAAAGATAGGCAAGTTGTGCACGCGCGGCGAGTGTCAGGCTTTCTGAGTCGTGCCCGCCCCGGGCAAGCTGTGCCGCGGCTTCGAATTCGCCACTTTCATAAAGCCGGATGGCTTGCAGCAGATCGCTTGTCTCGGCAAGCGCATCCGGCGCGCGCCAGATGGGCAGCAAGGCGCTCAGCAGGCAAAGCGCAAGCCCAAGAAGCCGGAAGCTCCACCCGATAACATTCCGCGATTGCCCTGCATCCCGCCACATCGCGCCATGATAGGCGGATCGGGCGGGGCGGGACAGTGATATAGATTGCTGTGTTTGTGAATAATTGACGCGATATTCAGTGCGCCAGATCCTCACCCGCCAGAACGCGGGCTATGAGGGCACGGGTTTCGGTGACCCCGTAAAGCGCGATGAATGAGCCCATCCTCGGCCCCTGACTTTGCCCGAGCAGGATTTCATAAAGTGCCTGGAACCAGGCTCGCAGATTGTCAAAGCCATGTTCCTTGCCGACCGCAAAAACCGTATTCTGCAGCGCGGCGGCATCGCTGTCAGCGGAAAGCCCACCAAGTGCGTCCGAAAGTGCGCTGAGGGCCGCAGCCTCGGTTTCCGTCGGCAGGCGGTATTTTTTCGCCGGTTTGACGAAGTCGTGATAATAGGCGATCGCCCGGTCAACAAGGCTGTCCAGGATCGGATGCGCTGCGGGTGTGGCGTCAGGCAGATAGCGCCGGATAAAGCCCCACAATACGTTGCGGTCCTCTGAATTGCTGGCGCTGACCAGATTGAGCAGGATTGAGAAGGAAATCGGCACCTCCTCCTGCGGCGGTTCGCCATTATGGATATGCCAGACAGGGTTGCTCAGCTGATCGGCAAGCGTCTGATCGGAAAAGGCGGCAAGATGGGTCAGATATTCGTCAACCGCCTTGGGGATTACATCAAAATAAAGGCGCTTGGCCTTGCGCGGCTTCTGGAACATGAACAGCTGCAGGCTTTCAGGCGAGGCATAGCGCAGCCATTCCTCGATCGTCAGCCCATTGCCGCGCGATTTCGATATCCGCTCGCCATTCTCATCCAGAAACAGTTCGTAATTAAACCCTTCGGGTGGCCGGCCGCCAATGATCTTGCAGATGCGACTGCTCAGTTGCACCGAAGTCATGAGATCCTTGCCCGACATTTCGTAATCGACGTCAAGCGCGGCCCAGCGCATGGCCCAGTCGGCACGCCATTGCAGCTTGCAGCGTCCACCCGTTACCGGCGTTTCGGTCAGTGTTCCGTCTTCGTCGCGATAGATGACGGTGCCGGCGTCGGGCCGGGTTTCCACAATCGGCACTTCCAGTACGCGGCCGGATTTCTCGCAGATCGGCAGGAAGGGGCTGTAGGTCTTGCGCCGTTCCTCCCCAAGCTCGGGCAGAACGACATTGATCACCGCCTCGTAATTTTCGAGTATCCGCAACAATGTCGTATCGAACCGACCGGCGCGATACATTTCACTTGCGCTGACAAATTCATATGTGAAGCCGAATGCATCGAGAAAGGCGCGCAGCCGCGCATTGTTATGATGGCCAAAGCTTTCATATGCGCCGAACGGATCGGGTACCTGGGTCAGCGGTTTCTTGAGATGTTGCGACAGCATGTCGGCATTGGGCACATTATCGGGTACCCGCCGCATCCCGTCCAGATCGTCCGAAAAGCAGATAAGCCGGGTTGGAATATCGCTCAGCCTCGTAAAGGCATGCTGTACCATCGCGGTGCGCGCGACCTCCCCGAATGTGCCGATATGCGGCAGTCCGCTTGGTCCATAACCTGTTTCAAACAGCAGATGGCCTTTGCCAGGCAGTTTGCCGCCCATGCGTTTGAGCAATCGCCGCGCCTCTTCGAACGGCCAGGCCTTGCTGTTGAGATAGGTTTCGTATGAGTTGGACATGAATGTTATAAGGATCAGGCGGCATTTGCCGCAGGCGAAAAACGGGTCGCGAATGTAGGGGCGGGGCGCATCCCCGTCAATGATGGAAAATCGCTTACGATAAGGCCGCCATTGTCCAAGGTAGCATCAAGCATAGAACAGCGCAGGCTGGAAGCCCAGATTGCATTGCTGCTGGAATTGAGCCGGGCCACCCGATACATCCCGATCCTGGGACTTGGGATGATGGGGCTTGTGTTCAGCGAAGATGGCCCCTTCTGGGCGCCGGTTTTCGTTGTGGGTCTGCAGATTCTGGGCACGCTTGGGTTTGATCGGCTGCGCAAGACCCACGCGGAATCGGGCTTTTCGCGGCTCTCGGCGCGGCAAATCGGTTCGCGCTTTTCCCTGCTTTCGGTTGTGACAGGGTTAAGCTGGGGGGCGGCGGGCTTTCTGTGGTTCGCGCCCGATTCATTGCCGAAAGTATCTGTTCTGGGCCTGTGTCTGCTGTCGATTTCACTCTCGGCAACCATGTCGCGTTCCATTTACCCGCAGGCGCTTTATGCATTCTATCTGGCTGCGGCCGTACCACCCGGGGTTGCACTGTTGCTGGATGCGCAGCCCATCAGTCTGGCGCTGCTTGCGATGGGCTGCGTCTATTATGCAAGCCTTCTTGGATGGGCGAGGCAATTGCACGATATGCAACTTGGTTCGATCAATCTGCGTTTTGAGAATGTGGAGCTGGTGGATCAGCTGTCCGAGGCAAATGCGCTGGCGGAACAGGCCCGCCAGAATGCGGAACTTGCGCGCGATGCGGCGGAAGAAGGCACCCGGGCCAAGTCCGGATTTATCGCAACCGTCAGCCATGAATTGCGGACTCCGATGAATGGTATCATCGGCATGACCGATCTGCTGCAGCGGACACAGCTTGGGCCAAAGCAACGTGAGTATCTTGATGCGATTCACGATTCCGCAGAAACCCTGGATAGCCTGGTTAATGACCTGCTGGATTTCGAACAGCTTGAGACAGGCAAGCTGCGCCTGCACAGGGAGCGCAGCAATCTGCGGCAGGCGATCAGCAGCACCGTGACATTGCTATCGGCAAGGGCGGCGGAAAAAGGCGTTGGCCTGCACTGCCATATTGCCGATGATCTGCCTGAGGAAGTGATCTGCGATACCATAAGAATAAGGCAGATCCTGTTCAATCTGATCGGCAATGCGCTGAAATTTACCGAACAGGGGCGTGTGGATCTTGCCATTGGCTGGGCCCGTGGGCATGTGGGGGAACAGCGGCTGCGTTTCACCGTAACCGACACCGGGATCGGCATCCCCAAACAGGCCTTGTCGAGTATCTTCAAGGAGTTTACGCAGGTTGATCAGACGATTACGCGCCGCTATGGCGGTACGGGGCTTGGGCTTGCCATCTGCAAGCGTCTGGTCAATCTGATGGGGGGGGAAATCGGCGTAGAAAGTATTGAGGGTAAAGGGAGCGAATTCTGGTTTGAGATACCGGTAAGGATCGCTGAACCGGATCACGAGGTGCAGGCGGATGGCACGCCGCGCGAGGCTGCGAAAAATGATATGGCCGGATCGCCGGACACCCATGATGGCGGCAGGTTACGGATCCTCGTTGCCGATGATCACGAGGTCAATCAGCGGGTGCTGGCGGCGATTTTATCAGCATTCGGACATTCGGCGGTGATTGTCGGCGGTGGCCGTGCGGCCGTCGATGCCGCATCCGAGGGCGGTTTCGATGTTATTCTGATGGATCTTGAGATGCCTGATCTTGACGGGCTGGCGGCAACCCGGAAAATCCGTGAGCTCCCGGGCGCGGCCGGAACCGTTCCGATCGTTGCGCTGACCGCACATGCATTTGATGAGCAGTATGAGCGTTGCCGGCAGGCTGGTATGGATACCGTGCTGACCAAGCCGATCAATCACGAAGCATTGCATGATTTGCTGCAATCATATCGCGTGCCCGTCCAGTAAGTGAGACACATGGCTTCAGTCCGGCTTCAGACATCTGCCCGGTGCGGCGATGGATAGTCCCGATCCTCTGCAGCTTCCCACCGTGCTTTTGCCCGGGCTTTCTGGTGCGATAGCGATCAGCGCCGATGGTGAATATGAGGAGCTTGACCGCACCGCCGCCTTGCAGCGCTGGGAGGCAGAGCCCCTGCTATTGTGTCACCGGGCGAATGTGGCGCGTCGGCTTTCGGCCAGCGTCAATCTGGGGATGCATCACCTCGATTTACTGGAGTTGTTTGCGTTTGTCCGCCCTGCACGGTTTTGCCTGCCGACCCCGGCAGGTGTCCTCGCCGCGCTTGATCTGCCCCGGCCCGACGATCAGGTCGGCATGGCGCTGTCCTTGTTTGCGGCAACCGGGTATCTGCTTGATGAATTGGCGGATCCCTCCTATCGCGACCGTGAGGAAACCGCGCAGGCGGCTCAGCAGATGATGCGCGCCGGCTGGTCCTGGGGGGGTGCCGTTGCCGGCAGGCTGGGTGCGCCGGCGCGTGCAGCGGGGCCGCTTGGCGGGCTGGATATCTGGCGCCATCTTGCGGAGTGGGAGGAATTCGCGCCGCCGCCGCCGGCCGGGGATCGGCCGGTGCCCGCCGCTGCGGCTCGTGAAAAGTTGCAGCAAATACTGGGAGTGACGGCGGAGCGGCGGGAGAAACAGGCCGACTTTGCGGCACTTGCGGCGGAAAGTTTTGCGCCCGTCGAACAGGCCGGACATCCGCATGTGATTCTTGCGGAAGCCGGTACCGGGATCGGCAAGACGGCAGCCTATCTTGCGCCGGCCGAAATCTGGGCGCGGCAGAATGCCGGCAGTGTATGGGTATCGACCTACACCAGGAATTTGCAGCAGCAGATCGATGCCGAGACAGACCGGCTATATCCGGACCGACAGGAAAAGTCGGCAAAGGTGGCAATCCGCAAGGGGCGCGAGAATTATCTTTGCCTGCTTAATCTGCAGGAAGCGATGACGAGCGGGCGAGCTGTAAACCCTGCCGGGCCGGGGCTGATGGCCCGCTGGGCGCGCTATTGCCGTGACGGTGATCTGAGCGGTGCTGACTTTCCCGCATGGCTTGCCGGGCTGCTGGGGGCGAATTTTGTTTCAGCGCTGAGCGACCACCGGGGCGAATGCATTTATTCCGCCTGCACACATTACCGCAAATGCTTCATTGAAAAGGCAATCCGCAAGGCGCGTCAGGCCGACATCGTCATCGCAAACCATGCGCTTGTCATGATCCATGCCGCATTGGCGCAGGCCGTACCGCAGAGTGCGGAAAAGCCGCGCAAGCCTGTGGCGGTCATAAACCCGCCACCGGGCGGCGGCCATGCAAATAAAACCCCCCAGGGGCAAGGCGCCGCGCCCGGTACGCCCACCCGATATATCTTTGACGAAGGGCATCATCTTTTTCATGCGGCTGACAGTGCTTTCTCTGTACATCTCAGCGCATTTGAGTGCGCCGAACTCCGCCGTTGGATCCGGGGCGCGGAAGCGCAGCGGGGCGCGCGGGCGCGCGGCCTGACCGAACGGGTTGGCGATCTGGTCACAGAAGATGAGGAAGATGGGCAGGCACTTGTTGCCGCGCGGCGTGCGGCGGTGATCCTGCCGGAACCCGGGTGGCGTGAAAGGCTCCAGGCGGGGCGCCCGAAAGGGCCGGCTGAGACATTCTTTCTGGCATTGCGGCAGCTTGTCCTTGCCCGTGCCGCCAATCCGCGCCTTGGCTTTGATCTGGAAACCGAACTTGTGGCGCTGCCTGCGCCGCTGCTTGATGCCGCAGATGTTTTTGCCAGGGGAATAGCCGGATTGGCTGAGCCGCTAAGGCGGCTGGCCGCGGTGCTGGCCGCCCGGCTTGATAATGAGGTGGATCAGCTCGACAGTGCGACGCGCAACCGGATCGATGCGGTGTGCAGAAGTCTGCACCGCCGCGCGCTTATCTTGCTGCCTTCATGGCAGCAGATACTGCGCGATCTGCACTGTGAGACGCCGCCTGACTTCGTCGACTGGGCAGGGGTCGAACGGATTGCCGGGCGTGACAATGATGTCGGGATCAGGCGGCACTGGATCGACCCGACCCTGCCATTCGCGAATGCCTTGCTGGGCGGCGCTGATGGTGTGCTGATCACATCCGCGACCTTGCAGGATCGCGCCGGCGATCTGCCGGACGACTGGACCGATTCTGAAATCCGCACCGGGGTACAGCATCTGCCCCTGCCCGCGCGGCGGGCGCGGTTTGAATCGCCTTTCGATTATGCGGCGCAGAGCCGCGTATTCATCGTTTCGGATCTGGCAAAGAACAATATTGAACAAACTGCCGCTGCCTATCGGGAGCTTTTCCTGGCCGCGGGCGGTGGCGGGCTGGGTATCTTTACCGCGATACACAGGCTGCGCGAGGTATACAGCCGTCTTGCCCTTCCGCTCGCCGAGCAGGAGATTGCGCTTTATGCGCAGCATGTGGATGGCATGGATGTCGGCACCCTTGTCGATATTTTCCGCGCCGATGTAACAGGTTGTCTGCTTGGCACGGATGCGGTGCGGGACGGCGTCGATGTGCCGGGCGATGCGCTGCGGCTGATCGTCTTTGACCGGGTGCCCTGGCCGCGTCCCGATATCATGCATCGTGCAAGACGGGCGGCTTTTGGCGGACGGCACTATGATGATTTCCTGACGCGAATGCGGTTAAAGCAGGCATTTGGCCGGCTATTGCGGAAACAGGATGACAGGGGCGTTTTCGTGATTCTCGACAGGCAGATGCCGACAAGGCTGACAAGCTGTTTTCCGCCCGAAATCGCGGTCGAACGCTGTGGAATCGCCGAGACGATTGCTGCTGTGACGGAATTTCTAGGTGATTGACCGGGCGCGATAGTCGCCATAGGGTCGGCACCGGTATAAAGCGGCAGTCAGGCGCGACCCAAGCAGGAGAAAAGTTAGCAATGGCATCCACAATCAACCAGCAGAGCGCACTCATCTATGTCATGGTGACCATGTCCGCAGCCGACAGTATTATGCGCGATCAGGAATTCCGCACGATTGGCGGAATTGTGGAAAGCCTGCCTGTCTTTGAGGATGTCAATCGCGATGCGCTGGTTGCGGCAGCGGAGGATTGTGTCAGCCTGCTGGAGCCTGAAGACGGGCTTGATGCTGTTCTGGGACTTGTGAAAGAGGCCTTGTCCCCGGATTTGTGCGAAACCGCTTACGCACTGGCCTGCGAGGTGGCGGCCGCTGATGGTATGCTGGAGCAGGAAGAGCTGCGCTTGCTGGAGTTGATCCGGCATGAGCTTGATGTTGACCGGCTGCATGCGGCGGCGATCGAACGTGGCGTGCGCGCGCGTTATACCACCGCATAGACCGGGTTGAAGCGCGACCGGGTGTGTAACCCGCCTGAACCCCGGAAAAGCAATGCCGCAAGATCATAACGCGATGCCGGCCAGATGGCGTGTCATTGGGCTCGTCACGGTATTGTGCGGCGCTTATATGATCAGCCAGTTTCTGCGTTCCTCCACAGGTGTGATTGCGCCGGAACTGTCGCGCGATCTGCAGCTTGCGCCGGGTGCGCTGGGTATGCTGAGCGGCGCTTTTTTCTTCTCATTTGCCCTGGCGCAGATACCGGTGGGGTTGATGCTCGATCGTTATGGCGCGCGCAACTCGATGGTTGTGCTGATGGGTTTTGCGATTGTCGGCTGTGTGATCTTTGCCCGGGCCGATGGCCTGTTTGCGCTGGGGGGCGGGCGTGTTCTGATGGGGATCGGCTGCGCCTGCCTGCTGATGGGGCCGTTGATGATCTATACGCGCTGGTTTCCCGCGGACCGGTTTGCGACCTTGTCAGGTATACAGATTGCCGCGGGAACATTGGGGGTGCTGCTTGCGACGACGCCGCTTGCCGCGATCTCTGAGTGGATTGGCTGGCGCGGCGCCTTTTGGGGACTTGCTGTCATTACCGCAATGATGGCGGCGCTTGTGCTGGGCACCGTGCGCGATGTGCCCGCGCATCTGCCGCAGCCATCGCGTTCGCGTGAAAGTCTGGGCGAAAGTATACGCGGTCTGGGTAGGGTGCTGCGTAATCCCTCACTCCCCTATATCTTTGCGCTGCAGTTTGTCGCCTATGGCGCGATGATCAGCGTGTTGGGGCTGTGGGGCGGGCCGTTTCTGAATGATGTTTATGGGCTTGATGGTCCCGGGCGGGGCAATATCCTGTTGCTGATGTCCATCGCCGTGGCGGTTGGCATGCTGTTCTGGGGCCCACTTGATCGCAGGATGAACAGCCGCAAGCGACCGATCCTGTTGGGTGGGGCGGGAAGTGCCGCGGCATTGCTGTTGCTGGCGTTGCTGCCCCGGTCAGGGATTGTGCCGGTCACCGCCTTGTTCATAGTGCTTGGTTTCTGTAACGGCTATACCGCGATTTCACTGGCTCATGGGCGGTCGATTTTCCCTGATGCCCTGGTGGGGCGTGGTATTACCCTGCTCAATATGGGCAATATGGCCGGCGCCGGGCTGTTGCAGTTTGTGGCGGGTCTGATTATCGGGCGGTTCGTGCCGCCGGGAATGCCTGCGCCGGTTGCGGCCTATCAGCTCGTATTCGGTTTTCTCGCGCTTTGCCTGATTGCCGCGCTGCTGTTTTACCGCCGAATCGATGATTGTCCGCCAAATGCCGCCAATTAATTTGTGCGGGTGCGGGATAATTTGTCGCAGATGAGGCGGGATAGACTTTAAATGACAAAACAGACTATAAAATATCCATAAAAATCAAGTGGTTATCTGTATTTTGTGCAATGCACAAATTTTTTTGCAGAGCAGTATTTTTTTGTTGCGCCTAATCAGAATTAGGCTATTATGAACTCACGGCACAGGGATTTTCATCCCTCCCGCCGTTGCCCTTCCTGGGCGTTTCCTCCCTAAACTCGGGCCGTTCCTGCGGGAACGGCCTTTTTTTCTTCTTCGCGGCAAGCCGGCGCCAAAGGGCGAATAACGCTTTGTGGAAATGCCGCGCTTCTCTACACTTAATCCTGGAAAACAACAAGTATCAGGGGGAGGGATTATGGCCGGTGAATGCTGGCTTGAAGTGGCGCTTAACGGCCCCTGGGGAAAAAGGCGCCAACCCCATGTTCCTGTAAGCGTCGATGAGATCGTGGCCGATGCGGTCGCCTGCGTCGAGGCGGGAGCGGCTATCATCCATTTCCATGCATATGACACGGCGACAGGGCGGCAAAAGGACGATGCGGACCTTTATGCCGCAATCGTTGACGGAGTGCGTAGCCGTTGCGACGCGATCGTCTATCCGACCCTGCCTGCCGACGGCAGTGCGGATATCGACCCCGAAGGCGGGGCCGATGCCCGGTTCGCTGCGTTAAAGGGGTTGGCTGACCGTGGCCTTGTTGAATGGGGGGCGCTTGATCCCGGTTCGATGAATTTCGCCCATTCGGGGCAGGTGGCGGCCGGGGATAAGGGATTTGTCTACACCAATTCGGTTGAACATATCCGCGCGGGGTTGCGTTTTGCCGCAACGCGCGGGCTGCCCATGGCTTATGCGATTTACGAACCCGGATTTCTTCGGCTGGGGGCGCAGCTTGCGGCTGAACAACCCGATGCGGGACAGCCAATATACCGGCTGATGTTCACCGAAGGCTTTACGTTCAGCTATCCGCCACGGCCCTATGCGTTGCGGGCCTATCATGAATTGTTGCGCGAATTTGCACCTGGTGCCCCCTGGATGATCGCCGGGCTTGATGTGGATCTGATGCCGCTTATTCCGCTTGCGGTCGAGCTTGGCGGGCATGTCCGGGTCGGGCTTGAGGATGCGCAGCTTGGCCATCCCAGAACAAATCTTGAAATCGTGCAGCAGGCTGTCACCGCGATTAAGGGCGCGGGCGGGACACTGGCAGCGCCCGGGCAGATCCGCGCAGCGCTGCGCCAGTAACAAAAACCCGATGGGTATAAGCCGGGCACAGAGAAACAGAAGGAGACCGGATCATGCAGAAAGTTACCGAACTCGGCTATATGGGGATCGGCGTCAAAAGCCTTGCGGAATGGAAGGATTATGCCTCCCGGATCGTCGGGCTTGAGGTTGTTGACGGGGCGCATCCGGGCCAGTGCTTTTTGCGCATGGATTACTGGCATCACCGGATCATCGTTGAGGAGGATGGCAGCGATGATCTTTCCTTCCTTGGTTTTCGTGTCGCAGGCGCCGAAGAGTTTCGCGCCATGCGTGCCCAGCTTGAGGAAGCTGGCGTCACAGTGCAGCCCGCAAGCGCCGGGGAGGCGCAGGAACGGCATGTACTTGAGCTGATGCGGCTTGAGGATCCAAGCGGCAATGCGCTGGAAATTTTTCATGGTCCGCATGTGCAGACGCATAAACCCTTCCATCCCGGCCGCGCTATGCATGGCCGGTTCATGACCGGTACCGGCGGGCTGGGCCATCTCATCCTGCGTGAGACGGTGGGTTTTGAGAAAACCCACACATTCTACAGTCTGCTAGGGATGCGCGGCGGGGTCGAATACCGTATTCCGATACCCGGCATGGATAAGCCGTTCGAGATCATGTTCCTGCATTGCAATGATCGCGATCATACGCTGGCCTTCGGATTACCCGGCGATAAGCGCATCAATCATCTGATGCTGGAATATGAAAACTTCCACGATGTGGGGCTGGCCTATGATCTTGTGCAGCAGAATGAAATCCATGTCGGCATCACGCCGGGCTGCCACGCAAACGATCAGATGTATTCGTTCTATGCCGCCAATCCATCAGGCTGGATGATCGAATTTGGCTGGGGCGGCCGCGATTCCACCCATCAGTCCGAATATTACGACCGCGACACCTATGGCCATAAGGCGCAATAGCTATGAGGGGCGGAAGCGCGGTCATGTTGGACCACGCTTCCGCCCCTAAAGGTTTGTCTTCTCAGGCAGCTGTCTGCCCTTCCGGCGCCGTGTCATCGATGGCCGGTACTGCGCGCTTTTCACTTAACAGCCAGCCGACGATAAGCGCGAGCAGGATGGCAGGCATTCCCTCATAGACATCCAGATGCCAGTCGAGATAGCGCCAGTACAGCGCTGTTGCGACCCCGATGATCATGATCAGTATCGCATAGCGTTCGGTAATCGTGCGCCCCAGTGCATAGAGAATAAGCAAGGGGCCAAAGGCGCTCGCCAGCGTCGACCAGGCGAGGATGACAAGGCTGAAAACACTCTGATTTTCGCCCAGCGCGATGATCAGGGCAAACAGGGTGACAAGTGCTGTTGCGCCTTTCAGTTCCCAGTTGCGCTCCAGCTGGCGTGGCAGCAGATCATGTGTCAGCGCCGCGGAACAACTCAGCACAAGCGAATCCGCGGTCGACATGGTGGCTGCAAAGATACCTGCCAGAATCAGCCCGACCAATATGGGCGGCAGCAGCTCGCGCGCCATGGTCGGCAGGGCCAGTTCAGGGTCAAGCCCGTCAAGCTCGGGCAGATAGATCCGCGAAAGCAGGCCCACCCCTGTTGCCAGCAAATAGAAGGGAATGAAATAACCGTAATACCAGGCGCGCGCGCGGCGCATATGACCGGGCTTGTCCAGTGCCATGAAACGGACCATCACATGCGGTTGGCCGATGACCGACAGCCCCGCGAACATCCAGCCCACGACAAACAGGATCATGCCCAAAGCGCCGGGGAACAGCAGATCGTCAGGAAACCAGTTAAGAAACCCGGTTACCTCGCGCATTTTGGCCATTGTGCCGTCAACGCCCCCCAAACCCCACACACCGACGACAAGAAGCAGCGTCATCGCGGCGATCATGACCACAGATTGCGCCGTATCGGTCCAGATTGAGGCGCGCAGTCCACCTGCCACGCTATAGGCCAGCACGATCACCGCCACCAGCACAGCACCAGCCTGTGGCGGCCAGTCGAACACGCCGTGCAGCGCCTTGCCCCCGGCGCTGATCTGCGCAGCGGCATAAGCGCCCAGAAAGATAATCGTGACAATGGCGGCAAGTCGGCGCCAGACGGCAAATTCAGTTCCGCCCCAGCGCGCAAGCACCGCTGAGAACGATGCCTCGTCGGTCTGCATCGTGGCTTTGCGTAACTCCCGATGGACGAAAGTGGATGCCAGATAATCACCCAAGATCCAGCCCACCATCAGCCAGATCGCGGAAAGCCCCACCGCATAGGTGTAGCCGATCACCCCGATAAACATATATCCCGAATTATTGGTCGCAACCGCCGACAGTCCGGTCATCCAGGGGCTGACTTCACGGTCCGCCAGATAGTAATCGCGCTTTGTCTGTTTCGCGCGCAGGAAAGATAGCAGCCCGATGACAAGAAAGAGCGCCATGAAAACGAGGAAGCTGATGAGGGTCATGTGATGGCTCCATCCGGGTTGACGAGTTTTTCGAAGGCGTCATTACCGTTCAGTGAGGCGAAAGCGCGTTCGGCTTTGGCGGTCTCACGGTAGTTGTCAGAATGTGCGATCACCGTCTGCAGGTCTGAAAGCGCTTCTGTCGGCATTTCCATCGCGGCATAGGCACAGGCGCGCTGATACAAGGCATGCGGATTGGCGGGATCGCGCCTGATGGCCTGGTTTGTCAGGCTTAGCGCCCATTGCGGCTCGTCCAGTTCGAGTGCGGCATCTGCCTTGAAGGACAGTGCTTCGGAGTCTTCGGGGCGTATCTGCAGAATTTCATCATAGATTGCGATTTTCGCTGCCGGGGTCAATTCCTGGCTGGCGCGCAGCCACAGTGAATGAATTTCATTGGTTTCGTCAATTTCACGCTGTGTCGCGATCAGATTTTCCGATTTTTCCTGCAATTCCTGCTCAATCAGGTTAAGCCGTTCGGCATAGCCTTCCACCAGCTCGCCAACCTTCGCCTCGGCGATTTCATTAATCCGGTTACGGACATCGCGCAGTGAATTCCATCCCAGGAAAACAAGCAAAGTCATCACAGCGGTGATAACAAAGAAAAACAATTCTACGGCATTACGGGCATAGCCCGCAGCTTCATGCGCAATCTCATATTCGCGGCTGATCTGGCGTTCGATCATCTGGGCGCGGCTGCGCTCGAATTCCGAACGCAGATTACGGATCTCATCCAGCAGATAACGTGCCGTAAATGGCGAATAAAGCGGTGCATCCGGGGCATCGATGGGGGTGTCGATAATTCCTTTTGCCGGCGCTTGCAACGCGGCGGGCGCTTCTTCGGCTGGTCCAGGCTCGACCGATTCTTGCGCGGCGGCGGTTGCAGGGGACATGACGGTAACCCCCGCAACCAGAGCAATGGAAAATATCTGACAACGCCAGGTAAAAGCCGTTTGTCGCTGATGACCCCTAAAAGAGATTTTTCCTACCCCCGGAAATTTGTTTTCAAACCATCAGTCTACGGTAAACGACCATTGAGCCGACCGATGGTGTATAACGCAGTTTACGTTGGCTATCCTGCCAGAAAACGCGGCCAGTGCCAAATCAGGCAGGGATATGCCTAGCTATTCCGTGCCGTGACGATCCAGGTCGCCGCATCCATTTGCAGCCCCTGTTCACCGAAGTCCGGTTTTACGGCTTCTGTCACCGCATCGCGGACGCGGGTTTGTGTGGCCGCGTCCTCTTCTGCCAGCATAAGCCGTAACGGCCCGATACCGAGCAGAAAGCCTACCGCATCCTCAAGCCCCATTCCCTTGCCAATGGTGATTTTCGCATCATGGGGCTCAAGACCGATCTCCGTGAAACCGGCGGTGCTGAGTATACGCTCAACCCTCGCCGCATCCCCGAAGGAGAAAGGTCCCGGATCTTCCGGTCCCGCCGGTTCGGGCATCTGAATATGCTCGGCAGCGACCATCAGGCTTTTCAGCACCCAGGGGTTTTCGCGCACCGGTCGCCACACCACATTGCAAAGCCGGCCTTGCGGTGTCAGTGCGCGGCGCATGTTCGAGAAGGCGGCCACCGGATCGTCGAAGAACATAACCCCAAAGCGCGAGAAGATCAGATCCGCACTGCCCGCCTCGAAATCATGGGTCGTCGCGTCGGCTTTCCGGAATGAAATATTGTTTCGCCCCTGCGCGCGCGCCTGTGCCCGCGCCAGCATGGGGTCAGATATATCGATGCCCGTGACCTGCCCGTCCGGACCGACACGGTCGGCAATCGTAAGGCTTGTATCCCCGCATCCGCAACCGATATCAAGGACGCGTTCGCCCGGCGCAATACCCGCCCGGTCCTGCCCCGCCAGGCCAAGTGGCGCGAGCATCGCATCGAGCAATGCCTGTTCCTCGGTCCAGCGCTGACCGATATCCCCGTTCCAGATGTCGATCTGCTCGCTATTATCCGTCATTGCTGTGTGACCTTCCCGATTTTGGTTTACGCGCTGAGCCCGCCATCGACGACGACCGAGGCCCCCGTCATGGGTTGTGAGCGTGAGGACAGGAGATGCCCGATCTGATTGGCCAGTTCTTCAGGCGTCGCGAACCGGCCAAGCGGTGTGCCACCCTTGGCCATGGCATCGAACGCCGCTTCATTACCGCCCATCTTGTCCGATAATGAATCGAAAAAGGGCAGCCCGTTCCAGATCGGTGTTTTGACCCCGCCGGGCAGGACCACATTGACCCGGATCTGATCGCGCGCGCCTTCGCGGGCGGCAACTTTGGTAAGCTGAACCGCCCCGGCTTTCGCCGCGGCATAGGGGCCTGCGCCCTGTTCCGCCTTGACCGCGGCAACCGAGGCGATGACGACCATTGCGCCGCCGCGCCCGCCTTCGCCGATTATCCCAAGCCCGGTCTTCAGCGTCAGGAAGACCCCGTCCAGATTGACCGCGATGACGCGCCGCCATTCCTCGAAACTGCATTTGACGAGAGGTCCGCCCGCCGGGATGCCCGCATTTGCGACCGCATAATCGAGCCGGCCGAATTTTTCCGCGATCTGCGCAGCGGCCTGATCCCAGGCTTGTGGGTCCGCCACATCCTGCGCAAGGCAGAGCAGGCGATCGTCAGGCAGGCCGAGTTCATCGCGAATGCGGGCCAGATTGTCCGTATTCCATTCCATCAGCACAAGCCCATGCACCCCCTCGGCGGCAAGCAGCCGTGCGGTGGCCGCGCCGATCCCCGATCCCGCGCCGGTAATAAGCGCTACCGCCCCGGGGTTATCGTCAAACATCATAGCTGTGTTCCGTTCTGAATGCGTTTGTTCTGTCGCTACCTGACTGGGGATACCGAAACCAATTGGGGAAACCGAAACTAATTGGGGAAACCCACAAGTTGCCGTGCCATCACCACGCGCTGGATCTGGCCTGTCCCTTCGACGATATCCATCGCTTTCATGTCGCGGTACAGTTTCTCGATCATGTGATCGCCGCGTCCGCCGACAAGCCCCAACAATTCCATCCCCAGGCTTGCCGCTTCCATCCCGACCTGCGGGGCAAGCGCCTTGCACATGGAGGCCTCGACGATATTGGGCATCTGATGATCGGCAAGCCAGGCAGCCTTGAAAGTCAGCAGGCGGCACATTTTCACCTTGCGGTGCATCCGTTCCAGCCGGTCGCGCACCCGCACATCACCAAGCAGGTCATTATCGCGCGCAAAGCGCATGGCCTCATCCACCGCGGCGCGCGCCATCCCCACCGCCATTGCGGCGATCATCGGGCGGGTCGAATTGAAGGTCTTCATTGCGCCTTTGAAACCCTTGCCGCCGGTATAATAATCCTCGCCACCGACGAGATTTTCCGCCGGGACACGGCAATCGCTGAGCACGAAAGAGGTCGACTCATAGCCCTTGATGCCGGTCTTTTTCTCGATATGGAAATTACCAAGTCCGGGGGTTCCCTTTTCGACGATGAAGGCGCGGTGCCCGTCACGGCCAAGCGAAGGATCGATCGTCGCCCAGACCAGTATCCAGTCAGCCCGGCTCGACGCACCGGAAAAGGATTTATTGCCGTTAAGGATCCAATGCTTGCCATCCTTGACGCAGCGGGTGCGAATACCCGCCACATCCGAGCCCGCGCCCGGTTCCGTCATCGCAAAGGCCGCCCAGCGTGGCCTGTCGGGGTCGATGAAGGGGCCAAGAAAGCGCGCTTTCTGTTCTTCTGTCCCCATGGCGATCAGCGGGCCTTCGCCAAGCCCCGGGCTTGGCCCCGATACGGCGACACCCCGGTCCCAGTAGGACATTTCTTCTGAAACGAGCAGGGTGCTGCGGGTATTTCCGGGCTTGCCTGTATCCTTTTTCCTTTCCGGTTCGCCGGGCTTTTTGGGGCGCCAGCGGGTGCGACCCATGCCCATCTTGTGCAGCATCCTGAAATACTCATGATCGGGCGGCAGCGGGCGGCCCAGCCGGTCGCATTCAAGCCCGAGCGGACGGATATAATTCTTGCCCAGCGCATGCAC
Source organism: uncultured Alphaproteobacteria bacterium (assembly GCA_947258435.1). Taxonomy (GTDB): domain Bacteria; phylum Pseudomonadota; class Alphaproteobacteria; order UBA11222; family UBA11222; genus CALAQW01. Next base: position 83,209 of record CAMYID010000012.1, read on the forward strand.
CCGTTCGAGGCGCGCCTGTGTCGGCTTGTCGATTGTGAAATCCATCAGGCTTCAACCTCCGTCAGCTGGATCGGAAGATCGCAGTCGAAATAGGTCTGCCCGATATCCTCGCGGGCGCGGTCGATCCCGCCATAGAGCAGCCCCAGCGCGCGGCATTCGCGCATATATTTTTCTACCGGCAGATCTGCCATAAAGCCCGGCCCGCCCAGAATTTGCAGGGCGTTTGGCCCGATATAGGCGGCCTGTTCGGCGGCTTCGACGAATGCCTGCGCGGCGGCAACCTCGAAGCTGCGCCCCTGATCGGCGCGGCTTGCCGCTTCCTGGGTCAGGATACGCGCCCCTTCAAGAGCCGCGTTCATTTCCACAATCAGAAAGGCAAGTCCCTGATGATGGGCGATTGGTTTGCCGAAGGCGACCCGGTCCATGGCATATTCGCGCGAATAGATACAGGCGGTGCGCATCACCCCGCATAAAAGGGCCGCCGCGCTGAGCCGGGCACGAGCGAGCGCCCGTGCAGCACCGGCTTTATCCTGCCACTGCGCGGCAATCGGCGCATGATCGAGCCGGATTTCAGACGCACCGGCGCAACGCAGTCCCGATCCTTTCAGTTTTTCAAGCGTGATGCCATCGCTGACGAGCAGCGCCCCCTCGGGTGTCAGGATGGCAAGCAGATCGATCCGGTCCGCCGGAACCCAGGGGATGGTGCCGCTGACAGTCTGCGTCCCGATATCAAGGTGCGCTTCATCGGCTAGCACCAGCACCGCACGCGCGCCATCCTGTTCAAGCAGCGGCAGGCAATATTGCTCAACCGCACTTTCGCCGCCCAGCTCGCTGATCGGATAAAGTGCCGCGCCAAGCGGGTCGAGCGCGATGGCCGATCCGGCATCCCCTGCGGCCAGTTCTTCCAGCACGGTGATTCTGGCGACCGCGCCAAGCCCGGCACCGCCCAGCTCCTCTGGAATTTCAAGTGCGCCGAGCCCGATCTCGGCAAAGGCCGCCCGGTGATCCGTGGCGACTTCACGCGCGGCTTCGAAGTCACGCTGCGCGGGGTTAAGTATCTCTGTCGCGAATTTCCGCGCGGTGTCCTGAATGAGGGTAAGCTCTTCCCCCGGATCGAGATCGATCATCATATCCCTCCCGCCAAAGGCCAGAGGCGGCGGCGCGTCCGGCCGCCACCAGCCACAAAGATATGCCTATTTGCCGGCGAAATTCGCGGGACGGCGTTCGGCGGTTGCCTTGATGCCTTCCTTGGCGTCTTCGGTCCGCATCAGCCAGTTTTGTTCCTGCAGCTCACGGTCGGTTGCGGCGCGCACCCGGTCTGCTAGTCCCATGCGCAGCGTTTCGCGGACAGATACAACCGCAAGCGGGGCGGAAGCCGCCAGTTCGCGTGCGAACGCCTGCGCCGCGCTACGCACCTCTTCCTTCGGCACCAGCCGGTCGACCATGCCCATTTCCTTTGCCTCTTCCGCCTTCACCCGGCGGCCGGTATAGAACATGTCATAGGCGTTCTGCTGACCGATCAGGGCAGGTAATGTGTGGGTCAGTCCGAAACCGGGGTGGAAGCCAAGCTGGGTGAAGTTCGCTGAAAAGCGGGCCTCGGGGCAGGCGACGCGGAAATCGGGTACCAGCGACAGGCCGAGCCCGCCACCGATCGCCGCGCCATTGATTGCGCCGACAATGGGTTTTTTGTTGGCAAACAGCCGCACCGCCTGATCGTAGAGGTGGCCGCCGCCACCGCCCTCATTCATTCCTTCGGCGCGCGGGCTGCCCTGAAAATTCGCACCGGCGCAGAAGGCCTTGCCGCCTGAGGCAAGCACGATGGCGCGGCAGGCGGGGTTTTCGTCCAGCGCATCGAAGCAATCAGCCAGCGAGGTCAGCATCTCAAGATCGAAGAAATTCAGATCCCCATTCTGCATTTCAACGGTGGCTACATAGTCATCCGCCAGATCGACCTCGATCAGCGTGAAATCTCCGAATTTTGCCATGACGGGCTCCCCTTACAGTATTTTGGTTTCTTTGCGCCGATGCTAGCAGCGGCAGGGTGGGCGCACAATGTGTTTGCCCTAGTCAAGTGGGTGTTTGCCCTAATCAGGTGGGTGTTTGCCGCAATCGGGCAACTTGCCGCCCGTAGGTGGGCGAAGCGGGCATTGTGGGAGCGGGGCAGGGGCGAAATTTCTGGCCCGGCCGCGCAAGCTGCGCTAGACCCGGTGCAATAAAACAGCTTCGTACCTGCAATCGCTTGGGCCGGAAAACAGTTTGGAAATCTCCGGAAAACAGTTTGGAAATCTGATGACGACACTCGTAATGATCCGCCATGGGCAAAGCCAATGGAATCTCGAAAACCGCTTTACCGGCTGGCATGATGTGCCACTGACCGATCAGGGCGTGGCCGAGGCGCGCAAGGCCGGCCAGTTGCTGCGTGAGGGCGGCTACAGCTTCGACCGGGCCTATACCTCTGTTCTGCGGCGTGCAATCCGGACGCTGTGGCTGTGTCTTGAGGAAATGGACCGGATGTGGATCCCCGAAACCAAGGCGTGGGAGCTCAACGAGCGGCATTACGGTGCGCTACAGGGGCTCAACAAGGCGGAAACGGCGGAAAAACATGGTGACGAGCAGTTGCATATCTGGCGTCGCAGTTTCGATACGCCGCCGCCGCCGCTTGACGAAAATGACGAACGGCATCCGAAATTCGATCCCCGCTACAAGGGATTAAGCCCGGCGCAACTGCCCGCGACCGAATCGCTTAAGACCACACTTGACCGGGTGCTGCCCTATTGGGATGCGGAAATCGCGCCGCATGTGCGCGCGGGCGAGAATCTCATCGTCGCAGCCCACGGCAACAGCCTGCGTGCGCTTTGCAAGCATCTGCTTGATATTACCGATACTGATATTCCCGGGCTTGAGATCCCGACCGGCAATCCGTTGGTGTTTGAGCTGAACGACGATTTGTCGGTTCAGAGCTGCCGTTATCTGGATGAAAGCCGCGCGCAATCCCTGCCGGAGCCGAAATAACGGCCCGAGCTGGCGGCGCATGGTTGTTAGGGGCATTGCACTTACATCGTTGAAGTCGATGTTTGTATTCAGCGCGCGCGCAAACGCTTTTGCATGAGCGGGAGCGTTCTGCCCCCTATTGAAGCTGAGTTGACCGCGCCGATCAGTTCTGCACCCATCGCGGCATAAAATGGCACGGCATTCGGGTCTGCTTCGATATGCATTGTGTCCGCGCCTGCTTGAGCAGCGCGGGTGGTTGCCCAATCGAACATCTGTTTTCCGATACCCTGACCAATACAGCCTGGATCCACGAATAGTTTGAGTAGCTCACATACCGGCAACTTCTTATCCAATTGGACTACGCCGATGAGTCTCCCTGCGTTGCAGGCAAGGGCGATTTCTGTCGCCGCCAATTCGGTAGGGCGAAAGGTCAGCTCGTCCCGGCACGCCGCCATGAAATCGGCATCGTAGCCCCAAACCGCCTTTGACTTCAGGCACAACGCTGACATCATCTCAAGGTCGGTAAGGCGCGGTGCGCGGAATGCGATCTGCAAACGACCTGTCATGACGGGCTTCGCCGGTGCCAGGCGGTACCGGTGTACCTGTCGCTGGCCACCGACCGATTGCCGCAGGCTCAGCCTGCGCCGGTCGGGAGTTCGTTAAACGGCAGGTCCTTATCGACGCGGATCTCGCCGGGCATTTTCAGCACCCGTTCGGAGATGATATTACGCATCACCTCATCGGTGCCGCCCGCGATCCGCATGCCCGGCGATGACAGCCAGTTATCCTGAAAGCCTGCAGCGAATGGCACGAGATCAGGGTCGCGGATGATGCCGCCCATATCCATAAGTTCGGCGGCGAAGCCCGCAAGATCCTGCCGGCGCGGGGCGCTGACAGCCTTGGAGATGGAATTTTCCGGTCCCGGCGTTTCCCCCCGGCTGAGCGCGGTCAAAGAGCGGAAGCGGGTATATTTCAGCCCCTGCGACTGTATATGCCAGTCCGCGATCCGTTCGCGCACGGCCATGTTATTGAGGGCGGGTCCGTCGATCAGTTCCGTCTCACGCGCCAGATCGATCAGTTCCTCTGTGCCGACGCTGACACCGATACTGCCCACCGCCGAGCGTTCATTCATCAGAACGGTGAGTGCGACCTTCCAGCCATCGCCCACCGCGCCCAGACGGTTTTCGTCCGGAATGCGGACATTTTCGAAAAACACCTCGTTGAAATGGCTTTCACCGGAAATCTGCTTGATGCGTTTGACGGTAATGCCGGGCGTCTTCATATCGACGATGAAGAATGTCAGCCCCTTATGTTTGGCAACGGTTGGATCGCTGCGGGTGACCAGAATCCCGAGATCGGAATAATGCGCGCCAGATGTCCAGATCTTCTGGCCATTGACAACCCATTCATCGCCATCCTTTTCCGCACGGGTGCGGATACCGCCAAGGTCCGAGCCGGCACCGGGTTCGGAGAAGAGCTGGCACCAGATTTCCTCCCCATAAAGGCCTTTCTGGATATAGCGTTCTTTCTGGTCCGGGCGGCCATGCACCATGATCGTGGGCAGGGCCATACCAATACCGATGATGAAGAGCGCGCCGGGCAGGTTATATTGCGATTCCTCCTGCCCGTAGATTACGTTCTGCATCGACTTGCCGCCCATGCCGCCATATTCCCTGGGCCAGGTAATTGCCGCATAGCCTGCCTTGGCTTTCACCGCCTGCCAGGCTTTGGATTGATCCATGTTCGGCCGGGTGCCCAGCGGGTAGCGCGGCGCATTCTTGTCCAGCCAGTCGCGAACCTGCGCGCGGAATTCAGCTTCTTCCGGTGTATCTTCAAAATCCATGGCGCAAGCCTCCTTGTCTTTTGCCGGGTCTTTTCCCGGTTCCGGGCTGTCTGGCGTCAGAACCCGGTCGGTTGTTCGTTAAAGGGTGTATCCTTGTCGACGCGCACATCGCCGGGCAGACCCAGCACCCGTTCAGCGATGATATTGCGCATGATCTCGTCGGTGCCGCCGGCAATGCGGATGCCGGGCGCCGCGATCCATTCTTCCTGAAACCGCCCCCGGAAGGGCGATAATTCGCGGTCGCGGACAATTCCGCCCAGATCCATGAGTTCCATGGCAAAGGCCGACAGATCCTGCTTGCGCGGTGCATTGACAGCCTTGGAGATGGAGGCGCGCGGGCTGGGCGTTTCGCCGCGGCTCAAGGCGGTCAGGCTCATGAAACGGATATATTTCAGCCCCTCGCTTTGAATATGCCAGTCGGCGATCTTCTCGCGCACCGCCGCGTTGCGGATCGCGGGGCCATCGGCCAGTTCGGTTTGCCGCGCCAGTTCGATAAATTCCTCGATACCGACGCTTGAGCCCATATTGCCAACCGCCTGACGTTCGTTCATCAGCGTTGTCAGCGCGACCTGCCAGCCATCGCCTTCCGCGCCGACACGCATGGAATCGGGGATGCGGAGATTTTCGAAATAAACCTCGTTGAAGTGATGCGCGCCGGAAATCTGCGTGATCGGCTTTGCTTCCACGCCGGGCGCTTTCATATCGACGAGGAAATAGCTCAGCCCCTTATGTTTGGGTTTTGTCGGATCGGTCCGCGCGACCAGAATACCCCAATCGGAATAATGCGCGCCCGATGTCCAGATCTTCTGGCCGTTGACGACCCATTCATCGCCGTCCTTTTCCGCGCGGGTGCGCACATTGGCCAAGTCCGAGCCCGCGCCCGGTTCTGAAAACAGCTGGCACCAGACTTCTTCCCCATAAAGCGCGGGGCGGATGAACCGTTCGCGCTGTTCGGGGGTGCCATGCACCATCAATGTCGGCATGGCCATGCCGATCCCGATCAGAAACAGGTTGCCGGGCATGTTGAATTTGGCTTCTTCCTGCCCATAGATGACGTTCTGCATCGAGGTGCCGCCCATGCCGCCATACTCTTTGGGCCAGGTGATCGCGGCATAGCCCGCATCGGCCTTGATCTTCTGCCACGCCTTGGAGCGTTCGATGACCTCGCGCCCGGTAAGCGGCCGGCTGCGGTCGCGCCCTTCATCGAACTTGCCGGCATTCTCTGAAAGCCAGGCGCGGATTTCAGCGCGGATTTCAGCTTCTTCGGGTGTATCTTCAAAATCCATAGAAAGGCAGCTTCTTCACTCTTCCGCCGCGTCTGTGTGCAGCAGATGTTTCATGCAGATATGCCGGCCGGGAAGGGGCATCGCGTTTCGGGCTGATGCAGTGTTTCCCGGCCGGTCCTGGTTCAAATGCCTGGGACGGGCTTAGTGTCCCGTCGGCAGTTCGTTGAATGGCGTATCCTTGTCCACACGGATTTCACCGGGCAGGCCGAGCACGCGTTCGGCGATGATATTCTTCAGAATTTCATCGGTGCCGCCGGCGATCCGCATGGCCGGCGCAAACAGCCAACCGCTCTGGAAGCCTGCTTTCAGCGGCGCAAGGTCGGGGTCGGTGATCATGCCGCCAAGTTCCATCAGTTCCAGTGCGAAGGACGTGTAATCCTGTCCGCGCGGGGCGCTGACCGCCTTGCCGATGGAGTTTTCCGGCCCGGGCGTCTCGCCCTTGCTGAGCGCGGTGAGCGAGCGGAAGCGGGTATATTTCAGACCCTGCCCCTGCACATACCAGTCAGCAAGACGTTCGCGGACGGCCATATTGTTGATGGCGGGGCCATCATGCATCTCGATCCCGCGGAACAGCTTGAGCAACTCGTCAGAGCCGAGCGCGCCGCCACCGCCGCCGATCGCCGCGCGTTCGTTCATCAGCGTGGTAAGCGAAACTTTCCAGCCATCGCCTTCCGCGCCCAGACGCTGTGAATCGGGGATGCGCACATCGGTGAAGTAGACTTCATTGAAGTTTGCGCCGCCCGAAATCTGCTTGATCGGTTTGACTTCCACGCCTGGCGTTTTCATGTCGAGGAAGAAGAAGGTCAGCCCCTTATGCTTGGGCACATCGGGATTGCTGCGGGTGACCAGAATGCCGTAATCGGAATAATGCGCGCCCGAGGTCCAGATCTTCTGACCGTTCACCACCCATTCGTCACCATCCTTTTCAGCACGGGTGCGGATGCCCGCCAGATCCGAGCCCGCCGCGGGTTCGGAAAACAGCTGGCACCAGATTTCCTCGCCATACAAAGCGGGTTTGGTGTAACGCTCCGCCTGTTCCGGGGTGCCGTGGGTCAGCAGGGTCGGAATGCACATGCCAAGCCCGATGTCGAAAAACCCGCCGGGGAGCGCGTATTTCGCTTCTTCCTGCGAATAGATCACATTCTGGATCGGGGTGCCGCCCATGCCGCCGATTTCGCGCGGCCAGGTGATTTTGGCATAGCGTGCATCGGCTTTCTTGGCCTGCCATTCCTTGGCAATTTTCAGTGCCTCTGCCTCATTGAGATCGGCACTGAATGCATTGGCGCTGGCATTTTTCGGCGCATTCGCCTTAAGCCAGGCCTGCACTTCTGCACGGAACTCGGCTTCTTCTGGTGTATCTTCGAAATCCATTTATCTGTCTCCTGAATTGCCGGTGAATTTCCGGGCTGCTCTAGGCTGCGTTACGCTTTTCAAGCTCGGATACGAGCTTGTCTTTCCAGGACAGCGCGCTGCCCAGAGAAACGCTGAGCAGTTTTGCCCGCCGGTAGAACAGGTGACAGTCAAATTCCCAGGTGAAGCCCATGCCGCCATGGGTCTGGATGTTTTCCTTGGCCGCGAAGTTGAACGCATCGGTCGCGGCAATCCGCGCACCGGCCGCCGCCGCAGGCAGATCCGGCGCGTTGGTCGACAGCGCCCAGGCGCCGTAATAGCTGTTCGAACGGGCAAGCTCGTTCTTGATATACATATCCGCAAGCTTGTGCTTGATCGCCTGGAATGAAGCGATCGGACGGCCGAATGCGTAACGGCCAAGCGCATATTCCTTCGCTGTGTTCAGCGCGGCATCCGCACCGCCGACCTGCTCGAATGCGGTCAGTACGGCGGCCCGGTCCAGCACCTGCCGGATGGTCGACCAGCCGCTGCCTTCCGCGCCGACAAGTTCGGCCGGGGCATTGTCGAAGGTAATGTTCGAGAGATTACGCGTCGGATCGAGTGTGGTGACCGGTGTGCGGGTAACACCTTCGCCGGTGAGGTCGACAACCGCGAGCGAGATCGCGCCTTCATCCGAGCCGCTGCCGGTTTTGACCGCAACAACCGCGAAATTGGCAATGTCGCCATCGGGCACCGGCAGTTTCGTGCCGCTGATCTTGCCGCCCGAATAGCTTGCCTTGATGGTACGCGGGGTCGCGGCCTGCGTCCCTTCATTGAGCGCGAGCGTGCCGATCATCTCACCTGCCGCAAGGGCGGGGAGATATTTCTGCTTCTGATCCTCGCTGGCCGCGATCAGCAGCGCTTCGGTCGCAAGATAGACCGAGGAGGAAAAGGGCACCGGCGCGAGCGAACGGCCAAGCTCTTCCGCAATCATGCAGAGTTCCAGATGCCCAAGCCCGATGCCGCCATATTCTTCGGGAATCGCTGTGCCGGTCCAGCCCATCTCCACAATGCCTTTCCAGACATCGGCCTCGTAGAGTTCATCCCCGTCCAGAATGCGGCGCACGACCGTCAGGTCGCACTTGTCCTGGAGAAATTTATTTGCCTGATCTTTCAGGAGTTTTTGATCGTCTGAGAAGTCGAAATTCATGGCGGAGCACCGTCCCTTCCCTGTTCATTTCCATAAATCCATGACGGCAGGTGCATCCCAAGGACATTCTCTGCCAGCCGGACTCTATTCATGGCGTCAGAAAACATGGCCGCCAAGACTATGACAAGGATTTTCTTGGCGATGGCGGTACAGAATCAGCCACCCAGCCTTCCGGGACCGCCGAAGATGCGTGAACGCAGATCGCAGATGGATTGAATTTTCTCAGCCTTTCAGGCCGTTTCCGTCCGTGTGGCGGTCAGCGCCTTGTTCGCGCTTTGCTCGGCTGACTGGATATTGGTTTTGATGTGGTCCAGCATCCGAATCAGCGCCAACAGCTCGGTATCGGCCAACTTGCCATAGACGGTATCGAACTGCTCTTTGGCCTGTTCGCGGAACGGTTCCATAAAGGTCTTGCCCTCCCGCTCCACCAGATAAATACGCTTGGCGCGCCGATCATGGGGGTCCTGCCGCCGTTCGATCACGCCCTGTTCTTCCAGCTTGTCCAGCAGGCGACCAAGCGGTGCGCGGGCAATTTCGGTTTCTTCGGCTATTTCGGTCTGGGTCTGACCCTCACGCCGCCCGATCTGCAGCAAGACACGCCACTGATGCGGCGTCAGGCCAACTTCCCGCACCTTCTTTTCAAACGAGCGCATCAGTAAACGCGACACGTCGTATATCAGCCAGCCCGCATCACGCTGTAACTCAAAACGGTCCATGTAACCCGTTCACCGTGAAATTCGTCACTTTTACGACAGAAATTATTGATAATGTATATAATGATAATATATAGATGTATACTAATTCTTAAAGCCGCTATGGAAAAATATCTGTTCCATGGGCGGTTTCTTCCGCTGACTTTTATCGCAAGTTTTTGAAATGAATGATCAATTGCCGATGTCTTGGGCCGATTTCCGGGGTCAGGCAGGACAGTTATATGACGGGAATGCCGGAATATTGGGGGAGCTTGGGCTGATCATTGAAAGCCTGGCTGAGGACGGTTTGCGGATTCGCCTGCCGAAGAATCCTGCAAGTGTCGGCGATCGGGAATGGCAGGTCGTGCATTCGGGATTACTGATGATCATGCTGGATACGGTGTGCGGATTGGCGACGATACAGAAGCTTGTGGAACCCGCGCCGATTGCCACACTGGATTTGCGGGTCGACTATCTGCGTGCGGTGCCCGCCTCGCAGGATGTTTTGGTGACCGGGCAATGCTACAAGCTCGGACGGAATGTGGGGTTCGCAAAAGGGATCGCCTATACCGGTAATCCGGAAGATCCCGCAGCGATTGCCAATGGCACCTTCATGCTGGGAACGGCAGGTGACACGCCGCCCATGGCCGCGGCCTTAAAAGCAGCGGGGCGTTGAAGCGGAAATGACGACAAAACAGACACAGGGCGGCACGGCCTCGAGCGGTGGCGCGGATATTCCGCTTGCCGAATTATTCGACCGCATCCCCTTTGCCGCGCGGCTTGGCCTGCGTGCGGCACTGGATGGCGAGAATGTGTTGTGCACCATGCCTTTTTCCGCGCGGCTTGTGGGCAACCCCAGCTTGCCAGCGCTGCATGGTGGGATTGTCGCGACTTTTCTTGAGGCGACGGCGCTGGCAACCGTGATGCATGCACAGCGCGCGCCGGAAAACAATAATCGCTGCGGGCAGGATATTCCGCGCGTGATCAGCACAACGGTCGATTATCTGCGTCCTGCGGGACCAAAGGATACATTCGGGCAGGCGGAAATTATCCGCCTTGGTTCGCGGCTGTCGACGGTTGTCGCCACAGTCTGGCAGGACAATCGGGACAAGCCGGTGGCGCGCGCCAATTGCCATTTTCTGGTGGCGGCGCAACCGGGTGCCGGAAAACGGAACTGAATTTATGAACGCTGTGAAGAAATTGACGGTGGCTGGATACAGCCCCGGGCCGTCAGGTGGAGATTGAACATGCGACTGCTGACTTTTGTGGCCCTGACGGTCGGACCGCTTCTGCTGCTGGCCTGCGGTGAGGGCAGTGGCGAAGATGCGGCGGGCAAGGCAACTGTCGTTGTGGAACAGCCTGCCAAAGATATGAAGTCGCTGGGGCTGTCGATTATTCTGCCCCAGCAGGAGGAGATCGTGGAGCCGGTTATCGGCACCGGCACAATCTCGGCATCCCAGAAAACCAATATCGGCCCGATCGTAACGGGTATTCTGGAAGAGACATTCGTTGCGGTGGGGGACCGGGTTAACAAAGGCGACCCGCTGTTTCGGGTTCGCAGCACCAATTATGAAATTCGGGTGCAGGAAGCGCAGTTTCAGGTTCAACTGGCCCAGGCGGAGCTTGAAAATGCCCGCTCCGAGCTGAAGCGGATCAAGGAGTTGCGCAGCTCAGGCGTTGCCTCAAAAGGTCGGCTCGACAAGGTCGAGGCGCAGTTCAATATTGCCACGGCCCGGTTGGGGATCGCCAGGGCAAGCCTTGCCAAGGCCAAGCAGGATCTCGACGATACGGTTGTTCGGGCGCCGTATGACTGCGTTGTGGTATATCAGCATAAATATGTGGGTGAGTTTCTGACCACCTTTGGCGGGCCGGGCGGCATGGCTGGCGGTGCCGGTGGTGGTGGCGGCGGGGGACGCGGCGTGTTCGATGTTTCCAAAATCGACATCGTCGCGGCAATCGTGGAAATTCCGGAAACCAAGCTGAAATATATCCGGCTCGGTACCCCGGGGCGGGTCTATATTGACGGGCTTGATCAGGAATATCCCAGTCAGGTTCACATTCTGAATGATCAGGTGGATACGGTCACCAGGAAGGTGCAGGTTCGTCTGGCTATCCTGAACCCCGATTATGCGATCAAGCCGGGCCTTTTTGCCCGTGCCACATTACTGCCTGAGGCACGAAAAGTGCTGACGCTTGACCGGCGCGCGCTGATGGGCAGTCGAAGCGCGCGCTATGTGTTCGCGCACAGAGAGGGCCGGGCGGCGCGGGTACCGGTGACGGTGCGGGAGCTGGATGCCCGCAGGGTGGAGATCGTCAAGGGGCTGACCGCCGCAGACAGAATTCTGGCCGGACCCGGTTTGAACCGGGTGCGGGATGGTGACCCGGTTTCCGTGGAGATGGCACATGTGGATTAGTGAAATTTCCATAAGGCGGCCGGTTTTCGCGGTGATGCTTGTCGCCGCGCTGGTTTCGCTCGGTTTTGTCGCGATGCAACGGATGGGGACGGATCTGTTCCCGCGTGTGGAGTTTCCCTTCGTCAGTGTATCCACAATTCTTGAAGGGGCGGCACCTGAAACCATCGAAAGCGAAGTCACCGATATTATCGAGGAAGAGGTCAATTCGATCGCGGCGATCAAAAGCCTGCGTTCGCAAAGCTTTGAGGGGCGCTCGGCGATTTCTGTCGAGTTTGAGCTGAGCGAAAATGTCGATGTGAAATCGCAGGATGTACGAGACAAGGTTGCGATTGCCCTCAACGATTTGCCGCGTGATATCCACAGCCCGGTGGTTGGCAAGGTCGACCCCGATGCCCAGCCGATCATGTCGGTCATGGTCGCCGGCGATCTGCCGATCCGCGAGATCACCCGTTTCGCCGATACGGTTGTCAAAGAGCGTATTCAGCGCCTGCCCGGCGTCGGCTCGGTCACGCTTGTCGGTGGCCGCGACCGGGAAGTGCGGATCTGGCTCGATGCGGACAAGTTGCGCGCGCATCACGTCACCGCTGACGATGTAATTCAAGCTATTCAGAATGAACATGCGGAGCTGCCTGGCGGGCAACTTCAGACTGCTGGCAATTTCGAGGAGTTTTCCGTCAAGACGCTGGGCGAGGTGCTGAGCGTCGAAGAATTTGCCGACATCGTTGTGGCGTTCGCCGACGGGGCGCCAACCCGCGTTGGCGATGTCGCCCGTGTCGAGGACGGGATGGAGGACGAGCGGACCTATGCCGAACTGAATGGCCAGAATGGTGTGTCGCTCGAAGTTCGTCGGCAGTCGGGTGAGAACACGCTGAAGGTCGCCAATGCTATCAAGGCATCGATGGACGAAATCCGCGCGCTTGCCCCCGAAGGGATGAAGATCGTCGTGGCGCGGGATATTTCGACCTTCATTCAGGGGTCGATCGAGGATGTGACCAAGGACATGATCCTGGGACTTGTGCTGGTTGTGATCGTGACTTTGGCCTTTTTGCTTAGCCCGCGCGCGACAATTATCGTCACGATCTCCATGCCGGCGGCGATCATCTCGACCTTTATGGCGTTCTATGTGGCGGGCTTTACCGTCAATATGATGACGATGATGGCGCTCAGTGTTGCCGTCGGCCTGCTGGTTGATGATGCGATCGTCGTACTGGAATCGATTTACCGGGCGATTGACGATGGGTATTCGCCGATGGAGGCGGCATCAGTCGGCATCAAGCGGGTGGGTGCTGCGGTGCTTGCGGGGTCGAGCTCCATTCTGGCTGTGTTTGTGCCGATTGCCTTCATGGAAGGGATCGTCGGGCGGTTTTTCTATCAATATGGCCTTGCGATTGTTTTTTCAGTACTCGTTTCGCTGCTGATTTCGCTGACTCTGACGCCAACCCTTTGCGCGCGTTTTCTGCGACCGCAATCTGAGCTGGGGCGGGTTGGCCGGATTTTCGATTCGGCCTATCAGAAGCTTGAGGCGGCGTATGGCAAGCTGCTGCGCGGTGCGTTGCGGCTACGGATCGTGGTGATCGGGCTTGCGGCGCTGACGATTGGTCTGGGTGTTTTTATTGCCGGTAATGTTCCGTCCGACTTTTCAGGCAAAACCGACCGCAGCGAGTTTCTGGCGGAAATGGAATTGCCCTTCGGTGTCGGGGTTGAGGAAACAAAGCGTGTCGGCAGCCGTGTTGCCGCCGCGCTGCGCGAGATCGAACATGTCACAAACAGCTTCATCACAATCGGATCGGATCAGCAATCCAAGGTCAATGTCATTCAGTTCTATCTGACCCTGACGCCCAAGCAGGAACGGGATACGGATTTCCTCGAAATCATGCAGGCTGCGCGCGAAACCATGGCACGCGCCGCGCCCGAGGCAAAGAGCTTTGCGGTAATGGAGGTGCCGTGGATTTCGGGGCCGGGCTTCGGCAATCTCGATATCGATTTTCTGATCCGGGGAAGCGACCTCGCCGAACTTGAGCGGATCAGTGAAGAGATCATGCAGAAGATGGAAGCCGAAGGCATTTTCGTTGATATCCAGTCGAGCTTTGAAACCGGTCGTCCGGAAGTGCAGATCGAAATCGACCGCCAGCGCACAGCGGATCAGGGTGTGTCGGTTCGCGGGCTGGCTTCTACCATCAGGACAATGGTCGGTGGCGTTGATGTCGCAACTTTTGAGGAAGACGGGCTGCGCTATGATGTGCGGTTGCGGCTGGAAGAGAATCAGCGCAATGACCTGTCCAAGCTTGAACAGATTCAGGTGCGTGGCAGCCGTGGCGAATTGATCGATCTGGCCAATGTCGCCGATATCAATGTGAATTCGGGACCTGCGCAGATTAATCGCCGCGACCGGCTGCGTGCGATTGACGTCTATGCGTCGGCCGCAAATGGCGTGCCATTGTCGGTGGCGACCGAAGCGGTTGAGCGGATCGCCGACGAAGTCGGTCTGCCCGAAGGCTATATCGGCACGCATGAGGGTAAATCCAAGCGGATGCAGGAATCCACCGGTGCGATCAAATTCGCCTTCGTGATGGCATTGATCGCGCTCTATATGATTCTGGGAAGCCAGTTCAACAGCTTTACCCAGCCATCGGTGATCATGCTGACCGCGCCGCTGTCTTTTATCGGTGCTTTTGTCGCGCTGTTCATCGCGGGCCAGACTATGACGATGTTCGCCCAGATCGGGCTGATCGCCCTGATGGGCATTGTGATGAAAAACGGCATTCTGCTCGTCGATCAGGCCAACCGTTTCCGGGACGAAGGGGCAAGCGCGAAGGAGGCCATGCTGCGTGCGGGGCCCATCCGGTTGCGGCCGGTGCTGATGACGGCGCTATCGACGATTTTCGGCATGATTCCTGTTGCGCTGTCGGACTCGCAGGGGTCTGAGTTCCGCAAGGCGCTCGGTGTGCTGATTTTGGGCGGGCTGACATCATCGACGGTGCTGACGCTTGTGGTCGTGCCGGTTGGCTATACCCTGCTGGCGGATGCACAGGATGGCGTGAACCGGCTGCTTGTATTCCTGAAACTGCGCAAGCCTGCGCAGGTTGCAGAAGGCGACGTGGATCGGCGGATTTCCACACCTGCCGCGGCTGAGTAACTCATTGGCTTCAGCGAAGGCGCAGTATTGCCGTCCCGCCCCGTAACTTGGGCGCGCGGCGGGATTTGTGGTTGACAGTGCCTTGCATCAGGCCGTGCCTGCCGTGATAATCCGGACTGAAATTTTTCGATTATTTTTGCAGGTCAAGCTGTCTTGGTCAGTTAGTCAGTGGAAAGTCACTTTATGAGCGAATCTGCGCCGCAACCGGTTTTTGCAAAAGATTATTCGCCGCATCCCTACCGTATTGACCAGGTGAAGCTTGATATAGCGCTTGATCCAACGCGCACATGTGTCAGTGCCAGGATGAATGTGATCCGGCAGGCTGGGGGCGATGTGAATCCGCCGCTGGTTTTGGATGGGGAGGCACAGCAACTGCTTTCTGTGCATATCAATGGCAATTTGCTGTCAGGGGGCGCCTATGTCTGTACGGCGCAGTCACTGACGATACTTGATCCGCCATCGGATCGGTTTGAGATCGAAGTTGCAACAGCGATCAACCCTTCGGCGAACCGTGCCCTTGAAGGGCTTTATCTTTCCGATGGCATGTATTGCACCCAATGCGAAGCGGAAGGGTTTCGCCGGATCACCTATTTTATCGATCGGCCCGACAATCTTGCCTTGTTCACGACACGGATCGTGGGTGATCGCGCCAGCTGCCCGGTTCTGTTATCGAATGGCAATCTGGCGGCAAGCGGGGTGCTGGAGGAGGGGCGCCACTGGGCGGAATGGGCTGATCCGTTCCCCAAGCCAAGCTATCTGTTTGCGCTTGTCGCGGGCGATCTGGCCTGCGTGCGCGACCGGTTCACTACCGCCTCGGGACGGGATGTGGATCTGCGCATCTATGTCGAACAGGGGATGCAGGACCGTTGTGACTATGCAATGGACGCGCTCAAACGCGCCATGGAATGGGATGAGGCACGGTTTGGCCTCGAATACGATCTTGATATCTACATGATCGTCGCGGTCAGCCACTTCAATATGGGGGCGATGGAAAATAAGGGGCTGAATCTCTTCAACGCAAAATATGTGCTGGCGCGTCCCGATACCGCGACCGATATGGATTATGAGGGGATCGAGCGGGTCATTGCACATGAGTATTTCCACAACTGGACCGGCAACCGGGTCACGTGCCGCGACTGGTTCCAGCTCAGCCTGAAAGAAGGGCTGACGGTGTTTCGCGATCAGGAGTTTTCCGCTGATATGCGCGCCGCAGCCGTGCAGCGGATCAATGATGTGCAGATGCTGCGCGCGCGCCAGTTTGCCGAAGATGCGGGGCCGCTCGCGCATCCGGTGCAGCCTGATTCCTATATCGAAATCAACAATTTCTACACTGCCACGGTTTACGAAAAGGGTGCCGAGATTGTGCGCATGATCCACAGTCTTTTGGGGGAGGAAAACTTCGCTGCCGGCTTGCGAAGCTATCTGTCACGCCATGACGGCACGGCGGCGACGGTAGAGGATTTCATCCTGGCGATGGAGCAGGCGGGCGGTGTCGATCTGACCCGCTTCCGCCGTTGGTATCATCAGGCGGGAACGCCGCATGTCACAGTCGTGCAATCCTATGATCCTGAACGGCAGGCGCTTGTCCTGAAGCTATCGCAGCATACACCGCCGACGCCGGGGCAGACCGACAAACAGCCATTGCAGATTCCGGTGCGGATGGGCCTGCTTGACAGCCAAAGCGGCAAGCCCGTGCCGTTAGGCCTGTTTGATGGCGCGGCTGAAGGTATCCTCAATTTTGAGGAGGCAAGTCAGACATTTGAATTCTCAGGGGTGGCGCGTCCGGCGGTGGCGTCTCTGCTGCGCGGATTTTCCGCGCCTGTCATTCTTTCCGAAGATGATGCGGCGGCGGCATGGGCCCTGCAGGCGGAAGCGGATACTGATCAGTTCAATCGCTGGCAGGCGGTGCAACAGCTTGCCCTGCGGCAAATGCATGATCAGATTGTGCGGTTTCAGGATGGGACAGTGCCTGTTTTTGATGCGCGGTTGATTGCCGCGCTCGGTTCCGCGCTGACAGATCGCGCCAGCGACAAGGCGTTCATTGCCAAGCTGCTCGCGATACCCGGTGAGCAGGAAATAGCGCAGCATCTGTCGCAGGTTGATGCCGCTGCGGTGCATAAGGTGCGGTTTGCCTTGCGCCGCGAGATCGCTACCGCGCTGCATACAGAGCTTGAGGCACTCTATTACGCAAATGTCGTCACGACATCCTACAGCCCCGATCCACAGCAGGCCGGACAGCGTGCGCTGCGCAACAGCGCGCTTGCCCTGCTGGCGACCCTTGAAACGCCCGCGACGAACAAGCTGGTCGAAGATCATTATGACAGCGCGGATAACATGACCGATGCGATCGCCGCCCTGGCTTTGCTGGCCAATCTCGATATTGCCGCGCGGGAAACAGCGCTTGCCGATTTTCATGCGCGCTGGCGCGATGATCCGCTGGTGCTGGATAAATGGTACATGGTGCAGGCGCAGTCACGGCTGCCCGACACGCTCAAGCGGGTTGAGCAGCTTAGTGCCGTTCCTGAATTCGAGATCGACAATCCGAACCGGGTGCGCGCGCTGATCGGCGCCTTCTGCCATGGCAATCCGCTGCATTTTCACGCGCCGGACGGTTCAGGCTATCGCTTCTTTGCCGATCAGGTGCTGGCGTTGAACGGTATCAATGCACAGATTGCGGCGCGGCTGCTGACCGCGATCGACCAGTGGCGGCGCTATATGCCTGCCTGTCAGACCCATGCGAGGGCGGCGCTTGAGCGTATTGTCGCCGCGCAGGGGCTGACCCGCGATGTGTATGAGATTGCCGGCAAAACACTGAACGCCCCCGAGCTGCCGGGCTCATAAATACCAGGCATATTCGCGCGCCGAGGGAGCTGTGATGAACTTTTCCAGCTCACGGCGCTTTGCTTGGGCATAAAACGCAAGATATGTCGATGGCAGATAGCGAGGCAGGACCGTCGCTTTTTCAAGCGTTGCCAGCGCATCCCAGGGGGTCAGGGGCAGCTTGCCGGGCCCGGCATCGCCAGCGGCCCGGCCCGTGATGTCCGGGCCAGGATCTGCTGCTTCGTCAAGCCCGTAAAGGATTCCCGCAAGCAGCGCCGCGAGCAGCAGATAGGGATTGGCATCGGCGCAGGCAACCCGGTGCTCAAGCCGTCTTGCCGCGTCAGCTCCGGGCGGTACCCGTACCGCGACCGAGCGATTGTTATAGCCCCAGCAGGCGCTGAGCGGCACGAAAAGATCCGGCTGAAAGCGCCGGAAGCCGGCGATATTGGGAACGCAGATCGCCATTGTTTCGGGCAGTGCGGCGCAAAGCCCGCCAATGGCGTGCCGCAGGACGTCACTGCCCCTTTCGCCACGGCCCGCAAAAATGTTCCGGTTCTTGTCATCCAGCAGACTGATATGGACATGAAAGCCGCTGCCTGCCTGATCGGGATAGGGTTTGGGGTGAAAGCTCGCCTCCATCCCGTTGTGGATGGCGGCAGATTTCACCAGTCGCCGGAACAGGGCCGCATGATCTGCAGCCCGTAATGCGGATGACTGATGTTCGAGATTGACCTCGAATTGCGCGGGGGCGAATTCCGCGCTGGCAGCGGATGTCGGAATAGCCTGCATTTCCGCCCAGTCCTGCAGCCGGTCCAGCAATTCACCGAAATAGTCCAGTGTGTCGAAACTATAAACCTGATTCAGCCGGTCCCGGCGGTCGGTGCCGGGCAGCGAAGGCGGCTGGGGATGGCCATTGGCTGTGCGTTGCTTGTCGATCAGGTAGAATTCGAGCTCGCAGGCGACAACCGGGGTCAGCCCGCGCGCCGCATATGCCGCAACGACCGCCGCCAGTATATTGCGCGGGTCGATCAACGCCGCGCTATTGTCCGGTTCATCAAGATGCAGGAGAACCTGTCCATGTTCGGGCCCGGCCCAGGGCATCGGCGCAACTGTACCGGGAACCGGAATTGCCGTTCCGTCGGGGTCACCGTCGCTGAAGCCGCGTCCCATAACGTCAAGCTGATCGCCGGTCGCATCCAGCGCGTAAAGACTTGCGGTCACCGACAGCCCTTGCGCAAACAGGGTGGGAAGTTCGCCAACAGGTATACGTTTGCCGCGGGCAATGCCGCACATATCGATCAGAACAGCATCGATAAATCGCGTATCGGGATAGCGCTGCAGAAAAAGCTCAACTTCCGTCAGGCCATCCTTCCTGGACATATTTCCGGCCATAATTCGGAGTAAAGCATAAATTTCTTACGACAGGCTTAGTAAAATGCGGCACCGTGACCTGTCGGCCCGGCCGGGGGCGGGCAGGATATCCCGTCAGATGGCGCTATCTAGTCGACGCGCGCCTCCTTTCCTCTTTTCCGGGCGGCAAGCCGGGCTTCCCGCTGCGTGATATAGAGCGTTGAGCCGGCGATCACGGCCGCACCGCTGATCGTCCAGATATCGGGCACATCCTGAAAAAACAGATAGCCCGCAAGGGCGGCAAAAATCAGCCTGGTATAGTCAAGCGGCGCAAGCGCTGTCGCCTCACCGGCGGAATAGCCGCGAATAAAGCAGGTCTGTGCGCTGACCCCGACGAGTCCCATCGCCATCAGCAGCCCCAGTTCGGTCAGCGTCGGCTGCTGCCAGAACAGCATGGCCGGTATCGCCGCCATCAGTGCGGCGATGGCAGAGGAGTAAAAGATCAGTGTTGTCGGATTGTCCGTGCGGCTCAGAATTTTCACAATGATGACGACAAATGCCACCAGTACCGCGCCCCCCAATGCGACAAAGGTTGCAAATTCAACCGCGCCGCCGGGCCGGGTCATGATGATGACACCGCCAAACCCCACAAGGGTGGCGATGGTGCGCCGCATTCCGACCTGTTCGCCCAGAAAGATGGCCGCAAGCACAACAAGAAACAGGGCGCGTGCAAAACTCAAGGCGGTGGCATCGGCCAGCGGCAGATGGATCATCGAATAAAAGCCGCACATCATGGCGGATCCGCCCAGCAACCCGCGCACAAGGTGCAGAAAAGGCCGCTTTGTCGACAATCCTTGCAGCCCGCCGCGTATGGCGAAGGGAATGACGAACATAAAACCGAACAGGGCGCGAAAAAAGGCAACCTGAAACGCATCCAGCCTGCCGCCGAGAAATTTCGCAAGGCTTGTCATCATGCTGAAAAGCAGTGCTGATGCCAGAATCCATAATCCGCCGCGAAAATTGGGCGGCAATTCGTGCCACCAGACAAGCCAGCGCTGCTTCGCTGCCGCCAGTTGCCCCGGTTGCAGGGATGTCCGCCCAACTGCCACGCCGGTCGGTGCGGCATCTTCTTTCTCTGTTGTCTGCATATAGCTGTGGCGCGTCCTTCGGGCGGGCCTCATTGATTTTCTTGATTTATGTGCAAGTCCGTGCCCGCCAGGCGCGGGGTCGCACACTGTGCCGCCCCATCTTCAATAGCATGAAAGCATGGGTCTTGCGCCACCTTATGTTGCGGGTCCCACTAGCGAGCGCGGTGCGTTGCAGCCCGTCGTGGCAGCCAGTGATTATCGCATTAGCGCAGCACCTGGAGCGGTGCCGGGCGGGGCAATGGAATCTTAACGGCTCGGGTTCATTTTGGAGGAACAGCAGCAGCCGATTCTATGGCCGAAACGCAACAGATGGACCAAAAATGCCGTACCACACAAAAACCGATAGCGCAGATATTGCCCGACAGCATGGTGCGGCGGCGGGCGTTTTCACATTGCCGCTGGAACTGCCTGTCGCATTGTCGCCGATCGATCTGGAGGTGTTGCAGATCGCATTTGACCAGCAGGCGCAAAAATCCGTCTGGTACGGCTTTACGGTCCTCAAGCCGCGCCAGCAGGCCGAAGGTGCATCATCGCTAACGCGGGCGGTGCTGTTCGTGGCGAGCAGTCGTATCGGACATCTGACCTTGATGCGGCAACTGGGCGGGACATATGCGCTCTACGACGGCTGCAGCAGGATTGTCGGTGCCGACAGCGATCTGTACCGGCTGCTTGGTCTGTTTCGCGGCAGCCGCCGGCCCCTGCATTGATTTTCCGATACAGGAACCTTTCGATACGGGGACCTTTCGATACGGGATCACCCGCCATACAGTCAGTTCGATACGCTGAGCCCAGAGCGGGCGCGGGGCCTAGCTGCCCGCAACCCGGCGATCCTGTCCGGCCCAATAGGGTTCACGCAGATCCTTGCGCTTGATTTTCCCGACCGGGCTTTTGGGCAGGGGTTCAGTGCGCAGTTCGACCTGCCCGGGTTTTTTATATGAGCCAAGCTCGTCCGCGCACAGGCGAATGATCTCCTCAGCATTTACCGGCTGGTCGTTGACCACGCACACCGCCATCGGCGTTTCGCCCCATTTTTCGTGCGGAATGCCAAAAACCGCCACCTCGACCACCGCGGGATGGCCCGCGATCACGTTCTCAAGCTCCATAGGCCAGATATTGTAGCCGCCTGAAATGATCATATCGTCGGACCGGTCAAGCATGTAGAGATAACCATTCTTGTCCAGCCGGCCGATATCGCCTGTCTTGACCCAGCCATTCACAAGCCGTTCTGCAGTGGCTTCGGGGTTGTTCCAGAAGCCTGTCATCTGGCCGTCCGTCTTGGCGACGATCTCGCCCGCCTCGCCCACAGGCAGGGGATTATTTTCCTCATCCCATATCTGCAACTGCGAGAAGGGGAGGGGCATACCGCAAGCACGCAGCGGGGTCGAGCCTTCCACCCCCTCGCGGAACCATTGCCGCGGCCCCATCATCGCAACCGGCAGAACTTCGGTCTGGCCATAGCCCTGATAGAGCACATCGCCGAAAATCTCCCGCGCGCGCAGGGCAGTATCGTCGGAAATCGGCGCAGCCGAGATCAGCAGGCATTTCAGTTTCGACCAGTCGCGTGCCGCGACACCGGGCAGATGCGCAATCGCATTGACCATGGTCGGCACCATGAACATAAAGCCGATGCCCTCGCGCTCCATTACATCGAGCGTGCCTGTGGGATCGAAATGATCCTCAAGCACGTTACAGCCGCCACTCAGCCACATTGGCAGGAACAGATAACCGGATCCGTGTGAAATCGGCCCGACATGCAGGCAGCTATCGCCAGGCTCCACCGGCGGATAAAGGTAGAACCAGTCGCGGCCCGCCGCCAGCCAGGCGCGATGGGTATAGGAGACACCCTTGCTTTTGCCCGTCGTGCCGCCTGTATGGCGGATGATGTAGATGTCATCGGGGTCGATCGGTATGTTGGGGTCCGTCGCCGGGTGGCTGGCAAGCCAGCTTTCATAGGTTTTGTCGCGGATTATGACATGGTCGAGGTCAGGCAGACTGTCGGCAATACCGTCAACTTCGGATGCATAATGCTCTGCGACAAGCAGGACGCGGCAATTGGTGTGGCCGAGCATATGTTCATGGGCTTCACGACCGTTACGGGGATAAAGCGGCACCCGCACGATATTGGCAACCGCACCGGCGATATAGAAGTCCGCCGCCTCAATGCTGTTATCTTCCAGAACGCCGACCCGTTCCCCCGGATTGACGCCCAGTGCGATGAGCGCATTGGCAAGCCGGACCCCGCGCGTCCACGCCTCGCTGAAGCTCAGACGTCGCGATCCCGCGACCACCGCGTCATAATCTGCGTAAAATTCGGCTGCGCGCCGCATCTGCGTCCGGACATCCATCTCACTTACTCCCCACTCTTTATCGGTTGGACCGTTCTTGTTGGAACAAGTTTGCTGTGCGGACGGGTCTGCGTCAATTCCGTGGTCCCGATCTTCTTCCGTTTTATCTAAATAACCATAAAATAAGTGCGACTATTTGGCGCAGCGTCTCTCGGGGCTGTCATCCCTATAATTATGATC
Organism: uncultured Alphaproteobacteria bacterium; assembly: GCA_947258435.1. Lineage (GTDB taxonomy): Bacteria > Pseudomonadota > Alphaproteobacteria > UBA11222 > UBA11222 > CALAQW01. The sequence goes on from CAMYID010000012.1 coordinate 105,953, forward strand.
AGAGTTTCTAGCCGAGTTTCTGAGGATCACAACAATAAAAGGGAGGAAACAATGATACCTGCTGGCGCCATTTCGGCGGATTCCCATGTGACGGAGCCGCCTAATTGCTACATTGATTATATCGACCCGAAATTCCGCGATATCGCGCCCCGGATCGAGCGCACCGATTCCGGTGAAGATGTCTATGTCATCAAGGATATGAAGAAGGGCGTGCCGCTCGCCCTGCTTGATGGGGCGGGCTATTCGATCAAGGATCGCAATGCGCGGGTTGGCAAGATCACATATGAAGAAACCCGGCCTGGCGGCTGGAACCCCAAGGCGCGGGCCGCCGATCTCGACCGCGACGGGATCGCAGCCGAAATCATCTATGCCTCGGTCGGCATGGCGCTTTGCACCCATCCCGATGTAGCCTACAAGGATGCCTGCATGCAGGCCTATAACCGTTGGCTTGCCGAATTTTGCGGCGGGCTGCCAGAGCGGTTGTTCGGGCTGGCGCAGACGGCTGTCGTTTCCGTTGACAGCGCGATCGAGGATTTCCGTCGTGCCAAGGAAATGGGGATGGTCGGCATGATGATGCCCGGCGAACCGGTTGAAGGCGATTACGATCAGCCCGAATATGACGCATTGTGGGAATGTGCGACCGATCTCGACATGCCGATCTGTTTCCACATTCTGACCTCGCGTCAGGGCGGGTTCGGGCAGATTTTCAACCCTACCCGTGGCCACAAGATGAACGGTTTTCTGACAATCATCCGCGCGGTGCAGGATGTGGTCGGTCTGCTGACGCTGGGCGGTGTGTTTGAACGACACCCCAGGCTCAAGATGGTTTGCGCGGAAGGGGATGCGGGCTGGATGCCGCATTACATGTACCGGATGGACCATGCGGCAAAGTTCAATGTGGAAGGGGGCATCATCCCTGGCCTCAGCAAGCTGCCCAGCGAATATCTCAAATCCAATGTCTGGATGACGTTCCAGGATGACTGGACCGCCTTCAAGACAGCGGATCTGATGAACTACAAGCAACTGATCTGGGCCAATGATTTTCCGCACACAGATTCAACATGGCCACATTCGCAGGAGCTGCTGGCCGCGCATACGACCGAGCTGAGCGAAGCGCAGTGCCAGGCGATCATGCGCGACAATGTGGCGGGCATCTTCAACCTGCCGGCGGGTAATAAACCCTGGCGGATGGAGAAGATGGCGGCGGAATAGCTCCGGGCGCTTCCCGCGGTATTGCCAAACTAGGCCGGAGGCCGCAGCGCAGATGCGGCCTCCGGTTGCCGTATACCCCGGCGTTCGCCCCGCTGGTTTTGTGACTTTCCCGCGCTTTTTCGCCGCATCGTTTGCAGGCGCAAAAATTACCCTTCAGGATTGTGGGGGAACTGCGCTATAATTCTGATCAGAGATTAAGCACAAAAACGGGAAGGAACGGATCATGGCAAAGGATGAAATTCCGGCGGGCGCAATTTCTGCTGACTCGCATATTACCGAGCCGCCAAATTGCTATGTCGATTATATCGATCCCAAATATCGCGATGTGGCGCCGCGGATTGAAAAGTCCGATAAGGGCGATGAAGTTTATGTCATTAAAGACCTGAAAAAGGTCGTGCCGCTCGCATTGCTGGACGGGGCGGGCTATTCGATCGCGGAACGCAAGGCACGGGTCGGCACCATCCGGTTTGATGAGACGCGGCCTGCGGGCTGGGACCCCAAGGCGCGCGCGCAAGCGCAGGAACGCGACGGGATCGCGGCTGAGATCATCTATGCCTCGGTCGGCATGGCGCTTTGCACCCATCCGGATGCGGACTACAAGAATGCCTGCATGCAGGCCTATAACCGCTGGCTTGCGGAATTTTGTGGCGGGCTGCCCAACCGCCTGTTCGGTCTGGCGCAGACGGCAGTGATGTCGGTCGACAGCGCGATCGAGGATTTCCGTCGTGCCAAGGAAATGGGCATGGTCGGCATGATGATGCCGGGCGAGCCGATGGAAGGCGATTACGATCAGCCCGAATATGACGCATTGTGGGAATGTGCGACCGATCTCGACATGCCGATCTGTTTCCACATCCTGACCTCGCGTACCGGCGGTTTCTCGCGCAAGCAGAATACCCATCGCGGTCATCCGATGAACAGCTTCCTGACGATCATCCGCGCGGTGCAGGATGTGGTCGGTCTGCTGACGCTGGGCGGCGTGTTCGAACGGCATCCCAGGCTCAAGATGGTTTGCGCGGAAGGGGATGCGGGCTGGATGCCGCACTATATGTACCGCATGGATCACGCGGCGAACTTCAATGTGGAAGGGGGCATCATCCCCGGCCTCAGCAAGCTGCCCAGCGAATATCTCAAATCCAATGTCTGGATGACATTCCAGGATGACTGGACCGCCTTCAAGACAGCGGATCTGATGAATTACAAGCAGCTGATCTGGGCCAATGATTTTCCGCACACAGATTCAACCTGGCCACATTCGCAGGAGCTGCTGGCCGAGCATACGACCGAGCTGAGCGAAGCGCAGTGCCAGGCGATCATGCGTGACAATGTCGCGGAGATATTCAACCTGCCGGCGGGTAATAAACCCTGGCGGATGGAGAAGATGGCGGCGGAATAACTTCCGGCTCCCGCCAGTTTGCGAAAAATGAAAAAGGTCCGGCTTGCCCGGGCCTTTTTCAGTTGTGTCCGACCTGTCCGCGCCTGTCAGCGGTTCGATATATCGATCACCCCGTTGCGGGCGACGTAATCCGCCCAATCTGCTTTCAGTTCGGCAAGCTTGCCCGGTTCGGTGGCGGCCAGATCGCGGGTTTCGGCCGGGTCTTTTGCAATATTGAAAAGCTCCCAGCGTCCCGGTGTGCCGTCGAACCGGTTCACCCAAAGAAGCTTCCAGTCCCCCTTGCGGATCGCGCGGCTGCCAAACAGTTCCCACCCGATATAATCGTCATGCACCGGCCCGTCCCCACCGCCAAAATAGGCCGCCATCGAACGACCCTGAACAGGGGCCGGGGAGATGCCGTCGATTTTCTCAGGCGGGGTAATGCCTGCCATGGCATAGAGCGTCGGTGCGATATCCATGATATGGGCGATCGTTGTGGCGTCTGTCTCGCCGCGGCGGTTAATACCGGCGCCCGCGACGATAAAGGGGGAGCGGATACCCCCTTCTGCGGTAAAGAATTTCAGCAGGCGGAAGGGGGCCATGCTTGCATGCGCCCAGCCTGCGCCAACCGAAATACGCGAGCCCTTGCTGCCCCAGTTTTCGGTCTTGTTATCGAAATTCCCGGGCAGCCAATCGGGTATTGTGCGCGGATAGCGTTCATACTGATTGCCGTTTGCGCCATTGTCGGAAAAAAAGATGATGACCGTATTATCGTATAGGCCGCGTTGCCGGAGCGTTGCGATCACCCGCCCGATCTGATGATCCATATTGGCGACCATGCCGGCATAGATCTCCATTTTCCGCGCGGCGTCCGCTTGTGCGCCGGGTGGCAAGTCATCCCAGGGCTGAACATGGGGCAGGCGCGCAGCAGGCGCGATATCGGGCGGTAACAGGGCGTGCGCGGCGAGTGCATCGATCCGGGCCTCGCGCAGTGCGTCATAACCCGTATCGTACCAGCCTTTGAACTTGTCCGACCAATCGGGCGGTACATGCAGCGGGTCGTGCGGCGCGGTAAAGGCCAGATAGGCGAAGAAGGGGGCATCACGCGGATGCGCATCCAGATAGCCGATCAGCTTGTCGGCATAATGGCGCGAGGAATAAAAATCGTCAGGCAGCGGAATTTCCGCGTCATCTTCCACATAGGTGACGAGATAGTCTAGCCCGTCACTCGGCGGGAACAGCGGCAGACGGCTGTCATAATGGCTGCCCCCCGCCTGAAGCAGCGCGAAGCTGCGATCGAACCCCTTGTCGACAGGCCAGTAACCGCGCTTTTCACCCAGATGCCATTTGCCCGACATATAGGTGCGGTAGCCATTGCGGCGCAAAATATCGGGCAGGGAATAAACACTGTCGAGCAGATGGCCTTCATAGCCGGGCTGGTTTTGCAGATCGGGAAAGCGGTCCAGCACCTCGCGCATCGTGCCGATCCCCGCCTTGTGATTATCGACACCGGAAAACAGCATCGCACGGGCGGGCGAACAGGTCGGCGCGGTATAGAAACTGCCCATCCGCAGCCCGCGTTCGGCAAGCGCCTGTAGCGCGGGTGTGGGAATTTCCCCGCCAAAGGGGGTGAAATCGGAATAACCCAGATCATCGGCAACGATCAGCAGGAAATTCGGTTGCGATCCGGTCGTCCCGGTCTGCGCCGCCATCGTCCATCCGGGCACCGGGGTCAAAAGGGCGAGCGCAGCCAGAAGCCGGCGCAGCGCCCTGCCGGGTTGAATGGTCATGCCGCTCTCCCTGTTGTTATTGTTTGGCGAGGCGGGTGGGGTGACGGGACGCGGCTACTCCTCGATGCCAACCCCGGGTATATCGCCTTCATGGGCGCGGTAGATCACATAGGTTTTGATCTTTTCCGCATCTTCCGCCGATACCCATTTGTCGAACGATGCCATGCCGCGATCCTTCAGCATGCCGCCGCGTACGATTTCCTGCCAGTTGGCGAAGATTTCAGCTTGTGCGTGGCGCAAATCGGGGATCATGCCGCCGCCGACTGCGGCAAAGCCGTGGCAGGTGCCGCAATTGCGATGGAACAGATCCTCGCCCGCCGCCACTTCTTCCATCGTGCCTTCAAAGGCGGGCGGTGTCGGCAGGTCGGCTTCCGCCGCCATCGGGGGCAGCGCCCCGGTTGCACCGGCCTTGAAGGTCAGCAGCCGCCCGATATGTTTGACGCCCGCCGCCTTGGCGGCGCGCCCATAGATCGTGCCAACCCCGCCCCAGCCGGCAAGCACACTGACATATTGCTGCCCGTCAACAAGATAGGTCACAGGTGAGCCGACAACCCCGGTCTGTGCCGGTGCATTCCATAGTTCCTCACCCGTGTCGGCCCGAAATGCGCGGAAGAATCCATCGCCTGTACCCTGAAAGACAAGGTTGCCCGCGGTGGAAAGCAGCCCGCTGTTCCAGTGTCCCCAATGTTCGACCTTCCAGCGCGCCTTGCCGCGCACCGGGTCCCAGGCGATGAGCCGCCCCTTAAGATCGTCGGGCGGTGCGTCGCGGGTCAGGTGCAGGGCCGACGCGGTATTCCAGAAGCCCGGGCGGTAGACGAAATCCTCTTCCGGCCCGTAAAGTCCGGGAAAATCCATCGCCGGGATATAGACAAGCCCGGTCTGCGGCGAATAGCTCATGGGCGGCCAGTTATGCCCGCCGGCAGGCGAGGGATAGACAACCTTGTTTTCTGTCGAATAATCCCCCGCGCCGGTTTCGACCGGTCGGCCGGTCGAAAGATCCACATGGCTTGCCCAGTTCGCCAGCACATATTTGTCGGCGGACAGTAACTCACCCGTGCTGCGGTCCAGAACATAGAAGAAGCCGTTCTTGGGCGCCTGCATCAGGACCTTGCGCGTTTCGCCATAAAGCTCAAGATCCGCCAGAATCATATGCTGTGTGGCGGTATAGTCCCAATTATCGCCAGGCGTCGTCTGATAATGCCAGACAAGCTTTCCTGTATCGGGCCGCAGCGCAAGGATCGAGGATAGGAACAGATTGTCGCCGCCGCCCGGGGAACGGCGATGCCGGGCCCAGGGCGAGCCATTGCCCACCCCGACATAGAGCAGATCAAGGTCAGGGTCATAAGCCATCGAATCCCATACGGTGCCGCCGCCGCCGATCTTCCACCATTCGCCGCCGCTCCAGGTTTTGGCCGCCGTTTCAAGTTCGGGATTTTCAAACGGTTTCGACGGATCGCCGGGCACGGTATAAAAACGCCAGGACAGCTTGCCGGTTTCCGCGTCATAGGCGCTGACATAACCACGCACGCCCAGTTCCGCCCCGCCATTACCGATCAGCACCTTGCCCTTCACTACGCGCGGTGCGCCGGTGATGGTATAGGGCCGGCTGCGATCGATGGTGTTGACGTCCCAGACTTCGTTTCCCGTCCTGGCGTCAATTGCGATCAGCCGCCCGTCAATGGTGCCGACATAAACCCGGCCATTCCATACCGCGACACCGCGATTGACGACATCGCAACAGGCCTTCTGCCCCCATTCCTTGGGCACTTCCGGATCGTAGAACCAGATTTCCTCACCGCTGCGTGCATCGACCGCCCAGACGACGCTCCAGGGGCCGGAGAAGAACATGATACCGTCGACAACGATGGGCGTTGCCTCGATCCCGCGGTCGGTGCCCAGATCGAGATGCCAGGCGAGCCCGAGTTCCGGCACATTATCGCTGGTGATCTGGTCGAGTGGGGAAAAGCGTTGCTCGGAATAGGTGCGGCCATGGGCAAGCCAGTTGCCGGGCTCTTCCTCCGCAGCGATGATCCGCGCCCCGTCGATTGCGGCCGCCTTGCCGATCTGCTCAGCCGTCGCCGCCTGCGCATATCCCTGCAGCATCAGTCCGAACGCAACTACGCCGCCAAGCAGTTTGCCGATTGCCCGCATCATTTCCTCCCCGCCAAATTCTTATCTGCCCCAAATTATCCGGCCCCGTCTTCGGGTGCAACATATCCGCACATCAGCAGCCAGGCATGGGTGTGCCCGCGCGGTTCAATCCCCGGCAATGGTGGGGGCAGGCGCCGCTTCAGTTTCCGGCGTGCTGATGCGGCGGCCTTTTTGGGTGGCAGGCACCGCAATGGCAAGGGTCAGCAGGCCGCAGGCGCAGATAATAAGGGTCAGCGGTAGCTGGGTACCATCAAAGCTGCGCCCGACCAGTGCGCCGATCAGTGCCGCGCAGCTCATCTGTACGAATCCGAACAGGGAAGAGGCCGCCCCGGCCATATGCGGAAATGGCGTCAGCGCACCGGCAATCGATTGCGGCAGTACCATGCCGACCGATGCCATGAAAAACATATGCGGTCCGACCACCGCCATTGGCCGATCGATACCGCCCAGCGCCAGCGCCAGCATGGCGAGGCCGGATGCAGCGGCCAGCCATGCGCCGAACCAGACAATCCGGGCAAGGCCTACACGTTCGGTCAGTCGCGTGGCAATGCGCGTTCCGCAGACATAACCCAGGCACACAAGCGCGAAATAGAAGCCGAAATTTTCCGCCGCAACCCCGAACACCCCCTGAAGCACGAAGGACGAGCCGGAAATAAACGCAAACAAGCCCGCAAAGCTGAAGCAGCCGCAGGCCATATAGCCAAGATAAACCCGGTGTCGCAGCAGGCTGCGGAAGTTGGCCGCAAGCTGAAGAGGCTGCAGGGCATCGGGGTCCGGGATATGCAGGGATTCGGCAATCTTCAGAACAAGCGCGGCGATGGCAATTACCCCGATCAGCCCGACAAATATGAAGGAGGCGTGCCAACCCCACCAGATCTCAAGATATCCGCCGATGATCGGTGCGATGGCGGGTACCAGCCCCATCACCGAACCCATCGCCGACAGCATGCGCGCCGCCTTGTCGCCGCCATGCAGATCGCGCGCAATCGCCCGCGCCAGGACCGGTCCCGCGCTTGCGCCGACCGCCTGAAAAAAGCGCAGCACGATCAGCATTTCAATTGATTGCGCGATGGTGCAGGCAAAGCTTGCGGCGACAAAGATCGCAAGCCCGCCGAACATAACCGGCTTGCGGCCGAAACGATCCGACATCGGGCCGTAGAAAAGCTGGCTGATCGCAAGTCCCAGCATGAAGGCGCTGAGCGTGAGCTGAATTTCTGCCGTGCTTGCGCTGAAGACCCCTTCCATGGCGGGCAGGGAGGGCAGATAGGTGTCGGTCGCCAGCGCGCCGATCGATGTGAACAGCGCCAGCACGATGACAAGCGCGCGCGAATCGGGGGTCAGCTTGCGCATCGCGGGCATGCCTCAGGCCTTGCCTGTCTGACGCCCGCAGGCGGCCTGTCTCGCGACATTGCGATAGCGGTGCAGCCCCGCCCCCTGCTCGCGCAGCCAGCGATCTGCCGCATCGGTGTCGGAAATGCGGCTGCGCACAAGCCGCCAGAAGGCGGGGCTGTGGTTCATCTCCACCAGATGCGCGGCTTCATGGGCGGCGACATAGTCAAGAATTTCCGTTGGTGCGAGGATCAGCCGCCAGGAAAAGGACAGATTGCCCGCCGCCGTGCAGGCACCCCAGCGGGTTTTCGGATCGCGTACGGTAATCCGCCCCGGGCGTTTGCCGAAGGCTGAGGCATGGGATGTGGCTGCAATATGCAGGGCTTTGCGCGCCTCTTTTTTCAGCCAGTCCTCAAGACGCCGCCCCAGATGCGCGGCTTCGCCTGAAACGTGAATCTGCCCGTCCCGCCGGTCCACGACCCCGCGCATGTCCGGGGCATGTCTGATGATGTGCGGTTGCCCGGCAAACGGGATTTCCGCGCCTGCGCGCAGGGTGACAAGCGGGGGCTGATCGGCCAGCCTTTTTGCGATCCAGCCGCGATGCGAATCGAAGAATTCCCAGGCAAGCCCGCTGGCGCAATGGTTTGGCACCACAAGGGTGACCGAACCGGGTTCGGGGTCGATGCGGATCTGTACCCGCCGGGCGCGCGGTGTGCGACGCAGGGTGACATGCAGCGGGCTGCCATTGATTTCCACATGATGCCGGCTCAACTGAACCACGGGCTGTTTCCTGATGCGTCCTGTTCTGCCTATGATGCTTGTCATGAACACGTCCCCACGTCCAGCATTTCACCTGGCTTTCCGTGTCGACGACCTCGAAGCGGCGCGGCAATTTTATGGTGGATTGTTACGCTGCGCGGAAGGACGCAGCACCAAGGACTGGATCGATTTCGACTTTTACGGGCATCAGATCGTCGCGCATATGCTGCCCGAAGATGCTGCGCGACCTTCTGCGTCAGGGCAGGTTGACGATGTGGCGGTGCCGGTGCCGCATTTCGGGCTGGTGCTTGACTGGGCGGAATGGTGCGCACTTGTTGACCGGCTCGAATCGCATCCGGTGGATTTTCTGATCGCGCCGGAAATCCGGTTTGCCGGGCAGCGGGGCGAGCAGGGCAGTTTCTTCCTGCGCGACCCGGCCGGCAATGCGCTTGAATTCAAGGCAATGCGTCATCCCGACGCGTTGTTTGCGGAATTTGAGGCCGATTAGGCCCGTACCTGCCAGTCCCGCCTGGGCAATCACACACAACTGATCAGCCTGTCGGACAGCTTGCCCTTCCTGGCTACTCTTTTTGGCGTGCCCCTGTTAACGCGCCTCTGTCAGCTTGCGACGGGGAAGGTGCGGATGAATTCCTTGATCCGGGGGGCGATTTCGTTGCGCCAGCGGCTGCCATTGAATACGCCGTAATGGCCGACCCCTTTCTGGATATAGTCAAGCTGCTTTTCGGCCGGAATGTTTTTGCACAGATCGTGCGCGGCCTGGGTCTGGCCGATTCCGGAAATATCGTCAAGTTCACCCTCCACCGTCATCAGCGCGGTTTTGGTGATCTTGTCGGGGCGGACCGGGCGCCCGCGATGGGTGGCCTCACCCTTGGCCAGGCTGAATTTCTGGAACACCTCGCTTACCGTCATCAGATAGAATTCAGCCGTCAGGTCCATCACCGACAGATATTCGTCATAGAATTTCCGGTGCGCTTCCGCCGAATCGCCGTCGCCGCGCACAAGGCTTGTGAACAGATTGCGGTGCGCGTTCAGATGCCGGTCCAGATTCATGCTCATAAAGCCGCTCAGCTGCAAAAAGCCGGGGTAAACCCGGCGCATGAAGCCCGGATTGGGCAGCGGCACATGGGTAATGAGATTATGCTCGAACCAGGAAAGCGGCCGTTCGGTGGCCAGCAGATTGGGTTCGGTCGGGCTTTGGCGTGCATCGATCGGGCTGCCCATCAGCGTCATGGTGGGGGGCTGATAGGGATTGTCTTCTGCGGCCATCAGCGCCACCGCCATCAGCACCGGCACGCCGGGCTGACAGACCGCCAGCACATGGGTGTCCGCGCCGATCATGCGCAGGAATTCAATGATGTAATCGATATAGTCGTCGAGGTCGAAATGCCCCTCGCTGACCGGCGCCATGCGCGCATCGCGCCAGTCGGTGATATAGACTTCGTGATCGGGCAGCATCGCCGCCACCGTGCCGCGCAGCAAGGTCGCATAATGGCCCGATAACGGTGCGACGATCAGCAGTTTGGGATCGTCGCGCTTCGCACCATCCTCAAACTGGCGGGCAAAATGTTTAAGCTGTCCGAATGGCTTGCGATAGACGATCTGTTCCTCGATGGGCACCTCCTGCCCCTCGATCATCACGTGGTCGAGCCCGAACTCAGGTTTGTCATAGCGCCGGGTCAGCCCGTCCAGCACATCGATCGCAGCGGATGCCGTATGCGCAAAGGGGCTAAACCGCATGGGGTTTGACGGATGCAGCAGTGAATATTTGCTGGCCCGCATCGCCGCGCGCATCGGGGCGATGGCCGCATGTCCCAGTTCAAAAGCGTGATAGAGCATAAAACTATCCATCCATGAGAATCAGCTTAGAGTGAGATCGCTGATTGTGCAGTGCAGCATAAATAGCATCGCGACGCTCGGATTTCCAGCGATAATGTTACGGCATCCCCGTTAGCAAGGCGTTTACGCCCTGTTGCAGGTGCGAATGGTTTTGCCGAAAAGCCGCTTGCAACAGCGCTTATGGTTACGGTTGAGAAAGTCAAAACCGAAACTATTTCAAAATGACAAAGACAAAACTCCTGAAGAGCGCCAGGTATTTGTGCTGTATTTCATTTTATTTCAGAAAAATCGCAGAAATATTTTTATTAAACCTTTTGTTAACACATAGTCCTCATACTGACACTCAGCTGTCATATGGATACGTCCCCCAACGGCATCCGCTTTGTCAGACGGCTCCCTGTTGAAACTTGGGCTGCAATTTTTTTGCAGCCCATTTTTTTTCTTTGGCGCGGGAACGCTTCTGTTGCGCGCATTTTCCTGCTTTTCGATACGTTCGGTTAATCCCGACCGCTTATATCTGGCGGCAGCAACTATGCCCGGGAGGGGTTGGGCAGTTGCGGGAATTATGTAAAAAGGGCGGTTATGGACGATTGGGAACAGAATCAGGATGACATGGGGCAGCCATTTGCCGGCGTTGCGGTTTTTGCGCGTTCTGAATTGTTTTCGCGCATCTATGACGATGCCATGCAGATGGTACGCGATGCAGCCGATTATCTGGAACTTGATGGCCAGATCGACCGCAATTCGATGCCCGACGATCTGGCGCCGGTTTATGCGTGCGAGAGCATGCGCCTGACGACACGGCTGATGCAGGTATCGGCGTGGCTGCTTGCGATGCGCGCGGTTCAGGAAGGTGAGCTGAGCAGCGACGATGTCAAGGGCAGCCGTTACCGGCTTGGTGCTGCCGATGTATGCCTTGGCGGGCCGGTTCGTGGCGCCGGCCTGCTGCCTGCGCAGCTGATCGATCTGCTTGGTACAAGCCGGCGGCTTTATGAACGGGTGGCGCGGCTTGATACCCTGTTGTTCGAGGATGCGGTCGATCAAGGCGCTGGAAATCCTGTCGATCAGCAGCTCAACCGTCTGGCGCGGGCATTTAACCGCAAGGAAGAATAAGCACGCCGGCGCGTACCGCGCTGCCGTCCCTGACAGCTCGCGGTTCGCACCATGCAGCGCAAAACGCCCGTACAACTGCCCGCATAAAAGCAAAGCCCGGCAAAAATCTGCCGGGCCTTATTCATTCTGTTTGACTGCTGGCTGTCTATGCGCCTGTGGGGGCGGGGGTATCGGTCCGCAACTGCCCCGAAGCAATCAGGACAGGCCGAAATTTGCGAATTTCTTTTTGAACCGTCCCACGCGGCCGCCGGTATCGACAAGATGCTGCCCGCCGCCGGTCCATGCGGGATGCGTTGTCGGATCGATATCGAGCTTCAGCTCATCGCCTTCCGAACCCCAGGTCGAGCGGGTCTGATAGTTTGAACCGTCAGTCAGCACAACCGTGATGGTGTGATAATCGGGGTGAATGTCTTTCTTCATCGAACTGCTCCGAGGCACCTTGGGGGACCGTGGTGCCTGCGCGGCGTTGCTGTCCCCTGGCGACATTGAATTCAAGGTGCGCGATTATACTCAGCCGCCTGCGCGACGCAAGCCTTGCGGAGACAAAATATTTCCCAATTCTGTTCTGCCCGCTTATACCCGCGCCGGTCCCGTTCATCGCCCCGCCCGCTGTTCCGGTCAGCACCTGATCCATAGCTATTCAGCGCCCATACTGCACCCATACTGCACCCATACTGCACATTGTATCTGACGTGCTGATGCGCATATAGTCGCCACGATTCAGTTGTTGCACTTTATTTGAGCTTGATTGCGGTCCGATTTCGGCGATAACCGCTTGTGAGCGCAGCTTTGCTTGCTTTAGTATCCTGGCGTTACCGAAGCCACGACCTGTGAAGAATCAATGGGGTAACGGTTTGGCAGGTCACAAAGCGCTTACCGCGCGTCACGAAGGTACAAAGGGGAACATCTTGCATAAGTCGCGGGCTTTAGTTGTTGGAGCAGCTTTCTTGGTGTCTGCTTGCTCGTGGAATTCCGACTCTCTATGGCCAAGTCTTTCCGATAGCGGGCCGGGCGGAAATGATGAACGTGCCGCAGCAGCGGCAGCCGCCGCCGATGAGCAGGCGCCCGCTGCATCCTCCCAACCTGTATTCAGTGCCGGGGATTTGCTGAACAATGCGCCGGCCGCCGCATCGCCCCCGGTTCTGGGTAATACCAATTTTGTTCCCACCGGGCCTGCCCCGGGCATGCCAACCGGCACAGTGGTCGGTCAGCGGATCGCGCAATTACGCGCTGAATTGCAGGCGCTTGATGGCCGGGTCGGCAACAACAATACGCGCTTGCAGCAATTGCGTGCGATGACGGCCGCCAATGCGCAGCGTTATCATGGCACGGTGGCGGCCATTACCGCGCGACTGCAGCTTGGCACCACCCCCGGCAATCCGATTGTCGTCAATCAATGGAATGCCGCGCAGGCCGATCTGGATCGGTTGAGCGCCGATATCGGCGCGATGAACGCCTTAAGCGCCTCGGTTGCTGAAAATGCCGGCACGGCGGAATTCCTGCTCGAATCGGCGCGGGCGACCTTTGGTTTGTCCGGCGCGATCGATGAAGATCACCGTCAGCTTGAAATTCTGGAAGATGAAATCAATCGCTCTCTCGTGCTGATCCAGCGCTTGCTGAGCGAGTTGACCGAAGACGTCGACAGACAGACCGCCTATGTCGCCAATGAGCGCAGCCGTCTGACAACGCTTTCCAATGCGATTTCATCCGGCGAATTATATGGCGAGGCGCTGTCAAGCCGCATGGCCCCGTTCGGGGCTTCCGGGACGCGGCGTGGCGCGGGGCCGGCGGCAAGCAGCGGATCGGTTGGCGGCGGTCGCCCGCTTGTGGTCATCCGTTTCGACCGACCCGATGTCGCCTATGAGCGGCCGCTTTACAATGCCCTGTCGCGTGCGCTGGAACGCAATCCCAATGCCTATTTCGATGTCGTCGCCGTCGCGCCGACCGGCGGCAGCCCGTCAGAGGTCCGCCGTGCGCAGACGCAGTCGCGGCGTAATGCGGAAGCTGTGATGAGCACGGTTGCCGAGATGGGACTGCCGGCCAACAGGCTGCGTCTCTCATCGACGACCAGCGCGTCCGCGGCCAACAGCGAAATCCATGTCTATGTGCGGTAGCGCAGGCAGCTTGCAGCTTGGCTGATCTGCGCAGTCCCAAATCCCCGGCTTGCGCAGAACTGTGATAGCCTGACCTTCACGCAAGGCGGGCAGCGACCCGTTCGGGGCATGGCTGCCATGCCAGATAGTGACAGGGAGCTTTTCACAATGCGCATCGGAGTGTTCACACCTTTTTCCAACCCGTTTGCCACCGCAGCAATTATCAAGGCTGTCGGACAGGCCGCGGACGGTGCGGGATTTGCCTCCATGTGGCTGCCCGAGCATGTGGTGCTGTTTGACGAATATGGATCAAGCTATCCCTATTCGCCTGATGGCAAACTGGCGGTTCCCGCTGAATCGGGACTGCTGGAACCTTTCACCACCATGGGGTTTCTGGCCGCCTGCACGGAAAATATCCGGATCGGGACAGCGATCTGTCTGCTGCCGCAGCGCAATCCGGTCTATGTCGCCAAGGAGGTTTCCAATCTCGACTATCTGTCTGACGGGCGGATCAATCTCGGGATCGGGGTCGGGTGGTTGAAAGAAGAATTTGATGTCCTGAATATCGATTTTGCCCGCCGTGGCGCACGGACGGATGAATATATTCAAATCCTGAAAACGCTCTGGTGTGACCCGGTTTCCCGATTCAGTGGCGAATTCCACCAGCTGCCCGCCTGCCGGATGTATCCAAAACCGGTGCAGTCGCCCCATCCGCTACTTTATATCGGTGGGGAAAGCGATGCCGCCTTGCGCCGGGTCGCGCGTCTGGGGCAGGGCTGGCACGGCTTTAATCACACGGTCGAAACAGCCGCGGAGCGGATTGCGCAACTCAGTGCCTTCATCGCCGCCGAAGGGCGTGCGCGATCCGATGTCGATGTGACGGTTGCGGTTCCGATGGGGCTTGAGCTGTCACTTGATGATGTGAAGCGATATCGCGATGCCGGGGTCGATCAGCTCACCATCCCGGTCTTTGCCGCGAATGTGGATCAGGCAAAGGATGTGATCGATGCCCTGGCCGAAACCGTTCTGGTGCCTGCGACCGGCCTCTAGCAGCTTTATGGCGGGGCCGGGGGCCTGCATGCCTTTGTCCATGGCCCTGTGTGGGGCGTTACAGCCCGTGTATGTCGCGATAGCCGCGCAGATGGGCGATGCTGTCGGCGTGATAAACGCCGCGCGCCAATGCCCGTGCCACACAGTCGGCGGCCAGGCTGCCGATCAGGCTGAGACCGGCGGCGGGCGCATCTGAAAGCGGTACATCACCGGTCGCAAGGACAAATATGGTATCGCCGTCAAAGGGGGTGTGGGCGGGGCGCACCGCACGGGCCAGCCCGTCCTGTGCCATGATCGCGATCCGCTGTGCCTGAGCCGGGGTCAGGGCGACATTGACTGCGACCACGCCGATCGTTGTGTTGCCGCCGGGCGCTGTATCGGCCTTGCTGCCCGCCATGGGTGCGGGGGGATCGGGCGGCATTGGCGGCCGGGTGGGCCCCAGCTCGTCGCCGAATGCCAGAGGTTGCGCCCAGAAGGCGGCGCTGCCCGGTATCACCGGCGTACCATAAGGGTTGGCGGCGATCAGCGCACCGATCTGCAAATCCCTGCCCGCCGACCAGCGCGGCCAGATTGCCGACGCGCTGCCCAGCCCGCCTTTATACTGCCCGGCCGTCGCGCCAAGTCCGGCACCGGAATTACCCAGTGCAAAATCCTCGCCCGCACTTTCACAGGCGGCAATCCCCAGGCTGCGATAGGGCGGTGTCATGCCCCAGCTCTTGTCGCCGCCATTGCTGAGATCGAACAGGATCGCGCCTGGTACGATAGGGGCAACCATGCCGGCCGCCGGCAGGCGGTAGCCGCGATCTTTCTGCGACAGCCAGGCAACCGCCCCGCCCGCCGCATCAAGGCCGTAAACCGAACCGCCAGACAGGATCACCGCATCGACCGTATCGACAAGGCAGGTCGGTCCCAGCGCATCGGTTTCGCGGGTTCCAGGCGCGCCGCCCCGCACATCGACCGCCCCCACGCAGGCGTGATCTGGCAGAATGACAGAAACGCCTGTAAGTGCGTTATGGTCTTCCGCATTGCCGACCGTGATGGCATCGACATCGGTGATAAGGTTTTTGGGGCCGGGGAGCGGGGCTGTCTGTTGCATGTGCCGAACCTAATCGGCGTATCGGGGGCGGTCAATCGGCGTTGCAAATTGTGGAATTGGCGTTGCTGTCATTCGCGTGCGGGGCATAATCGGGGCCCTGCGCGGCATAATAGGGGCCCGACAGGTTCGGGCGTGAGGGAGAGAGCATGCATCAGAGAATCCTTCATCTGCCCGGTCTGGTATCAGGGCTGGGCTTGCCTGTCGCCTTTGCGGCTGTTTTATGGTTGGGCACGCTTTCTCATGGTGATGTGGCTCGGGCGGATCTTGCGCCCAAACAGGCGCTGGCGGGTCGCCATATGGTATCGGCCGCGCATCCGCTGGCAGCAGAGGCGGGGCGCGAAATTTTGCGCGCGGGCGGTAGCGCGATGGATGCGGCGATTGCCGTGCAACTCGTGTTATCGCTGGTCGAGCCGCAATCCTCGGGCATTGGCGGGGGCGCGTACCTGCTTTACTGGGATGCGGCGGCGGCGCATCTTTATGCCTATGACGGTCGGGAAACCGCGCCGGCCAGCGCGACGTCTGATCTGTTTCTGCGGCCGGATGGATCGCGGATGGCGTTCATGGATGCCATGGTCGGGCCGCGGGCTGTCGGGGTGCCCGGTGTGATGGCCATGCTTGCAAAGGGGCATCAGCGGCATGGCAGGTTGCCATGGTCGGCCTTGTTTGCCGATGCAATCGAACTTGCCGAATCAGGGTTTTCTGTCACGCCGCGCCTGCACCGGATGATCGACCGCATGCCGCGCCTGTGGCAACTGCCCGATGCGCGCGCGCTTTATTTTCAGGACAGGCCGGATACAGCCGACAGGGCCGCCTCCCTGAGGCCCGCTCCTCTGCCTGTTGGTGCGTTGCTGAAAAATCCTGCATATGGACGCAGTCTGCGTCTTCTGGCGCGCGAGGGGGTGAGGCCCTTCTATCACGGGGCGATTGCGGCGGAAATTGTCGCCGCTGTGCAGGCGGCATCGGCGGCGGGCAGGATCTATCTGACGCAGGCGGATCTTGCCAGCTATCAACCGCGCGCGCGGCAGCCGATCTGCCGGCCCTACAGGGGCTATCGGGTATGCGGCATGCCGCCCTCGACATCTGGCGGGCTGACGGTGTTGCAGATTCTGGGTCTGCTTGGTTCCTTCGATATGGCGGCGCTTGGACCCGGTTCGGCTGATGCGGTGCATTACATTGCCGAGGCAAGCCGGCTCGCCTATGCGGATCGGGACCGCTATATCGGTGATCCGGCTTTCGTCGATGTGCCTGTGCGCGGCATGCTCGACAGTGCCTATCTGGCGCGGCGGGCCCGGCTCATTCAGCCCGACCGTTCGCTCGGTGTTGCCGATGCGGGTGATCCGCCCGGCGTGCAAGGCAGCGCGCAGGCGTCTAATCTGGCCGTCGACCGCCCCTCGACCACGCATTTCGCTATCATCGATCAGTGGGGCAATGCGGTTTCCATGACAAGTTCGGTTGAAGCGCCGTTTGGCAGCCACCTGATGGCCGGGGGCTTTATACTGAATAATCAGCTGACGGATTTTTCATTCGCTCCGGAAGTCGATGGCAGGGCCGTTGCGAATGCGGTCGCGGCGGGTAAGCGGCCCCGCTCTTCCATGTCGCCCACGGTGATTTTCGGTCCCGATGGCAGGCTGTTCGCCGTGCTCGGCTCGCCGGGGGGGAGCCGCATCATCGCCTATGTGGCGCAGACGATTGTCGCGCTCATCGACTGGCGGCTCGATATGGCGGCAGCCATCGCCCTGCCGCGGCATGTCAATCGCAATGGCGCGCTTGAGCTTGAAGCGGACACCTCTGTTGCCCTCAATGCGGAACGCTTGCGCGCGCGCGGGCATGAGGTTGCCATCCGTCCGATCACAAGCGGACTGCATGGTATCCGGATTGTCCCGGGCGGTTATGAGGGTGGGGCCGACCCCCGGCGAGAGGGCGTTGTGCTTGGCGATTAGCAGGCGACCGTACCGGTCCCGTGCGACTGCCGCAGCAGGGCGGCAAGGCCGATCAGGGCGGGATTGTCATGGGTAATCAGATAGCTGGGGATCCTTGCCATATAGCTTTCAAACCGGCCTTTTGCCTCGAACCGTTGCCGGAACAGGGTCCGGTTGAAAAGCGGGCCCAGCCGGCCTGTAATTCCCCCGGCCAGATAGATGCCGCCCGCAGCCCCCAGGGTCAGCGCCAGATCGCCCGCCACCGCGCCAAGCAGGGCTGAAAAAAGATCAAGCGTTTCGATTGCCCGTGCATCCGTGTCGCGGGCGGCGCGCTGTGTGATATGTTCGGCGGTAAGCGGGGCCTGACCGTGTTGATCGGCTTCGGACGCCGCGCCGTCAATGATCGCCAGGGTTTTGTAAAGTGTCGCAATGCCCGGCCCCGACAAGAGGGTTTCGGCTGAGACGCGGCCCCGTTCGGCCAGCAATTGCCCGAAAATCTCAATCTCCCGTGCGGTGCCGGGCGACAATCCGACATGTCCGCCCTCGCCCGACAGGGCAATCGCGCTGTCGCCATTGCGGACCAGCCCCGATACGCCAAGCCCCGTGCCCGCGCCGATTACCCCGGCAGGCGCCGTGTCATCCGCCGCGCCGCCCCCGATCTGCTCAAGATCATGTGCGCCAAGATGCGGTAGTGCATGTGCGATGGCGGTAAAGTCGTTGACGATCCGTACCCGCGCAATGCCGCAGCGATCGGCAATCTCCTGACCGTTGATGATCCAGGGGCAGTTGGTCATGGCGATGGTGCCGCCCGATACAGGCCCCGCGCCGCAAATGGCGGCGGCTGCGACCGGCGCGGGTGCATGCGCATTGATAAAGGTGGCAAGCGCTTGCGGAAAGTCCGGAAAATCGCGCGTCTGCAGAACGACCGGCACGTCTGGTTTCCCGTCGGCACCGGCCAAAGCGAAGCGCGCATGGGTGCCGCCAATATCGGCGACAAGCGCAACACTCATGCCGGATTTGCGCACCGCTCAGCGACCGCCGGGCGCGGCCGGGCTAACGGCTTCCAGCCGGCTGATGAAATCATTGCGCCAGGCTGCCACATCCTCGCGCCGCATGCGCTCGACCATACGGTTGCGCCGCTCCAGCCGTTCGTCATAGGGCATGTTGAGCGCGGTCTGCATGGCTTCGGCCACACCATAGCTATCGTAAGGATTGACGATCAGCGCGCCGTCCGCCTGATTGGCGGCACCGGCGAAACGCGACAGGACAAGCACGCCCGGATCATCCTCGGACTGCGCCGCGATATATTCCTTGGCGACCAGATTCATGCCGTCGCGCAGGGGCGTTACAAGCCCGACGCGGCTTGCGCGGTACATGCCCGCCAGCGCCTGACGGCTGAATCCGCGATTGAGATAGCGTATCGGTGTCCAGTCATAGTCCGAATACTGACCGTTGATATTGCCTGCCATCTGCTCAAGCTGTTCGCGGATATCGACATATTCGGCCACATCCTCGCGCGAGGGGGGCGCGATCTGCACAAATGAGGTGCGACCGCGATTTTCAGGGTAATCGGCAAGCAGCCGCTCAAAAGCCTCAAACCGTTGCGGCAGCCCTTTTGTATAATCGAGCCGGTCGACGCCAATGATCTGCAGCCGCTCACCCAGCACCTTCTTCATCCTGTTAAGATGCAGGCTTGCCTCGCGCGAGGTGGCGAATTTTTCGAAATTCTGCGTGTCGATTCCGATCGGTATGGCGGCGGCAACCAATGTGCGCCCGAAGGCAAGCACCCGCTCATCATCAAGCTCGGTCCCGCCAACCTCGTTGACGATGTAATTGACGAAGCAGCGCCGGTCGCCTTCGGTCTGAAACCCGATAATGTCATAGGCGCACATGGCGCGGATAATCGCTTCGTGATTGGGCAGGGTGGTAAACACCTCAGGCGCGGGAAAGGGGATATGCAGGAAAAATCCCATCGGCTGGGTGCAGCCCATATGGCGCAACTCCGCCCCGAAAGAAAGCAGATGATAGTCATGTACCCAGATCAGATCATCATCGGATAAAAGCGGGTAAATCGCCTGGGCGAAGTTTGAGTTGACCCGCAGATAGCCGCGATAATTATGCCGGTCATAGGTGGTCAGATCGATCCGGTAGTGAAATAGCGGCCACAAGGTGCGATTGGCAAAGCCCTTGTAATATTCCTCATTATCCTCTTCGGACAGGTCGATGGTTGCGACCGATAGCGGGCCATGCTGTTCGATGACAGGATCGCCGATGCCCGTTTCGGAAATTTTGCCGCTCCAGCCGAACCAGAGCCCGCCGGAGCTGCGCAGCGCTTCGACAAGCGCCACGGCCAGTCCGCCGGCGCGCGCCGATTCATTGACCGGGCCCACACGGTTGGACACGACGACGAGGCGGTGGGACATGCTGCTTCCCCTTTTTACGCGCGATACAGGACAAGACTATACCCGCTAAACGGTCTGCTGCCAGGTTTTGCTAAGCCGGGTGGCCGCATTGATAATTCCTACAAGTGAATAAGTCTGGGGAAAGTTCCCCCACAATTCGTTACTTGCAGGCTCTGTATCTTCCGAAAGCAGGCCCAGCCGGGTGCGGCAGGCGAGCATGTTCTCAAAAATTTCCCGCGCCTCATCTGTCCGCCCGACCCGCGACAAGGCATCGATATACCAGAAGGTGCAGATATTGAACGCATTCTGCGGTTTGCCAAAATCGTCATTGGTGACATAGCGGAACATATGCGCGCCGCGCTTCAACGCGCTTTCCACCGCTTTCAGGGTTGCAATAAAGCGTGGATCGTCAGCATCGATAAAATTGACCTCGCCCATCAGCAGCAGGCTTGCGTCAAAGCCATCCTCGTCAAAGGCGTGTACAAAGGATTGTGTTTTCTCGCTCCAGGCGCGCGTCAGAATCGCCTGCTTGATGCTGTCCGCCCGTTCCCGCCAACAGCTCTGCCGCTCCGGCAGCGACAGATGCGCCGCGATCTTTGCCAGCCGGTCGCACGCCGCCCAGCACATCAGCGATGATGAGGTATGTACCCGCGCATGGGTACGCAGTTCCCACATGCCCGCATCGGGTTGATCATGCAGACGGAAGGCCTGCTCGCCGACGCGCTCCAGCCGCTCGAAATCGGAAATACCGGGGGGCGCAAGCAGCCTTTTATCGAAAAATGCCTGCGCGGCGGCCAGTACCGCATTGCCATAGACATCATATTGAAAATGTTCATAGGCCTGATTGCCCACCCGGACAGGCGCGTGGCCCCGATAGCCGGTCAGCCGCGTCTCGATACGTTCGGTCAGTTCGGCTTCCAGGCCAATTCCGTAGACGGGCTGCAAATGGCCGTGCAGCTGGCCGTTTTCCGCCATGCTGACGATATTTGTCAGATAACGGAGGTAATCCTCCATCGTTTCGACTTCGGCCAAGCTGTTGAGCGCGCGCACCACAAAAAAGGCATCACGCAGCCAGCAATAGCGGTAATCCCAGTTCCTTTCGGTGCCAAAGGCTTCGGGAATACTGGTCGTCATCGCGGCGACGATGGCGCCGGTTTCCTCGAAGGTGCAGAGCTTTAATGTGATTGCGGCCCGGATGACAGCATCCTGCCATTCAAGCGGCAATGCCAGCCGCCTGACCCATTGTCGCCAGTAATTTTCCGTGCGTTCCTGAAATTCACGGGCAGTTTCCTCGACCGCGCCCTGCAATGTTTCATCGGGGCCAAGAAACAGGCTTGTGGGCATGGTCAGGACAAACGGCGTTTCATTCAGGACATAGCTGACCGGCGCATTCGTTGTGACACGGATGGTATAATTGTCGCTGACATAGCGGATATGGTTCGATCCATGGGTGATCGTGGGCATTGTAGCCCCGTAATCGAAGACCGGCCGCAGGCGGATTCGAATACGCGGGGTGCCGCTGATCGGACGGATCCGGCGCACCAGCGTGGTTGGCCGGAAACTGCGTCCTGACAGGGTGAAGCGGGGGGCGAAATCGCTGATCTCGATCGCATTTCCCTGATCATCATATAACCGGGTTACAAGGACGGCCGTGTTTTCCTTGTATTCCTGCTCGCTGCGGATCTTGCCGATCAGTTCGATTTCATAAAAGCCGATCTCTGAATCGGTGCCGCCATTCAGCAGGGCGCAGAAAACCGGATCGCTGTCAAAACGGGGCAGGCAGGCCCAGACAACGCGGCCTTCCTCATCAATCAGCCCGCCATAGGTGCAGTTGCCGACGACCCCTAGTTCCAATGATGACACGCGCCTGTCCCGTCTTTTGTTTCTGCCGCCTTACCGATCCGCCGGTGCCGCAGGCATGTTCGCAATTTCGCCAAGCCAGTCTATGAGCGCGGCTTCGCTTGCCACGCGATAGGTGGCGGCGGTTGGCCCCGTGCCCACCTTGATGGAAATGCCGTCATGGGCATTGACCACTGCAAAGCCGTCCTCATCGGTCACATCGTCACCGGCAAATACCGGGATGCGCCCTGAAAATACCGGATCGGTAAGAAAGTCTGCAATCGCATGGCCTTTATTGGCAAAGCAAGGTTTGATTTCGAGGACCTTTTTCCCGTCCAGCAGATGATATCCCTCAAGCTGCGGCAGCAGCCGTGCGACGGCGGCGCGGCAGGCGGTCTCCTGCTCGGGGGCCTGTCTGTAATGCAATGAAAATGAGTGGGTCTTGTTCTCAAATACCAGGCGCGGTTCGGCGGCAACCAGGGGGTCGAATTCACTTGCGACGAGCTTACGGACTTCCGCAGATGTCTGCGGAGTATGGATTTTTCCCGTACTGTCGCGTTTTTCAAGCCCATGCTGCCCTGCCGCCGTCAGCGCGGCGGGGGCAAGCAGCGTATCGAGATCGCGCAGCGGGCGGCCGGTGATAATGGCCAGCGCACCCTGCAACTGACGGGAAAGCCGTATCAGCAGTTCCGGCAAACCGGGGTCGATCTCGACAAGATGGGGCGCAGGCGCGATTTCAGCCAGAGTGCCGTCAAAATCAAGAAACAGGCACCAGCGGTCGCCAGCGGCGGGCAAGGGTAATGACTGCATTAAAAACTCATAAACTGATCGATTAATTCCTTAGCATACAAAATTTTCTGCCATTTCTTTTTCTGTCGCTTCCGTCCCAGCCGCTTCAGCGATAGGCGATGAAGAATAACCGCCTGAACGGAAATAATGTCCTGCCGTCCTGGCGGCGCGGATATGCGGCCGCAAGCCGTGCGGCCAGTTCACAGATAAAGTCGTTCTGTTCGTCATCGTCAAGTGCTGCGAGCAGGGGGACAAGCGCTGTGCCCTTGATCCAGTTCAGGACAGCGTCCTCTCCCTCCAGAACATGCAGGTAGCTTGTTTCCCATATATCGATGATTTCGCAATCTTCTGATAGCAAGTGGTAGTAGTAGTCGGGGGCCGCCACAGGGTTTTCGCGCAATCGGCCATCCAGTTTCGCGGCCCAGGGCGCTGACTGCGCAACAGATGCAATGATGCGGTGACTGGGTGCGTCGAAATTGCGCGGCATCTGCACTGCAAGCGCGCCACCTTTGGCTACCGAAGACAGAAGGCGGGGAAACAGGACCGCATGATTGTCGAGCCAATGCAGCAAGGCATTCGAATAGATGAGCTGAAACGGGGTCTCAGCCCGCCATTGCGCGATATCGGCACATTGCCAGTCAATATGTGGCGCGGTTTTGCGGGCCTTTTCAAGCATGGCCTGCGAGCTGTCGATCCCGGTTATCGCGGCCTTGGGCCAGCGCGTTGCAAGCAGGCCGGTGCTGTTGCCCGGCCCGCAGCCCAGATCGGCAATATGCGCTGGCGCATCGAGCCTGATATGGGCAAGCAGGTCGGCCGCAGGGCGGGTTCGTTGATCAAGAAACAGGCCATATTGCGCGGGGTCCCAGCTCATCGGTTCAATAGCTCATCGGTTCCAATAGCTCAGTGGCTCAGCGGCCCTTCAGGGCGATAACCTGCCCCATGGTCGCCTGCGCTGCCGGCACGGCAGGAAGCGTGATACGAAACAGGGTCCCGTCAAGGCCCGACCTGACAAGATTCAGCTCGCCGCCATGGGCAAGGGTCAACTCGCGCGCGATGGTCAGCCCCAATCCGGTGCCGCCCTGTTTGAATGTGCCCGCGAAAGGTTCAAACAGTTGCGCCCGTGCCTGTTCGGGAATGCCCGGACCATTATCTTCGATGTCGATTGTCGTGCCCTCGCTGCCCTGTTCCGCCCGGATACGGATATAGCCGGTCTTCTGAATGGCCTGTGCCGCGTTGCGCCCCAGATTCTGCACAATCCGGAAGATATGGTCGGGATCGGCGTTGATTTCGAGTCCGGGCGCGATCTCGTTATGCCACGCGATGTCCGCGCTGTCGGGGATGGCAAGCGCATGGCCGATCTCCTCGATCAGCGGGGCAAGTTCAAAGTTTATGCGCCGCGGCGGGCTGCTGTCGGCGCGGCTATAGGATAATGTGTCTGTGCACAGATCAATGGCCCGGCCAACCGATTGTATAAGCCCCGGCGTCAGTTGTCTGACTGTCGGGTCTTTCAGGGCGGAAAGCCGGTCTGATACAAGCTGTGCATGGGCAAGGATATTGCGCAGGTCATGGCTGATGCGGCTGACCGCGCCGCCCAGCTCGGCAAGATGTTTTTTCTGCTGCAGGGATTGCCGGACAACCTGCTGCATGGCGGCAAGCTCGGCTTCGGCGGTGCCGATTTCATCGCTGCGCTGCGAGGGAGTGATGGTGTTGCCGACATCCTCGGGCTGTGTGCGAAACCGCACCATGCTATGGGTGATGGCGCGGATCGGCCGGACCAGCAGCCAGTGCAGGGCAATATAGATCAGCCCCGCCGTAATCATGGAAATGATAAGCGACAGCGCCAGAATATTGCGTGAATACGCATACATGGCTGTGCGCAGCGGTGTTTCCAGCATGACCATATCTATGATGCCGCTCCGCGCATTGTCGGGGGCGCTGATCACGCGGATCCGGCGCGGGCTGCGTTGCGTCATCGTGTCCAGCGCATCCCGGACCGCCGTATAGGGGCTGACATTGCGCAGATCGAATTTCGCATCCACCGGTTCGGGCAGGGCACCGCCCAGCATCAGGTAACGCGCATCGTTGCGGCGCAGGGCAACGGTCAGCACGCCGGCATTCTCAAGCAATTCGCTTTCCAGCATCTGCGGTACCGAATTATCGGGGGAGGCTTCGACCGCAAGGGTTGCGATCTGCGCGCGGGTGATATGCGATTCCAGAAACTGCAGGCGGAAGCGCGCGATCGAGGGAACATAGATCAGCACTTCCGACAGCAGAACGAAACCGATGGTCAGAATCATCAACCGGCCCGACAGGCCGATATAACGCCGCGATCGGCTAATTTTGCGCAATGATGGCCGTTTCATCCTGATCTGCGACGCTCCGCTTGCCGGCAAGGCGGCGGGGCGGTCTGACCGTGATCGCACCCGCGCTGACCGTTCAGCCGGATCGGTGTCCGGCATATCGCATCAGTTTAGCCCAGTTTCGCCAACCAGCGTACAAGCTTTTGGGTGCGGGGGCTGAACAGGCTTTGCGTATAATAGGCTCCTGCCACGCGTTTGCTGATCTCGCCGAAAGTGGGGTAGGGGGCGATGATCCCGGTCATGGCCCCGATCTTGCGCTTTGTCGCCATGGCAAGAATCCAGGGCTGGATCAGCTCGCCCGCATGCGGCCCGACGATGCCCGCCCCCAGAATCCGTCCGCCCTTGCCGGTGACGATCTTGGCAAGCCCCTCGGTGCGGCGTTCGGCCTGGGCGCGGTCATTTTCCGCAAAGGGCCAGCGGACCACCCTGACATGATCGTGCCGTGCGCGCGCCTGCGCTTCGGTCAGCCCGACATGGGCAAGCTCGGGATCGGTATAGGTGACCCAGGGCACCGTGTTGTGAACGGCTTTTGCAGGCACCCTGAAAAGTGCATTGCGGATCACGATACCCGCGTGATAGCCCGCGACATGGGTGAATTGCAGCCCGCCAATGACATCGCCAATTGCAAAGACGCGCCGGTTGGTCGTCCGCAGCCGGCCGTCCACCGCGATACCGCGCGCATCATGTTTGATATCGGCAAGCTCAAGCCCAAGCCCGTCAATATTGGGCTTGCGGCCCGCCGCAACAAGCAGATGCGATCCGGTGATCTCACGGCTTTCGCCCCCCGCGCTGAGCGAAATTGTGAACTCGCCATCGCCGGGCTGCTGGCTGACGCGGTCGATGCCGACGCCTTCAAGAATCTCAACCCCTTCCGCACGCAGGCGACTGAGCACGACCGCGGTAAGTTCAGGGTCATCCTTGGCAAGTGCCGAATACAGCTCAAGCACGGTGACCTTCGCGCCGAGCCGCCGGTGGGCCTGGGCCATCTCCATGCCGATCGGGCCGCCGCCGATGATGATCAGATGGTCGGGCCGGCTGCGATTGCTGAAGATCGTCTCATTGGTCAGATAGCCGGTGCCCTCAAGCCCGGCAATCGGGGGTATCGCGGCAGACGAACCGGTTGCGATCACAAAACGGCGGGCGGTGATGATCGTGCCCCCGGCCTCGACCTCGCGCGGGTTGAGAAAGTGGGCCGGCGCGCGAATGACCTTGCAGCCAAGCCCTGTGAAGCGTTCCTCGGAATCCATCGGCGCGATGCCGGCAATTACCTCCTGCACATGCGACATGGTGCGTGCAAAATCGACATGTTGCGCACCAGTTTGCACCCCGAATGCAACACTGTCGCGCAACAGTTGCGCATGTTTCGCCGCCGCCAGCAGCGCCTTGGAGGGAACGCAGCCGTAATTCAGGCAGTCGCCGCCCATTTCCCCCTTTTCGATCAGCACGGTCGGCACGCCAAGCTGCGCGGCCCCGGCCGCAACGCTCAGCCCGCCCGAGCCCGCGCCGATGACGCAGATATCTGTCTTGATTGTCTGGCTCATGATGGCAGTCCCGCCTCCTTCTTGCCTGAAATGCGCTTGTAAAGCACCGGTACCATGGCAAGTGCCGCCAGCCCAAGCAGCGGCAGCAGGATTTCAGGCGCGAAAATGATTGATAGATCCGGGGTTTTTCCGGCATCGAAAATTGCCCCCAGACCATTGCCGACAAGGGCATAGACGAAGGTGCCCGGAATAATCCCGAAAAACGAAGCAATGATATAGGTATGCAGCGGCACCCCAAGAAAGGCGGGCGCCAGATTGACAAGGAAGAAGGGGAAAACGGGCACCAGCCGCAAAATAAACATATAGCTCAGTGCGTTTTCCTGAAAGCCGCTCTCCATACGGCGCAGGGCGGGGCCGGCTCTGGCGCGCAAGACATCTCCCAATGCAGTCTTTGCCGCCAGGAACAGCAGCGTTGCCCCGATTGTCGCGCCGATCACCGTCCACAGCGTGCCCCAGGCCGGACCGAAGAAAAAGCCTCCCGCGATTGTCAGCACAGCGCCACCGGGCAGTGATAAGGCCACCACTGCAATGTAGAGCAGAATATAGCAGGCCACTGCGGAAAGCCGGTTGGCCGCAACCCAGTCAGCCAGAACGGCGCGGTTCTCGCGCAGGGCCTCGAAGCTGAGATAACGATCCAGTTCAAGCAGGAAAAACAGGGTGATCCCGCCTGCGATTACTGCAAGCGGCCATAGCCGCCGCAGCGAAAATGGCGCCTTTTCAGCGGTTTCTTCCATCGTTACGGGGCTCCTTTGATCATGTTCGGGGGTGTCGCAACCTCATTCAGCCGCCAGTCATAACCGGTGTCTGAAATCCGGTGGATCGCGGCAAGTTCCGCGGCAAGCGGTGGCGCGGCATAGCGGCGGATATGCGCAATGATGTCCTGATCGGTTGCGCCAAAGTCACTGCCATACCAGTCATAAATGCTGGAAAGGTGGAGTTTGCCGCCCCTGACGTGCACGCCGCGCGGATGATTGACGAATGCGTGGGCGGCATGTTCGAGCATCTGCTCCATATGATCGGGCCGATAGGCCGATGCCGCCAGATTGGGGCAGCCGATCGAGGCGCAGTTCACCGCATAGTGGATCCGCGGGTCGCGCCAGACGGGGCGCAGAATACGATGCTCGATATCATTGAGGCTGAGCGCTTCGCCCGAAACCTGCAGTAATTTGGCATCCCAGGGGCCGCGGCTGAAAAAGCCCGGTGAAATATCGATATCACGGATCGATTCGACAGGATAATGCGCCAGAATCAGGGCCACGGTCGCCGCGTTATAGAGGTTCACCCAGTAGGCAAATTGCTGTGCACGCGCATAGTGCGCGATATCGATGCGCTGTAATCCATCGATGTAGTCGCGCAGTTCCGCGCGCGCCTCAGGGGTGACCGTGGCATAGGAGATCCGGTTGATGCCGTCTTTGCCGGGTACGATATGCTGCTTCAGCCAGCGATCCCAGGGGGTATGGTCGATCTGGGCGGTTGATTGCGGCATATGTTTATCCCAAAGCGGCCATAATTCGGCCTTGGGGGCGGCAAGTGCGGCCACAGGCAGAAAGAGCGCGATATATGCGGCTATCGCGGCCAGGGCACCGAACGCTGCGGAAAGCGGTGCGTTCGCTGGAAAAACGGGTGATTTCACCTTTGCCTCCGACCTTGTCTGGGAAGGGTCTTTCATAACCGGTTGGTACAATCCCTGGCTCCTATGTCAGCGGATTATTGCTGCGCATGACGATAAGGGCTGATTGTAACGACAAATAGGGGCGCTGATCGAATAAGTCCGCAGCCGGTCACCCGATTGTGACCGGGCAGGGCGAGGGCTTTTGTCCTGGCGCTGTGTCAGAACGGACAGCCAATGCGTGCAACAAGTCGCATATTGGCGGCATGCCATGCGTTGACTTCCGCTGGATGTTTTCCTATACAGCCCGCTACTCATTTAAGCCTGACCCCCGATGGGCCCGGCGAAGCAATGTCTGTGTCGGAGAGAATTCCGTGAAACGTACTTATCAGCCAAGCCGGCTTGTCCGGAAGCGCCGCCATGGCTTCCGCTCACGGATGGCGACCAAAGCCGGGCGTCGCGTCATTAATCGTCGTCGTGCGCGCGGCCGCAAACGCCTGTCGGCGTAACAGTTCCTGTCGGCCGGGCCGGAAGCGTGTCTTCCGATGCTGATGCGGTTGAATTGTCCGCGAAGTCTTGTGCAAGACTGCCGCGTCTGAAGCGCCGGGCGGATTTTCTGCGCGTGGCGCGCGGCCGCAAGGCACAGACCGAGGGGCTGATCCTGCAGGCACGCGCGCGTGCTGACTCTGAGCGGGAACAAAGCTTTCCCCGCATCGGATTTACAGTTACCCGTAAAGTAGGAAATGCAGTCATGCGAAATCGTGTTAAAAGGCGGTTGCGCGCGGTGGCAGATCTGCTGCTGCCAGGCTTGGCACAAACGGGATATGATTATGTGCTGATTGGCCGGAGCACGACGGTGAACCGGCCATTTCACATTTTGTGCGGCGATCTGGAACAAGCATTGCGCAAGGTGCATGCGCCGCGGACTGGGCGGATGCCGGGGCAAAAAAACCGGCGGCAAACGGGACGAAGTTAGGCAATGGTCGAAAATCGCAATTTAATTCTCGCCTTCGGACTATCCATGCTGGTCATGTTTGGCTGGATGTATTTTGTCGATATGCCGCGAATGGAACGTGAAGAGCAGGCACGGATCGCGGCGGAAGAAGCAGCCAGAACCGGTCAGGCGGATAAATCGACCAGCGGGGCAGTGACGGGCGATGCAAGCTTGCTGCCCGATACCGCCAATGCGCCCGGTGCGGCGAATAACGGGCGGGTGCCGGGTGCGGTTGATCTGGCCGGACTTGCCGATTTGGGCCGCTCTGCGGCCCTGTCGCGCGCGCCACGGATCAAAATTGACAATGGCAGCCTGCATGGGTCGATTTCGCTGATCGGTGGCCGGCTGGATGATCTGACGCTTGCGGATTATCACAAGACCCCCGATCCCGAGAGCCCGGAAATCGTGCTGCTGTCCCCGACCGGAACCGCGCAGCCCTATTATGCCGAGTTCGGTTTCGTCGCGCCCGGCGGCGTTAAGCTGAAGCTGCCTGATCACCGCACGCAATGGTCGGGCGATCCTTCGCAGATGCTGGCCCCGGATAAACCGGTCGTGCTGCAGTGGGATAATGGCGAGGGGCTGGTATTCACCCGGACGATCGCGCTGGATGAACATTACATGTTCACGGTGACAGAGCGTGTGGAAAACAGCTCCGGCGAGGCTGTGACATTGCTGCCATACGGGCTGGTTTCGCGTCACTATACCCCTGAAACCACGGATTTTTATATCCTGCATGAAGGTCTGATGGGGGTCATGCAATCCACCCTCACCGAGACCGATTACGAGGATATGCGCGAGCAGAAAAGCTTTAAGCTCGAAAGCACCGGCGGCTGGCTTGGCATTACGGATAAATATTGGCTGGTGTCTGTTATTCCCGATCAGGCGGAGCCGTTTACCGGCAGCTTTTCCTATAACCCGCTACAGGGACGCGACCGCTATCAGGCAGATTTTCTGCGGGCACCTGTCACCGTGCCTGCGGGCGGATCGACGGAAATCACAAACCACCTGTTTGCCGGGGCAAAAAAGGTCGAGCTGATCGATGCCTATGGCGAGGATCTGGGGATTGACCGGTTCGATCTCGCGATCGATTGGGGGATGTTCTATTTTCTGACCAAACCGCTATTTGCATTGCTTAACTGGTTTTACGGGCTGGTCGGCAATTTCGGTGTGGCGATTATCCTGCTGACGATTGCTGTAAAACTCGCGTTCTTCCCGCTTGCCAACAAATCCTATGTGGCGATGAGCAGGATGAAGAAGCTGCAGCCCAAGCTGATGGAACTGCGCGAGAAATATGCCGATGACAAGCCGCGGCAGCAGCAGGAAATGATGGCCATGTACAAGGCGGAAAACGCCAATCCGCTGGCAGGTTGCCTGCCGATCCTTGTGCAGATTCCGGTCTTCTTTGCGCTTTACAAGGTGTTGTTCGTCACGATTGAGATGCGGCATGCGCCGTTTTTCGGCTGGATCCAGGATCTTGCCGCGCGCGACCCGACCTCCATGTTCAACCTGTTCGGCCTTGTTCCCTGGACGCCACCGGATTTTCTGTTGATCGGTATCTGGCCGGTTATCATGGGGATCACCATGTTTATTCAGCAGCGTCTCAATCCGGCGCCCACCGACCCTGTGCAGGAAAAAATCTTCCTGTGGATGCCGGTGCTGTTCACATTCATTCTGGCGTCATTCCCGGCCGGGCTTGTCATTTACTGGACGGTAAACAATATCCTGTCGATCCTGCAGCAGATGGTGATCATGAAGCGTGAGGGCGCGCCGATATCCTTCCGCATGTTTGGCGCAGGTCAGGCAACATGATCGATGGCTGCAACGCCGGAATTTGACGACTCAACAATTGAGGCCGGGCGGCTTTTGTTCGCCCAGTCCTGCGATTTCGTGATGGGGGCGGTGGATATGGACCGCCTGCCGGCTCCCGATCTTCCCGAGATTGCATTTGCCGGCCGCTCCAATGTCGGCAAGTCAAGCCTGATCAACGCGCTGACCAACCGCAAGACGCTGGCGCGCACTTCCAATACACCTGGCCGAACGCAGGAGATTAATTTCTTCGATCTGGCAGGCCGGTTGATGCTGGCGGATCTGCCCGGCTATGGTTATGCGCGGGTGTCGCGCACGCAGGTCGAACGCTGGACACGCCTTGTCAATCAGTATCTGAAGGGCCGGCCCAATCTGCGCCGTGCCTGCGTGTTGATTGATTCGCGGCATGGCCTGAAGGATTCCGACATCGCCGTAATGAAAATGCTCGATGTGGCGGCGGTTTCCTACCAGATTGTGCTGACCAAAGCCGATAAACCCAAAGCTGCAGAGTTGACCACACAGGTTGAACGGGTAAGAAAGGCAATGGGTGGCCATGTGGCGGCGCATCCGGAGATTCACATGACCTCCGCCGCCAAGGGCACCGGGGTTGTAGAGTTGCGCGCGGCGCTGACCGAACTGGCTTTGCCCGCGCCGGTATGAGAACGGGCTGGCCACGTGGCTGCGTGGTGGGAAAGCTGAATGGTTGGGAAATATGAGTGACGCCGGGACCAGTGAGAACAGCAAGCTATCCAAGGCCAACTGGCATGCGACGGCTGAGACTCTGTCTGAAGCGTTGCCCTATATCCTGCGCTATGCGGGCAAGACGGTTCTGATCAAATATGGCGGGCACGCCATGGGGGATGACAGTCTGGCGGCCAGTTTCGCGCGTGATCTCGTTCTGATCAAGCGCGTCGGGGTCAACCCCATCGTTGTGCATGGCGGCGGGCCGCAGATCGGCAATATGCTGGAGCGGCTTGGCATTGTCAGCGAATTTGTCGACGGCTTGCGGGTCACGGATCAGAAAACCGTTGATGTGGTTGAAATGGTACTGGCCGGATCGATCAACAAGCAGATCGTGTCGGCCATCAACAGTGCCGGGGGTAAGGCGGTTGGCCTTTCGGGCAAGGATGGCAATCTCATTCAGGCGCGCAAGCTGCAGCGCACGACCCGCGACCCCGAATCGCATATTGAGAAGCTGCTTGACCTGGGCTTTGTCGGCGAGCCGATGCAGGTCAACCCCGAAGTGCTTGAAACCATTTCCGCCTCCGACATTATCCCGGTCGTTGCGCCGATCGGAATCGGACCCGATGGCGAAACCTATAATATCAATGCCGATACAGCGGCGGGTGCGGTTGCGGGGGCAATTGGCGCAAAGCGGCTGTTGATGCTGACCGATGTGCCTGGCGTCATGGATGAGGCGGGTAATGTACTGGCGAGCCTGAGTAAGGCGCAAGCGAGACAGATGATCGGCAGCGGGGCGATCAATGGCGGCATGATCCCGAAGGTGGAAACCTGTATCGATGCGGTTGAGGGGGGCGTCGGCGGTGCCGTCATCCTCGACGGGAGGGTGTCGCATGCGGTGCTGCTGGAACTGTTTACCGAACATGGGGCAGGCACGCTGATCTCCTGAACCCGGCACTGGCGCACCGGCTTCAGCGGGCTTGCGGTGCGGTGTGGGCTGCGTCATCCTGACTGGAAGCAAGGCATTTCAGAAAGAAGGGAAGGCGGCGATGCAGGAAGCAGCGTTTCAACATCATTATGCGCAGCTCAAGGGGGTCAGGCTGCATTATGTCACCCTTGGGCCTGAGGACGGGGTGCCGATGTTGCTTGTCCATGGCTATCCGCAAAGCTGGTATGAGTGGCGTCATCTGATGCCGCTGCTGGGGGACAAATACCGGCTGATTGCACCCGATACGCGCGGGCTTGGGGATTCGTCGCGTCCGCTTGAGGGCTATGACAAGAAGACCGTGGCCCATGATCTGTGGCTGCTCATGCATGAAGTGCTTGGCCATGCGCAGTTTGTTTCGGTCGGGCATGACTGGGGTGCGCCCAGCGCCTTCCGGATTGCGGCCGATCATCCTGAAAACGTCACCCATCTTGTAATGCTCGATGTGCCGGTACCGGGCGATCAGCCAAAGGGGGCGGCTATTGGCGGCACCCCGCGCTGGCATCATATGTTCCATCAGGTGCCCGATCTGCCCGAAGCGCTGACCTATGGGCGCGAACGGTTATATCTTGAATATTTCTTTATGAATGGCTGCGATGTCGCCGGTGCCATCGGGGATGAAGATGTTGCTGAATATGTGCGTACCTATTCGCAGGTGGGGGCGATGCGTG
Source organism: uncultured Alphaproteobacteria bacterium (assembly GCA_947258435.1). Lineage (GTDB taxonomy): Bacteria > Pseudomonadota > Alphaproteobacteria > UBA11222 > UBA11222 > CALAQW01. Next base: position 139,374 of record CAMYID010000012.1, read on the forward strand.
CGGGATTTAACTATTATCGTAATATGCGGCGCGATGTTGCCGATAACCGCGCGCTGTTCGAGACCGGCTTTAAACTGCCCATGCCGTGCCTGGGAATTGGCGGTGGCGGTCCGCGCGGGCGCGGGGAACTGGTCGTTCAATCACTGCGCCGTGTGTGCGATGGCCGGGTGGAAGGGGGCGCGATCCCCGATTGCGGTCATTTCATTCCCGAGGAAAAGCCGCACGAGCTTGCCGGGTGGATGCGCCGTTTCCTTGCGGCTCAGGATTGACGCGCCGCGCGCCGCGCGCGGATGATTTCGGGTAGCATGGGGGTATCTGTCTTGAAGCGCGTATCATTCTCACGCGGCATCTTGAATGTGCCGTTGGCGCGCAGGACAGCTCCCTCAGGGCCAATCATCACCCCGTGAACGGTGCAGCGGCTGCGTGTGGCATGGGCGAAATGAGCGCGGCTTTCGATCCAGTCGCCGACCCGTGCGGGGGCAAGAAAATCCACCGACAGCGACATGGTGGGCGAAAAGCCCGCCTTGTCGATGAAGTTCGCGATGCCAATGCCCAGCCCCATATCCATCACGGTCATCAGCATGCCGCCATGGCAGATCTGCGCCGGGTTGGAATGCTTGTCAAGCACGCGAAAGCCCAGCACGAACTGATCGCCGCGTTCGCCCCAATAGACAGGCCCCACATGGTTGGTGAAGCCCAGCCCTTCTGGCATTACTTCAAAACCTGCCGGTATTTCGCCGGGGGCCACGACGATTTGTTCATCCATACTCATACTGCCTGATTGTCTTGTGTTTATCCGATCTGCCCGCGATGGCGGAGCAGGTGATCTGCGAGAATACAGGCAAGCATCGCTTCGCCTACCGGCACTGCGCGAATGCCGACACAGGGGTCGTGCCGGCCTTTGGTAACGATCTCGGCCGGCTCACCGGCTTTTGTCACCGTCTTGCGTGGGGTGAGGATGGAGGAGGTCGGCTTGACCGCAAAGCGGGCAACGATGTCCTGCCCGGTCGCGATACCGCCCAGAATGCCACCTGCATGGTTACTTGTGAATTCCGCCTGCCCGTCCGCGTCGGGGCGCATTTCATCGGCATTTTCAGCACCGCTCAGGGCGGCGGCCGCAAATCCATCGCCGATCTCGACCCCCTTGACGGCATTGATGCTCATCAGCCCCTGGGCGATATCGGCATCAAGCTTGCCATAGATGGGCGCGCCGAGCCCCGCAGCTATGCCGCTTGCCACGATTTCGATCACCGCGCCGCAGGACGAACCATCCTTGCGGATTGTATCGAGATAGCTTTCCCACCCGGCAACGGCCTTGGGATCAGGGCACCAGAAGGGATTGCGCGTGATTTCCGCCCAGTCCCAGTTATCGCGCGTGATGGCGTGCGGCCCAAGCTGGATCAGCGCACCGCGAATCGATATGTCATGGCCGAGCAGCTTGCGCGCCACAGCGCCCGCCGCGACCCGCGCCGCCGTTTCGCGGGCCGA
>CAMYID010000013.1 GCA_947258435.1 uncultured Alphaproteobacteria bacterium
CATCATGAACTTCCTGCCAGTAGTCAACAAGCCGGCAGATCATTTCCGGGCTGAGCGCATTCAGCGCATCGGGGCGGTTCATCGTGATCGTTGCGATATGGCCCTGTTTCTCGAATGTTGCATGCATTGTTTCTTCCCCTTCTTGCAACTGGTGCCAGGGCACGGGCCTGGCTTTTGCATCACACTATCCCAGCCCGGGCGATGGTTCAAAATCTCTTGTACTGATTTGCGCTATCGGATTGATTTTTTTGACGGTCGCCCGATTGCCAAGGGGAAGTGCGGTCTCTAGTCTGGTGTGCAAAAGGGGAGGAGGGTGTAATGAAGTTCATACTGTTCTATTTGCCGTCCGTCGGTTCGCTTGCGCAGATCAAGAAGGGGTTTGCGGGGCAGAACACGCAGAATTACCAGAATATGCTCTGGCAGCTGAGCGAGCAGGTAAAAGCCGCCGATCAGATGGGTTTCTGGGGTGCCGCCTTTACCGAGCATCACTTCCATATTGAAGGGTTTGAAACCTCGAACAATCCAAATCTGCTTGCGCTTTATGTCGGGCAGCAGACGCAGCATCTGCGCGTCGGGCAGATGGCCAATGTCCTGCCTTTCCAGAACCCGCTGCGACTGGCCGAGGATCTGGCCATGCTTGATCAGATGCTGCGCGGGCGAACCTTTATCGGTATCGCGCGCGGCTATCAGCGCCGCTGGGCCGATACGCTGGGCCAGATCTACGGGGTGGGGGGCACCATGTCCGACCAGTCCGAAACCGACCAGCGCAACCGGCAGTTATTTGAAGACCATTTCCAGATCATGAAGAAGGCCTGGACAGAGCGGACCTTTACCCATCAATCCGAAACCTGGACAATTCCGCCCGACAATCTTGATTTCGATCATCAGGCGATCCGGGAGTATGGCGCGGGCCTGTCCGATGACGGCAAAATCACCGAAATCGGCATTGCGCCGCAATGCTATCAGAAGCCGCATCCGCCGATTTTCCAGCCCTTTTCCTTCAGTCCCTCGACATTCGAATTCTGCGGGCGCGAGGATATCGTCCCCTTCGGCATCACCACCGATCCCGATATTACTGACGGCCTGTTGCGCACCTATCAGGAAACCGCCGCCGCCAATGGACGTAACTATGCGATCGGGCAGAATGTCGGTATGTTCCGCGATTGTCTTGTCTGTCCCGACGCCAATGAGGCGCATGGCTATGCGGCGAACGCCAACGGTTTTGTCTGGAAGAACTGGTTTGCGCCCATCGGGTTTAACGAGGCATTGCGCCGTAAGGGTGAGACCGGGGAGATCGAATCGAGCTATGAACGCCTCTATGAAAGCGGGTTTGAATTTGTCGGTACCACTGATGATGTGAACCGGCAGATCGAACAGATGGTTGAGCGGCACAATCCGGAATATTTCCTGATGTGGCAATATACCGGCATGGTCCCGCACCATGTGCAGATGCGTTCGCTCGAGCTGTGGGCGAATGACATTCTGCCCAACTGGACAGATTAGCCGTAGCTGCAATCGGCAACAGCGCTGCAATTCAGAAAAACCGTCAGATCGGAGAAACAATATGGCCGGACGGCTCGAAGGAAAAATCGCATTTGTAACGGGCGGTGGCGCCGGCATGGGTAAGGAGCATGCCCTGCTGATGGCCGAGGAAGGGGCGACGCTGATCGTTTCCGACGTGAATGAGGCGGAAGGCCGCCAGACGGTTGAGGAGATCAACGGCAAGGGCGGGCAGGCGCTGTTCATCAAATTCGATGTGGCAAGCGAGACGGAATGGCAGGCTGCGGTCGAGCAGGCGGTCACCACCTTTGGCCGCGTCGATATCCTGGTCAACAATGCCGGTATTCTGGCGATGAATTCGGTCGACAAGACAAGCGCGGACGAGCTTGACCGGGTGCTGGATGTGAATGTGAAGGGTGTGTTCTACGGCTGCAAACATATCCTGCCGGCAATGCAGAAAGCGGGCGGCGGCTCGATTGTCAATATTTCCTCGATCTACGGGATGATCGGCGCGCCGGTCGCATCCGCCTATCAGGCCTCGAAAGGGGCGGTGCGCATTCTCACAAAATCGGTTGCTGTGGATTATGCGCCGCATAATATCCGGGTCAATTCGGTGCATCCGGGGGTCATCCGCACCAATATGACCAAGGGTATTCTGGAAAATGAGGCGGGAACCGACGCAATTCTAGCGACCACCATCCTGCGCCGGCCTGCCGAACCGCGTGAAGTCTCTTATGCGGTATTGTTCCTGGCATCCGATGAGGCAAGTTATGTCACCGGCGCCGAGCTTGTGGTGGATGGCGGTTATACAACGATGTAAACAGTCAGGCCGTCCGCGGATGATCGCGGCGGACGCGGTGGGCGCGAAGTCAGGGCTGAAATGACTGAAAACCCGATTGATGCCCGCGCGCCTGAGCTTTTGCCGCCAATGGCAGGCGGCGGGCGCCGGCCTGGTCTGTTTTCATGGGCGTTGTTCGACTGGGCCAATCAGCCTTATTTCACCCTGATCACCACCTTTATATTTGCGCCCTATTTCGCCGCCGAGTTTATCGGCGACCCGGTGCGCGGGCAGAGCTTGTGGGGCTACACATTGGCCGCTGCGGGGATCGTTGTTGCATTGTTCAGCCCGATCCTGGGGGCAATCGCCGATATCAGCGGTCCACGCAAACCCTGGATCGCGGCGTTTGGCGTGCTGTTTGTCGTGTGCTGCGGCTGTCTCTATTACGCGGAACCCGGGGCACCGAACGGCGCCTTGCCGATTGCAATTGCACTGGCGTTTGCGGCCATCGCCGCTGAGTTTGCGATTGTCTTCAATAATGCCATGCTGCCCGGGCTTGTGCCTGAACGTCAGATCGGGCGCTTGAGCGGTTTTGGCTGGGGGCTTGGCTATCTGGGCGGGCTCGCCGCGCTGATTGTCGTTGTCAGCCTGCCCGATGTGCCATTTCTGGGGCTGCAATCAGCGGAGGCAGAGGCCGGCCGGCTTGTCGGCCCGCTCACCGCGATATGGTTTCTGATCTTCGCATTGCCGCTGTTTTTATTCACGCCAGACCAGCAGGCGACCGGCCACACAATGTCCGCGGCATTGCGTGAGGGGATGGCGCGGCTTGGAGGCACGCTGCGCCATGCGCGGAGCTACCGCAATATCGGTTTGTTCCTGATCGCGCGAATGACGTATCAGGACGGGCTTGCGGCGGTGTTTTCCTTTGGCGGAATTTATGCTGCGGGTTTATTCGGCTGGGATGTCATGACGCTGGGGTTATTCGGGATCACGCTGGTGATTTTTTCAGCTATCGGTGCATTTCTGGGGGGATGGGCGGATGATCGTTTCGGTGCCCGCCCGACGGTTCTTGTAGCGGTGGCGGGGCTGCTGTTTGCCACGATCGGTGCGTTGTCAGTTGCACCGGACCGGATTTTATTCCTGATCGCCGTGCCGCCCCCCGAAACCGGTGCCGCGCCGTTCAGCAGCGCGGCGGAATGGGCCTATATCTGTTTCGGGACGATGTTCGGTATTTTTGGCGGACCGGCCCAGGCGGCAAGCCGGAGCCTGATGGCGCGGCTTGCCCCGCGCGGTATGGCGGCGGAGTTTTTCGGTCTGTTCGCCCTGTCGGGCAAGGCAACGTCATTTCTCGCACCGCTCGCAATCGGGGTCACGACCGGACTGCTCGATGATCAGCGGTCGGGCATGCTGGTCATTCTGTTTTTTCTCGCGCTTGGCTTTCTGCTGCTATTGCCGGTGCGTGAGGAGCGGGCCGAACCGTTCAGCTGAAAGCCGTTATTCGATGCGCACTGCCGTGCCGCTTGCGCTGACCATCAGCATGCTGCCATCCTTGCCCACGGTCTCGTAATCGAGATCGACGCCGATCACCGCATTCGCGCCAAGCTGACGCGCCTCTTCGACCATATCGGCAACCGCATTGTCGCGCCCGTCGCGCAGTACCTTCTCATAGGCGCCCGCCCGGCCGCCGACAAAATCGCGGATACCGGCAAACAGGTCGCGAAATACATTCGCGCCATAGATCGCCTGGCCGGTGACAAGACCATGATATTCGATCACCTGGCGCCCTTCGACATTATTCGTTGTGGTGACGAGCATGCTGTGTCTCCTGCATTTTATTGGTGATCGTTTCTTGGCTGTAGTTTATTGCGGGGTCGATTTCCGTGATTTCGTCCGCCGGAGGATGATCAGTGTCTGAAATGCCGCATGCCTGTGAAGACCATGGCAAGGCCGGCTTTGTCGGCGGCTTCAACCACTTCCTCATCCCGGATTGAGCCGCCCGGCTGGATGACCGCTGTCGCGCCTGCTTCTGCCGCCGCCAGCAGCCCGTCAGCAAACGGAAAGAATGCATCGGATGCGACAACGCAGCCGCGTGTGCGCGGCGCGTCAAGCCCCTCGGCCTCGGCGACATCTTCGGCCTTTCGCGCCGCGATCCGTGCGCTGTCAAGCCGGTTCATCTGGCCCGCGCCGATACCGACCGTCGCGCCATCCTTTACATAGACGATGGCGTTCGATTTCACATGCTTGCAGACCTTGAATGCAAACAGAAGATCGGCGAGCTCGGCCTCTGTGGGCGCGCGTTTGGTGACGGTCCTGAGGCTTGAGGCGTCGACCTGTCCATTGTCACGGCTTTGCAGCAGATAGCCTCCCGACACAGATTTAAGCATCTGGCCTGGTGCCGCCACATCCGGCAGGCCGCCCGTCAGCAGCAATCGCAGGTTCTTTTTGCTGCCGATCAGCTCGCGCGCTTGGTCATCGGCGTCAGGCGCGATGATGACTTCGGTGAAAATCTTTATGATTTCCTCAGCCGTTGCCGCATCAAGCGGGCGGTTTGCCGCAACGATGCCGCCAAAGGCGCTGACCGGATCGCAGGCATGGGCGCGGCTGTAGGCTTCAAGCAGGCTGTCGCCGGTCGCGACACCACACGGGTTAGCATGTTTGATAATGGCCACCGCCGGGCGGTCGCCGCCGAATTCGGAAGCAAGCTCGAACGCCGCATCGGTATCATTCAGATTATTGTAGGAAAGTTCTTTCCCCTGAAGCTGTACAGCCGTTGCAATGCCGGGGCGCTGCTCGCCACTTGTGTAGAAGGCGGCCGACTGGTGCGGATTCTCCCCATAACGCAGGGTTTGTTTGAGCGTCGCTCCAACGGCGATGCGTTTGGGAAAGTTGTCGCCCGTCTGCGCGGCGAACCAGCCGCTGATCGCGGCATCATAGGCACCTGTGCGGGCATAGGCCCTGGCAGCAAGCCGGCGGCGCAGATCGCCGCTGGTTGCGCCATCATTGGCCGCCAGCTCACTCACGATGGAATCGAAATCTTCCGGGTCGACGGCAACGGTGACATAGGCATGATTCTTGGCGGCCGAGCGGATCATTGCCGGCCCGCCAATATCGATATTCTCGATACAGCGGTCAAAGTCCGCACCGCTCGCAACCGTTTGCTCAAACGGGTAAAGATTAACAGCAAGCAGGTCGATCGCGCCAATCTCATGATCTGTCATCGCGGCCTGATGCGCGGCATCCTCGCGCAGTCCAAGCAGCCCGCCATGCACCTTTGGATGCAGTGTTTTGACGCGACCGTCCATCATCTCCGGAAAGCCTGTATAGTCAGAGACATCCCGCACCGGCACTCCCGCATCGCGTAACGCTTGTGCAGTGCCGCCCGTGGACAGGATTTCCACCCCCCGCTCGGCAAGGGCCTTGCCGAATTCGACAAGGCCGGTTTTATCGGAAACAGAAATCAGTGCGCGTTTGATCGGAACAAAATTCATCGTCTGAAGCATTCATCGTCAGTTGAGGGTAGGTGAGTGTCTGCCGCACCAGATAACATGCCGTATGTGATGAGCGGAACCCGTTTCCTCTACACTGTCTGTTTCCTGTGTCAGCTGCCTTAATAGGAAAACCAGGTGCGGACAAGTAACCAGCCGCACAGCAGCAGATAGGCAGGCAGGCCCAGTGTGCCGAAGCCCGGACCCCCGCTTGTGCGCGACGCAGCCAGAAACCCTGCGGCAAGGCTCAGGATCAGGATCGCGGCAAAGGCGAGGATCTGTGAAAATTGCAAGTGCGGAAACCCGAGCGACAGCCCCCAAAAGACAAGCGCGGCCACATAGAGCGTGATGGCAACAGGGTTGCGGACAAGTTGATGCCGATGCAGCCACTGTGCCAGCAGCACAAGTACCGCTGCCCCGAATAGCAATGCGGTAGCACTGGCAAGCGGTGCAGTGCCGATCAGCAATACAGTAGTTTGCCAGCTGAAAAGTGCGCCCGCCAGTGTCGCAAGGCTGACTGGCTGCTGAAGCCGGATGGCAATCCGTGCGAAAATATAGCTCAGAACAAGGGCGCATACGCTGCCCGTGGCAATGGCGATAACGCTGATCCCGGTCATTTCGCTGGCGCGTCCCTTTTTGTTTCTGTCAGGGGGTTTACTTCAGGGCCTCTTGATAAAGCGCGAGGGAGCGTTCAATGAATTGTGCTTCGGAATAGTGGGTTTCGACAAGTTTGCGCCCAGCCTGGCCCATCTCTTGGCGCAGTTCCGCATCGGCGATTAACTTTTCCAGAGCATCTGCCAGCGCTTGTGCATCCTGAACCGGCACGAGCAGCGCTGTTTCCCCCGCCCGTACCGAATCGCGGCAACCGGGCACATCGGTTGTAACGACCGGCAGACCGCAGGCGGCAGCTTCGACCAGCACTTTTGGAAAACCCTCCCGATAGCTTGGCAGACAGGCGATATGCGCGTTGCGGAATGTTGCGGGCATGTCGGTGGAATGGCCCCACCATTCCACCATCTGATGGCTGCACCATTGCTCAAGCTGGGTGCGGTCTATGCCGCCGGGGCGGTCGAAATCGGCATAGCCAACAAGTGCCATGCGCGCCTTGACGCCGCGTCTGGCCAGAATCTCGGCGGCGGCGACAAACTCATGCACGCCTTTTTCGCGCTGCAGGCGCGCCGGCAGAACAATTGTCGTCAGTCCGCCCGGAGGCGTTGGTGCGGGATGAAATTTGCCGGTATCGACACCGCAGCCCGGAATCAGCACCGTCTGGCTTTCGGGCACCAGATCAAGTTTGTAAAAAAGCGCGCGGTCATCTTCATTCTGAAAGATCGTGCGGCTTTGCCGATTGCCAAGCGCAAAGCGGTAGCCAAGCGAGATAATCAGCCGGATCAGACGCGCCTTTATCCCCTCGGCAATGAAGATATGACCAAGCCCGGAAATGGCAAAGATTGCGGGTCTGTGACGCAGTCTGGCAATCGCGCCGCCATACAGCACCGGCTTGATCGTCACGCAATGCATAATATCGGGCGCGATATCCGATACCAGCCGCCAGGCGCCCCAAAGCGCATGCAGTTCCCCCATCACGGCGATATCTGCTCGATGCATATCCCAGTTGTGCATCCGCGCGCCGGTTTGCCGGATGATATCGAGAGCGGGTTTGTTTTCTACCGTGTCGATAGTGAACGGTACCGCCACATGCACTTCATAGCCCGCGCCGACAGCGGCTTTCGCCAGCGGCGCACGATGTGTGACAAAGTAGTGGGCGTCATTGACAAGGAACAGTAAGCGCGGCAGTGGTGGCAAGATCTGCGCCTTTATCGAGTAGGGGTGATATGTGGCGGGCAAGCGGAGGCGCTGCTTTCCGTATAGACTGCATTTGCCGATGCCGCCAGAAATGCGTCGATATCCCCATACAGAAGCGGTTCCATCCGTGCAATCTTTTCATCGGGCCAGTCCCACCAGCGCAGCGCCAGCAATGCCGCGATCTGGCGGTCGCTGAAGCGTTTGCGCACCGTTTTTGCCGGGTTGCCGGCCATGATGCTATAGGGCGCGACATCGCGCGTGACGACCGCGCCGGCGCCGATCACCGCCCCGTCACCGATCGTGACGCCTGACAGGATAATGGCGCGCGCGCCAACCCATACATCATTGCCGATGGTGACTGGTCCGCGGGTGACAGGTTCCGCGGGCGGCGCGTCTGGCATGAAATGTTCTGACCGGAAGGGATAGCTCGATACAGTGTCGGTCGGATGGTCGGCCTGGCCGAAAATCATCACCTGGTCGGCAAATGCGCAAAAGGCGCCGATCCGGCACGGTGCCTGCGCGGTCGGGCGGATAAACATATGGCGTGTAATGCCGTAGCTGTGCCGGCCAACGCTGACATGGGCGGGAAGCTGATCGCGTTTGCGGGGCCGGCCGATGGCCTTGCGGAATTTTCCGTACAGCGACATCGCTATTTCAACAGCTCCCTCGCCTCGGTTCGCAGGAATGGCGCGCCCAGCGTGCGTTTGAATAGGCGGCGCCATTTAACCGCCTTGCTGTTGGCATAGACCGGCAGATAGGCGAGGGAGAGTGCCTTTTCTGCGGGGTTGAGGCGGCTGTTCAGGACCTCCTGTGCCGCAAACCGGAGAAAGCGTGTGACAAAAGGCCAAAGCTGGCCCGCGTTCAAGGGCCGGTAGCGGTCTTCGGACATACCCGTATCGCGGTTGAAGAAGCGGGTTTGCGGAACGCCCACGGCCCTGTCATTGACCAGAAAGGGCAGAATGGTCAGATGATCCGCCGCCCAGACATAGGGAAAATCCTGCTCCGCGCGCAGATAGGCCTCTAGGATCGCCGTACGCCGGTAAAGGCTGTAGATCGAGCCCCCCCGGCTGAGATCGAGCAACCGTACAACCCTTTGCCAGCGGGGCAATTCCGTCAGATCGGGAATTTGCGTTACTTCTGCATAGCTGCCATCGGGGATCACCCGAACAACAGTCGGGATTGCCATTTGCCTGTCGGGATCGGCGGCGAGCGCGGCTTGCAGGCATTCGAGATAGTTCGGGTCATGCCAGTCATCATAGGCCGCCCACATGAAAAAGCTGCCGCGCGCGGCCTCCAGCACATAACGGAAATTGGCAAGCCCGCCGATGTTATGGCTTTGCCGCACCGGGCGCAGCCGGGGGTCCTCAGCCGCGTGACGTGCGATGATATCAGCGGTGCCGTCGGTCGAGCCATTGTCGGAAATGACCAGTTCGAAATCGGTGAAGCTTTGTTGCCGGATCGAGCCGATGGCCTGCTCAAGATGGGCCGCGCCATTCAGGACAGGCATGCCGATCGAGATTGTGGGCGTTGGCGCGGTCATCGGAAATTGCGGATTCCTGTTGGTCGGCGATTCTGCCAGATGAATGTGCCATCAAGTGAATGATTCCGCCAGATTTGTTGCTATTACGGGCAGGCTAGGGTAGAAACCGGCTCTCACGGTGTTGCACCCCTGGAGGAACGCCGTGCTTCATGTTGCAATTTTGGCTCAAACTGTCGCAAAGCGGTGCGTAAACTGTTGCAGTGTCGCGCGACGATGGGCCGGCGAAAGAAAGAATGCAAAATGGCAGAGATTGAAACGATTGTCGCGCAGAAACGCGACCGGGCAGGTAAGGGGGCAGCCCGGGCAACCCGCCGTGAGGGAAGGGTACCCGGTGTCATTTACGGTGGCAAGGAACCGCCCCAGCCGATTTCACTGGATTACAACTATCTTCTGCGCGTGCTGCGGCGCGGCGGTTTCATGAGCAGCCAGTTCATGGTCGATCTGGGCGAGGGTGAGCCTGTGCGGGTCATTCCGCGCGATCTGCAGCTTGACCCGGTGCGTGACCTGCCGGTGCATGTGGATCTGTTGCGGCTGGTCAAGGGCGCGACGATTAATGTCGAGATTCCGGTGATCTTCGTGGGCGAGGAAGAATCGCCCGGTCTCAAGCGCGGCGGTGTGCTGAATGTTGTGCGCCACGACGTCGAGCTGATCTGTCCGATCGATTCCGTTCCTGAACAGATCGAAGGCGATCTGAGCGGGCTTGAAATCGGTGACGGTCTGCATATTTCGGCGATCAAATTGCCCGATGGTGTAAGCCCGGCGATCACCGATCGCGATTTTACCATTGCCACGATCGCGGCACCCACTGTGGAAGCCGCGCCTTCTGAGGAAGTGGAAGGCGAAGCCGCTGAAGCGGGCGAGGGGGCCGGCGAAGGAGAGGCCGAAGACGAATAACGCGCCCGTTTCCGCAACGCGCGCCCTGCTTCGGACAGGCTGATGCTGCTCATTGTGGGCCTTGGAAATCCGGGGCCAAAATATGCGCAAAACAGGCATAATGTCGGGCGGATGGCAGTTGAGGCCATCGCCCGGCAATTTCTGTTTTCATCCGAGCGGAAGCGCTTTCAGGGGCTTTATTCGGACGGGCTGATTGCGGGCCGCAAGGTCGGGCTGCTGAAGCCGGAAACCTTCATGAACGAATCCGGTCGTGCAGTCGGTGAGGCGGCGCGCTTTTTCCGGTTGTCAGAAGAGGATGTCATCGTCCTGCATGACGAGCTTGATCTCGCGCCGGGGAAATTGCGGGTAAAGCGGGGCGGCGGCACCGCGGGCCATAACGGGCTGAAGTCGATCGGTGCGCATCTGGGGCGTGACTTCCGGCGCGTCCGGATCGGTATTGGCCATCCGGGGCATAAGGATGCGGTATCGCCCTATGTGCTGGGCGACTTTTCGAAAGCGGACCGGCAATGGCTTGATCCCCTGCTGGAGGCGATTGGCGGGCAAGCCGCGCTGCTCGTCCAGAACGAGGATGAAGCGTTTCAGAATGCGGTGGCCGCCACGATGGCGCCCCTTGCTCAAATCCAACGCGAACAATTCTGAGGAGATAGCCCAGAATGGGCTTTAAATGCGGTATCGTGGGCTTGCCCAATGTCGGCAAATCGACCCTTTTCAATGCCCTGACCGAAACGGCGGCGGCTGAATCGGCGAATTATCCTTTCTGCACGATCGAGCCCAATGTGGGCGACGTGCCTGTACCTGATCCCCGGCTTGAGAAGCTGGCCGCGATCGCGGGATCGGCGCAGCTCATCCCCACGCGGCTGGCATTTGTGGATATAGCCGGGCTGGTGCGCGGCGCGTCGGGCGGGGAAGGGCTTGGCAATCAGTTTCTGGCGCATATCCGCGAGGTGGATGCGATCATCCATGTGCTGCGCTGCTTTGCCGATGACAATATCACCCATGTGGAAGGCCGGGTTGATCCGCTGGCTGACGCGGCGATTGTTGAAACCGAACTGATGCTGGCTGATCTTGAAAGCCTTGAACGGCGTGTAGCGACGACGCGCAAGCGTGCTGCGACCAAGGATAAGGATGCCACGGCACAGCTCGCCGTGATGGAGCCGGCCCTGGCCGTGCTGCAGGAGGGCAAGCCTGCCCGCTGCGCCGATATTGCCGAGGATATGAAGCCCCGCTTCGACCAGCTTGCGCTGCTGACTTCGAAACCTGTGCTTTATGTCTGCAATGTGTCTGAGGAGGATGCGGCGACCGGCAATGAGTTTACAGCACAGGTTGAAACAAAAGCCGCCGAGGAAGGCGCGGTTGCGGTCATTGTGTCCGCCGCGATCGAGGCGGAGGTGTCGACCCTTCCTCTGGATGAGCGGGGCGAATATCTCGACAGTATGGGATTGTCGGAAACCGGTCTTGCGCGGGTGATCCGCGCGGGCTACGGGCTTCTGGATCTGATTACCTATTTCACCGCGGGGCCGAAAGAGGCGCGTGCCTGGACGATCCCGCGCTCATCCCGCGCGCCGCAGGCCGCGGGCGTCATTCACACCGACTTTGAAAAGGGCTTCATCCGGGCCGAGACGATCAGCTACGAGGATTATGTCGCCTGCAATGGCGAGGCCGGCGCGAAGGAGGCTGGCAAAATGCGGCTGGAGGGCAAAGACTATGTCGTGCATGACGGCGATGTCATGCATTTCCGTTTCGCAAATTAACGGTCCGCCAGGCATCATCTGCCGACAAGACCGTATTGCTGACAGAATAATGATGAACCAGGAGAGCGGTAACCTGGCCTGAAGGGAGGCACAATGGCGGATTATAAGTATTACTGGGAAGATTTCGCGGTGGGTGAGGTTGCCACATTCGGCAATTATGAAGTTACCAGGGAAGAAATCATCACCTTTGCCTCCGAATATGATCCGCAGCCGTTCCATACCGATGAACAGCTTGCCAAGAAAAGTTTTATCGGCAGTCTGTGCGCCAGCGGTTGGCATACCTCGGCCATGGTCATGCGCATTATCTGCGACGGCTATCTTCTGGATACAGCCGGGATGGGCGCGCCGGGTGTGGAAGAATCCAAATGGCGCGCACCTGTGCGTCCGGGGGATATCCTGTCGGTGACGCGTGAATGTCTTGAGCGGCGTATTTCCAAAAGCAGACCTGAAATGGGGCTGACAAAGTTTCGGCATTCCGCGCGCAATCAGCATGGGGAAGACAAGATGATCATGACGGGAACCATGATGATCGCCCGTCGCGACACCAAAGCGGGGGAGGGCTAAAGCATGGCGCAATGGCTTGAGGATATGGAGCTTGGCAACCGCATCGAGCTTGGCCCCTGGACGATGGACAAGGCGGAAATGATCGCCTTTGCGCAAAAGTTCGACCCGCAACCCTTCCATGTCGATGAAGCCGCCGCCGCCCGTACGCATTTTGGCGGCATTACCGCAAGCGGCTGGTTTACCGTCGCGTGCTGGATGCGCGCCATGATGCATCACCGGCAGCAGCAGGCGGAAAAATACAATGTGCTGAAGACCGAAACCGGCCCGGGGCCCAAGCCGATGGCGGGGCCGTCTCCGGGGTTTCTCGATATGCGGTGGCCAACGCCGGTACGTCCGGGCGATATCATTCGCTTCTCGGCAACCGCATCTGAAAAGGTCGTGATGAAATCGCGGCCCGAATGGGGCATTATTCGCAGTGTGAATGAAGGTATCAATCAGAATGGCGAGACGGTGCTGCATTTCATTGGCCAGGGCATGGTCATGCGCAAGCCGGCCGAACTTGCCGATTAACAGGCCTTGGCAGGCTGGGGAGACAGAAAGATGGCGCATTTGGGAAAGACGATTACGCTGAAAAGCGGCGATGGGGCCGATATTGATTTCTACCATGTGGCGGCGCAGGGCGAACGCAAGGGGGGCCTTGTCTGCGTGATGGAAATCTTCGGTGTGACAGACCATATCAAGGATGTCTGCGACGCCTGGGCGAAGGAAGGGTACGAAACCGTTTCGCCGGGTATTTACGACAGGCAGGTGCGTGATTTCCAGTCAGGCTACAGCCAGGAAGATATTCAGAAATCGCTGGCGCTGCGCGCCGCCAATAATTACGACAATACGACGATGGATGTGCAGACCGGTATCGATTTCCTCAAAAGCCGCGAAGACGGTCCGGTTTTTGTGACCGGCTATTGCTATGGCGGGTCGATTTCCTGGGTTGCGGCCTGCCGCTGCACCGGCCTTGCTGGCGCGGCCTGCTATTATGGCGGTCAGGTGATCGATTTTATCGATGAAAAACCGAAATGCCCGACCATTCTGCACTTTGGCGAACATGATGAATCCATTCCCATGGACGATGTCCGTAAGATCGAGGCAGCCCATCCCGAATGCCCGGTCTATGTCTATGATGCGGGGCATGGTTTTCAGTCCGACCGGCCCACTCATTATGATGAAGCCGCCGCCAGACTTGCGAGGGAAAGAAGCCTTGCCCTTTTTGCGGCCAATCGGGACTGAAGCCTGAATCCCGTGTCTGCGGGCAATCAGGGCGGGCGGGTTGAACTGACACCCGACCAGGCGTTTGCGCAGGCGGTCACGCTGCATAATCAGGGACGGCTCGCGGATGCGGAAACCCTGTACAAGGCGGTTCTGAAACTGGTGCCGGCCCATGCCGGTGCCCTGCATCATCTGGGGTTGATTGCGTTTCAGGCGGGCCAAAGCGGGGCCGCGCTACAATTGATCGATCATGCGCTGACGGTGCAGCCCGACTATGCCGAAGCCTGGTGCAATCGTGGTGTGATTCTCGCCGCTTCGGGCAACCGTGCGGAGGCCGAGCCGGCCTATCGCAGGGCGCTGACCCTGTCGCCCGACTATGCGGATGGCTGGGCCAATCTGGCTGGCCTGCTTGCCGATCTGGGGCAGGCTGAGGAAGCGTGTCAGGCCGCTGAAAAGGCGGTGACCCTCGATCCGGGGCAAGCGGATGGCTGGAATAATCTGGCGACCGCCCGGCTTGATAGCGGCGATGCGGAGGGGGCTTTGCTGGCGGCGGAAAAGGCGCTGGCGCTGCGTCCCGACAATGCGCATTATCACTACAATATCGCGAATGCGCAAAAGAAGTTGCGCCGCAACAGTGCGGCGATTGCGTCCTATCAGGCGGCGATCCGGCTTGCGCCGGATCTGCCGCATCCCTGTAATAATCTGGCGGGGCTGCTGCTGGGCCTTGGCGCAACAGAAGAAGGGCTCAGATTTGCCCGCCGCGCGGCGCAGCTTGCCCCCGATGATGGGCGGGTACAGACAACATTGGCCAATGCGCTGCGCAATAATAACCAGGCCAATGAAGCCGAACAGGTTTATCGCAAGGCGCTTGCGCTTGTGCCCGATCATGCGGAGGCGTGGAATAATCTTGGCGGCACACTGAACGCGCTGGGCCGGTTCGCGGAGGGAGAGGCGGCTTTTCGTCATGCCATTGCGCTTAATCCACACTATATCGAGGCGCATCGCCATCTCAGTATCGGCAAGCAGTTCGGTTCGGCCGACGACCCAGATTTCCGGGCATTGACCGGATTATTGCCGCTTCTCGACACGCTTGACGACAAGCCCGCGGGCCGTCTGCATTTTGCGATAGCCAAGGCATGGGCCGATATTGGCGACAGGGATCAGGCATTCAGCCATTACCGGCAGGGCGGTGCGTGCATGCGCAGAGGGCTTGCGGGCGACCTGCCGACCGACGAGATGCAGGCCCGGCTGCACGGCTTTACCGATGCGATGACATCGGCTTTCAATTCTGAATGGCTGAACCGGGCGGGGCCCGGATCCGATGCGGGCGATCTGTCCGAAGGCCGTCCGCGGCCGATTTTCATCCTTGGCATGCCCCGGTCCGGTACAACGCTGACAGAGCAGATACTTGCCAGCCATAGTGCGGTCGGCCCGGGGGGGGAGCTGCATTTTCTGGCCCGCGCCTTGCGTGACGGTCTGGCGCAGCGCGACACGCTAGCGCAGGAAGTGACGCGGGAACTGTCGCCACAGCAATTGGCCGCGCTGCCTGCCGATGCCTTGTCGGGGATCGGTGTGCATTACCGCGACGGGTTGCAAGAGGTCAACGGGGCCGCGCCGTTCGTCACCGACAAGATGCCGGGCAATTATCGCTGGATCGGGCTTATTACTGCAATCTGGCCCGATGCCAAGATCATCCACTGCGTGCGCGATCCACGCGATGTGTGTATCTCATGCTTCACCACCTGTTTTTCATCGGGGCATGAATGGTCCTATGATTTGGCCGAACTTGGTCATGCGTATCGTGCCTATGCGGATCTGATGGCGCATTGGCATAAGCTGTTGCCGGGGCGGATTTTTGATCTGTCCTATGCGGCGCTGGTGCGTGACCCCGAAACAACGGTGCGTAACCTGCTGCGCTATTGCGGTCTGGAGTGGGAGGCGGGCTGCCTTGAATTTCATACCCATCCGCGTGCGGTGTTCACCGCCAGCGTGCGGCAGGTGCGCCAGCCGTTATATGACAGCAGCATTGGCCGCTGGCGCGCCTATGCCGATCATCTGGCGCCGCTGTTTGCAGCGCTTGGCCCGCTATTGCCTGTGGATTAGCGGTCCGACCAGGGCGGGATGGGATGACGTAAACTGCCCGCTGCCCACTGGCTTGGCGCGACCACAACATATTCGCCGTCCTGCACCTGGAACAATACCATGGGTTTGGCGATGTTGACCCCTGCGGCATTGAATTTCACCTTGCCGAAAAAGGTTTCCATATCGGTTTCAGCCAGCGCGTCGCGCACCGCGTCCGGATCGATCCGGCCTGCGCGGGACAGCGCATCCGCATAGACAAGCACCGAGGCTGCCGATTCGGCGGCCTGATAGGGGGGTGCATAGTCATAGGTCTTCTCAAAAAGCGCGGCGAATTCGCCCGCGCTGCCGAACCAGCGGTCGGAATAGCTGAGCGTTGCGGCCCATTGCGAGGCGCAGAGCATATACTCCGCATCCTTGCCGAATTTTTCGATAATCTGCGCGCTGTCGCAATGGGTCATCGCCACCATCGGTACGTCCACGCGCATTTCAGCCAGTTGCCGTACCGCCAGCGCCGCGCCCTTGGAATGGCCCGATATGATCAGCATATCGGGTTTCAGTGCCTTCACCTTGATCAGCGATGTGGCCATGTCGTTCAGCTCGGGCGGCAGCTTGTCGTCGATCACAAAGCGCATGCCATATTGTGCGGCATCCTGCATCAACCCGTCGCGGATATCCTGCGAGAAGGGATCGTTCTCAAAGACACCGGCGAGCCGCAGGCTGGCGGGATCACGGCCATCTTTCCGCGCCTGTTCCGCGGCCAGTGTGATTGCACTCTTGAGATACTGGTCGGAGGTGGACAGCACCGCGAACAGATAACGGTACCCCTTGTCGAACAGCGAGATGGAGGCGCCGTTCCCCTCCACCATCGGGACGGCATATTTCTCGGTCACCGGAGCCATGGCTTTGGTCAGACCCGAACTGTAGGGACCAAGCAGGAATTGCACCCCGTCCTGCCGGATCAGCCGCTCGGCCAGCTGGGCGGCGCGGGCCGGCGTCGATTCATCGTCATAGAAGACAACCTCAAGCCGGTAATGCTTGTCGCCGATCTTGACGCCGCCTGCCGCATTCACCCGGTCAGCCGCCAGCATATAGCCATCGCGGGTGTTCATGCCGTTTGTGGAATATTTGCCCGTCAGGGAAATCGCCGCGCCAAGGCTAATGACATCCTGGTCTGCTGCTTGTGCAGGCAGGGCAATAAGAAAGAGCGCGCAAAGCCCCGTAAGCAGCCTTGCCGGCAGTCGTTCCAAAATTCGCATATTCCCGTTCCGATGATTGTTTCGTTGCCGCCTGATCCTGCCTGCGCAAGCTTTCACCGGGGGCGTGTAATGTCAATCTTCTGACCGGCATTTGACAGGCCTATGACGGTTTTTTGCGCGGTTTTCCCTCTTGAAACGATGCCGGGCAGAACTACATCTGAGCTGTGGCGGGCGCCATGTCGGGCTCGCTGTATGACAGGTCCGGCCGCAAGGCGGATCAACAACTTACATATCGCTTCAATGGAGGATGTGTCACATGCGTGCACTTGATTTTTCACCGCTTTTCCGTTCCACCGTCGGCTTCGACCGGCTTGCCGCCATGCTTGATGCGGCGAACCGCCTTGATGATGGTGCACCGGCCTATCCGCCCTACAATATCCAGAAGCTTGGCGAGGATGCTTATCGCATCACCATGGCCGTTGCAGGCTTTGACCGCGAAGATCTGAAGGTGGAAATCCACAACAACACTTTGACGATCGCAGGTCGGCATGCGGATCAGGAAGACAGCGAAGGTGCGGAATATCTGCATCGCGGCATTGCCGCGCGCGCCTTTGAGCGCCGCTTTCAGCTTGCCGATCATGTCAAGATCACCGGCGCGGAATTGAGGAACGGTCTGCTGCATGTCGATCTTGCGCAGGAAGTGCCCGAGGCGATGAAGCCGCGGCAGATCGAAATCCGTTCCGATGCAAATGATCAGAATGTGATTGAAGGTCACGCCTGAACCGCGGGCCCGATCGACTGAGGCGACGCCCCCTTCCATGTGGAGGGGGCGTTTTGCGTTGTGAGTGCCCTGCCGGGCTGTTCAGCCCGGTTACCAGTTTTCCTTGAACGGCCGCAGATCCACTTCATGAGTCCAGGCGCTTGGAGGCTGCTCATGAATATGAAAGACGGTTTGCGCGATGGCGTCGGGGTCGAGCGCACCATCCGCGCCCATCCGGTCGACAAATTCGGGAAATCTTTCGCGGATCATCTGCCCGTCAATGACCCCGTCGATAATGAAATGAGCGACATGCAGGCCTTGCGGCCCGAATTCGCGCGCCAGAGACTGCGCCATGTTGCGCAACCCCGCCTTGGCCGACGCGAAATGCGCGAAGTTTGTGCGCCCGCGTAGTGATCCCGATGCGCCGGTGAAGAACAGGCTGCCTCGCTGGCGCGGCAGCATATGAGCGATAGCGGCCTGCGCGGTCAGGAACCCGCCAAAGCAGCAGATCCGCCAGAAGCGCTCAAACTGCGCGGCCGTGATGTCCTGAAACGGGATACGCGCATTGTTGCCCGCATTGTAAAGCACAGCCGCAATCGGCCCGGTTTCAGCGGCCTGTGCGAACAGCTGCTCAATTGAGTCCTGTATTGTGACATCGCTGACCATTGCTGTTGCGGTCCCGCCCATTGCCCTGATTTCATCGGCACGGTCGGCAAGCTTGTCTGCCGTGCGGCCGGCCAGCACAACATGATAGCCGTGACCGGCAAACCGCCGCGCGAGCGCCGCCCCCAGGCCCCGTTCCGCGCCAACCCCCAGAACTATCGCCGTTTCCTTTGTCGTATCGTCCGGCATCCGCCTGCTCCCATTTTGCATATGTCCTTTACTGCCGGGCAAAGTATGGGCAGGTCGGGGGGCGGCGTGCAAGCGGCCACCGCCTGGACAAATCGCTTGTTCACCCGCCTGTCGTGCGGGCAGACTATCGGCTGCAGGCCATAGCCGGCGCAAAGGCCCGGCATATGGCGCAGGAAAAGGGGGAGGGCCAGAGTAAATGCGATTGGCAGAAAAGGCGGCGCTGATAACCGGTGCCGCGGCAGGCATTGGCCGGGCGACCGCAATGGCGATGGCGCGTGAGGGAGCGCGGCTCGTGCTGGTCGATATTCAGGCCGAAAAGCTTGACGCGCGGGTGCGCGAGATTGAGGCGGAAGGCGGAACTGCAATCGGCCTCAAGGCCGATGTGTCGGATCTGGCGCAGATCGAGCGCATGGTCGCGGCAAGTGTCGCCGAATATGGGCGGCTTGATATTCTGTTCAACAATGCCGGGGTTACCCGTCGCTGCGCTTTTATGGATATTGACGAGGCGCTGTGGGATCATGTGCATAGTGTGAATGCCAAGGGGGCCTTTTTCTGTATGAAGCGGGCCGCCGAAACCATGATCGCACAGGGCGGGGGCACAATTGTCAACACGGCGTCGATCGCAGGGCGCGGATTTCCGGGCACCTCGAATGCGGCCTATGCGGCAAGCAAGGGGGCGGTCATCGCCATGACGATGCAGGCGGCGCATGCGCTGGGCAAACACAATATCACGGTCAATGCGATTTGCCCGGGCGTCACCCGGACCGAGCTGTTTCAGAACATACTGGAAATGCGGTCTGAAAAGGACGGTATCCCTCTGGCCGAGCTTGAACAGCAGGCGGCGCGGGGCATTCCGCTCGGCCGTGTCAATGAAGCGGCCGATATTGCGGAGATGGCGGTATTTCTGGCATCACCGGCGGCGCGCAATATTACCGGTCAGTCAATCAATGTGGATGGCGGGCTGGTGATGGTCTGATTGCCGCCACCCATCGGTTGTTGCGCCGATCGGTCCGCTCACCGGTTAATTGCATAGGCCAGAGTTTTTCAGGGCACAGAGTTTTTCAGGGCACAGCGCCTTTCAGGCTACTGGACGTTGGATGAGCCGCTGGAATTCACGAACTGATTGACGGTCGTGATATTGGACAGGCCCTGCTGAAACTCCAGTCCGACCCAGGTATTGCCCGACTGCCCTGTAGGCGGCGTGATATTGGCCAGCACCGACCCGTTTACGACAGTGCTGCCCGCCGTGCCGCGCGAGATCTGCCCGTTCTGGATCAGCCGCATCCGCGCATTGGCATCATTTGACAGGCTTGTCGAGTTCGTTCCCTGATCGCCGAAGTTAAATACGGAAGCGCGATATACATCGCCGCTGTTAAGCTGCGAAATACCAATGACTTCCGATCCGCCAAATCCGGTTCTGTCCGCATCGAGCTGTGCGAAAGGTGAACCGTCGAAATTACCCCGATTTCCGAAAAAGACATGGAAGCGGCCATCATTGCCCGGATTGGGGCCGGTCAGATGCAGATCAAGATCCCGAATGGTGCTCCAGGTGACTTCCACCGCCAGCGGCAGATTAACGCCAAAGGGCAGGCTGCCAAAGCCCAGATCCTGCGCAATCTCAACCATATCTTCAACAGCGGCCTGCGGGTTTTCCGTGTCGACGCGGCCCGCCCCTTCTTCAGTGGCGCGGTTCGCCAGATCGCCAATATTCTGCACATTCCGCAGCGGTACATTCACATTGCGTGCCCGTACGCCGGTTTGCGCGGTGCGCTGCCCGGACAAATTGCCCGCGCGGGGCGGGGCGCCGCCGCCATCGGCCTGCTGTCCGCCTTGCGGTCCTGCATTATTTGCCTGATTGCCGCCCTGATTCTGGCCGCTGCCCTGATTTTGCCCGCCACCCTGGTTCTGATTGCCTGCCTGATTGCCGCCGCCATTCTGGCCACGTGCGACAGGGCCGGTAAGGCGTGCCTGCATTACCTGGGTAATTCGCGGCGGGGTGGGGATTGCCGGTCCGGGCGCCATGCCGGGGGTCACGAAGGTGCCAAAGCCCGCGCGTAATACATCGGTCGATCCGAAGTCATTCGAAACGGTCATGCCGCCGGCGCGCAGATTGCCGTCATTATTGGCTCCCGGGCCCAGCAGGCCGACAAAAGTCTGATCTTCCGTCGCTTCGGGATCATCAACTGCAAACAGCGCCGTACCACGCACGCCGATTGTGGCAGTCCGCGTCTTGATCGTGACATTTGTCGGGTTGGCACTGGCGACTTTGCCCGATACATAGCGCAACACGCCGCGCGTGAAGTTCGCGGTCAGCTTGCCTGTGTCGGTATTGGGGTCATAGATGAATTCGTCGATCACAAGCTGGCTGTTGGGGCCAACGGTGAATACCGTTTCGTCAAGCAGCAGAATCTGCATGCGCGACGCCTCGGCGCTTTCAAGCTTGTCGCCAAGCAGCATATCCATGCCCGAGACGACCGATTGCTTGCCTTCCCTGTCACCTTCGGAAACCGCGACCGAACCGCTGACGCCGGCGGCGATTCCCGCCTGCGTGGCCGCAAAAGCCATTGGTGCGGTAAGGATCGCAGACGAAATTGTCGCAAAACCTGCCAATTTCCCGAAAAACTGCATGTTACTACCCCGATCAGGCCCCAAAACTCGCCATTTGTAGTCAGAATTCAGCTTGAGCGACAAGTGCACAAAGGCAACATTTTTAATAAAAATTATTACGAACGCCGAAAGAGGGCTTGAAGCGCGCAGGCGACAATTGCATAGATTGACCCTGAATGACGCGTCTTGTGACGAATTTGAGTATGGCGGGGCTCGGGGTAGTGTCTGAAAATAGTAAGGTTTTGCAATCGCGGGCGATGAATCTGGTAAGCCGGACGGCCCTGTCGGCTCTGTCTGTCTGTCTGTGTGTTACGCAGCTTCATGCGCAGCCGGTCGGTACCGAAGCGGCCGAGCGGCGGACGAAAGAGGCCACGCAGCAAGCCGGTAAAACCATTTCTGCAGAAGATGACCTGATGGCCGCGGCGGAAGCTTTGCCGCCGGTTACATTTTCACAGGTTCTCGAAGCACCCGACGATCCGGCGGTGAATTTGCGTTATGCACAGGATTTGATCCTTAAGGGCAATGTGCAGCTTGCCGCAGCGACGGTCGAGCGGATATTGATCAATTATCCCGACGCGGACAGTGTCCGGCTGCTTTATGCGATTTTGCTCTACCGTATGGATGTGCTTGATGATTCGGCGGCGCAGCTGGATATTCTGGAAGCGCGCAGCAGCGATGATGCAATTCTCAAGGAAGTTGCCCGTTACCGTAAGCTGATCGATGAACGGAACCGGCCGATCAAGCGGTCGGCGGCGATCAGTATCGGCATGCATTATGACAGGAACCGCAACGCCTTTCCCGATCAGGGAACGTTCCTGATCGGCGGTGCGCCTATTCAGGGCACGACGGGTGAGGTTGATGATTTCGGTCATGTTGTCATCGCGGCAACCGATATGCGGATGGATACCAACGGGCAGCAACTGCAGGAAATTTTCGCGGATGCGGCTTTTCTTTACGATAATCAGGTTGAGATTGATGAGCTTGATGTTCGCGCATTGCTGCTGAATGGCGGACTGACTTACAAATCCCGCTATGGTACGCTGGTGCCCGGGTTGCATGCGGCGCTGATTCAGCTGGATCGCGAGAAATACTCCCGCGATTACGCCGTTTCCCTGCGGGGTGAGCGGCCGGTTCTCAATTCCAAGGTCGCGGCCTATGCGGAAGTAAGAGCCGGGTGGCGGAAATTTAACAATACCCGCAATTTACCCTTCGCCCGCGAGCAAAGCGGTCAGTATCATGAATTGACGGTTGGCGGGCGCCGGGCGCTCGATAACCGCACGCTGATCCACGGCGCGGTGTCTTTGAACAGTGTCGATGCCATCAATTTCGAATCCTACGAAAGTTATGAACTGTCCCTCGACTTCACGCGTATTCTGCCTGCCGATACGTTCCTGACCGGTAGTGTAACGGTGGAGAAGCAGTTTTATCAGGGGCCCGATCCGTTCATTACACAGCGGACGCGCCATGATCTCGATACGACATATAATCTGACCTATGGCGTTCCGGTGGCCAATATCACCACCCATCTTGGTGAGAGCTTCGTAAGCCCGCCCTTCCTTGAGGATGTGGTTCTGACGGTCAGCGTGGAATATCAGAACTCGAACTCGAATATTCCGAATTTCGATTATGACAATGTCCGTGGTCAGTTCCTGCTCAACCGGCGGTGGGATTTTTAACCGCCAAGCTGGGCAAGGTTGTTTCCGGTAATACGCTGCGGGTGCCTGTTAAAACCCTGCGGGTGCGCGGTAGAAGACCCTGCGGCTGCGTAGCCAAGCGCGCAGAAACCGCGCGGTCAGCGCAGGGTATAGTCGGACTGTTTCAGTATGGATCCCGCGAGATAGAGCGAACCGCATATGACGATGCGGGTGGCCTCTTCAGCCTGTGCAGTCGTAATTGTTTCGATTGCGGCAGTGGCATCGGCATGGGTGAGGCAGTCAAAGCCAAGCGCCCGGGCGGTGGTTGCCAGTTTGTCGGCGGGCAGGCCGCTTGCTTCACCCGGGACGGGAATGGCATGAATGGCCGTCGCAAGCCCCTTGAAATTTTCCAGAAACCCGGCGTAATCCTTGGTTGCCAGCATGCCGCAAATCAGAAACAGCGGCTTGGGGTCACGCTCCTCCATATCGGCAAGAGCGGCGGCCAGCACACGGCCCGCGGCGGGATTGTGGCCGCCATCGAGCCATAGCTCGCTTGCCGGATTAAGAAGCAAGTGATGCAACGGGCCTTTATCCAGCCTTTGCAGTCTTGCTGGCCAACTGACACGGGTCAGGCCCTGAGCGATGGCGGGTTGGGCAATCCTGTCATCGCCCAATGCCAGCACGGCTGCGATGGCGGCACCAGCGTTGATCAGTTGGTGATTGCCGGGCAGGTTGGGCAGGGGGAGGTCGAGCAAACCGTTTCTGTACTGAAATATCAGCCTGCCATTCTCCGCAAAGCTCAGCCAGTCCTGTCCGTGCCACAGGGGATAGGCATCCAGCCGTTCCGCTTCCGCGCGGATTGCGGTCTCGGCCTGCGGATGCTGCGGCCCGATGACTGCGGGAACATGCGGTCTTAAAATGCCGGCCTTTTCATGCGCGATGGTGGCAAGGTCATTGCCCAGAAATTCCTGATGGTCGAGATCGACAGGCGTGATCACTGACACTGCCGCGCCGGGGATGACGTTGGTTGTGTCAAACCGCCCCCCAAGGCCGACCTCCAGAAGCGTTATATCGGCATCATGATCTGCGAATGCTGCGAATGCTGCCGCACTCGTAATCTCGAAAAACGTGATGGGCGCACCGTCATTTGCCGCTTCCGCCGCCAGCAGCCGCTCGCATAGTTCGCGCTCGCTGATCAGATTGCCCGCGATGCGGATACGTTCGTGAAACCGTACAAGATGGGGGGAGCTGTAAACATGAACGCGCAGACCTGCCGCTTCCAGCATGGCGCGCATGAAGGCGGTCGTCGATCCCTTGCCGTTGGTGCCCGCCACATGAATGATCCTGGGCAGCCTTTCCTGGGGATTGCCGATCTTTGCAAGCAAGGCGGTCAGCCGCTCGAGCGACAGATCAATGCCTTTGGGGTGCAGCTTGTGCAGCCGCGCAAGAACCACTTCTGAATCGGTGGCAGACGGCATTGCGGCTTTGCGGGACATCGGAACCGATCTGTCAGTCAGGCGGGCATGTCATCCGCTTGGGTGAGCGCAGCCGGGCGCGGCAGGGCGGTTGCCGGATTCTTCTGCAGCCGGTCGTACATCAGCATTTGCAGGATACGTGACAGGGTCGGGCGAATTTCACGCCGATGCACGACCATATCCACCATCCCCTGGGATTGCAGCAGTTCAGCACGCTGAAAACCTTCGGGCAGCTGTTCGCGGATCGTCTGTTCGATAACCCGCTGTCCGGCAAAACCGATAAGCGCATTGGGTTCGGCGATATGAATATCGCCCAGCATGCCGTAGGAGGCGGTGACCCCGCCGGTCGTCGGATCCGTCAGTACGACGATATAGGGCAGTGCCGATTCCCGCAGCATCTGCACCGCGATCGTGCCGCGCGCCATCTGCATCAGCGACAGCATGCCCTCCTGCATGCGCGCACCGCCCGCGGCGGTGAAGACGATCAGCGGTGTCTGGTCTTTCACCGCGCGTTCGGCGGCCATTACAAGCGATTCGCCAACCGCCATGCCCATCGATCCGCCCATGAATGCAAAATCCTGAATAGCGATGGTGACAGGCAGCGCGTCGATTTTGCCCCGCGCCACCGACATGGCTTCCTCACGCCCGGTTTTGTGACGTGCCTCGCGCAGCCTTTCGGGATATTTCTTCTGATCGCGGAATTTCAGCGGGTCGGCGGCGACCTGCGGTGTCGGCAAGGTTTCGTATTGCGCCTCGTCGAACAGTGAATCGAAGCGTTCTTTCGGCGCGATCCGCATATGGTGGCCGCAGCCCGGACAGACATTCAGATTGTCGCTCAGTTCGCGGTGAAAAATCATCTGGTTGCAGGCATCGCATTTATGCCACAGGCTGTCGCCTGTATCGCGTTTGCGCAGCACTGCCTGAATCTTCGGGCGAACGACCCGGCTCAGCCAACTCATTGATCAGATCCCTTCAGCCTCATCGTCTTATCGGCGGGGAATCACCCGCAAGCTACTTTGCAACCTTATCCTTTTGCCCGGCATGAGTACCAGCGGCGAGTTCCGAGACAAAGCGATGTGTATCGGCGGCGATCCGCTTTGCATCATGGCCGGCCGCATGGCCCGCGGCGATCCTGTCGACAATGGCTGTGCCGACCACCGCGGCATCGGCTATTTTCGCGATGGCCGCAATATGTTCTGCGGCCTTAAGGCCGAAGCCGACCGCGACGGGCAGGGCGCAATTGGCGCGAATACGACTGACCGCCGATGCAATGGTTTCAAGATCGTTTGAGGCAGCGGCACCGGTAATGCCCGTGATCGAGACATAATACACAAAGCCGCCAGTATGGGCGAGAACAGTGGGCATCCGCTTGTCATCGGTTGTCGGCGCGGTCAGGCGGATGAAATTCAGCCCCGCACGCAAGGCGGGAATGCAGAACTCCTCATCGGCTTCGGGCGGTAAATCGACGACGATCACACCATCCACGCCGGCGCTGAGCGCATCCGCGATAAAACGGTCGGTCCCATAGCGGTAGATCGGATTATAATAGCCCATCAGGATAATCGGCGTGTGCGCGTCCTGCTGCCGGAAACGGGTCACGAGCGCCAGCGTTTTTGCAAGCGTCATGCCGGCTTCAAGCGCGCGCAGGCCGGCAGTCTGAATCGATGGGCCGTCCGCCATCGGATCGCTGAACGGCATGCCAAGCTCGATCAGATCGGCACCCGCCGCAGGCAGACCGCGCAGAATTTCAAAGCTTGTATCAGGGTCGGGGTCGCCCGCGGTGATGAAGGTGACAAGTCCGGCGCGGCCTTCCTCTTTCAGGGCGGCAAAACGCTTTTCAATCCGCTGCCCGGCCATCAGATATCCTCCCCCAGCAGGCGCGCAACCGTGAAAATATCCTTGTCGCCGCGGCCGCATAAATTCATGCAGATAATATGCTCTTTGGGCAGATCGGGTGCGATCTTCGCCACAAAGGCCAGGGCATGGCTTGGTTCAAGCGCAGGGATAATGCCTTCAAGCCGGCTACAGAGCTGGAATGCGGCCAGTGCCTCGCTGTCGCTTGCCGAGACATAACCGACGCGCCCGCTTTCATGCAGCCAGGCATGTTCAGGGCCGATACCCGGATAATCGAGCCCCGCCGATATCGAATGCGCATCTTTGATTTGCCCGTCTTCGGTCTGCAACAGATAGGTCCGGTTGCCATGCAGCACGCCAGGTTCGCCGCCGGCGATGGAGGCGGCATGTGCGCCGCTTTCGATACTTTTGCCCGCAGCTTCCACGCCGTAGATCTTTACATCGGGATCATCGAGGAAGGGGTGGAACAGGCCGATAGCATTGGAGCCGCCGCCAATGCAGGCAACGAGCGTATCAGGCAGACGTCCTTCCTGTGCATACATCTGCTCGCGCGCCTCGCGTCCGATAACCGACTGAAAATCGCGCACCAGCGTGGGGTAGGGATGCGGCCCCGCCGCTGTGCCGATGATGTAAAAGGTATCGGCAACATTGGTTACCCAGTCGCGCAACGCTTCGTTCATGGCATCTTTCAGGGTGCCGGTGCCGGCGGTAACCGGAACGATTTCCGCACCAAGCAGTTTCATCCGGAAGACGTTGGGCTGCTGCCGTTCGATATCCGCGGCCCCCATATAGACAATGCAGGGCAGGCCAAAGCGGGCCGCCACTGTTGCCGCGGCCACCCCGTGCTGGCCGGCACCGGTTTCCGCGATGATGCGTGTCTTGCCCATCCGCCGTGCCAGCAGGATCTGACCCAGGCAGTTATTGATCTTGTGGGAACCTGTGTGATTGAGTTCATCGCGCTTGAAATAAATCTTCGCGCCGCCGAAATGTTCGGTGAGCCGTTCAGCAAAATAAAGCGGGCTTGGCCGCCCGGCGTAATTCTGCAGCAGCTCGTCAAGCTCCTCGGCGAAGGCGGGGTCCTGTTTTGCCGCATTATAGGCCTGCTCCAGATCGAGGATCAGCGGCATCAGCGTTTCCGCGACAAAACGGCCGCCGAATATTCCGAAATGGCCGTTCGCATCAGGGCCGCTGCGCAGGGTATTGTGACGGGTGCTCATAAATCTCTTTCAGCTTTCTGGGCGTATGACGGTGACAGACGGGTAAGCGGTTTTATCAGGTAATGGGCCGATGATCCCGCTATAGTGACTGGGCGCGTTCAAGAAAGGCGCGTATTTTCCCGGGCGCCTTGCGGCCCGGCGCGCTTTCGACACCGGATGAAACATCCACCGCTTTTGCGCCGCTCATCTTCACGGCATCGGCGACATTTGCCGCATCAAGCCCGCCTGACAACATCCAGGGACGGCGCCATTGTCCGCCTGCGAGCAAATTCCAGTCAAAGGCCAGGCCATTGCCGCCTGGCAGCGCGTCCGGCTTGTCTTTGGGCGGTTTGGCATCGAATAGCAATATATCGGCGACGCTTTCATAGGCATGCGCTGCTTCCGCATCCGCGCGTTCGGCAATGGCGATCGCCTTGATGACAGGCAGCCCGAAACGCGCCCGGATCTCCGCAACGCGTGCGGGGGGTTCCTGGCCGTGAAGTTGCAGGTAATCGGGCTGAAAACTGCGCAGGATTGTTGCAATCCCGTCGTCTTTTTCATCGACGATCAGTCCGACCCTGTGTATGCCGGCAGGTATGTCAGCGCTCAACTGCGCTGCCTGCGCGGGCGTGACATGACGGGGCGAGCGGGCAAAGAACACAAAGCCAAGATAGGCCGCACCATGCTTCGTTGCCGCCGCAACCGCCGCCTCATCGGATATGCCGCAGATTTTTACATCAACCATATCTGGAACCATATCAGGATATATAGGCTGCGACCGCCCTGCATGCATCCCTTTTATCGATGGCGTACAGTTTTGCGTTTACAGGAGGGCTAAGCCTTTTCGGCTTCGCTCACTTGCAGTTCCCTGGACAGCGACCGGATCTGCTTGCGTTCCGCTTTCGCCAGACGTCGCCATTTGCGCTGTCGCATCCAGGCAGCGCCACCGCCCAGCACAATGCCAAGCAGGATCGATAAAAAGACAATCGCATAAAGCGGCGCCTCGATCCCGATTGCCGGCGCGGTTTCGGTAAGAGGATCGAGACTGAACAGAACCGTTTGCCGGTTTGCCACGGCGATGACGACCGCCAGAGCCAAAAAAGGCAGCAACAGTAAAAGGCGTATGAAATTCATGAACTCCCTGCGAACTCCCTGTCGGAGAAGCACTGCCAACACATCCGCTCATATCTCAGCCGGGGCAACGACGCGACCGGCAGGGGCAAGACCCGTCAACATTGGCGCGTTGCGACCAGGCTGTTAATCCGGCGCTATTGATCCGGCTTGTGGTTCAGCCTTTCGCGCAGTTCCTTACCGGTCTTAAAGAACGGCACGCGTTTGGCGGCGATCGATACGGCCTGTCCTGTCCGCGGATTGCGGCCCTGCCGTGCCGGTCGCGACTTGACTGAAAATGCGCCGAAGCCTCTCAACTCGACCCTGTCACCGCGCTGCAGCGCATCTGAAATTTCGTCAAAAACCGTGTTGACGATGCGTTCGATGTCACGTTGGTACAGATGAGGGTTTGCGAGCGCAAGCCGCGTGATCAATTCAGATTTGATCATGCCAATACCCCTGTTAAACAGCTTGCCGCGCGTCCGCCAACCCGAACAGGGGGTAAAGCAATTCGCGACTGAATTCACATTCTGTTGCACGTCTGAGTGCAATTCGGTTTTCACTGATATGCCGGCAAGTCAGCACAAATCTCTTCGTAATGATATCTCTTCCCCCAATGATATCGCGCGCCCCAATGATATCTCTTCCGGCAATGGCATCGCTCGACAGATTTGCCTTCAACAGCTTTGTCCCATCTCGCATCTGATCAGATGCGCTCAAGGTTGCCAGATGGATACAAGACCGTCAATATCAACCAATTGTTGTGGTAGCGCATTTCCGGCAAAACCATGCCAGACATTTTCCACAAGCTGTTCGATCAGGGGCGGCGCGTCGCCCCATTCCAGCTCGTGAACGGGTAAACTGTCCGCGATGCCATATTCTTGCGAAAGCCAGGAAACAGCTTCGGCTTCGCCGCCGATTGCATCGATCAGTTTGGCTTCCAGCGCCATCCGGCCGGTATAAACCCGCCCGTCACCAAGCGTGGTTGCCTGGGCCATCGTCAGGTTCCGGCGTTCGGCCACCAGGCCGATAAACCAGCGATAGGAATCCAGAATCAGATCACGGATTGCTTCCCGGCCTTCCTGATCCATCGGTTCGAACGGCGAGGGTTTGCCCTTCAGCCCGCCGCTTGTCACCATCTCTACATCGATGCCGACCTTGTTCATCAGGTCACTGAATTCGGTATGCTGAAACAGGACGCCAATCGATCCGGTGATGGTGTTCTGCCGCGCGACGATATGATCGGCGCCAATCGCCGTGATGTAGCCGCCCGAAGCGGCGACCGAGCCCAACACCGCGACAACCGGTTTGCTTTCGGCCAGCTTGCGCAGGGCAAGATACAGACCTTCTGATCCTGCGGTGGTGCCGCCGGGGCTGTCGATAAAGACGATCAGGGCCTGTGCATCAGGGTTTTCGGCAAGTTCGGAAATGGCCCGATCGCGTGCTCTGTCTTCCAGTATGAGCCCGAGAACTTCAAGGCGGACAAGATGATTGCCGCCCGGCAGCTTGCCACCTGTTCCATCGGCGATGATGGCGATCAGCAGCCCGATAATCGCGACAACAGCGGCGATACGCCAAAGCGACATGCGCCGCCGCAGACGCCGACGGTCCAGTATGTCATCTGCTTCTAGTGCCATAAAACTGTCCTGCTCTACCCGCCGCCGGCAAGCAATACGCTCCGGACTTTCCCCTGATTGGTGAAAGGCCGGAGCGCATCATAGCTGAATTTTATCCCGGTGCAGTTCCACCCGGCCCAAGCTGTGCGCCCCGGCCGGTGAAACAGCCGTGATCAGTTGTCGTCTTCGGGATCTTCCTTGGCGCGCAGTGCAGCACCCAGAATATCGCCCAAAGACGCACCGGAATCGGACGAACCATATTGCGCGACCGCCTCTTTTTCCTCGTCGACTTCCTTGGCCTTGATCGACAGGGAAACCTTGC
This sequence comes from uncultured Alphaproteobacteria bacterium, assembly GCA_947258435.1. Lineage (GTDB taxonomy): Bacteria > Pseudomonadota > Alphaproteobacteria > UBA11222 > UBA11222 > CALAQW01. Next base: position 30,226 of record CAMYID010000013.1, read on the forward strand.
GCGTGTTGCGGTCGATATTGGTCACCTTTGCATCCACCTTGTCGCCGACCGAGAAGCGTTCGGGACGCTGTTCCGACCGGTCGCGGCTCAGATCGCCACGGCGGATAAAGGCGCGCACGCCGCTATCCCCGATGGAGACTTCGATGCCCTGATCCTGAACTTCTTCGACAGAAACGGTGACGATCTGACCTTTGCGCAGCGGCCCATCCGGCGCGGCGCTGTCAAGCGGGTCACTTGCAAGCTGCTTGACGCCAAGGCTGATGCGTTCTTTTTCAAGATCGACATCCAGAACGACGGCTTTCACCATGTCGCCCTTCTGGTAGCTGGCCAGCGCTTCTTCCGCTGTCTGTTCCCATGACAGGTCGGACATATGCACCATGCCGTCCACACCATCGTCCAGCCCGATAAACAGGCCAAATTCGGTGATGTTCTTCACTTCGCCTTCGATTTCCGTGCCCGACGGATACTTGGTTGCGAAACCTTCCCACGGATTTTCCATGCACTGTTTCAGGCCCAGCGAGATCCGGCGGCGTTTGGAATCGACATCCAGCACCTGTACTTCGACTTCCTGTGAGGTCGAGACGATTTTGCCCGGATGGATATTCTTCTTCGTCCAGCTCATTTCGGAAACATGGACAAGGCCTTCGATGCCTGGCTCCAGCTCGACGAATGCGCCGTAATCGGTGATGTTGGTAACGCGACCGGTAAAGCGGGCATTGAGGGGATATTTCATCTCCACCTCTTCCCACGGATCGGTCTGCAATTGCTTCATGCCGAGGCTGATACGCTGTGTCTCGGGATTGAGCTTGATCACCTGCACGTTGATGGTTTCGCCGATATTCAGCACTTCGGTGGGATGATTGACGCGCCGCCAGGCGATATCGGTCACGTGCAGCAGCCCGTCGACGCCACCCAGATCGACGAATGCGCCGTAATCGGTAATGTTCTTGACAACGCCTTCCAGAACCTGGCCTTCCTGCAGGTTGGCAAGCAGTTCCGAACGCTGTTCGGCGCGCGCATCTTCCAGAACCGCACGTCGTGAGACAACGATGTTGCCGCGCCGCTTGTCCATTTTCAGGATCTGGAAGGGCTGGGTCACGCCAAGCAGCGGCGTAATATCGCGGACCGGACGGATGTCAACCTGGCTGCCCGGCAAGAACGCAACAGCACCATTCAGGTCGACGGTAAAGCCGCCTTTGACGCGACCGAAAATGACGCCTTCCACCTGCGCGGTATCGTCGAAATTCTTTTCAAGTTCGATCCATGCTTCTTCGCGACGAGCCTTTTCGCGGCTCAGGACCGCTTCGCCCATGGCGTTTTCGATCCGATCCAGAAAGACATCAACCTTATCGCCCGGTGCGATTGAGGCGGGCTGTCCCGGTGCAGCGAATTCCTTCAGAGCAACGCGCCCTTCAGTCTTCAGCCCCACATCGATCAGCGCAAAATCATGTTCCACGGCGATAACGGTGCCGGTAATAACAGAGCCTTCGACCGCGCTTTGATCGGAAAAACTCTCATCGAGCATTGCCGCGAAATCTTCTTTCGAGGGCACTGCCATATTCTGGTCGGTCAAATTGATCTCCTGATAACGTATTTTCTGGCCGTCCGGTTGTTTCCGCCGGTCTTTTTGGTCATGCCGCCGCACCATTGCGGCAACTTCTGACTGGTTTAAACGCCGCAGCTTACCCGATTACCCTGTCGATCGACCTTGTCTGAAACAGACACTGTTCGGGTCGGAGACAGACTCTGTTTGGATTTCCCCGCGCGGCACGACAAACAGCGCCACAAATCAAAACCGCCCTCAATCCCTTCGGGGACCAAGACCCGCCCTCAATCTGTACGCTTGTGATGTCAGCGCGCCGCGATGTAGTCCAAGGCAGCCGCGAATGCCTCGTCTATACCCAAATTTGTTGTGTCAAGCAAGTAGGCATCCTCTGCCGGGCGCAGGGCTGCGACGGCCCGATTCTGGTCCCGTGCGTCGCGCTTTTCCAGATCATCCAGAACTTCTTTCTCGGTGACCTGCTCCCCCTTGTCTGTCAGTTCGCGATAGCGGCGGCGGGCCCTTTCTTCCGTCGAAGCGGTGACAAACAGCTTTTTATCCGCCTTCGGGCAAATGACGGTGCCGATATCGCGGCCATCCAGCACCGCGCCGGGCCTGTCTTCGGGCGGACAGGCGGCAAATGTGCGCTGGAAATTGACCAGCGCGTCACGCAGAGCGGGGATTGCCGCAATTTGCGAGGCCATGTTGCCGACAGGATCGGTGCGCAGCTCATCGGCAGCCAGTTCAGCGGGATCAAGGGTCCGGGCGGCGGCAAGGATGGCCGGTATGTCGTCGGCTGCAATATTCTGTTTGAGCAGTTTCAGTGCGACGGCGCGGTAAATTGCGCCTGTGTCGAGATAGGCATAGCCCAGATGTGCGGCAAGCCGGCGCGCCAGGGTGCCTTTGCCGGCGGCGGCAGGCCCGTCGATCGCGATGATAATGGCTGTGGTTTTATTCATGATACCTCGGCAGGCTGGATGGATGCGCCAAGCCCCTGCATCAGGGAAATGAAGTTGGGAAAGCTGGTCGCGATCATGCGGCTGTCATCTATCGTGACCGACGATTGTGCGGCAAGCCCGGCTATCAGGAATGACATGGCGATACGGTGATCCATCTGAGTGGCGATCTTGGCGCCGCCGGGTATCGGCTGTGCATCGCCGCCGCGCCCTTCGATCACCAGCCCGTCTTCAAGCTCTTCAACCTTTACACCGCAGGCGCTTAGCCCCTGCGCCATGGCGGCCAGCCGGTCGCTTTCCTTGACCCGTAGCTCCGCCAGACCGCGCAGGGTGGTTGTGCCGGTGGCACAGGCAGCGGCAATGGCCAGTATCGGATATTCATCTATCATGCTCGCCGCGCGGTCCGGCGGGGGGGTGATCGCTTGCAGGGCGCTGCCGCGCGCCGTGATATCGGCGATGGCTTCACCGCCTGCCTGGCGCCTGTTTTCAAGGGAGATATCAGCCCCCATTTCAGTCAGGCAGGTAAGCAGGCCCGCGCGCAGCGGGTTGATGCAGATGTTTGTGATTGTGACCTCCGAACCCGGCGTGATCAGTGCCGCCACAATCGGGAAGGCGGCCGATGACGGATCGCCGGGCACTGTAAACGCTGCCGGGCGCAGCTCAGCTTGCCCCGTCAGCCGGATGATTGTGCCCCCCCCTGGCTGTGCTTCGCTGCTGATATCTGCCCCCATATGGCGCAGCATCGTTTCTGTGTGGTCGCGGGTGGCTTCAGGTTCGATGATTTCCGTGATGCCCGCGGCGGACAGACCGGCAAGCAGAACGGCAGATTTCACCTGCGCTGAGGCGACAGGCAGCGCATAGCTGATCGGCAGCAGATGCGCGGGTCCGGTCACGGTAATCGGCAGGCGCATGCCCTGCCGCCCGCTCACCTCGATCCCCATCATGGCAAGCGGGGTGGCGACCCGTGCCATCGGCCGCCGGTGGAGCGATGCATCGCCGGCAAAAGTGGTGCGGATCGGATGGCCGCCCGCAAGTCCCATCAACAACCGGACCGAGGTACCGGAATTGCCCATCTCCAGCACCGTATCGGCTTCGCGCAGCCCGCCGATCCCCACACCGTTGATGCGCCAGACGCCCGCGGCTTCGCGTTCGGCATGGCCGCCGAGCTGACGGATTGCGGCAATTGAGTTCAGAACGTCCTCGCCCTCCAGCAGCCCCTCGATGCGGGTCTCGCCAACCGCAAGCAGCCCGAACATTGCCGCGCGGTGGGAAATCGACTTGTCGCCCGGTACCGTGATTGTGCCGTTCAGGCTGCCGGCCGGGCGCGCAATCATGGGCTGCGGCTGGGATTCGTGGCGATGTTCGCTCATTTGTTGCGGGGTCCGTTAGCTGTCGATGAGGCCGGGGGGCAGCCTGCCAATCTGGCGCGGCAAACCGTCTCCATTTCGCGGTCGCCGGTTGCTTTCGGGAGGTAGCATGGCGTCGTTTTCAGCGCAACATATGCTGAATGCGCCCTGAAGAGGCAGCGGGCTGTTTGCGCGGCACGACCCCCGCAACGGATCGCGGCTCTGCCGGGTTGGGCTGCGCAATGCGTTGTGTTAGATAATCATTTGACACATAGTACGCAGGCTCGCTATGAAGCGCGCCTGACGCGGGACTGCGCTCGTCCCGAAACCGTTTTCATCAGCGCAATCTGAGAGGGATTTGTGGCAAAACCGGAATGGGGCACGAAACGCCAATGTCCAAGTTGCGGGACCAGGTTTTACGACCTGCAGCAGGATGACCCGATTGTCTGTATCAGTTGTGGCCACGAGTTTGTGCCTGAAGTCCTGCTGAAACCACGCCGCACCCGGCCGGAAGAGCCGGCGGAAAAGCAGAAGGCGGAGCAGCCCGACGACAATAATGATGATGACGATGAAGACGCCCTCGATGAGGATGGCGACGATATCTCGCTTGAATCGCTTGACGATGATGATGACGATTCCGGCGACGAGGATGACGACGAACTGATCGCTGATCTGCCTGAGGCCGATTTGGACGAAGATGACGAACTGGACGATGACGGCGATCTGCTTCTTGACGATGGCGACGATGAAGATGATGACGACGCAATCATCCCCAAACCCAAGATAGAGGATTGACCGGCGGGAGAAATTCTGTCACATCGCCGGACTGATCAGCCCGCGCAGGCGCGGGTGAAAATGCCGCCTGTCATGTCAGCCATGTTGCGAAGCGTGGCATGCCAGCAGGCAGTTAAGGGGCCGTAGCTCAGTTGGGAGAGCGCTTGAATGGCATTCAAGAGGTCAGCGGTTCGATTCCGCTCGGCTCCACCATCCCCACCATTCCGGCTGTTAAAACAGCTTCCGATCTGAATGGCGGCTTGCTGTTTCAGGGTGCGGCGCCGGGATAATCGTGGGGGCCTTTCGGGCGTTCGGATGCGATTGTCTAGATCAGCAGGTTGATGCCGCCCGTCGCGGGGGCGAACAGGCTGACAATTCCCGAGGTTGCGCTGTTTGCCGTGGCGGCGGTATCCACGCTGATCAGATATTGCTGGATCACCCGGTCGACATATTTCGGATCCTGGAATTTTTCGAAGTCGAGCCGTTTTTCGAGCGTGCGGCCCTGCGCCTCCACCGTCTGATAAACAATTTCGAGCGGCAGGCCCGTCGCCCCCAGCGCCACATCGCGCAGGACCGGATTGCCCAGAATATCGAAGGGCGACTTGATATTGCTCGCTTCCTGCTGAAACCGGATCGCCTGGCGGATGCCGGGACTTTCCGCGTCCAGGCTCTTTTCAAAGCGGATTTGCGTCAGCCGGGATTCGACTTTGTCTGCAAAACCGGAACTTTTGAGTGTCGTGATCCCCGCATAGGCGCGCAGATCGACGGCAAGCTCGCGATAGCGATTATCGTTTGCACGGTTGACCAGTGATTCCGGGTCGGTGGGATCGCTGATCAGGATTTCCTTGACGAAGCCGCGCTTGTTGATCTCGCTCTCCAGCCCATAGGCTTCGAGTACCGTGCTAAGAACCCGGAAATCATCAAGAAGTCCATCAACTTCTTCGATATCTTTCACACGGGCCTTGAATGTCGCGATCTCGTTCTTGAAGCTGGGGTCACGCGCCACCAGTTCCTTGCGTATCGGCTCCAGCCGATCAAGGCCCTTATAAACGGCTAATGCAGAGATGCCGGTCACTGCCATGGGGATTTGTTCCTGCGGCTGCGCCAGAGGGTCCGGCGGTCCGTGCATAGTATGACGCGCCGACTTAATGTCAGGTAAACAGGCGCTGCTTCATTGTATTTGCGGCGCTTATCGCAATCTGTAGGGACATGACGGTTTTACATGACTGTTCAATCGCACAGCGCGACACCATATTTGAACAAATGTCGCCGCTGGGTTTATAGTTTCGAGATGTCCGTTATGCTATGTTTGACGGCGATCTGAAGGAAGTAGTGGTTTGCACAAATGTTAGGTCAAAACCGGAATTCACGTTGGTATTCTGAACAGATGCCGTTGCATTCCCTATCGTTGCCGGTGTCGGGCTGGCGGGCTGAACCACGGTCTGGCGCAGATTACCCTGTGCGGTTGGCCGGGGAAGGCGACGATGTGGGCGGGGATCAGGATGCCGATACCGGCACGATCACAAAAACCCGCCCGAAAACAAAAAAACCGTCTCTTTATAAGGTGTTGTTACTGAACGACGATTATACGCCAATGGAGTTCGTCGTTCATATTTTGGAGCAGTTTTTCAACAAGAACCGCGAAGAGGCGATGAAGATCATGCTTCATGTTCATCAGCGCGGCGTAGGCGTCTGTGGGGTCTACACCTATGAGGTGGCCGAGACAAAAGTCACCCAGGTGATAGACTATTCCAGACAGAATCAGCACCCGCTCCAGTGCACCATGGAAAAAGAATAGGTAAGCATTTTGCCCTCATTCTCACGCAGTCTCGAAGAAAGCCTTCATCGCGCAATTGCCGGCGCAAGTGCGCGCAAACATGAATATGCGACATTGGAGCATCTGCTGCTGTCGCTGCTGGATGATCAGGATGCAAGCGCTGTCATGCGCGCATGCGGGGTGGATCTCGATTTGATCCGGCAGGCGGTGGAGAATTATATCGATCATGAGCTGTCTTCGCTGATTGTGGAGAATGGCGAAGATGCAAAGCCCACTGCCGGGTTCCAGCGCGTTATCCAGCGTGCCGTCATTCATGTGCAATCCTCGGGCCGCGAAGAGGTAACCGGCGCCAATGTGCTTGTCGCGATCTTTGCCGAACGCGAAAGCCATGCGGCCTATTTCCTGCAGGAGCAGGAAATGACCCGCTATGACGCGGTCAATTACATTTCGCACGGCATTGCGAAGGTGCCCGGCATGTCCGAAAGTGCCCCCGTGCGCGGCGCGGAGGAGCAGCAGGGCGCAAACGCCAAGTCCGACAAGAAGGGCGGCGACGCGTTGCAGGCCTATTGCGTCAATCTGAATGAGAAAGCCATTGAAGGCGGGATCGACCCGTTGATCGGCCGCGAGGCTGAGGTTGAGCGCGCCATGCAGATCCTGTGTCGTCGGCAGAAGAATAACCCGTTGCTCGTTGGCGACTCCGGTGTGGGTAAGACCGCGATTGCCGAAGGGCTGGCGCGCAAGATCGTCGATGGCGAGGTGCCCGATGTTCTGGCCGATGCGACTATTTTCTCGCTTGATATGGGGACATTGCTGGCCGGCACGCGTTACCGCGGCGATTTCGAGGAGCGGATCAAGGCGGTCATGAAAGAGCTTGAGGAATATCCCGGCGCGATCATGTTCATCGATGAAATTCACACGGTTATCGGCGCAGGCGCTACAAGTGGCGGTGCAATGGATGCATCGAACCTGCTCAAGCCCGCGCTGCAGACCGGGGCGCTGAAATGTATCGGCTCGACGACTTACAAGGAGTTCAGGCAGTTTTTTGAAAAGGATCGCGCACTTCTGCGGCGGTTCCAGAAAATCGATGTCAATGAGCCCACGGTCGCCGATGCGGTGAAAATCCTGACCGGGCTGAAACCCTATTTCGAGGAGTTTCACAAAGTTCGCTATACCAATGACGCGATCAAGACCGCGGTCGAACTGGCCGCGAAATATATTCATGACCGGAAATTGCCCGACAAGGCCATCGATGTGATCGATGAGGTAGGCGCATCGCAGATGCTGTTGCCCCAGGCAAAGCGCAAGAAGACCGTCGGTGTGAGGGAAATTGAAACCGTTATTTCAAAAATGGCCCGCATCCCGCCGAAAACCGTGTCGAAATCCGACAAGGTTGCGCTTGCCGATCTGGATGCCGATCTGAAGCGTGTTGTATTTGGCCAGGACAATGCGATCGATGCGCTGGCGGCGTCGATCAAACTGGCACGTGCGGGATTGCGCGAACCGGATAAGCCCGTCGGTTGTTATCTGTTCTCCGGTCCCACCGGCGTGGGCAAGACGGAGGTTGCGCGTCAGCTTTCCGAAATCCTGGGGATTGAACTGCTGCGCTTTGATATGTCGGAATATATGGAGCGGCATACCGTATCGCGGCTGATCGGTGCGCCTCCGGGGTATGTTGGTTTCGATCAGGGTGGTTTGCTGACCGACGGGGTGGATCAGCATCCCCATTCGGTGGTGCTGCTCGATGAAATAGAGAAGGCGCATCCGGATCTGTTCAATATTCTTCTTCAGGTTATGGATCACGGCAAGCTGACCGACAATAACGGCAAGAAAGTCGATTTCCGTAATGTCATTCTGATCATGACGACCAATGCCGGCGCGCAGGAAATGTCGAAACAGGCCATCGGTTTCGGTCGCGGCAAAAAGCAGGGCGAAGACGAAGAGGCGATCAAGAAGTTATTCTCGCCTGAATTCCGCAACAGGCTGGATTCGGTTATTCCCTTCGGGCATCTGCCGCCGGACGTCATTGCCATGGTCGTGGAAAAATTCGTTCTGCAGCTTGAAAACCAGTTGCAGGATCGGAAGGTTTCCATCGAATTATCGCCCGAGGCCAATCAGTGGATCGCCAGGCGCGGTTATGATGAACATTATGGCGCGCGCCCCTTGTCCCGGGTTATTCAGGAACATATCAAGACGCCGCTTGCCGATGAGTTGTTGTTCGGTGCGCTGACAAAAGGCGGCACTGTCAGAATTTCGGTTGGGCCCGATCCTGATAGCGATGAGGAGCGTCTTGTCTTTTCGTTTGTTGCGCCAAAACGGCGTGGCGGCGGCCCGAAAAAGGATGACAAGGGCGGGACGCCGGATAAGAAAGACACACCGAAAGTGCCACTGCTAACGAATTGATACCGGCCAGACCGGTATTATGTGGGCAATTGGTATCGTGCAGTAGACGGGGAAGGGGAGTAATCGGATGATCCTTGCGAAAGGGGGGCTCCGGCCGCGTCATGCGCGCGCCTGCGCCCGGATTGCCATGCTGGCGGCGCTGGCTGTCATGTTCACGCTGTTTTCAGGGCAAAACATCGCGCAGGCGGGTGATAATTATATCGCGACGCAGTTTCACGCGCCCGGCCTGCGTGATTCCGCAGGGGAAACCCTGAAAATGCTTGTGGGCAGCGATATCGATGCACATGGCGCCCATGATGAGCATAAGGATGATCATCACGGCGATACGGCGCATGAAGAAGAGGGCGCGCATGATGCAGATCATTCGGGCCCAAAAACAGGCAATTATGCGCAGGTGAATTGCGGTAGTTTCTGCAGGACAGTTTCAGACGACCGTATCAATGAGAAATATGAGGAATGTCTGGGCCCCTGCTTCAAATGCAGCCAGGTTGCCATTCTTGAGCAGGCGAGTGCGCATAAGCCGGGCAACACGGATATTGCGAGCCGGTCATTTGAGCAATGCTGGGCGAATATTCCCGCTTACGGCGCTTTCAAAATGAGCAATTAACGGCTCGGCAGCGTTGGAATTGGGCGGCGGGTTTTCACGCTGCGGTTTTCTGCTCACGGCGGCTGGTCAGCGCGGCTTTGTGTGTCAGCCCCGCAGAATTGCGTGGATTTTCCGCTCCAGTTCGCGGGTCCGATAGGGTTTGGCGATGATCTGCAGATTGGTTTGTCCGTCGGCCAATGTGGCAATCTGTTGATCCGGATAGCCCGAAGTCAGGAGTATCTTGATCGTACTTTCGCGCTGCGTCGCTTCGCGGGCCAGCTCGATACCGTTTACGCCGCCTGGCAGGATCACGTCGGTAAAAAGAAGGTCGAAGTCGTTGCCGTTTCGCTCCAACAGCTCAAGCGCCTCGCTTGCGGTTGTTGCAGCCATTACCTCATAGCCGGCAAGCGATAATATTTCCAATGTCATGGCGCGGACATGGGCATCATCCTCAACGATCAACACCCGTTTCTTTGCGTCACAATCCGCTGGTTCCGAGGCCTGTTCCGCCGGTTCAGGGCGATAAGCCACCGCCATATCCCTTGGCAGATAGATGTGCGCGCTCGTGCCTTCGCCAAGCTTGCTATCCATTTCGAAGTGACCGCCTGACTGCTGTACAAAGCCTGCGACCATGCTAAGTCCAAGGCCGCTGCCTTCCCCCACACCCTTGGTTGTAAAAAACGGTTCGACCGCGCGCGATAATGTCTCCGGCGTCATGCCAAAGCCTGTATCCTGAACAGATAGCAGGACATAACTGCCGGGCATGAGTTGTTGACGTTCAGCATCATCGTCGATCAGCACATTATCTGTTTTGAGGGTAAGCCGCCCGCCACGCGGCATGGCATCGCGCGCATTCAAGGCAAGGTTCAGCAAGGCATTTTCAAGCTGTGCGCGATCTACATTGCACGGCCAGAGCTGATCGTTGAGCTGATAGGAGATTTCGATCTGTTCGCCCAGGGTGCGTTGCAGCATTTCTGCAATATCGCCAATGATCGTGTTTGCATCATGCGATTGCGGAGCCAATGTCTGCTTGCGTGAAAACGCCAGCAGCCTTTGGGTCAGGGTGGCTGCTCTGTCCCCGGCTTCCAGCGCCGTATCGACATAGCGTATCAGGTTTTCAACGGATTTGTCCGACAGCCTGGCAAGCTTTTCGTGCAGCAAATCCAGGTTCCCCTGCATAATCGCCAGAATATTGTTGAAATCATGCGCCACGCCACCGGTCAGCTGGCCGACCGCTTCCATTTTCTGTGCCTGCCGAAGCTGTTCCTCCGCATTGATCCGGTCTGTGACATCGACCTGCATCAACACGACATTTTTCACATTGCCGGTCTGATCATTGATGGCAAATGCATGGGGTAGCAGGGACTTTTTACCCTTGATTTGGCCGTTGGTGAAAACGCCGATGTCATATTCAACGACATCGTCGGGTTTGTAGGTTTGACCTGCAAATATTTCGTTGATCTGCTCGCCAAGCAGCCGTGATATCTGCGGGTCACTGAAAATGTCGTAGCGAAACGGTTTGGCGGGATCCAGGCCCCAAATGGCATAGGCGGCCCGATTGGCCGATTCCAGTATCCCGTCCGCACTGAAAATCAGTATCCCAACCGGCGATTCCTCGAACAGGGTCTGGAACTTCTGTTCGCTCTCACGTAGTGCATCCTGCGCGCGCTTGCGGTCGGTTACGTCGCGAATCAGCGCCTGGGACCAGATCTCCCCATCGTCATTGGTAAACAGCGAAACATTCATTTCAACCGCAATGGTTTCACCATCCTTGCGTAAGAAGTCGAATTCGTAATTGCGGACTTCCCCAACGACAGATCGATTCCTGATCGCACGGTCTGCAAAATTTCGCTGCTCAGGCGCGACGAAATCCAGCGGGTTTCTGCCAATCACCTCGTCAAGAGATTGCAAACCAACTAATTCAACAAACCGCTGATTGACGTCATTTATCATGCCGGCGCCATCCAGCACCGCGAAGGCGGTGCCGGTGGTCTCGATCAGGGAGCGATACCGGTTTTCCTGTGCTTGCCGCAGTTGTGCCGATTTCTGCCGTTCAGAAATATCCACAACTTCCGCCACCAGAAAGATCGGATCGTTTCTGGCATCTGTCACCGGGTGAAAGTTGTAACTGACCGGAAAGTTTCCAACTGGCGTGTGAACGAAAAATTCGCCCGATACGGACTGGCCCGTAACGCCTTTCTTGAAATTCTCGACCAGCTCTTCTGACATGTCGTTTCCCGAACCAAACCAGGGCATGGAAAATATCGGCTGGCCGATGACATCCTCGGGGGCTGACAGGGTCGCCTTGTAGATCGGCATATTGACGTGCAGGATTGTGCCATCAAGCGCCAGAACCGCGATGAATGTGTCCAGCCCGTCAAGGACTGTCCGGCTGAAATTCTGTTCACTCAGTTGCAGATGGTCTGTCAGCCTGCGCTGCGCGGGCGAAAATACCGTCCCGCGTGCGACAAGGAAAGCGCCGCCGGCCGCCGCCAGCAGCAGTAACGCGCCCGCAACTGTATAAACAGGAAGCCGGACTAGAACATGTTCGGAAATCGCGTCGGCCCGATCGATGGGCGCTTCAGGTAAGCTGAACACGACATCGGACGCGATCAGTGCCAGCAGCAGCAGGAAAGCAATTGGAAAGCAGAAAAGCAGCACTTGCGACAAATGCCGGCCGGATAGTTTATGCATTTTCCTGCCTTGCCCGACATATATCAGAAGGGCAGGTCATGTCGCCAGAATACATTGCCAGCCATTATCTCTGTGTTAATCCGCGTGTGGTGGACACCACCGAACCAGATTGCGTCTACCCAATTATAAGTAGTGCAATATTAGGGGTACACCGCAAGTGGGTAAAGATATGGGGCTATGCTTTATAGTTGATTAACTCGCCATTGACCGGACAGTCGGGCAGCAGATAAGGCATCACGAATTCGGCTACCTGTTCGGGCGCGGGCAACTGTGCCGGATCTTCCCCCGGCATGGCGGCCGCACGCATTTCTGTCCGCGTTCCCCCCGGATTGAACAGATTGATCCGCATGCCGGTCATCTCACTTTCCGCTGCCCACATCCTTACAATCGATTCAAGCGCGGCTTTGCTCATGCTGTAGCCGCCCCAATAGGGTTTGGTATTCGTTGCCGCGCCCGAGGAGAGAAAGACCGCCCGCCCGCCAGGGTCTGCCTGTTTGAGCAAGGGTTCCAGCGAACGGATGAGCCGCCAGTTCGCGGTCAGATTAACCGCAAGCAACGCGTCCCACTTTTTGGGTGTGATATGGCTGACCGGTGTGATGGGCCCCAGAATGCCGGCATTCCCGACAAGAATATCAAGCTTGCCCCAGCGGTCATAAATCGACCGTCCCAAACGGTCGAGCGCGTCGTGATCGGCCAGATCGAGCGGGACAAGCGTCGCGCCATCGGACTGGCCCAGCGCCTTGATGTCATCATCAAGTTCTTCCAGCGCGCCGCTGGTCCGCGCCAGGGCGATGATATGCGCGCCACGCCGCGCAAGTTGCATCGCGATGGCCCGCCCGATCCCGCGCGAGGCGCCGGTTACAAGCGCAATTTGTCCGGCCAGTTCGGATGTAGCGGCCATTGGTTACACGCTCTCGGTCAGAAGGGATAGCTGGGTTTCGCGATCCGTATCATTGATATCGGTCAGCGGGGTGGGATATTCACTGGTAAAACAGGCATCGCAATATTGCGGGTTGTCATTGTCACGTTTGCTGTGACCCATGGCCCGGTACAATCCGTCGATTGAAATATAGGCCAGGCTGTCGGCGCCGATCTGCCTGCACATTTCCTCCACACTATGCTTGGCCGCCAAAAGCTGATCGCGCTCGGGCGTGTCCACGCCGTAATAGCATGAATGCGTCGTCGGCGGGCATGCGATCCGCAGATGAACCTCGGTTGCCCCGGCGTCGCGCATCATCTGCACGATTTTGACCGATGTTGTCCCGCGTACAATGCTGTCATCCACCAGAACGATGCGTTTGCCGGCCACGCTTTGCCGGTTTGCATTATGCTTCAGCTTGACGCCCAGCTGGCGGATATGCTGCCCCGGCTCGATAAAGGTCCGGCCGACATAGTGATTGCGGATGATCCCCAGCTCGAACGGAATACCCGCCTTCGCGGCATAGCCGATGGCAGCGGGCGTACCTGAATCGGGGACAGGCACGACAAGGTCCGCATTGGCGGGGGATTCTTCCGCCAGTACTTCACCGATATGACGCCGCGCCGCATACACATTGACGCCGTCCACCAGGCTGTCGGGACGGGCGAAGTAAATATATTCAAAAACGCAGAAGCGCCGGCGCGCGGGCGGAAAGGGATGGATAGATTCAATTCCGTCGCGGGTGATGATCACCATTTCACCCGGCTCCACATCACGCACGAATTTCGCGCCGATAATATCCAGCGCGCAGGTTTCCGATGACAGTACGAAACTCTCGCCGATCTGGCCCAGTACCAGCGGCCTGACACCAAGCGGGTCGCGTACCCCGATCATCTTCTTATTGGTCAGCGTGACAAGTGAATAGGCACCCTCGATCTGGCGCAGTGCATCGATCAGCCGTTCAACCAGCCTTGTTTCCCGGCTGATGGCGACAAGATGGACCAGCGTTTCGGTATCGGATGTGGATTGGAAGATGGCCCCCTGACGTACCAGATTGCGTCGCAGCTCGACCGCATTGGTCAGATTGCCGTTATGTGCAACGGCCAGTCCGCCGCCCGCTAGATCGGCAAACAGCGGCTGCACATTACGCAGAACGGTGTCGCCGGTCGTTGAATAGCGGTTATGGCCGATGGCGGCGAAGCCTCGCAGCCGGTTGATCACCGATTCTTCAGAAAAATTGTCGCCGACAAGTCCCATGCGTCGTTCGGAGTTAAACCGTGCGCCATCGAATGATACAATTCCGGCCGCTTCCTGCCCGCGATGCTGCAGGGCATGCAGACCCAGCGCGACAAGTTCCGCCGCATCTTCATGTCCGAATACGCCAAATACGCCGCATTCCTCATGCGGTTTGTCGTCATCAAACGGGTGTGCGAAATCAACCGGCAAGGGCGGTTCCATGAGTTGGGTCCTTTAATTTTCCTACGACCTGCTACGGGTCAATTAGTCCGCAGCCTTATTGGACTGTATTAACTGATCAAGCGCCCGTCTCTGGGTCGACTTATATCCGGTGCCGGCATCATTGTCAGGTGAGGCGGCATCACCGGAGACGGGGTTCTGCAGATGTTGCATGGTCCTGTCGAAATCGGGGAGTTCGTTCCCGTCACCGGGAAGAATGCCCCTTAACATATCCGCGCCTGCGGCAACAAGCGGCAGTGTCCGTCCGTTGGCAATCCATTGCGGATAGGGGTCTTTTCCAAGATACCATTGCAGTCCCAGAAACAGAACGACGATCAGCACGCCGCCACGCGCGACACCGAACAAGAACCCCAGCGTATGGTCAAGCGGTCCAACCGGAGAGTCCTTTATCCCTTTCGAGATAGCGTGGCTCAGGAACGACAGGATAACCGTTATGGCGACAAAAATTACAACGGCTGTGAGAATGTCGGCGATCCAGCCGGTTTCGATATATTGCCCGGAAAGCGGTCGTGCATAGGGAAACAGGAACAGGGTTGCGATGGCAGCGCCTATCCATGCGACGACAGACAGCACTTCGTGGGTCAGCCCCCGGATCAGCGCCAATATTGCTGAGATGATGATAATCACCGCGACCAGCGCGTCGAACGGGTTGATTGGCCATTCACTCATCTCATTCATCACCTGTTGTCATTTTCATGCGGGCGGTCTTGGTCCCGCGGCTGCATGGCGACCCCATCGGCCTGTGCCAGAAAGCTGTCTGTCAGATCGCTTAGCATTTCTATCGGTTGCAGGGAAATTTCAGGCTGTGCGGTTGTCGTGCCGGCAGGCACGATGGCGTGGGTCAGACCAAGCTTTGCGGCTTCCTTCAGCCGCTTATCCGATTGCGCGACAGTCCGAACCTCGCCCGACAGGCTGATTTCACCGAATATGGCGGAATCAAACCGGGCAGGGACATTGCAGTAAGACGAGATAAGGGCTGCGGCAACCGCAAGATCGGCAGCCGGCTCGTAGATGCGCAGACCGCCGGCAATGTTCAGATAGACGTCGCAACTCCCCAGGCTCAGATTGCAGCGGGTATCGAGCACGGCCAGCACCATGGCAAGCCGGCCTGAATCCCATCCCACAACTGTCCGGCGGGGGGTGCCGAGGCTTGTCTGTGCGACAAGCGCCTGAATTTCGACCAGAACGGGGCGTGAGCCTTCCATTCCGGCAAACACGACAGACCCCGAGCTGTTATCCCGCCGCCCCGACAGAAACAGGGCAGAGGGGTTGGCAACCTCCTCCAGCCCGTTGCCGGTCATGTCGAACACGCCGATTTCATCGGTCGGGCCAAAGCGGTTCTTCACACCGCGCAGGATACGGAAACGATGCCCCCGGTCACCTTCGAAATAGAGCACGGTATCGACCATATGTTCAATGACGCGCGGGCCTGCGATCTGCCCTTCTTTTGTCACATGCCCGACCAGAATGACCGTCCAGCCCGAGCGTTTGGCAAATCGCACAAGTTCCTGGGTTGTGCCGCGTAGCTGCGATACGGTGCCCGGTGCCGCATCGATCGCATCGGCCATGACAGTCTGAATTGAATCGATGACCAATATGCCTGGCGGTCGCTCCGCCGGCTTTTCAACGGTGGCCAGAATATTGCCCAACCGCGTTTCGATACCAAGCTCGACAGGCGTATCGGCAAGCCCGAGCCGTTTCGCGCGTAATTTGACCTGGGCCGCCGATTCTTCGCCGGAGATGTAGATCGCCCGCACCCCGCACCGGGCGAGCGCGGCAGTTGCCTGCAACAGCAGGGTTGATTTGCCAATACCGGGGTCGCCGCCAACAAGCAGGGCCGATCCGGGGACAAGCCCGCCGCCGCAGACCCTGTCAAATTCGGCGATCCCGCTGATAATGCGGGGGGCTTCGGCTTCCTCGGCTATCAGGGAACTCAAGGCGATTGCCTGCTTTTTCTTAAGCTGCAATACAGGGGCGGGTCCTTCGCCAGGAGTTTCCTCGACAAGGCTGTTCCACTCCCCGCAGCTATCGCATCGGCCCGCCCATTTCGACGCAGTAGCGCCGCAGGCGCTGCAGGTAAAGATCTGCGATGCACGTGCCATCAAGAGCCGTGCCGGTCTGCGCCGACTGGCGCATATGAGCGTTCATGCGTCAAGCTGAATAGGTCCTGCGATTTCGCCGTGAATGAACTGCTCGATATAGGGATTGTCGCTTGAATCGATCTCCCCGGCCGCGCCGCACCAGATGATTTTACCCTGATAGATCATGGCGATTTTATCCGCTATCTGGCGCGCACTTTTCATATCGTGGGTAATGGTCAGGGTTGTCGCGCCCAGCTCGCGCACACGCTCGACAATCAGCTCATTGATCATGCCGGCCATGATCGGATCAAGCCCGGTCGTGGGCTCGTCGAAAAAGATAATATCGGGCGTCGTGGCAATGGCACGCGCCAGCCCGACGCGCTTCTGCATGCCCCCGGATAGTTCGGCGGGGTTCATTTGCGCGATATCTTCCTCAAGCCCGACCTGCGCCAGCACCTCGTAAGCCCGCGCTTTGGCCTGCTTGCGGGGCATGGATTTGGACTGGATCAGGCCGAATGCGACATTCTCCCAAACCGGTAGGGAATCGAACAGCGCCGCTCCCTGAAACAGCATACCGACATCGGCCATCACGGCTTCGCGTTTTGCACCCGAAAGCCGGGTTACGTCCTGACCCCTGATCAGGATCTGCCCGCCATCGGGGCGCAGCAGCCCGAGGATGCATTTCAGCGTTACGGATTTACCGGTGCCCGAACCCCCGATGATAACAAGCGATTCGCCGCGGCTGATTTCCAGATCCACTCCCTTCAGCACCGCATGGCTGCCAAAACTCTTGGTCAGTCCGGAAATCGCGATCATGGCTGAACCGGATGTCATGCGGCCCTCACGAGAAGAAAAAGTCTGTCAGGACATAGTTGAAGAGCAGTATCAGCACCGACGCGGTGACCACGGCATTCGTTGTGGCGGCCCCCACGCCCTGCGCTCCGCCGCGGCTGTGATAACCATGATAACAGCCCATCAGTGCAATGATGAAGCCGAATACCGCAGCTTTCGTCAGCCCGGATGTCACATCATCGAGTTCCAGCACATTGACGGTGCTTTCCATGTAAACGCCGGCATTCAGCCCCAGCCGTCTGGTGGCCGCGATATAGCCGCCCATAACGCCGATGATATCGGCGATCAGAACCAGCAGCGGCATCGTCAGGGTCGCCGCGATCAGGCGCGGTGCGATGAGATATTTGAACGGGTTGGTCGCCAGAGTGGTCAGTGCGTCGATCTGCTCTGTCACGCGCATGGTGCCGATCTCGGCCGCGATCGCCGAAGACACCCTGCCGGCGACCATCAGCGCAGCCAGCACCGGACCCAGTTCGCGAACCATGGCGATGACAACTACCTGCCCCACAAATCCTTCGGCATTGAAGCGCGACCCTCCGACATAGATCTGCAGCGCAAGCACCGCGCCGGTAAAGATCGCCGTCAGCCCCACGACGGGCAGTGAGAAATAGCCGATCCGCAACATCTGCGTGAAAATCGCACGTGGGAAAAAGGGCGGCGTCACGCAATGGCGCAGACTTGTCGCGGTAAAGCGCGACAGCTTGCCGGTCGCCTGCAGAAACAGCAAGAAAACATGGCCGATCGTGGCCAGTACATTCCATCGCGGCATCGGAGTCAGCACCCGCCCGAGATATAATGGCGCGCGATACGGTTGCCCAGACGCGTCAGGATTTCGTAACTGATCGTATTGGCGCTGCGCGCCAGCCGGTCGATCGGTGCATGGGGGCCAATCAGTTCAATCATACTGCCTTCACGACAAAATTCCGCCGGCACCCCGGTCACATCGAATGCTGTCAGATCCATGGAGACCCGTCCCACCATACGAATGTCATGCCCGGCGATCCAGCCCGTTGCAAAGTTTCCTAACGTCCGCAGGCAACCGTCAGCATAGCCCAGTCCGGTGATCGCGATCCGGCGCGGGGTGTTTGCCTGATAGCTTGCTCCGTATCCTACGCATTCCTTGCTGTCAATCTCACGCAATTGCAGGATGGGCGCCCTGAGTGTCAGCACATTGCGAAACGGATTCTCTCCCTCAGGCTGGGGATTGCTGCCAAAAAGGCCGATACCGACGCGGGTCAGATCGAAATGATATGCCGGTCCCATCAGGCAGCCCGCTGTGTTGGAGAGTGTCGCAGGCAGATCTGCAAATATCTTGCGCAATGACTGAAACCGGCGAAGTTGCACGGCATTCATCGGGTGTTCGGGCTGATCGGCGCAGGCAAGATGCGACATCAGAAAGTCAATTTCGATCCCGTCCAGCCGGTCAGGTTCGCTTTGCAGCAGTGCCACATCGGCCGCTGACAGTCCAAGCCGGTTCATGCCGGTATCGACATTCAGGATCGCGCCGGGGCGCGGCCCGCCGAGCCCGTGCCACTGTGCGATATCAGCCAGGCTGTTTAACACCGGCCGCAAGTGCAGATGCGCAAAGTCCTCCGCCGGGTGGCCCGCAATCCCGCTCAGGACATAGATTTGTGCTGATGGGGCAATGTCGCGTAGTTGTGCGGCTTCTGAAAACTGCGCGACGAAAAAACGCGTGCAGCCTGCATCAAGCAGGGCACGGGCAACGGGCCCAAGACCAAGCCCGTAAGCATCGGCTTTCAGAACCGCCGCGGTTTGCGCGGTTGGCGCGGATGCCGACAAAAAGCGGTAGTTGCTGACAATCGCATCCAGATCGATTGTTGCGATCGTGGCATGTGCGCTGGCGTCGGGTTCAGCGGTTATGCCCTTGGCGATTGCCGGCTTTGTGTCAGAATGGTGCGTCAGGGACTTGTCCGTCTTCTGCGAGATTGTCGAATTTGGTGATGTGGCCGACGAAGGCCAGATTGACCGTGCCGATTGGTCCGTGTCGTTGTTTGCCGATGATGATCTCCGCGAGCCCGTGCACGGCTTCCATCTCTTCCTGCCAGGCGGCATGTTCGGGCGTCTCTTCGCGGGGGCGGCGCTTCTCTACATAATATTCCTCGCGGAACACGAACATGACGACATCCGCATCCTGTTCGATCGATCCCGATTCGCGCAGATCCGACAGTTGCGGGCGCTTGTCGTCGCGCTGTTCGACCTGCCGCGACAACTGCGACAGCGCCACGACGGGCACGTTCAGTTCCTTGGCCAGCGCTTTCAGTCCCTGTGTGATCTCGGATATCTCCTGCACCCTGTTATCGCCCGAGCCCGAGGAGGGGCGCACCAGTTGCAGATAGTCGACGATAATCAGCCGCAGGCCGTGCTGTCGCTTCAGCCGCCTTGCGCGCGCGCTCAGCGCGGCAATCGGCAGCGCGCCGGTATCGTCGATAAACAGCGGCAGCTCATGCAGTTCCTGGGCAGCGCGGACAAGCCGGCTGAAATCATCGTCATTGATCTTGCCGCGACGGATTTTGTCGGAGGTGATACCGGACTGCTCGGCAAGAATACGGGTGGCGAGCTGCTCGGATGACATCTCAAGGGAAAAAATCGCAGCACTGGCAGGTTCGGGAACCTCGCCATTGGCTTCGGCCTTTCGCGCGGCTTCCAGCATATCTTTCGCCGCGTTGAAGGCGATGTTGGTCGCAAGCGCTGATTTGCCCATGGCCGGCCGGCCGGCAAGGATGATGAGATCCGAATCGTGCAGCCCGCCCAGCAGATTATCCAGTTTCGTGAATTTGGTCGGGATGCCGCTCAGCCCGCCATCGCGCTCATAGGCTTTGGCCGCGACATCCACAGATTCGGTCAGCGCCGATTTGAAATGTTTGAAGCCCCCCTCATAGCTGCCGCGCTCGGCCATTGCGAACAGCTTTTCTTCCGCCTTCTCTATCTGCTCGCTGGCGGTGACCGCCACATCCGCGTCATAGGCGTCGTTCACCATTGCTTCGCCCAGCCGGATCAGACCGCGCCGCGCCGCCAGATCCCGGATATGCCGGCCATAATATTCCGCATTGATGACGGTGGTTGCCGCCGCGGCCAGCCGGGTCAGATAGGTCGCGCCACCAAGCTGGCTGAACTGCTCATCGCGTTCAAAATAGCCTTTCAGGGTGACAGGCGTCGCAAGCTGCCCGCGATTGATCAATGTGCCCGCGGCCGCGAATATCCTTGCATGGGCGGGTTCGTAAAAATGCTCCGCCTCAAGGAAACCGGTCACCTGATGAAAGGCATCATTATTGATCAGAATAGCGCCCAGAAGGGACTGCTCGGCTTCCGTGTTATGCGGCTGCACCCGATAGCCCGGCTGCGCCGACTGAGCGTCGGCCGGTGCGTCGCCCACACCGGGCAGGGCTACGAGATTAGGGTTGGCGGTGTCGGACATGGAGCCAATCTATCGCTGCAATCGCCGACGTGAAAGCCGGTATGATTCGTCGTCCACCGAAAAATTATACATGATTGTGAAGATCGGGGATAACTCCCTGCAAGCGGGTCAGGTGGATTGAACGGTAAAATTCTGTCCGCGTGCAAAAAAGCCGGGCATTGCTGCCCGGCCTGTCGGAAATCAGAATAGCCGCTGACCGAAGCCAGAACAGCCGATATGGCCTTATGCCTGATTTTCTGTTTCGGTCTCGGCTTCGTGGTCGCCTGCACCGCTTTCAGCCTCATCAGTGGTGAGTTCGGACTCAGCGGCCTGCATGGCTTCCTCATCTTCGAAGAATTCCTCAAGCTCAAGCAGCTCTTCGTCTTCTTCCTCGGTCGCCAGCACGTTGATGCCCGCTGCCTGCTGCTCCGCCTCGTCCTGGGAACGTGCCACATTGATGCTGACAGTCGCAGATACTTCCGGATGCAGCACGATGCGAACGTCATGCAATCCCAGGTTCTTGATCTGGCGGTCCAGGGCGACCTGCGTGCGGTCGACCGAAAAACCGTTTTCCGAAACAATTGTCGCAATATCGCGGCTGTTGACGGAGCCGTACAGAATACCTGTCTCGCCCGACTGACGGATCACGACAAAGGACTGGCCGTCAAGCTTCTCACCAACTTTCTGAGCCTCGTTACGCAGCTCAAGATTGCGCGCTTCGAGCTGTGCGCGCTGGGCTTCGAAATATTTCAGATTTTCCTCGGTCGCGCGCAGCGCTTTCTTCTGCGGCAACAGGAAATTACGGGCAAAACCTTCCTTGACCGAGACGACTTCACCCATCTGGCCCAATTTTTCAACGCGTTCAAGCAGTACGATCTGCATTATCAATCCCCTTGGCCCTGGCCGGTTCGGGCGGCGATAGCTTTCTGACGGAAGCCGGCGAACTGTTCTGTCAGGCCCAGTCCTACCGTCAACAGGATGAGCCAGCTGAAGAAAATCATAAAGACGTAAAATACCGTCAGCGCAAATGGCCGTAACGGTAAGCGGCGGGAAATAACATGGACTGTGCTTAATCCCAAGAAAAAATACGGTAATGCGAAGATTGCCGCAATCGCCGACCCCGCAAAACCCAGGGTTCCGGGCAGAAATGTGCCGAGAATCCCGCCCAGAAAAGCAAAGTTGATCCAAAGCGGCAGCTGCAGATCGGCAAGGGTGGGGGAGGGGCGCAAGGACGGGCCGAACCGAAGTGCTATCGTTTGTGCCAGGGCCGCGCTGGCGATCATCGATAACTGCCAGCCAGACACCAAACTCACAAGCGCAATTGCCGGCAGCGCGGCGCGCAGTAAAGCCTCATCAAGCACAGCACCGCCTGTTTGTGCCTGCATTTGTGCGATGGCGGCGATCAGGCTGTCGATATCCAGAAATGTTTCGATAAAACCGCGCAACCCCTCAGCTTGTCCCAGGCTGAAAATCACAAGCCCGGCGACAAACAGGCTGGCAATGATCCCCAGTACACCAAACAGAAATCCCGAAGGGTACCATTCGGTGTATGGCTGGCCGTTCTCATCGGTGTAGCTGCGTGACAGCAGGGCAAAGCGGCACAGGATGATCGGCGCGACGGCATTGGCGAGGGCATAGGCAAGTGCCGTGGCCGGGTCACCTGCCACGGCAATAACCAGTGTGCCGGCGGCGGCGGCAATTATCGCCCCCCTGACATGCATCGTCAGCCCGGCATAGAACAAGGGCGCGGGTGCCAGCCAGACCAGGATCAGTGCTGAAAAACTGCCGCTCAGGACAGAGGCATAAAACAGGGCGCTGGTAAGCCCCGCCGCAACACTTTTCAAAAGATCAGTGCGCATGTATTCGCCACCTGTTGGTCAAATCAAAATCCAGCCATTTTCAGCCCATGGGAAGCGCCTTTGGGCAAGTGGCAAGGGCCAGGGGGCTGATGAAACAGCCGCGCCGCCGATTGTCTGACAAAAGGCGGCGCAAATCTGTTCAGGCCGGCAACGCCATGCCCCGGGGCTGGCCCGTCCGCCGTCACTCAGCCTATTTGATGACGTAGGGTAAAAGTGCCAGTTCGCGAGCGCGTTTGATGGCGCGGGCGAGTTCGCGTTGTTTGCGTTTGGATACAGCGGTAATCCGGCTTGGCACGATCTTCCCGCGCTCCGACTGATACCGCATCAGCAATTTGACGTCCTTATAGTCAATTTTCGGCGCATTATCGCCGGAAAACGGACAGGTCTTGCGCCGGCGAAAAAACGGCCGGCGACCGAAATCACCACCACTCATTCCTTCGGCTCCTCTTTCTTGTCATTGTCGGAATGCCGGTTGTCGGCATTGCCGTCGCGCGGGGGGCGCCTGTCGCGCCGGCCGCGGCCACGCTCTTCCTTGGCCTGCATCATTACCGACGGGGCCTCGTCCAGTGCGTCGACCCGCAAGGTCATGAAGCGCACGACATCGTCATGCAGCCGCATCTGGCGTTCCATTTCCGCCACCGCGGGATGCGGCGCGTCAATGTTCATTAAAACATAGTGCCCTTTTCGATTCTTGCGAATCCGATATGCCAGGTTGCGCAGGCCCCAATATTCGGTCTTGCCGACGTTGCCGCCGCCTTCGGTCAGAACATTCGAAAATGCTTCGACAAGCGACTCAACATGCTGGGACGACACATCCGGGCGGGCGATAAAGACATGCTCATAGCAAGGCATGTAACCACTCTCCTTCTCAGACCATTCGTCAGCGGCTCCGGAATTTATCGGGTCTGGAGCATTTCCCGCCATACACTGCCTTTTCTGGACCGCCGCCGGCAGCGACGCTGCTTTCAGGCACATCAAACATGTGCCCAATTCGGTGAAGATTCAGTCTGGACAATATAAAACATGCCGCGCGACAGCGTGTATCGGCGGCACGGGCGCGCACTATACGCAAAACAGCGGCGAACGCAAGGTGCTTTGCCGCGGCCTGGCCTGCATTATCGTGTCAGCCGATTAACCGCATTTTCATTCCGGCTGCATTTTTATTGGAGATATGTTTTCGCCCGGCTGTATTTCGACCCAGGTCGCAGTTCGAAACTGTCACGGGCAGGCCGTAATCGATAATGGTACAGCGAACGCAGGGGTTGCATGGCTGCTGGCAGGTAAACAAACAATATGCTGTTCAACAAAGTTTGGCTATTGTATCTGGTATGCGGCAGTGCCGCCATTATATGAGGTGGGTTGGGCGGCTGACCGCAGGCCGGTAATTTCAAGACTACAAAAGCCCGTTGCATTTTATGTGTTTTAGGCCGTAGCGGGACATCGAGTTGGAAGGGAACAGGCATTGAAGCCCTATCGTAATTTTATACCGTGGATGGTTATCGCCGTTTTACTGGTCTTCTTGTTTTATCTGTTTCAGGGACCAAGTGACCGCCATTCCGCGAACATGATTTCCTATTCGCAGTTTCTTTCCGAAACCGATGCCGGCAATGTGCGCGATGTGACGATCAGCGGGGATTCTATCGTCGGTCACCTCAGCGACGGTCGCACATTCTCCACCGTTGCCCCCAATGATCCCGCCCTTGTTGCGCGTCTGGAAAAAAGCGGTGTGAACATATCCGCCGCGCCTGCCGAAGATGACGGGCTGTCATTTTTCGGCCTTCTGATTTCCTGGTTCCCGATGCTGCTGCTGGTGGCGGTGTATATTTTCTTCATGCGGCAGATGCAGGGCGGCAGCGGCCGTGCGATGGGTTTTGGCAAATCGCGGGCGAAACTGCTGACCCAGGAAAATGGCCGCGTGACCTTCGATGATGTCGCGGGGATCGAGGAAGCGAAGGAAGAGCTGCACGAAATCGTCGATTTTCTGCGCGATCCGCAGAAGTTTCAGCGGCTGGGCGGGCGTATTCCCAAGGGGGTTCTGCTCGTTGGACCCCCGGGGACCGGCAAGACCTTGCTGGCCCGCGCGATCGCGGGGGAGGCAAATGTGCCTTTCTTTACCATCTCGGGTTCCGATTTTGTCGAAATGTTTGTCGGTGTGGGGGCATCGCGTGTCCGCGATATGTTCGAGCAGGCCAAGAAAAACGCGCCCTGCATCATCTTCATGGATGAAATCGACGCGGTCGGTCGGCACCGTGGCGCGGGCCTTGGCGGCGGCAATGATGAACGTGAGCAGACGCTCAATCAGTTGCTTGTCGAAATGGACGGGTTCGAGGCGAATGAGGGCGTGATCCTGATTTCCGCGACCAATCGGCCTGATGTGCTGGACCCTGCGCTGTTACGTGCGGGCCGGTTCGACCGGCAGGTGGTGGTGCCCAATCCCGACATTATGGGGCGCGAGAAAATCCTGAAGGTGCATATGCGTAAAGTGCCGCTTGCGCCGGATGTGGATGCCAAGGTTCTGGCGCGGGGGACGCCGGGCTTTTCCGGTGCCGATCTGGCGAATCTGGTCAATGAGGCGGCTTTGCTGGCCGCCCGGATCGGCAAGCGGCTTGTCGGGATGACAGAGTTCGAGGCCGCAAAGGACAAGGTGATGATGGGCGCCGAGCGGCGCTCGATGGTGATGTCGGAAGAAGAGCGGCGTCTGACAGCCTATCATGAAGGCGGCCATGCGCTGGTCGCGCTGAACATTCCCTGTACCGATCCGGTACACAAGGCGACAATTATTCCGCGCGGGCGGGCACTGGGTATGGTGATGCGTCTTCCCGAGCGCGATCAGTTGTCCGTGACGCGCGAGAAGCTGCTTGGCGATATCAGCGTGTTCATGGGCGGGCGGATCGCGGAAGAGCTGATTTTCGGGCATGACAAGGTCACTTCGGGTGCATCGTCTGACATTGAAATGTCGACAAAGATGGCCCGTGCCATGGTGACCCGCTATGGGCTGAGCGATGCGCTGGGGCCGCTTGCCTATGGTGAGAATGAGGAAGAGGTGTTCCTGGGCCATTCGGTTACCCGGACCCAGAATATCTCGCCCGAAACAGCCAAGCTGATCGATCAGGAAATCCGCCGGATCATCGATGATTGCTACAAACGGGCGGAAACGATCCTCAAAGATCATCTGGATGATCTGCATAGGCTGGCCAATGGCCTGCTGGAATATGAGACCCTGTCGGGCGATGAGATCAAGGCGTTGCTTCGTGGTGAGCCACTGCATCGCGATCAGCCCGATTCACAGCCGGCACCGCAAGGACCAAGCTCGGCTGTGCCGACAGCCGGCAAGTCGCGCGGCAGCTCATCCGCCGGTGGTCCGATGGAGCCGCAGCCGCAAGGGTCCTGATGTTGGACAGGGCCGGGATCTGAAGTATCGGCCCTGTGGATCGGTTACTGCGACGGATTGGTTGTGGCTTATTCGCGGTTGAGGGTCGGCGTGTCATGAGCACGGGTTTCGAGACTGCCCGAATCCTCGGGATTGTTAATATTACTGCGGATTCATTTTCCGACGGGGGCAGATATCTTGATCCTGGGGATGCGATCCGCCATGCCCGGACGCTGCGTGCGGCGGGCGCGGATATCATCGATCTTGGCCCCGCTTCAAGTCATCCCGATGCCAGCCCGGTGACCGCCAGGCAGGAAATTGCCCGTCTTGCGCCGGTTATCAAAGCGCTGTCTGATTCCGGAATTGCACTGTCCGTCGATAGCTATCAGCCTGAGACGCAACTTTATGCAATTCGTAATAATGTCAGTTATCTTAATGATATACAGGGATTTCCTCATGCTGAAATTTACCCTGAGCTGGCGCAGTCCGCGTGTCAACTGATCGTAATGCATTCGGTGCAGTCGCAAGGTGGGGCAACCCGCGTGGCAACCGATATTGAGGGGCTTTTCCGACGGATCATCGATTTCTTCGATACCCGGCTGGCGGCGCTTGCCGAGGCGGGAATTTCAGCCGACCGCATCATTCTGGACCCGGGAATGGGCTTTTTTTTGGGTGATATGCCAGATGCGTCACTTGTCATACTTGGCAAATTGCGGCAATTGAAACAGCATTTCGGTCTGCCGCTGTTGATTTCGGTGTCGCGCAAGTCGTTCCTGAGGGCTGTAGGCGGCGCGGATGTGACGCAGGCAGGTGCGGCCAGTCTGGCGGCGGAATTGTATGCGGTATATGCCGGTGCGGATTATATTCGAACCCATGATGCAGGCAGTTTGCGTCAGGGCCTGGCGGTCTGGACCGCGCTTAGCAAATTTGACACAGAATTGCGGTAGGAATTAGGCGTTTGCGCGACGGAACCGGTTATCGTTATTCGTATTCATAAAGATTTGTTTGCAGATTTTCAGAGGATCCTATGGGCCGTAAATATTTTGGAACAGATGGAATTCGTGGCACAGCCAACCGTTTTCCGATGACAGCGGATGTTGCCCTGCGTGTTGGTATGGCGGCGGGGCAGCTATTCACGCAAGGCGATCACCGGCACAAGGTGATCATCGGTAAAGATACCCGATTATCGGGCTATATGGTGGAGCCGGCGCTGACGGCGGGTTTTACATCGGTGGGCATGGATGTGGTTTTGCTTGGCCCCGTTCCGACACCTGCGGTCGCCATGCTGACCCGTTCGATGCGGGCCGATATCGGCGTGATGATATCGGCAAGCCACAATCCGTTCGGCGATAACGGCATCAAGCTGTTCGGGCCCGACGGCTACAAGTTAAGCGATGAGAACGAAGCTGAGATCGAGCGCCGGATGGAAAACGGGATTTTCGATCATTTGGTTGCGCCGGATTTGCTGGGGCGCGCCAAGCGACTTGAGGATGCGGGTGCGCGCTATATCGAATTCGTGAAAAGCACGGTGCCGCGGGGGTTGCGGCTCGATGGAATGCGGGTTGTGATCGATTGCGCGAACGGGGCTGCCTATCGGGTTGCGCCGACCGTGCTGTGGGAGCTTGGCGCCGATGTGATTTCGATCGGGGTCGATCCGAACGGTTTCAATATCAACAAGGAGTGCGGGTCGACATATCTTCAGAAGCTGTCAGACAAGGTCTGCGAGGTGCGGGCCGATATCGGTATCGCGCTGGATGGCGATGCGGATCGGGTGCTGGTCTGCGATGAAAACGGCAAAGAGGTGGATGGCGATCAGATCATGGCGCTGATTGCCGCCCATTGGCAGCAATCGGGCCGTCTGTCGCGCAATGGGGTGGTCGGGACGGTGATGGCCAATCTGGGGCTTGAACGCTATCTGAAAGGCTTGGGAATTGAGCTGCTGCGAACGCAGGTTGGCGACCGCTATGTCGTCGAGAAGATGCGCGAGGGCGGCTATAATCTGGGGGGTGAGCAATCCGGTCATATCGTGATGAACGATTATACGACTACCGGTGACGGGTTGATCAGTGCACTTCAGATTCTGTGGATTTTACGGAACATTAACAAGCCCGTCAGTCAGGCGCTTGATGTGTTCGAGCCCGCGCCGCAGATTCTGCACAATGTCCGCTACTTAAATGGTGAACCGCTGGACCGCGATCACGTCAAGGCGGCGATCACCGACGGCGAAGCGCAATTGGGAGAGAAAGGCCGGCTGGTCATTCGGAAATCGGGCACCGAACCGGTCGTGCGGGTGATGGCGGAAGGTGAGGACGAACCGCTTGTCAAAGCTGTGGTCAGGCAAATTGTCACGGCTTTGGAAGCAGAAGTCTGAACGTCCGGTCATGCAGGCGATGCGCGGGCGGGTTTTGGTAATTGCGGGCTCCGATTCAGGCGGTGGGGCCGGTATCCAGGCCGATATCAAGACCATCGCCGCGCTGGGTGGATACGGGATGACGGCGATCACCGCCGTGACTGCGCAAAACACCCTTGGGGTATCAGATATTCACCCGATTCCGCCGGACTTCACGGTCGCGCAGATGCGTGCGGTACTGGGCGATATCGGGGCGGACTGTATCAAAACCGGTATGTTACCCGACGCCGAAACGGTTGCCGCTATCTGCGATTTTCTGGAAATGCAGACGCCCGGACGGCCGCTTGTGGTTGATCCGGTCATGGTCGCGACAAGCGGTGCCGCGCTTGCGCGCGGTGGTGTGGCGGAGGCGCTGCGGCAGCGGCTGTTGCCGCTGGCAACGGTGATCACCCCCAATCTTTCTGAAGCCGAACAATTAACCGGCATCGAAGTCACCGATATTGAAGCGATGACCGCCGCAGGGCGGCAGATTTGCGCTTTGGGGGCTAAGGCAGCACTGATCACCGGCGGACATCTGGCGGGAACCGAAATTTCCGATGTCCTCGTCGCAGGCGATAATGTCGAGATCATGACAAGTGCACGAATAGATACACGGCACACCCACGGTACCGGTTGCACCCTTGCCTCGGCGATTGCAGTGGGGCTTGCGCAGCAGATTCCGCTGATCGATGCAGTTCTCCGCGCGCGGGAATTTGTCACCCGGGCGATCCGTCACGCCCCCGGCCTGGGGCAGGGCCATGGGCCGCTTGATCACACTATGCGCTGAACATTGCGCGGATTTGTTCGCGGTGCGGCAATATGCGCACTGGCAGATCGCCAAAACCATCCTCGTTATTTATCCCCAATCGGGAAGCTGTATCTTTCTCAGCTTTTTGGGGCATTGATTTGCGTATTCCACGGGTTATGCACAGCCTGTCCACAGTTTATCCGTAACCGGCCACCGGCTTGCCCACAGCTTATCCACAGACCGTCTCCGGTCGGTGCAACTTCTGCCTATCGTTCAGGCAGGTCGGGCATAAATTGCCCGCAATCGTGATATGGATTGCCCAACCGTCTGTTTATCCACCGGTTTTGGCTCGTGCCGGATTGGCATGTTGCTTGCTTAATAAATCAGCGACAATTGCAAGGATGGGCAGAAAGATGATCTCGACGCAGGATCTGCATGCAACGGCACAGTTACTTGTCGCGCGGCACGGGGTGCGAAAGGCGCTCGACTTCGCAGTGGACGGGCTTGAGGCCATGATCAACTCGGGGCAGAAGACACTGATCCCCGACTGGACCGCATTACAGGCCATGATCAGCGATATGGCCAATGGGCATTTGCACGAAAAAGAGATTACGCTTCACTGACGGCCCCGAGGGGCCAGCTTGTTTCTGCTTGCTGTTTCTCCAGACGCTGACCAAGAGCTTGCGGCCCGGCGCTGCGGGCGTCACAATGCCGGCAATTGTGAAAATGCAATGTCAGCAAATGCAGGGAGGAGGGGTCGATGGCACTGGACCCGCAAGTAGCAGCAATTCTTGAACAATCAGCGGCGAATCCGGATGCGCCGACTATTGCGGACCTGCCTCCCGAAGGGGGGCGCGCCATGTACCGCGCAATGTCCGAAATGTTCGATCTGCAGGATGTTCCCATCGGCAAGATCGAGGATCGCAGGATCCCCGGGCCGGCTGGCGAAATTCCGATCCGTATCTATACGCCGGTGGCGGCAGGGGCCACCCCTTTGCCCTGCCTTGTTTTCTACCATGGCGGAGGCTTTGTTATCGGCGATCTCGACACCCATGACGGGGCGTGCCGGGCCTTGTGCAATGCCGCTGGCTGCCTGCTGATCGCGGTTGATTACAGGTTGGCGCCGGAACATGTTTTTCCGGCTGCGGTGGATGACAGTTTTGCGGCGCTGAAATGGGTGGCTGAACATGCCGCCGGGCTTGGCGTTGATCCGAACCGCATTGCGGTGGGGGGCGATTCGGCGGGCGGTAATCTGTCCGCGGTGGTCAGTCAGCTCGCGCGCGACAATGACGGGCCTGCGGTTGCGTTCCAGCTGCTGATCTATCCCGCGACCGATGCGGATGCGGATACGTCTTCCAAGAAGGAAAATGCCGAGGGCTACTTCCTTGAACAGAAGACCATGGATTTTTTCTATGGCCATTATGTCCCCGCCGGGACCGATCGCAAGGATCCACGGCTGGCGCCGATGCAGGCAAAAGATCTGTCAGCTCTGCCACCCGCCTATATCGTCACGGCGCAGTTCGATCCGTTGCGCGATGAAGGGCGGCTCTATGGCGAAAGGATGCGCGCGGCGGGCGTGCCGGTGGAAATTGTCAATTATGACACGATGATACATGGTTTCCTGACGATGGGCGGCATTGTCGATGCGGTGAAACCCGCGATCGAGGCGGCTGGCAAGGCGGTGAAAGAGGCACTGTCGTAATCCGGGAAAGCCCGGCCTGCCTTCCGGCACGATCCCGCCGCTTTTCAGAACTCACAGGTAATCGCGATGCGTCAGCGCCTTAAAACTCCGCTCATTCACCCCTTTTCAGGCTGGGACGTGCCGCGCCTTGTTTCGGCGCATGCCAGGGCGCGGCCCGATCACCCCTTTCTGATCTGGGAACCCTTCAGCGGTCCTGCGCAAAGCTGGACCTATGGGGAGTTTGAGGCGCGTATTACGCGGATCGCGGCGGGTCTGTCAGTGCGCGGTGTCAGGGCGGGCGACCGGCTGCTTGTACATCTGGATAATTGCGCGGAGGCGGTGCTGATCTGGTATGCCTGCGCCAAGCTTGGTGCGGTACCCGTAACGACCAATGCCCGTTCCGTGGCTGACGATCTGGACTATTTTGCCACCCACTCAGGGGCGGTTGCCGCGGTGACCCAGCCAAAATTCGCCGAGCTTGTCAACCGCGCCTGCCCTGATCTGAAATGGATCGCGGTGACCGAAAAGGATAACGGGGATGAAGCTGCCCCCGGTCATGCGCCCGGCCGGTCGGACAGCTTTGAAGCAATTGATGCGGATCCCGACAAACTGCCTGCCCGCACCGCCGATCCGATGGCGCCTGCCGGCATCCAATATACAAGCGGCACGACATCCCGCCCCAAGGGGGTGCTCTGGACCCATGCCAATGCGCTTTATGGTGCGCGTATGATGGCGACCTATGAAACCCTGCGGCCCGATGATGTGCATTTATGCTATCTGCCGCTGTTCCATACGAATGCGCAGGCGTACAGTATATTGGCGGCCCTTTGGGTCGGCGCGACGGTGGTTGTGCAACCCCGCTTTTCCGCCAGCCGTTTTTGGGAGGTTTCCCTCAGGCATGGGTGTAGCTGGACCTCGATGGTGCCGTTCTGTCTGAAAGCAATTGCCGGTCAGCCCGTACCCGATCACAGTTACCGCATGTGGGGCAATGGTGTTTGCGATCTGCCGTCTGATGCGCATTTCGGGGTCAAGACCATCGGCTGGTGGGGGATGACCGAGACGATCAGCGTCGGTACCGTCGGCCTGCCTTATACGCAGAACACGCCGATGACGATGGGGTTGCCCTGCCCGGACCGAGAAATTGCCATTCTGCGGCCCGATGGCACCCCGGTAGAGCCCGGGGAAACCGGTGATTTCCGGATCCGGGGTGTGCCGGGCCTCAGCCTGTTTGCCGAATATATCAATAATCCGCAGGCGACGGAGGATTCCTTTGACGATGACGGGTTCTTCATAACCGGCGACCGGGTCACATTGCGCGAGGATGGTTATCTGCAATTTGCCGATCGCGATAAGGATATGCTCAAGGTGGGAGGTGAAAATGTCGCGGCGTCTGAAATCGAGCGGGTGATCATGGAATCCGGGCTTGTGGCGGAAGCGGCAGTCGTTGCCCGCCGGCATCCAATGCTTGATGAAGTGCCGGTGGCGTTCGTCCTTGTTCCGGGCGGACCGGAAGCTGCCGCGCCCGATGCGCCCGATCGCATTCTTGCCAATTGCCGCGAAAGGCTTGCGGATTTCAAGGTGCCGCGTGAAATCCGGATCGTGTCGGAATTGCCCCGTTCGACACTTGAAAAAATCGCCAAGGCGCAGCTCCGCGATCTGTTGGCCCAGGAGGATACGAAGGCCAAAAGCTGACCTGAGCGGTTGCGGTTGCGGGTGCTGATCGCCATGGTATTCGCGAAATTGATGAGCCATTGGCGGGGGATGCTGCGCCGCCGCCTGCCGTGCGAGGGGGTTACAGGGAACGATCAAGCGGTCCGGCGGAAGGGGGCAAGCCTTTCTTCAACGTCCCTGATCTGGGCTGCGCGGGTGTCTTCATCCCAGCCAAGCTCAGCGCCCATCAGCTCGGCGGCGCGCCTCAGGGCGGCTGTGCCCGGGTCGCCAAGGGTGCACAGTCCCGTGCGCCGGAACACCGCATCGGCCAGTGTGAACGCCATCTCCGACCGGGCCGCATAGACGATCTGGGCGCCGATCTCGGGCCTGTCGGGGGCAAGCGGGGCGGCAAGCGCTGGCATCTCCGCTATCAGGGCCAGCAAACGATCTATCTGGTAGCCGTAACATTGCCATAGAAACATTTGCGTATCGTCCGGCAGCGATACAGGCTCAGACGAGGTTTGCGCAGGCGGCATGCCGCCCGGCAGAAGGCTCTGCGCGGTGAGACAGGGGCGGGGCGCGTCATCGAGCTGCAGCCCGACAAGATTGACGACTTTTTCCGCAAGGCTGCGCGAGGTGGTCCACTTGCCCCCGATTGCCGAAATCAGTCCCGCCGGCCCGCCTTCTGCCCCGTGATCGAGGATTTCCGAACCCCGGCTCGCGCCATAGGTATCGACTGCCGGATTGGCCGGGTCGGCCACGAGCGGTCGCAATCCCGCATAACCGAACAGCACATCATCGCGGGTAAGCCGCGCTGCCGGTAATCCCGTATTCACCGTATCGAGGAGCAAGGCGATATCCGCCTCTTCAACGCGCACATCGTCGGGATCACCGGTAAAGGGGGTATCTGTTGTCGCAAGCAGCGAATGACCGCGCCAGGGCAGGACAAAAAAATGCGCGCCGCGGTTGAGCACGGCGATGGCGTGATGGCGCGAAAGCGGCCGGGTAATCAGATGAATACCTTTGGAGTAGCGCAGCCGGGGCGTGGCAGACAGAGGTTTTTGCGTGTCTGTTCCGGGTTGCGCCAGCTCGATCAGCCTGTCGGCCCAGGGACCGGCTGCGTTCACAATGCAGCGGGCGCTGGCTGTATGCCGGCGGCCACCGAGCCGATCGAGGAATTCGGCACCGGTGATCTGTCGCCCGTTCCGCCGGAATGCGGCAAGCTCGGCATAGTTCAGGATTGTTGCGCCTGCGTCCGATGCGCCGCGCAACATCTCCCAGGCCAGCCTTTCAGGCATATGCATCTGGCAATCGTAATAGCGTAGCGCGCCGCAGGTCGCGACACCGTCAAGCACGGGCTCGGCGGCTCCGCTATCTGTGCGCGATAAGGCCTTATGCCGTGGCAAATGCGACGCCGCGAAGGGCAGCCTGGGTGCGGTGAGCGACAACAGGTCATAGAGCCACAGTCCAAGCCGCAGGGTAAGTTTATCGATCTGGCCCGAAGCAGGGACAAGAAAGGGGAGCGCGGTAACAAGATGCGGTGTAGCATGCCGCCAGATCCGTCGTTCCCGCAAGGCTTCACGCACAAGACCGAATTCCAGATTGGCGAGATAGCGCAGCCCGCCATGAATCAATTTGGACGAGGCACCGCTTGTCGCTTGCGCGAAGTCGCCTTTTTCGATCAGGGCGACCTTGTAGCCGCGCAACGCTGCGTCCCAGGCGACCGCAGCCCCTGTCGCGCCGCCGCCGATGACAAGAATATCGAATTCTTCACGCGAGAGACTGTCGGGCGCACGTGCAGGACCCGCTATGCCGCCTGTTCGTGCCACTGGTTAAACGCCGCGCGGGGGATCAGTGCGCCGGGCAATCAGTTTGATTCCCGGCTTGAAGGCAAGCTGCCGGCGAATGACTGAAAAGCCGCATGCCTCAAGTAATGTCTTGAGACTGGCCGGTGTGAAATAGACGCAGTGCGAAGGGGGGCAGTACCCGTCCCATCTGGTCACATCCCGGGGCCGCCGGGGGTGGGAAATATCGGGGGTTGTGAGATAGAATATCGCGCCGGGTCTGAGCAAGCGGTGCACATGCGTCAGAAAGGCACGCGGCGCGGGGATATGTTCGATCACCTCCGAACAATAGGCGAGATCGAACAGAAGCGGTGCGGCGTCGGGGCCGTTGGGTGCGAAGCTTTCAATCGTGCCTTCGGTAAAATGGCAGTTGGGGAAATGCGTGCGTCCATAGCGGATGGAAACGGGATCAGGTTCGATCCCCCATGCGTCATAACCGGCTTCCCGTGCCGCCTCGGCCATGAAGCCGCCATTGCAACCGATATCGAGGAACTTTGCCGGTGGCGGTGCATATTTGCGCAACAGACGCATACGACCGCGGCTGCGGCGCAGCTTTTTCTCCGGTTTTGAGAAATAGCCCGTTGCCGCCCCCTCATAGGCATCTGTGTAAAGCGCGGCGAGGGCCCCTTCATCGGGCATTGGATCAAGATAGATGGTGCCGCATTCGCCGCAACGATAAGCAGGCCATTGCGGGTCTGCCCGAAACAGTGCGCGTTCGGAATTTGTGCAGACCGGACAGGCGCCAAGGCTTTGTATTTTCTGATCCATAATCCCATTCCTAACAGGAAGGCGTGGGGTGTGCAGTATTAATCCCTCATGGCGGTGGGTTGATCGCCTAGCGCATAATTCCGCCCGTCCTAATCATTCCTTAAAGATCAAACTTTATCTTTCCGCATGTTTTGAGCAGGCAACCTATTTTGGCGGAGCGGATTTGTGCTTGGTTCCAATTGGCAGCGGAATTTTCTGAAACAGGGCTTTTTGCAGTTGCGCGAAGCAGTGCAGCCGATGGTCTGCGGTGTCATCCGTGATGAGGTGGTGCAGCTCATACGCGAAGCAGGCGGTCCACCGCAATCGGGCGCCGACTGGATCCGCGGGGAACGTGAAGCGCTGATTGTAATGCGTGATCCCGCGATGCCGCACAAGTCAGATCCGGTTGCCAATGTTGCCAGTCTGTTCAATCTGCATGAATGGCCGGCATTGCGGCATGTTCTTATTCCGGATGTGACACAGCTCCTTTGCGCGTTCCTGGGCAAGAATGTCGATATGGTGCAGAGCCAGATTTATTTCGCGCATCCTGACAGTGCAGGCTTTCCGTGGCATCAGGATACGGTTCTGTTGCCGGTCGATAGCCGTCAGGCGGTGGGCATGATGGTGGCGCTCACCGAGCTCAACCTTGAATGCGGCGCGCCGACGCTTGTTCCCGGCAGCCATCGCAGCGGTGATGTCCGCTATCACCATCATGCGCAGACGCTTTTTCCCGGTATGGTCAAGGTCGCCCAGGATGAACCGCGTCATACCGCGGTCATGGGAGTGGGGGATGTCATGCTGATCCACCCGAAGCTTGTTTACAGGCTGTCTGAAAACTGTACCGGGCAGCGTGGACTGATCTTGTTTCTGCAGTTTGCCCGGCAGGGGGCAAAGCCGCTGAAAGGCAAAAATCTGGATAGCTACCTGCCGGTCGCGGCAAGTCGCGGCAGTGTGACAGAGGCGGAAGAACTACGTGCAGCGGGATAATTCCGTGCAGCCTCGCCAACAGGTTGTTCAGGTGATGTCTGTCAGTGTCTCAATCGCTGCCCAGCCGTCGCTCAAGAAAATCGAGCACTGTTTCCAGAAACTGCTCACGATAAAGCAGGTAGGACAGAACGTGGCTGCCCTGTCGGCCTGCATGGCGCATAACCGGATTATCCGCGGCAGGTTTGGGCGTGATCCACACTTCAGCGTCAGGCAGGCTCGCCTTTAGCTTGTGCGCGCCCGATGCCGGGCTGACCGGATCGGCTTCATTATGGATGAGGAGTAACTTTGACCCCTCAAGCCGCTTCCCGATCTCGATGGCATTCTCTTTGGGCCAAATTCTGTGCACATGCTGCATCGACCAGACGATCTGACGCGCAAGAAAGGGTGGAACGTTCCGCTCCTGCACCATGAAATTATAACTTGCCTCAAGCGGTTCAAAAGCGCCGTCTACCGTGACAAGCGCGTCTATCCGATTGTCACCTGCGGCAGTTCGAATGACCACGTCACCACCAAGTGAGACGCCGATAACGCCAATCGGTTGCGCGGGTGCCTGCGCTTTGACCCAGTTGATTGCCCCGGTCAGATCATGGGGCAAGTCCGCAATCACCAGATCGCCATTCGGGCCCTCATCGCTTTCACCGTGATTGCGCAGATCGAAAGACAGAACGGAATAGCCTGCCTCTATCAACTGCGCGGCGAGGGCAATACCGCCAAAGCGGGGTATCTCCCGTTGACCGCGAAACCCGTGAACAAGGATGATGACGCCGCGCATCTCCTCGGCGGGCATCCACCAACCGGTTAGCATGAGGGGGTGTTGGGTTGAGGGAAAGCGGATGGTTTCGTGTGCGATTCCCGCGCTTTCCGGAATGGGGCTGACTGTGCGACGTGTTTCGGGTAAGCCAAAGAACATCGGCGCAATCAATATGAAACCTGCATAGAACAGCGCGATCAGACCGGCAAATGTCAGCAACTTGCGCATCGGGTTTACCTTACGGAAATTTCAGGCAGTTCTTCGGTTCCTTCGATTGTGAACCGGGACCGGTGCCGTTGGCAAAGAAAAAGGGCTGGCGCGGAGGCCAGCCCTGAGACTTTGTTGAATCAGCGCATGGCGCGCTGTGCAAATCAGGCTTTTTGCAGGATATGTACCGCGCAGACAGAGCCCGCACCCATCATATGCACCAGCGCGTTTTGCGCGCCTTCAACCTGGATCTTGCCCTGTTCGCCACGCAACTGCCTGGTCGCGTCCCACACCTGGGCAAGACCGGTCGGCCCTCCCGGGTGACCGCGGGCGATCAGGCCGCCATCGGTTGAGAACGGAATGCGGCCGCCGATCTGGGTTTCCCCGTCATGCAGCAGCTTGTCGCCTTCGCCCGGTCCGCAGATACCCAGCAGTTCATAATACATCAGCTCCTCGATCGGGAAGGCGTCATGCACATGCACAAGGCTCAGATCATCGGGACCGATACCGGCTTCCTCATAGGCAAGCTTGGCTGTCCGCTCGGTCGAATAGGCCGGGCCAACCACCGCACCCATGAAGATATGGCCGTCGGTATAGACTTCGGAGCAAAGCTGCGAGGCGGTGACTTTCACCATCGGCCGCCCGTTTGCATGCTTCTTGGCCCATTCTTCGGTTGCGACGATCGCGCAGGCCGCGCCCGCGCCGCTGGCGCAGGCCATCATCGCGGTGTGCGGATAGGCGACCATGTCCGCAGCCAGCACTTCCTCGGCCGTTACTTCGTGATCGGCGCGGCGCTGGGCCATCGGGTTGTGACGCCCATGGTTCCAGTTCTTGGCCGCGATTTTCGCGTAAGTTTCGACCGTCGTGCCTGCTTCATGCATGCGGCGCACGGCCCACATGGCAAAGAAACCGGCCGGCAACAGCGTGTTTTCAAAGGACGGTACCCGCCGGTCCACGCCCGGTGCGGGCTTGCGCCGGGCCATGCCCATGCGTGCCATATCGTCAAAGCCAAGCGCCATGGCGACATCGGACGCACCGCCCGATACAGCCCAGACCGCCTCGCGAAATGCCGAAGAGCCGGTGGCGGAGGCATTCTCCACATGGACGACCGGAATGCCGGTAAGACCAAGATCCTTGGCGTAGCCCGTGCCTTCCATCATGGTGCCGCCGATATAGCCGTTATACAGATAACCGACATCGCGAAAATCGATGCCCGCATCCTTCAGCGCTTCAACGCCTGCGGTGAAATACATGTCCCGGATCGGCACATATTCCTTGGTGAAACGGTGCATCCCCACACCGATGACATAAACGTCGCGGTTCATGGTTAACCCTCCTTCACCGGTACAAACTTAAAGCCGCAATATTGCGTGCCGTCTTCGGCGGTATACATCGGATTGGCCACAAGCTGCATCTTCATGCCGATTTTGAAATCCTCCTGTTCGCCGTCAATGACGGACTGGATACGCACGCCTTCGGGCAGATCGATCTGACCCACGCCATAGCCGCCGCCTGAGTCAACCTTGCGGCTGCCCATTTTGGGCATGCGGATGAACGACCAGGAATAAAGCTCACCGACGGGCGAGAGTTCGACCGTTTCGACGTCTTTTTCGGTGATCGGGCAGCGTTTGCGGATCGGAAAATAATGTTTGTCCGCGGCTTTGCTATAGGATCCGAGCAGCCGGCACGGTTCGTCCGAACTCTCAGGGATGACCATATAGCCCTCTTCCAGGGGCACTCGTTTTGTCATCGTTCCCTTCTCTCTATTTGTTATGAGATATTCTGCCCTTGGTGATCGCGTCTGGGGCGGGGATTGTCAAGCCGGATTGCACGTTGCGCGATAAATCATACCCCTGTGCAGCAATATGGTG
Organism: uncultured Alphaproteobacteria bacterium; assembly: GCA_947258435.1. Lineage (GTDB taxonomy): Bacteria > Pseudomonadota > Alphaproteobacteria > UBA11222 > UBA11222 > CALAQW01. The sequence continues at coordinate 69,146 of CAMYID010000013.1, forward strand.
CGCTGCCGCGTGTGATGAAGCACGAAGGCTAGTCAGCGCATTTTTCTGCCGCTAGGATGCGTGCCGCAGGCATTGCGATATGCCTCTATCAATAATCGGCCGGTGGCGGTCCGCCGCATTCTTGTGAACAGGGGCGGCGGGTACAAGCAGGAATGGCTGAAACAAGACAGGCAGGGGGAAACCATGCGACTAAGCGCACCGCGCATCACACCGCTTCCCGAAAGCGAGTGGACCGAAGAACAGAAAAAGATGACCGCACCGACCAGGGAACGGTTTGGCATGGTCTTCAATGTGCTGAAGACATTGATGCGGCATATGGATCTGCTGCGGTCGTGGAACGGTTTTGCGAACCACATCATGGGGACTTCCTCGCTGGATCCGAAACATCGCGAAATGCTGATCATGCGGGTCGGCTGGCTGACGCAGTCCGAATATGAATGGGGCCAGCATGTGCTGATGAGCAAGCCTGCGGGGCTTGAGCATGCGGATCACCTGCGCATCAAGGAAGGGCCAAAGGCGGAAGGCTGGAGCGAGCTTGAGGCGACGTTGCTGCAGGCCGCAGACGAGCTGATTGATGATGCGATTATCGAGAATGCGACCTGGGACACATTGTCGAAACATCTCAGCACCGAGCAGCTGATGGATGTGGTGTTTACCGTCGGCCAATATAATATGCTGGCCATGGGGCTGAACACGCTGGGTGTCCAGCGCGAGGAAGGCGTGCCGGGTTTTCCTGACTGACATGCCGCACTGCTCCCATCCGGGGCGGCATATGAATATGGGCGCCATCAACCGGTTTGATGGCGCCTTCTGTTTTGGCGCAACAGAGGTGGCAGAACAGCGCTGGCGCAATTGCAACCAGGCTGACAGGCAGATAACAGGTGCAGGGTGACGAGCGATAACAAACCATTTGGGCCGGGGGATCACCTCTATCTGATCGATGGGTCGGGCTATATTTTTCGCGCCTATCATGCTTTGCCACCGCTCACCCGCAAACGTGATGGTATGCCGGTCGGTGCGGTCAGCGGTTTTTGCAATATGCTCTACAAGCTGCTGGAAGATACCCGGGCCGGCGAAACCGTGACCCATATCGCGGTGATTTTCGACACCGCGCGCAAGACATTCCGAAATGATATCTACCCTGATTACAAGGCCAATCGCGACGAGCCGCCTGAGGATCTGAAGCCGCAATTCGCGCTTATCCGCGATGCGGTGCGCGCTTTCAACGTACCTGCAATCGAGATGGAGGGGTTTGAGGCCGACGATCTTATTGCGACTTACGCCGGGCAGGCGCAGGCATGCGGCGCGCAGGTAACGATTGTGTCTTCCGACAAGGATCTGATGCAGCTTGTCGGCGGCGGGGTGGATATGCTCGATACCATGAAGAATGTGCATATCGGGCCCGAGCAGGTGGTGGACAAGTTCGGGGTCGGCCCTGAAAAGGTTGTCGATGTGCAGGCGCTTGCCGGCGATTCTACTGACAATGTGCCCGGTGTGCCCGGCATTGGTATCAAGACGGCGGCACTTCTTATCAATGAATATGGCGATCTCGATACGCTGCTGTCCCGGGCAGAGGAGATCAAGCAGAAGAAGCGGCGCGAAAATCTTGTCGAATTTGCCGAGCAGGCGCGCATCAGCCGCGAACTTGTGAGGCTGCGCAATGATGTGGAGACCACGGTTGCGCTCGACGGGATGGCTGTGGCGCAGCCCGATCCCGATACGCTGCTGCGTTTTCTTGTGGAGATGGAGTTCAATACGCTGACCCGCCGCATCTCGGCGGAGATGGGGGTCACGCCGCCCGCGCCGGATGATCCGGGGTACGCAAAGATTGTCGCCCCTGAACGTACCGACCGGGGCGTGCCGGGTGCGGTCGACCCTGATCTTGATTCTCCGATCGATCCTGAATCCTATGAGACTGTTACCGATGAAGCGGCGCTTGACAGCTGGATCGCGGCGGCGCTTAAGGCCGGTGTTGTTGCTGTCGATACAGAGACGAATTCGCTGAATGCGATGCAGGCAAAGCTTGTCGGCATCTCCCTGTCAGTTGCGCCGGGCAAGGCCTGCTACATTCCGCTTGCGCATTGCGGCAGCGATGCGGAGGGCGGGCTCGCATTGTCGGATAATGCACCCGATCAGATTGATTTCGATACCGCGATTGCTGCCCTCAAATCCCTGCTGGAGGACCCTTCCGTCCTCAAGGTCGGGCAGAATCTCAAATATGATCTGCTGGTATTGGCGCGGCATGGCGTGACCGTTGCGCCGATCGACGATACGATGCTGATATCCTATGCACTTGATGCTGGCGTGCATGGGCATGGCATGGATGAGTTGTCCGAAATCCACCTCGGCCACAAGCCAATTCCCTTCAAGGAGGTGGTCGGCAGCGGTAGATCGCAAAAGACATTCGATCAGATCCCGCTTGATGCGGCAACCCGCTACGCGGCGGAAGATGCCGATGTGACGGGGCGGCTGCACGGCCTGCTGAAACCACGGCTTGTGTCGGAAAGAATGACCGCCGTCTATGAAACGATGGAACGTCCGCTTGTGCCCGTGCTGACGGAGATGGAGCGGGCCGGTGTGAAAGTTGATAGCGGCTTGCTGCAACGCCTCTCAAGTGAATTTGCCCAACGTATGGCTCAGTATGAGGATGAAATCCATGCCTTGGCGGGGGAACCGTTCAACATCGGTTCACCCAAGCAGCTTGGCGAAATCCTGTTTGGCAAGCTGGGGCTTGAAGGCGGCAAGAAGACCAAATCCGGGGGCTTTTCCACCGGCGCCGATGTGCTTGAGATGCTTGCGGCACAAGGCCATGACCTGCCCGCAAAGGTAATTGACTGGCGGCAGTTGTCAAAACTCAAGGGAACCTATACGGAGGCATTGCAGCAACATATCAATCCCGAAACCGGCCGGGTGCATACCTCTTACTCGCTGGCGGCGACATCGACAGGGCGGTTATCGTCGAATGATCCCAATCTGCAGAATATCCCGATCAGGACGGAAGAAGGGCGCAAGATCCGCGAAGCCTTTATCGCGGAACCGGGCAATGTGCTGATCAGCGCCGACTATAGTCAGATCGAATTGCGCATTCTGGCGGAAATTGCCGATATTGCGACGCTCAAGGCGGCTTTCTCGGAAGGTCAGGATATTCACGCCATGACTGCAAGTCAGATGTTCGGTGTGCCCATTGAGGGGATGGACCCGATGATCAGACGGCGCGCCAAGGCAATTAACTTCGGTATCATTTACGGTATTTCCGCATTCGGTTTGTCAAACCAGCTCCGTATTCCGCAGTCGGAGGCAAGAAGTTATATCGATGCCTATTTCGAACGTTTCCCGGGTATCCGCGATTATATGGAAACGACCAAGGCATTCTGCCGCGAGCACGGCTTTGTCGAGACGATTTTTGGCCGTAAAATTCATCTTCCCAATATCAATCAGAAAAACGCAGCCATGCGTGCCTTTACCGAACGTGCCGCGATCAATGCCCCGATCCAGGGCGCGGCTGCCGATATCATCCGCCGCGCCATGATCCGTATTCCGCCGGCATTGGCCGAGGCCGGGCTCTCGGCGCGCATGCTGCTGCAGGTGCATGACGAATTGGTGTTTGAGGCGCCTGAAGCAGAAGCGGATGCCGTCAGAAAAACCGTGTCGCAGGTGATGGAGCAGGCCTGCACGCCGGCGCGTGAGCTATCCGTGCGGCTGACGGTTGATACAAATGCGGGCCTCAACTGGGAGCAGGCGCATTAGTCCTGCATGCTTGGGGGCCTCGCGCGGCATCGCGCTAGGGTTTCAGGCCGCCGCCGATTGTCCTAACACCGTATGCGGATCAATACCCGCCTGTTGCAGTAATAAAGTCAACTCTTTCTTCCGGTTGTCCGCCTGATTGGCGCTGCTGTGGAGATAGTCGTTCAATACGCCCGGTTCACGCAGATAGGAAAGCGCCTGACGCTGCGCTTTTTCGCGGGCCTTGCCGCGGGTCAGCATATCGGATGCCGCAAGTTTCAGCAGCGATAACGCCTTCTCCAGCGCATTTGGCTGGTTGCGGATCATCTTCTCCAGCAGCTCATGGGATGTAACGATGCTGGTGCAAAGATAATCGAGCCGTTCGGTCGTTACGCGTTTGGTGGGGCTATCGATCTCGGATTGCAGTATCTTTTCCTGAAGCGCGGTCAACTGCCGCAACCGTTCGGAAACGGGTGTGTTGTTCGACAGGAAATATTCGTTAAGCGCATGTTCGGTCACCATGCCCGTCAGAATTTTTGCAAGCTGTCGTCGGTTTGCGTTGCCAACCAGATGTTCCGAAAGTGCAATGAGTTTTTCAACGCGCTTCGCGGGGTTGGTTGCGCTGGCCAGTACCTGTTCAAGTGTTTCGGGAACCAGAAAGCGCCTGGTCCGCTCCCGGAAAGCGGCGAGGACTTGCTCCTGGGGCAGAAAACTGTTGGATGCAAGAGTGATTTGCGACCCGATCTTCTTTGTAATGATAAGTTCGTCTTCGATGGATGTATGCGTGAGCCGCTGGTTACCGCCAAGTTCTTCCAGAATACGCTTGGCGATTGACATTCTGGATTGCGGTAGCCGGTCTGTCGCCAGATAGCGATTGAGTGCCAATATCCCCTTGCCCAGATTATTGTCGTCGGCAAGCTGCCCCGAGAACAGCCGCACCAGCAGCGCAATGGCGTCGCCAAGGCTCTCCTGCTGGCCGAGAATATCTTTTACAGCCGACGGCGCGGACATGATTTCCGCCACAAATCCGTCGATACTGTTAAGCGCCTGCCGGTTTGCGGTTTCATTTGCCGGCAATTCGGTGATCCATTGCAGGACGGTTGACAGCTTCTGATCCCAGCTTTCGCATTGCGCAAGCTGATCCGAAATCGCACAGTTGAGGAGATATTCCGAACGCGGATGCCCGTCGAGCTTTTCGGCAAGCGCCGCAAAGTCGGTTCTGTCGAATTTGGGCAGCCGTTCCTTGCTGTGATCGACAAAGACGGTTTTCATGGCGTCGGAAATCAGCTTGTGCAGGGTTTTGACCCGCTCCGCGACCGATCCTTCACCCGCCTGCGACTGCGCGATTGCAACCTTCTGGACCGCCGCCTGAAGAACCGTTCCAGTGCTTTCAAGCCGTTCGAGATGACCGGGATGGTGCAAGAGTTCAAGCGGTGTGATCTGCCAGCGTGACAGGCTGTCGCGCATCAGGCGTGCAATTGTCTGCCGGGATTCGAAGGAATACAGATCGCCGGGCTGAAAACAGGGCAGTGCCTCGACAAGATCGACTTTCCCCGCATTCGGATCGCGCGCCCAGCTGTTGGTCGTGCCTTCACGAAAAATACATACCGACAGGTAGTTTCCCTCACCAGGTTGATGCGTTTCCTTGGTCACCTGTACGGCCATGCCGCTGCCCGAAAGCTCCCGCGCATGGCGGATCGCGGCATCACGCGATTCCATAACACCGGCCATCTTCCATTTACCTTTGGCAGGCTTGATGTGAATTTCGTAGTGTATTTTGCCTGTCGCCATCGGCTTTTCCTTACGCAAACCGTTTCGGGTGCGGTGGCACGTCATGCTGCCGCAAATCGCGAATGTGAGTTTGAGCTGAAAAGACTAGAGGGCAGTAAGTTAAGGTAGGGTGAACCGTATAAGCGGCATTTGTTGTAAATATGTCGTCATCTGCAGAAGTCAGGATGAAGTTTCCAGATAGATACTGCCAATCGGGGAGTAAGTTTTGAACATGCAACGGATAAGCCGGATATTGCTCGCTCTGCCGGTGTGGTTGGGCGTTACCTCAGTCTCTGAAGCCGGGCTTTTGCCCGAACGGTTCTCGATCAATGCGCCGATCATGAACTCTCTGTTCGGCTGGGATGCGGATGCGCCAGGGGAATCCGAGCTGCAAAACCGGTTGCAGGTGCCCGATGGTTTTGCATTGAACCGGTATGCGGTTGGGGTAAATAACGCACGGGAATTGCTGGCAACGTCTGCGGGCGATCTTCTGGTCAGCGCGCCGCGCCGCAATCGGGTCATGCTGCTGTCCGCCGATAAAGACGGCGATGGCCGTGCCGATGGCAAGCGCGTACTGATCGACGGGCTTGACGGACCGCATGGTATCGACCTGCATGCGGGATATCTCTACATCGCTGAACGCAGCGCAGTGGGCCGGATCGCTTTCGATGCGGCGTCGGGTACAGTATCCGGGCGGTATCGGCATATCGTGACCGGGCTGCCTGACGGGGGAAATCACTGGACACGTACGGTGCGGGTGGGGCCCGACGACAGGCTCTATGTCAGTGTGGGGTCGAGCTGCAATGTCTGCATCGAAGAGGATCCGCGCCGCGCCGCCATTCTGCGCTATGACCTGGAGGGCGGTGAGGGGGAGATCTTTGCACGCGGCCTGCGCAATTCTGTCGGGATGGACTGGCGGCCCGCCGACGGGGCGCTTTATGCGGTCGATAATGGCCGGGATTTGCTGGGCGATGATTTTCCGCCCGAGGAGATGAACCGGGTCGTGGCGGGCGGCCACTATGGCTGGCCCTTCTTTCATGGAGACAATGTACCGGATCCGGAATTCGGCACGCATCCGCAGGTTGCACAAATCCGCGACAAGTTGCGCGGGCAGGTTTACGGCTTTACCGCGCATATGGCGCCGCTCGGCATTACCTTCATGCGCAATCGGAACGCGCCGGACGGGCTTGCCGGCGCGGCGCTTGTTGCATTCCATGGCTCATGGAACCGCTCGCGCAAGAGTGGCTACAAGGTTATGTCGGTCCATTGGGGCCCGGACGGGGCGATCAGTGCACGCGATTTCCTGTGGGGGTTTGAAAAAGATGAAGATGTCATTGGACGTCCGGTCAGTGTGGCGGAAGCTATCGATGGCGCAATCTATGTCTCAGACGATTATACCGGCACGATCTACCGTGTGGTCTGGGTCGGAAAAGGCAAACAGGTGATGCGCCGCCCTGCCGCTACGTCCCCTGAGACAGGGGCGAGGGCGGCTCCCGATCCGCTTGCCGGTCTGAGTGACGCGGAAAGCAAGCGGCTGTCGCGGCGTGGCAGCGAAATTTACGCGGCCACGGGATGTGTCAATTGTCATGGTCCGCAAGGGGAAGGGCGGGCTGCGCCTGCACTGGCCGGGCTTGCGCGACGGTTTGGAATCGCGGACCTGATGGCCCTGTTTGAAAAACCGCCTGCAAATATGCCGCCGGCCCGGTTGAGCGGGGAAGAAGGCCGCGCGCTTGCTGTCTATCTTCTGGATGTGAACGGGTGAGGAAATGATGTGAACGGGTGAGGAAATAAAGTCATAACAGATGACTATCAAAGGGCGGCGGATTTATGGCATTTTGGCGAATAACCGCACCATCGATTGCGGAAATAAAGTCAGGGAGGGGATAATATGCGTTTGCAGAAACCACGGGTACAGCCGCTTGAAGATGCCGATTTGTCGGCCGAGCAAAAGGAGATTCTCGAACCGTTGGGCCGCGGCGGACGGGTGTTCAACATTTTCCGGACGATGATTCACCATCCCGTATTGTTCAAGAACTGGCTTGGTTTTGCCAATTACGTGCTGGGACGTCGCAGCACACTTGGCGCGCGGGAGCGGGAGCTGGCGATCCTGCGTATTGGTTGGCTGTGCCAGGCGGAGTATGAGTGGGGCCAGCATGTCATTATCGGCAAGCAGTCCGGTCTCAGCGATGAGGATATCGATCGCATCGCCAAAGGTCCCGACGCCGAAGGCTGGGATCCGTTCGATGCGTTGATCTGCCGTGCGGTGGATGAACTTCACACTGACAAGATGATCGGCGATGCAACCTGGAAGGGCTTGTCTGAGCGCTATAGCGAGCAGCAGATGCTCGATCTTGTATTTGCGGTGGGGCAGTACAACCTTGTTTCCATGGCGCTCAATACCTTCGGTGTGCAGCTTGATCCCGGCATCGAAGGTTTCAAAAAGTGAACGACACACAGTTTGGCTTCAGCGGAGCGGATTGGTCGGCTGCTGCCGCCACTTATGCGGAAGTTGGTGATCGGGCGGCGCGTGTGACCACCCCTTGCGGGGAAGGGAAGATGGTGTGGCGGATCTGGGGGCGCGGCGAACCGCTTGTGCTTGTGCATGGGGGGGCGGGAAGCTGGTCCCACTGGATCCGCAATATTCCTGCCTTTGAAGGCGACAGAATGGTGATGGCACCCGATTTGCCGGGGCTGGGCGAGTCGGATATGCCGCCGCTGCCATATTCGCCAGAGAGCATCGCCGCGATCGTGGCGGAGGGCATTGTCGAATTGCTGCCCCGGGGCGCACGCTTTGATATGGCCGGTTTTTCCTTTGGTGGCATGATCAGCTCGATCGTCGCGGGTATACTGGGCGATCGGGTGCGCACCGAAACCATCATGGGGGGCAGCGGGCTGGGCGGCAAATTCGGCAATCTGAAGCCGACTGTAAAGCTTCCTTTGAGTGGTACGGAAGACGAGATGTATGCTGCGCATCGGCATAATCTGCTCGCCTTCATGATTGAGGATCCGGCAAAGCTCGATGCGCTTGCGCTTTATACGCAAGGGCAGAATGCGCCGCGTACCCGCATTCGCAGTCCCGAACATGCAACAAGCGAGAAGGCGCTGGTGGCCCTGCGTAAGGCGACAGCCCGGCTGAACAGTATCTGGGGTGAGTATGACATCATCAGGCCCTATTTCGATCACAGACGGGAGCTGTTGGCGGAAATCTGTCCGGAAGCGGAATTTCACGTCATATCCGGGGCAGGCCACTGGGTGCAGTATGAAGCGGCGGACACGGTGAACCAATTGCTGCGCCGGTTTACTTCATAAATCCCGGTCCGGTTGCATGGGGGTGTCTGCCGGATCAGCGATATTTGCGTCCCTGCCACCATTTGAATAATTGCGGCATATCCCGGCTGACCTTCAGGGGGAAGTCGGGGCGGCGCTTCTTCAGGAAGGCGCCTATCCCCTCGCGCGCATCCGCGGAGCGTCGGGCAAAGGCAATCGCTTCGCATTCAAGTTGATGGGCGGTCATCGGGTGATCTGCGCCCAGTGTTTTCCACATCATCTGCCGGGTCAGGGCCACCGATACGGGCGATGCGTTCTGGGCAATATCGGTGGCAATGGCGCGGGCGGCGGGTAATAGCTCGTCAGCCGGATGCACCGCGCGGACAAGCCCTGCCTCAAGGGCTTCTTCCGCAGCTACCAGGCGGCCCGAATAGCACCACTCAAGCGCGCGTGAGATGCCGACGATGCGCGGCAAAAACCAGCTTGAGGCCCCTTCCGGAACGATGCCGCGGCGTGCGAAAACAAAGCCGAACCGCGCCTGTTCGGCGGCAAGCCGGATATCCATGGCAAGTTGCATGGTCGCCCCCACCCCGGTCGCGGGGCCGTTTGCCGCTGCGATCAGCGGCTTGACGCATTCAAACAGTCGCAGGGTCAGCATGCCGCCCCGGTCACGCGAAGGCCAGTCGCGCCAGTCAATGCCGCGCCTGTCGATCCGCCCACCGCCGGCGGAGTAGCCGTCGGGAATGAAGCTTGTATCGTCATCGGTGCCGCCAAGCGCCGCACCGGCGCAGAATGCGCGGCCCGCGCCGGTCACAATAATCGCGCGTATCCCGTCATCGGCGTCAGCCAGATCAAGTGCGGTCATGAATTCACGATAGAGCGTGTTGGTCATCGCATTCAGCGCATCGGGGCGGTTGAAAGTGATAGTCAGGATATGATCTTCAACCGAATAAAGGATTTCGCGAAATGCCGGCATATAGCTTGCCCCTTCTTGCTGGGTGTTTTGCCGCAAGCATAACCTGAATCGCCCCGCATAGAGTCGCGCTTTTGCGCAAAAAGGGGTATGCATGGCAGCAATATGTCCCGCCAGACGGGGCCAGAGTTCAGTAGGGAGCAATTAACACCATGTATCCAGGCACATATGCCGCAAAAAACCCCGAGAAGCCGGCTTTCATCATGGCCGAAAGCGGTGAAACGGTCACCTATGGGGAGCTTAACGCCCGCTCCAATCAGGGGGCGCATCTGTTTCGCGAACTGGGGCTTGAACCCGGTGACAGTATCGCGATTTTTATGGAGAACACGCCACGCTATCTTGAGATCTGCTGGGCAGCGCAGCGGTCGGGGCTTTACTATACCTGCATCAGCTCGCGCCTGACGGCAAGCGAAGCCGATTACATTATCGGGGATTGCGAAGCGAAAATTGTCCTTGTCTCGAAGGGCAAGGCCGATGTGGCTGCGGAATTGCTGACGCTGATGCCGAATGTGCAGCAGCGTTTCATGGTTGATGGCACGATTGAGGGCTATGCCTCCTATGAAGAAGCCATTGCCGATAAACCCACCGATAACATCGCCGATGAGGTGAATGGTGCGGATATGCTCTATTCCTCCGGCACGACGGGGCGGCCCAAGGGAATTCGCGTGGCGCTTGACGGGTCGCCGCCTGATGCGACCTCGAACCTGCTGATGCTTGTTCAGGCGCTTTATGGTTTTGACGAGGAGATGATCTACCTCTCGCCGGCGCCGCTCTATCACTCAGCGCCTTTACGTTACAATATGGCGGTGCTGCGCGCCGGCGGCACCTCGGTCATCATGGAACATTTCGATGCCGAGCGGGCGCTCGAATTCATCGAGAAATACAAGGCAACCCACAGCCAGTGGGTGCCCACCATGTTTGTGCGCATGCTGAAACTGCCAAAAGAGGTGCGGGAGAAATATGACGTTTCCTCTCTCAAGGTCGCGATCCATGCGGCCGCGCCTTGTCCGGTCAAGGTGAAGGAGCAGATGATCGATTGGTGGGGCAAGGTGATCTATGAATATTATGCGGGAACCGAAGGCAATGGTTTCTGCGCAATCAATTCCGAAGAATGGCTCACCCATCGCGGTTCGGTCGGCAAGCCCTTGTTGGGCGAGTTGCATATAGTCGATGAGGCTGGTGAAGAACTGCCGCCCGGCGAAGCTGGCACCATCTATTTTTCCGGCGGCGGTGAATTCGAATATCATAATGATCCCAAGAAGACCGAGGAATCGCGTAATGCGAAAGGCTGGTCGACACTTGGGGACGTTGGTTATGTCGATGAGGAGGGGTATCTCTACCTGACCGATCGCAAGGCCTTCATGATTATTTCCGGCGGCGTCAATATCTATCCGCAGGAAACCGAAGATACGCTGATCACCCATCCCAAGGTGGCCGATGTCGCCGTCTTTGGCGTCCCGAACGAGGATTTCGGGGAGGAGGTGAAGGCTGTTGTCCAGCCTGCCAATATGGATGAGGCGGGGCCTGCGCTTGAGGAAGAGCTCATCGCATTCTGCCGCGACAATCTTGCGCATCTGAAATGCCCGCGCAGTATCGATTTTCAGGCGGAGCTGCCGCGTCATCCAACCGGAAAGCTCTATAAACGGCTGCTGCGCGACCGTTATTGGGGTAACAAGGATTCCAAAATCGTCTAGTCGGGAGAAGTTATATGTTGTCAGTTGCCTATCAGGACCTGCCCGGATTGGCCGGAAAGGAGATCGGGGTTTCCGATTGGATTACACTGGACCAGGATCGGGTCAATCTGTTTGCCGACGCGACCGAGGATCATCAGTGGATCCATGTCGATGTGGACCGTGCCAAACGCGAAATGGATACCGGCGGCACCATCGTCCATGGCTACCTCACCCTGTCTCTGATCCCCAAGATCATGTACGAACTTGTCGAGGTGACGGAAACCAGCCAGCTCATCAATTACGGTGCGAACAAGGTGCGGTTCACCAATATGGTGCCAACCGGTTCGAAAGTGCGCGGCCGAATCAGGGTTGCGGGTATCGAACAGAAAGGCCCCGGCACCTCCATGACCTATGAGGTGACGATCGAGATCGATGGCCAGGAACGTCCAGCCTGTATTGCCGAGGTGATCATGATGGCGTTTCCCGCTGAAGGCTAGGCGGCAGCCGGATCAGGGCGATCACCATGCCGGGGGACTCGTTCCCCGGCATTTTTGTTGCTATATAGGCAGGTGAGGACACGCAGATAGGAACATAAGATGGCAAACGCGAAGAATAAGACTGAGGAACCGAAAGTCTCAAAAAGCGACGCGGAATGGCGTGAGCAGTTGACGCCGCTGCAGTATGAGGTAACCCGCAAGCATGGCACCGAACGCCCCTTCAGCGATAACGGCCATGACAGCAAGGATGAAGGTGTCTATCACTGCGTTTGCTGCGGTGCCCCCTTGTACAAATCAGACACGAAATATGATTCAGGTACCGGATGGCCAAGCTTTTTCGCCCCGATCAGCGAAGAAGCGGTTGCCTATCGCGATGATCGCAGCCTGTTCCGCCGGCGTACCGAAGTGATTTGCGCCAATTGCCATGCCCATCTTGGCCATGTGTTTGAAGATGGGCCAAAGCCGACCGGTCTGCGCTATTGCATGAATGGTGCGGCGATGGAGTTGCAAAAGGAAGAGGGGGGCGAGGAGTAAAAACCGCCCCGCCCCTGATGAGGTTCTGCCCCACAATCTGCTGACCTGAGCCGCTACCTGCAAACTGGCGTGCGTGTCTTGCCGGGGCCGGGGCAGCGGTTACTGCGCCAGATAGCCGCCATCGATCACAAGCTCGGTTCCCGTGATAAATGAAGAATCGTCGGATGCGAGGAACAGCACCCCGTTCGCAATATCCTTCGGCCTGCCCAGCCGGCCGATGGGTGTCGCATTGATCATATCCTGACGGGCTGCTTCTTTCGCCTCATCGCCGCTGCTGCGGGCGATGGCGCGCATCGCGCTTTGCAGGCCCTCTGTCTCGATATAGCCCGGATGAACTGAATTCACGCGGATATTGAAACCAAGCTTTGCGCATTCAAGCGCGGCGGCCTTGCTGCCTATCCTGACACCGCCTTTGGAGGCGCAATAGGCTGTGGAACCGACATCGCCGATAAATCCCATGATCGAGGAGATGTTGATGATGGAACCACCCCCTTCCCAAAGGCGCGCGCGCTCGCGCAGCTGCGGAATTGCGTGTTTCATGCCAAGGAATACGCCCTCCATGTTGATCGACATGAGATGCCGCCAATCCTCAAGCGCCATCTTGTCGATCCGGCCGCCCGTGCCGATGCCTGCATTGTTCACAAGCACATCGACCCCGCCGAAATGCGACTTGGCCAGTGCCACGACGCGGCTCCAGTCATCTTCGCTTGCCGCGTCATGGGGCGCGAATACTGCCTCCCCCCCTGCTGCAATAATCGCCTGCGCCGTTTCCTCTCCAAGTTCTGCGCGCTGATCGGTCAGGACGATCTTTGCCCCGCCTTCCGCCAGGCGGCGGGCCGATGCCGCGCCCAGGCCGCGCGCCGCGCCGCTGACAATTGCAATCTTTCCATCGATCCGGTTCATATTCGGCCCCTCCCTGTCTTGATGCGCCGATCAGGCGATGATCCCGCGTTCACGCATGGCGGTACACTGTTCCGCGCTGATGCCCAGCTCCGCAAGCACCGCATCGGTATCGCCGCCAAGCTGGGGCGCGTGGCGGCGGATGTCGGCGGGGGTTCGGGAAAACCGGATGGGGGGTGCCGGATAACGCAGCTTGCCCGATTGCGGGTGCTCTGACTCGATAATCGAATTGTTGTGCCGGATTTGCGGGTCGTCCGCGATATCGGTGCGCAGATTGATTTTTGCGCCCGCCACCTGCTCCTTTGTGAAGCGGGCCAGAATTTCGGCGGTGCTGAATTCCGCGATCTTTGCATTGGCGATGGCATTCAGCTCAGGCATGTTGGGCACACGCGAGGCCAGTTTTTCAAAGCGCGGATCCTTGCTGAGGTCGGACATATCAAGTGCGCGGCACAAGCCCTGATATTCGTCATCGCTTGTGACGTACCATGTGATAAACCCGTCCGCGGTCGCGGTGACATTGGCGGTATCGCCCAAATCGGGAACCTTTGGCACATCGTCGCCAAGATAAGTATGGTTCGACATCGCATCGGGCCACAGAAAGGCAAGTCCTGCATCGACCATGGTAATGCTGACATGCTGTCCGCCTGCGCCCCTTTCCTTTGCGTACAGGGCGGCAAGCGCCCCTTGCACCACGGTCATGGAAGTTACCTTGTCGCAGACAATATTGCGCACCGGCGCGGGCTGCTTTGTTCTGGGGTCCGTCTGTACACCCATAAAACCTGTCACAGCCTGGATGACGTGATCATATACCCTGTCATCCGCATAGGGGCCGGTTTCGCCAAATCCGCTGATCGATATGTAGATGATATCGGGATTGATGTTCTGGCAGGCCTGGTAGCCGACGCCCAGCCGGTCGACGACGCCGGGGCGGAAATTCTGCAGTACAAGATCGGCATCTTTTACAAGTTGCAGGAAAAGGTCCACCCCATCTTTTGACTGAAGGTCAAGCGCGACAGCCCGCTTGTTTCTGTTCATCACGGCAAAACCCGATGAAATACCGCCACGCACCGCACCAAACCGGCGCGCAATATCGCCGCCGCCCGGCTGCTCCACCTTGATGACATCAGCCCCCATATCCCCAAGCATGGCGGTAGCGAATGGACCGGAAACAACTGCAGTCAGATCGACGATTTTTACCCCATTCAATGGCCCGGGCATGGCAAGACCTCCCCACATTCTGGCCGGCAATGGTTGCCAGCTTGTTATTATTGCGGATAATCCTGCCAGAAAGGTGGGCTGGCGCCCAAGAAAAAATCGTGCGCGGCAGTTCAGGCGGGGTGAATGAGAATATGTCGTTTCTTGCCGGCGCTCAGCTTGATAACACCGTCAGTCGAAATATCGTCAGCACCGATTATTGCGGTATCTGTTTCGATCACTTGATCGTTTAACCGCGCGCCCCGGTTCTTGATGAGCCGCCGCGCCTCGCCGCCTGAGGCGCATAGTCCCGCACGCCGCAGCAATTCGAAGGCGGCAATGCCTTCATCAAGCTCTGCCTGCGGAATATCGATTGTGGGCAGACCGGCGGCGCTTGCGCCTTCCTCAAAAGTCCGGCGTGCGGTCTCGGCTGCGCCTTCCGCTGCGTCTCGCCCATGCAGAAGTGCGGTCGCCTCGGTCGCGAGAATTTTCTTCGCCTCATTGAGCTCCTGCCCGCCGAGTTGCTCAAGCCGTTCGATCTCGGCAAGCGGTAATTCTGTGAACAGGCGCAGGAAGCGACCGACATCGGCATCTTCGGTATTGCGCCAATATTGCCAGTAATCATAAGGCGACAGCATATCCTCATTGAGCCAGACCGCGCCGCCTTCCGATTTGCCCATCTTCTTGCCCGATGCCAGCGTCAGCAGCGGTGTCGTCAGCCCGAACAGATGGCTGCCATCGGCGCGACGGCCCAACTCGACCCCGTTGATGATGTTGCCCCACTGATCCGATCCGCCCATCTGCAAGCGGCAGTTGTAGTTCCGGTTAAGTTCAACAAAGTCATAGGCCTGCAGCAGCATATAGTTGAATTCAAGGAAGGTCATCGGCTGCTCACGGCTCAGCCGCAGCTTGACACTGTCAAATGTCAGCATACGGTTGATTGTGAAGTGTGTGCCAAAATCGCGGAGGAACGGAATATATTCCAGCTTGTCGAGCCAGTCGGCATTGTTCACCATGATTGCATCGGTCGGGCCGTCGCCAAAGGTCAGGAACCGTTCGAAGGCCTTGCGGATGCCGCTGATATTGGCGTTGATATCGGCATCGGTCAGAAGCGGGCGGGATTCGTCCTTGCCGGTCGGATCGCCAACCCGGGTTGTACCGCCACCGATCAGCACGATAGGCTTGTGCCCCGAACGCTGCAGCAGGCGCAGCATCATGATGGAAATAAGGTGGCCCACATGCAGGCTGGGCGCAGTACAGTCATATCCGGTATAGGCAATAATCGTTTCATTGCCCGCAAGCGTGTCGAGCGCTTCAAGATCGGTGCATTGATGCAGATATCCGCGTGCAACAAAGTTTTTCAGGAACTCGGATTTCGCTGTATGTGTCATTATCTGGGCCGGAAATAATCAGGAAACCATGCCGTCTGGCGCGGCGCGGTGAGATGTAACACCTTTGCGGGGCAGGGAAAAGACGGCAGGCGGCGACCGCATGTGTGATCTTCTGATACAGGACGGAGAAGAGGGTGGCTGAACTCACGGTTATCGGCATGATGAGCGGCACCTCCGGCGATGGGGTGGATGCGGCGCTGATCCGCACAGACGGGACGCGCGTGTCATGGCACGGCCCCTGGCTGAGCCTGCCTTATGAGCCGGATCTGCGTTTGCAGCTGTCCGATGCCATGCGCCGGGCAGCGATACTTGCGGCAGATGCGCCCCGGGATGCGGCGATATCCGCGCTTGGCCGGACCCTGAGTGCGCGCCATGCCGAAGCGGTGCGGCAACTGCTCGCCCGGGCAGGGATGAGCCGGGGGGATGTTGATCTGATCGGGTTTCACGGTCAGACCCTGTTTCATCAACCCGATGCCGGCATAACCGTGCAGATTGGGGATGGGGAGCTTTTGGCCAGGCAAACCGGAATTGATGTGATTTGCGATTTCCGCAGCGCGGATGTCGCCGCAGGCGGGCAGGGCGCGCCGCTGGCACCGCTATATCATCGCGCGCTGGCGCTTTCGGGCAACATCTCGGTACCGCTCGCATTTCTCAATCTTGGCGGTGTCGGTAATCTGACCTGGATCGATCCGGCGGAGGACGGGCAAATCCTTGCCTTCGATACAGGCCCCGGCAACGGGTTGCTCGATGATTGGTGTATGCGTCACTTTGGCGAATCCTGCGACCGTGACGGGCGGCATGCCGCACGCGGGCAGGTTGATCGCACGGCGCTCGCGCGGATGCTTGCCGATCCCTGGTTCGATTTGCCCCCGCCCAAATCATTGGATCGGCATGACTTCGATTCCGGAGCGCTGGGGCGCTGTGCGCCCGATGACGGCGCGGCGACACTAACGGCGTTCACCGCCCGGACCGTAGTGAAGGCTGCCCGGTTTCTGCCAGCCGTGCCCCGACACTGGATGGTGTGCGGCGGCGGCAGGCACAATCCGGTGCTTATGGCGATGCTGGCGCGGGCGCTTTCGGCGCCTGTTCTGCCTGTTGAGGAAAAGGGGTGGCGTGGCGATGCACTGGAAGCTGAAGCTTTCGCGTATCTCGCCGCCCGGTCGCTATTGGGACTGCCGCTCAGCCTGCCTGAAACGACCGGCGTCAGCGCCCCGCAGACAGGCGGGGTGTGTTGCCCCGCCCCGCAGGAGGCCTGATCGTCAGCACAGTCGTCAGCGCCGGTCAGGCGGATTTGGCTGCGTCCACAATCTGCATCTGTTCGCTCAGATAGCTGCTGACATGCTCCGAAAGCTGATCAAGATGCTTGTCATAGAAGTGATTGGCGCCTTTGATCTTCGTATAATCGACAAGGATATTTTTTTGCGCCGACAGCTTCTGAACCAGTTTTTCAATCGGTTCCTGCCCGACTACCTGATCATTCGTGCCGTGGATGATGGTGCCCGATGCGGGACATGGCGCAAGGAAGGCGAAATCATACATATTCGCGGGCGGCGAAATTGTGATGAAACCGGAAATTTCGGGCCGACGCATCAGAAGCTGCATGGAAATCCACGCACCAAATGAAAAACCTGCAATCCAGCATTGCGGGGCGTTCTCGTTAAATTGCTGTAACCAGTCAAGCGCCGCGGCCGCATCAGACAATTCCCCGATACCATTATCGAACTCGCCAACGCTGCGTCCGACGCCACGGAAGTTGAACCGCAAAACCGAAAATTCATGTTGCTGGAATACCTGAGTGATTTGCTTGACTACCGGGTTGTTCATGGTCCCCCCATAGGCGGGGTGCGGATGCAGGACCAGGGCAATCGGCGCATCGGGTTTAGGGGAAACATGATACCGGCCTTCGATCCGGCCGGCAGGGCCATTGAAAAATATTTCCGTCATAATTTCAATCACTTCTCGGTTTATGTGACGGGGAAGACAGTGCTGAATCCGGCCGGTTGGAGGCCATGGCGGCGCGCGCTTCTGTACCTAAGGGATATCGTATTGCTGGCGTAGGGGTTCACTTTTGCCAAAACTTGACTATTTTACTTAGGTGTCTAGAGTGCCTGTTTCAATTTCGCGCGTGGGCGCGTATTTCGCCCGTGTCATAGCATGACAAGCGGCGGATTTGGAAAGAATTACTAACCGGTTGTTGCAATCGGGGCCTTGCGCCCTGGTCTTTGCAATCTGGCTGTTGCAATCGGTTACTGGCTGTTGCGGGCGCAATGCGGCGCGGCGGCGATTTGAAAGAATGGGAAGATTGCTGTGAAATTAAGCACACGTGGCAGATATGCAGTAATGGCGATGGCTGATCTTGCGCGCGCAGCCACCGATCATCCGGTCGCGCTGGCAGATATCGCGGAACGGCAGGAAATCTCGTTATCTTATCTGGAGCAGCTGTTCTCCAAACTGCGCAAGGGCGGCATCGTAACAAGCGTGCGCGGGCCGGGCGGCGGTTATCAGCTTGCAAGCCCGATGTCGGAAACGCGCATTTCCGACATTATCCTTGCTGTTGATGAGCCGATCAAGACCACGCGCTGCGAGGTAGGGTCCTCGAAAGGGTGCACCAAGGGTAACGGGCGTTGCATCACCCATGATTTGTGGGAAGAGCTTGGCCATCACATTCATATCTTTCTAAGCTCGGTAACGCTTGCCGATGTGGTGCACCGCAAGGTGCTTGGCAAGAGCGGCGCATTGGTGACGGAGGCCGCGCGGATGCGAACGCCGGTCGGGGAGGCCTGGTCCTTCGATGAACGGGAGCCTGTCAGCGTGGCGGCGGGTGAGTGATACGGACAAGCTGCTGTGAGCGTGGTTTATCTCGACTATAACGCGACCGCCCCTCTGCGCCCCGAAGCGATTGAGGCGATGGCGGACGCGTTGCGGGTGGTCGGCAACCCGTCAAGTGTGCACGGGCCGGGCCGGGCAGTGCGCGCGCGGGTTGAGCGCGCCCGCGTTGAGGTGGCGCAGCTCGTCAATGCGGCGGCAAGCGAGATCTATTTCACAAGCGGCGGGACGGAGGCGAATTATCTCGCCCTGGGTGGATTGCCCGCCCTCTGCCAGCCCGGTCAGATTGCGGTATCCGCTATTGAACATGATGCGGTGCTGCATGCGGCCCCTGAGGGGTGTCGCCGGATACCGGTCGGCGGGAATGGCCTTGTCGATCTTGCCGCTTTTGAGCGGATGCTCGCGGATGACCGGGGCAGTGAGATCGGGCTTGTATCGGTCATGCTCGCCAATAATGAGACCGGCGTCATTCAGCCGGTTTCCGAAATTGCCCGGCTGACCCATGCCCATGGTGCGTATCTGCATTGCGATGCGGTGCAGGCGGTCGGCAAGACCCCTGTCGATATCGTGGCGCTGGGGGCGGATATGTTAAGCCTGTCGGCCCACAAGCTGGGTGGCCCGCAAGGGGTGGGTGCGCTTGTTGTACGCAACAATGTACCGCTTCGCGCCATCCAGCGCGGCGGTGGGCAGGAACGCGGCCTGCGCGGCGGGACGGAGAATATGCCTGGCATCGTCGGGTTCGGCGCAGCCGCAATTGCAGCTCAGCGCGAGCTTGCGCAGGTGACAGCGCTTGCCGATCTGCGCAACAGGCTTGAACGCGCCATTGCCCGGCTTGCGCCCGATGCGGTGTTTTTCGGGCAGACGGTCGCGCGGTTGCCCAATACCGCGAATTTCGCTGTCCCGGGCCTGCGCAGCGAGTTGCAGCTTATGCGGCTTGATCTGTCAGGGATCGCGGTCAGTGCCGGGTCGGCCTGCGCCTCGGGCAAGGTTGCGCGCTCGCATGTGCTGAGCGCGATGGGCATTGCACCCGAAATTGCCGAATGTGCATTGCGGGTGAGTTTGGGCTGGCAAACCGTGCCGGCCGATATCGAAGCATTTCTTGCCGCATGGGCGGCTATTGCCGCGCCCGATACGCTGAAGAAGGCAGGCTAGGCGTAGGCGGCTGAACTTGAAGAGGTTGGAGTAGGTAATGGCTGCGTCACAGGATACGATCGAAAAGGCCGAGGCGCTTGGCGAATCCTATAAACATGGATTTGTTACCGAGATTGAATCGGAGTTCGCGCCAAAAGGTCTGAACGAGGATATTGTCCGTTATATTTCCGCCAGGAAGAATGAGCCTGAATGGATGCTTGACTGGCGGTTGCGCGCCTATCGGCGCTGGTGCGAGATGGAGGAACCGCAATGGGCAAAGGTCGATTTTCCGCAGATCGACTATCAGGATGCCTATTACTATGCGGCCCCGAAGGGGTATGACGACCGTCCCAAAAGCCTGGATGAGGTCGACCCTGAATTGCTTGAAACTTATGAAAAGCTTGGCATTCCGTTGGCGGAGCAGGCGATGCTGGCCGGGGTTGCGGTCGATGCGGTGTTCGACAGCGTGTCGGTGGTGACCACCTTCAAGGACAAGCTGGAAGAGGTCGGGGTGATCTTCTGCTCGATCTCCGAGGCGGTGCAGGAACATCCCGAGCTTGTGCGCAAATATCTGGGTAGTGTGGTGCCCTATTCAGATAATTTTCACGCTACGCTCAATTCCGCGGTGTTCAGCGACGGCACCTTTGTCTATGTGCCCGAAGGGGTGCGTTGCCCGATGGAGCTATCGACCTATTTCCGCATCAATGCGCAGCATACCGGCCAGTTCGAGCGTACCCTGATCATTGCCGATAAAGGCTCATATGTCAGCTATCTGGAAGGTTGTACCGCGCCCATGCGCGATGAAAACCAGCTGCATGCGGCGGTTGTCGAACTTGTCGTGCTCGATGACGCGGAGATCAAGTATTCCACGGTGCAGAACTGGTATCCGGGCGACAAGGAAGGGCGTGGCGGTATCTATAACTTCGTGACCAAACGCGGTGCATGCCGGGGGCGCAATTCGAAGATTTCCTGGACGCAGGTTGAAACCGGCTCGGCCGTCACCTGGAAATATCCAAGCTGTATCCTGCAGGGCGATAATTCGGTGGGGGAATTTTTCTCCATTGCTATCACCAATAACCGTCAGCAGGCCGATACCGGGACCAAGATGATCCATCTGGGACGCAATACAAAAAGCCGGATCATCGCCAAGGGAATTTCAGCGGGACACAGCCAGTCGACCTACCGCGGGCTGGTGAGCGTTCACCCCAAGGCAGAGGGCGCGCGTAACCATACCCAGTGTGACTCGCTGCTGATCGGCGATGAATGCGGTGCCCACACCGTGCCCTATATCGAAGTGAAGAACCCCTCCGCCCAGATCGAGCATGAGGCGACCACCTCCAAACTCAGTGAGGAACAGCTTTTCTACTGCCGGCAGCGCGGGCTCGATGCGGAAGCGGCAGTGGCGCTGCTTGTGAATGGTTTCTGCAAGGAAGTATTGCAGAAACTGCCCATGGAATTTGCTGTCGAGGCGCAGAAACTTGTCGGTGTCAGCCTCGAAGGCAGCGTCGGATAGCCGAAGAGCAAAAGTCGAATGTGTTGAAATCCTATGTCTGAAGTTATGCTGAAAATCGAAAATCTGCACGTTACCGCCGAGGGTACGGAAATCCTGCGCGGCATCAACCTTGAGGTCGGCGCCGGCGAAGTGCATGCGATCATGGGCCCCAATGGCGCGGGCAAGAGCACCCTGTCGAATGTGCTGTCCGGCCGGCCCGGCTATGAGATCACCGCTGGCAGTATAAGCTATTTCGGGGAAGATCTTGCCGCGCTTGAGCCGGAGGAGCGGGCCGCGAAGGGCATCTTCCTTGGCTTTCAGTATCCGGTGGAAATCCCCGGCGTCGCCGCGATGAGCTTTCTCAAGACCGCGATCAATGCCCAGCGCAAGCTGCGTGGCGAGGAAGAGCTTGATGCGCGTGGGGTCATGACCCTTGTGCAGGGGGAGGCAAAAAAGCTCAATATCGGGGCCGATATGCTGAAACGCTCGATCAATGTCGGCTTTTCGGGTGGCGAAAAAAAGCGCAATGAAATCCTGCAGATGGCTGTGCTGCAGCCAAAGCTCGCCATTCTTGATGAGACCGATTCCGGGCTTGATGTCGATGCGCTCAAGCTGGTGGGTGAAGGGGTTACAGCCCTGCGCGCGCCGGACCGGGCGATGATCGTGATCACCCATTATCAGCGGCTTCTGGACTATATCGTGCCTGATTTCGTGCATGTGCTGGCGAAAGGGCGGATTGTCCGTTCTGGTGGCGCGGAGCTGGCGCGCGAGCTTGATCAGCTTGGCTATGGCGACCTGGCCAAGGTTCCGGCAGCATGAGCGGGGATGCGGTATGGCTGATCGAGACATGAACAGGGACGTGATGAACGGGCCGGGCATGGCTGAGCAGGCCTGGGTTGACGCGCTGGCTGACAGGGCCGCGGCGGGCGGCGCTGCGCGGGCGGCGGCCTTGACGGCGTTTGCAGATCTGGGATTGCCGGACCGTCGGCGCGAGGGATGGCGCTGGACCGACCTCAATCCGCTGCGTTCAGGTGAATTCACCACGGTCGCGCCGAAAAACACGGGCAAGGTGCCGCCTGAGTTGTTGTCTGATCCGTTTGCAGTTGCGCGCGGCCACCGGCTGGTGTTCGTCAATGGCTATTTCCGCGAGGATCTGTCCGACACATCCGGTCTGCCGGAAGGCGTGCTGCTTGGCTCGCTTGCGGCGGCGGGGGAACAATGCGACCCGTTCGGCCCGGACACAGGTTTCAGTCTGCTCAATCAGGCGGGCGCGACCGACGGGGCGCTTGTCCGGGTGGCGCCGGGTGTGGCGCTTTCGCGGCCGGTCCATCTTCAGTTTGTGAATATGGATGGTGGCTGCCACATGCAGACGCAGGTGAAGGTGGAACTGGGGCAGGGCGCGCGCGCGACATTGTTCGAAACCCATGACGGGGTGACGGACGCGGCCTATTTCGCCAGTCAGCTTGCCACAGTCAGCCTGGCTGACGGGGCGCGGCTTGACCACTATCGGCTGCAGGACGAAGCCAAGAGCAGTTTCCATTTCCGCGATCTGCGCGCAGCGCTTGCCGCGCAGGCGGGTTATGAGAGTTTCACGCTGAGCACCGGTGCGCGCCTGTCGCGCAATAGCGGCTTCATCCGCTTTGACGGGGCAGAGGCGGAATGCGGCTATCACGGCGCTTATCTGTTAGGCGGGATGCAGCAGGCCGATACGGTCACGCAGCTTCAGCATGCGGCACCCGAATGCGTGAGCGCGCAGAACTTCCGTGGCGTGCTTGACGATCGCGCGCGCGGCACCTTTCAGGGTTGCATCACGGTGGAAAAACCCGCCCAACGCACCGATGCGCAACAATCGATCAAGGCGCTGCTTTTGTCCCCCCGGGCCGAGCAGGATGCAAAGCCCGAGCTTGAGATTTTTGCCGATGACGTGAAATGCGCCCATGGCGCATCGACCGGCAATCTTGATCCGGATGCACTGTTTTATCTGCGCGCGCGCGGCATTCCGCAAGCGCAGGCCCGCGCCCTGCTGATAGAAGCATTCGTTTCAGAAGTTCTCGATAACCTTTCGGCGGTAACTTTACCGCAGGACGGAGCCGGTCAGTTGCGCGACGGTTTGCGTGCGCGGATGGAAATGTGGCTTGCGGAAAATGGTACAGGTGAATGATGAGTGAGCGTGGCGTAGCCGAAACCCTGCAAGGCACAAGTCCGGCCTTTGATGTTGAACGGGTACGGAAGGATTTCCCGATCCTCGATACCCGGGTGCATGACAAACCGCTGGTCTATCTTGACAATGCGGCTTCAGCGCAGAAACCGCAAGCGGTGCTCGATGCGGTGCAGCAGATGTATGCCACAAGCTATGCGAATATTCACCGCGGGGCGCATCATCTGAGCACGCTTGCGACCGATAAATATGAAGGTGCGCGGGAGACGGTGCGTCGTTTCCTCAACGCAGGCGATGCGTCGGAGATTATTTTCACAAGCAACGCAACCGCCGCGCTTAATCTGGTGGCGACAAGTTATCTGCGCCCGCGGATCGAGCCGGGCGATGAAATCATCCTTTCGGTGATGGAACATCATTCGAATATCGTACCCTGGCATTTCCTGCGCGAGGAAAAAGGCGCCGTGCTGAAATGGGTGCCGGTCGATGGGCAGGGGGAATTGCAGCTTGACGCCTTTGAGGAACTGTTGAGCGAGCGGACAAAACTGGTCGCGCTTACCCATGTCTCGAATGTGCTTGGTACCGTCACACCGGTCAGGGAAATCGTACGTCTGGCCCATGCACAGGGGGTTCCTGTGCTGATCGATGGCAGTCAGGCAGCGCCGCATCTGTCTGTGGATGTGCAGGACCTTGATTGCGATTTTTACGCCTTTACCGGCCACAAGGTTTATGGGCCCACCGGGATTGGCGCGCTTTATGGCAAGGCGGAACTGCTTGCGGATATGTCGCCATTTCTGGGCGGTGGCGAGATGATCATGCAGGTCACCCGCGACAAGATCAGCTATGCCGATCCGCCCTACAGGTTCGAGGCGGGTACGATGCCTATCGTCCAGGCGGTTGGGCTTGCTGCCGCGATCGAGTATGTTGAGGCGCTGGGCCGGCCGCAGATCCTGGCGCATGAGCAGGACCTGCTTGACTATGCCACCGCGCGGCTGTCGGAAATCAACAGTCTGCGGATCTATGGGCAGGCGCGCGAAAAAGGGGCAATCATTGCTTTCGGGCTTGAGGGGATTCATCCCCATGATGTGGCAACCGTGATCGACCGGTCAGGGGTGGCCGTACGCTCCGGGCAGCATTGCGCAGAACCATTGATGGACCATCTGGGCGTCACGGCAACGGCACGTGCTTCTTTCGCGCTTTATAATACGCGTGACGAGATCGAGATATTTGCACGCGCGCTTGAAGATTGTCGTAAACTTTTTACATGATGAGCGGATCGGAAAAGGACATGGATTTACAGAACAGCATGCCGCCCGCTGACGAGGCGGCGGAGAATATGTCGCCGGATAAGGTAGACCCTTACAAGCTGCATGATCCGATTGTGGCGGCGATCAAGACTGTCTTCGATCCGGAAATCCCGGTCGATATCTATGAGCTTGGGCTGATCTACAAGCTTGATATCGACGAGGCGGGCACGGTTGAGGTCGAGATGACGGTGACCGCGCCGGGCTGCCCTGTGGCGGCCGATATGCCCGGCTGGGTGCAGGATGCGGTCCGCACGGTGGATGGGGTGCGCGATGTGAATGTGCGCATGACGTTCGATCCGCCCTGGGATCCGTCACGCATGTCGGACGAGGCGCGTGTCGCACTCGATATGTTTTAAGGGGCGCAAGCAAGGAGACGGTTATGGACATCATCGATAGCGCAACCTCACCGACGCGGCGTGAACGCCCTAAAGCCATTACCTTGACGGACCGGGCCGCGGCGCGGGTCAAGGAAATTATCGCGCGCTCGGACAAGCCGGTTGCGGGCGTGAAGCTTAGCGTGAAGAATACAGGCTGTGCCGGGCTTTCCTATGGGATGGAATATGCAACCGAGATCGACCCGCTGGATGAGGTCGTGGAAGATAAGGGTGTGACCATCCTGATCGAGGCGAAGGCGGTATTGTTCCTGATCGGGACCGAAATGGATTACAGGACAGACCGGTTTGAATCGGGTTTTGTCTTCAGTAACCCGAATGCGGTGGATACCTGCGGTTGCGGTGAATCCTTCCGAGTGGAAACCGCGTGAGCGTGTAAGCGGATTGGCGACAGCGCGTGCGTGTCAGTCCCGCTTATAAGCTGTTCGTTGCCGATCTGTTCGCGCCATTCGGCGAAGTCAGTGTGCGCGCCATGTTTGGCGGTGGCGGCATATATCACCAGGGGGTAATGATGGGGCTCATTGCGGATGAGCAGATCTATCTCAAGGTTGATGAAGAAAATCGCCCCGCATTCGAGGCGGCCGATCAGCCTCCCTTTATTTTTGAACGCGGTGACGGTCGCCAGATCGCCATGTCCTTTTATCTTGCGCCAGATGAGATCTTCGATGACCCCGATGCGCTGATCCGGTGGACTGAGGGGGCCTTTGCCGCCGCGCGCCGCGCCGCCGCGCGAAAAAAACCCAAAAGGTCTGAAAAGCGGCGCGGTTGACCCGTTTCGTGCGTAGTAAATCAGGGTTGTTTGAAGGCCTCGATCTCAAAAATCATCTCGACTTTATCCCCCAGTACCGGCAGCCCGTAAGTCATGCCGAAATCGGATCGCTTCAAAGTTGCGGTTGCTGAAAAACCGGCCACGGTCTTGTCAGGTGCGGCCGGGCTTGGCCCTGCCTTGTTCAGCGTGACATCAAGGGTTACGGGTTTTGTCACCCCGAGCATGGTCAGATCGCCAGTCACCATGGCTGTGTTCTCACCGGTCTGGGAGATTTCGGTGCTCTTGTAGGTGATTGTCGGATGCGCTGCGACATTGAAAAAATCACTGCCGCGCAGATGGTCATCGCGTTTTTCCAGATTGGAGTCGATGCTGCTTGCATCAATCGTCACCTCGACAGAGCTGTTTTCGGGATTGGACGCATCCAGAGTGATAAGCCCCTCCGAACGGTTGAAGCGACCATAGGTTTTGGAAAAGCCAAGATGCGAGACCGCGAACAGAATATCTGTATGGGTATCGTCGAACACAAACCGTTCCGGCGCGGCCTGGGCCGCAGATGTCAGATATGTGGCAAGACCAATTGCCATCAGGGCGAAGACGCGTACCGCTTTTCGCGGAAATTCAGAAAGTCGCATGATGCTGTTCCTTTTCATGGTTCCTGGTTTTTGGTTCTAAGTGCGAATTTTGGTTCCAAGTGTGAATTAAGACCCCCGGGTCGCATGGATAAGAATATGAATGGCGACCGGGTCGGCGACAATATCGGTGCCGGCCCATTGCCCCTGACCGATACCGAAATCGCTGCGCAGAATGGTAAGCGCCCCTTCCGCAACTGCCTGGTTTCCTGTGATATCGAGGGTGAAGGGCAAGGTGACCGGCCGGCTTACATCGCGGATCGTCAAAGTGGCTTTTGCCGCATAGCTGCCATCGGGCTGGCGGGAAATCTCTTCCGCTGTGAATGTCGCCTGCGGCCAGCGACCGGTATCGAACAGCTCAGGTGATTGCAGCAGCGTATCGCGGTTGGCGTTTTCGGTATTGATGCTGGTTGTATCGATGATCGCGCTGATTGTGCCGTTTTCAGGTGCGGCGGGGTCCAGTTCTATCGCCGCGCTGAAGCGCTCAAACCGCCCCTCAAGCTCGCTTCCCGACTGGGTGAAACGGAATGTCAGCGCACTTTCGGGAAGTATGCGCCAGTTCGCTGCATCGGCATAGGCCGAAAAAGGGGCAATAAACAGCAGTGCACAGACAACCATTATCGGAAATCCTGCGGTCCGACCCGACGCAAATTGGGGATTCTGATCTGTGCGGAGCATGTGTCCCTGTCTGGCTTACGGTTAGTGCTTGTCCGGATTGTCTGCAGATATCGGCAGCATACGGCGCAAAATATCGTCGCGCCGCACGAAATGGTGCCAAAGCGCGGCCCCCGCATGCAATGCGATCAGGCTCACGATTGCGTTACCGGTCCAGCTATGGGCCGTGCTCAGCCATTCGGCTGCCTGCTTGTCGGGGGTCAGGGGATTGGGCAAGCTGAACAGCTTGAAAAAGCCAATCGGTGCATTGGCCTTGAAGCTCAAGGCGATACCAAGGCCGATTTGTGCGAACACCATGCCATAGAGCGCAAAATGCGTGAATTTTGCTGCCAGCCGCACCAAGGGTGGCAACTCGGTTGGCAGGGGCGGGGGCGGATTACGCCAACGCCACAGCAGGCGAAGCAGCAGGACTGCAAAGACAATCAGCCCCAGCGATTTGTGCAACTGATAGGCCTCGAATTTCTCAAGCCCAAGCGGCAGGTCTGTCATGTACCAGCCAAGCGGAAACAGGATCATCAGCAGCAGCACGATCCCCCAGTGAAATGCCTGCGCGGGCAGGCCATAACGCGTCCTGCTGTTTCGCCATTGCATACCGGGCCTCTTCAGTTACCTGTGAAGTCGGGGCTGCGTTTCTGGAAGAAGGCGCGCATGGCTTCACGGGAATCTTTGGTGCGGGTGGCGTCGCGCTGGGTGTTGCGCTCAAGCCAGAGCTGGTCGTTGAAATTATTGTCATAGCCTTGCCAGATGGCGCGGCGTGTCATCCCGTATAGCCGTGTGGGCCCGTTCGCAAGTTTTCGTGCCACGCTCATGGCGGCATCAGGCAACGCATCATCATCATGCACCGCATTGATCAGCCCCCATTCCAGTGCTGTCTCCGCTGGCAACCTGTCGCAGAAATAAGCAAGCTCAAATGCGCGTGCTTTTCCCACAAGCCGCGGCATCAGATAGGTCAGCGCGCCATCGGGGATAAGGCCCACATTTGCAAAAGGCTGCAGAATATAGGTGGAGCGTGCTGCAAGAATGATATCCCCCATCAATGCAAGGCCAACCGACACACCGACAACAAGGCCATTAAGTGCGGTCACAATCGGCACATCAAGCGCGCGCATCCGCAACATTATCGGGGAAATCACCGTCTCGAGAATTTGCCCGCCATCGGGCAGGTCAAGTTCCGGGCCGCCAGGATCGGCCAAATTCATACCCGCAGAAAAGGCGCGGCCATTGCCGGTCACAAGCAGGCAGCGAATGCCGCTGTCCTCGCGGCTGCACAGATCAAGAACCGTATCAAATTCAGCAAGCATCTGCCGGGTCAGGGAATTCAGACTGTCAGGCAGATTGAAAGCGACGCGGGCGACACCTTCATTGCAATCGAATTGGATCTGTTCAAACTGCATGATATCTCCTCCGCCCGGATAGTCCTTGGTGGGTATGGTGATGAGTATAGCCTATTACTGAGTATAGCCTATTACAGGGCATGGCTTCATCACTATCGGCGAAGATGCTTGCGGTATGATGGCTGATTGCGGAAATTGTCAGCCGGCAACTGCGGCTTGCTCGCCTCCCGTATCAGGAAGATCTGCTTCGGTCCTCACGCAATTTCGCCCGCCATGCTTGGCTGCATACAAGGCGGTGTCAGCGCGCTCGATCAGGCTTGGCAAGGGTTCGCCGAACATAAATTGCGCAACCCCAAACGACATTGTCACCGTACCCACCGTCGTGCCGGAAGCGCGGTTCATAACACGTTTTTCCGATAATGCCAGACGCAGCAGATTGGCCAGATCGCAAGCGCGGTCAAGTTGCTGCCCGGGGACGACAATTGCAAATTCTTCACCCCCGTAGCGGCAGCAAATCGCCCGATTGTCCGAGGTTTCGGTCAGGCATTGCGACACAAGTTCGAGCACTTTGTCGCCAATTTGGTGACCCCATTGGTCATTAATCTTCTTGAAATGATCGATGTCGCACATGATCAGGCACATATCGGTGCCGTCTTCCATCGCATTCATGGCATTTTCACGCAGGTAATTATCAAATGCCTTGCGGTTACCGATACCCGTCAGCGGATCGGTCAGGGCCTCTGTACGGACGGACTCCAGATCGTTACGCAGGTCCTGAATCTGATGACTGGATTGATTGAGTTGGCGCTCAAGCTTCACGGTCCGCTGTTCCATGCGCTGTGTGGCGGTCAGCAAAGCTGCAATGAGGGCTTTTGTTTCACCCTTGGCTTCATTGAGTGAATCGAGCTTGTCTTTGACTTCACTCAGCGCATTGCCGAACTGGTTGGTATCTTCGCTTGCTTCAAGAATCTGGGCAATTGTCCCGGCGATGGACTCTTCGACATTCTCCGCCAATGCAGCGACAAGGGCCGTATCATCGGCTTTCCCAAAAAACTGAAAATAAAGATCATCGCACCAGGCATCGGTAAATCTACGGCCATCGGCAATCAGAATATCCATTGTTTTCTTAAGAGCCGGATTGTCGTTCGCGGCGTAGCTATACCAAACCTGATAATTGTTCGGCGTTGCCGGGACGTCAAATCGCTCCATCAGATCCATGGCTGCCTGGCCGAAATCGCCAGTATTCTCAGCAAGCATCTCAGCACCCCTAGTGCAGTTCGGCGGCTATTTTCAAACGAATATCCGATAGCCTGCATTTACATCCTGTCCCCATGAAAGGTTCTAATAGAAAACTCCTAATTAGCTGTTAATCTGTGAAGGGTGACGGCGGTGTGGAGAAGTTACCTGAAGAGAAAATGTCATATGCTTGTAACGAATAACAATCTGTATATTATCGGTTTTTTCTATTTTGTTTTATGTGTTTTCGGATTTCTGAAAGTATTGCTTGAGGGTGTCGGAGTATAGAAAAAACAACAAATAACAAACCTGATATGTTCGGGAATGGAGGAAGTCGATGTCGGAATCACTTGATGTGCGTATGGGGAAAGTTCTGGAACGGCAGCAGCATGCCCATAGACGCGATGGTGCCCCATCGGCGGAGGCCCGTATCGATCGTATTGACCGGACGATCGGTTTGCTTGTCGATTACAAGCAGCAGATTTGCGAGGCTTTGCGGGAAGATTTCGGACATCGCAGTCCCGACCAAAGCCTGATTACCGATGTATATGGCTGTTTGGGCGGATTGAAACAGGCGAAGAAAAACCTGCGCAGATGGATGCGGCCTGAGCGGCGGAAAACGATGTTTCCGCTCAACCTCTCCGGTGCACGGTCCCGGATCATGTTCCAGCCACTCGGCACGGTCGGGATTATCAGCCCCTGGAATTTCCCCGTGCAGCTGACATTTACACCGCTGGCGGGTGTGTTCGCCGCGGGCAACCGCGCCATGATCAAGCCATCGGAATTCACGCCGCGGACATCCGCATTGATGGCGGAAATGTTTGCTGACGCTTTTGACGAGGAAGAGGTTGCGGTATTCACCGGCGGGCCGGAAGTCGGTACCGCGTTCAGCGCCCTGCCATTCGATCATCTGCTGTTCACCGGCGCAACAACGGTTGCGCGGCATGTGATGCGTGCGGCGGCCGACAATCTGGTGCCGTTGACACTCGAACTTGGCGGGAAATCGCCCGTCATCCTCGGGCAGTCTGCGAATATGCAGCAAAGTGCCGACCGCATCATGAACGGAAAGATGTTGAATGCCGGGCAGATTTGCCTCGCGCCCGACTATGTTCTTGTACCGCAGGGCCGGCGTGATGAGTTCGTTGCCGCTTCCCGGCAGGCCGTTGCGGCAATGTATCCGACGTTGAAAGATAATCCTGACTACACCTCGGTGATCAATCAGCGTCATTATGACCGCCTGCAATCCTATCTGAGCGATGCTGCGGAAAAGGGGGCGCAGCTTGTCGAGATCAACCCCGCGGGGGAAGATTTCACACAACAGCCGCATCACAAGATGCCGCCGACACTGGTGCTTGATGTCACCGACGACATGGCAATCATGCAGGAGGAAATTTTTGGCCCGCTGCTGCCTGTGAAAAGCTATGGCGATGTTGGCGAGGCGATTGACTATATTAACGGGCGGCCACGTCCCCTTGGGCTTTACTATTTCGGTGAAGATGGTGCTGAACAGGACCGTGTTTTGGGCAGCACAACCTCGGGCGGTGTGTCAGTGAATGATGTATTGATGCATTGCGCGCAGGAAGATCTGCCTTTTGGCGGCGTCGGGCCAAGCGGTATGGGGGCCTATCACGGTTATGACGGGTTTCGGCAGTTCAGCCATGCAAAGGCTGTATTCGCGCAAGGCAGGCGATTCGATCTTGCGCGAATGACCCGGCCACCATTTTCGCCGCGGTTGCGGAAAATGATCGACGGCCAGATTAAACGCTGACCCCGGTAACATGACTGCTGCCGGTGCGGTGGCGGCGGCTATATTATGCCGACCTGGAACATACTGAAAACAAACTTGAAATCTCTTTATTTTAAAAAGACTTGACACGCATGGCATAATTGAGAACAAAATAAGTACAAGATGCTTCATTTCGGAGGGCATGGCCGGTTGGTCGCCATCGCGCCTTTGCTGGGCAGGGCAATTGCACCTGTCAGATGCATGTGAAATATGAAAGGATAGCTGAAATGGCAAATTCGTCGCTGCGTGTGGTTGGTGAGGGCGGAATGGATAAGCAAAAGGCGCTGGAAGCGGCCCTGGGTCAGATTGAGCGGGCGTTCGGCAAGGGCTCGGTAATGAAGCTTGGTCAGGGCGGCACTGTTGAGCAGATCGCCGCCATATCAACAGGCTCGCTCGGGCTTGATATTGCATTGGGGATTGGCGGCTTGCCGCGGGGCCGGATTGTGGAAATTTACGGGCCTGAATCCTCGGGCAAGACAACGCTGACACTGCATGTTGTGGCGGAGGCGCAGAAGCAGGGGGGTGTCTGCGCATTCGTTGATGCTGAACATGCGATTGATCCGGGTTATGCCCGCAAGCTGGGAGTCAATCTTGACGAATTGCTGATTTCGCAGCCCGATACGGGGGAGCAGGCGCTGGAAATCGCCGATACCCTTGTCCGTTCAGGGGCAGTTGATGTGGTGGTTATCGACTCGGTCGCCGCACTGACTCCGCGGGCCGAGCTTGAGGGGGAAATGGGGGATTCCCATGTCGGTTTGCAGGCACGGCTGATGAGCCAGGCATTGCGCAAGCTGACGGCTTCCATCTCCCGCTCAAACTGCATGGTGATTTTCATCAATCAGATCCGTATGAAGATTGGCGTCATGTTCGGCAGCCCGGAAACGACCAGCGGCGGCAATGCCCTGAAATTCTACTCATCGGTCCGGCTCGATATCCGGCGGATCGGGGCGTTGAAGGACCGTGATGAGGTCATCGGCAATCAGACGCGGGTGAAAGTCGTCAAGAACAAGGTCGCACCGCCCTTCAAGCAGGTTGAGTTCGATATCCTGTATGGTGAGGGAATTTCCAAGATGGGCGAATTGCTTGATCTTGGGGTCACCGGCAATGTGGTGGAGAAGGCGGGTTCCTGGTTTTCCTATAGTGGTCAGCGTATCGGGCAGGGGCGTGAGAATGCCCGGCGTTTCCTGCTTGAAAACCCCGATATTGCGGATGAGATTGAGTTGGCAATCCGTCGTAATGCGGGGCTGATTTCTGATCATGCATTGACCGGCTCGCTCAGCGACGACGATTCCAAGAAGGACGAAGTTGGCGAAGCGTCGGCCTGACAGTCGGGCCCGGACGGGGCCGGTCTGGCCGTGCGGGCGCGCTGTTGCTGGACAGGGAACGGGGGCGGAGGTAAAAACGCCGCATCCGTTCATGGCCGCTGAAGGCCGCAGGCAGTAAAGGCTTTCATGTCAAACCTGAGTGATATCCGCGCCACATTCCTGGATTTCTTTGCGGCACAGGGCCATGAGATTGTGCCTGCTGCGCCGCTTGTTCCGCGCAACGATCCCACATTGATGTTCACCAATGCGGGGATGGTGCAGTTCAAGAATCTGTTCACCGGGCAGGAACAGCGGTCCTATCAGCGCGCCGCCTCATCGCAGAAATGCGTGCGTGCGGGGGGCAAGCATAACGATCTGGATAATGTCGGCTATACCGCCCGGCATCTGACATTCTTTGAAATGCTCGGCAATTTCTCCTTCGGAGATTATTTCAAGGAAGCGGCAATCGATTTTGCCTGGCGGCTCGTCACGCGCGAGCTTGGGCTATCGTCCTCAAGGCTTTGCGTGACCGTTTACGCGGAAGACGAGGAAGCCTTTGATCTGTGGCGGCGTATAACGGATTTGCCTGAGCAGCGGATTATCCGGATCGGCACCTCGGATAATTTCTGGTCGATGGGCGATACCGGGCCATGCGGTCCCTGTTCGGAAATTTTCTACGATCATGGGGACGATGTGCCCGGCGGCCCGCCCGGCAGCCCTGAGGAGGATGGCGACCGGTTCGTCGAAATCTGGAACCTCGTATTCATGCAATATGAGCAGATGGCAGACGGTTCGCGGATCGCCTTGCCCAAGCCCTCAATCGACACGGGCATGGGGCTTGAGCGGATCGGCGCCGTTTTGCAGGGCGTGCATAATGTATTTGAGACGGATTTGTTGTCCGCA
Source organism: uncultured Alphaproteobacteria bacterium (assembly GCA_947258435.1). Lineage (GTDB taxonomy): Bacteria > Pseudomonadota > Alphaproteobacteria > UBA11222 > UBA11222 > CALAQW01. The sequence goes on from CAMYID010000013.1 coordinate 103,007, forward strand.
CTTGTTGCGGCGGCGCAGGATGCAATCGGTACGGCACCCACCGCCGAAAATATCGCAAGCTATCGCGTCATTGCGGATCATCTGCGGTCAAGCGGTTTTCTGATTGCTGACGGGGTGCTGCCGTCAAATGAGGGACGCGGCTACGTTCTGCGGCGGATTATGCGCCGCGCCATGCGACATGCGGAAATGCTGGGGGCGCATGAGCCGGTTTTGGGGCAGCTTACCAACGCATTGGTCGCCCAGATGGGCGCGCATTATGGCGAATTGCGGCAGGCCCAGGCGCTGATCGAGGAAACGATCGAGCTTGAGGAAATCAGGTTCCGCAAGACCCTGGACCGTGGCCTGAAACTTCTGGATGACGAAACGTCCGAGTTGTCTGAGGGGGATCGTCTGTCGGGCGCTGTGGCATTCAAGCTTTACGATACATATGGTTTCCCGCTCGACCTCACACAGGATGCACTGCGCAATCGCGGGATTTCCGTTGATACTGAGGCGTTTGAGGCGGCGATGGCAAAGCAGCGCGCGGATGCGCGGGCTGCCTGGTCCGGGTCTGGCGAAACGGCGACCGATGCGGTCTGGTACAGCATATTGGAGCGGATTGGGGCGTCTGAATTTCTGGGCTATGAGGCCGACGAGGCTGAGGCGCTTGTTACCGCGATTGTCATTGACGGGCAGGAAGTGCAGGCCGCGGCAGCCGGGGCGGAGGTTGCGCTGTTACTCAACCAAACGCCCTTTTACGCGGAGTCAGGGGGGCAGGTCGGTGATTGCGGTGAGTTGAGCGGCACGGGCGGCGCGCGAGTTGAGGTGCGCGACACCCAGAAGCTGCTGGGGGAATTACATGTTCATGTCGGCACGCTGCAGGGGGGGGATTTACGTGTCGGCGATGTTGTGAAAGCACGCATTGATGTGGCCCGCCGGGACCGGATCAGGGCCAACCATTCGGCGACGCATCTGCTGCACGCGGCACTGCGCCGGGTGCTGGGCGATCATGTGACGCAGAAAGGGTCGCTCGTGGAGGCGGACAGGCTGCGGTTTGATTTTGCCCATAACAAGCCGCTCAGTGATGCGGAATGCTGTGCAATCGAGGCCGAGGTTAACGCGGTGATCCGGCAGAACGCAGTTGTGACGACCCGGATTATGAGTCCGGAAGAGGCAATCGATGCGGGGGCGATGGCCCTGTTCGGCGAAAAATATGGTGAAGCCGTGCGGGTGCTGAGCATGGGGCAGGATCCGCAGGGTCAGGCCGCTTATTCAACCGAGCTTTGCGGTGGCACGCATGTTGCGCGCACCGGGGATATTGCCTTGCTCCATATTCTGGGCGATAGCGCCGTGGGGGCGGGGGTGCGCCGGATGGAGGCACTGACAGGTGAGGTTGCGCGCGCGTTCCTTGAGAAACGTGATGACATTGTCCTCGAAACCGCCCAGCTGCTCAAGACAGCCCCCGATGAACTATCCGCCCGGGTCGCCACGCTGGTTGCGGAGCGCAGGAAGCTTGAGCGCGAATTGGGCGAGTTGCGTAAAAAGCTTGCGCTGAGCGATGCGGCCGGTGGGCCGGCACAGGCGGGTGGTTCATCCGAACCGGCTGCTGAACGGATTGGTGATACCGGTTTTGTTGCCCGCATTCTGAACGATGTGCCGGCAAAGGAGCTGCGCGGGCTGATTGATGCGGCCAAGCAAAGCCTGGGTTCGGGCGTTGCGGTATTTATTGCGGTGAATGAGGGTAAGGCGGGGATCGCGGTCGGGGTAACCGACGATCTGACCGATCGTTTTGATGCGGTTGAGCTTGTGCGTTTGGGCGCGCAGCAATTGGGGGGAAAGGGCGGCGGCGGGCGCCCCGATATGGCGCAGGCCGGCGGACCGGATGGCGATAAGGCGGACGTGGCGATCGCTGCGATCAGACAGAATCTCAGCGAAGAGCAGGCGGCAGGATAGGCGGCGATCCCCGGGGGCGTCATGTTCAGGCAGATCAAGAGACGTCTTTATCATATCCTTGAGACCGGCAGGACGCCGGATCTAGCCAGCAAGTGCGCCGACTGGATTATCGGCGGGCTGATTGTGGCCAATATCATTATCGTCTGTATCGAGACAGTACCGGCGATCCAGGCTGAGATTGGGCGATACTTCACCTATTTCGAATGGTTTTCTGTTGCGTTCTTCACATTGGAGTACGGGCTGCGGATCTGGGTTTGTGTGGAGCATCCGCCCTTGCAGGATATGCATCCGCTACGGGCGCGATTGCATTATGCGCTCACGCCGCTTGCGCTTGTCGATCTGATCGCGATCGCGCCCTTTTACCTGCAGTTCCTGATTGGTGTTGATCTGCGTGTAATGCGGATCTTCCGGCTGCTGCGTTTTATGAAGCTTGCGCATTTTTCACCCGCGCTTGTTTCGCTTGGTCGGGCCCTGACGGCGGAACGGCGGGCATTGGGCGCGGCCTTGCTTGTTATGGTGGGCATGTTGCTCGTTTCCGCGGCACTGATTTATGCGGTCGAGGGAGAAACGCAGCCCGAAGCATTCGGTAGCATTCCGCAAGCCATGTGGTGGGCGCTTGCGACGCTGACGACAGTCGGCTATGGCGATATCGTGCCGCTGACGCCGATCGGCAAGATTATTGGCGGTGTTGTCATGCTGCTCGGGCTTGCCATGTTTGCCTTGCCAATCGGAATTATCGCCACCGGATTTGCGCGGGAGATTCACACGCGGGACTTTGCCGTGACCTGGGGAATGGTTGCGCGGGTGCCGGTATTCCGGCATGTCGATGGGCAGACAATTGCGCGCATCGTGGGGCTGCTTGCGGCGCGGTCTGTGCGTCCGGGCGGAATTATCGTCGGACGCGAGGAAGAGTTGCGCGGTCTGTATCTGATTTCCAGCGGTGAAGTCGAAATCGAAGGCGAAACCGGCCAGCGCACGCTCCTCCGCACTGGCGATTTTTTTGGTGAGAATGCGCTGTTTGGTGCAGAGCCCGGCCGCAGTAGCGTCCGCGCCGTAACACAGGTTGATCTGCTTTTTCTCGGTGCTTACGAGCTGTCCGAACTGATCCGGGACAATCCACAGCTTGCTGAGGAAATTGATGTCCTGATGCGTTCAAGACAGGCAAGCCTGGCAAACAAGACTAGAGAAATTTGACTAGTTTCTGCGCTAAAATTAGTTGTAATTAATTATTATGAGAATCATTTTCTTTTTCAGGAAATCAATGTAACTGTTTGAATTAGATGCATAATATTCGAGTTTTGAGATCTTTTCCAGGTTGCAAAATTTCGTTGTTTTTTAACGTAAAATGTTTCTTTCCTTTACCTCTGGTTAGTATTGCCGATCCGATAATTCTTCCGTCAGAGGCTAGTGTCTGTTCGCCATCCGCTTTGAGTAACCAGGGGGCAACTGGCTCTGAGAGATCAGGATAGACGGAGTGGAAGACCATGGGAAAATTGGATCTGGATTTCATCAACGCCGCTGAAAGGGGCGAAGTGGATGCATGCTTTCGGCTTGGTGTCAGCTATTCGACCGGGCGGGGTGTTCCCTATGATTTGGTGGCGGCGCATAAGTGGCTGAATGTTGCCGCGGTCAATGGTTCGCGTGAGGCGGTGAACTGGCGCGCGGAACTGGCGCGGGAAATGAGCACGGCCGAAATTGCCGAAGCGCAGCGTCAGGCACGCGAGTGGCTCGCAACGCATCATTAGGCGGTGCTGTGCGGAAATGTTCTTCTCTTACCGCTGCTGGCGTGCAGGCATAAACCGTCTGCCGTCGCCGGGCACCGGCCAACGGAGCGCATGGCGGAAGGGGCGGGCAGGTTCAGGCGGGTTCAACGCCGCGCCGGCGAATGAATTTGATTCCGCTGATGAAATCATGCAGGCAGCGCCGCTCGGCGTTAAGCAGGGCGACACCCAGGATCAGAAAGCTTGTGAACGCAACCGATACATAAAACCCCGCGCTCTGCATGAAAGCCTGCGCTAACGTCACAGCGCCGCCATCCTTGCTTTGCATCTGCAATCCCATCAACTGCATGCCGGCTGTCGCCTGCTGTTTACCGCTGCAACTGACGGTGTCGTAACCCAATACCAGCAGCAGCAAGAGCGGTACGATCCCGATCCAGAGCAGCCCAAAGCTCATCAGCCCCAGAATTCCCATCACGAAAACAGCAACGGTGCCAAGCGCGCCAAGCAAGGCAATATCGAAAAGATAGGCATATATCCGGCGCAGCAATATGGTCTCGCTGTCTGCGATGCTGTCGGTTGCGGTAGTACCGGGCCGGGCATCCTGTCGCGGTTGTTGAGAAATTTGCTCCCGGTCCCCATCGAATTGCAGCTTGATCATCGGTTCTGGTCGGTCTGTTGACGATATGAAGCAGATAGGCCCGATTGTGGTTTTAGCAAGGGTAAACGGCGTGTTTTGCGGGCGGATCAGCCTTCCACCCTTGTCTGCACGTCCATGCTTGTTTAATGGCCCCGCCTTCTTGTTTGATAGATCTGACGCTCAGCCGATCGGTTTCTGACGCGCGCGGGTTGGCCGATCAGTTAAAGGAAGGTGCGAAAACCGGGGCCTCGCGCATCAGCGTGATCGAAATGCGGCGGTTGGCCGCGTTGCCCGGTTCATCGGGGAAAAGCGGGTCGGTATCCGCCTTGCCTACAACGGAAAAGAAGCGGCTCTGACTGACGCCGGATTGTTGCAGAATACGCCGGCTGGCCGCCGCACGGTTGGACGACAGTTCCCAATTGCCGAATCCGTCGCTCGCCTGAAATGGCTGGGAGTCGGTGTGTCCTGATACGGCGACCCGGTTGGGCAGCTTGTTGATGACCTTGGTGATTTCACGGAACATCGCACGGGTGCGGGGGTAGGGGTCCGCCGTGCCGGGTTTGAACATGGCGCGGCCCAACTGGTCAACCAGCTGAATGCGCATGCCATCCGATGTATGGTCAATGATAAGCTGGCCCGAAAGTTCCGAAAGCTCCTCGATCTCGCTTATGGCCTGCTTCAGCTCCTCTTCGGCATCTTCAAAGATGCGCCGTTCCCGGTCGGCGATGGCCTTGTTGATCGTCTCATTGGTGACGGTGTCGGTCGTCTGATCCTGCGCGACTTCGGCGAAGTCAGAATCGAACGAAGGGGGCCCTGTCGGTCGGCTGTCGGTATCGGCGTCGGCGTCGGGAGACGGTGGTTCGGGTGCAGCAAGCTGAAAGGTTACCGTGGGTGAGCCTTCGCCGATTCCCTGTCCGCTGCTCAGGCTGGCACCGGCCAGCATCCCGTTGCCGCCGCTTGTCGACTGGCTGACCTGCGCGAAGGTGAAATATTCAGCAAGCCCTTCTTTCTGGGCCTTGCTGGTCGAGCTTAACAGCCATAGCAAGAGAAAGAATGCCATCATTGCGGTCACGAAATCGGCATAGGCAACTTTCCAGGCACCGCCATGGTGGCCGCCGCCGCTTTTCTTGATTTTCTTGATGATTATCGGGCGTTCGTTTGCATTATCCGCCATGGCCGCTACTCAAGTCATTGTCTGGCAAGCGGGCAGATCGACTATGTCCGCTTATAAAGCGATCCCAAACTATGCGAATGCGGTTAACAGTGTCTTTCCAGCCACGCTGATATGCCGATGACGGGCATTGCTTTCACCTGTGCGCTTCTCGTATAGGTGAGGGCATTCGCTATTTCTTACGGGCTATTACGGGGACCAGTCTTATGTCGTCAGTTGATCCGCGCGAATTGCGCAATGCATTTGGAGAGTTCACCACCGGGGTCACCCTGGTGACGACGGTGGGTGCCGATGGAAAGGCGATTGGCATGACAGCCAACTCTTTTTCTTCGGTTTCATTGGATCCTCCGATGATCTTGTGGTGTATCGATAAAGGTTCGGACCGGCTCGGCACTTTCGAGGCGAGCGACCATTTCGCGGTCAATGTTCTGGCTTCAAATCATCAGGATCTGTCCAACCGGTTTGCGAAAAAAGGTGAACCTTATATGGATGGCGTGCCGCACGAAATCTGGGAGACAGGCTGCCCGGTTATTGCGGATGCGGTGGCTGTTTTCGATTGCGACGTCGCTGCCCGACATGATGCGGGCGACCATATCGTTTATGTAGGACTGGTTCGCCGGTTCGGCCGTTCGGGCAATGAGGCCGGGCCGTTGGTGTTTCATCAGGGCGGATACAAATCCGTATCCTGACTCCCCGTTTCAAACCGAAGGTGTGCGGGGCCTTTGCTCCGCCATCGCCTCGACTATTCGCAGTGCATGGCCTGACTGCCGGACGTGGCGGATAATCTCTGCCATATGCCCCGCGTCCCTTGCCTCGACCATCATATCAAGCTCGGTACGTTTCGCAGGCACGTCGAGGAACAGACGCTGATGCAGGATTTCCACGATATTGCCTCCCGCCTTGCCGATAAGCGCGGCAATATCGGCCAGGCTGCCCGGTTGGTCCTCAATCTCGATCCGCAGGTTTGCAATCCTGCCATCGCGTAGCAAATCGCGCATGATGATAGAGGCCAATAGTCGCGGATCGATATTTCCTCCGCTTATAACGATCCCGACTTTTCTGCCGGCGAATCTGTCGGTATGGCTCAACAGTGCTGCCATCGCCGCGGCACCGGCACCTTCCGCGACGGTTTTCTCGATATTCAACAGCAACGTGATGGCCCGTTCGATATCGGACTCTTCAACCAGCAGAACGTCACTGACAAGTGCACGGGCGATATCGATTGTACGCTGTGCGACGTCTTTCACGGCGATGCCTTCTGCCAGGGTATTGCCGTTGCATTCTGCCGGGGTACCGTTGAGGGCGGCATGCAGGGCACTGTAAGTCCTGACTTCGACGCCGACGACCGCGATCGACGGTTTCAGCGCTTTCGCCGCGATCGCCATGCCGCCAAGCAATCCGCCACCGCCAACCGGGACGATCAGCGTGTCAATTTCAGGTGCATCCTCAAGCATCTCAAGCGCGACTGTCCCCTGTCCGGCCATCACGGCATCATCGTCATAAGGGGGAATGAAAGTCAGCTTTTCAGAGGCGATCAGGGCGTCCGCCGCCTGTTTGGCTTGCGACAGATTGTCACCTGACAGGATAACCCGCGGGCCGAAATACTCCGTGGCCCGGACTTTGCCGAAGGGTGTGTTGCGCGGCATGACGATCGTCGCGGGAATACCCAGCCTTTCGCAGTGATAGGCAACCCCTTGTGCATGATTGCCCGCCGATACGGCGATCACGCCGGCTTTGCGTGCGGTATCAGGTAAGCTGAGCAGCTTGTTCAGGGCGCCGCGATCCTTGAAGGAGGCGGTAAATTGCTGATTTTCGAATTTCAGATAGACATCAACGCCGGTGATCGCCGACAGGGTGCGCGAGAAACGTGTGGGGGTATGAATGACCGCATCCCGGATTCTTGCGGCAGCTTCTTTTATCTCGTTGATACTTATAGTCATTTTCATCCAGGGCGGAATTTCTCTATGGATTTTATTAGCCGCGATAATAGTCTAAGCTGATAGTGAATAATAACCAGTCAAGACTTTTGCTGACAAAATATCATTTACAGTTGAATATCAGCGCTGTCTGTGATGCTATTGTCGGGCTGTTCACCGTCCTGACACAGGCGGATAAAGAAGAATAACCTTTGGGAGTGAGTGCATGATCGCCGGGTTGGTCGAAGCTTTCAACGAAACAATGCCCGTACTGTCAAAGGGCGGCCCGATTGTCGGGATATTGATATTATTGTCGATTATCGCATTTGCGATCATCGCGATAAAGATCGCGCAATTCTACAAGTCGGGCGTGTATGGCGGGGCGCATCGGCGGGAAGCCTATGTCGGGCCCGCCTTGCAGGCGATCGAAAAGGGCGAACTGAATAGCGCTCGCGAATTACTGCAGCGCGCACAGGGGCCGATCCCGCGGCTGATAGAGGCGGGAATTGCGGTTAAATGGGACAGAAATGTCCGTGAGCAGGATGTCGAGGATGAAATCGCGCGCATTGGCGGCAATCTGCTGACCCGATTGCAGTCTTATTTCCGCTGGCTTGAGGTGATTGGCAATATCGCACCCTTGCTTGGCCTGCTTGGTACGGTGATCGGTATGATCGGCGCGTTTCAGGCGTTGGAGGCGGCGGGCAGTAAAGTCGATCCCTCGATTCTGTCCGGCGGAATCTGGATTGCCTTGCTGACGACCGCGGTCGGTCTGACCGTTGCGATCCCGGCTGTTACTGCGCTTAATCTGTTTGAAAGCCGGCTTGATGTGTTCCGGCAGGAAATGCGCGATGTGTCCGCGCGGCTGCTTGCAGCGCTGCATACCCAGCAGGATCAGGCCCTGGCGGTCGAACCGGCCAAAGACGCCGCGGAGTAGCGCCCTTGGCCCTGTTTGATGAACCGATACGCCATTCGCGTCGGCTGTCACTGACGCCATTGATCGATGTCGTGTTTCTTTTGCTGATCTTCTTTATGTTGGTCAGCACATTCAGCGACACACAGATCCTGCGTTTTGTCACGCCGGCGGGTGAACGGCAATCGACCGAACAGCAGTTCGAACTCATTCCGGTCTTACTGGCGGCTGACGGTACGATTTCAATCGACGGGCGGACAATTGCCCCCGAATTGCTCAAGCTCGAAATGGAAAAGACCGCTGCCGCGGCCGATGAGGTCACGGTCGTGATGATTGCTGAACCCGGCGCCAAGACACAACTTCTGATCATGGCTGTAGAAGCCGCACGGGGTGCGGGCATCGTGAATATCGCCATGAAGAAGGCGGCGGATGCGCGATCGCTGCTGAAAGGAAAGGGCGGCGCGCCATGATCGAGTTCAAGGATCAACAGAAACGCCGGACATATGAGGCGGTTGTGCCGCTTATCAATGTCATCTTTCTGCTGCTGATCTTTTTCCTGCTTGCGGGAACGATGCAGCAAGCGGAGCCGGTGGATGTGACCTTGCCCACAGGTGAGCTTGATGAGATCAAGCCGCCGGAGGCCGTGACGATCTATGTCGCCGAAGACGGGTTCGTTTATATCTTCGATCAGATTATCGAAGCACGATTTGCCCCTTTCATGCTGCGCAGCTTTTTTCTGAAAGAAGGGCACAGATCGGTTCAGGTCAAGGCGGATCAGAATGCGGATGCGGAAACGATCATCGATCTGATGGCGCAGATGCGCGAAATCGATGTTGAGGAAATCAGTATTATTACTGAACGGAAGTAAGAAGCTGTGCCCGGTACGACCCTGGAAAATCCGACAAGAAAACATTTTACGGCGTTTTTGCTGTTGTCTGTGCTGCTGCACGCGCTGTTTGCGATCTGGTTTGCCTTGCGGGGGCAGGATATGTTCCTGGGCGGCCCGCTGGGCATTGGCGGTGGCACTGATATCGTCTTCCAGCTTGCAGCCGGCGACCCGCTTCTGGATGTGCCGACAGATTATGACTTTGAAGTTGAGTCTGAACTGAATGTTCAGGAGGAAATTCCTGAAGAAGTCGTCGTCGAGAAAGTGGTTGAAGTTCCCGTGATCGAGGAAGCCGCAATTCCGGTGGCGCCGGCAAAGGAAGTGCCACCGGAGAAACCTGCAAAACCTGAACCGCAGGAGGCGGCCGCACCAAAGAAAAGCGGTCAGCAAGGCGATGCGGATGAAAGCAAGAAAAACCGGCCCGGCACGGCCTTGACGGGACAGGAAATTTCAGCCGCATTTTCCGGCCGGACACTCAATCTGACGGCGGGGCGGCTTGATATTCCCTCAGGCAATCGCCTGATGGATGTTAAAATGCATCTCTATCCCGATGGAACTTCCCGCGTTCAGCTTGTTTATTTCCACTACAAGACCTTCCACCGGGAGGAAACCTCCACACGCCGGTTCAAGGGCGACGGAAAATGGTGGATCGAGGGGAATAAATTCTGCCATCGCGCGATGGTCGTGGACTATGGCGCGATCAATTGTTATGAGCTGAACCAGCGCTCAAACGGCGATTTGGAGCTTTATTTCGAGGATTGCGGCGGAAAATCCTCGGCAATTTGTTCAAATGGCAGACTGGGTGCCAAAGGCCGTTTGCAAAGCGGCATAAACTAGCAACCGAAAGTCCTGGTTCGACATTCCTTGCCGGACTAAACAGAATTACAGAATCGCAGATTTCGATGGAGTTGCGTATGTGTGCGCAGATCGCATTCATCGGTTTGGGCGTGATGGGCTTTCCCATGGCCGGGCATCTGGTGCGGGCCGGCAATAAAGTCACCGTCTATAACCGGACCCCTGAAAAGGCGGCCCGCTGGGTCGGGGTTTACGGCGGCGATAGCGCGCCGACCCCGGCCCGGGCCGCGCGTGACGCAGAATTTGTCGTTGCCTGTGTTGGTAACGATGATGATTTGCGTGCTGTCACGCTGGGTACTGATGGTGCATTTGACACGATGAAGCAGGGCAGTTGCTTTATCGATCACACGACCTGTTCAGCAACCGTTGCGCGTGAACTGGGCGCGGTGGCACAAAACAAGGGCATCGATTTTATCGATGCTCCGGTTTCGGGCGGTCAGGCGGGTGCTGAAAACGGCATGCTCACAGTGATGGCTGGCGGTGAGGCGGATGCGTTTCAGCGCGCCATTCCGTTATTTGAAAGTTATGCAAAAACTTACCGCTTGATGGGGGCCGCCGGGGCGGGACAACTGACCAAAATGGTCAACCAGATCTGTATTGCGGGGCTGCTGCAGGGGCTGGCGGAAGGGCTTCATTTCGGGCGCGCGGCGGGACTTGATCTCGATGCGGTCATCTCTGTGATTTCCAAGGGTGCTGCGCAGTCATGGCAGATGGAAAATCGTCACGAAACCATGGCGCTTAACCAATTTGACTTTGGGTTTGCGGTAGATTGGATGCGCAAGGATCTGGCGATTTGCCTGCGGGAAGCACGTGAGAATGGCGCGCAGCTGCCGGTGGCGGCACTTGTTGATCAGTTTTATGCACAAGTGCAGGCGATGGGAGGCGGGCGCTGGGATACATCCAGCCTGATTGCGCGATTGGAGAGTAAGGGCAGTGGCGAGCAAGAATAAACTGCGCCGGTATCAATCTGTTGACGCGATGGTGCGGGAGCTTAAGCCGTCTTATCCGGTGATGTGTTTCCGGCCTGACCGGTGTGCGGATGTCGTCCGGCAGTTTACCAGCCGATTTCCAGGAAAAGTGATGTATGCGGTGAAGTGCAATCCGCATCCCATAATGCTGTCTGCGATCTATGGGGCGGGGGTCCGAAGTTTCGATACCGCATCGCTGGGCGAAATCGCCCTGATCAATGAGTTGTTCGACGATGTGAGCTGCTATTTCAATCACCCGGTGAAAGGGCGCGCCGCGATCGAGAGTGCGGTGCGGGTCTATGGCATTCGCGATTTTGTTGTCGATCACCCGGCCGAGCTTGAAAAGCTCGGCGCAATTGCAGGTGCCGACGCTGCCGTTCAGGTTCGGCTGCGCACGCCATCGGGTGTTGCGACATTCGATTTATCGGCAAAATTCGGGGCTGAACCGGCCCTGGCTGTCGAGTTGCTTCAGTCGGTGGCCGCGCAGGGCAAAAGGCCGGCACTGTCCTTTCATGTGGGAAGCCAGTGTGTGGTGCCGAAAGCTTATGCCACCGCCCTTGAGATCGTTGCGGATGTTATCGACAAGTCCGGTGTGACGCCGGCCTATATCAATGTTGGCGGTGGTTTCCCCGCTTGCGGAATGGAGCAGGCGCCGCCACCACTTGACGATTATTTCGACGAAATCCGCGAAACCTCGGAACGGTTTGGGTTTAGCGGGAAGATTCCCCTGATTTGTGAACCCGGACGGGCGATTGTTGCACGGGCCGCCTCGCTTGTCGTTCAGGTGCATCTGCGCAAGGATGACCGGCTTTATCTCAATGACGGGATATTCGGCTGCCTGTCGGAACTGCTTTATGGCGGTATCATACCGCCAATGCGCCCTGTTCGTATGGGCAAGTCGCACGCAACCGAGCTTCAGCCATTTACCCTGTTCGGGCCGACCTGCGATTCAAGTGATGTCGCTCCCAGTCAATTTGCATTGCCGGCAGATATGGCGGAAGGCGACTGGATCGAGGTTTGCGACATAGGTGCCTATTCAAACGCGCTGCAAACCGGCTTCAACGGATTTCACACCGATGCCTTCGTTGAAATCCACCCTGAGCTAGGCTGAGTCCATCCGACGGAGGAGCTCCGCCGCCTCAACAGCAAAATAGGTCAGGATGCCGTTTGCGCCCGCACGCCGGAATGCCAGCAGGCTTTCAAGCATGACCTGGTTTCGTTCAAGCCAGCCATTCTGTGCTGCCGCGCAGATCATCGCATATTCACCTGATACCTGATAGACAAAGGTGGGAGCACCAAACTCCGCCTTCACACGCCGTACGATATCCAGATAGGGCATGCCCGGTTTTACCATGACCATATCGGCGCCTTCGGCGAGATCCAGGGCAACCTCGCGCAGGGCTTCGTCGCTGTTGCTCGGGTTGAGCTGATAGCTTTTCTTGTCGCCCGTTAAAGTTGCCGACGAACCAACCGCATCGCGAAACGGGCCGTAAAACGCCGAGGCATATTTGGCGGCATAGGCCATGATCTGAACATTGGTGAAACCTTGCTGGTCAAGATGCTGGCGAATTGCGCCGACCCGGCCATCCATCATGTCGGACGGAGCAATGATATCGCAGCCGGCCCGGGCTTGCGTCAACGCCTGGGCAACAAGTATTTCCACGGTTGCGTCATTATCAATTTCCCCCTCGATCAATACACCGTCATGACCATGATCAGTATAAGGATCAAGTGCGACATCGCACATTATTCCGATATCGGGTACAGCTTGTTTGATCGCGCGGGTTGCCCGATTGATGAGATTATCGGGATTGAGCGCCTCGGTTGCCTCCCCATTGCGCAAGCTCGCTTCGGTATTCGGGAACAGGGCGATTGCGGGTATTCCCAAGCGCTTCGCATGGTTGACCGCCTCTGGCACCAGGTCGACCGACAACCGCTCGACCCCGGGCATGGAAGGGACCGGCTGGCGTTCGTTCTTGCCTTCACAAATAAAAACCGGCCAGATCAGATTATCCGGGCTCAGCCTTGTTTCCGCAACCATTCTGCGCGACCAGTCGCGCTGCCTGGTGCGCCGCAGTCGCGTTGTGGGAAAAGCAGGCGAAAAGCTCTTATCTTGCACGTGTCAACTCGAATCCGGTCATTGTTCGGCCCATGCCCAATCATGCGCCGGTTAAGACAGATTGTTTAGGCGATTTTGCCCCGGGATACAAAAAAGTTGGTAATTTTGCAGGCTCGCAGGTTTTCAAGGGGGGGCAGAACCTAGCTGCGCATCGCGACGAGTTTGGGCGTATGATATTCAACCACGCGCGCGGCCGGTAATGTGAGTGTGACGGTCGTGCCTTCATTGAGCTTGCTTGTAATTTCAAGGCTGCCGTCATGCTGTTCCATCAAAGAGCGTGACAGGGAAAGTCCAAGCCCGGCACCAGTGTCATTTGCCGCCATGGTTGCGCCCTGGCTCGCTTGTCCGAACGGTTCCATGACCTTTGCCAGATCCTCTTCGGAAATCCCGATACCGGTGTCGGTAATATGGATTTTCAAGGCGCCGCTCGGACAGATTTCGCTGCGTAGTGTGACCTGCCCGCCATCGGGGGTGAATTTCACCGCATTGCCCAGAATATTGAGCATCACCTGTGTCATGATCCGGCGGTCGCACCAGACATGCAGATCGCTGTCGATCAGGGTTGCGATGGAAATATCCTTTACGCGGGCGCGTTCGCGGATGATGCGGCAAGCGGTTTCGGCGATGATGGCGACCGCGAAGCGATCCTCCAGTAATTCGAACTTCCCGGCCTCTATCTTTGACAGATCAAGAACGTCATTGATCAGTTGCAGCAGGTGGGTGCCACTGTCATGGATATCGTCCATATACTCGACATAGCGCGGGTCGCCAAGCTTGCCGTAAATTTCGTTGCGCATGATTTCGGAGAAACCGATAACCGCATTGAGCGGGGTACGGATTTCATGGCTCATATGGGCCAGGAATTCTGACTTTGCGCGGTCTGCCGCGATGGTGTGTTCGCGCGCGGCCTTCAGTTCCTGCTCGTACAGAACGCGGTCTGTTATATTGCGTGAGACGGCGAAAAGATGTGTGGGCTTGCCGGTTTCGGGATCATGCTCGGTACTGGCGGATGTTTCGGTCCAGACCCAGTGCCCGTCCTTGTGGCGCATGCGGTAAACATGATTGGCGCCCGGTTTAATTACCGAAAGCTGCTGAAAATCATTTGCGAATGTCGCTGAAATATCATCCGGGTGAACGTAGTTTTGAAACTGGGTGCCGATGAATTCGGCCGGCGCATAACCCAGAATTTCCTCAATTGCGGGTGAAGCGAACAGGCAGATGCCACGCATGTCAAAGGTTGTGATGATATCTTTCGCATGCTCGGCAAACAGGTGGAACTTGGCCTCGCTTTGCTGCAGCGCCTGTTCGGCAGCGCGCCGTGCTGAAATGTCGACAAATACGCCAATGATTGCAAGCGTGCCGTCATAGACGATCTGGGATGCTGAATAGAGCGCCCAGAATTCTGTACCGTCCGCACGCTTCAGATTGACTTCCACATCAGATAGCGACCCTTTGCGGGCCACCTCATCCGCCAGTCGGTTGCGGTCGATGGGGTCGACGAAGAAATCCGTATAGCTGGTATCCTGGCCGCCGGTTTCCTCAAGCGCCAGGGTTTCGACGGTCGTTCTGTTCATATACAGCAATTCGCCTGTGGCGTTTCTGCTGACGATGATCGGCATGGGGACCGCATCCAGAATTGACTGAAGCCGCGCACGGTCTTTCTCAAGCAGCGTTTTCAATTCCTTCGAGGATTTGATTTCACGCTCCTTCTGCGCCGATTCCTGCAGATTGCTTTGCCAGCCGCTCTTCAGTGAATGGATATGTCGCAGACCGACAGTCAGCAATACGATCAGCAGTCCGCCGATCACCATATGGTAGGGATCGCGCTCAAGAAGGATGACGGCCAGCAGCGGTGCGCAAATCGCGATGGTAAACAGATAAAGCGCATGGCGCGAATAGATGTTCGAAAGTGTCCAGCTTCCCAGTATCGCGACGGCGGCAAGCAACAGGATCGGTTCGGTAAACGATGTCTTGAAAGCATAAAGCGATGTGAGAAAATATCCCCAGCCCGCACCCGCCATGGCAAAACTTGCAAGCTGTAGCCATTTGAGCGCGCCGGAAGCCGGCTCCCGCCCCTTGGCGGGCAGGAATTTGCCGCAGATGAAACGGTGCAGTAACACGCCGCCAGCTACAGCAGCGCAAGCAATCTTTAAAACTGAATCGGGAACATCTTTCCAAAATGAAAGACTGACAGCAATAATAATCAGCCAATCAATCCAGAAATACTGAATATTTTTTGGCACTTGAAAATGTGTTGCTGCCAGGGCTGGTTTAAGCATAGCCATGGACTTCAATTATCTCTTTTACCAATACTCAGGCGTAAAACAGCCGCCTTAGGCTCAAATGGTTGATGCAGGGATAAAAGCTGCACCCAAAACTGCGATATCGAAATGTCTGTTCTGTAAACTTATGACTTCAGCAATCACAGAATATACGATTTTTTAACGTTGCGCGAGGGCAAATTTGTTAACCATATTACTGTTCCGGGCGATATGGGGTCTTGGCTCGATTGCCGTGCAGGGAAATAAATGAAGAGCTGGTCTGCAAGAGGTGGCAGCAGAAAACGGGCAGATGAAAGAAAACGGGGAAATTGCGCCAATTACCGCGGGCGGGCGGTATTATTGTCCTGTGGCTGTTTTGGAAGTGGCCGGGATGCCGGGATTTACCTCCATGACCCGCGCGGCGGGCAATGTCAGGGTGAGACAGGTGCCGACATTCAGCGTGCTGCTCAATTCCAGTTTACCCTGATGCTTCTCAAGCAGTGAATTGGACAGCGCCAGGCCCAGTCCAGTACCGGTTTCGTGGGTTGCGACACCAACGCTGGTGCGCGACTGGATGAATGGCTCAAGCACGCGGGGCAGATCCTCTTGTGCGATACCGATGCCGTTATCCGTCACTTGAATGACCAGATCGCCATCGGACGTAATCTGGCAATCAAAGTGGATTTCACCGCCTTCAGGGGTAAATTTCACGGCATTGCCGAGAATATTGATCAGAACCTGGGTGATCGCCCGCCGATCGCACCACAGGTAAATTTCATCGGGCAGGCTGGTATGGATTGCAATCTGCTTTGCTTTGGCCCGTTCGGAAATGATGCGGCATACCGTTTCTGCAATATCATTGATGGCGACTTTGTCTTCCAGCAGTTCGAACTTGCCCGCTTCGATTTTTGACAGATCAAGCACATCATTGATAAGCGCCAGCAGATGCGTTCCGCTATTGTGAATATCTTCAATGTACTCGGCATAGCGCGGTGAACCGATCTTGCCGAACAGCTCGTCCCGCATCACTTCTGAAAAGCCGATAACGGCATTCAGTGGTGTCCGGATTTCGTGGCTCATATGCGCCAGAAATCCCGATTTCGCGCGGTCGGCGGTTTCGGCCCGTTCCCGCGCCTGTTTCAGTTCTTCTTCATACAGAATGCGGTCGGTCACGTCGCGGGATACAGCAAAGATATGTTTGACCTTGCCGGTTTCGGGGTCACGTTCGGGATTGCTGGTTGTTTCGGTCCAGACCCAATGCCCGTCCGCATGCCGCACACGGTAGAGATGCGTAAAACCGGCAGGCCGGGCCTTCAGGCTGCCCTTGTTGAAATCGGCGAGCTGGGACAGGTCATCGGGATGTACAAAATTCTGTATTTTCTGACCAATGACGCTTTCGGGGTCATAGCCCAGCCGCGACTGCAGTGATGGAGAGACATAGCGGCAGGTGCCGTCTGTATCGTACATCAGAATGATATCGTGGGCATGATCGGCAAAAAGGCGGAATTTTTCTTCGCTTTCGCGCAAGGCCTCCTCAGCCTCGCGGCGTGAGGTAATATCGACAAAAACACCAATAATGGATGGGGTGCTGTCATAAATCATCTGTGACGCGGAATAGAGGACCCAGAAGTCACTGCCATCCGCCCGCCGCAGATTGATTTCAAAATCTGCAATTCCCCCTTTATCGGCAAGCTCCTGCGCTAAGCGCGCCCGTTCTTCGGGGCGTTTGAAGAAATCGCTTGTCTTCGTGCCCGGCTCAACCGCTTCTTCTAGCCCCATTACTTTGACGGTGGATTTATTCATATAGAGCAGCTCGCCCGTGCTGCGCTTGCTGACAACGATCGGGATGGGAACTGCATCAAGCAGCGATTGCAGCCTCGCCCTGTCCTGTTCCAGTAATGTCTGCAATTCGGTCGACAGGCCGCTTTCGGCCTTGCGCCGGGCGGATGTCGTAAGCGCCCTGCGGTAGCTTGAATCGACCATACGCAGAATACGCATGCCATAGCCCATAAAGATCGTCGCAATTGCGACGATCAGAAGATCTGAACTGTTGCCCTGAATAGTCATGGCCACCAGAATCGGCAATCCCGCCGGCAGAGCCGCCAGGTAAGTCAAGATAGTGGAAGAAGCGTGCGACAGGCACCAGCCACCCACAGCAGCAATCAGCGCAATCAGCAGGACAGGCGCGGATTGCGTGTCCTGAAAGTGGAAAAGAACTACCGATGCGACGCCCCAAACGCTGCCGTAAAGCAAGGCGCCAAACGGGATTAATCTCGGCCACAGGCGGTTACGCTCATTCTGTTTCGGATCGCGCCGGAAACGCCACAAAATGAAATTATTGATTTCAGCCGCAAGCAACACAGCCCCAAGACTTGTGAGCAGAACGGCTGTGGGAGTGTTGTGCCAGAAGGTGATGCCGAGCAGCATGACGATCAGCCAGTCCAGCCAATGACGGGTCATTGCGGTGGTCAGCTGGTTATACTCTGCCAATCCCGATGCGCTTTTCATTTCGCTAAATTACAACTTGTTTCTTCGGGCAATATTTGCGGCACCGTCAGTGCCCGGCAAAAATTGAAGACGCCATTCGAATCTGTGACTGCACAACAAAATCAACCCTGTTAATTATTATCATTAATCTTGTTATGCGCATTTCTATTGTTCCATCCCCGCGACAGGAAGCCCCCTCCATTTAAAGCTTACTGGAACCGTTTTATTATTGCCAATAATATAATGCTGGCCTTGTTAACAAATGATTATAGAATACTTGTTCTTTGCCCTGCGTTGGATTGTCGCTACTGTCAATGAGGGGTGTGAATACAGTTTGAATTGACAGTCTGGGTGCGCTTTTTTATCACCTGCGGGCAGACTGCAGGATGAACATATCATGGATTTTGAACTTTCCCCGGACCAAATTGCTTTTCGCGATGTCGCTGCGGCATTTGCGCGCGACAAACTCGCGCCTCACGCGGCGGACTGGGATGAAAGTTCATATTTTCCGGTCGCGGTGCTGCGTGAGGCCGCAGCGCTTGGCTTTGCGGGAATTTATGTCCGTGAGGATGTAGGGGGTAGCGCGCTCGGGCGGCTTGAATCCACACTGATTTTTGAGAGCCTTTCGGCGGGGTGCACAGCGACGGCCGCGTTTCTGTCGATCCATAATATGGCGGCCGCGATGATCGACCGGTTCGGTGATGCGGTGCAAAGGCAGCGTTGGCTGCCGCAGCTTTGCCAGATGGATCTGATCGCAAGCTACTGTCTGACGGAACCGGGTGCGGGTTCGGATGCGGCTGCTCTTGCCACCCGTGCGGAACGTGATGGTGATTATTATGTGCTGAATGGCGGCAAGGCCTTCATCTCGGGGGCCGGCACCTCCGATCTTTATGTCTGCATGGTCCGAACGGGCGGGGAAGGGCCGTCGGGTATTTCCTGTCTTGTCGTTGAAAAAGACACACCGGGCCTTGGTTTCGGAAACCAGGAGCGTAAGCTTGGCTGGCGCAGTCAGCCCACAGCGATGGTGCTGTTCGATAATTGCCGCGTACCGGTGGCAAACCGGCTGGGCGGCGAGGGGGACGGTTTCAAGATCGCCATGCAGGGGCTGGATGGGGGACGGTTAAATATCGCAGCCTGTTCGCTTGGCGTTGCCGATGCCTGTATTGGCCTGGCCACGCAATATATGCAGGAACGCCGTCAATTCGGAAAGCCGCTGGCCGATTTCCAGGCCTTGCGTTTTAAGCTCGCCGATATGGCGACCGAGCTTGAAGCCGCAAGGCTATTGCTGCGTAGCGCCGCCATAAAGGTGGATGCGCGGGCCGCCGATGCAACCAAATTCGCGGCCATGGCAAAACGTTTTGCAACCGATGCAGGCTTTCAGATCGTTAATGAGGCACTGCAGATTCACGGTGGCTATGGTTACCTTCGGGATTTCCCGTTCGAGCGGCATTTGCGCGATCTGCGTGTGCATCAGATCCTGGAAGGCACCAATGAAGTCATGCGGGTCATTATCAGCCGCGAATTGTTTCGTGAATAAGGAGTAGAGTGGCAATGGCGCGCGAAATACCGGCAAATTCCGGCGTCGATATTGTGGTGGAAGGTCGTTGCGGGGTGATTACCCTGAACAGACCCGAAGCGCTCAACGCACTGACGCTTGAGATGTGCCACGCGATAGAGGCGGCATTGCTGGACTGGCGCGACGACCCCGGGGTAAAAGCCGTCATCATTCGTGGCGCGGGCCGTGCCTTCTGCGCCGGCGGCGATATTCGCAGCCTTTATGATAGCGGTCTGGCCGGCGAAGATTATCCTTACCGCTTCTATCACGATGAATATCGCCTCAATGCCCTCATTCATCATTATCCGAAACCCTATATCGCGCTGCTGAACGGGATTGTTATGGGGGGCGGGGTCGGTGTCTCGGTTCATGGCAGTCACAGGCTGGCGACCGAGAATATCCGCTTTGCGATGCCCGAAACCGGTATTGGCCTGTTCCCCGATGTCGGAGGGTCATATTTTCTTTCCCGCTGTCCGGGGGAGACAGGCGTGTTTCTTGCGCTGACGGGCACACGGATCGGCGCTGCCGACGCGGTTTACACCGGTATTGCGACAGACTTTGTCCCCGCAGACCGGCTTGATGCGCTTTATGATGCCTTTGTCACGGACGATTTTACTGAAGATGCCGCGATCGATGTGGTGAACCGGCTCATTACCCGGTTTGCCGAGCCTTGTCCCGACGCGCCGCAGCTTGCTGCGGAAGGCGACCGTATCGACAGCGTTTTTTCGGGCGAGTCCGTTGATATTATTCTGGATACGCTCGCGCAGGAGACGGACGAGTGGGCGGAAACGACCCGGCAGACCATCCTGTCAAAATCCCCCACCAGCAGCAAAGTCGCATTCCGGCAGATCCGCAATGGGGCGGAGCGGGATTTCGATCAATGTATGCAGATGGAATACCGCATCGCGTGCCGCTTTATCGCCGGCAAGGATTTTTATGAAGGGGTGCGGGCGACCGTGATCGACAAGGATCAGAAGCCGCACTGGCAGCCAGACCGGCTTGCAGATGTGACAGAGGCGGCGGTCGATGCCTATTTCGCGCCGCTTGGGGAAAAGGAGTTGACGCTTGGCCCCGAGGGCAGGATATCCGGTCAATAAGAAAATACAGCTTCAGGGAAGGCAGGGCCATGGCAATAATCGGTTTTATCGGCTTGGGTAATATGGGACGGCCCATGGTCAGGAACCTGCTGAAGGCAGGATACAGAGTCCGGGCGTTCGATTTATCGACAACGGCATGCGAGCAGGCCGCCGCTGACGGCGCGGAAATCGCAGACAATCTCGCCGCCGCCGTCACCGGTGCGGATGCCGTTATCACCATGTTGCCCGCCGGTGCGCATGTGCGCAGCGTTTATCTGGGAGAAGAGGGGGTGCTGACGAGCGGCGCAGGCAATGCACTGCTTATCGATTGTTCGACAATTGATGTGGAAACGGCGCGGGAAGTGCAACGGGCGGCCGCCGACAAGGGGGCGCAAATGGTCGATGCACCCGTTTCGGGCGGCGTTGGCGGCGCGGAAGCGGGCCAGTTGACGATCATGGTCGGTGGTGAGGATACAGCCGTTGAACGGGCGCGGCCGTTTCTTGAACCTGTCTCGCGATTGATTGTGCATGCGGGTGGCCCGGGCAACGGGCAGGCGGCAAAGGCGTGCAACAACATGCTGCTTGGCATCACGATGATCGGCGCGTGTGAAGCATTTGTGCTGGGCGAAAAGCTTGGCCTTGATCATGAAAAACTGTTTGAGGTCACCGCGAATGCTTCGGGGCAATGCTGGTCGATTTCAAGCTATTGTCCCGTAGCCGGGCCCGTGCCTGGCTCACCGGCGAATAATGACTATAAAGCGGGCTTTACCGCCGCGATGATGCTGAAAGACCTCCGTCTTGCGCAGGAGGCAGCGCAGCATAATGATGCGGCTACCCCGCTGGGCGCTCAGGCGCAGGCGATCTACAGCATGTTCAATGCCGCAGGCAATGGGGATCTTGATTTTTCAGCGATTATCCGCTTTTTGCGGGGCGGTGGCTGACTGGGGCAGGGCACCTGTCACCCGCGGGTCCGGTTGCATCCATGCGAAGCGCAATCACACGGCATCAGCCGTCATCGGATGGCGTGGGCGAGGTGCCGCCGCCGATATTGATGAACCGGAAATTCTCGATACGGTAAAAGGCGGTTGCAAGTATCGGCTGTGGCCAGCCTTGATCCTCTTGCTCGGCAACAGCTAGGGCACCGAACAGAATGGTTGTCTGGCCCGTTCCCATCCGCACCGGAAACAGCGACAGCTCCGATTGCAGACTTCTGCCATCTGTATAAAGATCATCAGAGCGGATGATGACGCCGCAGGGATGCTGTGCGGCGGCGTCGAGTAATTCACGCACCTTGTTGCGACTTTGCGGCGCCGCCTGCGCCAGAAAACGCCTGCCGGTCGGTTCAAACCCCCAAAGTTCGGTTATGCCCGTACCGCTGAGCCGGACGGTGAAATGGCCGGTTTCATCACGTTCGAGCATGATAATCTGTGGCAGAATCGACCGCAAATTGCGCGGATTGATGGCATTTCTGTCCGGCAATAAGCCGGTTTTCTTCAGATTGAACCAGTAGTTGGAGATTTGCTCAGTGATGCTGAACAATTGCGGCGACTGCGCCGAGCGCCTGAATTGTTCGATCGCCTGTTGTCTGCGGCCGAGCGTTTCCTTTTCAATCATCTAATGCTCATCGACTGTGTCTGACTGCTGGTGACGGCATCGCTTCCGGGCCGGGTTTGAACATCACTTAAATACATAACTTCAGATATTTGTCTTTATCAGATAGTTACAAGCGCATGTAAAACACGATCAATCGGCATGAATAGTGACATTCACTACAGGTTGAGAGAAATGCAGTAAGGCTAAAGGCTGAAGAATGGTTGTTTCTTAATGCTATGTTATTAATAGGGGAGATATTATCCCGGAAAATCCGGAATTTTTTGAAGGGTGCCACTTTATTACCTTATTTGCAGAATAGGGAAAATAGTAACAGGTGAAAATTCTCAAAGATAATCCAAATGGTTAGTTAATTTTGATTATCGACGAAGACGGAATCTACGCTGTTGTTATGAATAGCCCAGATGCAGAAGAAACAGGTATGGCGCAGCCAGATAATCGCGAACAGCAGATAATCTTCGAATTCGGCGAGTTGTTGTCGATCATCGAACGGTTGCATCGGCGTTTGCTTGATGTATTGAAAGCCGAGCTTGATCGTAGATTTCCCGCAAAGCTCAACGCGGTGCAGGCATTATTGCTTTACAATATCGGTGATTCAGTCATGACCGCCGGGGAGCTTCGCTCCCGTGGCCATTATCTGGGGTCAAATGTTTCCTACAATCTGAAGAAGCTGGTTAATCAGGGGTTTATTCACTATTCCCGCTCGCTTGAGGATCGCCGCTCTGTCACCGTCAGGTTGACCGATGAGGGCCATCATGTCCGGCAGATGGTTGAGCAGATTTTATTGGCGCAATGCCGGACGCTGGAGGCGGAGCGTTGGCTGGGCGTGGGCGATCTTAACCAGGTCAATGAAGTCCTGCATACGCTCGAACGGTTCTGGGCTGCGCGATTAAGCCTGTAGTGGTGCTGCAGCCGATCTGTGCCCCCGGTTCAGTCTTGCGGTGGCGGGTTCTCCCGCCGCATGCCGAAACGCGGAATAAATGCCGGTGTGCGGCGTTGATATTCCGTATAGTCGGGTTTTCGCGCCGATAGTTGGTCTTCCAGCAGTTTCACCCCTGACACCCGCAGGATCAGAAAGGTCATCAGGAGCGGGGCCCAGATTGTCCATAGGCTTGGCCAGTGGGCCGCAGCCAGCAGGAAAAGCCCCCATTGAAAACATGTCTCGCCGAAATAATTGGGGTGGCGGCTTATACGCCATAAACCTTCTGTGCACAGCGCGGTGGCCGCGGGATTTTGCCGTTTGAAGCGGGTGAGCTGAAAATCGGCGATTGTTTCAAAGACCAGCCCGAACAGGGCCATCCCCGCACCGGCCAGGGACAGCAGGTTCAGCGGGTGCGGATTTGTCAGCCCGAATTGCATGGGAAATGACAGCAGCCAGATCAGCATGCCCTGCAACCCGAAGACAACATAAAGGCTTTGCCATTCAAACGCCTTGCCCCGCCCGGCCCGCATTGCGGCATAGCGGGGGTCTTCTGCTCCGTGATGGCGGGCGCGCCAGCCAAGATAAGCGGCCAGACGCACCGCCCAAAGGCTGATCAGCACGACAACAAGCCAGTGCCTTAAATTGATCTGCGCCTGTGCGCCCAGAACGGTTACCCAGGCGATCACCGCAAAGCCCGGGCCCCAGTAAAGATCGACAATCGAGACGTCACTGCGCCGCAGCGAGATCAGCCACAAGCCAAACATGATGCTGAGCGTGATGGCCAGATTGAAGGCAAGAAGGGAAAGCAGCATGGTTGTTATCCATGCCGATGAGACGGTAGCCCGTCAATAGAAGATCACTTATCCTGCGTTGTCTGTCTGCACCCCACAAGCTTGAGTATGATGACCAGAGTCGCGCCCAAATTCTCCTATCTTGAACATGAAGGCTGCCTTGCTTTTGCGCATCGTGGCGGCGCGGGGGAACAGCTTGAAAACACGATGGCGGCTTTTGCGCATGCGGTTGCGCTGGGCTATCGCTATATCGAGACCGATGTGCATGCCACGGCCGACGGCGTATTGCTGGCCTTTCACGATGACAGGCTGGACCGCGTGACCGACAGCAGCGGCATGATTGCCCGGATGCCCTACCAGGATGTGCGGCAGGCAAGGGTGGGGGGGGGCTGCGCCCATACCGCTTTTGCAGGAGGTGCTGTCAAGCTGGCCGGAAATCCGGCTCAACATCGATCCGAAATCCGATCAGGCTGTGCGCCCGCTGATGGATGCACTCAAAGATCTGGATGCGGTCGGGCGGGTCTGCATTACCTCATTTTCAGATCGCCGCAATCGCCGGATCCGCCGTGAACTGGGGGCCGACATTTGTACCGGTATGGGGCCGGGCGAGGTGTGGCGGCTGGCCGGGCACAGCATTGGGCTGCCGCTTGGCGGCTTCCCGGCAGGCTGCGCACAGGTGCCGCTCAGCTATCGCGGCATTCCGATTGTGACACGGCGGTTTGTCGAGGCGGCGCATCGCCACAATCTGCATGTACATGTCTGGACCATCGATTGTCCCGATGAGATGGCGCGGCTGCTCGATCTCGGGGTTGATGGCCTGATGACCGATGCGGCAGGTGTTCTGAAGCAGGTGCTGTCCGCGCGGGGCGAGTGGCATGAGGGCACACCGGCCGGACAGGGCTGATGCCGGCAATGTCCGGGCCGCAAGCGGTTGTGGCCATCTACTTCCGCGACAGATCGGCGGTTCATGAAAATGCGGCAATGCCTGTCATGGCCCGGCCCAGAATCAGGGCGTGGACGTCATGGGTGCCTTCATAGGTATTCACCGCTTCGAGATTCATGGCATGCCGGATCACGTGATATTCGTCCGAAACGCCGTTCCCGCCATGCATATCGCGGGCAATCCGCGCGATCTCCAGCGCTTTGCCGCAACTGTTGCGCTTGATCAGCGAAATCATCTCAGGCGTTGCACGACCGTCATCCTTCAGCCGGCCGACCCGCAGGCACGTCTGCAACCCGATGGAAATCTCCGTCTGCATATCCGCGAGCTTTTTCTGAACAAGCTGATTGGCGGCAAGCGGACGGTTGAACTGTTTCCGGTCGAGCGTGTATTGCAGCGCTGCTTTCCAGCAGAATTCCGCAGCGCCCAATGCACCCCAGGCAATTCCGTAGCGCGCATTGTTAAGGCAGCCGAACGGCCCCTTGAGGCCCGCCACATTCGGCAGCAGATTTTCCTCGGGCACGAAGACATCGTCCAGGGCGATCGAACCGGTGGGCGAGGCGCGCAGGGAAAACTTCCCTTCGATTTTCGCGGTGCTCAGCCCTTCCATCCCGCGTTCGAGGATGAAGCCCTTTATATCGCCATTATGCGCCTCGGACTTTGCCCAGATGACGAAGACATCTGCGATGGGGGCGCTTGTGATCCACATTTTGGCGCCGGTCAGACGGAAACCGCCATCAACTTTCTTCGCATGGGTGATCATGCTGCCCGGATCTGAACCATGGTCCGGTTCAGTGAGCCCGAAGCAACCGATCCATTCGCCGCTGGCGAGTTTGGGCAGGTATGTCTCCCGCTGCTCTTCCGTGCCATATGCGTGGATCGGATGCATGACAAGGCTTGATTGTACGCTCATGCAGGAACGGTAGGCGCTGTCCACCGCCTCGACCTCGCGCGCGACGATCCCGTAGGAAACATAACCGACCCCGGCGCAGCCATACCCGTCAATCGTGGGGCCAAGCAGCCCCGCATTCCCCATTTCGCGAAAAATCTCGCGATCGAAGGTTTCATGCCGGTTGGCTTCGACGATGCCGGGCATCAGGGTGGTCTGGGCGAACGCGCGCGCACTGTCGCGGATGATGCGTTCTTCTTCGGTCAGCTCATCCGCCAGCAGGAACGGGTCGTCCCATTGAAATCCGGATTTGGCAGCCGCTGTGGCGGTTGAATGTTTGGATCCTGATTCCGGTTGGGTCATTGCTGGGGGTTCCTTTTGTGGGCAAGCAGAGGCCGGGTCAATTCCTGTTCGCTATCTGTTAGCGCGGGAATCAGGCGGGAGCAATGCTGTAGCGGGCGAAATCGCCTGCCCATATATGCCAATGGGGCGATGCGGTCGCCGGGAAAGGCCGCCGGACACTTGTCTGGCAGGTAAAATCAGCATCGGGGATGTTTGGCGAGGCGTTTGGGAAGGCGCGACAAAAGGTGTATTTGTGCGGCGCGGCTGAAAGCGTTACTGTCTGGCGGCTGAGCGGGGCCGCCTCCGGTCGGGTGGCCAGGTTATTCGGTCACGCGAATTTGCGAGAGTACTAAAGATTGCGCAAGATTATTGTGCTAATACACTTTCCCGGTTGCGGAACACGGATTGGAATAAGTTGCGGAACATTTGATGGATTACGACAGTTATTTTTCGCAGGCGCTTGAGCAGATCAAGTCAGAAGGGCGGTATCGGGTTTTTGCCGATATTTCCCGCCGTCGCGGCGAATTTCCGCGTGCATGGCATCATGTTCAGGGCGGTCAGCGGGAAGTCACCGTCTGGTGCAGCAATGATTATCTGGGCATGGGGCAGAACCCGACCGTCGTCAAGGCGATGGAAAAGGCGCTGCATGATGTTGGCGCGGGCTCGGGCGGTACGCGCAATATTTCAGGCACGAACCATTATCATACCCTGCTTGAGACGGAACTGGCCGGGCTGCATGGCAAGGAAGCCGCGCTTCTGTTTACTTCGGGCTATATCTCCAATGAAGCAACGCTGAGCACGCTGGCCAAGGTTCTGCCCGGCGTGACGATTGTCTCTGATGAGCTCAATCATGCGTCGATGATTGCGGGCATTCGCCATGGCGGCGGCCCGAAAAGGGTTTTCAGACATAACGATCTTGCGGACCTCGATGCGGTGTTAGGGGCGCTGGATCCCGATGCGCCGAAGATCGTGGCATTTGAATCGGTCTATTCGATGGATGGCGATATCGCGCCGCTGCACGATATCTGCGACATCGCCCAGAAACATGGTGCGATGACCTATCTTGATGAAGTGCATGCGGTCGGCATGTATGGGGAGACGGGCGGCGGCGTATCCGAACGTGATCAGGCGGCTGAGCGGATCGATATTATCGAGGGAACGCTGGCCAAGGCATTCGGTATTATGGGCGGCTATATCACCGGTAATGAGAATATTATCGATGTTGTCCGCTCATTCGCGCCAAGCTTCATCTTCACAACCTCGCTGTCCCCGGTACTTGCGGCCGGTGCGCTCGCCAGTGTGCGGTATCTCAAGCAGAACCAGGAACTGCGTGATTGCCATCAGGAACGTGCGGCGCGGCTGAAGACGCTGCTGCGCGAGGCCGGGCTGCCGGTTATGCCATCAGTCAGCCATATCGTGCCGGTGTTTGTGGGAAATGCAGCGCTTTGCAAGCAGATTTCGGACGAATTATTGTATGATCACGGCATCTATGTGCAGCCGATCAATTATCCGACCGTTCCGCGCGGGACGGAGCGGCTTCGCTTCACACCGACCCCGCTGCATAGCGATCAGATGATGGCGCAGCTTGTGCAGGCACTGGATCAAGTCTGGATCAAATATCAGCTGGAGCGTGCCGCCTGACCGGCGGCGAGGGCGGCGGGAGCAGTCATGCCCGCGGGGAAGCAGTCGGAATATCTGATTGAGTTTATTGCCCTGGGCAATAGCGTGAAGGTATCCGCGCTTGATCCTGTGACAGGGATTGAAGTTTCGATTGTCGGGCCGGTTTCCGCAAGCAGGCATATCCTGACCACCCATGCTGTGAACAAGCTTGAACGCCGGCTTGCCCGGGAAAAAGGCGGTCGCTAGGGGCCGGGAAACGCAGCTCCCGCAGGCATGCTGAGGTGATGCTGGCGTAATTATCTCCCCTTTTTTGCCGGGCGGTGTCATAGTCAAGGGGCTGACGAACGCGGCATTTGGGGTGTCTGACAAGCTATCGGGAAGCAATCAGGATGAATGGAAAGCTGACGCGCGGCGACAGGCGCTATTCGGTTATGGCAGGGTTGGCCTTGGTCTTTGCGTTGATTGCCCTGCTGGTGATCGTTTCTGGTGTGTTCAGCGCACATATCGGTCTGGTCCCTGATCTGACGGGTTTCGGCATTTTCGCCATCGGGCAGGCGCTTGCAATTTTGGCGCTGCTTGTCAGCCTTGTGGGGCTTGTCCGGACGCGGCATAGCAAGCGGGCAGGACGGGGCAAGGCAACCGCAGCTTTGGTTTTATCGGCGCTGATGTTGCTGCCGCTTGTATTCTTCTTGCCGACAGCGCTTCAGGTGCCGCCTATTCACGATATTACGACCGATACGCAGAACCCGCCAGAATTCACGGCGATTGAGGCGCTGCGTACGGAAAATGACAATGATCTGACTTATGCAGGCGCGCCGGTCGCGAATTTGCAGCAAGAGGCTTATCCCCAAATCGTGCCGCTCATTCTGCCGCTGTCCCGGGCGCAGGCATTTGCGAAGGCCAAATCGGTCGCCACCGAACTGGGGTGGGAGATCGTCAGTGCGGACGCAGCGACGGGTCAGATCGAAGCTGTCGATGAAACAGCGCTTTTCGGCTTCAAGGATGATATCGCCATCCGCATCGGCACAGATGAAACCGGTGCGGCAAAGGTCGATATCCGCTCTGCCAGCCGGGTCGGGCAAAGCGATCTGGGCGCAAATGCCGCGCGCATCGAGCGTTTCATGCGGGCCCTGCAGGAAGGCTGATATGTTAGGCATTTATGCCTGAACGATCGCCGCTGCCGTCGGTAACAACAGGCAGCGTGACAAAAAGGACGTGCAGGAAGTGCAGGAAGTGCAGTGTGACGCGGCGTGCGGTCCGGGGCTAGCTGTCGTCCTGTCTTTTGTCGCCGGTCCGGCCCAGCCCGATTTTCTTGGCAAACGCTGAGCGCTGCGCCGCGTAATTAGGGGCAACCATCGGATAGTCAGGGTCAAGGTTCCATTTCAGGCGGTATTCTTCGGGTGTCATACCGTAATTTGTTCGCAAATATCGCTTGAGCATTTTCAGTTTTTTGCCATCTTCGAGACAGATCAAGTAATCAGGCGTTACGGATTTGCGGACCGAAACAGCCGGTTTCGGGGTCTCACTTTCGCTTGTCAGATCCTGTTGTGCGATGTTTGCCAAGGTTTTATGCACGGATTCAATAAAACTTCCCAGGTCTTCTGACGGAATTTTATTATTACTGACATAGGCCGATACAATTTCCACCGCCAAATGCAAAGCTTCATCTTCAGAAGGTTTGATGATGTTTTCCTCTGACATACCGAATGACCTATGAACGAGTTGGTTGATAAGGTGAACAGCCCCAATATGGGGTATCAAAACGTAAAGATGCAAATAATAAATCATTTGCAGTTAAGTATACGTAAACCAATTCACACTCTTCGCAACTTTAAAATACTCAATTGTCTCTAAATTGATGTGTCGCGATGTCGGTCTGGTGTGCGGCGGGGGGCTGTGATAAGAACCGCCTGCCGGCAGAGAGACGGCGGCGCGCTGCGCGCGCCCGGCATCACCGAATTGTTGAAAATTTCCACGCGCGAAAATTTGTAATTCCGATCGGCGATATGAACATTTTCTGTCTGAAGAGGACGCGTCAATGACACTTGCAGATGCAGGCAAAAAATCCATGGGTGCGAATATGGAATCGGGCTTTTTCTCTGAAGATCTGGCGGCGCGGGATCCCGATATCGCCCGCGCGATTCAGGATGAGTTGGCGCGACAGCGTGGTCAGATCGAATTGATCGCTTCGGAAAATATTGTTTCGCGTGCGGTGCTGGAAGCACAGGGATCGATTCTCACCAACAAATATGCCGAAGGCTATTCCGGCAAACGTTACTATGGCGGCTGTGAGTTTGTCGATGTGGCTGAAACGCTGGCGATCGAACGCGCCTGCCAGCTTTTTAATTGCGGTTTCGCGAATGTGCAGCCCCATTCGGGGGCACAGGCCAATCAGGGTGTCTTTCAGGCACTGATCAAGCCCGGCGATACGATCATGGGGATGAGTCTTGCCGCGGGCGGACATCTGACGCATGGGGCACCGCCCAACCAGTCGGGCAAATGGTTCAATGCGGTTCAATATGGTGTCAGGCGGCAGGACCATCTGATTGATTTTGACGAGGTTGCCGCGCTGGCGGATCAGCACAAGCCGAAACTGATTATTGCCGGCGGTTCCGCCTATCCGCGCATTATCGATTTCGCGAAATTCCGCGAGATAGCCGATTCCGTGGGTGCCGTTCTGATGGTCGATATGGCGCATTTCGCGGGGCTTGTGGCGGGCGGTGTGCATCCCAACCCGATCGAATTCGCAGATGTGGTGACGACTACCACGCACAAGACCCTGCGCGGCCCGCGCGGCGGCATGATCCTGACCAATAACGAAGAGATTGCAAAGAAAATCAACTCCGCCGTTTTCCCCGGATTGCAGGGGGGGCCGCTGATGCATGTGATTGCAGCCAAGGCGGTGGCGTTTGGCGAAGCGCTGCGCCCGGAATTCAAGGATTATGCGGCAGCGGTGACCGCGAACGCGGCCAGCCTGGCGGAAATGTTGGTCAAGGGCGGACTCGATATCGTATCCGGCGGGACGAGCACGCATCTGATGCTTGTTGATTTGCGGCCAAAAGGGGTTACCGGCCGCGACGCGGAAGCAAGCCTTGAGCGCGCCCATATCACCTGCAACAAGAACGGTATTCCCTTCGATCCGGAGAAGCCCGCGATAACCTCGGGCGTTCGGCTGGGCACACCTGCCGGTACCACCCGTGGTTTCGGGGTTGCTGAGTTCTGTCAGGTGGGCGAGCTGATTGTCGAGGTGCTGGATGGGCTGGGCAAGAACCCTGAAGATAACTCAGCTATCGAAGCCAAGGTGCGTGCCGAAGTCATCAAATTATGCGCGCAGTTTCCGATCTATGGCTAAACCTGATTTGCCTGTTCTAAGATGGGTTGGTGAATCGTCGTTGCGTGTTACATCACCTTAGGGAGCAGCCAGGCGAATGCGTTGCCCATTTTGCGGAAATGAAGAGACACAGGTAAAGGATTCGCGACCGACTGAAGATCAGTCGGCGATCCGCAGGCGGCGTTTATGTCTTGGTTGCGGCGCACGCTTCACGACATTTGAGCGTGTGCAGCTACGCGAGCTGACGGTCCTCAAGAAAAACGGGCGCCGCTCGCCATTCAGTCGCGACAAGCTGGTGCGTTCGGTTGAGATCGCCCTGCGCAAGCGGCCGGTCAGCGCGGATCAGGTCGACCGGATGGTCACCGGCATTGTCCGCCGGCTGGAAAGCATGGGCGAGGCGGAGGTGCAGTCAAGCTTTGTCGGGGAACTGGTGATGGAAGGGCTCGCAAATCTGGATCCGGTGGCCTATGTCCGCTTCGCTTCTGTTTACAAGAATTTCCGTGAAGCCCGCGATTTTGAAAACTTTATCGGCGAAATCGTACCGCACCCGGAAGAGGAATAATGGCCGGGCGGTTGCTCGCCGCGGCTGCCGGCAATAGCTGATGACCGGATCACTCGCCGCCTTTGACGAATATTTTATGACGGTTGCCCTGAACCTTGCGCGTCGGGGGCTGGGCAATGTCGCGCCAAATCCCGCCGTTGGTTGCGTAGTCGTCGCGCCCGGTCCCGCCGCCCCGATTGTCGGACGTGGATGGACGCAGCCTGGCGGCAGGCCGCATGCGGAGACCGAGGCTTTGCGGCGCGCAGGTGCCGCGGCGCGCGGCGCTGTTGCCTATGTCACCCTTGAGCCCTGCGCGCATTACGGACAAACCCCTCCCTGCACCCAGGCCCTGATCGATGCGGGAATAAGCCGTGTGGTCGCCGCGATGCAGGATCCCGATGAACGCGTTGCGGGAAAAGGGTTCGCGCAGTTGCGTGCCGCCGGAATTGCGGTCGAGACAGGGGTTTGTACGCAGCAGGCGGAGCGGCTGAATGCAGGCTTTGTGTCGCGCTGTCTGCGGGGGCGCCCGGAGGTGACGTTGAAGGTGGCCACGACGCTTGATGGGCGGATTGCGACCCATAGCGGCGAAAGCCAGTGGATTACAGGGGCTGCCGCGCGGGCGCGGACGCATCTTCTCCGCGCGACCCATGATGCGATCATGATCGGCAGCAATACAGCTCTGCTTGACGATCCGGAACTGACCTGCCGGCTTGCCGGGCTTGAGGCCCGGTCTCCCTTGCGCGTTATCACCGATGGGCGGATGCGCCTGCCCTTGACATCAAAACTGGTGCGCAGCGCTGCCACGCAGCCGACCCTGCTGTTTATTCGCGATGACGCAGATCCGTTGCGCGCCGGCGCTTATCGCGATGCGGGTATTGACGTGGCGGCCGTACCGATCGGTAAGAATGGCCATATGCGGCCTGATGCAATGCTAAGCGCGCTGGGCGCGCGCGGTGTCAATTCTGTTCTGGTCGAAGGGGGGGCGGTCTTGGCGGCCACATTGATCGGGGCAGACCTCATCGACAGGCTGGTCTGGTTCCGTGCGGCGAAGCTGATCGGTGGCGATGGGATTGCGGCGATCGCCCCGCTGGGCTTGGCGCGCCTTGCGGATTCGCCGTCCTTTTTGCGCGAATCGCTGGCCTGGTTTGGCGAGGATATGCTGGAAACCTATCGGCGACGCCAGTACAACTAGGGCCATGTTTACAGGAATCATAACCGATGTCGGGCTGCTGCGCGCGCGTGAGCAACGTGGCGATACCCGATTTGTGATCGATACCGCCTATGATGTGGCGCCTATTGATATTGGTGCCTCCATCGCCTGTTCGGGGGTGTGCCTGACCGTTGTCGACAAGGGGTGCGAGGGCGGCCAGAACTGGTTTGCGGTGGACGCTTCGGCGGAAACGCTTGCGCGTACCAATCTTGGCGACTGGCAGCCGGGGCGGCGGATCAATCTTGAACGGGCGCTGAAAGTCGGCGATGAGCTGGGCGGCCATATCGTCAGCGGCCATGTCGACGGGATCGCGGTGATCGAGGATATCCGGCCTGAAGGGGATTCCCTGCGCTATCGCTTCCAGGCGCCCGGGGAACTGCGCGGTTTCATTGCGGAGAAAGGTTCCGTGGCGCTGGACGGGGCGTCTTTGACCGTGAATGAGGTGAGCGATGCGCGCTTTGGCGTCAATATCATTCCGCATACACAGTCGGAAACAACGTTTGGCGCCCTGAAAGCGGGCGATCGGGTCAATCTCGAGGTGGACACGCTGGCGCGTTATGTCGCGCGTCTTAAGCAAGTGGAGGGACTGTAATGGCCGATATGACAGCCGGGGGTGAGCTCACCCATGATGAATTGCAGGAGTTCCTGTCGCCCATCGAGGATGTAATCGAGGACGCGCGCAACGGGCGCATGTTCATTCTGGTCGATGACGAGGATCGCGAGAATGAGGGCGATCTTGTCATTCCGGCCCAGATGGCGACACCTGATGCCATTAATTTCATGGCGAAATATGGGCGCGGTCTGATCTGCCTGAGCATGACAGGCCGTCGTATCAAGGAACTGGGTTTACCCTTGATGGCGTCCAACAACCAGGATCGGCATAAGACGGCCTTTACCGTATCGATTGAAGCGAAAGAGGGTGTCACAACCGGTATTTCCGCCCATGACAGGGCGCATACTGTGGCGGTTGCGACCGATCCCACCAAGGGCGCGGGCGATATTGTGACGCCGGGACATATCTTCCCGCTAATGGCGCGTGATGGCGGGGTTCTGGTGCGCGCGGGGCATACGGAAGCAGCCGTGGATGTCGCGCGTCTTGCCGGGCTTAATCCGGCCGGTGTGATCTGTGAAATCATGAATGAAGACGGCACCATGGCGCGTTTGCCCGATCTTGTCGCCTTTGCGCAGACGCATGGGCTGAAGGTTGCGACCATTGCCGATCTGATCGCTTATCGCCGTCGCCATGACAGGATTATCCATCAGGCTGTGGAGGCTGAACTCGACAGCATTTATGGCGGTAATTTCAAACTCTATGTCTATATCAACGTCGTGGAATATTCTGAGCATCTGGCGCTTGTCAAAGGCGATATCAGTGGGCCTGAGCCGGTGCCTGTGCGTATGCATGCGATCAATGTCTTTGACGACCTGCTGGGGGCGAAAAGCGGCCATACCGGGCTGTTGCACGGGGCGATGAAGGCAATCGATGATCTTGACCGGGGCGTCATTGTGCTGATCCGCGATACCAAGGCGACAATTGTGTCCGATATCCTGATGCGCGGTGCGGGCGGCGGCGGCCGTGAGCTGCGCGATTACGGTGTAGGTGCACAAATCCTTGTCGATCTGGGTGTCAAAGATATTAAGCTGCTGTCCAACAGCAGCAATCGGCATATTATCGGGCTTGAAGGTTACGGGTTGCGTATCGTCGATATGATGCCCATTACCCCGATGGATTAGGGTGACAGGCCCGGGCATGGCCGGTCGCGGGCAAGAAGTATCCGTCCGCGCTGGTGCGGTGCCGGTCAGGGGCGCGCGCTGCATGAATGCGGCCGCGCCGGTTCAAAAGGAAATTTCACATGCAGACACCGCCCCGCATCATGATCGTGGAAGCGCGGTTTTATGAAGATCTCGCCGACGCGCTGGCAGCCGGTGTGCTGGCCGAACTTGACGCGGTTGGCGCGACATATGACCGTTATGAAGTCGCCGGCGCGTTTGAACTTCCCGGTGCCATCAGGATTGCAGTCGGCGCGCGCAGCAATGCGGGTATCGCGCCGCAATATGACGGCTATATCGCGCTTGGTTGCGTGATCAGGGGTGAAACGACCCATTATGAAACGATTTGCGCAGAGTCTGCGCGGGGGCTGATGGATTTATCAATCGAACATGGCATTGCGCTGGCCAATGGCATCCTGACCGTTGAGAACAGGGATCAGGCCTGGGCGCGCGCCTCTGTCGATGACAAGAATAAGGGGCGTGATTTTGCCCTTGCATGTTTGGGGATGATTGAATTACGGCGACAGTTCGGCGCGGATTAGCAATAATGACAACTCCTTCAGAAGGCTCCGAACCGATTGCGGAATTTGCGGTCAAACCGCCCCGGTCTGTCGCGCGACTGGCGGCTGTGCAGGCACTGTACCAGATGGAAATGGGCGGTGCGAATGCAAATCGGGTGATCAGAGAATTCAATACCGTCCGGTTCGATCAGGAGGTTGACGGTATCAGCTATCCACCCATCGACAGGGACTGGTTCGGGCTGCTTGTGCGCGGGGTTGTCGGACAGCAGGACGCGATTGACGATCTGATTGCCGCAACGGTCAGCCAGGATTGGTCCCTGCCCCGAATTGATGCCACTTTGCGTGCTTTGATCCGTGCGGGCACCTTTGAACTGCTGTCGCGTTCCGATGTGCCGCTGAAGGTCGTTATCAGTGAATATGTCGATGTCGCGCATGCCTTTTTCTCGGGCAGCGAGCCGGGCTTTGCCAACAGTGTGCTGGACCGGCTGGCGCGTGCGGCGCGACCGGAGTTTTTTGCATCCAATGACACACGGAAAAAAAGCTGAGGGCGGCGAGTTCGGCCTGATTGCGCGCTACTTTGCCCCGCTGGCGGCAAAAGACCCCAACAGCTTTGGTCTGACCGACGATGCCGCCATTATCGCGCCACGGTCCGGTTATGAGCTGGTGGTGACGGCCGATATGATGGTTGCCGGCCGGCATTTCTTTGCCGATGATCCCGCAGACGCCGTTGCCCGGAAATTGCTGCGGGTAAATTTATCGGATCTGGCAGCCAAAGGCGCGCTGCCACATGGCTATATCCTTACCATTGCGCTGCCGCAGCCCGTTTCGGAAGACTGGGTGGCGGCATTTGCGCGCGGGCTTGCGGATGACCAGCGCCGCTTTGATATCACACTGATCGGCGGAGATACGGTTTCGACTGAAGGGCCGCTTTGTGTGTCGCTGACCGCGACGGGGTGGGTGCCGTGCGGGCAGATGTTGCGCCGGAACGGCGCGCGCGCGGGCGATCTTGTCTTTGTTTCAGGGACGCTCGGGGATGGTGCGCTCGGGCTTAAATTGCGGCAGGGAGAAAACGTCTCGGGGTTGAGTGAGGCGCAGGCCGCTCATCTGCGGGAGCGCTACCTTCTGCCGCGGCCGCGTGCGACGCTGGGGCCGCGCCTGGTCGGTCATGCAAGCGCAGCCATTGATATCTCGGACGGGCTGGTCGCCGATCTTGGCCATATCTGCCAACAATCCCGTTGCGGTGCGGCCATCAACCGCGATGCATTGCCGCTTTCTGATGCCGTGCAGGCAATGCGACGCTCTGGTATGGCAGCCTGGTCCGATATCATTGCAGGTGGTGATGATTATGAGCTGGCCTTCACTCTACCGCCCGATGCCGAGGGTGAAGTTATACAAATTGCTGAAGAGGTTGGCGTAACCATTTCCAGAATAGGGATAATTTCCGAAGGTGAATCGCTGGTCCTTCTGGATGAGGAGGGGGCGGAACTGCCCCTGTCTCACACCGGGTACCAGCATTTCTGACCCGGCAGATTCACATCTTCGACCCGAGACCTGTCCTGCGCCGGATAGGACGATGTATCTGTTTTTGTTTTCCGGGGCTGGTTTTTCTGCGTGAATACACCGCATCTTAAGATCGTTCGGGCAGTGTGTTCCACATGATGACGCAACCAGAAAATCACCTGATTGCACTTTGCCTTATGGCGGTGCTCGGTCTTGTATCTGCCATTTCACCTGTGCATGCCGAAGAGGCGGAGGAAGCGGCGCCCGCGCCGGTTTATATTGATTTGCCCAGTCTTGCGGCGCCGGTGATGAAAGGGCGCAGGGTCACCGAATATCTGCTGCTGACCCTTAAAATGGAGCTTGCGCCCGACGCGGATCCAGAAGCGGCAAGCGGCAAGATACCCAGATTGCAGGATGCTTTCTTGCGCGAGACCTATCTGGTTGCGCGTGAAAACAAGGCCTCCGGTCAGGTCGATGTTCTGGCCCTGCGTGAGCGATTGCTGAAAGTTGCGCAGGGCATGTTCGGTGATGATGTCGTCACCGGACTGCTGTTCGTCCGCACGCAGTCGGTTCGCGCCTGAATTTATCTGCCCACAGGCGTTTCAGGTCCGTCGCGTTCAAAGGATATGTTGGCCGGATCCATAAAGAAGCTGGTCACACGCCTCTCGGCATTTTCGCGGATATTCATATAGAACAGATTATAGTCGTAATTGTGATAGTTGCCCTCGGGCATGCGCAGGATCCGGAATTCGTCGCCCGGATCGGTCACATACAGAAAGCCGCCCTCGCACCAGGCATCGAGCAGTTGCGCGCGGGGGTCGGAAATGCCGCTATCGGCATCACGGCTGAAGGGAATAGCGCCAAGATGAAACTCCCGCCCGGCGCGATCGTTATCTGCACGCCAGCTTAACGGATTGACACAAGCGATCTGCGCGTCCGGCCCCGGTTTCGGCAGCATTTGCAAAGCGCCATTCGTTGCCGCGCCATTGCGGAACTGTGTCGGATCTCCCCCTTCAAGCATCGTATTCCAGCTTACGATGCAGCCGGTTTGCGCCGCATCGCCACAGACCGGCCATCGGCCAAGCATGCTGCCGTCATCCGCGATCGGATGCGGAAAACCGATCAGATAGGCTGCGACAAGCTGCCCGGCCAGGGGGGTGCCGTTGATCATCTCGCTGATCAGCTTGTAGGCATGCCGGGTGCCCTGACTGTGGCTTGCGATGATAAAGGGCCGACCGTCATTTTCGTGACGCAGAAAATAGTCGAATGCCATCGCCACATCCTGATAGGCCAGCGTCAGCGCCTGCTGGCCATTTTCACCGGCCTCAGCCATAAATGCGGCCAGCGTTGCCTGCCGGTAGCGTGGCGCGAAAATACGGCAACAGCCGTTAAATGCGCTTGCCTGATGTTTGATAGTGCCCTGATCGGTTATCTGATTGACGCGCGGGTCGCCGAGCGCCGCGTTCCATCCATTGCCGCGATAGTTGGTTGTCGGGTGGATGTAAAAGACATCGACCTGTGCAAATGCCTGCCGGTTTTCCGCGCCGCTGCCGGAGGGCACAAGGTCCGCATTATCTGCACGGTCCGGATGTGCGGCCCATGCGGCCGGATCCGCATAATCGGGGGCGGGCGGTGGCTGATAGGCCGCGAAATCATCCCCGGGGGTAATCATATACATCAGGATTTCGCGACGAAAGCCGAAGGCGACCGTGCCGATGATGGCAAGGCTGATCAGCCCGTACATTAGATAGCGTTTCATGAAAAACCTGTTCAGTGGCAGATCGGATGACGATCTGCGGATCACATGCCCCCGGCCGGGCGGCGGTTGATATCTTCCCCATTATCGAGGAACCACCGCATCGCATCAATGGCCGTGTCGTCTTCAAGCAATATTCTGTTAAACAACTCCCGCTCTTCCAGCACGCCGGCTGCTAACGGGCGGTCGAGCGCGGATTTGACAAGCTGTTTCGCCATGCCGACAGCCAGGGGTGGGCGCTCAGCAATCTCTTTTGCGATGTCGTGTGCCCGGGCAAGCGCGCCGCCTTGCCCCGTAAGTTCGTGAACAAGGCCAATTTGCGCGGCCTCTTCAGGGTCCACCGTCCGGCCGCGCAGGATCATTTCAAGCGCGCGTGCCATACCGATAACACGGGGCAGCCTTTGCGTGCCGCCTGCGCCGGGAAAGATGCCGATATTGGTTTCAGGCAAGCCGATCCGGTAGTCGCCCGCTTCCGCAATTCTGATATCGCAGGCAAGCGCTGTTTCGAACCCGCCACCCTGGGCAAAACCGTTGATCGCGGCGATAACGGGCTTGCTCATGCTGTCGATCAGGCTGATGGCCTGATGCACGGCGGCGACGGCTGCGGGTGTTTCGCCGGGTGGCGATTGTGGTGTCCGGCGTGCCACTTTTGCCATGGCAACGATTTCCCCCACATCATAATGGCGAATGAAAACGCCCGGTACCCCGCCGGTCAGGATGATCACCCGTGTCGCGGCATCATCGGCCAGCCGCTCCAGCGCGGCCAGTAATTCGGTGGCATTTTCATTGTTGAGATAGCCGCGCGGTGGGTTTGTCAGCGTGATTTCCGCAATATGGTTGCTGCTTTCGACTGTAATTTGTGGCATTCCCTGACTTCCCCGCAATGATTGTTTCGCCGCTGCGATGATCGCTTTCGGTGTAATATTACAGCGCGCGCCCTATATAAGGAAATCGCTTGCGCTTTGGCGAAGCCCTCGAACCCGATGCATCCTTGCCCTGGAACTGAATACTGATGACTGACCAGAAAGATTTCGACCCTGCCGCCGATCAACCGGCAAATCCGGATGCTGAGCAAGAGGCCGACAACGACGGCGTGCAGCTTCTGACACCGGCACCAAAGCGGGGGATCGCCAAACGGTTGCGCGATTACTTTCTGACCGGTGTCGTGGTGTCGGCACCGATTGGCATCACGATCTACCTTACCTGGGCGCTGATCTCATTTGTCGATGAGACAATCAAGCCGCTCATCCCGGCACGATATAATCCTGAAACCTATTTCAGTCTGAGCTTTCCGGGGCTTGGGCTGTTGATCATGCTTGTCCTGCTGACATTGCTTGGTGCGTTGACGGCGAATTTCTTCGGCCGGACATTGCTTGGCTATGGCGAGCGGGTCGTGGCGCGCATGCCGGTGGTGCGCAACATCTATAAGGCGCTGAAACAGATTTTCGAGACCGTGGCGACGCAGTCCGCCGGCAGCTTCCGTCAGGCGGGGCTGATTGAATATCCGCGCCAGGGCATATGGTCGATTTGCTTCGTAACCGCCAATACCAATGGCGAGGTGCAGGCGCGGTCGGAAGTCGATCTGGTAAGTGTTTTCGTGCCGACCACACCAAATCCGACTTCAGGCTTTCTGCTGTTTCTGCCACGCAGGGATATCGTGATCCTCGATATGACGGTCGAGGAAGCTGCGAAACTTGTAATCTCGGCGGGGATGGTCGTGCCAGAATGGCAGCACAACCCGCAAAAGCCATTCCGGAAACTGCGGTCCGGGGAGGTGGAGCGGTCTTAGCCCGCCCGCGCATATTGCACGGCTGCATCCCGTTCAAACAGATAAAGCAGGATGCGCAATGCCTCGCCCCGCGCGCCACTTAATTCAGGGTTCTGATCGACGATCATCCGTGCATCGTCGCGTGCCGCGGCGAGCAGTGCATCATGTATTTGCAGATCGGCAATACGAAATTCTGGCAACCCGCTTTGCCGGACGCCCAGAACTTCGCCTGCGCCGCGCAGGCGTAAATCTTCTTCCGCGATGCGAAAACCGTCTTCGGTTTCGCGCAGAATTCTAAGGCGTGCACGCGCCATTTCCCCAAGTGGTGCCTGATAGAGCAGCAGGCATGTGGACTTTGCGCTGCCCCGACCGACGCGGCCGCGTAGCTGATGAAGCTGTGCCAGTCCGAAACGCTGCGCATGTTCGATGACCATGATGGTCGCATTGGGGACATCGACACCGACTTCGATCACGGTGGTGGCGACCAGAATATCGGTCCGGCGTTCCTGAAACGCCTGCATGGCGC
Organism: uncultured Alphaproteobacteria bacterium; assembly: GCA_947258435.1. GTDB lineage: Bacteria > Pseudomonadota > Alphaproteobacteria > UBA11222 > UBA11222 > CALAQW01. The sequence goes on from CAMYID010000013.1 coordinate 143,539, forward strand.
TTTCTTTCTCCGCTGCTTTCATCCGTCCGTGTACAAGCCCCACCCGGTCGCCGAAAATATGGCGCAGGGCGGTGTGGCGTTCTTCGGCCGCCGCCGCATCCACCGCCTCCGACTCCTCGACAAGCGGGCAGACCCAGTAAATCTGTGCGCCCGCCGCGACCGCGCGTTTGAGCCCGTCGATCACTGTATCCATCCGGTCAATCGGCATCACGCGGGTATCAACCGGGCTGCGGCCCGGTGGCTTTTCAAGCAGGCGGGAAACATCCATATCCCCATACGCCGTCAGCGTCAGGGTGCGCGGAATAGGTGTTGCGGTCATCACCAGCGTATCGACCGCGCGAATTCCCTTTTCTGACAGCAGCATGCGCTGATGCACCCCGAAGCGATGCTGCTCGTCAATGACGGCAAGTTGCAGATCGCGGAATTGGACATCTTCCTGAAACAGGGCATGGGTGCCCATCGCAATCTGAATGCTGCCATCTGCCAGGCCAGTTAGGATCCGATCGCGCTGTTTGCCTTTATCGCGGCCGGTTAGCAGCGCAATCGTAACCCCCGTGGCGGCGCAAAGCGGGGCGATCGTCGCATGATGCTGCTGCGCCAGGATTTCGGTCGGCGCCATCATCGCCGCCTGTCCGTCATTTTCGACCGCGATCAGCATCGACAGCAGCGCGACGATTGTCTTGCCGCTGCCGACATCGCCTTGCAGCAGGCGCAGCATGCGGCCGCCGCTGCCCATATCGCCGGCAATTTCGGCAAGCGCCATCTCCTGTGACGGGGTCAGGCGGAAGGGCAGGGCAGTAACGACCTGGTCGCGTAAATGCCCGTTGACCCGGATTGCCCGGCCTGACTGGCGCCGCATACTCTGCCTGACAAGCATGAGGGCAAGCTGATTGGCAAGCAGCTCGTCATAGGCAAGCCTGCTGCGCGCCGGATTGTCGCCGCTGACGTCTTCGGCGGATTGCGGCGCATGGGCCGCAAGCAGGGATGTTTTCCAGTCGGACCAGCCCTGCCGCTCGCGCCACGGCCCGTCCTGCCATTCCGGCAGATCGGGAAGCTTGTCGAGGGCCGCGCGGATCGCTTTCGCAAGCGGTTTGGGGTTCAGCCCGCCTGTCAGCGGATAGACCGGTTCGACCATCGGCAGTGCGGAAAATTCGGCTTCTGTCACAATATGATCGGGGTGCGTCATCTGAAAAACGCCGCGATAGAGTTCAAGCTTGCCGCTGACGATCCGCATTTCGCCCGGCGGTAAGGCGCGCATCAGATAATCTTCCCGCCCGTGAAAGAAAATGAGATCGATTTGCCCGCTTCCGTCATGGCAGGCGATACGATAGGGCCCCCGCCGTCCCGGCGGCGGGCGATGCGCCTCGACCGTCAGACGCAATGTTGCCACCTGACCGTCCTGCGCCGGTGTCAGCTCACCGAGCCGCGGCTGATAGCGCCGGTCGATCACGCCGCTTGGCAAGTGCCAGCACAGATCGATGATATGACCCCCGGCAAGCTTTTCGATCAGCTTGCCAATCCGTGGCCCGATGCCCGGCAGCCGCGTCACAGGGGCAAAAAGCGGGAAGAGTATTTCCGGGCGCATGATGGTGAGCAGGTCCTCTGGCTTAACAGGGTCGAGTGTCAATCGCGCGCGATTGGGGGTGGCGCGACCTCCCCGCTACAGACTATATCAAGCTGCATCGGTTACTGGGAACCAGGCGCTTGCAAGAACGCCGGGGCGTTTGTCTATTGGCAATACCCGAACCGACCCGGATGAGCGAGACAGGATGAACAGGATGACGGAAGAAAACGAAATCGAACTTCACCGCAAACGCCTGCGCTACCGGTCATGGCATCGCGGCATGCGGGAGATGGATCTGATCATGGGGCGTTTCGCCGATACCCATCTGGCAGAATTCGGTGCGGCGGAGCTTGCGGAATATGAAGCCATACTCGAATTGGAAGACCCCATGCTCTATGGCTGGATCTCCGGGCGCGAACCGCTGCCCGACGATCGGGGCGGACCGGTCATGAACCTCATAATGAAATTTAAATATACAAGCTAATAAATTGAAATTTAAAAAAGAAATTTTTACCGATAGCGGTGCATTCACGGTTGCCGGCGCGCCGGAGGGATTTGATGCGCTGGTGTTGGCCGCGCTGGCGGAAAACACGGTCGGGCCGGTGTTGCATATCGCGCGTGATGCGCCGCGCGCCGCTGCCACGGCCGAAGCGCTTGGCTATTTCGCGCCGGAGATCGAGACGATCCGGTTCCCTGCCTGGGATTGTCTGCCTTACGACCGGGTATCCCCCAATGCAGAAATTTGCGGTCAGCGCATGGCGGCGCTGAACCGGCTTGTCGATCCCGATGAAGACAACAGCAGACTGATCGTCATTGCGACAGTGAATGCGGCGGTGCAACGGGTGCCGGCCCGCGCGATGGTCGAGGCGGACCGTTTCATTGCCCGGGTGGGCGAGGCAGTGGATATCGATGCGCTGACGGCTTATCTGGGGCGCAACGGGTATGCGCGGGCCAGTACGGTGGTCGAGCCTGGCGACTTTGCGGTACGGGGCGGGCTTGTGGATATTTTTCCGCCCGGGGCCGATTTACCTCGTCGGCTGGATTTTTTTGGTGATGTGCTTGAAAGCATTCGGGTCTTTGATTCAGAAACCCAGCGCAGTATCGGCAAACTGCCCGGTCTTACCCTTATGCCGGTATCTGAAATCCTGCTCGATGATGCGGCAATCCACCGTTTCCGTACAGGTTATGTTGCACGTTTCGGGGCGGTGACCGATGGCGATCCGCTTTATGAATCGATCAGTGCCGGGCGCAAATATCAGGGCATGGAACACTGGCTGCCGCTATTTCATGACACGCTCGACAGCCTGTTCGATTATCTGCCCGGGGCGACGATGGTTACCCTCGACCATATGGCACAGGAAGCGCTAACAAGCCGGCTTGAACAGATTACCGATTATTACGGCGCGCGAAAGGATGTGCCGGCGGGGGCGGCGGGCGGCGCGCCGGGTTACAAGCCCCTGCCGCCCGAGGCGCTCTATCTCACGCAGGATGAATGGCACAATCTTTTGGCCGGGTTTGCGACCCGTGCTTTCACCCCTTATCAGGTGCCCGAGGGGCGTGCGGGAATTGACGCGGGCGGTCGCCACTGCCGTGAGTTCGGGCCCGAGCGCAAACAGGAAAATGTCAATCTTTACGAGGCTGTACGCGATCATCTTGTGGCGCGTCAGAAGGAAGGCAAGAAAACCCTGATCGCCGCTTACAGTGCCGGCTCGCGGGAACGGCTGGGGGCGGTGCTTGCCGATCACGGGGTTAGGGCGATTGTATATCCCGATAGCTGGGCAGAAGCGGAAGCCGCGCCCGCAGGCACCGTGGCGCTTGTTGTTCTGGGTATTGAGAACGGGTTCGAGACCGATACGCTGCTGCTACTGGGGGAGCAGGACATTCTGGGCGACCGGCTTGTCCGTCGTCACAAGCGCGCGCGGCGGGCGGAAAACTTCCTGACCGAAGCCGCAAGTCTGACCATGGGCGATCTTGTCGTGCATGTGGACCATGGTATTGGCCGTTATCGCGGCCTTGAGACGCTTGATATCAATGGCGCCCCCCATGACTGCCTGCTCATCCTGTATCACGGGGATGACAAGCTTTACCTGCCGGTCGAGAATATCGAGCTTTTGTCGCGTTACGGTTCTGACGAGCTGAATGTACAGCTTGATCGGCTGGGCGGCACCGCGTGGCAGGCGCGCCGGGCGCGAATGAAGCAGCGCATTCGCGAAATCGCGGCAGAGCTGATCAAGATCGCGGCGGCCCGCGCCCTGCGCGATACGGTCCCCGTGCATCCGCCCGAAGGCGCTTATGAGGAATTCTGCGCGCGCTTCCCCTATCATGAAACCGAGGATCAGATGGCCGCGATCGAAGCGGTCACGGAAGATCTGGCAAGCGGCCGGCCGATGGACCGGCTGATCTGCGGTGATGTCGGTTTCGGCAAGACGGAAGTTGCCCTGCGCAGCGCATTTGTTGCGGCAATGAATGGGGAACAGGTCGCCGTTATCGTGCCGACCACGCTCTTGAGCCGGCAGCATTTTCGTGGTTTCAGGGAACGGTTTGCGGGGTTGCCCGTCCGGATTGCGCAGTTATCGCGCATGGTTCCCGCAAAAGAGGCGAGCCAGACCAGAAAGGATCTGGCGGAGGGGCAGGTCGATATCGTAATCGGTACCCACGCCTTGCTTGCCAGGAATGTGAAATTCAGGAATCTCGGCCTTGTCATCGTCGATGAGGAGCAGCATTTCGGCGTTGCCCATAAAGAGCGGCTTAAACAGTTGCGCGCCGATGTGCATGTGCTGACCCTGACGGCAACTCCCATCCCGCGCACCTTGCAGCTTGCCCTGACCGGTGTGCGTGAAATGTCGCTGATTGCGACCCCGCCCATTGATCGGCTGGCGGTGCGTACCTTTGTCATGCCGTTCGATCCGGTTGTTTTGCGTGAAGCGATCCTGCGCGAACATTATCGCGGCGGGCAGAGCTTTTATGTCTGTCCGCGTATCGCCGACCTGCCCGAGGCGGAAGCGTATCTCAAGGAGTATGTGCCTGAGGTGAAATATGTCGTTGCCCACGGGCAGATGCCGCCTGGCCAGCTCGACGATATCATGACAGCCTTTTATGACGGGCAATATGATGTGCTGATCAGCACCACGATTATTGAATCGGGCCTTGATATCCCGACCGCGAATACGATGCTTGTACATCGTGCGGACATGTTCGGTCTGGCGCAGCTTTACCAGTTGCGCGGCCGGATTGGACGCTCGAAAATCCGGGCTTTCTGCTATCTTACCCTGCCGCCCAAAAAGCCGATTACGGCGAATGCGGAAAAGCGGCTTAAGGTGTTGCAGACCCTCGATACGCTGGGGGCGGGCTTCAGCCTTGCCAGTCATGATCTCGATATTCGCGGCGCAGGGAACCTGTTGGGGGATGAGCAGTCCGGCCATATCAGGGAAGTCGGTTTCGAACTTTATCAGGAAATGCTGGAGGAAGCGGTTGCCGCCCTGCGCAGCGGGGAAGCGGGTGCGCAGTCTGAGGAAGGGGGCGGTGGGCAATGGTCGCCGCAGATCAATCTGGGCACCGCCGTTCTGATCCCCGACAGCTATGTCGAGGATCTGAATGTCCGGTTGTCGCTTTATCGGCGCCTGTCACATATCGAGGATGCGACTGAAATTGACGGTGTCGCGGCAGAGCTGATCGACAGGTTCGGCCCGTTGCCCGAGGAGGTTGAACATCTTTTGCAGATCGTCGCTATCAAGCAGCAATGCCGTCTTGCCGGTGTCGAAAAGCTTGATGTCGGGCCGAAAGGGGCAATCCTGACATTCCGCAATGATCAATTTGCCAATCCCGCCGGACTTGTGGATTTCATCGCCAGTCAGCCGCGCACGACAAAGCTCCGGCCCGATCATAAGCTCGTTTTCCAGCGTAAATGGGACACTGCGGATGCCCGGCTTTCAGGTGCGCGTCAATTGGTGCGTGCGCTTGCCAAGATCGCGCAGAAGATGAAAGCTGCCGCCTAGCGCCTGACAGCTAGACACCGGGAATTTCGCCCTGTGGTTGTTCGTTCAGAAGTGAGGCAATCGTGTCAAGCGCAGTGTCAAGTTCGGCGCGGCTTTGCGGTGCGCCAAGCGCCAGCCGCACGCAATGGGGCACCTGCGCCTGACCCACAGCAAAATCATCCGCCTGACCGATATGCACCCCTTGGGCAAGGCAGGCCTGTGTAAAGCTGTGGGTGCGCCATTGCGGTGGTAGCTGTAACCAGAAATGCAGTGCCGCCGGATGATGACGGAAGCTGTGGTCGGCAAGCCGTTGCGCCGCCATTTCCTGCCTTGCCGCCATTTCCTGCGCTTGCTTCGCCGCGAACCGGGCGGCTTCCCCGCTTTCGATCAGCCAGCTTGCAATCCCGCCCATCAGAAGCGGCACGTCCATGGCAAAGCTGTTCAATATGCCCTGACAGCGGCGCGTTAGCGTTGTGGTGGAGGCTTCGGGGCAGAGCAGATAGCCGATGCGGATGCCCGGCGTCACCGATTTTGACAGGCTCGTCACATAGAAGCTCGCTTCGGGATAGTAATGCGCAAGCGGCAAGGCGCGCGCGTCAGATGGCAGAAGATCGGCATATAAATCATCTTCGATAAGGGCCAGCGCGTAACGCCGGGCAATCGCGGCAAGTTCGATACGGCGTTCGCCAGGCATCAGCGCCGTTGTCGGGTTCTGAAATGTTGGCACGATCAGTAACGCAGCGGGTTTTTCCGGCCCCTCGCAAGCGCGCGCCAGCGCATCGGGGCAGATGCCGTATGCGTCCATCTTCACCCCTTTCAGCCTTATGCCGAGCGTTGCGGCCGTATCCTTAAACCCGACATTGATCAGCGGTTCACACAGAATGAGGGGATCGCATCCGGGTCTGCGGATGGCGGCAGCAAAAGCGGTTGCCACAGCCTGACTTGCACCGGCAGTAACAAGCACGCGCTCGGGCGGGGGGGAAAGTCCCGCGCGTGCGATCCATTGTGCGCCAGCCGCCCGATGCGCCGGTGCGCCGCCTGTCGGGCTGTAGCCTGTATAGTCACGCAGATCCTGCTGTGCCAGTACATCAAGCGCTTGCCGCAGTGCGGCCTCCTGACCGACAGGCGCGGGCAGATTGCGGCGCAGATCGATCCGGCTGCTGTCATATTCGGTATAGGGGGCGGGGCTTAATGCGAAGTCCTGCGGCGGCGCGGCCGGATCGCGCACATAGGTGCCGCGCCCGACTTCACCCCCGATCAGGCCCTGCTTTCGCGCGCGCGCATAGGCTCGACCGACGGTCCCGACCGAAATCTCCAGTGCATAGGCAAGCTCACGTTGTGGCGGCAGGCGATCCCCAGGCGCGAAATCACCCTGTGCGATGGCATCGGCGATAGCGTCACACAAGGCCTGATAGGCGCGTCCGGGGCGGTTCGACAGATCGGGAATCCACATTGTATCGGTAACAATATTCTCATTGAATCAGGTTTTGGCGCAGAATATACAGAATTGCCTCTGAAATCTAGTCAGTATGGTTATAAATCATGGAAAAAACAGGTACAATATCAAAATTGTCACCATTTTTGGCAGGGTGCAATCGCGTCGTGCGGACAGTCATGCAGACGGATATCACCGTGCGGATGTGGCGGCACCGTAGCCTGTACCGGCATCATCTGCGCGGGCTTGATGATCATCTGTTGAGCGATCTCGGTCTGACACGGGCAGAGGCGGAGCGGGAGGCCGCGCGCCCTTTCTGGCAGCGCGGTTGGTGCGATGACTGAGAAGGTGACGGTTCCGATCTATCAGATCGATGCGTTTGCCGACCAGCTGTTTGCGGGTAATCCGGCCGCAGTCTGCCCGCTTGCTACATGGTTGCCCGATGAGGCGTTGCAGAAAATCGCGGCAGAAAACAATCTTGCGGAAACCGCTTTTTTTGTAGCAGAAGGTGGGGCTTATCATCTGCGATGGTTCACGCCGCTGGTTGAAGTGCCTTTGTGTGGGCATGCGACGCTTGCGTCGGCATGTGTGATATTCACCTATTTGCAGCCTGGATCGACCAGGGTCCGGTTCCGGACAGCCAGCGGTACGCTGACGGTGACGCGCATGGATGATGACGGGATACTCGCCATGCAATTGCCTGTACGGCCGTGTGAACTTTTTGAGGGCGATGCGGGGCCGCTTGTCTCGGCGCTCGGGCGTGATCCGGATCTAGCGCGGTCGTTCGTCGGGCTGGCTTGTCTCGGGCTTGTGTCTGTGTGTCTGGAACTGGCTGAGGCCAATGCCGAGCAGGATCAGGGCAAGGGCTGCATAGGCATTCCAGTCAAGCCGTTCATCAAGAAAGACCGCACCGATCATAACAGCCCAGACCGGGATCAGATAGTTGTTGAGCGACAGAAAAGCGGGGCCTGCACTGTCGATCAGCTTGAAGAATATAAGTGTCGCAAGCGCTGTGCCCAGCATGCCGAGCGCCGTCGCCGCAAGCGCCGGCCCAAGGCCGATCTCAAGGCCGGTAACCGGGTCGTGCCAGAGTGCGGCCGGCACCATGACAAAGGTCGCGGCCAGCATCACGCCGGCGGAGGTGACGATGGGGCGGTTTTCCCTGTTGAAGCGGGCCAGCACCGCATTCACCGCATAACAGACCGCCCCCGCAAGCACCGCCAGCTGCGCCACTAGCGTATCGCCGCCAAGCCGGCTCAGCGCATCTGGGCCAACAAGCAGCACAATTCCCGCAAACCCAAGTGCGAATCCGATGCCATCACCCGCGCTCAGCGCCTCGTCCCGCAGGAAGAAATGCGACAAGAGCAGCGTCATCAGCGGCATGATCGCCATCAGAATGCCCGCAAGGGCGCTGTCGATGGCAAGCTGCCCCCAGCTGATGAGAAAGAAGGGGATACAATTGCCGATCAGCGCAAGCAGCAGAAAAAACCACCATTGCCGCCAGGGCAGGCGTAGCGACTGGCGTAAACAGGCCGCAACAGCGACAAGCAGCAGCGCAGCCAGCCCCAACCGGTAGGCAACAAGGCTTACAGGCGGAATTGCAGTCAGCGCGATCTTGTTAAGGGCAAAAGACGACCCCCACAAAACGACCAGCGCGATCAGCAGCACCCAATCCTTTAGCGGATGTTTTGCGTGCATCTTGAAAAAGGATGTTGTCGATTGGCAGGGATAGGGCGCTCGCTATACAGGGTTGGCCGGAAGGTGGGGGTGGGAGTTGAACGGCTTGCGGATCAGGTCACTATATCGCATGGCGTGCGGGCAGGAAATTCGTTAGTGATGGGAAATGGCTGGCGACACAAGCAGCCGATCGGGTGTGTGGCCGACAAGAACTTGCCGGGCAGGCAACAGCAGGGAGGATGAAAGCGCGGAATGATGACCGTATCGCCCGTATCGGGGGCACTGGGGGCGGAGATTGGCAATGTCGATCTGTCCCGGCCTCTGAGCGAAGAACAGATAGCCGGGATACGCGCGGCGCTGCTTGAATATCTTGTGATTTTCTTTCGCGATCAGGACATTACGCCTGCCGATCATTTCCGCTTCGCAAGTTACTTCTCCGAGCCCGAGGATTATCCCATGATCCGGGGGCTGGCGGAGTTTCCCAAGATTGTACCGGTCGTCAAATTACCCGATGAGCGGGTAAATTTCGGCGGTTTATGGCATAGCGATACAGCCTATACCGACATTCCGCCGATGGGGGCGGTGCTGGTTGCGCGTGAATTGCCGCCTTTTGGCGGGGATACGCTGTTTGCCAATATGTATCTGGCCTATGAGACATTGTCTGAGGGAATGAAACGGTTGCTGTCGGGAGTGCGTGCGATCAACAGTTCCGCCAAGGCGGAGGTGACAGCCACCCGCGAAGACCGGCTTGTAACCGATGCCAAGCTGGGCCCCGGTGAAGAGCTGATTGGCATTCATCCGGTAGTTCGCACCCATCCTGAAACCGGGCGCAAACTGCTTTATGTGAATTACGGCCATACGGTACGCTTTGAAGATATGACCGAAGCGGAAAGCAAACCGCTGCTGGATTATCTGTTTGCGCATCTTTGTCGGCCCGAATTCACCTGCTGCTTCCGTTGGCAGCCCGGCTCGGTAGCATTTTGGGATAACCGCGCGGTGCAGCATAATCCGATAAATGACTATCACGGCTATAAGCGGGTGATGCATCGCATCTCCCTGCGCGGCAGCCGCCCTTATTAGCGGCGGTCTGTTCGACTATACCGGGCCGTTTTGTCCCTGTGCGAAAGCAGCGCTCATCTGTCAGACGCCGCACAAGACCTTGGCAATGCGGTAATTATCGATCAACGCAAACCCGGTTTCGCCGAATTTTTCTGGCGCGATGGGCGTGCCGGGCGCACCGGATTCCGGCAGTGTGATGGCCGCGATTTTTGCAATCTCTGACAGTCGCTGGGGCATGCTGGTCATAATTCTGCCGCGGCGGCGCGATTCCGCCTGCACGACCCCGAGGATACGACCTTCGGGGGTGAGAACGGCCCCGCCGCTCAGCCCGCCGAGCGACCCCTGCCAATGCGGGTAGCGCAGCTTTTCAGCCCAGACATACACCCGCTCATGGTAGTTGTGGCGGCCCTTGTGCCGCATCGTCATCTCACCCAGAAATCCGCTGGCAACAACACCGGGGCGCCCCCTTGGAAACCCGATATGGTAAGCGGTTTCGTGTGGATAGGATCGCGTGGACAACGGAAATGGCGTGACCTTTGCACGTGTTCTCAGAACGGCAATATCCGCGCCGGGATGCAGGATACGATGCGATACCCGCAGAACATACTCCCCCAACCGCAATCTGATTTGCCGGCAATTCTGCGCGACATGTCTGGCGGTAAGCCAGGTGCCGTCCGCCAGAATTGGAAATGCCGACCCTGTTGAGGGGTTGCCTGAATATTCTTCTCTGACGACACCCAGTCCAAGATAGGGTGCGGCATGTTGCTGTTCCGGGGGGCGGGCGGGCCGGGTTTCTGTTTCCGCAGCGCCGGACCGCTCATTATTTGGTTCGGCGAATTGCTGTGGGGCCGGCCTGCGCGGCGAGTCAAATGGCGCTGGCGGTGGCGGGGCTGTGCCATCTCCGCCGGACAGGAACTGCGTGGTCGCAGCGACAATGATCGCGATCAGGGCCAGATAGTCGAACCAGCGCAAGGCAGCCCTACCTAGCCGGTGAGCGCGGCGGCGTTGACTACCGCGATCGACAGCTTAACCGAAACAAGCAGGATTGCGGCACTCAGCTCGCCATTGATAATGCGTGCGGGCAAATCCCGCATAAGCAGATCGGTCAGCCGAAACCCCAATATCTGGAGGATAAGCGCGACCGAGCCCCAGATCACCACTTCAAGCAGGCTGACACTGCTCGCCATGCTGAAAGCGAGCGGTATGCCGATACCGAGCGAGGCGCCCGACAGCGACACAGCCGCCGCAACATTGCCGCTGCGGATCAGCGCAAGATCGTCATAAGGAGTGATCTTCATATAGATGAAAAGCCCTGCCGCAAGTAGGCAAAGCGTTGCCCCCAAATGCAGCAGCATGACCGGAAAACCCGCCAGAAACGCCTGAAATACCGCATCCATTGGCCTGCCCCCAACTTGTTATCCGCGCAAATTTCCTTCAAGAAAGGTTCTTCAGGCAGCGGTTACGGCATAATCACAAGCTGTTGGTATGACAGCCCATCCATCGCATGGCCTGAATGCGTGGTCCTGCCTCCGGCGATCACACCTGCCGGTCAGATATATTTGACTTCAAGGATTTCGTAGGATTTGCCGCCGCCGGGTGTGTTGACTTCAATACTGTCACCGACGGTCTTGCCGATCAGCGCCTTGGCCAGCGGCGAACCGATGGAAATGCGGCCTGATTTAACGTCGGCCTCGACCTCGCCCACGATCTGATAAACGGTTTCTTCGTCCGTATCCTCGTCAACCAGCTTGACCGTGGCGCCGAACTTCACGTCTTCGCCCGATAGTGTGCTGATATCGATAACTTGCGCACGGCTGATCTTGTCCTCAAGTTCCATGACGCGGGACTCGATAAAGGACTGACGTTCTTTTGCGGCGTGATATTCGGCGTTTTCCGACAAATCGCCATGTTCTCGTGCTGTTGAGATCGCCTTGATCACAGAGGGGCGTTCCACCGTTTTAAGCTGTTTCAGTTCCGCCTCGATACTTTCGAAACCAGCGGCGGTCATGGGGATCTTTTCCATCGGGAACCGTTTATCCGTAAGTCAGTGATATGCCACATCGCAGCTTGCCGACAAAGATTCGGTAACCTGCTGCGTAACTTATTGAGTGTAGGATTGCAGCGGATAGACTTCAAGCGCGCCAGAGCGATTAGCTGCAACACCCTTGACCGCGGCACGGATGCCCGCGACGGTCGTATAATAGGGAACTTTGTAAATCAGGGCATTGCGGCGGATAGGAAAAGAGTCCGCAATGGCCTGCATGCCTTCGGTTGTATTGAATACAAGCTGTACTTCGCCGTTTTTGATCGCATCCACAATATGCGGACGGCCCTGCAGTACCTTGTTGATACGGGTGACCGTAAGACCGGCCTGCTCCAGAAACTCGGCTGTACCGCGTGTGGCGATCAGTTGAAAGCCCATTGCCTGCAATTCGCGTGCGGGGGCGATCATGGCCTGCTTGTCGCGATCCTTTACCGAGAAAAATGCCGTGCCCGATTGCGGAATGCGTGTGCCGCCGGCCAACTGGCTTTTCGCAAAAGCGGTTTCAAAGTTGCGGTCAAGTCCCATCACCTCGCCCGTGGACTTCATTTCCGGCCCAAGCAGCGTATCCACGCCCGGAAAACGCGCAAACGGGAAAACAGCTTCCTTGACAGCAACATGCGATAGTCTTCTGTCAGAAAGATTGAATTTCTTCAATGTTTCCCCCGCCATGATACGCGAGGCGATTTTGGCAAGAGGCTGGCCAATTGTCTTGGCAACAAAGGGCACAGTCCGGCTGGCCCGGGGATTAACCTCCAAAATGTAGATCTCGCCGTCCTTCACCGCGAACTGCACATTCATCAGCCCCACAACGCCCAGCGCGTGCGCCAGTGTCTCGGTCTGCACCTTCAGCGCATCCAGTGTTTCGGGCGCAAGTGAATAGGCGGGCAGGGAGCAGGCGCTGTCACCTGAATGCACGCCTGCTTCCTCGATATGTTCCATGATGCCGGCGACAAAGACCTGCGTACCATCGGACAGCGCATCGACATCGACTTCGATTGCGTCCTGCAGATAGCTGTCAAGCAGGACGGGATTGTCCCCCGACGCAATCACCGCCTGGGACATATAGCGTTCCAGCTGTGCCTGGTCGCGGACGATTTCCATTGCCCGGCCGCCCAGCACATAGGATGGCCGGATCACCAGCGGATATCCGATCCGGTCTGCCGCGGCAATCGCGCCGTCAAGGTCATGCGCGATACCGTTATCGGGCTGACGCAAATCCACCTGTTTGAGCAATTGCTGAAAACGCTCCCGATCTTCGGCAAGGTCAATAGCATCGGGCGATGTGCCCAGGATCGGGACATTGGCGGCTTCAAGCGCGGCGGCGAGCTTAAGCGGGGTTTGCCCGCCAAATTGCACGATCACGCCCTTTAAGGTCCCCTTGGACTGTTCCACGCCGATCAGCTCCAGAACATCTTCGGCCGTCAGCGGTTCGAAATAGAGCCGGTCGCTTGTATCGTAGTCGGTCGATACCGTTTCGGGGTTGCAATTGACCATGATCGTTTCATAGCCCGCATCGGCAAGCGCAAACGCGGCATGGCAGCAGCAATAGTCGAATTCGATCCCCTGACCGATACGGTTCGGCCCGCCACCGAGAATAAGGATTTTTTCGCGCCCGCTCGGCACAGCCTCACAATCGGCGGCAAGCCCTGTGACAGGCGGGCGTTCATAGGTCGAATACATATAGGGGGTGCGTGCCTCGAATTCGGCGGCACATGTGTCGATCCGTTTATAGACCGGCCTGACCTGCAATTGATGGCGCAGCCTGCGGATTTCCGCCTCTGACTTGCCGGACAGGGTCGCAAGCCGGGCATCCGAAAAACCTTTGGATTTCAGCATCCGGAAATTTGCCGCATCGTCGGGCAGCCCATGCGCAAGAATGCGGCTTTCGGTTGCGATCAGCTCTTCGATCTGACGCAGGAACCATCTGTCGAAATGACTGCTCGACTGGATATCTTCGAGGGGCAGACCGTGGCGGAATGCCTGCGCCACACGCAGCAGGCGGTCGCATGTGGGTTCGGCAAGTGCTGCGCGCACCACATTACGGTCATCGCCTTCGCCAAGCCCGTCAAAGACGATATCATCAAGACCATTCAGGCCGGTTTCCATGGACCGCAGCGCCTTTTGCAGCGATTCCTGAAAATTGCGGCCGATTGCCATCGCCTCACCGACCGACTTCATGGCGGTATTGAGATGGGTGTCGGTGCCGGGAAACTTTTCGAAGGTAAAGCGCGGGATTTTGGTCACGACATAATCGATCGCCGGCTCGAAGGATGCCGGTGTGACGCCGGTAATATCGTTGTCCAGCTCGTCAAGCGTATAGCCGACGGCAAGTTTTGCGGCGACTTTCGCAATCGGGAAACCGGTTGCTTTCGACGCCAGTGCCGAGGACCGGGATACCCGGGGGTTCATTTCGATTACCACAAGCCGGCCGTCAGCGGGATTGATGGCGAATTGCACATTCGAGCCGCCGGTTTCGACGCCGATCTCGCGCAATACCGCAATCGAGGCATCGCGCATGATCTGATATTCCTTGTCGGTCAGGGTCAGTGCCGGCGCGACAGTGATGGAATCGCCTGTATGAATGCCCATCGGGTCGACATTCTCGATGGAGCAGATGATGATGCAGTTATCCGCCTTGTCGCGCACCACCTCCATCTCGAATTCTTTCCAACCGATGACAGATTCCTCAATCAGCACTTCGGTAACAGGCGATGCGTCGAGCCCGCGCTCGACGATCTGGAAGAATTCCTCCCGATTATAGGCAATGCCGCCGCCGGTTCCTCCCAATGTGAATGACGGACGGATAATTGCCGGCAGCCCGACCATTTCCAGCCCGCTTTCGGCTTCTTCCCTGTTATGGGCGATTGCGGAGAGGGGGGTGGCAAGGCCGATGCGGGTCATCGCATCGCGAAACTTCATCCGGTCCTCGGCCATGTCGATCGCCTCGCGATCCGCGCCGATCAACTCAACTCCGTATTTTTCAAGCGTGCCGTCTTCGGCCAGGGCGATTGCAGTGTTGAGTGCGGTTTGCCCGCCCATCGTCGGCAGCAGCGCATCGGGCTTTTCGCGGGCAATGATCTTTGCCACCATTTCAGGGGTAATCGGCTCAATATAGGTCGCGTCCGCCAGTTCCGGATCGGTCATGATCGTGGCGGGATTGGAATTGACGAGGATTAATCGATATCCCTCTTCCTTCAGCGCCTTGCAGGCCTGCGTGCCGGAATAGTCAAACTCGCAGGCCTGACCGATGACGATCGGACCTGCGCCGATAAGCAGAATTGATTTGATATCGTTACGTTTGGGCATGCGTTACCGAACTATTGCATGGAAATTGGCAAAGTCTGCGAAACTGGAATGTCTGCATATCCTGACACTGGGTATTCTGATGACGTGTGCAGCGGGCATCGACTAGTCCAGTAACTCCACAAAACGGTCGAACAGGTAATGGCTGTCCTGCGGGCCGGGGCTGGCCTCGGGGTGATACTGGACAGAGAAAATCGGTTTGCCCGTCACCGCGATCCCGCAATTGGTCCCGTCAAAAAGCGAAATATGCGTTTCGACGACACCGGCGGGCAGATCGTCGCGATCGACGGTAAAGCCGTGATTCATGCTGGTGATTTCAACTTTGCCGGTTTGCAGGTCCTTGACCGGATGGTTGGCCCCATGATGGCCCTGCCGCATCTTGCGGGTCGGTATGCCCAACGCATGTGCCAGCAGCTGATGGCCAAGACAGATGCCGAAAACCGGTTTTCCCGCATCGATCAGCGCGCTGATCACCGGCACCGCATGGCGGGCGGTGGCGGCCGGATCGCCGGGGCCGTTCGACAGAAAGATACCGGCGGGATCAAGCGCCAGAATATCCTGTGCGGTTGCAGTGGCCGGGACCACCGTCACGCGGCAGCCGCTATTGGCAAAGCAGCGCAGGATGTTCCGCTTTACCCCATAATCGATAGCGACAATATGATGCTGCGGCGCGGTCTGCTGACGATATCCCTTGTCCCATTCCCAGCGCAGCGCATCCCATTCCGTTTTCTCACTGCGGCTGACTTCTGTCGCCAGATCCGCATTTTCAAGCCCTGGCCAGGCCGCGGCTTTTGCCGCCAGTGCCTCGATATTGAATTCGCCGTCCGGATGGTGACTGATCACCCCGTGCGGCATTCCCTTGTCCCGGATCAGCCGGGTCAGCGCGCGCGTGTCGATACCGCTGATGCCAACAATTCCCTGCCGGGCAAGCCAGGCATCCAGATCCGCCTGCGCACGGTAGTTTGAGGGGTCGGTAATGGCCTCGCGCAAAATAATGCCTCTTGCCACTGGCCTGTCGGCTTCCTGATCCTCGTCATTGACCCCTACATTGCCAATATGGGGAAAGGTAAAGGTAATGATCTGATCCGCATAAGAGGGATCGGTCAGGATTTCCTCATAGCCCGTCATGGCCGTATTGAAGCAGACCTCGCCGACGGTATCGCCTGTTGCGCCGATGCCATGGCCTTCGAAAACTGTGCCGTCAGCAAGGACTAAAACGGCCGTGACTCGGGTTTCCGAGCCTTGCGACCAAGGTTCGGGGGCAAATTTTTCCTTTAGCGACATTTAATCTGAATGCTCCGACGCGGCGATCAAGGGACTGCGCACCAGCAAACCCGCGTGATGTGGGCAAAGTTGCGGGACAATAAGCCAATCGAATTGGCGTCGTCAACGCCCTATGCAATAAATTTTTTCCGATGTTTTTCAAATAGTTATCTATGGTTAGGGGATTTGCAATCAAATAGGGGTTTGGATAGAGTGCCGGGACGGGTCGTTTGCGGCCGGTTTTTTTCGACTCTGACAGGAAGTCTCATGGCTGACAGATTTGGTGATGCGCTGAAAGAGGCCATCCGGGCAAAGGATACGCACCGTATTTCGACGCTCCGTCTAATCATTGCCGCGATAAAGGACCGGGAGATTGCATTGCGCGCCGAGGACAAGAGCCTGTCCGATCAGGATGTGCTGCAGATCCTTCAGAAAATGGTGCGGCAGCGTCAGGAATCGGCGGAAACATACGAACAGGCCGCGCGGCTTGAGCTGGCGGAGCAGGAGCGCAAGGAAATTGAAATTATCGACGCTTTCCTGCCGCGCCAGATGGATGAGGCTGAGATCTGCGAAGCCTGCGAAATGGCAATTGCCGCAGTGGGCGCCGAAGGGCTTAAGGATATGGGAAAAGTCATGGCGCAGCTGAAGGGGCAGCATACTGGTGAGATGGACTTCAAACTCGCCAGCGCCCGGGTCAAGGAACTGCTGAAATAGCGGGGCAATTATCGGTAGTGAGTGCCGCTTGCGGATCCGTCGATCGGCATCGCCTCCAGCCCCTGCATGGTGTATAGTCGCGCCCACCTTTCAATCGAACTGACGTGCCGGGCCTGCGCCGATCCGGCCGGGCCCTGGTGATGTGAATGCGCTTTTCACCTGCCTTTCTGGATGAATTGAAGTCGCGGCTGCGCGTATCGGATGTTGTCGGGCGCCGGGTAAAGCTGCAAAAGCGCGGCCGTGAATATGTCGGCCTCAGCCCGTTCAAAAGCGAAAAGACCCCCTCCTTCACTGTCAATGACGACAAGGGCTTTTATCACTGCTTTTCAAGTGGCGAGCATGGGGATGTCATCAGCTTCCTTATGGATGTGGAGGGGCTGTCTTTTACCGAGGCGATTGAGAAACTGGCCGGTGAAGCGGGGATGGAGCTGCCGAAACCGGATCGGTTCGATCAGGCGAAGGAAGAAAAAAGAAACAGCCTTTACGATGTCGTTCAGGCAGCGGCGGATTGGTTTGCGGCGCAACTGCGCAATAGTGCGGCGGCGGAACAGGCGCGGGACTATCTGCTGCGGCGCGGGCTTGATGCAGCGGCGATCGACGCGTTCGGCCTTGGTTTTGCGCCGGGCGAGCGGGCGGCATTGAAAACCGCCCTGATGCAGCAGGGATTTGAGGAAAAGATGCTGGTAGAGGCCGGCCTGGTCATCCGGCCTGACGATGGCCGGCCCGGCTATGACAGGTTTCGCAATCGCATCATCTTCCCGATCACCGATATGCGCGGGCGGGTGATTGCATTTGGCGGACGGGCCCTTGATGCGGATGCGCAGGCCAAATATCTCAATTCGCCCGAAACGCCGCTGTTCCACAAGGGGTCGGTGCTGTTCAACTTCCCCCGGGCGCGCGAAGCCGCGCGCAAATTCGCGCCGGTTATCGTTGTAGAAGGCTATATGGATGTCATTGCGCTGCATCAGGCGGGCTTTGAGGGGGCTGTCGCTCCACTCGGCACGGCTATGACGGAGGCACAGCTTGGCCTGCTATGGCGGGTAAGCGCTGAACCTGTTCTTGCATTTGACGGGGATGAAGCAGGAAGCCGCGCCGCCATGCGGGTTGTCGATCGGGCATTGCCAATTCTGAAACCGGGGAAATCGGTGCGTTTTTGTTTTCTGCCCGATGGCCTTGACCCTGATGATTTTATCCGCGACCGCGGTGCGGTGGGGTTTCGCGATCTGCTGAACCGCTCGCAGGGACTTGCCGACCTGCTGTGGCAGAAGGAGATTATCGGCCGCAGACTATCGACGCCGGAACAGAAGGCGGCTCTCGCGCAGCAATTCGAAACCGCTATTGAGCAGATCGAGGATAAGGTCGTTCGAGATTATTATCGTTTCGATTTCAAGGTGCGGCTGAGCGAATTTTTCTGGCGGACCGCGCGCCGCAAGGACAGCGCGTCGCCGCCGATTGCCACGACAGCGGGCAGTGAAGAGCTTGATGATCTGAATTATGAGCGCATGGTGCTGGGCCTGCTTGTCGAATATCCCGATCTTGGCAATGCGCATATCGAGACGATAGAGCCTGACTGGTTTTCAAGCGACTGGCACGCGGAATTCTGCAATGCGTTGCATACGATCTATCTGGCGGGGGAAGTGGCCGACGTCATCGACATTTACGATAGGCTGCCGCCACGTTTCTACATGCTGCTCAATCAGGTGCATGGCGAGGAACGCGGTGGCGATGCGCCGGCCGCGCGGCGTGCCCGTGGCCATCGTCTGCATGCCCGTTTCCCGATGGTCGTGCAGCGTCCGCCCCATGCGGTGATTGAACGCTGCTTCCTGCATTTCATGAATGGATTGCATATCAGAACATTGGAGAAGGAAAAAAATCAGACGCTGATACAGGCCGGAGACTGTCTGGCGCAGCCCGACAGACAGGAAGAAGCTGAAAAGCTGTATGCCCATGCAACAGAGCTGGAGCAGCTGCTTCTGGGGGAGCGTAAGAAATACACGGATGAAGAAATCAATATTCTTTACCTGATAGAAGAGTTTTCGCCGCACATTAAGGGCAGGCAGGCATCTTCATAAACCGGGGCGGCGCATCGAAAATCCGCTAGCGGGGTGATTCGCGGGACTTGACACTGGTGGACCCGCGATCTTAGAGGTTACTGCTTGCCCATAGTCACTTGACTTCCCCGTGTGCGATCACCAATTCGACGTGTGGGGAAAAGGGGTATTACGGGCAACTGAAGCAGGGGCAGTTGAATTGCGGAACCGGTGTCGACTGTGGGTCGCGGCTGACGTGATGCGGTGATGTTGATATTGCGCCCGTATCTGGCAGAAGCGCAGGGCCCGGTGGCCTGTATTCCGGAAGTTCAGGCCGCGCGATGACGGTGGTTCGGAGTTCAGAGGATCCTCTCAAGGGGTTGGGATCTGACATACATTTGGTTCGCTGCATCGCGCATGTACGGCAAGCTATCGGGTGGCGGCCGGCAGAATTAGCGGTGGCATGAAAAGTTGAAGCATTTACCGGTACGGTTTTTCACCGTTATCGGAAACGTATTCGGGAGATATCGGGCAAATGGCATCAAAGTCTGTTCAGGCAAAGAAGAAAAAGGAAAAAGCGGAAGTGGCGGCTCAGGACGCGCCGCTGCTCGATTTGTCTGATCAGGCTGTAAAGCAGATGATTAAGAATGCCAAGAAGCGCGGCTATGTCACCTATGAAGAGGTCAATCAGGTGCTGCCGTCCGAGGAAGTTTCGCCGGAGCAGATCGAAGACACCATGGCGATGTTGTCTGAAATGGGCATCAATGTGGTCGATTCCGAAGACGGTGAAGAAAGCACCGACAACAAGGAGCTTGTTGCAACCGCTGCCAACGGTAATGCCGTTGCCAAGAAGGAAGGCAAATCTTCCGAGCTTGAACGGACAGATGATCCGGTGCGGATGTATCTGCGTGAAATGGGCAGTGTCGAGCTGCTCTCCCGCGAGGGCGAAATCGCCATCGCCAAACGCATCGAGGCCGGTCGGGAGACAATGATCGCAGGGCTTTGTGAAAGCCCTGTTACCTTTCAGGCCATCATCGTCTGGCGTGAAGAGCTGAATGAAGAGCGGGTCCTGCTGCGCGATATCATTGATCTTGATGCGACGCTTGGCAAAGGACCGGGCCAGCCCGGCAATGAAGCCGCCAATGTTCAAAATAACGCAACCCCTGGTGGCGCGGCAAAGGCGGAAACACCTGTAGCAGAAGCACCGGTAAAAGAGGAAAACAGCGCGGAAGGCGCAGCGTCTGAATCCGGCGCGTCCGATGATGACGATGAGGATGATGACGCCGACAACAATATGTCGCTGGCGGCGATGGAAGCATTGCTGCGTCCGCAGGTGCTTGAGATTTTTGACAAAATTGCCGCCAATTACAAGAAGCTGCACAAGCTTGAAGAAGCCCGCATCGAAGGTAAGGTCAGCAATGATCCGCTAAGCACACAGCAGGAAAAACGTTATCTGAAGCTGCGCGATGATACCGTTACCCTGGTTAAGAGCCTGCATCTGAACAATAACCGGATCGAAGCGCTGGTTGATCTTATGTATTCGATTAACAAGCGTCTGATCGGGTTCGAGGGGCGTTTGCTGCGTCTTGCGGATTATCATGGTGTGGACCGGGCGGAATTTCTTGATCAGTATCGCGGTCACGAGCTTGATGCGAACTGGACCCGCCGTGTCAGCCGTCTGAAAAGCAAAGGCTGGTCGGAATTCACCAAGAAAGAACGGGCGCAGATTAAGGAAATTCGCGAGGAAATTGCACAGATCAGCCAGGAAACCGGTCTGGAAATCAGCGAATTCCGCCGTATCGTTCACACCGTGCAGAAGGGTGAGAAAGAAGCCCGCCTGGCAAAGAAGGAAATGGTCGAGGCGAATTTGCGTCTCGTGATCTCCATTGCCAAGAAATACACCAATCGCGGTTTGCAGTTCCTCGATCTTATTCAGGAAGGCAATATCGGCCTGATGAAAGCGGTCGATAAATTCGAGTATCGCCGTGGTTACAAATTCTCGACCTATGCGACATGGTGGATCCGGCAGGCGATTACCCGCTCGATCGCCGATCAGGCGCGCACGATCCGAATTCCTGTGCATATGATCGAAACGATCAACAAGCTGGTGCGCACATCGCGTCAGATGCTGCATGAAATCGGTCGCGAACCGACCCCGGAAGAACTTTCCGAAAAACTCTCCATGCCGCTTGAGAAGGTACGTAAGGTTCTCAAGATCGCAAAAGAGCCTGTCAGCCTTGAAACACCCATCGGTGATGAAGAAGACAGCCATCTTGGCGACTTCATCGAGGACAAGAATGCCGTTCTGCCGATTGATGCGGCTATTCAGTCGAATCTGCGTGAGACGACAACCCGGGTTCTGGCCTCTCTCACCCCGCGTGAGGAGCGTGTTCTGCGTATGCGGTTCGGCATTGGTATGAATACAGACCATACGCTGGAAGAAGTCGGGCAGCAATTTTCCGTCACCCGCGAGCGTATTCGCCAGATCGAGGCGAAAGCCCTGCGCAAGCTCAAGCATCCCAGCCGTTCACGTAAACTGCGCAGCTTCCTCGACAACTGAGCGGCGCCGTTTGTCCCGTTCGCACCCACCCCCGTTAACATCTTTGTAAACCCCGTTTGACTAACCTGCCGGCATGTTGTGCCGGCTGGCAGGGCCGCCACAGTTGGGCAAGTTGTTGTGTTGCGTAACGTGGAGACGGGGTATGTGGGGATTTCTTGACAATCTGAAGATTCAGACGCGAATTTACCTGGTTGCATTGCTGCCGCTATTGGGCCTTGCAATGTTTTCCGGCATTGTAGTTTATAATCAATATGACACGCGCGCCAGAATATCGCGGTTTCAGGAGGTTGCGCCCGCGATCCCCGAAATTTCCGGTCTGGTACACGAACTGCAGAAAGAGCGCGGCAATTCCGCAGGTTTTATTGGCGCACGCGGCAACGGGCAGTTTGGCGATATGCTGGCAGCGCAGCGGCAGGCGACAGACACCGCGCTATCGCGTTTCAGCACACATATCGCGCATCTACAGATCGCCGATGGTGGCGAAAAATTCGTCGATTATGTCGGCCAGTCGCAGGCAATGCTTGCCAAATTAACCGATCGCCGCGGTCAGGTTGATGAGCTTGGCATTTCGGTCGGCGAGATGGCACGTTTCTATACAGCCACCATTGCGCGGTTATTGGACAGTATTGCCGCGACCACCGCGTTTAATTCCGATCCCGCCATGGTCAAGATGATCGACGGCTATATTGCCTTCCTGCAAGCCAAGGAGCGTGCAGGGCTTGAGCGCGCAATGGGATCCAATGGTTTTGGCAGCGGAGCTTTTGCGCCGGCAGTTCATCGCCGTTTTATCTCCCTGATTGCCGAGCAGGAGGCGTTTTTGTCCGTGTTCCGCGCGAATGCAACGGCGGCGCAGCTTGCCCATTACAAGCAGATTGTCACCGGGCCGGATGTGGCGGCTGTTGTACAGATGCGTCAGCGTGCGATCGACAGCAAATATGGTGGCGATACGGGTGCGATAACCGGGCCGCAATGGTTTGAAACAATTACGGCCAAGATCAATTTGCTGAAGCAGGTTGAAGATCGGCTTGCGGAAGATATTCTGTCGACTTCCGAAGCGACCGGGCGTGCAAACACGCGGTTTCTGGCGATGACGGCGGGCTTCATCGTGCTTCTGCTCAGCATGATCTTTGTTGCATGCCGTATGATGGGCGCAAGGCTGACTGAACCGCTTGCCATCTTGCGGCAGAATATGCGTGCGCTCGCCGATGGCGATAATAGCGTGGATGTTGCGGGCGCCGACCGGCGTGATGAAATCGGCGAGATGGCGCGTTCTGTCGTCATTTTTCAGGAAGCTGCAATCGAGAATGAACAGCTTGCGGCTGCCCGCGCGAAAGAGCAGGAAATCAGGAATCAGCGTACTGAACGGATTGCAACGCTTTGCAGCACGTTTGAGCGGAACGCGGAAGAAAGTCTTGGTTCCTTCGTCCATGCGTCATCAGAACTACGGACAAGCGCGGACAGGATGCGTGTTTCCGCCGACCGCAGTCAGGGTAAGTCGGCGGCGGTTGCATCCGCGGCGCAGCAGGCCTCTTCCAATGTGCAGTCTGTCGCGCAGGCATCGGAGGATCTGGCCCGCTCTATAGGCGCGGTTGGTCATCACGTCGATCAGTCGACGGAGATTTCTGGCAGCGCGATCACCCAGGCCAAGCGGGCAAGCGACACGATCACCAAACTGTCCGATGCGGCGCAGAAAATCGGTGCTGTTCTTGCGCTTATCCAGGACATTGCGGAGCAGACAAACCTGCTTGCGCTGAACGCGACGATTGAGGCGGCGCGTGCGGGCGAAGCGGGTAAGGGGTTTGCCGTGGTTGCGACAGAAGTCAAAAATCTGGCGACCCAGACAGCGAATGCGACCGAGGAAATTTCGCATCAGATGGACAGCATGCAGTCGGTGACCGCAGAAACCGTCACGGTGATCAGTGCGATACATGAAACCATCGATCAGGTGGGTGAAAACGCGCAGTCAATTGCGGATGCGGTCAGCATGCAACGAAGCTCGACACTTGAAATCTCCGAAAATGCGCGACAGGTGGCTGCCGGTACCAGCCAGGTAACGGAAAATATTTCCGATGTCAGCGAAGCCGTGCTTGAAACAGGCGCGGTTGCCGAGCAGGTGTTCGGCGCGGCCGATGAACTGAGCAGCCAGTCCGAAAAGCTGCGTGCCGAGGTGGCAAGTTTCCTGCGCGATCTGAAAGCGGCTTGACGGGGTTGCTTCCGGCCAGCGGCATTGCGATGCTGCTCCTTTCGTTGAATGGCAGATGAAAGATCGCGGTGGAAATCTATATTGACGGTGATGCCTGTCCGGTGAAGGACGAAGTGTTTCGGGTGGCGGGCCGGCATGGCCTGAAAACCTATCTGGTCAGCAATCAATGGCTGCGCGGTATGGCCTCGCCCCTGATCGAACGGGTGGTGGTTGCCGAAGGGGCCGATGCCGCCGATGACTGGATTGCCACCCATATCGGGGCGGGCGATATTTGTATCACCGCCGATATTCCGCTTGCCTCACGTTGCATTGACCAGGCGGTGGCAGTACTTGGACCGAATGGCAAACCCTTTACCGAATCCGGAATCGGCATGGCGCTTGCCACCCGCGATCTGATGGCGGATCTGCGCGAACGCGGTGAAGTCAGCTCCTCTGCGCCGGCATTTACCAGGCAGGACAGATCCCGTTTCCTGCAGGCGCTGGAGCAGATGATACAGGTGCAAAAGCGTCGTGCGGCGGCAGGATAGATGGGAGATATACCGAAACAGCTCCTGATTGTGGCGCATGCCCCGTCCGAGAATACGCGCCGGCTGCGCGATGCGGTGGCTGCAGGCGCGCGGCATCCCGATATTTCAGGGGTCGCTGTGAGTGTGCAATCCCCCTTTGATACGGAGCCTGAGCATGTGCTGGCCGCCGACGGCATCATATTGGGGACAACCGAGAATCTGGGCTATATGAGCGGCGCGCTGAAAGATTTCTTCGACAGGATTTACTATCCGTGTCTGGAGGAAAAGCAGGGATTGGCCTACGCGCTTTATATTCGTGCCGGGCATGATGGCACGGGCACCCGGCGCGGGGTTGAGACAATCGTCACGGGGCTGCGCTGGCGTGCGGTGCAGGAACCGCTCATTTGCCGGGGCGATTTCCAGGAACAGTTTGCCGAAGATTGCGAAACGCTGGGCATGGCGATGGCAGCCGGGCTTGAGGCCGGCATCTTCTGAATCCACGCCATTTCCGGGGATATGCCATCGCCCCGTTTTACGGGTTTGGAAAATGCGATAGCATAGGGGCTGTATCAAAAAATTCCGGCAGGAGAGAATAATGAGTACAGGGCAGGGTAGCGATCCGATTGTCATCGTCGGGGCAGCGCGCACACCGATGGGCGGATTTCAGGGCGAATTGGCGGGAATGACCGCCCCGGAACTGGGCAGTGCGGCAATTGGTGCGGCCCTGAACCGTGCCGGTGTACCGACGACCGATGTTGACGAGGTGCTGATGGGCTGCGTTCTGCCGCACGGGCTGAAACAGGCGCCCGCCCGCCAGGCGGCGATCGGTGCGGGGCTGCCGACCTCGGTCCCCTGTACAACGGTGAACAAGATGTGTGGCTCGGGTATGAAAACCGTCATGCAGGGCTATGACGCGCTGGCGGCGGGAACCCTTGGTGAAGACGGGATCGTTGTCGCAGGCGGTATGGAAAGCATGACCAACACCCCCTATGTGCTGCCACGGGTGCGCGACGGTTTGCGTATGGGGCATGGCGATGTGAAGGACGCCATGTTCCTCGACGGGCTTGAGAATGCTTATGACGGGCGGTTGATGGGGTCGTTTGCCGAAGATACCGCGCGCAAACTGCAATTCACACGCGAGGCGCAGGACGCCTATGCCATTGAATCGCTGCGCCGCGCCAATCAGGCAATCGCCGATGGCAGCTTCGAGGAGGAAGTCGTTCCCGTCACCGTGAAGTCGCGTAAAGGGGATACGGTGGTTGCGGTCGATGAGCAGCCGGGTAATGCCGCGCCTGACAAAATTCCGTCGCTGAAACCCGCCTTTGCCCCTGATGGCAGTGTGACGGCGGCCAATTCGAGCTCGATATCCGATGGCGGGTCGGCGCTTGTTCTGATGAATCAGTCGACCGCTGCGGCGCGCGGGCTGACACCGCTTGCCCGGATCGTCGGGCATGCGACCCATGCGCGCGACCCTGAATGGTTCACGACCGCACCGATCGGGGCGATTGAAAGTCTGATGGCGCGCACCGGCTGGAATCTCGCCGATGTCGATTTATTCGAAATTAACGAGGCATTCGCCGTGGTTACCCTGGCCGCCATGCGCGAACTCGATCTGCCCCATGAAAAGGTGAATGTCCATGGCGGGGCCTGCGCGCTGGGCCATCCGGTCGGCTCCTCCGGTTCGCGCATCATCGTTACCCTGATTTCTGCGCTGCGCAAATATGGCGGCAGGAAAGGGGTTGCCGCCTTGTGTATCGGTGGCGGGGAGGCCACTGCTGTCGCGGTTGAGCTGATCGACTGAACCCGTTCACCGGCGGTTTGCCGAATTCCGGGCTTGGGGCGGCCCGGCGTTCGGCCTATGCTGCCCAAAACGGGTGGAATCACCAGCAGGTAAATTCAGGCGGCGGGGTTTATGGCGGTCCTGGCAACGGCAGTAAACAGGCGCAGTGATGCGTTTAAGGATAATGCGGCGCATATGGCGGAACTTGTGGCGCAGTTGCGCGCCGATGTTGCGACCGCGAGCCTTGGTGGCAGTCAGAAATCACGTGAGCGGCATGTTGCGCGCGGCAAGTTGCTACCACGTGAGCGTATCGAAAAGCTGATTGACCCGGGCTCCCCCTTTCTTGAATTCAGTCAGCTTGCGGCCTGGAATATGTATGACGAGCCGATCCACGCATCAGGCATTCTGACCGGTATCGGCCGGGTATCGGGGCAGGAATGCGTGATTGTCTGCAATGATGCGACGATCAAGGGCGGCACCTACTATCCGATCACGGTGAAGAAGCATTTGCGCGCGCAGGAAGTGGCGATGGAGAATCATCTGCCATGTATCTATCTGGTGGATTCCGGTGGTGCAAATCTGCCCAATCAGGCGGAAATTTTTCCCGACCGTAACCATTTCGGCCAGATTTTCTATAATCAGGCGAATATGTCGGCAATGGGCATTCCCCAGATCGCGGCGGTGATGGGTTCCTGCACCGCGGGTGGTGCCTATGTGCCGGCGATGAGCGATGAATCCATCATTGTGCGCCAGCAGGGGACGATTTTTCTGGGTGGTCCGCCGCTTGTGAAGGCGGCGACCGGCGAAGTTGTCTCGGCGGAGGAGCTGGGCGGTGCGGATGTACACGCGCGGACAAGCGGTGTGAGCGATCATTATGCGATGGATGACGCGCATGCGCTTGGGATCGTGCGGCGGATTGTCGCCCATCTCAACCGCCCCAAGCGGACCGCCTTGGCGGTGCAGCCGTCGCGCGCGCCGCTTTACGATCCGGCGGAACTTGGTGGCGTGATCCCGCTCAAAGCCGGTGTTCAATATGATGTGCGGGAAGTAATCGCCCGGCTTGTCGACGGCAGCGAATTTGACGAGTTCAAGAAGCTTTATGGGACGACGCTTGTTACAGGCTTTGCTCATATACACGGGTATCCGGTCGGCATTCTGGCCAATAACGGCATTCTGTTTTCTGAATCCGCGTTAAAGGGCGCGCATTTCATCGAGTTATGCGCGCAGCGAAACATCCCGCTGCTGTTCCTTCAGAATATTTCGGGCTTCATGGTCGGCGCGAAATATGAGGCGGGCGGCATCGCCAAGGACGGTGCGAAGCTTGTCACCGCGGTGGCGACGGCGGCGGTCCCCAAATTTACTGTTGTGATCGGCGGTTCCTACGGGGCGGGCAATTACGGCATGTGCGGGCGCGCCTACCGCCCGCGTTTTCTGTTCATGTGGCCCAATGCACGGATTTCGGTGATGGGCGGGGAACAGGCGGCAAGCGTGCTTGCCACCGTCCGGCGCGACGGGCTGGAGGAGCAGGGGGAAAGCTGGCCCGCGGAAGAGGAAGAGGCGTTCAAGGCGCCGATCCGCGCGCAATATGACGCGGAAGGCCATCCCTATTACGCGACTGCACGGCTATGGGACGATGGCATCATCGCCCCCGAGGACACGCGCATGGTGCTGGGGCTGTCCTTGTCGGCGGCGCAGAACGCACCATTGCAAGACACGAAGTTCGGCGTATTCCGGATGTAATTTCATGCGTTGAGGGAGAAAAGCAGATGGCGCAGGACGAAGTCGTCACACTTAATACCACCCGTGAAGGGGTTGCGGTCGTCACCCTGAACAGGCCCGATGTTCACAATGCCTTCAACCCGGAAGTGATCGAACGTCTGAGCGATGTATTTGAGACGCTGCGTGTGGCGGACGGGGTGCGTGTCGTATTGCTTGAAGGCAATGGCAAGAGCTTTTCGGCTGGTGCCGATCTGTCCTGGATGCGGGCGGCAGCCGAGTATGACAAGGAAACAAATGAGGCGGAGGCAAACGCACTTGGTCAAATGCTGAACAGCATTTACACCCTGCCCAAGCCGACCATTGCGGTGGTGCATGGTCCCGCTCTTGCCGGGGGGATGGGGCTTGTATCGGTCTGCGATATCGCCATTGCCGCCAAATCAGCCTTTTTTGCGCTGACCGAGGTGCGCATCGGGCTGACGCCGGCAACGATCTCACCCTATGTGGTCGAGGCGATCGGGCCACGCAATGCGCGCCGCTATTTTCTGACAGGCGAACGTTTCAGTGCCGAGGAAGCGTTCCGCATGGGGCTTGTCCATGGGGTGTATGAGGATCGCAACGCGCTTGCCGATGCGGCGGAGCAGCTGGTCGATGATTTTTTCCAGACAGCGCCTGGCGCGGTCGATGTGACCAAGAAACTTGTGCGCGATGTGTCCTTTGCGGAAATCGACAAGAAGCTCGTTCAGATGACGGCTGACCTTATCGCCTCGCAGCGCCAGACCGATGAGGGCCGTGAGGGAACAACCGCTTTTCTCGAAAAGCGCAAACCCTGGTGGCAGGAATAGGCGTGCGCTTTGTGCAAAGTGCTTACATAGCAGGGTGGCGGGGCAGATAGCGGCATGTTCAGCAAACTACTTATCGCAAATCGGGGGGAGATTGCCTGCCGGGTAATCCGTACTGCCCGCGATCTTGGAATCCGGACCGTTGCCGTATTCTCGGACGCCGATGCGGCGGCCATGCATGTCGCGCTTGCCGATGAGGCGGTGCATATCGGGCCTGCACCGGCGGCTGAAAGTTATCTTGATCAGGAGGCTATTCTGGCTGCCGCCGAACGCACCGGCGCTGTTGCGATCCATCCCGGTTACGGCTTTCTGTCCGAAAATGCCGAATTTGCAGAGGCCTGTGCGGCGCGGGGTATTACATTTGTTGGCCCGCCGCCCGATGCAATGCGGGCAATGGGCGCAAAAGATGCTGCAAAGCGGTTGATGGAAGCGGCTCATGTGCCTGTCGTTCCGGGCTATCACGGCGAAGCGCAGGATCCGGATCTGCTTGCCCGGGAGGCTGAGCGGATCGGCTATCCGGTGCTGATCAAGGCTGTTGCGGGCGGTGGCGGCCGGGGTATGCGCCGGGTGGACGATGCGGATGAGTTCCAGACAGCGCTTGCCGCTGCGCAGCGTGAGGCACAGGCGGCATTTGGCGATGACAGGGTGTTGGTCGAGCGTTATCTGGCCAAACCGCGCCATATTGAAATTCAGATATTTGCCGACAGCCATGGCAATGCGGTGCATCTGTTCGAACGCGATTGCACCATTCAGCGCCGGCACCAGAAAGTGATCGAGGAAGCGCCGGCTCCCGGCATGCCACCCGCCATGCGTGAACGGATGGGGGCGGCGGCGGTGCGCGCGGCAAAGGCTGTAAATTATGTCGGGGCGGGGACTGTCGAATTTATCGCCGATGCGGAAGGCGGGTTGTCGGAAGACGGATTTTTCTTCATCGAGATGAACACAAGACTTCAGGTCGAACATCCGGTCACTGAAATGATCACCGGGCTTGATCTTGTGGCGTGGCAGTTGCGGGTCGCCGCGGGTGATCCGCTACCCCTGCCGCAGGAAGCGTTGACGATCGACGGTCATGCGCTGGAAGCACGGCTCTACGCTGAAAATCCGGCTGGCGGCAAGTTCCTGCCATCAACCGGCCTTTTGCGGCAGTTGCGCCTGCCTGCGGCCGATGCCGGGCATGTTCGTGTTGATACGGGTGTCCGGCCCGGGGATACGGTTTCGATGTTCTACGATCCGATGATTGCCAAGCTGATCGTGCATGGAGCCGATCGCGATCAGGCACGCTACCGGCTGCGGTCGGCGCTTGAAGCGGTGCGGGTGGCAGGCCCGGTCACCAATGCCGGATTCCTGCGTGCCATTGCCGATCATCCCGCCTTTGCGGCGGCTGATCTTGATACCGGTTTTATCGACCGGCATCTTGCCGCGCTATTGCCTGAAGATGGGGTCGTGGCCGAAGAAACCGTGTTGGCGATTGCGGCCACCGGCATTCTGTGCGCACGCCGCGCGGAAGCCGCCAGGCAGGCCGATGCGTCAGGCGATCCCTATTCGCCCTGGCATTCTGTTACTGCCTGGCGGCTGAACGGTGCCGGGCGCGAAACCCTGTATTTCGCGTTCAGGGGGGCGGTATGTGGGATCGAGGTCATTCATGCAGCAGACGGTATGCGGCTTATCCTGCCGTCGGAGGACGAAGGCTGTGATATACCGGTGTCCGGCACGCTGGAGGGGGGAGAGCTTGTCGCTGAAATCGATGGGCAACGTTTCAATGCAGGTTTTGATCTGCATGCGGGGCAGATTACGGTGATGCTTGCCGGCGATGCCTTTGTGATCGATCTGCATGACCCGATGCAGGCCGCCGAGTTTGAGGACGGCAGTGCGGGTGATGTAAGCGCGCCGATGCCGGGTAAGCTTGTTTCCGTACGGGTCGGCAAAGGGGATAAAGTGCGCAAGGGCGACCCGCTGGCGGTGCTGGAAGCGATGAAGATGGAGCATACGCTGATCGCGCCGGCCGATGGGATAATCGCGACTATTCATTTTGCCGAAGGCGATCAGGTGGAAGAGGGGGTGACCGTCATCGCGTTCGAGGATGCGGAGTAATCCTTTCCATGCCACTGCACCTTATCAAGCTTTGTGTCGGGATCGATCGGATTGCGCAGCTTGTGCAGTTGCAGGAGCGACGGCTGCAGGCGCTTGTTGCGGATGGTCAACCGCCGCTTCTGAGCCATATTACCCGTATGACGCCAAAACGCGCCGACGAACTGCTTGCGGGCGGCTCAATCTATTGGGTGATACGGGGGCAGATCCAGGCGCGGCAACGGCTTCGCGCGATTGAGCGTTTTACCGATACCGACGGGATCGGGCGTTGCGCCTTGATGTTTGAGGCCACCCTTGTCCGGACAGTTGCGCAGCCACGCCGACCGTTTCAGGGATGGCGTTATCTCAAACCCGAAGATGCGCCTGCTGATCTGGATCAGGCCATGCAGGGCGAAGATTTGGAGATGCCTCCTGAAATGCGTGCGGAGCTTGCAGCGCTTGGTCTGCTTTGAAACTGTGCGTAGCCAGCTAGTCGCGTCAGGTTTCAATCGATAATTGCAGAGCGACCATATTATCGGCGATTTTTACTGTTTTCTTTGCGTTTCGGGCCAGAACGATATGCGTTTTAAGACAGTAATTGACAAGCACGGCCCCAAGGTTGGCGATTGATAATTCGCAAGTTGAGCGGTCGTCACGGTTGAAGTTCTGATACTCGATCCGCACTTTGGTGGGGTCTTCCTCGGCGGTCTGAAACGAAATAATTTCCCCGTCGGTGAATTTTGGCAAATCCCCCGATGTCATCATGTTAAAGGCGCGCTGGATCTCGGAATTTTTGAAAATGATGCGGCGGAGCTCGCGTGGCATAACTACTTTTCCCCAAAAGGCGAACGCAGGACTATGACAGCAAAGTTGCCAGAAGAAACTTACCAACTGATTTACAATTGTTTAGGCAGTATTTACTAGTCATTTCGAATTGTACGGTTTCCGTCTCGTTCTATTTGCTTCGAATTGCGGTATGCGGGCGGAAAGCCGGCCCGCTGGGCGGACGGTTTTCAAAGGCTCGTCATTCTGTTTACGGCCGTGGCAAACAAGCGGTATTGCGCACTTTCATAGGCTTCAGCGATAAAGAAGTACCGGGATTTTTACCGTCCGGATCATTGCTGTGGTCGTCGAGCCTATGATGAGGCTTCTGATCCGGCTGTGGCCATATGCGCCCATGACGAGCAAGTCAAAGCCCTCTTCGCTCACCAGTTTGCCGAGTACCTCCTCAGGTTCTCCCGCCGCGCCGCGCGGTGTCGCCGACAAGTTGGCGTCATGAAGTCTTGCAACCGCTTTTTCGGCCGTGGCCGTTGCTTTGGCTTCGTTGGGTCCGGTACAGAGCACACAGATATCGAGATCGGTGAACACCGGACTTGAAGACATACGCTCAATTGCGACGTCGGCGCTGGCGCTTCCGTCATAGGCAACGAGCACCCTGGAAATGGGTCTGAATTCGCGTGACGCGACAAAGACCGGTACCGAGGAAATACGTATGATCCGTTCCAGATTCGACCCCAGATGCCCCGCAGCGAATTCCGCGCCTTCTCCTCGTTTACCCATAGTAATCGCGCGCATATCGGCCTCGACCTCGCGTACGGTATCCAGCAGATCGCCTTTGCGAAGCCTTAAGGTGACAGCCGAAACCCCGTCGCGTTCAAGCAGTGTCTTGGCATCCTCCAGAATGGCGTAGCCCTTTTCCTGCGCCAGTCTGGCCCGCTGTTCATCGAGTGTCGACAATTCTTCAAGCAGCGCCGAGCGTGCGCCCAGGCCCAAAGCGCCTGAAAGATCCGTTGACGCGGCGCCCTCGCGACGGCCCAGCACATGCATGGCTTCCACGCTTGCATGAAGCTTTTGCGCAATCCAGGCGGTGTGGTGGCAGACGCTTTCGGAATAGGCTGAACCATCCAGCAATGTGAGTATCTTATCCATGCTTACTTTCCTATATGTCCCATCAGCTGATCCGTCATGCCGGGCTTGTCATGGATGGCAAGCTTGTCGACGATCGTCTCGGAGGCTTCATTCATACCGATAAGCTGAACTTCGGCCCCTTCGCGGCGGAATTTCAGAATTGCCATGTCCAGCGCCTGAACCGAGCTGATATCCCAGATATGGGCCCGACCGACATCGATGATGACCCGGTCAAGCACCTCCCTGAAATCAAAGGCGTTCGCAAAATCCTCGGTGGAGCCGTAGAAAAGCTGACCTTCGAGCACATAGGTTCGTTCGCGCCCATCCGGTGACAATGTAGAGGAGATACGGAACAATTGTGCGATCTTGCCTGCAAAAAAGATCCCTGACAGCAATACGCCGACCAGTACGCCAATGGCGAGGTTATGTGTGTAAATCACCGTTACCACAGTCGCGATCATCACAATTGAGGATGAGCGTGGATGCACCTTGAGCGCCTTGACCGAAGACCATGAGAAGGTGCCGATGGAGACCATGATCATAATGGCGACGAGTGCGGGCATTGGGATGCGGGCGACCATGTCGCCAAGACCGACGACAAGGATCAGAAGCACGATCCCCGCCGAAAAGGCCGACAAGCGTCCGCGTCCACCGGATTTTACATTGATGATCGACTGGCCGATCATTGCACAGCCCGCCATGCCGCCGATGAACCCGGTTGCTGTGTTGGCGATGCCCTGACCGATGCATTCCTGATTGCGGTTGGATTTTGTGTCGGTCAGATCGTCGACGATGTTCTGCGTCATGAGGCTTTCAAGCAAGCCGACAATAGCGACCGCAACCGAATAGGGAAAGATGATCACCAGCGTATCGATTGTCAGCGGTACATCCGGGAGAAGGAAGACCGGCAGCGTATCGGGCAATGCGCCCATATCACCCACGGTTCTGACATCCCAGCCGAATGCGACCACCAGCGCTGTCAGCACGATGATGGTAACCAGCGGCGAGGGTATGGCCGTGGTAATACGCGGAAAAAGGTAGATGATGGCCAGTCCCGCCGCCACCAGAACAAAGGTGAGCCATGTCACGCCGGGATTGGCGGGGTTCAGCTCGGGCAGTTGCGCGATGAAGATCAGGATGGCAAGCGCATTCACGAAGCCGGTCATCACGGATTTCGAGACATAGCGCATGAAACGCCCAAGCTTCAGCAGCCCCGCCCCGATCTGCAACACTCCCGCAAGAACGGTGGCCGCCAGCAAATATTGAAGTCCATACTCTTTCACGAGGGTAACCATCAGAACGGCGGTGGCCGCGGTAGCCGCTGAAATCATTCCCGGTCGACCGCCGGTAAAGGCGATCAGCACGGCGATGGAAAATGAGGCATACAGACCCACCTTGGGGTCCACGCCGGCAATGATGGAAAAGGCGATCGCCTCGGGGATCAGCGCCAGTGCGACAACAATTCCGGCAAGCACATCGCCGCGGATATTGCCGAACCATTGCTGTCGGTAGTTGGAAGTCGGAATCATGAATTGTCCAAGGCCCGGCTCCGGAAGTCTTTCTGCAAGACACCCCGGCAGCATGATCTGGGCTTGATTTGGGATTATCCGGCGGATCAGCGGCCGGAAGAGCCACCCGGGGTTTCACCAGGTCCTTATGCTATCGATGCCGCATAGACGCGATTTCGTCGAAAATTGCAAGAACCGATGCACGCGCCGCGGATATTGTACAGGTCAAGACTCTGTTGATTGAATTTTGCCATACTGTCACCGTGACAAGGCTGTTGATTTTGTCCCTGACGCGGAGATGGTTATGTCGCCTGAAGTATTTTCCGCGGCGCTCATGCGCCCGGAAGAAGAGGCGCTTCAACCGCTGCTGAAACAGGCAGCGATGACAGCGGATGAACAGGGCCGCACGCAGGCTATCGCCACACAGATCGTCAGTCATATTCGGGCGCATCGCCGGCCCGCCGGAGGCATTGATGCATTTCTGCTTGAATATGATCTGTCGAGCGAGGAGGGCCTTGTTCTCATGTGTCTGGCGGAGGCATTGCTCCGGATACCCGATCATGAAACAGCCGATAGGCTGATTCGTGACAAGATCGCACCGGCTGATTGGGAACGGCATCTGGGCAAGTCTCAATCCTGGTTTGTCAACGCCTCCACCCTTGGGCTTATGCTGACTGGCCGGGTTGAACGGTTAGGACGCGATCAGGTCAACGATCTGCCGGGTTTTGTGAAACAGCTTGTGGCACGCACGGGCGAACCGGTGATCCGCCGGGCGCTTAACCATGCGACGCGGATTATGGGCAAGCAGTTCGTTCTCGGCCGCACGATAGAGGAGGGGATCAAGACCGCGCGCGAGGCTGGTATGCGTGGCTATCGCCATTCCTTCGATATGCTGGGTGAGGGCGCGCGTACGGCGGCTGACGCGGCGCGCTATTTTGCAGCCTATGCCAATGCGATCGAGGCGGTGGGCGCACCAGATAGCGCGCTTTTCGCGCCGGGGGTTTCGGTCAAGCTGTCCGCATTGCATCCCAGATTTGAATTTGCGCAGCGGGAGCGGGTGATGGCCGAGCTGGTGCCGCGTCTGCTCGATCTTGCGGCATTGGCGCATGAGCGTGAATTGTTGCTTACCGTCGATGCGGAAGAGGTGGCAAGGCTCGGCCTGAGCCTTGAGGTGTTTGAAGCGGTTTATTGCGCCCTCGGGCGGGGGCAGGGGTTCGGGCTTGCGGTGCAGGCCTACCAGAAACGCGCACCGGCTGTGCTGGAGCGGCTGGCGGCACTGGCAGAGTCGGGGGGACGCGCTGTTCCTGTACGTCTCGTGAAGGGCGCCTATTGGGATAGTGAAATCAAATGGGCGCAAGAGCAGGGTTTTGCAGACTATCCCGTCTTTACACGCAAGGCCGGGACCGATGTCTCCTATCTTGCCTGCGCACGGCAGATGATTGCCGCGCAGCCGCATTTGCTGCCGCAATTCGCCACCCATAATGCACACACGGTTGCGGCAATCCTTGTTATGACCGGGGCAGATCGCGGCGCGGCGGAATGCGCGTTCGAGTTTCAGCGGCTGCATGGGATGGGCGAGCCGCTTTACGATCTGTTGCCCGAACTGGCACATACGCAGGTGCCGTGCCGTATCTATGCGCCGGTCGGCAGTCATGAGGATCTGCTGGCGTATCTTGTCAGACGATTGCTTGAAAATGGCGCGAACAGTTCCTTTGTCAATCGGCTCAGCGATGATGCCGCCCCGATTGCGGAGGTAGTGCGCGACCCGGTCGAAACAGTACGCAGCTACAAATCCCTACCGCATCCGCACATCCCGCTACCGGCCGATATTTTCGGGACGGAGCGGAAGAATTCCGATGGGATCGCGCTTTTCGATCCGGTGGCGCTTGATCCGTTGCTTGCGGCAATGAAGCAAAGCCTGGCCGGCGACGCGCCTGTTGCCGGCCCCGTGATCAGCGGTGCGGTGTTGGGCCGGAATGCCCACGCGGTTTGCGATCCGGCCTGTCAGGAGCGTCAGATCGGCCTCCTTGCTGAGGCCGAGGCTGCCCATGTCCGCATGGCGATTGCTACGGCGGAAAAAGCAGCGGGTGAATGGGATGCGCTTGGTGGCGCGGCGCGGGGGGCGATTTTACGCCGTGCGTCGATGCTGTTTGAGGCACATCGTCCCGCGTTGATGGCGCTTTGCGTGCGGGAGACGGGGAAAACAATTCCCGATGCGCTTGATGAATTGCGCGAGGCGGTGGACTTCCTGCGCTATTATGCGGCGCGGGCGGAGGCCGAATTCTCTGCTGCTGTGCCGCTGCCCGGCCCGACAGGGGAACAGAACAGCTTATCGATGCATGGTCGCGGGGTATTCGCCTGCATCAGCCCGTGGAATTTTCCGTTGGCGATCTTTACCGGGCAGGTTGCCGCAGCGCTTGCCGCGGGAAATGCGGTGATCGCCAAACCGGCGGAACAGGCAAGCCTTGTTGCATTTCGTGCGACGCAGTTGCTGCTTGAGGCAGGAGTGCCTGCCGAGGTTCTGCATCTGCTGCCGGGGCAGGGCACGCTATTGGGGGAGGTGATTACCGCTGAGCCGAGAGTTGCGGGGGTTGCCTTCACCGGGTCGACCGGGACAGCACGGACCATAGCGCGCGGGCTTGCCAATCGCGAAGGGCCGATTGTGCCGCTGATCGCTGAAACCGGCGGGTTGAATGCGTTGATCGCCGATTCGTCTGCGCTGGCGGAGCAGCTTGTGGATGACATTGTCGGTTCCGCATTCAACAGTGCGGGGCAGCGCTGCTCCGCCCTGCGGGTTTTGTTTTTGCAGGAAGATGGGGCGGAGCGGGTGTGCGACATGCTGGCGGGGGCGATGGCCGAACTGCGCCTCGGCGATCCGATGGAAATAGCAACCGATATCGGGCCGGTGATCGATGATGGGGCGCAATCCATGTTGCGCGCGCATCAATCCTATCTCGACCGGGTCGGGCGTAAGCTTGCGCAGACGCCGCTACCCGAGGGGGCCGAGATAGGGCATTTCTTTGCACCCTGCGCTTATGAGATTGACGGGATCGGGCGGTTGCAAGGGGAAAGGTTCGGCCCGATCCTGCATATTATCCGCTATGAGGGCGGACATCTGGACCGTGTCTGTGCGGCGATCAATGGTCTTGGTTTTGGGCTGACGGCAGGTGTTCATTCGCGCATTGACGACACCATTGCTGCGGTGGCCGCACAGCTTAAAGTGGGCAATCTGTATGTGAACCGCAATATGGTGGGGGCGGTTGTCGGCGCGCAGCCCTTCGGTGGTGAAGGGCTGTCGGGTACCGGTCCGAAAGCGGGCGGACCACGCTATCTGCACCGCTTTGCAACTGAACGGGCGGTTTCGCGGGATATAACCGCAGCAGGTGGCAATGCAGGCTTGCTGACCCTCGATACGCAGCAATCGTCTTCACAGTAAAGCCGGCATCGCGTGGTCAGGGCTTGTTCATCATCTCATGAAACTCCTGCAGGGCAGGGCAGGGCTGCGGAGTCGGGGTATCGATTGCTTTGCCGACAAGATCGCCGCTGACAAACATGATGCCGATTGACAGGGCGAGTTGCAGAACCTGATTGCTGTCGACCTGTTCGACACAGGGGATCAGGCGCTGTCGCTTGCAGTGGTTGATCAGATAGTTCAGCCTTTCGCGCAACAGGGGTTTATTTGTTGCGTTATTGCGCGGCAGGATCAGGCAAAGCGCGGCCAGACCGGTTTGTTCAAGGTTGCGATAATCCTTGTTGGTCAGGTTGACGGATGCGAATACATACCGGCTGAACGGTTTCAATGTTTCGACCACGGACTGGACCCGCGATGACGGAGCGCCCTCCGGCAGTCCATAAATCTGGAACACAAGCATATCGCGGATTTTCTCGGGAATTTCCTTGCATAAATTGAGATAGCGGGTGCGTGACTGTGAGGTGGCCAGCGTTTCGTAGCTGATCGGCAGGACCATAAGATTGTTACTGTGCATCGCCAGCAGATCGATTGCCGCATCCACACTTTTGTCGAGAATCTGAAAATCAAAATCGAGATATTCATCAACCTCAAGCATGTCGCGGGTCTGCAGATAACCTGATTTGCTGCCCATCTGCGGATGCACGAAAGTCGGAACGGTCATATAGGCGATGATGTGGTTACGCTGTGCTTGCCAGGCGGGGCGGAATTTGTAGCTGCAAAAAGGCAGGCGCCGGGTGTCGATATCATCGATGGATTTTGAGGCAAGCTTATCGTGCCAGGATTGCCGTTCGGTGCCATTGTCCCCCTTCCTGTTCCCTTTCCCGTCTGCTGGTTGCGTGCGGGGTGTGGGGGTCGCAGGCGGCCTATCGAGTTCAACGATGCTGATATCATCGAACTTTACCGTTTCGAATGAGACGCCGCGCCCGACTTTTGCAATTGCGGTGCGGATTGTCAGCGCGGACAATTCGATATCACCGATAAAATAGCTGTGGATTTCGCGCGCGATCTGAAATGATTTGAAACGCGCCTGCTGATCGCTCAGGGCGGCATGGCAGACAAGATATTCCACATCCGAATGACGCAGAAAGACATCCTGCGGCCCCAGATGCCGCGCGATGATCTGGCTGACCTTTTCATGCACGCGGGTTTGCGCCGCTTCCCATTTTGCGCCCAATGCGGTTTTGACGGCTTCAAGCCCGACCAGATTGAGGCGACCGACCATGCATTCAGGTTGATCGCTGAGAACAGACAGAAGTTTCTTTTCGAAGGTCTCAAAATTGCCGGCCCGCTGTGCAACTTGTTTTGGCGCGTCGGTGACAGGGGGTTTCGCTGTTGCGGACGCCATCGTTCTGGCCGCAGCACTCAAAGTAGAATTCCGACTGTGCGGCACCGGGTTTGCAAAGGCTGACGGCTTGCGTCCGGACTCTTTTTCAGAACCAAACAATAAAGCCAATAGCTTTGTGCGGATGCCAGCCATTCCAGTCTCGCCGCAATTATCGTGCGCATTCAAAAATGCGCGTAAAAAGAGCAATATTAGTAAAATACAATTATTAATGATGTGTTGCCGAAGCGGCTGGGCTTGGGGTGCATCCAGAACGCGGCTAGCCCGAAACCATTCCGCAGCCTCAATGGGATGCCGCGGGCAGTTTCATGGGGCACACAAGCCTGGCGGCGGGGGTAGTGTGTCTGGAGGGGATCAGGTCAGGGCGGGGCTGGGCTGCCGTTGGCTCAGCCTTACGCGGAAGCCGAAATATCTGAACTAGCGGTAGTATTTTGCGCCACAATGTCCTTGAAGGTGCAGCGCGCCATATGACCGGGTGCAAAGCTGGGTTTGCTGATGACATCGCCGGCAATGAAGAATACGCCCGCGTCCACGCCCAGTTTCAGCATGGCAATATTTGAGACCTCTTCCAGGCAGGGAATCATTTCGGTCTTTTTGCATTGCATGACAAGTTGCAGCAGCCGCTTGGAGATAGCAGACGGGTCGAGTGCACTGAAATTTTTGGGTGGTATGAGGCAAATTGCGTCCAGACCGGTATTTTCGAAGTTCCGGTAGTTCTGCTTTTCAATGCTGACGGTGACGAAAATATGCCGGCAGAAAGGCTTAAGTGTCTGGACAACGCTTTGTACGCGGCTGGAGGGGGCACCGTCGGGCAGATCGTAAATCTGAAATACAATCATTTCGCGGATTTTCGCCGGAACCTGCCGGCAGATCGCCAGATATTTTTCACGCAGGCGCGGTGAAGTCGCGGTCTCGAAGTCAAGCGGAATGACCACCAGCGTCATAAACAGATTTGAGATCAGTTCCGCGCAGACATCTACGGCTTCGGCAAGAATCAGAAAATCAAGCGCATGCCGTTCATCTTCTTTCAGAATATTGCGCGTTTGCAGATAGCCGGTGCGCTCACCCAGTAATTCATGGCTGAAGCGTGGCAAAATATGATGGGCAATCAGAACATTCTGTTTGCTGTGCCAGACGCTGCGGAACAGGAAGTCGCAGTAATCAAGTCGGTTGACCGCACTCAGTTCGGTAATTGTCGAGCTTAATCCGATATTTGCAATATCGATGCTGTTGGCGACAGGCTGTCTTGCCGACACCGGCTCCGCTTCTGCCTGCACGGCTTGTTGTAGTTGTTTCTTGAGCTCTTCCTCATGATTGATATCGTCAAATGTCAGCTCTTCGAATTTGACGCTGCCATCGGCGCTGGCGACGGCAGTCCGAATAGTGATTTTTTCCAGTTCCGCCGTGCCTAGGAAAAATGACAGAATTTCCTGTGCAATCTGAATTGACTTGAGACGTGCCTGCTGATCGCTGAGGTTTGCATGACATACCATGTACTCCACTTCATTATGCCGGACAAAAATATCGTCCTTGGCCAGGTTCTTGCGCAGAATGCTTTGAACCTTTTCATGGACGCGTTCCTGCACATTTTCCCAGCGGGTGCCGAGCGCCTCTTTCAACTGATGTAATCCGATCAGGTTGAGCCGCCCGATCATGCAGGCCGGTTGCGTGGCCAGAAGCCCCAGAAGGTGTGTTTCAAATCCTTCTTTTGTTACCTGCTTATCGATGTTGTTGATGTCCGACGGCGGCGTTGCGGCGGTCTTTTGCGGCAGCTCGATAGATTGGGTGGCAGGCTGTGCAGCCTTCTGCGCCGGCGGTTTTTTTGCTGCTGAGCTGGTTTTGTCACGATGCCGGGTTACACTGTCAGGAAAAATTTCCTCTGCCTTGCTGTCATTGCCGAAAATATAGTCCAGCACTTTCGTACGTAGGTTGTTCATTTCAGGACCGGAAAACTTCTACCCAGCGGGATATGGGAACAAATTAAAGTTTGAGACTTGGCGAAATCGGATAGTCAATTATTACTGGGAAAGCGTAAAAAATTCCTTATAAGGCGTGAGATGTCACGGGGAATCCGTTGACTGGCAGGCGGGGGCCGGTCACAATCGAAACAACTAATTCAGATGCTTTACTGCAGGGAGAAATACCTATGAAAGCGGCCGTTCTGCGCGAGGCGGGCAAGCCTCTTACCATTGAAAATGTCAATATCAGCAAGCCCGGTCCCCGCGAAGTTCTGATCCGGACGGCCGCCGCTGGCGTTTGTCACAGTGATCTGCATTTTGCCGACGGGCTTTATCCTTACATGTTGCCAGCTGTGCTCGGTCACGAATCGGCCGGTGTGGTCGAACAGGTTGGCTCCGATGTGACCTATGTCCAGCCCGGCGACCATGTGATTACCTGCCTGTCGGTATTCTGCGGTCATTGCGAACATTGTCTGACCGGCCATATGAGCCGTTGCCAGAGCCCCGAAGTGCAGCGTGATCCGGAGGCGGAACCCCGTCTGAGCCAGACGGATAGCGCGATGTTCCAGTTTATCAATCTGTCCTCCTATGCCGAACAGATGCTGGTGCATGAGCATGCCATCGTGAAAATCCGCAAGGATATGCCGCTTGATCGGGCTGCGGTTATCGGCTGTGCGGTGACGACCGGCGTGGGTGCGGTGTTCCACACCGCCGCTGTTGAGCCTGGTTCGACAGTTGCGGTGATCGGCTGCGGCGGCATCGGCCTGAGTGCGGTCAATGGCGCGGCGATTGCAGGCGCAGGCCGGGTTATTGCGATCGATATGGTCGGTTCCAAGCTCAATCTGGCGAAAGAGTTCGGTGCGACCGATGTGATCGATGCAAGCGAAGGCAATGTGGTTGAGCAGGTGCGTGAGCTCACCGGTGGCGGCGTGCATTACAGCTTTGAGGCTATCGGTCTCAAGCAGACGGCGGAGCAAGCCTTCCAGATGTGCAGAACCGGCGGCACCGCAACCGTTATCGGTATGATTCCGGTTGGCACTATGGTCGAAATCCATGGCGCTGAATTGCTTCAGGAGAAGAAACTTCAGGGTTCCATGATGGGTTCGAACCGGTCGCGCGTCGATATGCCGCGCTTTGTGGATTTCTATATGGACGGCAAGCTGAAGCTGGACGAAATGATTTCAGACCGCATCGGTCTTGAGGATATTAACGGTGCGTTCGATAATCTGCGTTCGGGCAGTGTGGCGCGGCAGGTCATCACATTCGACCATTAATGCGCCCCGAAAGCTGTCGGCGCGTGTTGCGCGATAGCTGAATGCGCAAAAATCTGATAATGAAAAGGTCGGGAATTGCCCGGCCTTTTTATTTCGGTGCAGTTTGCACGAATTTCCGGGGCAGGCAGCAAGCAAGAACGCTAACAGTGAGCAGGGAGGAACGGCATGAAAGCCGCCGTATTGCATGAAGTAAAAACACCGCTTCAGATCGAGGATGTTCAAATTTCAAAACCCGGACCGCGCGAAGTGCTGGTACGGACTTCAGCTGTTGGTGTATGCCACAGTGATCTGCATATTGCTGACGGTCATTATCCGTTCCGGCTGCCTGCCGTGCTGGGCCATGAAGCGGCCGGTATTGTGGAGCAGGTGGGGTCTGACG
Organism: uncultured Alphaproteobacteria bacterium; assembly: GCA_947258435.1. Classification (GTDB taxonomy): domain Bacteria; phylum Pseudomonadota; class Alphaproteobacteria; order UBA11222; family UBA11222; genus CALAQW01. The sequence goes on from CAMYID010000013.1 coordinate 186,117, forward strand.
TGACCTATGTGAAGCCGGGCGATCACGTGATCACCTGCCTGTCGGTATTTTGCGGCCATTGCGATCATTGCCTGACCGGCCATATGGCCCGCTGCGGCAGCCGCGAAACCCAGCGGACAAAGGAAGAAGAGCCCCGGCTGATGCTGAACGGCAGATATATGACGCAGTTCGCAAGCCTTTCATCTTATGCCGAGCAGATGCTGGTGCATGAGCATGCTATCGTGAAAGTGCGTGAGGATATGCCGCTTGATCGGGCGGCACTGATCGGGTGCGGTGTGATGACCGGTGCTGGGGCTGCAATTAACACCGCAAAGGTTGAGCCGGGCTCGACGGTGGCAGTCATTGGCTGCGGCGGCATCGGGCTGAGCGCCATTAACGGTGCGGCAATTGCCGGCGCGGGCCGGATTATCGCGATCGATATGGTCGGTTCCAAACTCAACCTTGCAAAACAGTTCGGCGCAACCGATGTGATCAACGCAAAAGACGGCAATGTGGTCGAGCAGGTGCGCGAGCTGACAGGCGGCGGCGTGCATTACAGCTTCGAGGCGATCGGTCTCAAGCAAACGGCCGAAGATGCATTCAAGATGGTACGCACAGGTGGCGTTGCGACGGTCATCGGCATGATCCCGGTCGGCACGATGGTCGAAGTGCATGGCGCGGAACTGCTGCAGGAGAAAAAGCTGCAGGGTTCGATGATGGGGTCGAACCGTTTCCGCGTCGATATGCCCCGGCTGGTCGACTTCTATATGTCGGGCAAGCTCAAGCTTGACGAGATGATCTCCGATCACATCAAGCTTGAGGACATCAATCAGGCATTTGATAATCTGCGTACCGGTGAAGTGGCCCGCCAGGTCATCATGATGGATAGCTGATCTTTCACTGCCGAACCGGCAACAACATATGCTGAAAAGCCGCCTCCCGCTCAGAGAGGCGGCTTTTTGTTTTCCAACTGGTTGTCAGCTGTCGCCGTTTGCGATCTTGTCCAGAATCGCGGTCAGTTCGTCGGGCATGGCGAAGAAAGGCGAATGCCCGCAATCGAGCGGGAACACCTGTTCGCAGGGCGTGTGCGTATACATGCGTTTTTGCAGCGAGGGCGTGAGTACACGGTCGTTGCGGCATTCAACGTAATAGCGCGGGATGCGCCCGTAATTTTCAGCGCTAGTATGAAGTGCCGTGGCGAAGGGAGCCGCGGACTGCCGACACAGCAGTGAAGCGGCGCGCGCCGCATCCTCTGTCGGGCAGTCGTGATAGAATAATTCGGTGATCGCTTCGGAATTGAGCGTGACTTCCGACCCATCGGGGGTGAATCCGATATTGCCGGCAAGTCGCGAATCCGGATCGGCATATTCGGCATCCTGCAATGTTTCCCCGTTACCCAGCAGTACAGCGCAGATATATGCAAGCCCTTGAACCCTGTCAGGCATGGCCTCGGCCGCCTGGCTGATCACCATCCCGCCCATGCTGTGCCCGGCAAGCAGCGCGGGGCCATCCATCTCCTCCAGCACCGCGCAAACATAGGCGGCATATCTGTCTATCGTCATCGCAGACAAGGGTTTGGGATTGTCGCCATGTCCGGGAAGATCGAGCGCAAGCGGCACATGACCCAAATCGCGTAAGCGCTCGCTTACCTTGTTCCAGCACCAAGCACCGTGCCAGGCGCCGTGAATGAGTATGATAGTCGCCATAATTCGTTCGGAGCCTTTCAGCTGTCCTGCGACCTGCCGTTAGCGGGATGGCCTGTTTTTTGTTGCCGTTGGTCGCAATAGTTGAAACCCTGTACCTATAATAAACGAAAAGGGGAGGGACAGGCCATGAAAGCGGCAATATTACGCGAGGTCAAACAACCGCTGCAGATTGAACAGGCGGAGATTTCCAAACCCGGCCCGCGCGAGGTTCTGATCCGCACTGTGGCGGTCGGGGTATGCCACAGCGATGTGCATATGGCCGATGGGGCCTGGCCAATGCGGCTGCCGACCATTCCGGGCCATGAGGCGGCGGGTATTGTCGAACAGGTCGGTGCGGACGTGACCTATGTGCAGCCGGGCGATCATGTGATTACCTGCCCGTCTGTTTTTTGCGGCCATTGCGATCATTGCCTCACCGGTCATATGTCGCTTTGTACAAGCAAGGAAACCCAGCGCGACCGCGATGAGGAACCGCGCCTGATGCTTGATGGCAGATACATGACGCAATTCGGCGGATTGTCAGCCTTTGCCGAGAAGATGCTTGTTCATGAACATGCGCTTGTCAAAATCCGGGAAGATATGCCGCTGGATCGTGCCGCCCTGATCGGTTGCGGGGTGATGACCGGTGCAGGTGCCGCAATCAATACCGCGAAGGCGGAGCCTGGCTCGACGGTTGCGGTGATTGGCTGTGGCGGTATTGGCCTGAGTGCGATTAACGGTGCGGCCATCGCGGGAGCAGGTCAGATCATCGCGATCGACATGCTGGGGTCGAAGCTCAACCTTGCCAAGCAGTTCGGCGCGACCGACGTAATTGATGCGAGCGCGGGCAATGTGGTCGAGCAGGTGCGCGAGCTGACCGGTGGTGGTGTGCATTACAGCTTCGAGGCAATCGGCCTCAAGCAAACAGCCGAGGATGCGTTCAAGATGGTGAGGACCGGGGGCGTTGCTACCGTGATTGGCATGATCCCGATGGGCACAATGGTTGAGGTGCATGGCGCCGAGCTGCTGCAGGAAAAACGTCTGCAGGGCTCGCTGATGGGGTCAAACCGCTTTCGGGTCGATATGCCCCGGCTTGTGGACTTCTATCTCGATGGCCGGTTGCATCTCGATGAAATGATTTCCGATCATATCCGTCTGGAAGACATCAATCAGGCATTCGATAATCTGCGCAAAGGCGGCGTCGCGCGGCAGATCATTATGATGGAAAGCTAGCCGCTGACAGCAGTTCACGGGAGGAAAGTTATGGCGGATCTTAAAGGTAAGGTGGCGGTTGTGACCGGCGCGGGGCAGGGTATCGGGCGAGCGATTGCCCTGCGGCTTGCCGCAGCCGGTGCCGATGTCGTGGTGGGGGAGCTTGTGCGCGACAGGATCACGGCGACAGTTGAGGCAGTGAAAGCTGCGGGCGGTCGCGCGGCCGGGGTGGAGGTGGATGTGCGCGACCGGAACCAGGTTGAAACACTGATCGCCGCGGCTTCCGAAAATTTCGGCCGGCTGGATATTCTGGTCAATAATGCGGGTACGGACATTGTTCGCGATCTTGTCGATCTGAGCGACGAGGAGTGGGACCTGCAGATCGATGTCAATCTGAAGGGTACGTTTTATTGCTGCCGTGCGGCGATCCCGGAAATTATCAAAGCGGGCGGCGGGGCAATCGTCAACATCGCCTCGGTCGCGGGATATGTTTGTTATCCGGGGGGCACCGCCTATGCGGCGGCAAAAGCCGGGGTCACCGGATTGACACGCGCGCTTGCCGGCGAGGTGGGGCGGCACAATATTCGTGTCAATGCGGTGGCGCCGGGGCCGATCGATACACCGCTGGCGCGAACCGTGCTGAAAGAAATGGCGACGCGTGACGATCCGCAGCCATTTGCCGGTGTGATCCGCCGCTGGGGCAAGCCTGAGGAAATTGCCAATGCGGTCGCCTTCCTGGCTTCCGAACAGTCAAGCTATGTCACCGGTGATACGATCAGTGTCAGCGGCGGGGCCTTTATGCACTAAGGTATGTATTTGACCAGCGGTATACGGGTCAGTTTTCGTATAATAAAGTAATCGCCCGCTGCCGCGATGCAGCGGGCGGCTGTATCAGATTTTCTGGTCGTAGTCCCCGACATCCTGAATTGCGCCCAGATGGGAATCGATCTCGCCGAACATCTCGCGCATCTTTTCTTCCGATACGGGGCTTTCCACCACGACCACAAGCGAGGGTTTGTTCGAGGAGGCGCGCACAAGCCCCCAGGTGCCGTCCTCAAGCACGATGCGAACGCCGTTCACAGTGACGACATCGCGAATGCGCTGCCCAAGGATTGTATTGCCCGCCTCGAACATCTTCACATAGTGGGCTGTGACCTGCTCGACGACCTGATATTTCGTCTCGTCGGGGCAGTAAGGGGCCATGGTGGGGGAACCCCAGGCCGGCGGCAGTGCCCGGCGCAGATCGGCAAGCGGGGTGCCGTGATTATTGTCGAGAAAACGGCAGACCGCGATAGCGGAAACAAGCCCGTCATCATAGCCATGGCCAAGCGGCGGATTGAAAAAATAATGGCCGCTTTTCTCGAAGCCGGCGAGGGCGCCAAGTTCCTTGACGCGGCGCTTCATGTGGGAATGACCGGTTTTCCAGTAATCGATCGTGGCACCGTTCGCCTTCAGCACGTCGTCGGTCTGGTAAAGGCCTGTTGATTTTACATCCACGACGAAAGTCGAATTGGGATACTGCGCCGATAAATCGCGCGCCAGAAACAGGCCGACCTTGTCGGCAAAGATTTCTTCCCCCTCGTTATCGACCACGCCGCACCGGTCCCCGTCGCCGTCGAAGGCCAGCCCGACATCGGCGCCCGATTCCAGCACGGTATCGCGCAAGGCATGCAGCATCTTCATGTCTTCGGGATTCGGATTGTGGTTGGGGAAGGTAAAATCAAGCTCGCAATCAAGCGGGATGACCTCTGCCCCGATGGCCTCAAGCATGGCCGGGGCGAACAGACCCGCGGTGCCATTTCCACAGGCGGCCACGACACGCAGGGGATGGGCAAGTTTCACCCCGTCTGTCATGTCGGCGAGATAGCGTTCGCGCAGATCTGAGATAAAGCGGTAGCTGCCGCTACCTTGCATCGTAAAGCTGCCGGACAGCACGATTTCCTTCAGCCGCGCCATTTGATCGGGGCCATGGGTGAGGGGGCGTTCCATGCCGATCTTCACCCCTGTCCAGCCATTTTCGTTGTGGCTGGCTGTGACCATGGCGACCGCGGGTACATCCAGTGCAAACTGCGCGTAATAAGCCATTGGCGACAAGGCCAGTCCGATATCATGCACATCGCACCCCGCTGCCATCAGTCCGGTCATCAACGCATATTTGATCGACTGGCTGTAGGAGCGGTAGTCATGGCCGACCGCAATCGCAGGGCGGAGTCCAAGCTCATGCATCTGGGTGGCAATCCCCATGCCAAGCGCCTGAATTCCCATCAGATTAACATCATCATTGAACAACCAGCGCGCGTCATATTCACGGAACCCGGTGGGGGCTGTCAGCGGGGTAACTTCAAAAGCTGCGGTGTTGCGGGTCAGTTTTTCAGCGGGTTTTGGAAACATCGGCTTGTCACTATTTGCTTACGTTGTTGTACAAATCCATATCTGCTTGGATTACGCGGTTTTGCCTTCCAACGCGAACAAATTCGCGGCCTGCATGTTGTCGGAAAGTGTGACTGTATGCGTGATCACATCGGAACAGCCCGGCATGTCTGAATAAAGGTGGATCTGGAAGCCCACCGGTTCGCTGGTCCGGTAAAATGGTGTATCGGGGAAAAATGGTATGCCGAAGCTGACCGCGGTGCTCGGCGAGACGGAGCCTTGGGTTCCACCAAAAGCGGTTGCGATTGCGCGGTGCAGATGTCCGCTGATTACCTTTTTGACCTGTCGATGTCGCGCCAGGATAGCGGCAAGTGCGGGCCCGTCCGCACAGGCGGGCTTGTTGCCGAAATCGATCATGCCTGAAAAAGGCGGGTGGTGCATCGCGATCAAAGTTGGCCTGTCGGGCGCCGCGGCAAGCTGTTTGTCAAGCCAGCCTAGCTGTCTTGCACCGATCGCGCCTTCAACTTCATTTTCAACGACTGTGTCGAGCCCGATGATCCGCAGTGTGAAGTCGTCCTGCACAAAACGGCAATTTTCGTCATATTGCGCAAGATAGTGATGCCAGGGGAAGGCGGCGCGCAGTTTCGCGCGATTATCATGGTTGCCGGGCAGCAACATAAGCGGTGCGCGTAATTCGCCAATAATCTCGCGCAGGCAGGCATATTCCGCAGTTGCGCCGAATTGCACAAGATCGCCGGTTGCGATGACAAGATCAGGCTGTCGCGGCATACCATTGATGGCGGCGATGCAGCGTTCCAGATTGCCGGCACTGTCATAACGACCGTTCAGCAGCGCCCGCGCCGCCCGAATATGCAAATCGCTGATCTGGATGACAAGCATGCGACCACCGCCGGGATTGAAACTGCGGTGTTAGTGATGCGCTCTGCGGGCCCGAATTGCAAGCTGCACGGATCGTGTGCCTGTCTTACCGGGGCAGGACGGCGACAATTGAGCTGGAACAGGGGTGGAATTCAGGCTGCGCGCAGTTCAGTCGTCGAAGTTAAAAAAGGAAAATGCCGGTTTGCCGCCATTTTCGAAATATTCCGCGCGGCGTTTGCCAAGCCCTGCGATGACCGCATCCCGTTCGTCATCGGAATAACGGAGCCATTTGGCAATTTCTTCCGGCGTGCGGAAGCAACCGGAACAAAATCCTGTGTCTTCATCCATCTGGCAGACGCGGATACAGGGCGATTGGCGTTGGGCGGACAGGCTCATAGGTGACTCGCAAAACAAATCAATAAGAACGTAGCTGAAATCTATGCTAATAGATTATGGGTTTCAAGGGGGCGCCTTGCGCCGCTATCATATTTGTAAACTGACGCTGAGCGCGATCAGGCAGGCCAGTTCGCTCACCTGCTGAATTGCGCCCAAGGCATCGCCCGTCTGCCCGCCGATCTGACGTTTGACAAGTGCGGCAAGCAGCAGGGCAGCGGCAGCGCCGCAAAGCAGCACGGGCAGAATGACGCCCGCGGGCAGGGCGACAAGCAGTATGCCCGCGGCCAGGGCACCGGCGATGATGATATCACGCCGGGCGGGCATGCCGGCCCGAAAGGAAAGTCCATCCTGCTTTGCCGGTGGCAACAGTCCCATCGCCATATACATGAAGGCGCGCGAGAGGCTTGCACTGGCGATCAGCGCAATCGCAACCCGCGCCGGATCATACAGGTCGGCCAGTACCGCTACACGCAGCAACAGGCACAGGATCAGCGTCACCGTGCCATAGGTGCCGATCCGGCTATCTGACATGATGGCGAGTTTCCGCGCCCGGCCATGGCCACCGCCAAGGCCGTCGGCAATGTCAGCCAGCCCGTCTTCATGCAGCGCACCGGTGCTGAGCAACATGGTCGCCACAGCCAGCCCCGCCGCCAATGGTGCGCTCAGGCCGAGCCACAGGCAGACTCCGTAGACCGTGGCTCCAACCGCACCGATGATCACACCGGCCAGCGGCGCATAGCGCAATGCCGCGCTGAACTGGCGGGGACTGTCGGCGCTTTCCGAGGTATCGGAATCCGGAGCGGGCAGCGGAAAACGTGTCAGGAAGCTCAGGGTGAGCAGGATGTCTTGAAGCTGCCTGCGAATTCGGTCTGGCGACATGGAAGCCCTCTGGCACAAAATCTGTATGACGGGTATAGGTCAATTACGCCGCCAGGCAAATAATCTCGCCAGACTTTGTCCGGCTCGCCGAACGCGACGAACGCATCTGCACTGGAATATAGAGAGACCGCATGCCAGAATCCGAAAGCGCCGCGCCTTTTGACGATATTCGCGATCTGATGCGCAATCTGCCCGAGGCAGACGCCAATGCGGTTGCAGCCGTGCATGCACGGGAGCAGGAGCTGACGAAACCTGCCGGGGCGTTGGGCCGGCTTGAAGAGCTTGCCGAATGGCTGGCGGGATGGCAGGGGCGTGCAACCCCTGCGGTCACAGCCCCGCAAGTTGCGATATTCGCCGCCAATCACGGGGTGACGCAGCATGGCGTATCTGCCTATCCGGTGTCGGTCACCCAGCAGATGATGGAAAACTTCGCGGCAGGCGGTGCGGCAATCAATCAGATCAGCGCCGCACATAATGCCGGACTGAAGGTTTTTGATCTGGCACTCGATATCCCGACGCCCGATATCACGGTGGCGCCTGCCATGAGCGAGATGGATTGCGCGGCGACCATTGCCTTCGGGATGGAGGCGATTGCCGGGGGAACCGACCTGCTTTGCCTTGGCGAAATGGGCATCGGGAATACCACGATTGCGTCGGCGATCTGCTGTGCGCTTTACGGTGGCGAGGTTGAGGACTGGGTCGGGCATGGCACAGGTGTCGATGCCGCGGGGCTTGCACGTAAAGTAGATGTCGTCCGCCATGCGTTGGCCACCCATGCGGCGCAGTTGACGGATCCGCTTGAAATTTTGCGCCATGTCGGTGGCCGGGAAGTGGCGGCAATGGTCGGGGCGATTATCGCCGCGCGCAGCCAGCGTATTCCGGTGCTGCTTGACGGGTTTGTCGTCTGTGCGGCCGCAGCAATTGTGCAGGGGCTTAATCCGGCGGGGCTTGATCACTGTGTTGCAGCACATCGATCGGCAGAAGCGCCCCATGGACAACTTCTTGAAAGGCTGGGCAAGGACCCCTTGCTTGATCTCGGGATGCGGCTTGGCGAGGGGAGCGGTGCGGCCCTTGCCATCCCGATCGTTGCGACCGCCGCGGCGGTCCATGGCGGCATGGCGACCTTTGCGCAGGCAGGGGTGGCGAAGGCAGGTCCGTAGACAGGCTGACAGCGACATTTCGCGCCGCTGTAATTCTTGCCAAGAAAGGGGGGCGACCATAGTATCGCCTGGCCCCGAAACAGCACTATGCAAGTTGGAGACGTCACATATGGACTTACAGTTTACCCCTGAGGAAATTGCTTTTCGGGACGAGGTGCGGGACTTTATCGCCGCAAAATATCCCGCGCAGCTGAAAGGCCGCCGCCGGGGGGATGCGGATCTGACGAAACAGGACTATCTGTCCTGGCACAAGGTGTTGGCCGAAAAAGGCTGGGTGGCCCCTTCCTGGCCGCTTGAATATGGCGGACAGGACTGGACATCGACACAGAAATATATCTTCAACAATGAAATGGCGCGCGCCGAATGCCTGCAGCTCATGCCCTTCGGGCTTGTCATGGTTGCGCCGGTAATCTGGACCTTCGGGCGGCAGGATCAGAAGGATTATTTCCTGCCACGCATTTATAATGGCGAGGATTGGTGGTGCCAGGGTTATTCCGAACCCGGTGCGGGGTCCGACCTTGCTTCGCTGACGACCCGTGCGGTGCGCGATGGGGATCATTATATCGTCAATGGCAGCAAGACCTGGACGACGATGGCGCAGTTCGCCGACATGATGTTCTGTCTTGTCCGTACCGACCCCGACGTCAAACCGCAGAAAGGAATTTCATTCCTGCTGATCGATATGAAGACGCCGGGCATTACCGTCCAGCCGATTATCACCATGGATGGCGGACATGAGGTCAATCAGATCTTCCTTGAGGATGTTCGGGTGCCGGTCGCCAATCGCGTGGGCGAGGAAAATGAAGGCTGGACCTATGCCAAGGTTCTGCTCGGTCATGAACGCAGTGGCATTGCGGGGGTCGCGCGCTCGAAACAGCAGATTGCGCGGTTGAAGGCCTTGGCCGCTGACACGTCCCAAAACGGCGTGCCGCTCAGCGAAGACCCTGATTTTTCGCGCAAGATTGCGGCGCTTGAGATTGATCTGCTGGCCCTTGAATATACCGATCTGCGTGTATTGGCCTCTGAGAGCGCAGGTAATGGTCCGGGCCCTGAATCTTCTATTCTGAAGATCAAGGGCACCGAAGTGCAGCAGCGGATTACAGAACTGCTTGTCGAGGCGGCCGGCTATTACGGTAATCCATATCTGCGCGGCATGAGCTATGAGGGGGATAACTTTCCCATCGGCCCGGAAGAGGCGGTCGGTACCGCGCCGGAATATTTCAATATGCGCAAGACCTCGATCTATGGCGGGTCGAATGAGATCCAGCGCAATATTATTGCCAAGGCAGTGCTTGGGCTTTAGACAGCGGAAAAGGTTTGGCAGGCGCGCGCCACGCGCGGGCAGGAAGGAAAGACAGAATGGATTTCTCCTTTACGGAAGAGCAGACATTGCTGCGCAACAGTGTGCAGCGCTTTATCCAGGATAATTATGATTTCGACAGCCGGCAGAAAATCGTCCATAGCGACAGCGGCTGGAACCCCGATCATTGGAAGGCCTTTGCCGAGCTGGGATTGCTGGCTGCGCCATTTGACGAGCAATATGGTGGCTTCAGTGGCGGACCGGTAGAAACCATGATCGTTATGGAAGAATTCGGCCGCGGTCTCGTGGTCGAGCCATATCTGCAAACGGTGATCTTGTGTGGCGGTCTGATCAATATGGCGGGCAGTGAAAAGCAGAAAAGCGACTTGCTGCCGAAAATTGCCGGTGGCGAACTTGTGCTTGCCTGCGCCTATGCTGAACCGCAGGGCCGTTATAATCTTGCGGATCTGTTGACGCGTGCCGAAAAATCGGGCGATGGCTATGTGCTGAACGGGCAGAAAGCCGTGGTTGTTGGGGCGCCCTGGGCAGACAAGCTGATCGTATCCGCGCGGACAAGCGGCGATCAGCGCAATAAGGACGGGATCAGCCTGTTTATCGTCGATAAGGCCGCTGATGGCGTATCGACACGCGATTACCCGACCGTCGATGGTCAGCGCGCATCGGAAATCAAGTTCGAGAATGTGAAACTTGATGCCGCGGCCCTGCTGGGTGCGGAAGGGGCGGCGTTGCCGGTCCTTGAGGCGGCAGTGGATGCCGCGATTGCGGGACTGTGCGCGGAAGCGGTTGGCTGCATGCGGGTTTTGACCGATGCGACCGTCGAATATTGCAAGACGCGCAAACAGTTCGGTCAGCCGATCGGCAATTTTCAGGTTCTGCAGCACCGGATGGTGGATATGTTCATGGAGTGTGAGCAGTCCCTGTCGATGACTTATATGGTCAACCTGAAACTTGATGAGGATGAGGCCGAACGTGTGAAGGCGGCATCGTCCGCCAAGGCGCAGATCGGCAAGTCGGGCCGGTTCGTCGGGCAGCAGGCGGTGCAGCTGCATGGCGGCATGGGCATGACCGATGAGCTGAATGTCGGTCACTATTTCAAGCGCCTGACAATGATCGACAGCCAGTTTGGCAATGTCGATTATCATCTGCGGCGGTTTGCGGCAGCAAGCTAGAGCCAGGAACATCCGCCCGGCTGATATGGCGGTCCGGTAAACAAGAAAGCCTCCCGGTTTTGCCCGGGAGGCTTTTTTTTACGGATTTTGTTGTTGGCAGTGCTGCTATGCAGCCCGGATTTCGTTGAGAAAACGCTCGACCTCGGCACGCAGTTCAACCGATTGCGTGTCAAGTTCGCTGGCGGCGTTGACAACCGCGGTGGCCGCCGCACCTGCCTCATCATTCGCCTTGCGGACAAACTCGATGCTACCGGAAACAGAACGGGTCGCCTCGGCCGCTTCATTTGTATTCCGAGAAATTTCTTCTGTCGCGGCACTTTGCTCCTCCACCGCTGAGGCGGCGGATGTAACAGCTTCGCTGATTTCGCCGACAGTCGCGCGGATATGTCCGATCGCGTCGACCGCATTGCTGGTCACGCCCTGCATGGCTTCAATCTGTGCGCCGATTTCATCGGTTGCCCGTGCCGTCTGGTCGGCAAGGTTCTTGACCTCGGTCGCAACAACGGCAAACCCTTTACCGGCGTCGCCCGCTCGTGCTGCCTCAATCGTTGCATTCAGGGCCAGCAGATTGGTCTGATTGGCGATATCGTGGATCAGATTGACAACATCGCTGATGCGGGAGGCAGCTTCTGCGAGTGACTGCACCGTTTCATTCGTCGAATCCGCGCGCTGCACCGCGGATTGAGCGATTGAATTGGAGTTGGCCATCTGCTGGGAAATTTCGTTGATTGAAGAACTTAATTGTTCGCACGCAGTAGCCACTGTTTCGACATTGCTATTGGCATTTTGCGACGAGTCGGCGACCAGATCGCTTTGCTCATGGGCGCGGGTGGCGGTGCCGGACATCTGTTCGGCGGTCCCCATCATATTTGTGGCGTTTTGCGATACGGCCTCGACAATTCTGCCAACGCGTTGCTGAAAGTCATCGGCCAGCTTCTGCATGGCTTCGTGTTTTTCCTGCGCGGCTTTTTCGCGCAATTCGTCACGCTCTTTCTTGGCGCGGTCCATTTCAATCGCATTTTCCTTGAATATCTGGACAGCGCCGGACATCTGGCCGATTTCGTCTTTTCTGTTCTGTGCCGGGACAGATACCGACAGATCGCCATTGGCCAAAGCGCGCATCGCGCTGACCATGGATTTGAGCGGTGTTGTCACGCTCCGACCGACATAGAACCAGGCGATGAATGCAACCACCGCAATCGTCGACGCAGCCAGCACAATCAGCGTTGTCACGCTGTTGGCGATACTGCTGCGAACTTCACTCACACCTGCATCCACCGCCGCGCGACGGGTCGTGACCTGCGAGTTGACGATGGTCGTCAACTCGCCGGCGATTTCCTGCGCCTGATGCACCGAGCGTTCGGTCTGCGCAATCTGGTCCAGTTCTGCAAGCCGCTTGTCGAATATATCGTTTTCGGAATAGCCGTTGAGGATCAGCTGTTCCACATTCTGATTGAGCGTCTCATAGCTTTCCCGCCATTTCGGGTTTCGCGACAGGGTAAACTGGTAGAGCATACCGGTACCGTCGGAGATCGAACGGGTAGCTTCGAAGAAGCGCTCAGCAAGCCGCGCTACATTGTCCGGTTGGGTCGCGCCGCCAGATTCAGCAAGTAGTCCCGCAGCAAGGTTTGTGTACGCATTGATATCCATCGCCCCCTGCAGGATGCTCATCTCGTCCTGCAGATTGTTTACCGAACTTGTATCATTGTCATAAAGCAGCTCCATATTCTCGAATACGCCGTCATTTGCGTTCTGAATGAAGAACTGGGTCTGGGACAGAATATTGCTGTGCAGGTTGCGGATCTGCTCAAGCTCCATTATCCGCGCATTCCTGGCATCGATCATTGCCGTGACGGATTTATCGAGCGACCGGGTCTGATCATTCAGTGTCGATACGATCTCCAGCGTCCGGGCTGCCTCTTCCGCGCCCATCTGGGCACGCACGGCATCGCTCAGGCGGTTGAGCGTTTCCTGACTTGCGTCAAGCTGCTGACGAAGTTTCTGGCGTTCCTCATGACTTTCAACAGACGAAAGAACACGCAATGTGTTGGTGATCTGATTGGCCTGTTCGGCAAGATCGAAGGCTGTGGACATACCCACGATATCGTGTTGCGCCATATGGGTGAATGTCTGTTCGACGGTGCGGAACGAATTCCACGAGACCAGACAGGCAACCAACGTCAGTAAGCCGACGACAGCATAGGTGCCAAACAGCTTTGCCTGAATGCTACGGCTCTTTGTACGGATAGTTGTGGCGGGTTTGTTTTTCTTGTTTTTCCTGGTCCCGGGTTTCCTTAAGCGGAATCCATTAGACCGTTCCACGGTGCCAGCCATTGTAATCCCCAATTCCTTCTGGACCATCGGCTCAATTATGATCGTGAGCGCAGGTCGGGAGATAGCATTATTACCCGATCGCCCGACGCCTCTGGACTGATTGGCCGTGATACCTTTTGTTGCGCCTCCTACAGCGACCGGCATAAATGACGGCAGGTTCGCTGCACACTGGGAAATTAGGTCAGTTTTCTTACGAAACGGTAAAATTACGATGGCGATACAGGATAATTTATGTGCGATTACCTTTCGGCGGCCCCGGTTTGTTTTCTGGTCACGCTATTGGCGGGGTGGCGGTAAACTGCCAAAGTATATCTGAAAACAACATCAGGGAGGGGAAACGGGCATGGCTGATAAACAGGATGCACTGCTTTACGAAAAGGACGGACATATCGTCACTTTGACGATGAACCAGCCTGAGCTGCGCAATTCGATGGGCGATCCGGCGGTGCTGCCCTTGTGGCAACAGGCGGCGGACCGGATCAATGCCGATCGCGACGTGCGCTGCGTAATTCTTGCGGGCGCGGGCAAGCATTTCTCCACCGGCGGTAATATCCGCAATATGGGGGACCGTGCGCCCAGTCCCGATCAGGGAACCCGCGGCCGTTCGCCCGCACATGCGCGGGCGCGTTACCGCACGGGTGTGCACCGTATCGTGCGCGCGGTGCGCAGTATCGAACTGCCCGTGATCGCCGCGGTACAAGGTGCCGCCGTCGGCCTTGGCTGCGATGTGACGTGCCTGTGCGATATGCGGATCTGCGCCGATAATGCGAGATTTGCTGTTACCTTTCTCAAGCTTGGTCTCAATCCCGGTGATGGTGGCGCATGGCATCTGCAAAAGGTGATCGGCCTCGCCCGGGCGAGCGAAATGTTCTACACCGGCGATCCGATCGATGCGGCAACGGCTCTTGAGTGGGGGCTTGTCAGTAAGGTTGTGCCGCTCGATTCGCTGATGGATGAGGCAAGGGCACTGGCTGAGCGGGTCGTGCGGCAGCCGCCCGATGTGCTGCGCATGACCAAGGTGCTGCTGCGGACCGCGCAAACCGGCGATATCGAGACAGTGCTCGAGATGTCGGCCGCGATGCAGGGCGTTGCCCACCATACCGAGGATCACCTTGAGGCGATCAACGCCTTTTTCGAAAAACGTCCGGGCAATTTCAAGGGGCAATAGCCCGCTTCTGTCCATGCGCTTTGTACGTAAACTCAGGCTAGTGCATGGACTCTGCCGGGGCGTTTGCGCCATAAAGCGGTACATGAATGCCGCTATCACATAACAATGAGGGAACTGTTAGATGAGCATTAGGGGAAAAGCGTATATTGCGGGGATATATGAACATCCCACGCGGTTGGCGCTTGGGAAAACGCTTCCGCAGCTGCATGCGGAACTTGCCAAGGGGGCGCTGGAAGATGCCGGGCTCACCAAGGACGATGTGGACGCTTATTACTGTGCTGGCGATGCGCCGGGCATGGGCGGCGTCGATATGGTCGAATATATGGGCCTTAATGTGCGTCAGATTGACAGCACGGAGACCGGCGGTTCGTCCTATGTACTGCATGTAAACCATGCGGCGCAGGCGATTGCGGCAGGCCACTGCAAGGTTGCGCTGATTACGCTTGCCGGCCGCCCTGCGGCGGACGCAAAGGAAAAAGTCGCTTTCCGCCCGGGCGGCGATCCGCCACCGGCGATCGGCTTCGAAAGCCCGTACCGGCCGACCATCGTGAACATGTATGCGATGTGCGCCCAGCGGCACATGTATGAATATGGCACGACGAGCGAACAGCTCGCCTGGATCAAGGTTGCCGCCTCCCATCACGCGCAACACAATGAGCATGCGCTGCGCCGCGAGGTTGTGACGGTCGAGGATGTGGTCAATTCGCCGATCATCGCATCGCCTTTGCACCGGTATGACTGCTGCGTGATCACCGATGGCGGCGGTGCCGTTGTCGTTGTGGCGCCGGAAATCATGAAAAACCTGAAGCGTCCGGCTGTGAAGGTGCTGGGTGCGGGTGAAGCGCCCAAGCATCTGATGGGCGGCAAGGTGGATCTGACCTATTCCGGCGCACGCTGGTCCGGCCCCAAGGCATTTGAAGAAGCCGGCGTGTCCCATGCCGATATCAAATATGCCTCGATCTACGATTCCTTCACGATCACGGTGCTTGAAACGATCGAGGATCTGGGCTTCTGCGAGAAGGGCGAAGGCGGCAAGTTTGTGTCCGACGGCAATCTGATTTCGGGCACCGGCAAGCTGCCATTCAACACCGATGGCGGCGGGTTATGCAATAACCATCCGGGTAACCGGGGCGGCATGACCAAGGTTCTGGAAGCGGTCCGTCAGGTTCGCGGCGAAGCTCATCCCAAGGTGCAGGTGCCCAATTGCGATATCGCATTGGCGCATGGCACCGGTGGCCTGCTTGGCGCGCGGATGGGCAGCGCAACCTGCATTCTGGGGAATGAAGACGCATGAGTGAGACAAAACCGAAAGTGAAAGCGCCCAAGGTCAATCACGAAACCAAGGCGTTCTGGGAAGCCACCGCCGAAGGCAAGCTGATGGTAGGTAAATGCAATGAATGCGGGGAGTATCACTACTATCCACGTTCGCTGTGTCCTTTCTGCTTCAGCGACAAGACCGAGCTTGCGCAAACCGCTGGCAAGGGCAAGATCTACAGCTTCAGCGTGACGAGCCACCCCAAGTCGCCCTATACCATCGCCTATATCACCCTGGCGGAAGGGCCGACCATTCTGAGCAATATCGTCGAAAGCGATTTTGACAAGCTTGCCATCGGGCAGGATGTGGAAGTTGTCTTCTACGATACCGGCGAAGGTAATGCCGTGCCGATGTTCAAAACCGTCTGATATGCCGACATTGACGATTTAAGAAGGGCGGCGGGGCATTCCCGCCGCCCTTTTTGCTGCCTGCTTTTGCTTGCCCCGGCTGCGGCTGCGGCATAGCCTGCGGATAATTGAAAATAAAATCATCGCGTCGTGCAGGGGCGGGTGGATAACAGGGAAGGGGAGAGAGATGGATTTCAATCTGGCTGAAGAGCACCGGATTTTGCAGGATATGGTGGCGAAATTTGTCGCCAATGAGCTGATGCCTTATGAGAATGCCATCCTCGAGCGCGAGGCGACCGGGCAGGTCGTTGCGCTGACCCCCGACGAGGTCGCGCCGATCCATGCCAAATGCAAGGAGTTGGGGCTTTGGGGCCTCGATGTGCCCGAGGCGCTGGGGGGTGCGGATATTGGCGCGGTTGCCAAAATGTGCATTGGGGAGGAGCTGGCCTATACTATCACGCCCTTCACCTTTCCGCCCGATTCCCCCAACCTGCATATGCTGCTTGCCACCGTGAATGAAGATCAGCGAAAGCGCTATCTCGAACCCTATGCGCGCGGGGAAACGGTATCAGCGATCGCGATTTCCGAACCGGGCGCGGGGGCGGACCCTTCGGGGATGAAAACCCGTGCGGAAAAGCGCGGCGATAAATGGGTCATCAATGGCCAGAAGATCTGGATCAGCCGCATGCACGAATCCGCCTTCACCATCGTGATGGCGGTGACCGATCCGGAAAAGGGTTCGCGCGGCGGGATTACCGCTTTCCTGGTCGACCAGGATAATCCGGGCATGCGTGTCGCCCGCGATATCCCCATCCTCGGCGGGCAGCGCACCGCTGAAGTCCTGTTTGAGGATTGTGAGGTGGGAGACGAGCAGGTGCTGGGGGAAATCGGCAATGGTTTTGGCCCCATGCAGTTGCGGCTCACCGTGCGGCGGCTCGAGATCGGCGCCTGGTCGGTCGGGATCGCGCGGCGTGCGCTGGATATGCTGATCGAGCATGCCAATAACCGTGTGACATTCGGTGAAAAGCTGGCTGACCGTCAGGCTATCCAGTGGTGGGTGGCCGATGCGGCAACCAAAATCCACGCCACCCGCCTGATGGTGCAGCAGGCCGCCTGGAAGGTCGAACAGGGGCAGGATGTCCGGATCGAAGCCTCGATGATCAAGGTGTTCGCGACCGAGATGGTGAAGGAAGTCGTCGACCGGGCGATGCAGGCTCATGGGGCAATGGGCCTCGCCTGCGAATTTCCGCTGCAATATATGTATAAGCGGGTGCGCGCCTTCCAGATCTTCGAGGGCCCGACCGAGGTGCATCGCTGGGTTGTCGCGCGCCGGCTGCTTGCGGGAAGATAGGGTGTGGCACCCGCCTTTGCCAATCGATAGGCGGATAAGGTGCATTGACCATTGCCGCGCAGACCGGTCACACTCTAACCTTCAGGAAACAAGACAGGAAATGCCGGTGCGATCTGTTCGTCCGGCCAATAAGAATTAGCAAGGGGTATCAGGATGCGCTTTGGTGTTTTTTACGAATTGCAATTGCCCAAGCCGTGGAATGAGGGGGATGAACATCGCTTGTTTCACGAGGCGCTGGATCAGGTGGTCCTGGCCGACAAGCTTGGCTTTGATTATGCGTGGGAGGTGGAGCATCACTTCCTCGATGAATATTCCCATGCGTCGGCGCCGGAAGTGTTTCTGGCCTGCGCCGCCGGGAAGACCAGGAATATCCGGCTTGGCCATGGCATCCGGCAGGTGATCCCGAAATATAATCATCCCGCGCGGTCGGCGGAATGTATTGCGACGCTTGATCTGCTGTCGAACGGGCGGGTTGAATTCGGCATTGGCGAAAGCGCGACACGGCTTGAGTTGGGCGGCTTCAATATCCCGGCAAAGGATAAGCGGGCCATGTGTCTTGAGGCGGCCGAGCAGATCGCCAATATGATGGTGCTTGATCCCTATCCCGGCTTTGAGGGGCAGTTTTTCAGCATGCCCTGCCGCAATGTACTGCCCAAGCCGTTGCAGAACCCCCATCCGCCGATGTGGATCGCCTGTACCAACCGCGACACGATCAAGGTGGCGGCGCGTAACGGCATCGGGGCGCTGGCATTTTCCTTCCTCGATCCCGAGGAAGCGAAGAGATGGGCCGAGGTTTATTACGACATCATCAAGTCGGAAGAATGTGTGCCGATCGGTCATTCGGTGAATGCGAATATCGCGCTCGTCTCCAATTTCTCCCTGCATCAGGATCGGGAGGAAGCGATCCGCCGCGGTCATGAAGGCTTTGAGTTCTTCGGTTATGCGCTGAATGCGCTGGTTGCCCATGATACGGTGCCGGGCCGCACGGATCTGTGGGGTGAGTATCTTCAGCAGCGCGGCAACCGGACCGAGGAAATCATCGAGAAGTCGCGCAGCGGCGAGTATCTGCCGAGCGGTATCGGTACGCCTGACGATATGCGGCAGCATTTGCGCGCGCTTCAGGATGCCGGTGTCGATCAGGTCATCGTGATGCAGCAGGCCGGGCGTAACAGGAATGAGCATATTCGGGAATCGCTCGAACTGTTCGCGGCGGAAGTCATGCCCGAATTTGCCGAGGGGCGTGAGGCGCGCGAGCGTCAAAAGGCCGAAGAACTCGCCCCCTATATCGAGGCGGCGCTGGCGCGGAAGCAATATATGAAGCCGCTTGCCGACGATGAAATTCCCGTCGTCCAGGCGTCCGTCGCCCAGGCGATTGTGGGGCAGGGGTCGGTGGACTAACACGGCAGTCATACGCAAGCACAGAGAGATAGAATGGCGGGCCGCAGAACCCGCCATTTTCGTTTGACGGCTTGTCGCGACTAACTGTTGCGGGCGATGAAATCCCGCACTGCCTGATTGAAGGCCTCCGGGGCTTCGATATTGATGGCATGCCCGCCATCGGCACCCACCACTTCAAGGCCGGGAATGTGTTTCTCGCCATATTCGCGGTGGGGGGTAAACCGCTTTTCCTGTTCTCCGGCAACAAGCAGGGTCGGCACCTTCGTCGCGCCGACCTCATCAGCGACCGAGGCATGGGGCGATGTATATTTGAAAACCCGCGCTATGCCTGAGGGGTTGAGAAGCGGCGCATCCTCCAGCAACTCTTCCTGCGCACCGGGTGGCAGGCGCTTGGCATGGATCGGATGTATACGCATTTTCTTCAACCCTTCCGGACCGCCGCTTTCAAGCTTCTGGGCCAGTTTGTTGACATCGCGATAGAGCTCTTTCGTGACTTCGTTTGTCGCCAGCGCCGATGTTGAATTGGTAAAAACCTGCCCCATGACCCGGTCGGGATAGTGCAGGGAATAGCGCAGTGTGGCGGTCGCGCCGAATGACTGACCGCACAGGAACCAGCGTTCGGCCCCCACGGCTTTGCGGATATTTTCGACCTGCGCGACATATTCCAGCGGATCGTAGCAGGCCGGATCCTCAGGCGAAGGGCTGCGCCCGTGACCCCAGAATTCCGCAATCACGGGGGTTGAGAACTGTTTCAGCGCGTCAAGATTGCGCCGCCACTGGGCGCGGCTCGACAGCATGCCGTGTAGCAGAAACAGGAATGGGCCGTTGCCTTCGTGAACTTCATAATAAAACTGTGTCATGCTGGCGCTGTTCCGCTGCGATTATTCGGGACGAATACTGTCCGGTCTGAATTCTTGTAAGACCGATCCGGCTTCTTGCAAGGCCGGTCTGATTTCTTATAAGGGAAGCGACAGGATGAAGTAAATTCGCCCTGTCAGAATGGGGCTTGCCGGTTCAGGCACTTTCGCTTGCCTGCCGTCGTGTCGCCGCCAGATCGGCCATGAATTCGATGGCCTCAAGCTGCCCTGTCGCGATGGTCAGGCCCGTGGCGCCTGAATCCGCCCAGTCCGCAAACCGTTTTTCGATCCGCTCGCGCGGGCCGACAAGCGCGTTCTCGTCGACATATTCATCGGGCACCGCATCGGCGGCTTCATTCTTGCGCTTGGCAAGATAAAGCTCCTGTATCCGCGCCGCCGCGTCGCCAAACCCCCGGCGGATCATCATATCCTTGTGGAAATTCTTGTCCGGATGGCCCATTCCGCCGACATAAAGCGCCACATTGGGCTTGAGCTTCTTCAATCCGGTGGCGATATCGTCAGTGATGATCACGCTGGTGCTGGCCTGAATTTCAAAATCCTTGAGCGATTTGCCATTACCGGCGCGTTTGAAGCCTTCCTCAAGCCAGGGGCCATACATTTTCATCGAGCCGGGCACGAAATTCAGCGGCAGCCAGCCATCCGCGATCTCGGCGGTCAGCCGTACATTCGTTTCTGTCCCGGTGCCAAGCCAGATCGGTATTTTCGGGTTGATATGCAGGATGGATTTAAGTGGCTTGCCAACACCCAGCGCGCCGTCACCCTGATAAGGTAGCGAGATTTCGCGCCCCTCATGGCTGACCGGCTCCTTGCGGTCGCGGATTTTCCGCATGATCTGGACATAATCGCGTATCCGCCAATAGGGTTTGCCCCAGGGCTGCCCGTACCAACCTTCGACAATCTGCGGCCCCGACACCCCAAGCCCCAGGATAAAGCGGTTGCCGCCGGCCAGATCGTCGACGGTTGCCGCGGACATCATGGTGGCGGCCGGGCTGCGCGCGGCAAGCTGGATAATGCCTGTGGCCAGCCGGATTCGCTTTGTGTGGGCAGCAATATAGGCAAGCGGGGTGATTGCGTCTGATCCATAGGCTTCCGCCGTCCACACCGAATCATAGCCAAGCTCTTCCGCCAGCCTGATCCGCTCCATCGGCAGATTTAAGCGTGGGCCGGAATAGCCGATCGACAAGCCGAGTTTCATGTTCTTCTCCCTCTTTGCACCGCGGGGCCGCAGGATGGTGCGCAGGGCCGCCGCCGCTTTTGGTGACAGAATATGGGCTTGCTTGCGATTGCGCCAGCGCAGCGTCCCGGAATTGTCAAAAACTTCGCCACGGCGTGCTTGACAGTAATCAGGGGCTGGCTTACACCATCCGCTCCGCATGCGATGGATGCGACGCCCAGACCGCAGGGAACGGGCGGAACGCACCAGGCTTTCGGGGGTGTAGCTCAGTTGGTTAGAGCGCTGGCCTGTCACGCCAGAGGTCGCGGGTTCGAGTCCCGTCACTCCCGCCATCCGGTTTCTTAACCTTTCCGTCATAAGACTGCACCACAAACGTTTGACCGCGCCGGAAATATTATCCGAATTGGTATGAGTATGCCGCGGGCCTGCTGGCCGGGTAGGCCGCATAACCACACGATACCGCGGTATCGCGCCGGGGGAAGCTTCAGCGCGGATGAGCGAAATTTTTGCAGGGTTGGCGCTTTAATTCACAAAGGTGCATCCCTATAATGCGCCCGCGTCCAGCGCGCCGGTTTTGCACTGCCGAGTCGGCCCTGGCGAGAATGAATCCGGTTGGGAACCCCGTTTATGGATGCGTTGTTACTCGAATATCTGCCTGTCCTGATTTTCGTCGGGCTGGCGCTGGTCATCGGGATCGCATTGATGCTGGCCGCCTTTGTTCTGGCGGAAAATCGCCCCGACCCGGAGAAGCTGTCTGCCTATGAATGCGGTTTTGAAGCATTTGACGATGCGCGGAAGAAGTTCGATGTCCGCTTTTATCTGGTCGCGATCCTGTTCATCATTTTCGATCTCGAAGTGGCATTTCTGTTTCCCTGGGCCGTTGCGCTTGGCGATATCGGGCTTTACGGGTTCTGGTCGATGATGATCTTCCTGGGCATCCTGACGATCGGATTTGTCTATGAGTGGAAGAAGGGAGCGCTGGAATGGGAGTAGACGTGAAAACAGTCACATCCGGCGGTCCGGACGATGCGTTCTTTGGGCAGCTTTCTGATGAGCTGGCCGATAAGGGCTATTTGCTTACCAGTCTGGATGATGTGATTACCTGGGCGCGGACCGGGTCCTTGATGTGGATGACCTTCGGGCTTGCCTGTTGCGCGGTCGAAATGATGCAGGCCAGCATGCCGCGCTATGATCTTGAGCGGTTCGGTACCGCGCCGCGCGCCAGCCCGCGCCAGTCCGATCTGATGATTGTTGCCGGCACGCTGACAAACAAGATGGCACCCGCGCTGCGCAAGGTTTACGACCAGATGCCCGAGCCGCGCTATGTAATCTCAATGGGTAGCTGCGCGAATGGCGGCGGCTATTATCATTATTCCTATTCAGTTGTGCGTGGCTGTGACCGAATCGTGCCTGTCGATGTATATGTACCGGGCTGTCCGCCAACTGCTGAAGCGCTGATGTACGGGCTGCTGCAATTGCAGCGGAAAATCAGGCGTGAAGGAACAATCGCACGTTAGTCTGGCCTGGCATGCGGAATTTGCCGCCGGTCCGGCAGGGAAAATTGACGTTCGTCCCGATTTGCGGGTTTCGGGCGGGCGTTGGACGACGATAGGGTAGGGAATGGATATCGAAGCGCTACGCGATCTGGGGGAACAGATTGAAGGGGCTATGCCGCAATCGGTTACCGATGTGGCAGTGGCTTATGGCGAGCTGTCGGTCACCGTCCATGCGGAGCAGATTATTCCTGTGCTGACCTATCTGCGGGACGATTCAAATTGCCGGTTCCGGCAGCTTATTGATCTGACGGCGGTGGATTATCCGGATCGGTCGGCCCGGTTCGATGTCGTCTATCATTTACTCAGTATCCATCAGAATCAACGGATTCGCGTGAAAGTCACGGTAGCGGAAGATGCGCTCGTACCCACGGCGGTTGGGCTGTTTCCGGCGGCCAACTGGTTCGAGCGTGAGGTTTTCGACATGTTCGGGATCCGCTTTGCCGATCATCCGGACCTGCGCCGGATCCTGACCGACTACGGATTTAGCGGGCACCCTCTGCGGAAGGATTTTCCGCTCACCGGCTTTGTGCAGGTGCGCTATGACGATGAACAGAAACGCGTGGTCAATGAACCGGTGCAGCTAACGCAGGAATTCCGCTCTTTCGATTTCCTCAGTCCATGGGAAGCGGCGGAATATCTGTTGCCGGGCGACGAAAAGGCCGGCATGGCCGATGACGCGAAGAAGAACGAGAAGGCCTGATCCGCATGAGTGACATGGACGATCGCAAGTTTCACATAAACTTCGGGCCGCAACATCCTGCTGCGCATGGCGTTTTACGACTGGTTATGGAGCTTGACGGGGAGGTGGTCAGCCGGGTCGATCCGCATATCGGTCTGTTGCATCGGGGCACTGAGAAGCTGATTGAGCATAAGACCTATCTGCAGGCTGTGCCTTATTTCGACCGGCTCGACTATGTCGCACCGATGAATCAGGAGCACGCCTTTGCACTGGCCGTTGAGCGGCTGCTCGATATTACCGTGCCGCCGCGTGGGCAGTATATCCGGGTGCTGTTTTCGGAAATCGGCCGGTTGTTGAGCCATTTGCTTAATGTCACGACCCAGGCGATGGATGTCGGCGCGCTCACTCCGCCGCTATGGGGGTTTGAAGAGCGTGAGAAGCTGATGATCTTTTACGAGCGGGTGTGTGGCGCACGCATGCATGCCGCCTATTTCCGGCCCGGCGGAGTGCATCAGGATATGCCGGTCGGGCTTGCTGAGGATATTTATCAGTTCTGTGAGGAATTCCCTGCGGTTGTCGACGATATTGAAGGCTTGCTTACAGACAACCGGATTTTCAAGCAGCGCAATGTGGATATCGGTGTCGTCAGTCTCGATGATGCGCTCGACTGGGGTTTCACCGGCGTCATGCTGCGTGGCAGCGGGGTGGCGTGGGATCTGCGGCGGGCACAGCCTTATGAATGCTACAACGATCTGGAGTTCCAGGTGCCCATTGGCAAGAATGGCGATTGCTATGATCGCTATCTGTGCCGGGTCGAGGAGATGCGGCAGAGTACATTGATCATGAAGCAATGTATCGAGCGGCTGCCCGATGGTCCGGTTTCATCCAACGATGGCAAAATCGTACCGCCAAAGCGCGGCGAGATGAAGCGCTCGATGGAAGCGCTGATCCACCACTTCAAGCTTTATACCGAAGGCTATCATGTGTCTGAGGGCGAAGTTTATGCCGCGGTCGAGGCACCAAAGGGTGAGTTTGGCGTCTATCTCGTTTCCGATGGCAGCAACAAGCCTTATCGCTGCAAGATCCGCGCGCCGGGTTATGCGCATCTGCAGGCAATGGATTATTTGTGCACCGGGCACATGCTGGCGGATGCGTCGGCAATTCTCGGTTCTATGGATATCGTATTCGGGGAGGTGGACCGGTGAGTGTACGTCGCCTGGCCGAAGAGCAGCCGGAATCGTTTGAATTTACGCCTGAAAATCTTGAATGGGCGCAGCAGCAGATCGCGAAATATCCCGAAGGGCGCGCGGCAAGTGCGGTGATCTCCCTGCTGTGGCGCGGGCAGGAGCAGAATGACGGCTGGGTGTCAGAACCCATGATCCGCTGCATCGGCGATCTGCTTGGCATGCCTTATATCCGGGTGCTGGAGGTTGCGACCTTCTACACCATGTTCAATCTGGCGCCGCGCGGGAAGTATCTCATTCAGATATGCAAGACGACACCTTGCTGGCTGCGCGGGTCTGACGATGTCACTGATGTGGTCAAACGCAAGCTTGGGGTCGGGCCAGGCAAGGTTACAGAGGACGGGCTGTTCTCCTGGATGGAGGTGGAATGCCTGGGTGCCTGCTGCAATGCGCCGATGA
Organism: uncultured Alphaproteobacteria bacterium; assembly: GCA_947258435.1. Lineage (GTDB taxonomy): Bacteria > Pseudomonadota > Alphaproteobacteria > UBA11222 > UBA11222 > CALAQW01. The sequence goes on from CAMYID010000013.1 coordinate 211,010, forward strand.
TCCAGATTAACGACGATTATTATGAAGACCTCGATGCGGCGAGGACGGAAGCCCTGCTTGATGCTTTCGCGCGTGGCGAAACGCCCGCGCCGGGGTCGCAGACCGGCCGCCGCAGTTCCGAGCCGGTAGGCGGGCTGACCAGCCTGACCGGCAGCGCAGGCCAGACGGGCGGAGAAAGCTGATGCTGCAGGATAAAGACCGGATTTTCACAAATCTTTACGGTTTTGACGATTGGGGGCTGGAGGGCGCCCGGCGGCGTGGCGACTGGGACGGGACCAAGGCGTTGCTGGAACGCGGTCGCGAGACCATTGTCGAGGAAATCAAACAGTCGGGCCTGCGCGGGCGCGGCGGTGCGGGCTTTCCGACCGGATTGAAATGGTCCTTCATGCCGATGGAGTCGGATGGCAGGCCGCATTACCTTGTGGTTAATGCCGATGAATCCGAGCCGGGCACCTGCAAGGACCGGGAGATTATGCGTAATGATCCGCATAAGCTTGTGGAAGGGTGCCTGGTTGCCGGTTTCGCCATGGGTGCGCATGCGGCCTATATCTATGTTCGTGGCGAATTTATTCTTGAACGCAACAGGTTGCAGGCTGCTGTTGACCAGGCATATGAAGCCGGGTTGCTTGGGCCAAATGCCTGTAGTTCGGGCTGGGCCATGGATGTTTACGTGCATCACGGGGCGGGCGCCTATATCTGCGGCGAGGAAACAGCGCTTCTGGAGAGCCTTGAAGGCAAGAAGGGGCAGCCGCGCCTCAAACCGCCATTTCCCGCCAATATGGGGCTTTATGGCTGCCCTACCACCGTCAATAATGTGGAAAGCATTGCGGTGGCGCCGACCATTCTGCGGCGCGGCGCATCCTGGTTCACAGGTTTTGGCCGACAGGGCAATGCAGGCACCAAGATTTTCTGTATCTCGGGGCATGTGAACAATCCCTGCAATGTCGAGGAGGAGATGAGCATTCCCCTGCGCGAGCTGATTGAAAAGCATGCGGGCGGGGTGCGTGGTGGCTGGGACAATCTGCTTGCGGTGATCCCCGGCGGGTCGTCTGTGCCGATGATTCCGAAATCGATCTGCGATGATGTGCTGATGGATTTCGATGCGCTGAAGGACGTGAAATCGGGGCTCGGTACGGCTGCGGTGATCGTGATGGATAAGTCAACCGACCTGATCAAGGCGGTGGCGCGGCTGGCGGCGTTCTACAAGCATGAAAGCTGCGGCCAGTGCACGCCGTGCCGGGAGGGTACGGGCTGGATGTGGCGCGTCATGGAGCGGTTTGTTACCGGCGATGCCGATGTGGCGGAAATCGATATGTTGCTGGAAGTCACAACCCAGATCGAAGGGCACACGATCTGTGCGCTGGGCGATGCGGCGGCCTGGCCCATTCAGGGGCTGATCCGACATTTCCGTGGTGTGATCGAAGAACGGATCGCGGGTAAGCGCGGCCAAATCGCGGCGGAGTAGGGGTATGCCAAAGCTGACAATTGACGGGACAGAGGTCGAGGTCGAACCGGGGGCCTCGCTATTGCAGGCCTGCGAGGCGGCCGGCAAGGAAATCCCGCGTTTCTGCTATCATGAACGGCTGTCAATCGCGGGTAATTGCCGGATGTGCCTGATCGAGGTTGAGGGTGGCCCGCCTAAACCCGTCGCCTCCTGTGCGATGGCGGCGGCGGACGATATGGTTGTGCATACGGATTCGCCGATGGTGAAAAAGGCGCGCGAAGGGGTGATGGAATTCCTGCTCGCCAACCATCCGCTCGACTGCCCGATCTGCGATCAGGGGGGCGAATGCGATCTGCAGGATCAGGCGATGGCCTTTGGCACCGATGGCAGCCGCTTTGCGGAAAACAAACGCGCCGTCGACGACAAGAATATGGGACCGCTCATCAAGACCGAGATGACGCGCTGCATTCACTGCACCCGTTGTGTGCGGTTCACGACGGAAGTCGCGGGAATTTACGATCTGGGTGCGACAGGGCGGGGCGAGGATCTGGAAATCACTACCTATCTTGAAAAGGCGGTGATGTCTGAAATGTCGGGCAATGTCATCGATCTGTGTCCGGTCGGGGCGTTGACTTCGAAACCTTATGCCTTTACCGCCCGCCCGTGGGAGCTGAGCAAGACCGAAACCATCGATGTGATGGATGCGATCGGCTCCAGCATCCGCGTCGATGCGCGCGGTTCTGAGGTGATGCGGATCCTGCCGCGCATCAATGACGATGTGAATGAAGAATGGATTTCCGACAAGACCCGCTTTATCTGGGATGGATTGCGGCGGCAGCGGCTCGATACGCCTTACATCCGCGAGGATGGCAAGCTGCGCAAGGCGGGCTGGGGTGAGGCGTTACAGCGTGTTGCGGAAAAAGTAAAAGCCGCCGCGCCGGACCGGATCGCGGCAGTGGCAGGGGATCTGGCCTGTGCGGAATCCATGGCGGCGCTCAAGGATCTGTGGGATGCGCTGGGCAGCCCGCATATCGATTGCCGGCAGGACGGCGCGCAGCTGGGCGGTGGCGAGCGGGGCGATTATCTGTTCACCTCCACCCTGTCAGCCATCGATACGGCAGATGCGCTTTTGTTGATTGGTTGCAACCCGCGCGCGGAAGCGGCGGTATTCAATGCCCGTATCGTCGAACGCTCGCGGCTTGGCGGGTTTGCGGCAGCGTCGATCGGCGCGCCGATTGATGCAAACTTCCCCTGCGCGCAGCTTGGTGCGGGGCCTGCAACCTTGCGCGAGTTGATCGCGGGTGAGCATTCCTTTGCCAAAACGCTGGCGGATGCGGAACAGCCGATGATCATTGTCGGAATGGGCGCGTTGGCAAGGCCGGACGGGGCGGCGGTGCTGTCGGCGGCAAAGCAGCTTGCGGCAAATGTGGGGGCGACCGGCGTTGATGTGTTGCACAATGCGGCTGCACGGGTTGGCGGTCTCGACCTTGGCCTGTTGCCTGGCGAGGGTGGCCGCGATGTGGCCGCGATCATGCAGGGCGCGCAGGCGGGCGAGGTCGATCTGGTGTATCTGCTCGGTGCCGACGAGATCGACATGAACGGGCTTGGCGATGCTTTTATTGTCTATCAGGGCAGTCATGGCGATGCGGGTGCGCACCGCGCCGATGTCATTCTGCCCGGCGCGGCCTACACGGAAAAGAACGCCCTCTGGGTCAATACGGAAGGCCGGGTGCAGCTTGGCGTGAGAGCCTGCTTCCCGCCCGGCGAGGCGCGCGAAGACTGGACGATTTTGCGCGCTTTGTCCGATTTTGTGGGGCATACGCTCGGTTATGACGATCTGTCGGGATTGCGCGCCCGGATGATTGAACTGGCGCCGCATTTCACCGAGATCGGCACTGCGGGACAGGCAGTGGCGGGCGCAGCATCGGAGGGCGCGGCGATGGCCGATACGCCGTTTGATCTGGCGATCGATGATTTCTATCTGACCAATCCGATCGCGCGGGCTTCCGCAGTCATGGCTGAATGCAGCGCGCTGGCGCAGGTCGCGGCACAGGACAAGGAGGCGACCGGCACCCATGGCTGAACTCTGGTGGGATTATGGCTGGCCATTGACCATCATGGTCGGACAATCATTGCTGGTGATTGTCGGCGTGTTGGTGGCCCTGGCATTCTTGCTGCTTGCGGACCGTAAAATCTGGGCCGCGGTGCAGCTTCGGCGCGGGCCGAATGTGGTGGGGCCGTTCGGTCTTTGGCAGTCTTTTGCGGATTTTTTCAAATTTGCATTGAAAGAGGTAATCATCCCCGATGGGGCGAATAAGGGGGTGTTCCTGCTCGCCCCGCTGCTTACCTTCGTGCTTGCATTCATGGGATGGGCGGTTATTCCGTTCGCCGAGGGCTGGGTTGTTGCCGATATCAATGTTGGTATCCTGTATGTTTTTGCCGTGTCCTCGCTTGGGGTTTATGGTGTGGTGATGGGCGGCTGGGCTTCGAATTCGAAATATCCGTTTCTTGGCGGATTGCGTTCGGCGGCGCAGATGGTGTCTTACGAAGTGTCGATCGGCTTCGTCATCATTACCGTGCTGCTTTGCGTGGGCTCGCTCAATCTCAGCGATATCGTGCGGGCGCAGGAAAATATCTGGTTTTTCATCCCGCTGTTCCCGATGTTCGTGATTTTCTTCATCTCGGCTCTTGCGGAAACCAATCGGCCGCCATTCGATCTGCCGGAAGCCGAATCCGAACTTGTCGCGGGTTATCAGACGGAATATTCCTCCACCCCGTTTCTTCTCTTCATGATCGGGGAATATGCGAACATCGTGCTGATGTGTGCGATGATCGTCATTCTGTTCCTGGGTGGCTGGTTGCCGCCATTCGACATTGCGCCGTTTAACTGGATTCCGGGCATTTTCTGGTTTGTCGGCAAAATGCTGCTGATTTTCTTCATGTTCGCCATGGTCAAGGCATTCGTGCCGCGCTATCGCTATGATCAGCTGATGCGGCTGGGCTGGAAGGTGTTCCTGCCATTTTCGCTTGTCTGGGTTGTGGTGACCGCTGGTGCGCTTGTTGCATTTGATTGGGTGCCGGCATGAGGTGGGGCAAAGTGAGATCGCTGCAAGCGATGAGGAAGGATTGAACCGATGGCGTTTCTGGACCGATCCGCGCGCTCCCTGTTTCTGCTTGAATTTGTCGGTGCGTTCTGGCTGGCGATGAAATATTTTTTCAAGCCCAAGCGCACGGTAAACTATCCCTATGAGAAGGGGCCGCTTTCGCCGCGTTTCCGGGGCGAGCATGCGCTGCGCCGTTATCCGAATGGTGAAGAACGCTGCATCGCCTGCAAGCTTTGCGAGGCAGTTTGTCCCGCCCAGGCCATCACGATTGAGGCCGGGCCGCGTCAGGATGATGGCAGCCGCCGCACCGATCGCTACGATATCGACATGACCAAATGCATCTATTGCGGCTTTTGTCAGGAAGCCTGCCCCGTGGATGCGATTGTCGAGGGGCCGAATTTCGAGTTTGCCACCGAAAGCAGGGAAGAACTGTTCTACAACAAGGAACGCTTGCTTGCGAATGGTGACCGCTGGGAATTCGAAATCTCGAAAAATATCGAACTGGATGCGCCTTACCGCTAGGGCCGCGTCAGTTGATGCCGCCTTGCGCGGCGCGAAAAACAGCTGCGCCGGATCGTCGGGCAGCACGGAAATTCAGGGACCGGCAGGCGCGCGGGCTGTCGCCGGGCCGATTTGAGGGGAAGTAAATCGAATGATCGTCCAGGCGCTAGCCTTTTACCTGTTCGCCGCGGTGACCGTTGCCGCCGCGTTTATGGTGATCGTGGCACGTAATCCTGTGCATTCTGTCTTATTTCTGATCCTGACCTTCTTTAATGCGGCGGGGCTGTTCGTGCTGATCGGTGCGGAATTCCTCGCCATGATCCTTGTCGTGGTTTATGTGGGCGCGGTTGCGGTGCTGTTCCTGTTCGTTGTCATGATGCTCGATATCGATTTTGTCGAATTGCGGCAGGGCTTTCTGCAATATGTGCCGATCGGCGCGGTAATCGGTTTGATATTGGTCGCCGAGCTTATTCTGGTTATCGGCGCAAACAGTGCCGGCGATGCGAGCGCTGCGGGAAGCGCTTTGTCATCCAGCTTTCCGCCGGTGAGCGAAGTGAGCAATACGGATGCGCTGGGCCGGCTGATCTACACCGAATATGCCTATCTGTTCGAAGCGGCGGGGATGGTGCTGCTTGTCGCGATGATCGGCGCGATCGTACTGACGCTGCGGCAGCGGCCAGGCGTTCGCAAGCAGAATATTTCCGCTCAGGTCAGCCGTCGCCGCGAAGACGGGGTTGAGTTGCGCGACGTCAAGCCAGGGCAGGGAATTTAGACGATGCCGATGCGTGCGGGCCAGACAGTTCAGGGAAACAAGTAAGCCATGGAAATCGGACTGAGCCATTATCTGACGGTCGCAGCGATCCTGTTTACCATCGGGGTTCTGGGCATCTTTGTGAACCGGAAGAATATCATCGTCATTCTGATGTCGGTGGAACTGATGCTGCTGTCGGTGAACATCAACCTGGTCGCTTTCTCAGTATTTCTGAGCGATCTGACCGGGCAGATTTTCGCCTTGTTCGTTTTGACGGTGGCGGCTGCGGAGGCGGCGATCGGGCTCGCAATTCTCGTGGTCTATTTCCGCAATCGCGGATCGATCGCGGTTGAAGATATTCACATGATGAAAGGCTGAGGGGCAGGGGAATGTATTCAGCGATTGTATTCCTGCCGTTGATCGGCGCGCTGATTGCCGGCTTCTTCGGACGCTGGATCGGTGATCGCGGCGCGCAGATTGTGACAAGCGGCTTGCTTGTGATTTCCGCATTGTTATCGGCTGTTGCGCTTTACAAGGTCGGGTTTGCCCATGAACCGGTCAAGATCGTGCTGTTTGAGTGGATCGATTCAGGCACGTTCGAACTAAGCTGGGCCTTGCGGGTCGATACGCTGACGGCCGTTATGCTGGTGGTGGTGACCGGGGTCAGCTCGCTCGTGCATATCTATTCCATCGGCTATATGAGCCACGATCCGCACAAGCCGCGTTTCATGGCCTATCTGTCGCTGTTTACCTTCGCGATGCTGATGCTTGTCACCTCTGACAACTTCCTGCAGCTTTATTTCGGCTGGGAAGGGGTGGGGCTTGCCTCCTATCTGCTGATCGGGTTCTGGTACAAGAAACCATCCGCCAACGCGGCTGCAATAAAGGCCTTTGTCGTCAACCGGGTCGGCGATTTCGGGTTTGCCATCGGTATCATGGCTATTTTCCTGGTGTTCGGGTCGGTCGAGTTCGATACCGTCTTTGCGGCGGCGCCCGAAATGGCGGGCGAGACCTTCAGCTTCCTGAGCTGGCAGCCCGATATCATGACGACGATCTGTCTGTTGCTGTTTGTTGGTGCGATGGGTAAATCGGCGCAGCTTTTGCTGCATACCTGGCTGCCCGATGCGATGGAAGGCCCGACGCCTGTTTCCGCCCTTATCCATGCAGCGACCATGGTGACCGCGGGTGTGTTCCTTGTGGCGCGCTGTTCGCCGTTATTCGAATTCGCCCCGGTCGCGCTTGCGGTTGTGACTGTTGTGGGCGCGACCACGGCGTTTTTTGCCGCGACCATCGGGCTTGTCCAGAACGATATCAAGCGGGTGATCGCCTATTCCACCTGTTCGCAGCTTGGCTATATGTTTTTCGCGGCCGGCGTGTCGGCCTATGAGGTGGCGATTTTCCACCTGTTCACCCATGCCTTTTTCAAGGCGCTGCTGTTCCTGGGCGCAGGCTCGGTCATTCATGCCCTGTCCGACGAGCAGGACATGCGCAATATGGGCGGTATCTACAAAATGGTGCCGATGACGTGGCTTTTGATGATTATCGGCACGCTGGCGCTGACCGGGTTCCCGCTGACCGCGGGTTATTTCTCAAAAGACGCGATTATCGAGGTGGCCTATGCCGCGGGCTCCGGTGTCGGGCAATATGCTTTTGTTCTGGGGGTCGTTGCCGCCACTTTGACCGCATTCTATTCATGGCGGCTGATTTTCCTCACCTTCCACGGTACGTCGCGGGCCGATCAGGATGTGCTGTCGCATGCCCATGAATCGCCGCCGGTGATGATGGTGCCTCTGTTGCTGCTTGCGGCGGGTGCGTTGTTCGCCGGGGTGGCATTTGCCGGTTCCTTCATTGGTGAGGGGGCGGCCGAGTTCTGGAACGGGGCGATTTTCGTACTGCCGGGCAAGGATATGCTTGAGGCGTTGCATCATGTGCCGGCCTGGGTCGTCTGGTCGCCGACAGTGGTCGGGTTTATCGGCCTTGCGCTGGCCTGGTATATGTATATCCGCAATCCCGAGGCGCCTGCGCGCCTGGCCAAGACCCATGAGCCGCTTTACCTGTTCCTGCTCAACAAATGGTATTTCGATGAGCTGTATGACCTGATTTTCGTGCGGCCCGCAAAGTGGATCGGGAGCTTCTTATGGGTACGGGGCGATCAGCGGACAATTGACAGGTTTGGCCCCGATGGTATCGCGCTGAGCGTATTGGCGGCGACGCGGCGGCTTGCGCGGCTGCAGAGCGGCTATCTCTATCATTATGCCTTTGCCATGCTGATCGGGATTTCCGCGCTGACCACCTACTTTATCTTCGCGGGGGGAGCGCACTAATGGGTAACTGGCCGCTACTTTCGCTGATCACCTTCCTGCCGTCGGTCGGGGCGTTATTCATCCTGATGATCCGGGGGGAGGAGGCGCTTGTCGCGCGCAATGCGCGGATGGTTGCGCTGTGGACGACCCTGTTCACCTTTTTCCTGTCGCTGTTCCTGTGGATCGATTTCGATGTGACGACAGCGGATTTCCAGTTCGTTGAAAAGCATGAATGGCTGGGCGGGAACATCACCTATCATATGGGGGTTGACGGCATTTCGATGCTGTTCGTCATCCTCACGACATTCCTGATGCCGCTTTGTATTCTGGCCAGCTGGGAAGCGATTACGACCCGGGTCAAGGATTACATGATCGCGTTTCTTGTGCTTGAAACGCTCATGGTCGGGGTGTTCAGCGCGCTTGATCTGGTGCTGTTCTACCTGTTCTTTGAAGGCGGGCTTATTCCGATGTTCCTGATCATCGGGGTCTGGGGCGGGGCGCGGCGTGTTTATGCGTCATTCAAGTTCTTTCTCTATACATTGATCGGGTCCCTCCTCATGCTGCTCGCGGTTATGGCGATGTACTGGGATGCGGGCACCACGGATATCCCCACACTGCTTGCCCATAACTTCGACCCATCCCTGCAGAAATGGCTGTGGCTTGCCTTTTTCGCGTCATTCGCGGTGAAGGTGCCCATGTGGCCGGTCCATACCTGGCTGCCCGACGCGCATGTGGAGGCACCGACCGCGGGTTCGGTCATTCTTGCGGGTATTCTGCTCAAGATGGGGGGGTACGGGTTCCTGCGTTTCTCCCTGCCGATGTTCCCGGTGGCCTCGGACTATTTCACCCCGCTTATTTTCGCTCTCAGCATTGTCGCGATTATCTACACATCGCTTGTCGCGCTTGTGCAGAAGGATATGAAGAAGCTCATTGCCTATAGCTCGGTCGCGCATATGGGCTTTATCACGATCGGCATATTCACCATCACGATCCAGGGGCTGCAGGGCAGTATTGTGCAGATGATCAGCCATGGGCTTGTCTCCGGCGCGCTGTTCCTGTGTGTGGGGGTGATTTACGACCGGATCCATACCCGCGATATCGACGCCTATGGCGGGCTTGTGAACAGAATGCCGGTTTATGCCTTTACATTCCTGCTCTTCACCATGGCGACCATTGGCCTGCCGGGGACGAGCGGCTTTGTCGGGGAGTTTCTGATCCTCGTGGGGGCCTATCAGGTCAATAGCTGGGTCGCGTTTCTGGCCACAACGGGGGTTGTTCTGGCTGCGGCCTATTCCTTATGGCTTTACCGGCGTGTGGTGTTTGGCGAGCTGACCAAGGACAGCCTGAAGGATATTCTGGATATGAACCGGCGCGAGGTTCTGGTCTTTGCGCCATTGATTATCGCGACCATCTGGTTCGGGGTATATCCCATGCCGCTGCTTGATGTCACAGCGGTGTCGGTTGAAAATCTTATTCAAAACTATCAGCAGGCGATCGCCGCTTTTGAGGCGGGCGCAGCGGATCTTGCCGTTGCCGCCGAACCGCAGTTGGGAGATGCGCAGTTATGAGCTCTGGCGAATTCATTTCTCCGGATTTGATGCCGGCAATGCCCGAACTCATTCTGGCCTGTGGCGCGATGGCGCTGCTGATGCTGGGCGTGTTTCGCGGCGATCAGAGTACCCGGCTTGTGACGTTACTGTCTGTCGGGCTGATGATTGTGGCTGGCGGTTTCGTGCTGGCGCAAGGGGATGCGCGGGTTGAAACCTTTAGCGGCAGCTTTGTTGTTGATGCCTTTTCCCATTATGCCAAAATTCTTATTCTGCTGGGGTCTTCTGTCATCCTGCTGATGGCGCGCGATTATCAGCGGCGCGAGAATATGGAGCGGTTCGAGTTTCCGGTTCTGGTGCTGCTGGCCACGCTTGGCATGCTGATGATGGTGTCGGCGAATGACCTGATCGCGCTTTATATGGGGTTGGAACTGCAAAGTCTGGCGCTATATGTGATCGCGGCCTTCAAGCGCGATTCCGAACGTTCCACCGAAGCGGGACTGAAATATTTCGTACTGGGCGCGCTTGCTTCGGGCATCCTGCTTTATGGCGCATCGCTGATTTACGGTTTTGCCGGAACGACCAACTTTACCGCGCTTGCAAGTTTGATGGGCGCGGCGGAAACCTCCATCGGGCTGATCTTCGGTCTTGTATTCCTGGCGGCAGGGCTTGCGTTCAAGATCTCCGCCGTACCGTTTCATATGTGGACGCCGGACGTCTATGAAGGCGCGCCAACGCCTGTGACCGCGCTTTTTGCCTCGGCCCCCAAAGTGGCCGCGATGGCGCTGTTCATTCGCGTGCTGATGGGGCCGATGCCTGGCCTCAGCGGTGAGTGGCAGCAGATCATCGTATTCCTGTCGATTGCGTCAATGGTGCTCGGTGCGGTGGCGGCAATCGGGCAAAGCAATATCAAGCGGCTGATGGCCTATAGCTCGATCGGACATATGGGGTTTGCGCTTGTGGGGCTGGCTGCGGGAACGCCCGAAGGGATCCAGGGTGTGCTGATCTATATGGCGATTTACGTCGCGATGAATTTCGGTGTCTTTGGCTGCATTCTTGCCATGCGCGACAAGCAGGGCATGCTTGAGAATATCAATGATCTGGCCGGGCTTGGGCGGACCAATCCGATGATGGCGCTTGCGCTTGCGCTGCTGATGTTTTCGCTCGCGGGTATTCCGCCGCTCGCCGGGTTTTTTGCAAAATTCTATGTCTTCCTGGCGGCTATTCAAGCGGGGCTTTATGCGCTTGCGGTAATCGGTGTGCTTGCCAGTGTGGTCGGTGCATTCTATTACCTGCGGATTATCAAAATCATGTATTTCGATGCGCCGGCGGATGCCATAGAGGCGCCGATGTCGGGTGAACTGCGTCTGGTGGTCGGTGCATCTGCCTTGTTCACGCTGTTTTTCTTCCTGTATCCCGCGCCGATACTTTCAGTAGCCGAACATGCTGCGACGGCTTTATTCTAGGTAAATGTGAAGCCATAGCAGGCAGCGTCATGACCCGAACGCCGACAGCGCAGCCGGCCATGCCGGCTGGTATCTCGGTTGCCGTTTTCGACGAAATCGACAGCACGATGGATGAGGCGCGCCGGCAGTTGCAGGCGGGCGCAGACACCCCGTTATGGATCGTTGCCGCACAGCAGACCAAGGGACGCGGGCGGCGCAGCCGGGCGTGGCAATCGGTTGATGGCAATCTGTTTTGTACATTGGCGCTCAAACCCGATGCGGCACCGGCGCGTGCTGCGACCTTGTCCTTTCTGGCCGCGGTCGCGGTGGCGGATGCGCTGGAAAGCTGGGTCAGTCCAGTGGCGGACCGTCCGGCGCGGCTGCAATGCAAATGGCCGAACGATATATTGCTTGATGGGCGGAAGATTGCCGGAATTCTGCTGGAATCGGAGATGGCGCCGGGCGGCGGCGGCCTTGCCTGGCTGACGATCGGTATCGGTGTGAATTTGGCGACCCATCCGGATGTCGCTGAGCGCCCGGCAATATCGCTTGCGGGTGCAGGATGTCCGGTACCGCATCCGCATGAATTGCTGAGTGTCATGGCCGTTGGATTTGCCGACTGGATTGTGCGCTGGCGGGAAGACGGCTTTGCACCTGTCAAGCAGGCCTGGCTTGCGCGTGCGGCGCGGCTGGGTCAGGAAATCGAAGTCCGACTCGACAAACAGACCCTTCACGGGATATTCAGCGCGCTGGATGATAGTGGTGCATTGCTGCTGCAACAGGCAAATGGCGAAAATATTGCGGTTACGGCGGGTGATGTGTTTTTTCCGGATTTGTGAATTGGCTTTATGTTGTTAGCGATCGATGTAGGGAACACCAATACGGTTTTTGCCGTCCTTTCGCGTGATGTGGTGCGCGGTGAATGGCGCAGCGCGACAACCGATCTGCGGACGGCGGATGAGTATGCGGTGTGGCTGACCCAGCTGATGCAGATCAACGGCATCACTCCCGCGCAGATCGATGGTGTCATCGTGTCGACAGTGGTGCCGCAAACCCTGTTTGAATTGCGGGTCCTTTGCCACAAATATTTCAGTGGCGAGCCGCTTGTCGTTGGCGAGGACGGGGTGAATACCGGGCTGACCATCATGCTCGACCGGCCCGAACAGGTGGGGGCGGACCGGCTTGTCAATGCGGTTGCCGCCCATAAGGCGCATCCGGGACTGGATCTGATTGTGATCGATTTCGGCACCGCCACGACTTTTGATATCGTCTCTGCGGGTGGTGAATATCGCGGTGGGATCATTGCGCCGGGCGTCAACCTGTCGATCCAGGCATTGCATGATGCGGCGGCTAAATTGCCGCATATTGTCGTCCGCCGCCCCGACACGGTGATCGGTACCGACACGGTTTCAGCGATGCAGTCGGGCGTCTATTGGGGATATATCGGACTTATCGAGGGGATCGTCAGCCGGATTATCGAGGAGTATGGGCGCCCGATGACGGTTGTTTCCACAGGGGGGCTTGGACATTTGCTGCGGCATGGGACGCCGGTGATCACCCATTTCGATCCCGATCTGACCATCCGGGGACTGGCTGAAATTTATCGGCGGAATTGCGTAACCGGGACCTCCATTTGACTGACGGACTTTTCTTTCTGCCGCTTGGCGGCGCTGGTGAAATCGGCATGAACCTTAACCTCTACGGCTTCGGACCGGAGGGGGATCAGGACTGGATTATTGTCGATCTCGGGGTGACGTTCGGTGATGACACGGTGCCGGGCATCGATGTCATCATGGCGGATCCTGATTTTATCGTGGAACGGCAGGACCGGCTGCTTGCGATTGTCCTCACCCATGCGCATGAGGATCATATCGGTGCGGTGGCCCATTTATGGCCTGATCTGCGCTGCCCGGTTTATGCCACCCGGTTCACCGCGAACATGTTACAGGACAAGCTGGTCGAAGCCGGTATCGAAAGCGAGGTTGAGCTGAATATCGTCCCGCTTGGGGGGCAGATTCAGATCGGACCGTTTGATATCGGCTATATCTCGATCACCCATTCGATCCCCGAAGCCAATGCGCTGGCGATCCGCACGCCGCTTGGCAATATCCTGCATACCGGCGACTGGAAGCTCGATCCCGACCCGCTGCTTGGCGACAAGACGGATATTGATGCCCTTTCCGCGTTCGGCGAAGAGGGGGTGCTGGCGATGGTTTGCGATTCAACGAATGTGCTGTCGCCGGGGCGCGCGGGTTCGGAAGCGGCGGTCCGGTCCAGCCTGTCGACATTGCTGAGCGGCATGCGTGGCCGTGTTGCCGTGACCGGTTTTGCATCGAATGTGGCGCGTGTGGAATCGATCATTAAGGCAGGCGCGGCGCATGGCCGGAAAGCCGTGCTGGTCGGGCGGTCGATGCACCGTGCCATCGGCGCGGCAAGGGATGCGGGATATCTGCAGGATCTGCCGCCGCTTCTGCGTGAGGATGAGGCGCAAAACCTGCCCCGCGATGAAGTGCTTTATGTGTGCACCGGTTCGCAGGGGGAGGCGCGCGCGGCTCTGGCGCGGATTGCGCGTGGTGATAACCCGCGTATCAGGTTGGAGCCGGGGGATCAGGTGGTCTTTTCATCGCGGATTATTCCGGGCAATGAGAAGGCGATTTTCGGCCTGCAAAATCAACTTGCCCAGATCGGTGTGGATATCATCACAGAAAAAGATCATTTCATTCATGTTTCCGGTCATCCGTGTCGGGATGAGTTATCGGATATGTACCGCTGGGCAAAACCGCAAAACGCAATTCCGGTGCATGGGGAAATGCGGCATTTGCTTGAGCATGCGGAACTTGCAAAATCGATGCAGGTGCCAAACAGCATTGTTGCCCCGAACGGGTCGCTTGTGCAGATCGCACCGGGGCGCTGCAGGATTGTCGACGAGGTGTATGCCGGCCGGCTTTATCTGGATGGCAATGTTCTGACGCCTGTCGAGGACGGTCAGATTTCCGCCCGCCGCCAGCTTGCCTTTTCAGGTTATCTTGGGGTGACGCTCGTGCTTGATGAGGAGGGTTACTTCCTGGCGCCGCCAAGGGTGACGCTTATCGGCGTCCCCACCCACGATGGGGAGCCTGACACGCTTGCATCGGAGGTGGCCTATGCGGTCGAGGAGGCGGTGACCAAAATGCGGCGCGGCCGGCTGCGCGACGATGAGGCGGTGAAGGAAAAGGTGCGGCGTCTGGCGCGCCGCGAAATCCGGCACGCAACCGGCAAGAAACCGGTCACCGAGGTTGAGCTGATACGTGTGTAAACTTGCGCAGAACCACAACAGGGCGGTATTTTGCGCAAAAGCAGGAACGGAGCAGGACAGTTATGATCGGACGTTTGAACCATGTGGCGATCGCCGTGAGCGATGTCGAGGCGGCGGCAAAAATCTATCAGGAAACGCTTGGGGCGACTGTATCGGAAAAGGTGCCGCAACCCGATCATGGAGTCTGGACGATTTTCGTTGAATTGCCGAACACCAAAATCGAATTGCTTGAACCGCTGGGCGATAATTCGCCGATTGCCGGGTTTCTGAAAAACAACCCCAAGGGCGGAATGCACCATCTTTGTTATGAGGTTGAGGATATCGAGGCGGCGTGTGAGCAGATGCGTGCGCAAGGTGCAACCATTACCGGGACGGGCGAACCGCGGATCGGCGCGCATGGCAAGCCGGTCGTGTTCCTGCATCCAAAAGATTTTTGCGGCACGCTGATCGAGCTGGAGCAGGTTTAGAGGTGCAACTATGGGGCTGGCTGGCGGGTTCGTATCTTTTGCGATAATCTGGATGCTGTGTTTCTTTGTCATCCTGCCTTGGGGGATTGAGAACCATATTGAAGCAGGGCAAGAGGTTGTGCCCGGCGAAGATCCGGCTGCTCCGGTTCGTCCCCGGCTCAGGCTGAAGGTGCTGATTACAACGGGGGTAACCGCCCTGTTATGGGGCGTGCTTTACTACATACTGGAAAATCATCTGATTACGCTGGACGATTTCCCTTTCTGAAATATGCGGGTTCCCCCCTGTAGCTGCAGCGCAGCGGTCCGCCGGCTCAGTGATGCGCATTGGCCAGTTTTGCCGGTGCGGTGGTGCGGGCAGTTTCTTCCTGCATCGTTTCGGCAAGCATTTCCCACCTGTCGCGGCCATTTTTCTTTGCAAGATAAAGGGCGGAGTCAGCGCGCTGAATAAGCTGCTCCGCATTCAAAGCGCCACCCGATATTGTGGCGATGCCCATGCTGACTGTGACATAGCTTGAGATCGAGTCGGGATGCGGTAATCCCGTATCCCTGATGGCGCTCTTTATACGGTCGGCCATGGCGGCAGCGCCTTGCTGCATTGTATCGGGCAGAATAACCGCAAATTCTTCCCCGCCATAGCGGGCGACAAGATCGCCGGGGCGTGTTGCGCAGTTGGCGACGGCCGTTGCGATTTGCCGCAAGCAGTTATCGCCGGCAAAATGGCCGAGCGCGTCATTGTAGTTCTTGAAGTGATCCGCATCGATCATCATCAGGGAAAGTGGCAGATTCGACCGCGCCGAACGCCGGATTTCATTTGCAAGTGTTAGGTCAAAGCAGCGCCTGTTCGCCAGCCCTGTCAGACCGTCGGCATCGGCAACTTTCTGCAATTCCCGGAAAGCGCGATCGCGATCGGCTTCGGCCGCTTTTTGCGCCGAGATATCCCGCAATGTACCGACGGTCCCCTTGAAATCCCTGGTGTCGGGGTCCCGGATGATCTGTGAGCTCAGCTCTGTCCAGATATAGTGCCCGTCCTTGCGGCGGTAGCGAACATCGACCCGCCTGCGCTCAAAACCGTCCGGGTCTGTCTCAAATGGCGTATCAAGCTTGTGCAGATCGGCGGGGTGAATGAAGTCACGCCCGATCATGTTTACAGCTTCATCAATTCCCCATCCCAGAATGCGTGTGACGGCGGGCGAAACAAAGGTGAGCCGCTGATCGGCATTACGTTCGAATATAATATCGTTCGTGTTATCCAGCAGGAATTTGTAGCGGCGTTCATTACTTGCTTTTTCACGCATGAGTTTCTGACGCAGCACAAGTGTTGTCGCGGCCGGATAACTCATGAAAACCAGACTGGCGACGAATAGCTGTATGAGACCGATTTTTTCGCGAATGGTATAATCGACCGAAGCTCCAACCGGGCCGAACCCGTACACGGTGAAAGTAAGGGCGATAACGCCGGAAATGGCGACGGCGGTTGTGGTGCCGTAAAAGCCCGACTGGAAGGCTGCCAGCATGAGAATGGGGGGAATCAGGAACAGTAAGTGATAGTGCGACTGGGTAAATACAAAGAGATTTATCCCAATAACCAGCACCAGCATCGCGATTGTCAGGGCGCGCTCG
The DNA here is from genome assembly GCA_947258435.1 of uncultured Alphaproteobacteria bacterium. GTDB lineage: Bacteria > Pseudomonadota > Alphaproteobacteria > UBA11222 > UBA11222 > CALAQW01. The sequence goes on from CAMYID010000013.1 coordinate 227,487, forward strand.
GAAATGGATCGGGGCAATAACTTGAAACCGCGCCTGTATTGAAGAATGAGCGGTGTGAGCAATGCAATACCGAGTGCATCACCTGGCATCCAGATGACAAAAACACCGGCAATGTCGGCGCCGACATGCAGATGTAATATCGTCGCGGCAAGTAGCGCAGTAGCGATGGGGGCCAGCAAGAGCCCATAGGCGCCCAGCCGGATCAATGTCGGGAAGTTAAGCAGGTTTTCCTCGGATGCGCGCGGGTCGCGCCTGATGCAGGTCGCAGCCAAAAGGACTTCAAAGCTGTTGCAGGCGGAAAGTAACAGCGCAAGAGACACGGAGTCGCCGATATAGAGGTCTGCAATAACATTGCCGATATAGCCCGCTGCCAGTAATTGCGGCCAACGGCTGAGCGGCTGAAGCAATATAATGGCAAGCAGAATTCCGTTTGCCGGCCAGAAGCTGGCAATACGCCCGGCTTCTTTCGTCAGTTCAATACCGAACCAGCTGGCAATACCGATGGTTAAACAAAGCAGAAGAGTGCCTCGTACACCGATGGTGCCTGAACCTTTCCGTAAACTCATCGTGATCTGCAACGCAAATGCCCCGTCACCAGCCATTAAGGTTCCGACAGTGACAGGGAAAGGTAAATAAAGATTACCGACAGTCAGGATGACGCGTGGCGATGTCAGGTTGTGCTGTATGAGGTCCTACAAATGGGTGAACCACGATAAGGGCACTTTAAAAACCTGAAAGCAAAGGGGAGGGCCTGAAAGCAAAGGGGAGGGAAAGCCAAAAAAAACTGAGAGCAAGAGGCCTGAAGGCAAAAAAAATGCAAGACTCGCAGGAGTCTTGCCGTAAATAGGGATTATATTATTCTTTTTACATCTTTACTTCGGTTCGTAAACCTAGATTATGAGATGTTCTCCCCCTAAACTCGGGCCGAGCCGTTCGTTGCGGCGATACCTCGTTGTTATGAAGTAGTTATATTCTACAATCGTTGATCTGTCACGCAATAATTTTGCGATTGTTCTTTTTTTTTCGTAATTTTCTAACAGCAAATAGAATTTCGCAAAGAAACCTCATTTTCAACTTTGTCAATATTTGACCGGCCAGTGCAGTGCTCACAGTGTAATATGCAAAGTGAATGCTGCGATTGCGCGCCCTCCGCGGCGCCAAAGTCCGCCTTAACATTCAGTATCCGTTAAGAATAGTTTAGCGCTTTTAGGCAATATTGGCGAAAGCCACGAATTGCTATTTGGGGCAGCCAATGCATGTTGCAAAATTGTTGATCGGACGTCGGCGGTGGGGTGGCGCTGTCTGCGGCCTTCTTTCCCTTTGCGCGGGAATCGGTGTGACCGGACACGCGCATGCCAGCGGGAAGCTTCTGACGACAAAGGGGGATTGCGTGCGCCCCGTACCCCATGTGCCCGCGCCTGATGTCGCTTATCGGCCCGGTGTGGATGTGAATGGCAAGCCGGTTGTTCCCGCGGATCTGGGCGGCACAACCATGTTGGTATCGCCCGACGCGTTCGATATCGATATCGATATCAACCTGTCAGACCGGTTCGCAATTCCCGGCGATCCTGCATTTTATGACCCCAATGCGATGGTCGGAACACTTTCTGTCCGTTCTCTTGACGACAGGCCGCGTCTTGAATTTAACGGGCAACCGCTGCCTGCAACCCCCCAGCTTCAGACGGGCGCGCGCTGCGCGGACTGAGACGCCGCGAACAGTGCGGGGCATCGTTTGCGGGCAGCGCGTCTGACGCGCGGCTTTTGCGGTTACACCTGCTCACCCAATCGTGCCATTGCCAAGCGCGGGGCCATTCCCTAGAAGGGTTTGGAACGGTCCATATATTTGGAACGGTCCATATGTGTCGCCAGCGGAGTCCAGGATGAAGCTTTCCCAATTTTTCCTTCCGACATTGAAGGAGGTGCCGTCCGATGCGCAAATCGCTTCGCATCGTCTGATGCTGCGCGCCGGGATGATCAGGCAGACAAGTGCGGGAATCTACGCCTGGCTGCCGCTTGGACTGCGGGTTTTGCGGCGCATCGAACAGATTGTTCGCGAAGAACAGAACCGGGCAGGAGCGATCGAGTTGCTGATGCCCACCATCCAGTCGGCTGACCTGTGGCGTGAAAGCGGCCGCTATGACGATTATGGCGATGAGATGCTGCGGATCACCGACCGGCATCAGCGTGACATGCTGTTTGGACCGACAAATGAGGAGATGATCACCGATATCTTCCGCCATGCGGTGCGCTCCTACCGTGATTTGCCGCGCAATCTCTATCATATCCAGTGGAAATTTCGCGATGAGATCCGCCCCCGTTTCGGTGTTATGCGGGGCCGCGAATTTCTGATGAAGGATGCCTATTCATTCGATCTTGATGCCGCGGGCGCACGCCGCTCCTATAACAGGATGTTCGTTGCGTATCTCAAGACCTTTGCACGGATGGGGTTGCAGGCAATCCCGATGGCGGCGGATACCGGACCCATCGGGGGCGATCTGAGCCATGAGTTCATCATTCTTGCCGACACGGGCGAGAGTGAAGTGTTCTGTCATGCGGATTATCTTGCCCGGGACTGGGCAGGCGATATCGATTACGAGACCGATCTGCAGCCGCTGATCGATGATCTGACCGCGCTTTATGCCGCAACCGACGAGAAGCATGATGCGGCGCGGTTTGCCGCCGAGGTGCCGCAGGATCAGCAGCGCAGCGCCCGGGGAATCGAGGTGGGGCATATCTTCTATTTCGGTACCAAATATTCCGCGCCGATGGGGGCTGTTGTGGCAGGCCCTGACGGCAATGATATCGCCGTCGAAATGGGGTCTTACGGTATTGGAGTGTCGCGGCTCGTTGGCGCGATAATCGAGGCAAGTCACGATGATAACGGAATTATCTGGCCCGCATCGGTCGCGCCTTTTGATGTCGGGCTGATCAATCTGAAGCCGGGTGACGATGCGGTCGATGAACAATGCAGCCAGCTTTATACGCAGCTCCAGGCGGCGGGGCTTGAGCTGTTATATGATGATCGCGATGAACGTGCCGGGGCAAAATTCGCGACGATGGATCTGATTGGTCTGCCCTGGCAGCTTATTGTCGGTCCCAAGGGCGTGAAGGGCGGGACGGTCGAGCTTAAGAACCGCGCGACGGGAGAGCGGTTTGACCTGGCGCCGGCCGCTGCTATGCAGAAGCTACAGGAATAATCTATGGCCGCCGGCGCATTTTCCGCCTTTGAGCGTATGGTTGCCTGGCGCTATCTGCGCTCGCGCCGGCGGGAGGGGTTTGTTTCGGTCATTACCGGTATTTCGCTGATCGGGATTGCGCTTGGCGTTGCCACACTGATCATCGTGATGGCTGTGATGAACGGCTTTCGGATCGAGTTGCTTGACCGCATTCTCGGGCTTAATGGCCATATGCTGGTGCGCGCCGAAACACGGCTTGTCACCGATTTCGATCCACTGGCGCAGCAGATTGCGGCGATTGACGGGGTGATTAGGGTTGCCCCGGTGATCGAGGGGCAGGTCATGGCAAGCAGCGACGCCGCCGCGGCAGGTGCGCTTGTCCGCGGGGTGCGGCAATCGGATCTGCGTTCGCTGAAACTTGTAAGCGACAATATCGTGGCCGGTGATCTGGACCGGTTCGGCGCGCCCGATACGATATTTGTCGGGGTCCGGCTCGCCCGGCAGCTTGGTGCCTTTCCCGGGGCAACCATCACTTTACTGACACCGCGCGGCACGGTTACGCCATTTGGTGTTACGCCGCGGGTCAAGCAGTACCGGGTCGCGGGTCTTTTTGAGGTTGGTATGTCGGAATATGACTCGACATTCATCTTCATGCCGCTAGCCGAGGCACAGCGTTATTTCCGCACAGGCGATGCGGTTACCGCACTCGAAATCATGACCGCTGATCCGGATAATATTGCCCGCTTCCGGCAACCGATTTCAGAACAGCTTCGTCCCGATCTGCGTCTGGTTGACTGGCAGCAGATCAATTCAGGCTATTTCAGCGCTTTGCAGGTCGAACGCAATGTCATGTTTCTGATTTTGACGCTGATTATTCTTGTGGCCGCACTGAATATGATTTCCGGACTTGTCATGCTGGTCAAGGATAAGGGGCGCGATATCGCCATTCTCAGAACGATGGGGGCGAGCAGCGGCGCTGTCATGCGGGTGTTCTTTCTGGCCGGTGCCAGTGTTGGCGTAAGCGGAACGGTTATTGGTGTCACGCTTGGCACGGTTTTCTGCGCCAATATCGAGGCGATCCGGCAGGCGATCTCCACTCTGCTGGGAACGCAGCTTTTTTCACCCGAGATCTATTTCCTCAGTCAGATGCCTGCCGAGATGGATGTTGGCGAGGTGATTGCCGTGGTGATCATGGCGCTGTCGCTGTCGATGCTGGCAACACTTTACCCCGCTTTCCGTGCGGCCAGGCTCGATCCGGTGGAGGCGCTGCGCTATGAGTGACGACGCGCCCGTATTGCAGCTTGCCGATATTACGCGCAGCTATGTGACGCCGGCCGGCCGGCTGCCTGTGCTGGAGGGGGTCAATCTGCGTGTCGCGGCGGGGGAGATTGTCGGGCTTGTAGCTCCCTCGGGCGCGGGCAAGTCAACGCTGCTGCATATTGCGGGGCTGCTCGACCGGCCTGACCGGGGTACGGTGCGGATAGCCGGTATGGCGTGCGAAAAGCTCGATGACCGGAAACGGACCGGCATCAGGCGCGCCAAGATCGGTTTTGTCTATCAGTTTCATCATTTGCTTGCGGAATTCAGCGCGATTGAAAATGCGGCCATGCCACTTCTGATCGCCGGGGTCGCGCGCGATCAGGCGATGCAGCGGGCGCAGCAATTGCTTGATACGCTGGGGGTGGGTGCGCGCGCCGCGCACCGGCCCGCGGAAATGTCGGGCGGGGAGCAGCAGCGTGTGGCAATTGCCCGTGCCTTTGCAAACCGGCCCGGATTGCTGCTGGCGGATGAGCCGACCGGTAATCTTGATCAGGAAACGGCCGGGCGTGTGTTTGATGCGCTGTTGACGCTGTCTGAAAATGAAAAGCTGGCGGCGCTCATCGTAACCCATAATCACGAACTTGCCGCCCGCATGGACCGGGTCATTCATCTCGAAAACCGGACGATTGCGGCTTAGCCGAACTGGCATCGCAACCAATTTGGCAGGGCGGTCAACCTGACCGGGTGGCCAGTCAGACAGGGTGGCCGTTCAGCCATATGAATTGTCGGCTGGCCGATGATGTGCCTTTTATGCTTGACAGAAAAAGAACAAAACAGGAACATTACGACAGAACAGACTCATATCTGGAAGGATTGGAATGATGCGGGAATGGATTGGCGATCTTGTTGCACTTGGAATGATGGCAGGCAGCATCTGGCTTGTGGTGCTGTGGGGGGCGGTGTTCGGTATCGTTTCGGTTTAAGTCCTCTCGGGCCCGGGGGCTTGCGCTGGAAAAGCGGGACGCGACTTATCCACAGAAATTTGGTCTCCAGGGTGCAGGTTGCACCTGACATGGGGCCGTGAAATTCTGACAATAGCCTATGCAAGAATCGCAGAAGGAGAGTGAGGGCACCGTGACGCGTGAGGATTCCGCAGCGGAGGCGCGGCTTTATTCTCCCGCCACCTTCATCCATCTGCGTGTGCATTCCGCCTATTCATTGCTTGAGGGGGCGGTGCGGGTAAAGGAATTGCCCCGTTTGTGTCAGATGCATGACATGCCTGCCGTGGCGGTTACCGATAGCGGCAATCTGTTCGGCGCGCTTGAGATTTCGGAGACACTGGTCAGGGAAGGGGTGCAGCCCATCACCGGTTGCGCGCTTGCGGTCAGGTTTGATCGCGAGGAGGCGACGTCGGTGCCCGCGCCGACCCGTGCTGCGGATATCGCCCGGATCGTTCTGCTGGTGCAGGATGCGGCGGGTTACACAAATCTGATGAAATTAAGCAGTCGGGCCTTTCTTGATTCAGACGGGCATGACATTGCGCATGTGTCTCTGGATTTGCTCAAACGCCATGCCGGGGGGCTGATCTGCCTGACCGGCGGCGCGGAGGGGCCGGTTGGCCGCTTGTTGCAGGCAGGCCGCCACGATGCGGCGGAAGCGCTGCTGTGTGAATTTGCCGCAATATTCCCCGATCGTTTGTATGTCGAGTTGCAGCGGCATGGTTTGCCGGCCGAAAACGCGACCGAGGATCATTTTGTCTCGCTGGCCTATCGCCACGATTTGCCGTTGATCGCGACCAATGATGTCTATTTTCCCGCACGCGATATGTATGAGGCGCATGACGCGCTTATCTGTATCGCTGAAGGCGCCTATATTTCGCAGGATGATCGCCGCAGGCTGACGGCTGAGCATTATTTCAAAAGCGCCGATGAAATGTGCGCGCTATTCAGTGACTTGCCAGAAGCTGTTGAGAATACGCTTGAGGTTGCGCAGCGCTGTGCCTTCCGGCCCGAGACGCGGCCGCCGATTTTGCCCAGCTATGGCAATGCCCAGACGACGGAGCAGGAAAACGAGGAATTGCGTCGGCAGGCGCGTGAGGGGTTGCGCAAGCGATTGCGCGAGGAGGGGATGTATGCGGAGGAGGACAAATATTTTGCGCGGCTCGATTATGAGTTGGGCATTATCGGCAAAATGGGCTTTTCGGGCTATTTTCTGATCGTTGCAGACTTTATCAAATGGGCAAAACAGCGCGATATTCCGGTGGGGCCGGGGCGTGGTTCTGGCGCGGGGTCCTGTGTTGCCTGGTCGTTGACGATTACCGATCTCGATCCGCTGCGGTTCGGTTTGCTGTTTGAGCGCTTCCTCAATCCCGAGCGGGTATCGATGCCTGACTTTGATGTGGATTTTTGTCAGGACCGGCGCGATGAAGTGATCCGCTATGTGCAGGACAAATATGGCTACGACCATGTGGCGCAGATCATCGCGGTCGGAAAGCTGCAGGCGCGGGCGGCGCTGCGCGATGTCGGGCGGGTTTTGCAGATGCCCTACGGGCAGGTGGACCGGCTGTGCAAGATGGTGCCGAACAACCCGGCCAATCCGGTCAGCCTGAGTGAGGCCATCGCGAGCGAGGAAGGGCTGCGCGCCGAACGCGAGAAGGAACCGATTGTCGAGCGGATGCTTGATATCGCAATGCGGATCGAAGGGTTGTATCGGCACGCCTCGGTGCATGCCGCCGGGCTTGTGATCGGTGACCGGCCGCTTGATGAGCTGGTGCCGCTTTACCGCGAACCCAGATCGGATATGCCCGTGACCCAGTTTCATATGAAATGGGTCGAACCGGCGGGACTTGTGAAGTTCGATTTTCTGGGGCTTAAGACGCTGACCGTCATTTCACGCGCGGTCGAGTTGCTGCACCGCCGCGGGGTTGCAATCGATATTACGAAAATCCCGCTCGATGACAGGGCGACATTCGAAATGCTGCAGGCCGCGCATGTAACCGGGGTGTTTCAGCTTGAAAGCACCGGTATGCGCAATGTGTTGCTGCAGATGCGACCGGATAAATTTGAAGATATTATTGCACTTGTGGCGCTTTACCGCCCCGGTCCCATGGACGATATCCCCAAATATAATGCCTGCAAGCATGGCCGGGAGGAGGTGGTTTATCCGCATCCGCTGCTCGCGCCGGTGCTTGAGGAAACATACGGGGTCATTGTTTATCAGGAACAGGTGATGGAGATCGCGCGTCGTTTGTCAGGCTATAGCCTGGGGGAGGCGGATTTGCTGCGCCGTGCGATGGGCAAGAAAATTCAAAGTGAAATGGATGCGCAGCGTGAGCGTTTTATTGAGGGCGCTCTGGAACGGGATGTGGATCAGGCGACGGCCAATCACATATTTGAACTGGTCAACAAATTTGCCGGTTACGGCTTTAATAAATGTCACGCCGCGCCCTATGCGCTGATTGCCTATCAGACCGCTTATCTCAAGGCGAATTTCCCGGTGGAGTTTCTGGCGGCGTCCATGATGCTCGATCAGGGTAATACCGATAAGCTCAATATTTTCCGGCAGGAGGCGCAACGTTCGGGGATCGGGATTGCACCACCCGACATAAACCGGTCGAATGCGGATTTCGACGTGGCCGACGGTGCGGTGCTGTATGCCCTGGGCGCGATTCGCAATGTCGGCAGTCAGGCAATGCGTGGCATCGTTGCCGAGCGCGAGGAAAACGGACCGTTCAGGGATATGCGCGATTTCGCGTCCCGTATCGGCCCGAACTTGTTGAACCGGCGCGGGTTCGAGTTTTTGGTGAAAGCGGGTGCATTCGATTCCATTCACCCCAACAGGGCGCAGTTGCTGGCCGGGGCTGATGCTGTCATTGCGTTGTCGGCTGCCTCCGAGAACGCGCGCAACAGCAGTCAGAGTGATTTGTTCGGCGGCGTGCAGGAGGCGGGCGGGCAGCTGATCATGCCGGATGTGGATGATTTCGCGCCATTGGAACGGCTGCGCGAGGAATATGCCGCGCTGGGGTTCTATATGTCGGCCCATCCTCTTGATGACTATGCCTCCCTGCTGGCGGCGTCGGGGGTGGTTGCCAGCAGTGAGTTTCTGGCACGGCTGGGGGGCGGCGAACGTGGCGCGCGGCTTGCGGGGACCATCGTCAGCAAGCGGGAACGCCGCTCGCAACGGGGTAATCCTTATGCGTTTGTCATGCTCGCCGATCAGGCCGGCGAGTTTGAGGTTGCTGTATTCAGCGACGTGCTGGCGCAATGCCGGGAGCTGCTGGAGCCCGGCAATCTGGTGACGGTCAATGTCACCGGCCGGGTGGAGCAGGAGCAGGTGCGGCTGGTTGCGCAATCTGTAAAACCGGTGGACAAGCTGACTGCGAAGGCAAATGAGGGGCTGCGCATATTTATCGATGCGCCCCGGCCGCTTGATAGTATCCGTCAACGTCTGGGCGATGCGGGGCCGGGCAATGGCTATATCAATCTGGTCATGTTGATTGATGGTGGCAGCCGCGAAGTCGAAATGCGGTTGCCTGGCCGGTATGATGTGGGCCCGCGCGCGCGCGGTGCGGTCAAGGCGGTGGCCGGCGTTGTCGATGTGCAGGAATGCTGAACCGCCCGGATTGACGGATTTTGCCCCTCCCGATTGTGTAACTGCGGTCTGGCGCGGCGGCGCTTGCGTCATTGTGTAATTATGCTTATAAAACGCGCCATCACACACGCGGGTCACGGCACCCTGCACCGGCTGGTGGATATCTATCCGCTTGCCGCAGCCCCTGATTAGGCAGGCAGGATCGTCGCTCCGGTGTCCCATGAGGGACTAACCCCGCGGAGGTCTAACCGGTAAAGGAATATAGGAAATGGCACTGCCTGATTTCAGCATGCGCCAGCTATTGGAAGCTGGCGTGCATTTCGGTCACCAGGTCCATCGTTGGAATCCCAAGATGGAAAGCTTTCTGTTTGGCGACCGTAACAACATTCATATCATCGACCTGACGCAGACGGTCCCGATGCTGCATCGCGCGATGGAAGTCGTGCGTGACACGGTCGCGGGCGGCGGGCGCGTATTGTTCGTCGGCACCAAGCGGCAGGCCGCGATGCCGATCGCGGAAGCTGCGAAACGCAGCGCGCAGTACTATATGAATCAGCGCTGGCTTGGCGGCACATTGACGAACTGGAAAACCATTTCCAATTCGATCAAGCATCTGCGCGAGCTTGAGGAGAAGCTGTCCCAGGCGGAATCCGGCTTCACGAAAAAAGAGACATTGCGCCTTACCCGGCAACGCGAAAAGCTCGAAGGTTCGCTCGGCGGTATCAAGGATATGGGCGGTCTGCCTGATCTGATGTTCATCATCGATATCAACAAGGAATCGCTGGCGGTCAAGGAAGCGGCCAAGCTTGGCATTCCGGTTGTGGCAATTCTGGACAGCAATTGCGACCCGGACGGTATTACCTATCCGATACCGGGTAATGATGACGCGGTGCGCGCGATCGAACTTTATTGCGACCTGATTTCGCATGCGGCGCTGGAAGGTATTTCCCGCTCCCAGGCTCCGGTTGCAGGTGAGATGGCGCAACCGCCAGCCGAGCTGCTGGAAGATGCCGCCGAGGAGGTCACCGGCGACGAGACCGCTCCCGCCGAGGAGGCCGCTCCCGCCGAGGAGGCCACCCCCGCCGAGGATAAAGTGACCGAAGCAGCGCAGGAGAGTGCCTGAACGTCACTGGTCGGGCAGGCGGGTAGCCAAAATGCCGTGCCACACTGATTGTAAGATTACCGGGATTGTAAGATTACCGGGCTAGGCTGCGGCGGATAGTCGGGTACAGGAAATGAGGAATAGCAATGGCTGAGATTACCACAGCGCAGATCAAGGAACTGCGTGAAAGTACCGGCGCCGGTATGATGGATTGCAAGAAGGCGCTGGTCGAAAATGGCGGCGATATGGATGCCGCGGTCGACTGGCTGCGGACCAAGGGACTTGCCAAGGCGGCCAAGAAAGCAGGGCGTGTGGCGGCTGAGGGGCTGGTCGGGGTTGCCGGCGGGGACAACATCGCCGCCCTGGTCGAGCTGAATTCGGAAACCGATTTTGCCGCCCGTTCCGAGTCATTTCAGGAAATTGTGCGCACGGTTACCACATTGGCGCTTGAGGCCGATGGGGATCTGGACAAGCTGCTGGCGACGCCGTTCCCAGGCAGCGATCAGAATGTGGCTGAATATGTGGCGCAGATGGTGGGCGCCATCGGCGAGAATATGAATGTCCGGCGGACCGCTGCGCTGCGTGTGTCGCAAGGTGCGGTGGCAAGCTATATCCACAATCAGACGGTGCCCGGGCTTGGTAAAATCGGTGTGATCGTCGCACTCGAATCGCCGGCCAATGCGGACAAGTTGGCAGAGTTCGGCAAGCAGGTTGCGATGCATATCGCCGCTGCCGCGCCTCTGGCGACCACGACGGACGAGCTTGATCCGCAGATTGTCGAGCGTGAGCGCGCGGTGCTGATCGAACAGGCGCGCGAATCCGGAAAGCCGGAGAACATCATCGAAAAGATGGTGGAAGGGCGTATTCGTAAATATTACGAAGAAGTCGTGCTGCTGTCCCAGCCCTGGGTGATGGATCCTGATCTGACCGTCGCGAAGGCGGTGGAGGCCGCGGGCAAGGATCTTGGCGCGCCCGTCACTGTGACCGGGTTCGCCCGCTTCGTTCTGGGTGAGGGGATCGAGAAGGAAGAGAGCGATTTCGCGGCCGAGGTCGCGGCGGCGGCGTCCTGAATTTGTCTGTGCCGCTGTCATGGCTGGCGGCGGCACGGTCGACCTTGCGCTTCAGGGGCCGACCACCGGTTTTTTCCTGAATTATACGAAACTGTGACGCGCCTACTGTATCTGGGGCGCGTTCATCGTATGATGGGGGTGGCTGGAGCCTGGATCTGGATGGATTCGCTTGCGCTCTGGTCGGTATCTTTCGTCAGACGGACTTATCATGCCGCAATCTGGTTCTTCTCTGCCGGGCTCCGGACAACCCAAATGGGGCCGGATTCTGCTTAAGCTTTCGGGCGAGGCGCTGATGGGCGAACGGGATTTCGGCCATGACAAGGATGCGATCACCGCCGTCTGTGAGGAGCTGGGGGCGGTCGCGGCGCTGGGTGTACAGATCGCCATCGTCGTCGGGGGCGGCAACATATTTCGCGGTATGTCCGATGCAGCGGCCGGAATGGACCGGGTAACGGCCGATCACATGGGCATGTTGGCGACCGTGATCAATGCGCTGGCCCTGCAGGATGGATTTATCCGTGCCGGCATCCATGCGCGTGCCCTGTCGGCGGTGCCGATGGGCGGCTTGTGCGAAGGTTATGCCCAGTCCACCGCCCAGCGCTATCTTGGCGAAGGCACGGTCGTGATATTCGCCGCCGGGACCGGCAATCCCTATTTCACAACCGACACGGCAGCGGCGTTGCGGGCGGCGGAGATGGGGTGCGACGTTTTGTTGAAAGGGACGCAGGTAGATGGCGTATACTCCGCCGATCCGAAAAGCGACCCGTCCGCGACACGTTATGACAGTCTCAGCTTCACGGAGGTGTTGAGCCGGCAGTTGAAGGTCATGGATGCAACGGCGGTCAGCCTGTGCCGTGATAATGATATGCCGATTTTGGTGTATGCCAACCATCCTGCCGGGATGTTGGCCGACATTCTCTCGGGCGGCGGCAGTTATACACTGATCGGACAAGAGCGCTCATAGCGGCGCCGTTGATGATATTTGGGAGCAAGAAGAATAAATGTCGGACGAAGAGCCAGATATTGAGGATATAGAGCGGCGGATGACCGGTGCGGTTTCCACGCTGAAGAGCGAATTTGGTGGCTTACGGACAGGCCGCGCCTCTGTCGGCCTGCTTGACCCCGTGGTTGTCGATGCCTATGGCGCCCAGATGCCGTTGAACGAGGTAGGTACGGTAAGCGTGCCTGAGCCGCGCATGATCAGCGTTCAGGTCTGGGACAAGGGCAATGTATCGGCGGTGGAAAAGGCCATTATCAAATCGGGGCTTGGTCTCAACCCCGCTGTCGATGGCACGCTGATCCGCATTCCGATCCCTGATCTGAATGAGGAACGCCGGCAGGAACTCACCCGCGTGGCCAGCCGCTATGCCGAGGAAGCGCGGGTGGCGATCCGCAATGTCCGTCGCCATGGTATGGATGAGCTGAAGCGGCTGGAGAAGGATGGCCATCTGAGTAAGGATGACCAGAAAATCTGGTCCGACGAGATCCAGGCCATGACCGATGATATGGTAAAACAGGTCGATACGTTACTGGCTGAAAAAGAAAAAGAGATCATGCAGGTTTGAAGAACGCCGCGACACATAAGTCGGGTCCGGAGACACTTGCCCCCGGCCTGCCGTCGGGCAGCCGCCTGCCGGCGCATATTGCCATCATTATGGATGGGAATGGCCGCTGGGCTGAAAAGCGCCTTATGCCCCGCAGCTTCGGTCACAAGCAGGGAGCGGAAGCGGTGCGCCGAACCGTGGAGGCCGCGGTCGAAATCGGGTTACCCTATCTGACGCTGTTTGCCTTTTCTTCGGAGAACTGGAAGCGTCCGGTCGATGAAGTGAATGATCTGATGTGGCTGTTGCGCAGCTATCTGCGCAAGGAAATGGCCGCCTTGCACCGGCAGGGGGTGCGCATTCAGTTTATTGGCGCGCGGCATAGTCTGGCTGCCGATCTTGTGGGGCTGATTGAAGAAGCAGAGACGCTGACCGCACAGAACCAGCGGCTGGTATTTACGATTGCTGTCAGCTATGGCGGCCAGGACGATATTGTCGAGGCTGCGCGAAGCCTGGCGCGGCGGGTTGCCGCTGGTGAGCTGGATCCCGACACTATCGATTCGGATTTATTTGCCGCTGCGCTATCCACAAGAGGCATCCCCGATCCCGATCTGGTCATCCGGACAAGCGGGGAACAAAGGCTGAGTAATTTCATGCTTTGGCAATCGGCCTATTCGGAACTTGTCTTTGTCGATACCCTTTGGCCCGACTTCGCCAGGCAGGACCTTGAGCGGGCAATTACGGTTTTTGCCGGGCGTGACCGGCGCTTTGGCGGCACCGGTGCCGTTTGAGTGATGTGATGCCGACACAAGGTGGTCTGACTTCATCTGTTATTTCGAAAAATAACCGCAGCAGCTTGAAATTGCGTATTATTTCGGCGTCAGTGCTTGCACCGATTGTGTTGCTTGCCGTCTATTTCGGTGATGTGGCATTTTATCTGATGATCGCCGTTGCGCTGTTGTTGATGGCCTATGAATGGTGTCGGCTCACCTGTAGCGAGGCATGGGGCTGGGACATGCTGCTGGCCGCGTTGGCAGGGCTTGGCGCGATCAGTTTTGTACAGTTTCCCGCGCTTGCCGATGGCTTGCCGCTTACACCGCTCATGGCGGCCTTTGGCGTAATTGGGCTGGGCCTTGCGGTTGCGGCCGTGCGGGCGTTGTGGAAGCGGCAGGATATGCTGTGGCGGGTGTGCAGCGTACCCTATATCGCGATTGGGGCTGTGGCGCTTGTCTGGCTGCGGCAGTATGAACCGGCGGGTCTGATACTCGTTTTATGGGTGCTTGTCATTGTCTGGAGCATGGATATTGGCGCATATTTCTTTGGCCGCGCGATTGGCGGGCCCCGGCTTGCGCCCCGCATCAGTCCGAACAAGACCTGGGCGGGTATGATCGGTGGCATGTTCTGTGCCGGCCTTGCGGGCGGCGCGCTTGGCTATACAGCCGGTTTCGGCGCGGCGGCAATGCTGATCTTGTTGTCGGCGCTGATCGGTGGCTGGTCGCAAATGGGTGATTTGGCGGAATCGGCTGTAAAGCGCTATTTTGGCGTGAAGGATATGAGCAACCTGATTCCCGGCCATGGCGGTATTCTGGATCGGGTGGACGGGCTGTTATTTGGCGCGCCGGCGGTATTGCTTTTGGCTTTGGTCCTTTTTGAATGAGGGAGCGGGTGTGACGCAGGCGGCGGCAATTCCCCTTCGGGAGGTAAAGCGCGTGACGATATTGGGGGCAACCGGTTCGGTTGGCCGCAATACGCTTGATCTTATTGTCCGCAACCGCGAGCGCTTTCATGTCGAAGCCTTGACAGCCTACCGTGACTGCGACGGGCTGATTGCCCTGGCCAGGGAGATTCGCCCGCAACTGGCGGTTATCGGCGATGCCTCCCTTTATCAGCAACTGTCCGACGGACTGGCGGGAACCGGTGTGGCCTGTGCGGCGGGGGCGGAGGCCATTGTGGCGGCGGCGGAACGGCCGGTGGACTGGATCATGGCGGCGATCGTTGGCGCGGCGGGGCTTGCAGCGACGATTGCAGGGGTGAAACAGGGCGCGCAAATCGCGATTGCCAACAAGGAGTGTCTGGTTTGCGCGGGGGAGTATCTTACCGCGCTTGCCGATGATCGCGGTGCTGAACTATTGCCTGTCGATTCCGAGCATAACGCAATCTTTCAGGTGTTCGATCAGCAACGTCCTGAAACGGTCGAGCAGATTATTCTCACCGCGTCGGGCGGGCCGTTCCGAACGCTCTCGCGCGCGCAGATGCGTGATGTCACGCCCAAGCAGGCGGTGGCGCACCCCAATTGGGATATGGGGGCCAAAATCTCTGTCGATTCAGCGACCTGCATGAATAAGGGGCTTGAGCTGATCGAAGCCTTTCATCTGTTTCCGGTGACAGCCAATCAGATCGATATTCTCATTCATCCGCAATCGGTCGTGCATAGTCTGGTTTCCTATATTGACGGGTCGGTGCTGGCGCAGATGGGATCACCTGATATGCGGACCCCGATTGCCTACACGCTGAGCTGGCCCGAACGCATGGTTGCGCCGGTCGCGCGTCTTAATTTGGCCGAAATTGCACAGCTTACATTCGAAGCGCCGGACCATGATCGTTTTCCGGCCTTGCGGCTGGCGCGCAATGCCCTGGCTCAGGGGGGGGGCGCCCCGGCAATTCTCAATGCGGCTAATGAAGTGGCTGTTGCGGGCTTTCTGGGCGGTCAGATCGGTTTTCTGACGATCGGCGATATTGTTGCAGCCACGCTTGAAAACCGGGAAATGGCGGAATGGTTGCGGCCGCTTGACAGTGTGCAGGAAATCATTGCCGCAGATGAGCAGGCACGGCGGGTGGCGCGGGCGCTTGTGCAACATGCGGAATAATGACAACGGCCCGTTGATGAGCCGGGCCGTGAGCCGGATGGCGATAAGACGTGGAGAAGGCTTGAAAAAGGAAAGCGGTGCATGATTGGTGCAGGTTTGATCTATGTCGGAGCCTTTTTATTCGTTCTGACCATCGTCGTTTTCTTCCACGAGCTGGGACATTTCTGGGTGGCCAGGAAATGCGGTGTGAAAGTCGAGGTTTTTTCTGTCGGCTTCGGGAAGGAAATTTTCGGTTGGTACGACAAAAAGGGCACCCGCTGGAAATTGTCGCTTCTGCCGCTTGGCGGATATGTCAAGTTTCTCGGCGATGATACAGCGGCAAGCACGCCCGACCATGACCGGTTTGCGACGATGAGCGCAGGCGACCGTGTTCAGAGTTTTCATCATCAGAATGTCTGGCGGCGCATGGCGATTGTCGCCGCGGGTCCGGTTGCCAATTTTGTGCTCGCGATTTTGATATTTGCGTCGATTTTCGTGTTTTACGGACGGGTGGAGATGTCTGCGCGGGTGGATGCGATCCAGCCGGGCAGCGCTGCTGAACGTGCCGGCTTTCAGCCCGGCGACGTGGTGATCGCCATCGATGGCG
Organism: uncultured Alphaproteobacteria bacterium; assembly: GCA_947258435.1. Classification (GTDB taxonomy): domain Bacteria; phylum Pseudomonadota; class Alphaproteobacteria; order UBA11222; family UBA11222; genus CALAQW01. The sequence goes on from CAMYID010000013.1 coordinate 243,679, forward strand.
CCGAAGTTGACAGTTTCGCCGATTTGCAGCGCATGGTGATGCTGAGCGCGGGGGAAGAGCTGAGAGTGGCGATCGACCGGGGGGGCGAACGGCACGAGCTTGTTGCGATTCCGGAGGTCGATGAGTTCGAGGATGCGCTGGGTAACACGCAACGGCGCGGATTGTTGGGCATTTCTCGCGTCGCCGGCGCGGAGGACCGGAATCTGATCCGTTCAGGTCCGGTTGAGGCTTTGTGGCTGGGCACCAGGGAGACCTACTTTATCGTCTCGCAGACCTTTACCTATCTGGGGCGTATTTTTACGGGCAAGGAAGATGCGAGCCAGATCGGCGGCCCGCTCCGGATTGCACAGGTATCGGGGCAGGTTGCGCAAATCAGTCTTGTTGCCCTGATCCATTTGACAGGGGTTTTGTCAGTCAGTATCGGTTTGTTGAATTTTTTCCCGATCCCCATGCTGGACGGGGGCCATTTGCTGTTCTATGGAGTTGAGGCGGCAATGGGACGGCCATTAAGCGAGCGGGTGCTGGAATTCGGCTACCGGATCGGTTTTGCCCTGGTCATCTCGTTGATGATATTTGCGACATGGAACGATTTGTTGAATTTGCATATTCTGGATTTTGTTAGCGGGATTTTCTCCTAGAATTATGACATTACGCCGCAAAGAACTGGCGCCCCTGACGGGGACGGAAAAGAACGCCAGCGCGCATCTGTTTTGCGTGCGGCGCACGATCACTGCGCTGTTTTTTGCGATATGTGGCCTTGCCCTTGTTGTAATCCCGGCGCATGCGGTCGCGATTTCCCAGATTGACGTCACGGGAAATCAGCGGATCGAGGCGGATACCGTGCGTTCCTATATGACGATCCGGCCCGGTGAGGAATATGATCCGGTCATTGTCGATAAATCACTGAAAAACCTGTTTGCGACGGGCTTGTTCGCCGATGTTACAATCCGCAGGCAGGGCACCAGGCTTGTTGTATCGGTTGTGGAAAATCCGATCATCAACCGCGTTGCCTTCGAAGGCAATTCAGCGGTCGATGATCAGGCGCTGACCGATGAGGTGCAGCTTAAGGCGCGGATTGTCTATACCCGCGCAAGGGTGCAAAGCGATGTACAGCGGATTGTCGAGCTGTATCGCCGCTCGGGGCGTTTCGCCGCAACCGTCGAGCCGAAAGTCATCCAGCTACCGCAGAATCGCGTTGATCTGGTGTTTGAAATCAATGAGGGGCCGGTTACCGGCATCCGCAAGATTTATTTCATCGGCAACAGGCGGTTTTCAGATGATCGGCTGCGCGGGGAAATTGCCACTCAGGAGACGCGCTGGTGGAATATTCTCGCGTCGCGCGACAATTACGATCCCGACCGGATGATTTTTGACCGCGAGCAGCTACGCCGTTTCTATCTCAGCCGGGGCTACGCGGATTTCCGTGTGGCATCCGCGGTTGCCGAGCTGACGCGTGATCGCGAGGAATTCTATATCACCTTCGTTGTTGATGAAGGTGAATTGTATGAATTTGGTGATGTGACGATTGAAACAGAACTTGATCAGATCAATCCGCAGATTCTGACTGACAAGCTGGAGACACAGCCCGGTAATATCTATAACGCCAAGCTGATCGATGACACGATTGAGGAGCTGACATTCGCGGCGGGCGAATTTGGCTATGCCTTCGTCGATATCCGGCCGCAGATCAGCCGCCGCAAGGATGAACGGAAGATCGATGTCGTCTACCGGATCGATGAAGGGCCGCGCGTCTATGTCGAACAGATCAATATCGAAGGCAATGTGCGGACCCTCGACAAGGTCATCCGGCGTGAATTCCGTCTTGTCGAGGGCGATGCGTTCAACACGGCGAAGATCAACCGCTCCCGCTCGCGTATTCGTGCGCTGAATTTCTTTGAAGAAGTCGAGATCGAGCAGGCACCGGGCAGCGCGCCGGACCGGACGATCGTCAATGTCGAGGTTGAGGAAAAATCAACCGGCCAGCTGAGCTTTGGCGTCGGCTTTTCATCGTCGGAAAGCCTGATCGGCGATATCAGTATTTCCGAACGTAATCTGCTGGGACGCGGTCAGTTCCTGAGATTGTCGACCCAGTTAAGCGGTCGGACGCAGGAAATCGATTTAAGCTTTGCCGAACCCTATTTCCTTGATCGTCAGATTTCGGCCGGTTTCGATATTTTCCGCATTCGCTACGATTTCCAGGATGAGGCTTCGTTCATTACCGAAACGACCGGCTTTACCCTCAATGCGGGGGCACCGCTGTCTGAATATGCGTCACTCCGCCTCCGCTACAGTCTGCAACAGGAAATACTTTCCGGCGCGCCACAGTTTGCATCCCCGCTCATACTGGCCGCGCTTGGGGAGGATTTGAGCTCGATCATCGGCTATCGGCTGAGCTATACCGATCTTGACGATACGCTGGATCCGACAACCGGCTTCTCGACCAGTATTTCGCAGGATTTTGCGGGACTTGGCGGCGATGTCCGTTATCTGCGGACCGAATTCGAATATCAGTATTTCTACCCCTTCCGTGATGAGGTGATCGGCAATATCGTGCTGCGCGAAGGGTATATTCACGGCTTTGATCAGGATGTGCCGATCAATGACCGTTTCTTTAAAGGCGGTCGGACCTTCCGCGGTTTTGAAACCGCCGGTGTCGGGCCGCGCGATGCCTTTACGGACGATGCGCTGGGCGGCCGGCTTTATTATATCGGTACGGCGCAGGTAACATTCCCGATCGGTCTGCCCAATGAGTTTGGCATTCTGGGCAATTTGTTCACCGATTTCGGTACAGTCACGCGTGCAGTCGAGAGCGGACCGCTTGTCAGCACAAGCAATTCACTGCGCGTATCGACCGGGATTGGGCTGTTTTGGGAATCGCCGTTCGGGCCGATCCGGCTCGATTTTGCCAAGGCGATCAAGCGTGAAGATTTCGACAAGGTGGAATCCTTCCGCTTTGACGTGGGAACAAGGTTCTAAAACGGATAGGTGTAATCGATGCAAGCCTGTATGAATCGCATAGTTAGTTTGAGTTGTGCCTGCGTGCTGATGGCGCTTACAGCTTTCCCGGCGGTCGCGCAGTCGGCGGCAGGTCTCCCGGCGGCCAGGATACTGATTGTGGATATGAAGCGGGTGCAGAAGGAATCGGTCGCCGCGCAGTCCGTGCAGTCGCAGGTGCAGGCGCTGGAAGAAAGAATGCAGGCCGACTTCAAGGCAATCAATGAAAGCCTGCAGGGTCAGCAGGAAGCGTTGAAGCAGCAGCAGACCCTGCTGTCACCTGACGCCTTCGATGAGCGGCGGCGGGAATTTGAAGACCGCGTGCGCGAGGAAGAGCGTCAGCTTCAGGAGCGACAGCGGGCGCTGCAGGTCGCCGTCCGCAACGCACAGCGTGATATCCTGAAGTCCCTCGATCCGATTTTAAGGACGCTCAAAGATGAAAAGGGCGGCAATATCCTGATTGACCGGCAAGTAATACTGACCGGCGATTCGGATCTGGATATTACCGACACGGTTATTCAGCGGCTGAATGCGGCACTGCCGTCTGTGTCGGTCAATCTGCCGGCGGCAAATGCCCGCTGATCTGTAGCGGGCGCGTTCCGGCCACTATTGAGAAAAGGCGGATTAGATCATGGCAGATCCTCGGTTTTTCAACAATCGGGGGCCTTTCTCTTTAGGCCGGTTAGCGGAGATCGGACTTGCCGAGCTGCATGAGGATGCTGATCCGGCACTGATGATTTCCGATGTCGCGCCGCTGTCAGGCGCGGGGCAGGGGGAAATCAGCTTCCTCGATAACCCGAAATATGCCGGGCAGTTTCGCAACTCGCAGGCGCAGGCCTGTGTCATTGCGCCAAAATTCGCCACCCAGGCGCGCGAGGGCATGGCGCTACTACTGAGCGACAATCCCTACAAGAGCTATGCGCTGATTGCGCAGGCCTTTTATCCACGCCCCGAATTTGCCGAAGGCGTCGCGCAGGGGGCGTGGGTTGCGGCATCGGCAAGCCTTGGTCAGGGAACGCATGTGGCGGCGGGTGCCTGGATCGGCGAAAATGTCGAAATTGGCCCGCAATCTTATATCGGCCCGAACAGCGTTATCGGCGACAATGTGAAGATCGGCGCTCACGGCTGGATCGCGGGGCAGGTCTCGATCAGCCACGCCCTGATCGGCGACAGGGTCAGCATCCATCCCGGTGCCCGCATCGGACAGGATGGTTTTGGTTTCGCGCCTGACCCGGCAGGGTTTGTCAAGGTTCCGCAGCTTGGCCGCGTTATCATTCAGGATGATTGCGATATTGGCGCAAACACGACAATCGACCGGGGCACAGGGCCTGACACGGTCATCGGGGAAGGCAGCTGGATCGATAATCTGGTGCAGATCGGCCATAATGTAAAAATCGGGCGGCGCTGTATTATCGCGGCGCTTGCGGGGCTGTCGGGCAGCGTCGAGGTTGAGGATTTTGTTCAGATCGGCGGTCAAAGCGGCTTTGCCGGTCATCTGCGTGTGGGGCGCGGGGCGCAGATTGCCGCTCAGGCAGGTGTCATGCGCGATGTTTCCTCGGGTCAGCGTATGGTGGGAACGCCGGCGGTGCCTGCGAAACAGTTTTTCAGGGAAGTCGCGATGATTTCACGACTGGCAGACAGGAAGAGGCAGAAGGATGAGTGAAAATGGGTCGCAAGGATCCGGGGCATCTGAGGGGGAAACGCTCGATATCAATCAGGTGATGGCATTGCTGCCGCATCGCTATCCGATGCTGATGATTGACGGGCTGCGCGATATCGTGCCGGGCAAATCGGCGGTCGGAATCAAGAATGTCACGATCAACGAGCCATTCTTTCAGGGGCATTTCCCCTCCCGGCCCGTAATGCCCGGTGTGCTGATCGTCGAAGCGATGGCGCAGACATCCGGCGCGCTGATTCTGTATGGGGAGGGGACTTCCGCCCATGATAAGCTTGTTTATTTCATGACGATCGACAAATGCCGTTTTCGCAGACCGGTCGGGCCCGGCGACGTGATGCATATCCATGTGGAGATGCTGCGGTCGCGCGGCGCGGTCTGGAAATTTCATGGCGAAGCGCAGGTGAACGGGCAGTTGATGGCCGAAGCCGACTATAGCGCCATGATCGCCGATAAATAGGGTACACAGATGGCTGACATTCACCCAACCGCGGTCGTGGCGGAAGGCGCGAAGATCGGGACCGGCGTTACCATTGGTCCTTTCTGCCTTGTCGGCGCGGAAGTCGAGCTGGGCGATCATGTCGATCTTGTTTCGCATGTCGTTGTCGAAGGCCGGACGATCATCGGCAGGGGAACCAAGATTTTCCCCTTCGCATCCATCGGACATCCGCCGCAGGATCAGAAATATTCCGGCGAGAAAAGCGTGCTGCAGATTGGCGAGGATAACGTTATCCGCGAGAATGTGACGATGAATCCGGGCACAAGCGGTGGCGGTATGATCACCAGGGTGGGCAATGGCGGGCTGTTCATGGCGGGCTCGCATGTCGCCCATGACTGTACGGTCGGGAACAATGTGATCCTTGCGAATAACGCCACATTGGCAGGGCATGTCGCGGTAGATGATTTTGCGATCTTCGGCGGACTTTCGGCGGTGCAGCAATTTGTGCGCATTGGCGCACATGCCATGATTGGCGGTATGTCGGGGGTTGAAAGCGATGTCATCCCTTACGGATCGGTTCTGGGCAATCGTGCGCATCTTGGCGGGTTGAACATCATCGGACTGAAACGGCGTAATTTCACGCGTGAGCAGATACATGCCCTGCGCAATGCATACCGCATGCTGTTTGCCGAGGAGGGCACATTGCAAGAGCGGATGGAGGATGTGGCCGAGCTGTTCAAGGATCACGGGGAGGTCATGGAAATCGTGACCTTTATCCGTGGCGCGACCCGTAGCATCTGCACGCCCAAGGCGTAACGGGTATCCGGTGAACCGGCCTGTTGAGCAGACCGACGCTAAACTTGCGATTGTCGCGGGCGGCGGCATTGTGCCGCTTCTTCTGGCGCAGGATTGCGTCGCCAGAAAACGGGATTTTTGCCTGTTTGGTGTGGTTGGCGCGGCCAGTGAGGCGATCGCTGACTATCCCCATCACTGGATCAATATCGGGACCATCGGCAAGACAATGCAGTTGCTACGTCAGGAAGGTTGCGATGAAATTGTCTTTATCGGGCCTGTGAACCGCCCCGATCTGCGCAAATTACGGCTTGATATGCGGGCTGTACGGCTATTGCCGCGCTATGTGAAGGCCGCCCGGGGTGGCGATGACCAGCTGTTGCGCTTCATGGTCGATTTATTCGAGGCGGAAGGTTTCCGCGTCATCGGGGCGCATGAAGTGGCGGACGGCCTGGCTGCTGAAACCGGTGTGCTGGGGCATGTTGGGCCCGATGCCGCAGCCTTGCAGGATATTGAACGCGCCGCGGAAGTCATCGATATTCTGGGGCGTCTCGATATCGGGCAGGGTGCGGTTGTGTGTCATGGGGTTGTTCTGGCCGTCGAGGCGGCGGAAGGGACAGATGCGATGCTGCATCGCTGTGCTGAATTGCCGCCGCATCTGCGCGGATCGGATATGCAGCGCGCCGGCGTCCTGGTCAAAAAACCGAAACCCGGCCAGGAACGGCGCGTCGATCTGCCGACCATCGGTATCTCGACGGTTCGCAATGCGGCCGCCGCGGGGCTTGCCGGTATCGCGGTGGATGCGGGCGGCGCATTGATCGTCGATCGGGCGGCGGTGATCGCGGAAGCCGACAGGCGGAATATGTTTCTTTACGGCATGCCGCCAGCGACAGACGGGGCGAATAGCGGCGATCAGCCATGAGTGCGGCTGTGCCTCTCACTGTGATGATTGTGGCAGGCGAACCGTCGGGCGATGTGCTGGGGGGCGAGCTTTTGAGCGCATTAAGGGCGCGCTGTGAGCGCCCGATTTCAGCCTGTGGCGTTGGGGGGCATGCCCTTGCAGAGGCAGGGCTTGCCAGCCTGTTTCCGATGTCCGATCTATCGGTCATGGGCGTTTCTGAAGTGGTGCCGCGACTGCCGCTTATTCAGATGCGGATTGCACAAACCGTGGGGGCAGCGCTTGAGCGGCGCCCCGATCTTCTGATCACCATCGATAGCCCGGATTTCTGCTTTCGCGTTGCCCGCCGTTTGCGGGCCGCAAATCCTCAGCTCCCGATCATCCACTATGTCGCGCCGCATGTCTGGGCGTGGCGGCAGGGGCGGGCGCGAAAGATCGCCCGTTATGTGGACCGGCTGCTGACCCTTTTGCCGTTTGAGCCGGAAATCTTTGCCAGGGCGGGCCTGCCCGCGGAATTTGTGGGTCATCCGGTTGTCACACGCGGCGGTGGCCGCGCCATGGGCCCCGGTTTTCGTGCCCGTCACAATATTCCGGCCAATGCGCCGCTTCTGGGGGTTCTACCCGGCAGCCGCCACAGTGAAGTCGGCAGGCTGCTGCCGATTTTTGCCCAGGCGACAGAGATGCTGCAGGCGCAATTCCCGCAACTGCATCTGTTTTGCGCTACCGTGGACGGTGTAGCAGAAGCTGTGAAGGCGGCGGCGGCACAATGGTCGTGCCCGGTTCTCTGTATGACTGAGGCTGACGAAAAATTTGCCGGGTTTGCCGCCTGTGACGCGGCCATTGCTGCGTCAGGGACGGTTTCGCTCGAACTTGCGGTCGCCGGTACACCGCACATCGTCGGCTACCGGGTAAACGCCCTGACAGCATTTCTGGCCAAACGCGTCCTGCAGGTGCCTTACGTCAATCTTGTCAATCTGATCCTGCACGATGAGGTAATTCCCGAGCTTCTGGCCGATGCGTGTACGCCGCAGGGGATTGCGGCAGCGGTTGCCCCCTTGCTTGTTGAGAACAGCCCGGCGCGTCAGAAACAGACGCAGGCTATGGCCACAGCGCTTGCGGCGCTGGGGAAGGGGCAGGCATCGCCAAGTCAGCGTGCGGCAGAGGCGGTTTGCGCATTCCTGGGCGATCGCGGAATCAAAACCTGAACATACCGTCCGGAAAAAGAAAAACCGGCCAGCAATCGTGCCAGCCGGTCTATCTTCAAACTCCCCGGTCTATCTTCAAACCCTGAAGGGCCGGGGCAGATAATTATCGCTTGTCGAGTTCGATAAACTCCCTGCCATCGTTGCCGGTATAAAGCTGGCGCGGCCGACCGATTTTTTTCGTCGGATCAGTGATCATCTCATTCCACTGGGCCAGCCAGCCGACCGTCCGCGCAACCGCGAAGATGACGGTGAACATGGATGACGGGAAGCCCAATGTCCGCTGAATGATGCCCGAATAGAAATCGACATTCGGGTAGAGTTTCTTTTCGATGAAATATTCGTCACTTAGGGCGATTTCTTCAAGTTTCATCGCAACCTGAAGCAGCGGTTCATCACGCACCCCGAGCTCGTCCAGCACCTCGTGGCAGGTCTGCCGCATCACAGTCGCACGCGGATCGTAATTCTTGTAGACCCGGTGCCCGAAACCCATCAGCCGGAAAGGGTCGTCCTTATCCTTTGCCCGCGCGACGAATTCGTCGATGCGGTCAACCGACCCGATTTCCTCAAGCATGTTCAGGCAGGCTTCATTCGCACCGCCATGGGCCGGGCCCCACAGACTTGCGATACCGGCCGCGATACAGGCGAACGGATTGGCATCCGACGAACCGGACAAACGGACGGTTGAGGTTGACGCATTCTGCTCGTGGTCGGCATGCAGGATGAAAATCCTGTCCATCGCGCGGGCGAGCACCGGATTGACCTCATATTCTTCCGCCGGCACCGCGAAGCACATCCGGAGGAAATTTTCCGAATAGTTCAGTTCGTTGCTGGGATAGACAAAGGGCTGACCGACCGAATATTTGAATGCCATCGCCGCAATGGTTGGCATTTTCGCAACCATGCGATAGGTGGCAACCATGCGCTGATGCGGATCGTTGATGTCGGTCGAGTCATGGTAGAAAGCGGACAGCGCGCCAACCACGCCGCACAAAATGGCCATGGGATGCGCATCGCGGCGGAAACCATGGAAGAAGTTCAGCAATTGCTCATGCACCATCGTGTGATAGGTGATGTCGCTTGCGAATTTCTCCTTTTCGGCGCGATCGGGTAAATCGCCGTAGAACAGCAAATAGGCAAGTTCCATAAAGTCGCTGTTCATCGCCAGATCGTCGATCGAATAGCCACGATGGCGCAGAATACCTTCTTCACCGTCAATATAGGTGATGCTGGAATCGCAGCTGGCGGTGGAGGTGAAGCCCGGATCGTAGGTGAACATGCCAGTTTCGCCATACAGCTTGCGAACATCGATCACGCTTGGTCCTTCGGTCCCGTGAATAACCGGAAGTTCCAGCGTTTTATCGCCGATTGTGAGTGTTACCTTATCGATCTTGTCGGAATTCGACATAAAGACCCCCTTCAGCTTTGTGTTACGGTTACGAGCCGCAGAGTGAGGAAGAGCTGCGTGCATTATACTGCGTCAGAGCCGCTTCTGTCACGAACTGCGCCAATAAACCCTTTATTTTATAGTGATGCCTGATCGCGAAGCCGTGCGAGACTTTCGTCTTTTCCAAGCGAGACCAGCACGTCGAAAATACCAGGCGAAACGGTCGTCCCCGTCAGTGCCGCACGCAAGGGCTGTGCCACCTTGCCGAGTTTCATATCCGCCTGCGCGATATAGGCGCGGATGCAGTCTTCGGTTGTCTGCGCGCTCCATTCCTCCAGCAGGGCAAGCTGATCGGCAAGCGCCCGCAAATGCGCACATGCCTCCGGATTAAGCAGCTTTGCCGCTTTTTCGTCCGGCTTGAGGGGGCGTTCGGCGAAAAGGTAGTGGGCGTTTTGAGCCAGCTCGACAAGATTGGTCGCGCGTTCCTTAAGTCCGGGCAGCGCATGTTCAAGCCGCGCCCGTGCGGCCGCATCGGGATCTTCGCCGTAAATCTGCGCAATCGTTGCGACAACCTGTGGCATCAGAGTTTCCGCTTCGGCGTCGCGCATATAGATCCCGTTGAGATTTTCAAGCTTGGCGAAATCGAAGCGGGCGGGTGACTTGCCGATATTCTCCAGATTGAACCAGTCGATCGCCTGCGCGGTTGAGATAATCTCATCATCCCCGTGCGACCAGCCCAGCCGCAGCAGATAGTTGCGCATCGCTTCGGGCAGATAGCCCATCTCGCGATAGGCCCCCACACCCAGCGCGCCGTGCCGTTTTGACAGTTTCGCGCCATCGGGCCCCAGAATCATCGGCACATGGGCAAAAACAGGCAGATCCCAGCCAAGCGCAGTATAGATATGCGCCTGACGCGCGGCATTGGTCAGGTGATCATCGCCGCGAATGACATGGGTAATGCCCATATCGTGGTCATCGGCCACCACCGACAGCATATAGGTCGGTGTGCCATCGCTGCGCAGCAGGATCAGATCATCAAGCTGATCATTTGCGAAAGTAATATCCCCCAGCACCTGATCGCGGATCGTTGTGTTGCCCGTCCGGGGAGCCTTCAGCCGGACCACGGGGGGCACATCCGTGGGGGCTTCGGCCTGATCGCGGTCGCGCCACATCCCGTTATAGCGCACAGGCTCTCCCGCAGCGCGAGCGGTTTCGCGCATCGCCTCAAGCTCCTGGGCTGTGCAATAGCAATAATAGGCCTTGCCCTCGCGCAGCAGCTGCGCGGCAATCCCGGTGTGCCGTTGTTTGCGGGCGGATTGGTAAACCGCTTCCCCGTCATGCTCCAGCCCGAGCCAGCGCATGCCATCAAGAATGGCGTCAATCGCTTCCTGGGTCGACCGGGCGCGGTCTGTATCCTCGATTCGCAGCAGGAACTGCCCGTTATGGTGGCGGGCAAACAGCCAGTTGAACAGGGCGGTCCGCGCACCGCCAATATGCAGAAAGCCCGTTGGTGAGGGGGCAAACCGGGTAATTACCTGCGAAGTTTCCGTCATATTTCCCATTAAGGACCTGGCGCGCCGTGGGCAGTTGCCGCAGGCTGTTTGGTCCACGCTGACAGGGGCGTATCGATGCGCCGGGACAGCGAGATAAGCATTGCACTGACCCGCACTCCCTAGCACACTCGACCTGTGCAGCAAAAGAGGCTGTCGGTTGTGCCACCGCAAATAGTCTTTGCCCTGCTTGCAGTTATTTGCGCGCGGGCACGCCTGTTTGAAGCGGGTGCGGCAGATTCGTTATTTCCGGAACGGGATGCCGGAAGGGGCTGATTTTGGGGGATATAGCGGGTAATTCGGCGATCGCGCGGTTTTCGTCCGCGCTTGGCCTGGTGGCGGCGGATATTGTGAGGCTTGTCACCCGCCTGCTTGCTGCCGAACGGCCGCAATTTATCCTGTGGGCACCTGTTTTTCTCGGCCTTGGCATCGCACTCTATTTCGCGCTGCCGGTCGAGCCGGTCGTTGCAGCGGGTGTCGTTGCGCTTGTCTGCTTTGCCTGGGTCTGCCGCCGCGGGCGGGGCGCGGAACGCGCATTCGGGGCCGTGGCGCTGATCATCGCGCTTGGATTTTGCAGCGCGCAATGGCGCACCGCCTGGCAGGCCGCCCCGATCATTCACAAAACGACCGGAGCTGTCGCCATCAGCGGCACACTTCTTGAAATCGAGGAACGCGCGCGCGATCTGCGTCTCCAGCTTGCGCCGACGGTGATCGGGCGCCTTGATCATCAGGCTCTGCCCGCCCGTATCCGGCTGACCCTGCGGCGCGCAGCCGCGGTTCCGGCAGGGACGGCACCGCAGACTTTGCCGCTGGCGATCGGTGATCACATCAGTCTGCGCGGGGTGGTGATGCCGCCACCCGCGCCCGAGCGGCCGGGCGGCTTTGATTATGGCAGAATGTTGTGGTTTGAACGTATCGGCGGGATCGGCTATGCCATCTCGCAACCTGTGACAGGGCCGCAGCAGAACGCGGTGGCGACCGGTTTCCTGATGCGCGGTGGAATTTGGCTCGCCGACAAGCGGTTGCATATCGCGCGGCATGTGCGCGCCCGCATTGAAGGGGAAGCCGGGGCCGTGGCCGCCGCGCTGATGACCGGCGACCGGGCGGCAATCCCGGAAGCTGTCACATCGGCATTGCGCGATTCCGGGCTTGCGCATTTGCTGGCCATTTCCGGGCTGCATATGGGGCTGCTTGCAGGCACGATCTTTTTCGCATTGCGCGGGGGGCTTGCCCTGATTCCGCGCGTCGCGCTTTATTTTCCGATCAAGAAATGGGCGGCAATCGTGGCGCTTGCCGGCGCGTTTGGCTATCTGCTTATTTCAGGAGGCAGCGTGCCGACACAGCGGGCCTTTCTGATGAGTGCGCTTGTCCTGCTTGCCGTGCTATGCGACCGGAGCGCGCTGTCCATGCGTACGGTTGCGTTTGCGGCTTTCCTGATCTTACTGCTGACGCCCGAGGCCTTGTTACAGGTCGGTTTTCAGATGTCGTTTGCCGCCGTGATTGCCCTTATCGCAGTTTATGAGCGGCTTGGCCCGCTTTTGCGCGCCGACCCCGCGCAGGGGCCGCTCAAGCGGCTCACGGTGTTTTTTATGGCAATTGGTCTGACAAGCCTGATTGCCGGTCTGGCAACCGCGCCATTTGCCATCTTCCATTTTCATCGTTTTGCCGATTACGGGCTGATCGGCAACCTGCTGGCGATGCCGCTGGTCAGTGCCTGGATCATGCCCTGTGCGGTGCTGGCCTTTGTGTTGATGCCGTTCGGGATGGATGGCCCCATCCTCGACCTGATGGGGTGGGGGATTACGCTGATGCTGCAAGCCGCGCAGATGGTGGCGGCGTGGCCCGGCGCTGTTACGATTGTGCCCGCTTTGCCGCAGCTTTCCCTGATTATGGTGGTATTTGGCGGATTATGGCTCTTCCTGTGGCGCGGCGGATGGCGCTGGGCCGGATTGGCCGCCATCCCCGCCGCCTTGCTGATTACGATATTCCTCACCGATCGACCTGATTTGATCGTCGATGGCGAGGGACGCAATCTTGCCGTTCGCCTGCCCGATGGTGAACTGACCTTGCTGGCGGGCAGGGCGGGCAGTTACGGGCCGATGCGCTGGGCGGCGGCGGAAGGGAAAGCGGCCGCGCTGCCAAAGGCAGATGCGGTACAATGCGACAGGCTTGGCTGTATCGCGCCGATGCGCGGTGGTTACACAGTCGCATATGTCAGGGACAGCCGCGCCCTTGTCGATGATTGCCGGCTGGCGGATATCATCGTCAGTCGCCAGCCTGTGCGTCACTGCCCCTCAGCGGCGATGATTGTGGATTATTTCGATCTGTGGCGCGCCGGGGCGCATTCACTCCATATCCGCAGCGATGGTGCAATCATACGGCGTATGGCGATAGCGGAACGTGGTGACAGGCCCTGGTCCAACAGCCCGGCCCGGTACCGTTAGGATACATGAATTTTGCCAGACAAGCTGCTGATTATAATGGGGTATCCTGTCGTTGAGTGCCTTCTTTGAAATTTGACGGGCGTTTCAGGGGCGTTTCAGGAGCACCTTGCGAGGAGTTAGTGATATTGGCGATAAAGGCCCACCATGCGCCCTTGCACCGCGACTTGGTCGGGGCCATAAATCCGTGTTTCATAATCGGGATTGGCCGGCTCCAGCGCGACAGAATCGCCCTTGCGCCGCAACCGTTTCAGGGTCGCATCCTGCCCCTCAACCAGCGCAACGACAATGGTGCCATTTTCCGCCGTATCGCAACGCTTGATGATCGCCACATCGCCATCGAGGATGCCCGCGGTAATCATTGAATCGCCTTCCACCTCAAGCGCGAAATGATCGCCCCCCGCAAGCAGTGCCGCGGGCACACCGATCATGTTGCTGCGATCTTCCAATGCTTCGATCGGAATACCGGCGGCAATTTTGCCAAGCAGCGGAATTTCGACAACATTCGCATCGGGCTGCGACGGGGGTTGCCTGCGCGGGACCGGCCGTGCATTGCCGTCCCTATCGATCACATTCGGTGCAAAGCCCTTGCTGCGGCCGAATTGCGCCACACTGTCAGGCAGGCGCAGCACCTCAAGCGCCCGGGCGCGATTGGGCAAACGGCGAATAAACCCGCGTTCTTCAAGTGCGCTGATCAGCCGGTGAATGCCCGATTTCGATTTGAGATTGAGCGCTTCCTTCATCTCATCGAAAGAAGGCGAAATGCCGGATTCGCGAATCCGTTCATTGATGAAGATCAGCAATTCATATTGCTTGTTTGTCAGCATGGCCGCCGCACCTTTGCAGAACAAAAGATAAACAGGAACAACTGTTCTAGTTTAGTTCCTGAAATGTGTCAACTTATCCACAGTTCTGCGGGAAACTTATTGCTTCAGGGCGATAAAAGCAGGCCGGTGAACGGGCCGCCGCGCGACGGGCAGGGGTCAGATATCGCTGAGTTGCAGGATATCGACCCGGTCGCCCGTCTTTGCCGGGGCCGCATGTGGCGGCCGGATAACAAGGCAATCCGCCCGTGCAAGCGATGACAGCATGGAGCTGTCCTGTCGTTCAAAGGGTGTTGCGATATATTCCCCTGCAAGGGGATGATCGTCGTTGGCAAGGGCAAGGCTTGCGCGCAGATAATCCTGCCGTTCGTCATTCCGGGGCAGGTCGCAGCCGAGTCGCGCCCGCGCCCTGGCATTCAGTCGCGCGCGGTCATCCAGCAGCGCGGCAATCGCGGGTTGCACGAAGATAAGCCCGCAGACAAGCGCGGAAACAGGATTGCCCGGCAGGCCGATCATCGGGGTTTCCCCCACATGCCCGAAGATCAGCGGTTTGCCCGGCCGCATTGCAATGCGCCAGAAATCGACAACAAGCCCCTGTTCGCCCAGCACCGATTGCACCAGATCGTGATCGCCCACCGATGCACCGCCCAGCGTGATCAGCATATCCGCGCCCCGCGCGCCCGCCGCCATTGCCGCCAGCGCCTCGCGATTATCGGGTGCGATGCCAAGATCGATCGCTTCACCGCCGGCGCGGGTGATGATGCCGGCAAGGCCCAGATTGTTGGAAGTCACGATCTGCTGCGGCCCTATCGGCTCGCCCGGGCGTACCAGCTCATCACCGGTGGCCAGCAATGCGATGCGCGGCCTGCGTCTGACAGACAGCCAGGGGACATTCATCGCTGCCGCAAGGGCGATATCACGCGCGCCCAGCCGTTTGCCCGCTGGCAGCAGACTGTCACCCTCCCGAAAATCGAGGCCTTCGGGCCGGATATAGGTACCCGGCGACGCGCCCTTCAGAATTGTGACCCCGTCCCCAGCGCGTTCGGTATTTTCCTGAATGACGATGGTGTCGGCACCTTGCGGGACCGGACCGCCGGTAAAAATCCTGACGGCCTCGCCCGGGCCCACGATCCCCGCAAAGGCATCGCCCGCGGGTGCTTCGCCGATCAGTTTCAGATCGGTTGGCGTCCTGGCCAGATCAGCGGCGCGGACCGCATAACCATCCATCGCCGACATGGCAAAAGGCGGCTGGGTGCGCCGCGACAGGACAGGGGCGGCAAGGATGCGGCCCGGCGCGTCAGGCAGCGCAACTGTTTCGGGGGCAACCGGCTGCATCGCGGCGGTAATGCGTGACAGCGCCTCTGCCACCGGAAGAAGGGGTGTGCGAGCCATCGCGTTTAACCTGCGTCGAACGTGCCCGACTTGCCGCCGGATTTATGTTGTAATCGCACAGGACCGATTGTCATGCCGCGATCAACAGCCTTGCACATGTCATAGATGGTCAGCCCCGCAACCGTCGCGGCGGTCAGCGCCTCCATCTCTACCCCTGTCTGGCCTGTCACCTTGGCGGTCGCCGTGATCGCGACGCAGTTTCGGGCCGGGTCGGGCACCAGATCGACGCTCACCTTTGTCAGGGCAAGGGGGTGGCAAAGCGGGATAAGGTCCGCTGTGCGCTTTGCGCCCATGATGCCGGCAAGCCGGGCCACCGCCAGCACATCGCCTTTGCTGATCCCCCCTTCCATGATGAGCTGCAGCGTTTCGGGCTGCATTGTGACGGTGCCGATAGCCACAGCAACCCGGTCTGTCGCCGCCTTGGCCGAAATATCGACCATATGGGCGTTTCCGTCCGCATCGAAATGGGTAAGCTTGTTATCGGCCATGGCTAATCGCCCTCGCGGGTCAGAATGGCGCGGGTCGCGGCACAGACATCATCCTGCCGCATCAGGCTTTCGCCGATCAGGAAAGCGCGGGCGCCGGCGGTGGCGCAACGGGCAAGATCACCAGGCTGTCCAAGGCCGCTTTCGGCAATCACGATCCGGTCATCGGGAATTGTGGGGGCAAGATCGAGGGTTGTCTCGATCCGGGTTTCAAAGCTGCGCAGATCGCGGTTGTTGATGCCGATCAGCGGGCTGTCCAGCCGCAACGCACGTTCAAGTTCGGCGGCGTCATGCACCTCGATCAATGCATCCATGCGCCACTCCTGCGCCGCCGCCAAAAGCTCGCCTGCCTGCAAATCAGAAACCGAGGCCATGATGATCAGGATGCAGTCAGCCCCCCAGGCGCGCGCCTGGGCGACCTGATAGGTGTCATAGAGGAAATCCTTGCGCAGAACAGGCAAGTCAACCGCCGCCCGCGCGGTGCCGAGATATTCCGGCGCGCCCTGAAACGACGGCGTATCCGTCAGTACCGACAGGCAGCATGCCCCCCCATCGGCATAAGCGCGGGCAAGTGCGGGCGGATCGAAATCGGCCCGGATCAACCCTTTTGAGGGGCTTGCCTTCTTGATCTCGGCAATCAGCCCATATCCGCCATCCCGCGTCGCGGTGACAAGCGCTTGTGCAAAGCCCCTGACCGGCGATTGCGCGCGGGCCAGCGTTTCAAGCCGGGCAAGTGGTATATCCTGCTTTGCCGCCGCGATTTCATCGAGCTTGTAGGCCTTGATTTTGTTCAGAATATCGGGGGTAGCGGCCGGGTTTTGCGGCTGTGCTGCTTGCGGCATGGCGTCACCCTTCCGCATTCGACAAGCGAACGAGTTTGTCGAGCGTTGCCTGCGCCGCGCCGTTATCCAGCACGGTTTGCGCCATAGCCGCCCCGTCGGCGAGGCAGGTTGCTTTTTCCGCCACGATCAGGGCCGCCGCGGCATTCAGCACGACGATATCGCGATAGGGGCCTTTCTGCCCCTCAAGCAGATGCTTCAGCGCGGTGGCATTGGCCGCCGGGTCGCCCCCCAGCAAATCGGTGGGCCGTGCGAGGGGCAGGCCGGCCATCTCTGGCGCGATCTCGAATTCCTCGATCGCACCATTGGTGACCGATGCGGCAAAACTCGGCCCCGTTGTGGTAATTTCATCAAGTCCGTCCGAACCATGCACGATCCAGGCGCGATCGGTCCCCAGATTATGCAGCACCTCAGCCAGCGGACGCACCCACTGCCGGGAGAAAACGCCGATGAGCTGCCGCTTGGTTCCCGCAGGGTTTGACAGCGGCCCGAGCAGATTGAAGATCGTCCGCGTGCCAAGTTCCACCCGGCTTGGCCCGACATGCTTCATCGCACCGTGATGGCGCGGCGCCATCATAAAGCCGATACCTGCCTCACGAATACAGCGTTCTGTTATATCGGTTGAGGTTTCGATGTTAACACCCAGTTCTGCAAGAACTTCCGCCGATCCCGATCTTGAGGAAAGTGCGCGGTTGCCATGCTTTGCAATGGGAACCCCGCAAGCTGCCACCACAAAGGCGGCGGCGGTCGAGATGTTGAACGTGCCAGCCGCGTCGCCACCTGTTCCGCAGGTATCGATCGCGTCATCGGGCGCGGTAATCCGCACCGCCTTTTCGCGCATGACGCTTGCGCCGGCGGTGATTTCGTCAACCGTTTCCCCCCTGACGCGCAATGCCATCAGGAAACCGCCAATTTGGGTGGGCGTTGCCGCGCCCGACATCATGATTTCAAAGGCATGGCGGGCCTGCGCATAATTCAGGGGCGATCCGTCGGCGATGTGACCGATCAGCATTTTGAAATCGGTCATTCCGCGGCCTCTCTCGGGGTTGTTGCGATCCCCGCGATAGTCAGGAAATTGGCCAGCAGCTGATGGCCATGCTCGGAAGCGATGCTTTCAGGGTGAAACTGCACGCCGTGAACCGGGGCATCGCGATGGGCAACGCCCATGATGATGCCGTCCTCGGTTTCCGCGGTGATCTCAAGGCAGTCAGGCAGACTGTCGCGGTCGATGACGAGACTATGATAGCGGGTGGCGGCAAATGGATCGGGCAGGCCTGAAAACACGCCTTTCCCGTCATGCCGGATCGGGCTCAGCTTGCCATGCATGACCGGTTCAATGCGGGTGATTTTGCCGCCATAGGCCTGACCGATTGACTGATGCCCGAGACAGACCCCCAGGATCGGGATCGTCCCGCGCGCTTCATTGATCAGCGCCAGACATATCCCGGCTTCATCCGGGGTGCAGGGACCCGGCGACAGCACAATCGCTTCGGGCCGGCGGTTCAGCACGTCGTGAACCGAAATCTTGTCATTGCGGAAAACCTCGACCCGCGCGCCGATTTCACCCATGAAATGCACAAGATTATAGGTGAAGCTGTCATAGTTATCGATAAGCGTGATCATGGCTAATCAGAAAGCTTTCCAAATTCTCGTCCGCTGCCTTGATGCGGACAATTTCGGCATTCAATACTAACTATATAGCGCGCATAATTATGTCCATATCGCAGTGCGCCGCATGCCGGTCAAGGGCGGGGATTGCCGCGCGAAACTGCGATGCAGGCAGATAAGGGATGCAGGATGAATATCGGTGAGGCAGCGAAACAGTCGGGCGTGGCGGCAAAAACCATCCGCTATTACGAGGAAATCGGCCTGTTGCCCGCCGCCGTCCGGGCCGCCAATGGCTATCGCAGCTATACCCGCGAGGCGGTGGAGACATTGCGCTTTATTTCACAGGCGCGCAGGCTTGGCTTCAGCGTATCGGAATGCCGCGACCTTCTAATGCTGTATCAGGACCGCAATCGCGCGAGCGCGGATGTCAAGGCGCTGACTTTGTCCCATATCGCCCAGATTGATGAGAAACTTGCGGAATTGCAGGAAATCCGGGCCACACTTGTTGAGCTGACCGAGAAATGTCGCGGCGATTCCCGGCCTGACTGCCCGATACTGAAGGGGCTGGCGCGGACGTGACAGCCAATGCTTGTTTTCTCACCCGGCGCGGGCTAGGGCTGGGTTTGCGCGGCGTTGAAACGTCGGCATAATCTGAACGAAGTTTACAGCGATGCCCGACGATACAGTTGCCCCGCAGATCGAAAAACGACGTACCCTGTTGCGCAATATTGTTTTTGCAAGTCTGCTGCTTGCCGGTGTCGGGCTTGGCTGGCTGATCGGGGAATCAGGGCAGCGCGACAAGGATGACAGCCCGCCGCCGCCGCTGACCGAACGCGCGGTTGAGCCATCGGCCGATGCCCGAATGCCCGCGCAGCCCCCTTCCGAACACGTGCCGGAAGACGCGCCGGCTGCCGGGCAAACAGAAGCTGCGGCCCCCTCAGGCCAGCTTGCGGCGGTGCCCGACAAGGGGGAGGGGGCTGATCCGCGCCAGGATGCCGGGCGTGAAAAATTGCATGACATGGCCCGCACGCAGCCCGAGCTTGATTTCACAAGCCCACCCGCTCTCCAGGCAGCGGAGCCTGAAGTGCCTGCGGCCGGCTGGCGGCAATTCGCTGCCCTGCCGCCGGCCAATCCGCAGAAACTGCCGCGACTCGTCGTTGTTATCGATGATATCGGCCCCAATCTGGCGCAGGCGCGCGAAGCCGTTGCTTTACCCGCGGCGGTCACGCTTGCCATTCTGCCTTATGCCGACTATGCGGCGGAGCTTGCCCGAGAGGCGCGTATCAACGGGCATGAAATTCTTGTTCATTTGCCGATGGAGCCTGATAATGATGCCGATCCGGGACCGCAGGCAATGCTTGCCGATTTGCCCGAGGCCGAATTCCTCAGCCGGCTTGACTGGAACCTCACCCGGATCGAGGGGTATGTCGGCGTCAACAACCATATGGGCAGCCGTCTGACCCAGGACCCGGTGGCAATGCAGCGCATTCTCAGTGTGCTGAAACAGCGCGATCTGCTGTTCCTGGATTCGCGGACGATTGCGGCAACCATCGCTGGTGAGCTGTCGCGTGCAATGCAGCTTCCGACCCTGGAACGGGATGTTTTCATCGATAACGATCTGGCGGCCGACAAGATCAGGCAGCAATTGCGGCGGGCGGAAGAAATCGCGCGGACGCAGGGCAGCGCTATCCTGATCGGGCATCCCCACCAGCAAACCCTTGATGTGCTGCGCGACTGGTTTTCAAGCCTGGAAGGGCGGGGGTTTCAGCTTGTGCCCCTGACCGCGGTGCTGAAAGAAAAAAGCAGGGGGTAGAAGACACAGCCCCCTCTCATGCCGATCAGCGCGCAGACAGAGGGACAGGACAGAGGGGCAAAGACAAGAGGGACAAGCCCTGCGCGGCTACTTACTGGCCGCGGCGCGGCGTGGTGGCAAACTGCATAGCCTCTTCAGCCGCTTTCATCAGCGCCTTCGATTTGGTGATCGTTTCCTGATATTCGGCTTCCGGGTCACTGTCGGCCACAACGCCGCCGCCTGCCTGCACATACATCACCTGATCCTTGATGACGGCGGTGCGCAGGGCAATGCAGTTATCCATTGAGCCATCGGCGGAAAAATAGCCCACGCACCCCGCATAGATGCCGCGTTTTTCCTTCTCAAGCTCGTCGATGATCTCCATCGCGCGGATTTTCGGTGCACCGCTGACCGTGCCGGCGGGAAAGCCCGCGCAAAGTGCGGAAATCGCGTCATATTCAGGGGCAATCCGCCCTTCCACATTGGAAACCAGATGAATGAGATGCGAGTAATATTCGGTCGTGAACCGCGCGGTGACATTCACCGTGCCGATCCGCGATACCCGCCCGACATCGTTGCGCCCCAGATCAAGCAGCATCAGATGTTCGGCGCGCTCCTTCTGGTTGTTGATGAGGTCATGTTCCTGGGCAGCATCTTCTTCCGGGGTCGTGCCGCGCGGCCGGGTCCCCGCAATCGGGCGGATCGTCACGGTTTCATTGCGTAAACGCACAAGCAGTTCCGGGCTTGAGCCGACAATCGCAAACTCCCCGAAATCGAGAAAATTCATATAGGGCGAGGGGTTAAGCCGGCGCAATGCGCGGTAAAGGGCAAAGGGCGGCAATTCGAATGGCAGGCTGAAACGCTGGCTCGGCACCACCTGAAAGATATCGCCCGCCGCGATATAGTCCTTCGCCCGCCGAACCATGGCGTGATATTCGTCGCGGCTTGTGTTGGAGCGCGGTTCGGGCAGCGGCGGCAGATCGTCGGGCTGGTAGGTGGCGATGTGCGGAAGGGGGCGTTCGAAATCGTCCACAATATCGCCAAGCCGTTCCTGGGCGCGGCTGTAGGCAGCCTTCGCGCTGATACCGGTTGACGGCCAGACCGGGGTGACCAATGTCACCATGTCTTTCACCGAATCGAAGATCACCATGATTGTCGGGCGCAGGAAGATCGCATCCGGCAGACCGAGCGGGTCCGGGTTGGGCGGCGGCAGATCTTCCATCAGCCGCACCATGTCATAGCCCATATAGCCAAACAGTCCCGTCGCCATCGGCGGCAACTGATGCGGCACATCGACCCGCATTTCGCGCACGAGCTTGCGCAATGCATCGAGCGAACCTTCCGGGCAGGGTTCCCAGCTCTCGGGGTCGTGCCGGGCATTGCGGTTGATTTCAGCCCGCGCGCCGTAACAACGCCAGATCAGATCGGGCTTCATGCCCATAAAGGAATAGCGACCCCGGCTTGCGCCCCCTTCGACGGATTCGAACAGAAAACTGTTGGCGCGGCCTTCGGCAAGTTTCAGCATGACCGAAACCGGGGTCTCCAGATCCGCGACAAGGTGGGTCCAGACAAGCTGCGGCTTGCCGGCCTCATAGGTGGCGCTAAACGGGTCGAAATTCGGCTCGACATGCATGGCTGTTCAACGTGTCCTGACTGTTGGAACGGAATTGGCGCGCCCGTTCAAGACACGCATAACCCAACTGCATTGTGACAATGGTTTATTGATCGGGAAACAGGCTGGCAAGCTGGTTCTGGTTGATCTGCAGCTCATAATGCTGTTCCAGCACCGTCTGATACTGCGCCAGTATGTCATCAGACATCTGATTTTCCAGGGCCGTTCTGATCTGCGCCGTCTGGCTGTCATCCGCCGGGAAAGCGGGCACGAGGATTTCATCGAGCCGTGCAACAATAAACCCGCCTTTCGGGGCAGGGGCCGCGATCACCTTTTTCGGCTGGGTTGCAAAAACCTCTCCCACGGTGGCCGGGCTGAGCAGGTCATCGCGGAAGGTGCGGCCGAATGCGGGCCTTTCGGTGAGCGACAGGCCGCGCGTCTCTGCAATTTCGGCAAGAGACACACCTGATTGCGCCTGCGCGCGGATATCATCCGCCAACTGCTCCAACGCCTGCGCTGTGGCGCGTGCACGCAGGGCGGAGCGGACCTCCTCCACAACGCTGTCAAAGGGTCGCAAGGCAGACGGGGTCACATCATCGACGCGCACCACGAAATAGCCGCCCGCACGGGTTTCGCGCAGATCATTCTCCTCACCCGGCGCGCTGTCGAATATATCGGACAGGAACTCCGCCTCGGTCGGCAGATCGGGGATGGCGGTGCCATCGGGGCCGTTACCGGAACGATCGATGGCCGGGATTTTCTTTGCGGTCAGGCCGATAATGCGCGCGGCTTCCTCAAGCGTTTCGCCACTGGCGCGTGCATCCTCGAACCGGTTGCTGATATCAAACAGTGCGTCTTCGGCGCGTTGCAGGGCAAGATCGCGACCGATTTCAGCGCGCACTTCAGAAAAGGGCTGAACGCGCTCAGGGCGCTTGTCGTCGATCCGCACGATCTGCCAGCCAAGCGGCGATTGAAGCGGTTTGCTGATCGCACCTTTTTCAAGCGCAAAGACCGCTGCCGCGATATCGGGGTGTAATTCGTTCCGCGTTATGTCGGTCAGGGTGATTTCATCGGCAGATAAACCTGTCGTTTCCCTGGCAACAGTCGCAAAGTCCGCACCTTCCTGAAGCCGTGCATAGGCGGCTTCCGCCTGACTTTGGTCAGTGAACAAGATCTGCGCGATATCCCGCGTGCCGATTGTCGTGAATTCGGCGAGGCGGTTTTCATATTCCTCTTGCAGTTCCGCCTCATCGAGGGCGATTTCTTCGGCCAAAGCTTCAGGCTGCATGCTGACATAGGTCACCATGCGATATTCCGGCGCTGTGAACAGGCCGGGGTTGTCATCGTAGAATGCACGAAGTTCCGCCGCCGCAAACGGTTTGGGCTGTGTGACGGCGGATTGCGGGATTTCAATCAGGCTGACTTTGCGCTGCTCGTTCTGATGCTGATAAATCGCCTTGAGCATATGGCGTGGCGGGACCGTTGCCGATGTCAGCCCGGCGATCAGCTGCCGCCGCGTCATCTCCTCGCGGGTGCGGGCGATGAAGTCGCGCTCGGTATAGCCGTTATTGCGCAAGGCCTGTTCGAAGCGGGCCCGATCGAAACTGCCGAACGGGTCGGCAAAGACCGGGTCCTCGCGAATGACTTTTGCGACTTCGCTATCGGGGGTATAAAGCCCCAGTTCGCTGGCTTTTTCGTCAAACATCATGCGCGTGATCATCTGCCGCAGCACCTGCCGGTCCAGGCCAAGCGCGCGCGCCTGCTGACGGTCGAAACTGCTGCCAAAGCGTTGTTGCAGGCGGTAGAGTTCGCGCTGAAACTCGTTTTCAAGGCTTGCCGCATCGATTTCGCGCCCTTCGATTGATGCGACGGCGGTGGTGCCTCTTGCACCCAGAAAATCGGCGATGCCCCAAACAGCAAAACTCAGAACAAGCAGGCCAATAAAAATCCGGGCAATCCAGGTGCCCGCGCCTTTGCGCAGTGAAATCAGCATTCAGTCAACCGTCCGGTGCATTTTTGCGATGAATGACGACATCACTCTCACACGATCAGCGAGACCCGTTGGCCCGCATGCCGCTCGAGTCTGCCGGCAATGTCCAGTTCCAGCAATATGGCGCTCACAAGGGCTGTGGGCAACCCGGTTTGCCGGATCAACCTGTCAATCTCGACCGGGGTCGGGCTTAACTGCTCAAGAATATGGGGGCGCTCGCGTTCAAGCGATGAGACATCCAGTTGCTGCGCAGGGGGATGCATCGCTGGCGCCCGCTGCGGTTCGCTGAGCGGGGGTTGCCCGAGATGTTTCAGACCTTCCAGTATATCATCCACTGATTCGACCAGCGTTGCCCCCTGCCGGATCAGTGCGTTGCCGCCGCGCGAACGCGGGTCAAGGGGCGAACCGGGAACGACAAAAACCTCGCGCCCCTGTTCAGCCGCAAAACGCGCGGTGATCAGTGAACCTGAGCGCATGGCGGCTTCGACAATCACAACACCGACACTCAACCCGGAAATCAGCCGGTTTCTGCGCGGGAACTGGCGCGCCTGGGGTTCGGTTCCCGGCGGCATTTCGCTGATCAGCACGCCGCGGTCGGCAATCGCTTCGTAAAGCTTCCGGTTTTGTGGCGGATAGACAATGTCGATCCCGCCGGCAAGTACCGCCCCCGTGCCGGTTTCAAGCGCGCTGTGATGGGCGGCGGTATCGATGCCGCGCGCCAGACCCGAGATAATCGTGAAATCCCGCGCGCCGATTGCCTGTGCAAGCTGGCCTGCGATCTGCGTTCCGGCGAGCGAGGCATTGCGCGCGCCCACAACCGCAACGCAGGGCTTTTGCAGAAGATGTGCATGACCCATGAGGGAGATGAGCGGCGGCGGGGCCTCGCAATTGGCAAGCTGGGGCGGGTAATCGGGCTCGCAATTTGCCACAAGTTGCGCGCCCAACGCGTCAAGCCGGGCCAGTTCCTGCTCAGCCGCTTGCCTGCTGGCCAGCTGGAAGGCACCTTTCCGACCGCCGCGGCGGGCAAAATCAGGCAGGGCGGCCAGCGCGTCGGCCGCATTGCCAAAATGCCGGATCAGTTCAGAAAAGGTCGCAGGGCCCACATTTCGGGTGCGGATCAGTTGCAGCCAGTCAAGTCGTTCCTGCCGGGATAATTGTTGCATCGTCGCTCCCCCCAAAGCGTTGAATGCGTTTCTTCAAAGGCTGTACCAGCCGGCACCTTGCAAGTGATCGTCAGCCTGCGCCGATCTTCGGCTCCGTTCCGTCCAGCAGCCGCCGGATATTCTCATGATGTTTCAGCCAGGCGATGGCTGCAAGTATAAGCGATAATTCCATCAGTTGCGGTAGCTCGAACAGCCAGAAAAAGAAGGGTGTAAATGCTGTTGCAACCAGCGCGCTCAGGGATGAAATGCGTGTAACCAGCGCCGCGACAAGCCACATGCCGCAAGCCATAAGCCCGACATACAGATCGAGCGCGAGCATAATCCCGAGAAAGGTGGCAATACCTTTGCCGCCTCTGAAGCCGATCCACAGCGGGAACAGATGTCCGATAAAGGCACCAAAGGCTGCGCAGACAGCGACATCGGCACCCCAGCGCGTGGCGATCACGACCGCAACCGCGCCCTTTGCCCCATCGAGCAGCAGTGTCAGGGCCGCCACTTTCTTGTTACCGGTGCGCAGCACATTCGTTGCGCCGATATTACCCGAACCGATCTGCCGGATATCGCCCAGTCCCGCAAGCCGTGCCAGTACAAGTCCGAATGGTATGCTGCCCAACAGGTAACCGCCGGCGAGCGCCATCATCAGATAGGGCAGGGACACCCCCCAGTCCATCGGGTCAGGCATTCTGACTTTCCTCCCGTTCGAAGACGGTTTCCCCGCCGACCACAGTGCGCGATACGATCCCCTGCACGCGACGATCTTCAAACGGCGTGTTCTTTGATTTGGAATGCAGCGCCTTGGGCCGCACCACCCAGGGGCGGCCGGGATCGAACAATGTCAGATCGGCCGGCGCACCACATGCGATACGGCCGCCATCAAGCCCGAGCAACCGGGCGGGTGCCACCGTCAGGGCACGCAACACGGTCAACAGATCTGTATAGCCGTTGTGATAGGGCTCAAGCGCGATCGCAAGCAATGTCTCAAGCCCCACCGCGCCGCTTGCCGCCTGCGCAAAGGGCAGTCTCTTGCTGTCCTGATCCTGCGGGTCATGGGCGCTGACGATAACATCGATCGTGCCGTCGGCCACACCCCCGACCAGTGCGGCGCGATCTTCCTCCCGCCGCAGCGGCGGGGACAGCTTGAGAAAGGTCCGGTAACTGCCGATATCGAATTCGTTGAGCGCCAGATGCGCGGCCGACACACCGCAGCTTACCGGCAGGCCCTGCCGTTTTGCACGGCGCATAATATCGACCGACCGGGCGGAGGAAAGCTGGGCGGCGTGATAGCGCGCGCCGGTCAGTTCCGCCAGCAGCAGGTCGCGTTCGAGAATCATCGCCTCGGCCACATCGGGAATGCCCGCAAGCCCCAGCCGGGTTGAGATTTCTCCCTCATTGACGCAGCCATTCTGAGCGAGACTTGGTTCTTCCACATGCTGCACGATCAGCGCATCAAAGCGGCTGGCATAGCTCAACAGCCGGCGCATCAGAACGGCGCTTGCGATGGCTTTGCGTCCGTCGGTGAAGGCCACCGCACCGGCCTGCCGCATCAGTCCGATTTCGGTCATCGCCTCGCCGCGCAAACCCTGTGTCGCGGCGGCCATCGGGTGCACGGTCACGATACCGCGGCTGCGCGCGCGTCGTTTGACGAACTCCACAAGTGACACATCGTCGATCACAGGTTGCGTGTTGGGCAGGGTTATCAGGGTGGTGATGCCGCCCGCCGCCGCACAGGCCGTAACGGATTCGAGTGTTTCTTTATGTTCCGCACCCGGTTCGCCGGTAAAGACATGCATATCGACAAGACCCGGACACAGAATCTGTCCCCCGCAATCAACGATTTCCGTCCCCTCGGCAATGCCGCCTGAGAAGATATCGGCTCCGAAATCGGCAATCAGCCGCCCTCTGGTCAGCACCTCTCCGGGACCGTCAAATCCGCTATCGGGATCGATCAGCCGGGCATTGCGATATGCAACCTGCCGCACGCTCATGGGGTTTCCGCATTGTTTGGCAAATGCCGGCTCAACAGGTCGAGCACTGCGGAACGCACCGCGACGCCCATCTCGACCTGCTCGCGTATGACGCTGCGATCGATATCGTCGGCAACCTCGCTATCGATTTCAACCCCGCGGTTCATCGGACCGGGATGCATGATCAACGCGTCGGGCTTGGCGAGCGACAGCTTGTCATAGTCAAGTCCGTTGAAATGAAAATATTCGCGCAAGGAGGGGACGAATGCGCCATGCATCCGCTCCTGCTGCAATCGCAGCATCATGACAATATCCACATCCCGCAACCCTTCGCGCATATCGTGGAAAAGCTCGACCCCCAGCCGCTCGGCGAAGGCGGGCTGCAAGGTGGGCGGGGCAACGACGCGCACCCGCGCGCCCATCGCATTGAGCAGATAGATATTGGAGCGTGCGACCCGGCTGTGCAGGATATCGCCGCAGATCGCGACAAGCAGTCCCGCCAGTTGGCCGCGGCGGCGGCGGATCGTCAGCGCGTCGAGCAGCGCCTGGGTCGGATGCTCGTTACTGCCATCGCCCGCATTGATGACGGGGCAGTCCATTTTCTGCGACAGCAGCTCGACCGCGCCGGAATCGGCATGCCGCACGACCAGCAGGTCAGGATGCATCGCATTGAGCGTCATCGCCGTATCGATCAGCGTTTCGCCCTTTTTGATGGCAGAGGTGCTGACCGACATATTGACGACGTCGGCCCCCAGCCTTTTGCCGGCAAGTTCGAACGAGCTTTGCGTGCGGGTCGAGGATTCAAAAAACAGATTGATCTGGGTGCGACCGCGCAGCAGATCCTGCTTCTTGTCGATCCGCCGGTTCAGCGCAACATAGCTGTCAGCCAGATCGAGCAGTCCGCCGATCTCATCGGCCGAAAGCTCCTTGATGCCCAGCAGGTGCCGATGCGGAAACTTGAAGGGGGGGGTGGTGCCGTCGCGGGTCATTAAAGGGGTTATATACTGCCCGCCCGGACGCCCGGCAAGCGCTATTGCATCGCCGGTGAGTTACGGATGCGCCATAGCCAGAGCGCATGGGGTTTGCTAACAAGGCGGCTGGCAGCAAACAGGAGGGACGACCCTTGAAAAAAAGTGAAATCCAGGCGGTTGAGAAATATCTGCACAAGAAACTCGGCAATCAGCAGATTCGGCTGGACCCGGAGACCGTGACACTCGATTCGGTTGAGGTTTTTGTTGGCGATGAGTTTATCGCCGTCGTCAGCCGCGATACCGAGGATGGCGATCTGAGCTACAATTTCCACATGGCGATCCTGGAAGAGGATCTTGATGAGGTGGGCGACTAGCGGTCGACCAGACCGCGGCATGCTGTATGGCGGGCAGCTACATCGCGAATTGCAGGATCAGCGGCATTGTGAGCAGCGCGCCAAGGGTAGTGGCGCTGATCATGCTGGCGATCAGCTGCGCATCGCCGCCAAGCTGCCGCGCCAGGATATAGGAAGATGTCGCGCCCGGTACCGTACCGCATAGAATAGCGACATCGCGTGTCAGCCCCTGAACGCCGAACAGCCAGCAGCCGACCGCAATCAGTAGCGGCATGCCAACAAGCTTAAGCGCGGTTGCCAGCGCGACGGTTTTTTTCGTTGCCCTTGCATGGGCAAGGTCAAGCCCCGCGCCGACCGACAGCAGGCCGAGCGTCAGCGCCGACCGGCCCAGAATATCAAGTCCGCGATCGATCGCGGTCGCAAGCGCAACATCCGCAATGTTCAGAACGATTCCCCCCGCACAGGCAAGAATCAGCGGATTTCGGGCAAGTGCCCGCAATGCAGTGCCAAAACCGGCGGGTTCGGTGCCCGCATGCCGGGTCAGGATATAAACGCACAGAACATTGACCGTCGGCACCATGACCGCAATCGCAAGCGCCATCAATGTGACGCCGGCATTGCCGAACAGGCTCGCGGCAGCCGCCAGCCCGACAAAGCCGTTCCACCGGACCGCGCCTTGAAAAAGGCTGGAATATTCCGCCCCCGAAAGGGCGAGATAACGTCGCAGGAAGGTCAGCAGCCCGACCATGGTGAAAATGGCCAGGAGCAAAGCCGCCGCCATCGGCATGATATCGAGCCCGCCCAGATCGGCGGTCGCGAGCGTGCGCAGCAACAGCGCGGGAAACAGGATAAAATAGACAAGCCGGTCAAGTGGGTTCCACAGTTCGGCACCGACAAACCGGCTGCGGGTCAGAATTTGCCCAACTGCGATAATCAGAAAGACAGGCAGCAACGCATTTACAATATCGATCATTCGCGGCTGGCCTGTCAGACGGTGGGCGGATCGGCGGGGGGAAGCCTGTCTTTGTTGCGCGGGCCGGCAGTCAGTTTAAACAAGTACCCATGCTCGCTGAGCCAGTCGGGAATGGCGGCGGCAATAATCGCACCTGACAGGATGACAGCCCAGGACAGATACATCCAGATCAGGAATACCGGCAGGGTCGACAATGCGCCATAGATCGTCTGGTATGCGCCGAAGTTGCTGATATAGATCCCGAAGCCAAGCTTCAGACACTCAAACAGCGCAGCCGCAACCACACCGCCGGTAAGCGCGTGGGTCCAGCGCACACGGGTATTGGGCAGAATCAGATAGAGCAGCGTGAAGCCGACACTCTGAAGCAGCAGGGGAATGAACCGGGTCAAGGCGCCGATCCCGCTTTCCCCTCCATTGGTCAGGGTTTGCGCCAGAATGAAGCTGGAGACCGACAGGCTGAGCCCAAGCAGAACGGGGCCAAGCGTCAGCACCGTCCAGAAGGCCATCAAGCGGATGACAAGCGGTCGCGGCCGCCGCACCCGCCAGATCTGATTGAAGGTGCCTTCAATCACCGACAGCAGCATGATCGCGGTAACGATCAGAAACACCGTGCCCGCACCGGTCAGTTTTCCGACATTTGCCAGAAATGTCTCAAGATACTGCCCGACAGTGTCGCTGGCATGCGGGGCGAAATTGTTGAAAACGAACCGCATGACCAGTTGCTGCATATTGTCGAAGGCGGGGAAGGCGGCAAAGATCGCAAAGCCGATCGCGCATAGCGGGACAAGCGCAAGCAGGCTTGTATAGCTGAGCGCCGCTGCCGATTCCATGCAGCGATGCGCCTTAAATCGCTGCCCGATATAAGCAATCATGTCGCGCGCGATCCGCGCCCGTAAGGCAAGGCCTTCACTGTCCCAGCCCGGTTCCCGCTCGGTTTGCGCTTTATCGGCCATATGCTTGACTGCTGTCCTTCCTCTTTATTCTGACAGAAAATGTGCGGTCCTACTGTAAGACGGGCTAGCGCCCTTCGGGGCGATAAAGCTGAATCTCACGGGGTTTTTTCAACCAGCTTGTCTGTTGCTGATAGGGAAGTCCCGCCATGCGGCCGCCATCCACAACAAGCGCGTGACCGTTGACAAAGCTCGATTCGTCACTGGCGAGCCAAAGCACGGCATCGGCGATTTCCTCGGGGTTGCCGATGCGACCCATTACCTCGCCTTCGGCCATCGCGTCGCGCATTTTATCCAGCGTCTGATCGGAGGCGCCCGGGCGGCCCGCAGCAAGCGGAGTGGCGATAAAGCCCGGATTGACGCAGTTCACCCGCACCCCGTAATAGCCGAATTCAAGGGCAAGCGACTTGGTCATCTGCATCACTGCCGCCTTTGCCGCATTGTAGAATGTCGGTGAAATTCCCGAATAAAGCGCCGCGACACTCGATGTATTGATTATCGTGCCGGCATTCTGCGCTTTCAGGATCGGCGCGGCATGCTTGATACCCAGAAACACGCCCTTCACAAGCACATCCATGGTCAGGGTGTAGTCTTCGACCGAGATCGATTCGATCGGACCGGCCGCCCCGCCAAAGCCCGCATTGTTGAAGATGCAGTTCAGCCCGCCGAACTTGTCCACCGCCGCATCGATAGCGGCTTTTACCTGCGTTTCCTCGGTTACGTCGGTCTTCTGAAAATGCGTCGCCGCGCCCAGTTCATCGGCCAGCGCCTGCCCCATCTCCGCCTGCATGTCCGCAATCACGACCTGCGCCCCTTCGGCGACGAATCGCCGTACGGTTGCCGCCCCGATTCCGCTTGCGCCGCCGGTAATCACTGCAATTTGTCCCGCCAAACGTTGCATCGTCGATTCTCCCCTCATTCGCTTGTGATTATAGTAGAATTGCATTTGCGCTATTTGCGCATAATTGAACGGGGCAGAACAAGCCCACCGGTTTCACGACGGAACAGTCACAGCATATGCATTTTTGTTCGACCGCCGATATTGCCTGCACCCATTGCGGTACGCAAAGCCCGCTTGCGCTTGACTATATCAAGGTGCATACGCAGTTTTGCTGCCCCCATTGCGGCGAACAATCCGAATTCGATCCCGGCCGTCATACCCATGACATTCTGATGTATGAGATGGGCCGCAAACTTTTTTCAGGCTTTGCCGGGGATTGAGCGGGGTGCCACGCAGGGGCTGCGGTCGGGCCGGCCGTCGTGACAGTAGGGGCCCCGAAGGGGGAGCTTCATTGAAAAATCGGGAAAATCGGAAGGAATGGCTCCCCGGGCCGGACTCGAACCAGCGACCCAGCGGTTAACAGCCGCTTGCTCTACCAACTGAGCTACCGGGGAACAGGGGCGACAATGTCGAGGACGTCACCGCCCGCTGAGGAGGTGGCTATAACAAAACGGTTGCGCATGTTCCAGCCCAAAATTTCGTTTACTGCCTGTGCCGGCACCGATTTCGGCTGTCGTTCGCACTGAAAGGGGAGGTGCGGAAGCGCAGATAAGACGATCGGGCAGGCTAACAAGTATGTTGCAGCAAGAGGGTATTACCGGAGAGAATATTACCCGACATGGTGAGGTATGAGTGAAATTCGGTTAGGTCGGCATAAGGTCAGATTGCCCAGGGGAAGGTTCTGGCGCGTCTGTCTGGGTATTGCCCTGTTGCTGGGCGGTGTCGTCGGGTTTCTGCCGGTGGTCGGCTTCTGGATGGCGCCCCTGGGCATTATGGTTCTGTCGATTGATTTTCCGGTTGTCAGACGCTTCAAGCGACGGGTCAAGGTGCGTTACGGGCGCTGGGCGCAGGCGCGTCGGAAGCAATCGGACGGGCCGGGGTCTGAAGCGCCCTGAGCGCTCGTCAGCCTCCATCTTAGGGCCTAGGAATTAACTGCGATTCGACATAGAACAGGGGGTGCCGGCGCAGATGATTCTCGCGGATGGTGAATTATCGCAGGTTGCGCCTGCCGCCTGATCGACAGGATCGGCGATAAGCAAGAACAGAGTATTAGCACCCGTGGCAGACGATACAGATCAATCACCTGAACAGCCGCCCCAGAATGGCGGGCCCGGCGGACCGGCAGCCGGTGAGGAAATAACGCCCATCGCCATCGAGCAGGAGATGCAGACCTCCTATCTCGATTATGCGATGAGCGTGATTGTCGCGCGCGCGCTGCCCGATGTGCGCGACGGGCTGAAGCCCGTGCATCGGCGCATTCTGCATTCGATGGGCGAAAATAATTACGACTGGAACCGGCCTTACCGCAAATCCGCACGTGTGGTCGGTGATGTCATGGGTAAATATCACCCCCATGGCGACCAGGCGATCTATGATGCGCTTGTGCGTATGGCGCAGAAATTCTCCATGCGACTGCCGCTGCTGGACGGGCAGGGCAATTTCGGCTCGGTCGATGGCGATCCGCCCGCCGCCATGCGTTATACCGAGATCCGCATGGCCAAGCCTGCCCATGCGCTGCTGGATGACCTTGACAAGGATACGGTCGATTTTCAGGAAAATTACGAAGGGTCTGAGCGCGAACCGGTCGTGCTGCCCGCGAAAATTCCCAATCTGCTCGTCAATGGCGCGGGCGGTATTGCGGTGGGGATGGCCACCAATATTCCGCCGCATAATCTCGGTGAAGTACTGAACGCCTGCCTGGCCTATATCGACGATCCCGACATAACCGTCACGCAATTGATGGAGCATGTCCCCGCGCCCGATTTTCCGACCGGTGCACTGATTGTCGGCCTGTCAGGTGCACGTTCGGCCTATGAGACCGGGCGCGGTTCGGTTCTTATGCGCGCGCGGGTGCATACCGAAACGCTCAAGAAAGAGCGTGAGGCCCTGATTGTGACCGAGCTGCCCTATCAGGTGAACAAGGCCAATCTCATCGAAAAGATCGCCGAACTTGTGCGCGATAAGCGGATTGAGGGAATTGGCGAGCTGCGCGACGAATCCGACCGGCACGGTATGCGTATCGTGATCGAGCTGCGCCGCGATGCGTTCAGCGACGTGGTGCTTAACCAGCTTTACCGCCATACACAGCTACAGACCAGTTTTGGCTGCAACATGCTGGCGCTGAATGGTGGCCGGCCCGAGATGCTTGATCTCAAGGGCTTTATCGGCGCCTTCATCAATTTCCGCGAAACCGTCATTACCCGCCGTACACGTTTTGAGCTTGATAAGGCGCGTGACCGGGCGCATGTCCTGGTCGGGCTGGCGATTGCCGTCGCCAATATCGACCGGATCATCGCGATGATCCGCAGCGCGCCGACACCTGCCGATGCGCGGCAGTCCCTTATGGCGGTCGACTGGCCGGCGGGTGAGGTGGGGCCGCTTGTGCTGCTTGTCGCCGATCCGCGCCACAAGGTTAGCGAGGCGGGCACCTACCGGCTGAGCGAGCAGCAGGCGCGCGCCATCCTTGATCTGCGGTTGCAGCGGCTGACCGCGCTCGGGCGTGATGAAATCGGCGATGAGCTGACGGTGCTTGGCGGCAGGATCACAGAATATCTTGAAATTCTGCGCAGCCGCGACCGGCTGTTGAGTATCATTCGGGACGAATTGCAGGAAATGCGGTCCGAATTCGCGACCCCGCGCCGTTCCGAAATTGTCGAAGCCCCCCTCGATTTCGAGGATGAGGACCTGATCGCGGTTGAGGAGATGGTGGTGACCGTCACTCACAAGGGCTATATCAAGCGCGTGCCGCTATCCACCTATCGCGCGCAGCGGCGTGGCGGCAAGGGACGCGCCGGCATGGCAACCCGTGACGAGGATTTCGTCTCGCAGCTTTTCACCGCCAGCACCCATGCGCCACTGCTGTTCTTCTCGTCGCTTGGCATGGTCTACAAGCTGAAGGTCTGGCGGCTGCCGCAAGCCACGCCGCAGGCGCGCGGCCGACCGATGATCAATCTGCTGCCGCTGGCGGAAGGTGAAACCATCAATACAGTCATGCCGCTGCCCTCCGATGACGCGGAAAACTGGCTCAATCTGCAACTGATGTTCGCGACCGCGAGCGGCAATGTGCGGCGTAACCGGCTTGACGATTTCACCAATGTAAAGGCGAATGGCAAGATCGCCATGAAGCTTGATGACGGCGATGAAATCGTCGGCGTCTCGATCTGTACTGAAAGCGACGATATTCTGCTGACAAGCCGCAACGGCAAATGCGTCCGCTTCCCGGTCACCGATGTGCGGCTGTTCCGGGGGCGCGATTCGACCGGTGTGCGCGGCATCAGGCTGGAGGGAGAGGACAGGGTCATCTCGCAATCGGTGCTGACCCATGTGGCCTCGACGCCGCCTGAAAACCGTGCCTATCTGCGTCAGGCGGTGGCGGCCCGCCGCGCGGCGGGCGAGGATGCCGAGCTGGCGCCGGAGGAGGAGGAAGATGCCGGCGATAACGAGCTTGCGATCCTGTCTTCGGAACGTTATGGCGAGCTGGGTGCCCATGAGCAGTTCATCCTGACGGTCAGCGAGAACGGCTTTGGCAAGCGCAGCTCGGCCTTTGAATACCGGCTGTCAAAACGTGGCGGCAAGGGGATCTGGGCGATGTCGATGACCGAACGCAATGGCCCGCTGATCGCTGCCTTCCCGATCAGCGATGACGATCAGGTCATGCTGGTCACCGATGGCGGGCAATTGATTCGCACGCCCGTCGATGATATTCGCATTGCTGGCCGCGCGACCCAGGGCGTGACCCTGTTCCGCACCGCGGAAGGGGAGCGGGTCGTATCGGTCGCGCGTCTTGAGGACGTGTCCGAAGAAGAAGACGGTGAAACAACAGATTGACGCGCAACCGCGTCCGCTATTCCCGTCGTGAACGATCAGAAAAAGCCGGGCAGAACCGGCTATCGGTAAGAGGGGAGTTTGCATGGCGCGTATCGGTGTATATCCGGGAACATTCGATCCCATTCACTATGGCCATATCGACATCATCCAGCGCGGGGCGAAGCTTGTCGACAAGCTGATCATCGCGGTGGCGATCAATGAGAACAAGAAGCCATTGTTCACCCTTGACGAGCGGGTGGCGATGCTGCGCCATGAAACCGACAAATTCACCGGCCCTGAATATGGCGATATCGACATTGTGCCGTTTCAGAATCTGATTACCGAATTCGCCGCCGAGAACAGCGCCAATGTGATTGTGCGCGGCCTGCGCGGCACTGTCGATTTCGACTATGAGTTTCAGATGGCAGGCATGAATGCGGTGCTGCGGCCCGAGATCGAGACGATATTCCTGATGGCAGCGTCCGAGCATCAGGCGATTGCCTCAAGCCTTATTCGCGAGATTGCGAAGATGGGCGGCAATGTGAGCGCCTTTACACCGGAGAATGTGCGCGACAAACTGATCGCCAAATTCGCCGGTTGAACTGAACCGACAGCAAGGCAGCGTCGGTCTGCCTTCATCAAACGAGGAGAAGATTGAATGGCTTTGGATCCGGAAAACACACTGCATATCGAATTGAAGGACGGCACGGTAGTGGTTGAGCTGCTGCCCGATGTCGCCCCCAATCACGTGAACCGGATCAAGGAGCTGGCGCGCGAAGGCTTTTATGACGGCATCGTCTTTCACCGGGTGATCGACGGTTTCATGGCGCAGACGGGCGATCCGTCGGGCACCGGCATGGGCAGTTCCGACAAGCCCGACCTGGCCGCCGAGTTCAGCAATGAAAAGCATGGCCGGGGCACCGTGTCGATGGCGCGCGCCGCCAATCCCGACAGCGCCAACAGCCAGTTCTTCATCTGCTTTGACGATGCGTCCTATCTCGATGGGCAATATTCGGTGTTCGGGCGCGTGGTGGACGGCATGGATTTTGTCGACAATATCAAGAAGGGCGACAAGATGCATAATGGCTCGGTCCATGATCCCGACAAGATGGTGCGCGTCAGCGTCGCCGCAGACAGTTAATCGCGTTTTTCAGATAACGCCGGTAAGGGTCTATGATTAAAAAGATTATTGCAGGTTTTGCCATTGCCTTCATGGCGCTGTCATGGGCCGGGGCGGGGCAGGCGGCCTCGCCCGAGAATATGCTTTATCTCGATCTGAAGGATGGCCGCGTGGTCATCGAGCTTTACCCCGATAAAGCGCCCGCGCATGTCGAACGGATCAAAACCCTGGCGCGGCAGGGCTTTTATGACGGGATCGTCTTTCACCGGGTGATCGATGGTTTCATGGCGCAGACAGGCGACCCCACCGGCACCGGCATGGGTGGGTCGGAATTGCCTGATCTCAAGGCGGAATTCAACGATCTGCGGCATATGCGCGGCACATTGTCGATGGCGCGTTCGGCCAATCCGAACAGCGCCAACAGCCAGTTCTTCATCTGCTTTGCGCCATCGCCTTTCCTTGACGGTCAATATACCGCCTTTGGCCGGGTGATCGAGGGCATGCAGCATGTCGACAATATCAAGCGCGGTGATCAGCGCCAGAACGGCAAGGTCAGCGATCCTGACAGGATCGTCCGGCTGCGCGTGGCGGCCGACGTCGTCCAGTAATCGCCGCCCGGCCTGTGCTGTATTTGGCGGCGCAGGGGGGCCTGTTCCGGCCCGCCGGGCAGTGAGTGTCCATGCGCGTTGATCAGTTTGATTTCGATCTGCCTGAAGACAGGATCGCCCTGCGCCCGGCGCGGCCGCGCGATGCGGCGCGCTGCCTTGTGGTGCGCGACGGGGAATGGCGCGATCACGGCATGCGTGATCTGCCCGATCTGCTTGATCCCGGCGATCTGCTGATCTTCAACGATACCCGCGTCATCCCCGCCGCCCTGACAGGCCACCGCCGCCGCATACAGCCCGACGGCACCGGCAGCGTCGCGAAAATCAGCCTCAACCTGCATAAACGGACAGGGCCCGACAGCTGGGATGCCTTCGCGCGGCCAGCCAAAAGGTTGCGTCCGGGGGATGTCATCACACTATCGGACAGCCTGTCGGCTGTGCTGCGCGCGGTGCGGCCGGGGGGTGAGGTCAGCCTGCAATTTGACTGTGCGGGCCGCGCGCTCGATGCCGCCATCGCGGCATGCGGGGAGATGCCGCTGCCCCCCTATATCGGCGGCAAACGCCCCGTCGACGCGCAGGACAGGGCCGATTATCAGACGATCTTTGCGCGGCAGGAAGGATCGGTCGCGGCCCCCACTGCGGCGCTGCATTTCACCGACCGCCTGATGACAGCGCTGGCTGCGCGCGGCATCGGCCATGCCTTTGTCACCTTGCATGTGGGGGCGGGCACCTTCCTGCCGGTCAAGGCCGAGGATACGCAAGCCCACAAGATGCATGCCGAATGGGGGGAGGTGGGCGCGCAGACGGCCGCGGCGGTCAATGCCGCGCATGCGGCGGGCCGGCGGGTGGTCGCGGTCGGCACCACGGCGCTGCGGCTTCTGGAAAGTGCGGCGGACCCGACCGGCGCGCTTGCCCCCTGGCGGGGCGAGACCGATATTTTCATCACGCCGGGCTATCGTTTCCGCACGGTCGATGCGCTGATCACCAATTTTCACCTGCCGCGTTCGACCTTGTTTATGCTGGTCGCGGCTTTTTGTGGGCTACAGACGATGCATGGCGCCTATGCGCATGCGATTGCGGCGGGGTACCGCTTTTATTCCTATGGGGATGGCAGCCTGCTTTTTCGGACGGATGCAACATGACGCGCGGCAAGGACGATCAGGACCAGACGACCACGGAAGCAGACCCCGCGGGGCGGGCCGGGGCGTTCGGCTTTTCCTGTCTGGCGCGGGACGGGGCGGCGCGCAGCGGCGTTATCACTACCCCGCGCGGGCAGATCCGCACCCCCGCCTTCATGCCGGTCGGCACGGCGGGCACGGTGAAGGCGATGCTGCCGGGCACGGTGCGCGCGCTTGGCGCCGATATCCTGCTTGGCAATACCTACCATCTGATGCTGCGCCCCTCGGCCGAGCGGGTGGCGCGGCTTGGCGGGCTGCATAATTTCATGAACTGGCCGCATCCGATCCTGACCGACTCGGGCGGTTATCAAGTGATGTCGCTATCCGAATTGCGGCAGATGAGCGAGGAGGGGGTGACCTTCCGTTCGCATGTGGACGGGGCGAAACATCACCTCACCCCCGAACGCAGTGTCGACATACAGCTCCTGCTCGGTTCCGACATTGTCATGGTGCTCGATGAGTGTACCCCGTTTCCCGCGACCCATGCGGTGGCCGAAAGCTCGCTGGCCCTGTCGATGCGCTGGGCCGCGCGCTGCAAAACCGCCTTTGCCGATGCGCCCGGTCATGCGCTGTTCGGGATCGTGCAGGGGGGCGTTTATCCCGACCTGCGCGCCCGCTCCGCCGCCCAGTTGCAGGAGATCGGCTTTCACGGCTATGCGGTCGGCGGGCTGGCGGTGGGCGAGGGGCAGCAGGCCATGTTCGATACGCTCGATGCCACCGTGCCGCATCTGCCGCAGGACAAGCCGCGCTATTTGATGGGGGTGGGCAAGCCCGCAGACCTGCTTGGCGCGGTCATGCGCGGGATCGATATGTTCGATTGCGTGCTGCCGACGCGCAGCGGCCGCACCGGGCAGGCCTTCACCTCGCAAGGGGTGCTCAATCTGCGCAATGCGCGGCATGCGGAAGATCAAAGCCCGCTTGATCCCGCAATCGATTGCCCCGCAAGCCGCGATTACAGCCGCGCCTATCTGCACCATCTCGTCAAATCGAAGGAGATTCTGGGCGCGATGCTGCTGAGCTGGCACAATCTAGCCTATTACCAGCATCTGATGGCCGAGATGCGCAGCGCCATCGCGGCGGGCGCGCTTTCCGCGCTTGCCGCCCGCCTGCATGCGGGCTGGGCCGAAAATAGCCGCTAGCCCGGCATCCCCTCTACCGTTAGGATCGGTTGTGGATGGCGGCTCGGCCACACCGGGCGACCGCGCAATAATCAATCGATCCACGATAAACAATGGATCAAAGGGGGCATCATGCGGCGATTTCTGTTTTCACTGATCATGGTATTGGGCATTTCGGGGGCAATGCTTGCGGCCCAGCCCGGCGGCGCGCTGGCGCAAGGTCAGGTCGACA
This sequence comes from uncultured Alphaproteobacteria bacterium, assembly GCA_947258435.1. Taxonomy (GTDB): domain Bacteria; phylum Pseudomonadota; class Alphaproteobacteria; order UBA11222; family UBA11222; genus CALAQW01. The sequence goes on from CAMYID010000013.1 coordinate 283,033, forward strand.
AGCTCAATGCGCTGTCAAAGCGCGCGCAGCAGGGTGATCCCATGGCGCAATTCTTCATTGGCGGGCTGATGCTGGAAGCCGCCAATAAAGATCCTTCAGTGTTGCCCGATGCGGTGAATTATCTGCGGAAGTCGGCGGAACAGGGCTATGCCATGGCGCAGACCCAGATGGGGCTGCTGCATGTCGCGGGACATGGCGTGTCAAAGGATGCCGTCGCGGGGGTGAACTGGCTGCAAATGGCCGCCGATCAGGGGGATGCCAAGGCGCAATATAATCTTGGCATTATCTATGTCACGGGGGAGGGGGGCATTCCCGTCGACCCGATCAAGGGTGCGCAATTCATCGCGCAAGCCGCGGCGCAGGGGCATGAGAAGGCAAAAATGATCATGCAGCAGGTGCAGTAATACCGGCAGGAGTAATACCGGCGGCTCGCCCAGTGACGCGGCGAATCCTGTCGGGGCGGGCGGTTTCAGGGCGGGGAACGGCCAAGCAGGGATCGCGGGCAGTTTCGCGGAGATCTGGGAGAGCGGGGGAATTGCGGGAAAAATGGTGAGCCCGGCAGGAATCGAACCTGCGACAACCTGATTAAAAGTCAGATGCTCTACCAACTGAGCTACGGGCCCCGCGCCCGCTAAATCGGTCAGAACGGCCCCGATGTCAACCCCGCCCGCCAAATTCGCGGTAAATTAGCAACCGCATGCGGGGCCGGCCGGGGCAACAGCGCGCAAAAAGGGGCATGGCAGTGATGACAGTGAACACCAAACCGGCGAATAGGCCACACCCCGCCCCCGCGCGGCGGCGGGCAGGGGCCTGACCATGGGCTGCGCCTGCGAAGCGGTTCACGGCTTCCCCTGCCAGTTTCTGGATGAAACCGAATTTCATGCATTTGACGGCAGGGAATGGTGCCTGTTCCACCTGCCGCTTGAGGATGCAGAAGGCAATAAAAGCCCGAAAGATAGCTGGGAGCGGAGCGTACCGGACTGGCAACGTTTCCGAAATGTGGTGTTCGACAGCCTCCGCCATCCTCAGGATAAAAGTCCTAATCGGTGGATCGAGCATCGGATCTCAGACCTTCGCGCGGTTGTTTTTCCTCACCGATTTGGGTTTGGGCTCCTACACGACACTATACTCTATCCCGATTTCTCTTACGCAACGTTCGGCGTTTCCACCATCTTTTCCACATTGAAGTTTGGTGATTGGGCAATGTTTTTGGAAGCAAAGTTCGCTGAAGAAGCTCGGTTTAGCGGTACAAGCTTTGGTAACTGGGCCTGGTTTGCTGGTGCCCGTTTTGGCGAAGATGCGTGGTTCAGGAACGCGCATTTTAATGATAGTGCCCAGTTTGAATCCGTATTTTTTGAGGGGTTAGCCTCGTTTTCGGAGGCAATTTTTGATGGCAATGCCTCGTTTGGAAAGGCAACTTTTGGCAGCGTAACCTCGTTTGAGAAGGCAACTTTTGGTGGCAATGCCACGTTCACCGGGGCAGCTTTTGGCGATAAGGCAAGCTTTATGAACGCGAATTTTGGCCGTCTTGCTGCTTTTGAGGCCGGTGGCGCGGATGAAAGACGGGGCCTGTTCCGGGGAATCGATTTTCAGCAAGCTGAATTTCACGGGCCTGTAAATTTTGAAAATCGACGGTTTACATCAGCGACTTCTTTCGAACAGGCCGTCTTTCACGATATCGCGCAATTCCATGGCTGCACCTTTCATCAGGATATGTCGTTTCATCAGACGGATTTTTTAAAGAAAAAAGGAAAAAATGACGGTGAGACAGCAAAGTTGGAGCGCGCTTACCGTACCCTGAAGCTTGCCATGGAAAATCTGCGGGCGCGGAATGAGGAGGCACGGTTTTTTGCGCTGGAGATGGAGTGTCACCGGCAGCTTGGGGATGTGCCCCGGTTAGAACGGGCATTTGCGTCCCTTTACAAACAGGTTTCAGAGTATGGCCAGTCAATCAGTCGTCCGTTGGTTTATCTTTTCGTTTCCCTCGGAGCATTTGCACTGCTCTATTGGATAACAGGCATGCTTACCAACCCATGGCTATTGCTGGTTCAAGGACAATTCCTATACGACTTGGCTATTCTGACGCTGGAACAGCTTGTAAAGCCGTTCAGTGTATGGACCCGGTCATCTTCAAGCGCACAATTATCACTTGTGAAGAGCAATCCGCTTCTTGTCCCGATTTTTGCCTCATTTCAGTCTGCGTTCAACTTGTCCCTCATCGCTGTCTTCCTGCTCGCGCTCAGGCGGCGGTTCAAGATGGATTGAGGCGCGGCAAGGGCGGATCGTTGCGGATTTGCATTCCAAAATGCCGTAAATCCGCTACCATATGCAAAACGCTTAAAATGATAACAATCATCGCGATGATCAGCGAATGGGAGATGCGGCATGCCAGGACCTTTGGACGGATTGAGAATTATCGACGCGACCAGCATCGTGTCAGGGCCTTTTGCGACCAGTATTCTTGGCGATCAGGGTGCTGACATCATCAAGGTGGAACAGCCCGGAATCGGCGATCTGGTGCGTTATCTGGGGCTGATGCGCAATAATGTCAGCTCGGTCTTTGCGGTGCTGAACCGGTCGAAACGCTCGATCGAGGTGAATGTCGCCTCCGATGAGGGGCGCGAGGTGATTTACGATCTGGTGCGCAAGGCGGATGGCTTCATTCAGAATTACCGCCCCGGCGTCGCCGAACGGATGGGCATCGGTTATGAGCAGCTACGCGCGATCAATCCTGATCTTGTCTATGTCTCGATCAGCGGGTTCGGCGATAGCGGGCCTTATGTGGACAAGCGCGTCTATGACCCGATCGTGCAGGCGATCACCGGCTATACCGATGTGCAGGGCGATCCCAAGACCGGGCGGCCCGAAATCATCCGCACCATCATTTGCGACAAGCTGACCTCACTGACCGCGGCGCAGGCAATGACCGCGGGGCTGCTTGCCAAGGAACGCGGGCAGGGCGGGCAGCATGTGAAGCTGTCGATGCTTGATGCCTCGCTACAGTTCTTGTGGTCCGATGCGATGGCGAACTTCATCTATGTCGGCGAGGAAAAGGCCGGTCGGCCCAACCTGTCCGATCTTTACCGGGTGTTCGAGACGCAGGATGGCTATATCACGAGCCTTGTCTCGTCGGATTCCGAATGGGAAGGCTTCTGCAAGGCGATGAAGCGCGAGGATCTGCTGAAAGACGAACGCTTTGCCCAGGTGACCGAGCGCAGCCGCAATGGCGTCGAATTATGGGATATCGTCGAGGCGGAATACCGCAAATATTCAAGTGCCGAGCTGATGCAGCTGCTTGAGGAAAATGATGTGCCCTGCGGTATCGTCAACCGCCGCGACAAGGTGCATGAGGATCCGCAGGTGATCGAGCAGGGCTCGCTGCTGGAAATCGAACATCCGCATGCCGGGGTGGTGATGCGTTCGCCCCGCCCGGCGGCGCGGTTCGGTACCGACGATGTGGATATCGCGCGGCATTCGCCCTTGCTCGGCGAACATACCGACGAGGTGCTGCGCGATATCGGCAAAAGCGATGATGACATCGCCCGGCTGCGCGAAGCGGGCGCGATCGGCAAGTAGCGCACGACCTGCGAAGCCCGGACCCCGGACAGGCGGCGCGTTGCGTGCCGCCTGCCGCTAAAGCGGTGATGAGCGGTCCGGCGGGGCAGGGCGGCTGACGATATAAAGGGCGACGCAGACAAGCGTGCCGGCGGTCAGCGCCACCGCAATCGCAGGTGCGCCGGTAAACAGGCCAAGCCAGGCAAGACTGCCTCCCATCATCAGCACAGCCAGCCATTTGGCGCGGGTCGGGATGGCGCCATAGCTTTCCCAGTCGCGCACAAACGGGCCGAAAACCCGGTGTTTGCGGATCCAGTTGCCGAAACGTGGCGAGCTGCGCGAAAAGGCCCATAGCGCGATCAGCAGGAAAATCGTCGTCGGCATCACCGGCAGCGCCACGCCGACCGCCGCCGCGCCCACCGCGACCCAGCCAAGCGCAAGAAATGCGGGCCGCGCCAGCGGGTTGACCGCCGTTATCGGGGAATCGGTGGTGGCGTTTTGCGGTGACGCGTCAAGCGGGTGCGGATCGCGGGGCGGTGAAACGTCCAATTTCTCAATCCAGCCTGTCAGTCATGCCCGTCGGGCGGTCCGGTCAAGTGCGGTGTGGCGCGCGCAACGGCCAATAAACGCCCATTTCCTGAATTTCGCCCTACCTCCCAGCATATAGGCCCTGGCGGGGGCAATGCGAGGCCGATCTGTGACAGGTTGCGGGATAATTTGCCGCGCCGGCGGGGCGGGCGGTGCAATATTTCCGGTTTACGGGCAGAAAAAGGCGGGCAATAGTTGCTTTCGCGGCACTTCTTTGGCATGTTCCGCGCGAATTATAGAGGGGCAGGACCGTAGGTGTGTAATAACGGTCCATAATCTCTAGAACGGAATCCTCAGGGGAAATTTCAATGACCACAGCACTTTGGCTTGTCATCGGGTGCGGCTTGCTGGCCGTCCTTTATGGCATCCTCGCAAGCCGGTCGATTCTCGCAGCCGATGCGGGAAGCGAGCGGATGCAGGAAATCGCAACCGCAATTCAGGAAGGCGCCAGCGCCTATCTGAGCCGACAGTATCGCACCATCGCCATGGTTGGCGTTGTGATCTTTGCGATCGTCTGGTTCCTGCTGGGCATGAAAGTGGCTATCGGCTTTGCCGTCGGCGCGGTACTTTCGGGCGCGGCAGGCTTTATCGGCATGCTGATTTCGGTGCGCGCCAATGTGCGCACGACCCAGGCGGCGAGCGAAAGCCTTGGCGCGGGTCTGTCGATTGCGTTCCGTTCGGGCGCGGTGACCGGCATGCTGGTGGCGGGCCTTGCGCTTTTGTCGGTGGCTGTGTATTTCGGCATTCTGACCGGACCGATGGGGCTGGATGCCGGTGACCGGCAGGTGATCGACGCGCTTGTCGCGCTCGGTTTCGGTGCGTCGCTGATTTCCATCTTCGCCCGTCTTGGCGGCGGCATCTTCACCAAGGGTGCCGATGTCGGCGGCGATCTTGTCGGCAAGGTCGAAGCCGGTATCCCCGAAGACGATCCCCGTAACCCCGCGACCATCGCCGATAATGTGGGCGATAATGTGGGTGACTGCGCGGGCATGGCGGCTGACCTGTTCGAAACCTATGCGGTGACGGTCGTGGCGACCATGGTGCTGGCCTCGATCTTCTTCACCGAAGGGCTGCAGAGCGCGCTGATGCTGCTGCCGCTTGCCATTGGCGCCGTATGCATCGTGACCTCGATCATCGGCACCTTCTTTGTGCGTCTGGGCGCGAGCGAAAGCATTATGGGCGCGCTTTACAAGGGCTTTATCGCCTCGGCGGTTCTGTCGCTTATCGCGCTATATCCGCTGATCGATCAGTTCGTTGGCATGGATACCGAAATCGTTAGCGGCGCGCAGGCCTTCACAGGCTTTGATCTGTTCCTGTGCGGAGTGGCGGGCCTTGTGGTAACCGGGCTGATCATCTGGATCACCGAATATTACACGGGCACGAGCTATCGTCCGGTGCGCAGCGTGGCCTCCGCCTCGGTAACCGGGCATGGCACCAACGTCATCCAGGGGCTGGCTGTTTCGCTTGAAGCCACCGCACTTCCCGCACTTGTGATTGTTGCGGGCATCATCGTCACCTATACGCTGGCCGGTCTGTTCGGGATCGCCATTGCGGTGACAACGATGCTGGCGCTGGCGGGCATGGTTGTGGCGCTCGATGCGTTCGGTCCTGTGACCGACAATGCCGGCGGCATTGCCGAGATGGCCGAGCTTGACGAAGGCGTGCGCAAGACGACCGACGCGCTGGATGCGGTCGGCAATACGACAAAGGCGGTGACCAAGGGCTATGCCATCGGTTCGGCCGGTCTTGGCGCGCTGGTGCTGTTTGCGGCCTATACAGAAGATCTCAAATTCTTCATGTCCAATCCTGAACAGTTCCCTGCCTTCGCGGGCGTGACGCTCGATTTCTCGCTTGCCAATCCCTATGTGGTGGTCGGGCTGTTCATCGGCGGTCTGCTGCCCTATCTGTTCGGGGCGATGGGCATGATGGCCGTGGGCCGTGCAGGCGGTGCGATCGTTGAGGAAGTGCGGCGTCAGTTCCGCGAGATGCCGGGCATCATGGAGCGGACACAGAAGCCGGACTATACGGCGGCTGTTGACCTGCTGACCAAGGCGGCGATCAAGGAAATGATCATCCCGTCCATGCTTCCGGTTCTGTCGCCGATCGTGCTCTATTTCGCGATCGACGCGATTGCCGGGCAATCGGCCGCGCTGAGCGCCCTTGGCGCGATGCTGCTGGGTGTGATCGTGACCGGGCTGTTCCTGGCCCTGTCGATGACTGCGGGCGGTGGTGCCTGGGACAACGCCAAGAAGTATATCGAAGACGGCAATCATGGCGGCAAGGGCTCCGAAGCCCATAAGGCGGCCGTGACCGGTGATACGGTTGGCGATCCCTATAAGGATACAGCCGGTCCGGCGGTGAACCCGATGATCAAGATCACGAACATCGTGGCGCTGCTGCTGCTGGCGGTGCTGGCGCATTAAACGAACGGGCGACAACGCCTGAAAGAAAAGGCCGCCTCAACCGGGGCGGCCTTTTTTGTTTCCCGGTTGGCGGGGACGTCTGACATGTTTTACGGCGCGCCAAGCCTTGCTGAATGGCTCAGGCTGGCCCGGGCGCGGGGAAAAGGTGTCTGGCGGCCTTCAGGAGCCCGGGCCGCCGCCCGCGCCGCCCGATGCGCCGCTGAAGCGGCCAAAATTGCCGAACATCTGCTCAAGGAAGGTCAGCTCGCGCCCACGCGTCGGTGTCTCGCGCTCGGTGAAGGCGACAATCCGCCCGTCCGCCAGGCTGTAGCGGCGCAGATCGGCGACATTGCCGTTCTGGTCGAACTCCACAGCCACAATGGTGCGCGACAGAAGCTCGGGGTCAAAAAACGCCTCCCGCCGCTGGGTCGTGGAGACATAGTACCAGATATCTGTATCGAAGGTGGCGATGGTCGAGGGCGTGCCCAGCATGTCCGAGACAGACTGCCGGTTATCGACACCCGCCTTGACGCCTGCAAGAACCGCTTCATCGGGCACATAGCCGCGCACTTCGATTGTCGGGCTGCATGCGCCAAGCAGCAGGGTCAGCGCCGTGCCGGCCAGAAATCTGCGCCTGCGTGCCGGCCTGGAAGGGGCCGCGGCCCGCGGTAAATTTTCAAACCGGAAATAGTCTGGATAATACATAGTGCTTCACCTAACCTGCGCGGATTCAGAGTGCAAGTAACCGTTCATTTTCCGACTCTGCTTATAACCGATATTCTCGCTCCCATGCGCAGGTAATCAACCGATGTTCTTCCGCAAGTTTTTCCGCCAGAAGCGCCATGAAACCGCGTCCCACAAGCTGTATCTCAAATTGGTGGCACAGTCGCGCATGCAGGGCTTTTACGCCTCGGGCGGGGTGCCCGATACGGTGGATGGGCGGTTCGACCTGATTGCGTTGCACACATTTCTGATTGTCCGACGGTTAAGCGGGGCGAATGCGAGTGAAAAAGAGCATGAGCTGGCGCAGGTCCTGTTCGATCTGATGTTTGCCGATATGGACCGCAATCTGCGCGAGATGGGGGTGGGGGACCTTGGGGTCGGGCGAAAAGTCCGCGATATGGTGAGCGCCTTTTATGGGCGCGCGGAAGCCTATGAAAAGGCCTTGCAAGCAACTGCGCAAGATGCTGCGGATGACAGGAAGAAGGTGCTTGCCGCCGCCTTGCGCCGGAATTTGTATCGTGACGCAAACCCCGATGATCAGCAACTCGCAAAGATGGCGGGCTATGTGCAAAAGCAGGTCGGTCTGCTCGATGAACTGACGGGTGACGTGCTGTTAAGTGGTGAAATCCGGTTTCATCCCGCACCATTTCAGTAACCGGGTGGTTTCAGTTTGCGTGAAAGGCATTAAATGAAGGACAGGCTGGCAATAAAGGACAGGCTGCCATGAAGGACGGGCTGGTTTTTCACAGAGAAATTTCGACAACGAATCTGACCCGCGAAGGGCGGCAGCTCAGCTTCACGGCCAGTGAAACCGAATGCAACGAGATTGCCGCGTTCCTGGGCATCAGCGCCTTGCAATCCCTGTCCGCAAGCCTGGCGGTCAGACGCTGGCGCAGGCAGGGGGTTGCGGTCGAGGGGGTTCTGCATGCCACGGCCATACAGGAATGTGTTGTGACGCTGGCCCCGGTTGAAGAGGCTATCGAAGAACCCCTATCGCTGCGCTTTGATTTACGGGACGCCCGTCAGCGCGCACGCCGTGCAGCGCCGGATAAGGAGGTTTTTGTCGATCCCGAAGCCGCGGATCCGCCGGAATTGTTTGACGGGCCGGGCCTTGATCTTGGCCCCTATCTTGTGGAGTTTCTTGCCATGGCGCTGAATCCCTATCCCAGGGCGGCCGGGGCGGAACTTGCGCAGCGGGAATTTCCGGCGCAGGGGCAGGACACCGCTGGAAGCGGCGACGGGACGAAAGACAATCCCTTTCACATATTGCGTAATCTGAAAAAGGATAGCGCAAAATAAAACACGGCATGTCCGGTGGGCACATGCCGTGAAAACCCGTGTTGCCCGATCGGGGCGCCCGGCAAGTCCGGGCGGACCCGCTTAATAATCGTCTTTGGGTTCAAGAACCTGACGGCCACGATACATACCGCTTTTCAGGTCGATGTGATGCGGACGCACCAGCTCACCCGAATCCGGGCTTTCCTGATACACAGCGGATTTCACACTATCGTGAGCCCGGCGGTTGCCGCGTTTTGCACGCGTTACTTTCTTGCGTGGGACTGCCATGAGAGGCCCCTTAATTCAAATTTGACATTTCGGTATAGTGAATCGCCGACCGCAAGAAGGTGGTGGCGATTGCCAGCTAGCCGCGGAAACTAGTGGCGTGCCTGTTCGCTGTCAAGGGCGCAATCCCGTGCCCTTCCGCAAACCGGAGGCAAGGCTGGTCGCAGGTCGCCACATGCTGCTAGACTATCGAATCACTTGGTTTTTCTGTGCGCTTTCGCTAAGCCTTGCGACGGCATGCGGCCAGGGGAGCAGGGCGCTTGTGTAATTGGGTCTGTGTAGTGCGGCAAAGGCCCGGAAATAAAGAAAAATCCGTCAGCAAGACGGCGAAGGAAAGACAGACCCGTTTGGCAAATGAATTGACAGTTGCGCTTGATGCCATGGGAGGCGATGCGGGCCCCGAGATGGTATTGAAGGGTGTCGCGCTTGCTGGCAAGCGGCATGCCGATGCCCGGTTCGTCCTGTGTGGCGATACGGAGATTCTTGCGCCCCTGCTTGCAGATCATGCGGAACTCGCTGGCCGGTGCGAACTGCGGCACGCGCCCGATATCGTGGATCCCGATGCCAAGCCGAGCCAGGTCGTCCGCCGTGGTCAGCAGACCAGCATGTGGCAAACCATCGGACTGGTGAAGGGGGGGGAAGCGGATCTTGCCATATCAGCGGGTAATACCGGTGTGTTGATGGCGATGTCGGTCCTGCAGCTCAGAACCCAGGAAGGGATCGATCGCCCCGCGATTGCATCGACCTGGCCGGGGCTTGAGCGGGAATCGGTGTTGCTTGATCTGGGCGCCAATCTGGAATGTGACGAAGATAATCTGGTTCAGTTCGCCATTATGGGGGCGGCTTTCGCCCGTGTCGTCCTGGGGCGCGCATGCCCAAGGGTGGCGTTGCTGAATGTGGGGGAAGAAGAACAGAAGGGACATGAATATGTCCGGCTGGCGGCGCAGAGGCTGCGCGAGACCCCGCAGGAAGAAATGTCTTTTACCGGCTTTGTCGAGGGCAGCGATCTTGGATTTAACGCCGCCGACGTCATTGTGACCGACGGGTTTTCAGGAAATGTCGCCCTGAAAACCGGAGAAGGCAGTGCGAAGCTGATCTTTCAGACACTGGCAGATGCGTTTGGCGGATCATGGCGCGGCAAGCTGGCTTATCTGATCGCGCGCAACGTATTCGGTATTTTGAAAGAGAAGTTCGATCCCCGGGCGCATAACGGGGGTATTTTCCTTGGCCTGAACGGGCTTGTGATCAAAAGCCATGGCGGCACCGACGAGGTGGGCTTTGCGCATGCCATTGATGTCGGGCTGGAAATGGCGCGGCAGAAATTCATCGACCGGATTGATGCCGACCTGAAACAATATGCACAGGCGCGTGCGGGCGCTGTGGAGATTCCGCGTCAAGACGGAACGAACAAACAGGACAACGCAAAGGTGGGTGTTTCGTGAGTGTCATCAGATCGGTGGTTTCCGGGATTGGAAGTTATCTGCCGGCCAAAACCCTGACAAATGCCGAATTATCGGAAATGGTCGATACGAGCGACGACTGGATCGTCGAACGCTCCGGCATTCGTGAGCGGCATATCGTCGGGGAAGGGGAGCTGACATCGGATATGGCGGTTGCGGCGGCACAGCGCGCCTTGCAGGCGGGCAGCGTGCCGCGCGACGAGATTGACCTGATCGTTCTGGCAACCGCGACGCCGGATCAGACATTCCCCGCAACCGCGACACGGGTACAGGCGGCGCTGGGTATCACGACGGGCGCGGCATTTGACATCCAGGCGGTCTGTTCGGGTTTCATTTACGCACTGTCGGTGGCCGACAATTTTCTCAAAGCCGGACAATTCCGCAATGCGCTTGTGATCGGCGCTGAAAGTTTCTCGAAAATTCTCGATTGGGAGGATCGCACGACCTGCGTTTTGTTCGGCGACGGGGCCGGGGCCTTTGTCCTGTCCGCACAGCCGGGCACAGGCGCCGCCGATGATCGCGGTATCCTGTCATCTCATCTGCATGCGGATGGCCGGTACAGTGACATGCTGTATGTGGATGGCGGACCTTCCTCGACCGGTACGACCGGCCATGTACGTATGAACGGGCGGGAGGTTTTCCGTCATGCGGTGACCAATATGGCGGCGGTTGTCCGCGAAACGCTGGAAGCAAACGGTCTGAGTGCCGACGATATCGACTGGGTCGTACCGCATCAGGCCAATAAGAGAATCATCGATGCGACGGCAAAAAAGCTTGGCGTCCCGCAGGAACGGGTAGTGCAGACGGTGGCCATGCACGGCAATACCTCGGCGGCCTCCGTTCCGCTTGCTGTTGATTGTGCGCTGCGCGATGGCCGGATCAAACAGGGCGATCTTGTGCTGATGGAAGCGATGGGCGGTGGCTTTACCTGGGGCGCGGCGCTGGTCCGCTGGTAGGCATCTGCCGGCACGCAGCAGGCGACGAGCGACGTAAATTTGCGACACCTGCGGGAAAAATCATAACATATGTCATGAAACAAGACGTGTACTGCTTTGACATCGCCGTCTTTTTTGACGCAAACTAATCGTCATATTCCATTCATTGCGGCCTCTGGAAGAATAGAATGAACACAGTGACGCGGGCACATCTATGCGAAGCCGTCTATCAGGAAGTCGGCCTGTCCAGGAATGAATCTTCTGCGCTGGTCGAATCCATTCTGGCTGAAATCTGTGATGAGCTGGTGGCTGGACATACCGTCAAGATTTCATCCTTCGGAACATTTTCAGTGCGGGAAAAGGGGGGGCGTATCGGACGCAATCCCAAAACCGGCGAGGAAGTGCCGATTGCACCGCGCCGGGTGTTATCCTTTCGCGCCTCGCATGTGCTGAAGGACCACATCAACCATGCGCCTGCATCAGGTGATAACGATGCGGACGGGACGCGTTGAGCGGCAAGTGGCAAAATCGGCAGAAGCATTTCGAACCATCAGCGAGGTAGCGGCGGAGCTTGACGTTCCGCAGCATGTCCTGCGCTTCTGGGAAAGTAAATTCAGCCAGATCAAACCGATGAAACGGGCTGGCGGCAGACGTTACTACCGGCCGGCGGACATTGATTTGCTGCGCGGGATTCGCATCCTGCTTTATAGCGATGGCTATACGATCAAAGGCGTTCAGAAGGTTCTGAGGGAAAAGGGCCTTCGTTTTGTCGCCGAAATCGGTCAGTCGGCCAGCTCCTCAGCTCAGACATCGGACAGCGGCCAGTCGGGCCGCGCTGAAGGGGAGCGCGCGCCGCCGGCCGCCGACGCTCCCGGCGGTGCCGCCCGCGCGGATGATGCAGGCGGGACGCAAAATGGTACAGAAGACGAAAATCGCGATCAGTTGTCACTGCTGGCGCCTGGCGCGGCGAAACCGGCGCTTTCCGCCGCCGAAAGGACGGCTGTGCGGAATGCGCTGAACGATCTTGAGGCGATTGCCCGCGCCCTGCGTGCACTCGGGCAATAGGGCAGCGCCCGCTGACATGGGGGCGGCATGCACACCGCCTGATCAGCTCCGCCGGTTATTTCCGCGATGAAAGGCGACAAGCGATTGCCGCGCCCCGATGCGGCGGCTATAGTGCGCGCCTTCGCGACTCGCGGCACGGATGGCCGCCTGTCGTACAGATGTCGGAGCGTAGCGCAGCCTGGTAGCGCACTTGTCTGGGGGACAAGGGGTCGTGGGTTCGAATCCCGCCGCTCCGACCATCTTACCGCCGATGCTTCAGCCGCCACGCATCCAGATAAGAAGCGGCCGTGCCGGAAAGACCCACAGGATGCCGGCCAGGGGATAAAAGACCAGACGTACCCAATAATTGTCAGGTAGCAAGTGAACACCGATAAGCATGCAGCCGAGCGTATAGACGATCATCCAGATGATCAGCACAAATGTACCCAGCAGTTTGCGTGTCCGGACCGGCATAATCTCCCGCTCGCTTTAGCATCAGACGGCATTGGATCAAGGGCCGCGCGTCAATCGGGCGTGTGTGATCCCGGCAAGCACATGACATATTTCACCCCCGACCGTCCAGCGCCGGCAGCCTTGCGCGCGCAAGGGGGGCGCTGATGGCAAGCCGCGTCGGCCAGATATTTGCACCCGAAACGCGGATAAATCTGCCCAAACGCGATATTGCGCGGTGGCTGTTCTTGTTATGCGGGTTTATCGCATTGATCGTCGTCGTCGGCGGAACCACCAGGCTGACCGATTCGGGGTTGTCGATCACAGAATGGAAGCCTGTGACGGGCGTCCTGCCGCCACTCGATCAGGCGGCCTGGGAAGCCGAACTGGAAAAATACAGGCAGATCCCGGAATATCAGCGGATCAATAAAGGCATGAGCCTTGCCGAATTCAAGCGCATCTACTGGTGGGAATGGCTGCACCGGCTGCTGGGCCGGATAGCGGGCATTCTGTTCCTTGTTCCGTTCCTTTACTTTCTGTGGCTGAAGCGGTTCAACGCGCGGGACGTGCCGCATATGCTGATCATGTTTATACTCGGCGGTGCGCAGGGGGCGCTTGGCTGGTATATGGTCAAGAGCGGGCTTGTCGACCGGGTCGATGTCAGCCAGTACCGGCTGGCGGCACATCTGGGCCTGGCGTTTTTCCTGTATGGCTATATTTTCTGGATTGCCATGGGCTATCTGAACGGCAGCAAGGCAGGCCGTACACAGCTCACTGTGGCAGGCAGTGCTGCGCTCTTGTGGCTGTCGTGGCTGCTGTGCCTTCTGGTTTTTGTGCAGGTGCTGCTCGGCGCGCTTGTCGCCGGGCTTGATGCGGGGCTGATCTATAATAGCTGGCCGCTGATGGACGGGCGCTGGGTCCCCAGGGGATTGTGGCTTGAAACGCCGGCCTATCTCAATCTGTTTGAAAATATCACCATGGTTCAGTTCAATCACCGGATGATGGCGATACTGATCGTCCTTGTGGCGCTTGCGGGTCTGTTCACCGGTCTGCGCTCACATGTGCCCGGGCGCGTCAGGGCAAGTGTCCTGCTGACTGGCTGCGCCGTTGCAGGGCAGTTCGTGCTGGGTGTGTGGACATTGATCGCGGTCGTTCCGATCGGGCTTGCGATCCTGCATCAGCTCGGCGCGCTGGTGCTGCTCAGTTTTGCACTGATCCAGTTGCGGGCCGTGCGGCAATGGCGCACCGGCCGCACATTACTGGCCGGTGAACGCGCCTAACGGGGTGCCCCGTTGCCATCACTATCATTTTTTGTCATCGCCTCGGCCAGTTTCCGGGCAAGATCGGCGCGGCGGAATGGTTTTTGCAGCAGAACAACCCCGGCATCGAGTTTGCCGTGATGGATGACCGCATTCTCGGTATAGCCTGACATGAACAACACCTTGATGCCCGGCTGCCGCCGCTTGGCCTCACGGGCAACCTCCACGCCGCTCATCCCGCCGGCCAGCACGACATCGCTCAGCAGCAGATCGAACGGGCCTGACTGTTCAAGCGCTTTCAACGCGTCCGCGCCGGATGCGGTTACCGTCGGATGGCATGCCATACTGACAAGCAGGGTTTTGGCCAGCTCGCGCACATCGCTGTCATCTTCGACGACAAGCAGTCTGGTTCCCGCGATCGCAACCGAATTTTCGCTGGTCGCAACAGATGCGATTTCCTTCTCCGCAGCAGCCCTGGGCAGATACAGCTTGACTGTCGTGCCGTGGCCTTGCTCGCTGTAAATCGCGACATGCCCGCCAGATTGCTTTGCAAAGCCATATACCATGCTGAGCCCAAGCCCGGTTCCGCTGCTTCCCTTGGTCGTAAAGAACGGATCGAATGCCTGCGCCAGAACAGTGGGGGACATCCCGGTGCCGGTATCGCTGACCGCCAGCATCACATAAGGCCCGGCCACGACTTCGGCCCGCTCGGCTGCATAGGCTTCGTCCAGCCAGACTTCCGCGGTCTCGATCGTCAGTTTGCCTTTTTCCGGCATGGCGTGACGGGCATTTACAGCCAGATTAAGCAGGGCGCTTTCCAGTTGGGCGGGATCGGCCAGACATTCCGTATCGCCATCACCGAATTGTGTCTCAATCTCAATATACTCCCCCAGGGTTCGCTGAAGGATACCGATCATATCGAGGACATTTTCCTCAAGCCTGATCGGGCGGGGTTGCAGCGGCTGCCGACGCGAGAAGGCCAGCAATTGCTGCACAAGCTCTGCGCCACGTTCACTGGCGCGGATGGCAGGTTCAAGCAGCCGTACAAGATCAGCCTCGTGGCGGTACCGATCCGACGCAAGATCCAGATTGCCGAGAATGACCGCCAGCAGATTATTGAAATCATGGGCAATACCGCCGGTAAGCTGCCCGAACGCCTCCATTTTCTGTGCCTGCTTGAGCTGTTCTTCTGCCTGCGCCTGATCGGTCATATCCAGATGCATGACAACGATCTGCATGACCTCGTCGCGTTCATTCTTGATCGAAAAAGCCCGCGGCGAAATGGTCCGCGTGACTTTTAATGGCACGCCAGGGATAGTCATCTCATAGCTGATCGTGGGGAAATCGACCAATGCTTCCCCGGCGAACAGGCTATCGATTTCGGCGCCCTCAATCGCCCGGATTTGCTCATCTTTCAGAATATTGTAATTGCGAATTTGGTCGAATGTGACACCCCATAATTTCTCGAATGCAGGATTGACAGCTTCAATCCGGCCCTCAGGGCTGAATGTCTGTATTCCGACCACTGACTGATAAAAGAGTGCGCGAAACTTCTCTTCACTCTCTTTCAGATTCATTTCCGCCTGCTTCTCGGTCGAAACATCGATGACCGAGGTCAGCAAATGGTCCTCATTATCAATCGTCAGCTTTGTGCCCGAACTGCGCGCATAAAGCGGCTGGCCTGCAAACGTCATATAGGTCATATCCTGATGCGCATATGAATCGTTTTGGCGCACGGTTGCGACACGCTGTTCGAATTCGTCCTGATCGGGAAAGAAGCGGCTGGCATCGACCCCCAGAATCTGTTCCCGTGTTGCCCCGAACAAGCGGCAGGCGGCGGGATTGACGTAAACGATCCGCGTATCGGCCAGACGCGCGACAACAAAAGGTATGGGGGATGTCTCAAGAATGCCCGACAGTTGCGAAAGCATGTCGGATGCCGCGTCATCCGTTTCCGGAATCGACCGCCTTAATTGTATGACAAGCGCGAAAATGCCCGCTGAAACAACAAGATACAGCGCCGCATAAAGAAAAGATGAAGGGCCTGAAAAAATCGCCGCACCGCGGTCAATATGCAGAATGGCAAGGGTATTGATCAACAAGGCGGCCGCGACAAGCGCCAGCAGCCACCAAAAAAACTGACGTCTATTTTTGAACCCGCTATACAGCGATAGGGCGAAAGCGCCAGCCTGAACGAGAAGAGACGAAAAAAATGCCGGCAGCATTTGAAAAGTGTCACATGTCTGATTGTTGTGATGTTCGAGAGCGCAGTATGTGAGGGGCACCGATCAAATGCAAAACTTGCCTCGGCTTTCATTAGTTAAGTTTTTTACCAGTTTGATTGATGAATTCTAATCTGAAGAAAATTGCCGTCATCGGTGGCACCGGCAATACCGGACGGGTTATTGCAGGGCGATTGCTTGATGCGGGCTACACGGTTGTCACAATCGCGCGCGCACCCGCGCCAATAACGGACGGGCACGCACGAACCCTTTTCCGTACCGCCGATGCAGGCGGCGAGGTAGCACCGCTTCAGGCGGCGTTGCAGGATATCGATTGCGTGATCAATGCCGCGCATGCGCGTTATACCCGTAATATCATTGCCGCGTTGCCGTCGCCCCGAACCCGTCTCATTACCCTGGGATCGACGCGGAAATTCACACGGTTTCCGGACCGGAAGGCGGCAGAAGTCACTGACGCCGAAACCGCGCACCACACAGCCGGCATAAACGGGCTGATCCTTCATCCCACAATGATTTATGGCGGGCAGGACAATAATATCCGGCGGCTTTCGGGCCTGATCCGCCGCCTGCCGGTTATTCCCCTGCCGCGCGGGGGGCAGGCGCTGATGCAGCCGGTTCACCGCGATGATGTGGCGCGCGCCGCCTGCATCGCGGCCTGCGAGAATATCGGCAGCGCACCATTGATCCTGCCCGGCGGGCAGCCATTATCCTATCGCGAGATTGTCACGGTTTGCGGGCAGGCAATCGGGCGCAGGCCCCGCATATTGCCGGTTCCGGTGGCTTTGCTGCGGCTTGCGGCGCCAGTAACTGGCCTGTTGCCCTTTCTGCCGACAATCGGCCCCGAGGAGGTGCAACGTCTGGCAGAGGACAAGAATTTTGATGTCGCGCCCGCGGCCCGGCGGCTCGGCTTTACCCCGATCAGCTTCGATGAAGGGGTCGCCCGCATGCGCATTGCCGGCGAGCTTGCGGTGTAGTGGCACTTCATGCTGTTCAACTCCGAAATATTCATATTGCTGTTCGTGCCGGCCACGCTGCTTGTCTATTACGGGCTTGCGGCCCATGACCGTCCGCGGCAATGGTCATTGATCGCGGCGTCCCTGATTTTCTATGGCTATTGGGATATCCGCTTTTTGCCCTTGCTGCTCGGCTCGGCGATTGGCAACTGGCTGCTGCTGCGCTGGTTCGCGCGCAGCGGTGGCGGGGCGGAGGCGCATCGCTCATTGCCTGTGCTCGCGGTAATTTTCAATCTGCTGTTGATCGGAATATTCAAATATGCCGATTTCGTCACAGGAACGCTGGCGGTTTTCGGTCTGTGGTCGGATGCGCCCATCGGTATCATCCTGCCGCTCGGGATTAGCTTTTACACTTTCCAGCAAATTTCCTATGCGGTCGATCTGCATCGCGCGGCACAGGACGGCAAGGCGGTTTCTGTACACGGGTTCCGCGAATATCTTCTGTTTGTCTCATTTTTTCCCCAGCTTGTTGCAGGTCCCATCGTTCGGCATAACGAAATTATTCCGCAATTCCGCCTTGATCCGCGTCGCCCCGGATTGGAAGAACGGCTTGTGCGCGGCGGTATGCTGTTTCTTGTGGGGCTTGGCAAAAAAGTACTGATCGCCGATGTCGCTGCACGGCTTGGCAGCCCGATGTTCAATCGCGTACTCGATGGCGGCACCCTCAATCTGGGAGAGGCATGGCTTGCCGCCTATGCCTATTACCTGCAGCTTTATTTCGATTTTTCCGGCTATTCGGACATGGCGATCGGGCTTGGCCTGATGTTCGGCTTTTTATTGCCGATCAATTTCAATGCGCCGTACCGCGCCACCTCAATACAGGATTTCTGGCGCCGCTGGCATATGACGCTGAGCCGGTTCCTGCGCGATTATCTCTATATCCCCTTTGGGGGTAACAGAGGTGGAATACTGATCCAGATGCGCAACGCTTTCCTGACCATGTTGCTTGGCGGGCTGTGGCACGGGGCCGCATGGAGCTATGTGGTGTGGGGCGGGGCGCATGGGCTTGCGGTCGGGATAAACGGGCTGTGGCGGCGGTTTGGCCTGCGCATGCCGGCGCTGGTTGGCTGGTTTTGCACGACGGGGTTTGTCATGGCGTCCTGGGTCCTGTTCCGGACAGAGGATTTCGCGGCGACCTGGTCGATTTATCAATCCTGGTTCGGCCTGCATGGGAGTGGCGGTACACCTATCGACAGCCCGCTGGTTGTGGCGGTGCTGATTGCCGGCGGCATTGCCGCGCTTGTCGGCCCGACCAGCCAGAAATTCGTTCTCGACCGGCTGCGCCCCTCCCGGTGGGCGGGGTTGATGGCCGCGATAGCGCTTGTGGGCATGATTTTACTGATCGGCGGGGGACTTCAGAGTGAGTTCATCTACTTCCAGTTCTGATCCATCATCCGATCAGCCTGGCGATCGTCGCAAGTGGCGGCAAACCGCGCGCTGGTTCTTTGGCGGTGCGGCGGTGCTCGCCCTTGTGATCATGGCGCTCGTTATCATCGTCGATCCGTTTGACACCTTGCCGGTTTCCCCGCCCCTTGAACGGGTGCCCATCTCCTCGAATGCGCGATTTTCATTTCCCGCACTGGCACGGTCAGATCGCTTTGACAGTGCGATTATCGGCACCTCAACCAGCCGATTACTGCGCCCAGAGGGGTTGGATGATCTGCTCGGTGGCAAATTTGTCAATCTGGCGATGAACAGCGCAACGGCCTATGAACAATACCGGATACTGGACCTGTTCGGCCGGCATCACCCGGACATGAAATTTCTGATTATGGGTATCGATCTTGTCTGGTGCGGCACAGGTGACAGCTTTGAGAAATACACGCCGCGCCCGTTTCCAGAATGGATGTATGACAAAAACCGCTGGAACGATCTGCTGCATCATTTCGATTTCTTCACGCTGGAGCAGACC
Source organism: uncultured Alphaproteobacteria bacterium (assembly GCA_947258435.1). GTDB lineage: Bacteria > Pseudomonadota > Alphaproteobacteria > UBA11222 > UBA11222 > CALAQW01. The sequence continues at coordinate 302,180 of CAMYID010000013.1, forward strand.
GGGCGGCAACTGGCAACGATGCTGGGGATACGCAAGGTAAAATACGGGCGTGACGGCTATACCGATTTTCTGCCCGATCCGTCTGAATATGATCTGGCCAAGGTCCGGCAATCGCTTGTGAAAATGCGCAAGCTGAATGCCGATGCGCCCAAGGCGGGCGACGAATTCGACCCCGGCGCGCTGAACTTTCCCACTCATCCGATGCTGGAAGAGGTGTTGCGCGGCTTGCCCGAAGACAGTCGGAAGCTGCTGTTCTTCGCCCCCTATCACCGGGCGCAGCATCCTTTGGCCGACCGTATTCCGGGGCGGGAATGGCAGGCCTGCAAACAACGGCTTGCGCGGCTGGCGGCTGACATTCCCAATACCCGCGTCGCCGATTTCCTGATTGCAAGCGGGTTCACCATGCGGGACGAAAATTACTGGGACCCACTGCATTATTCGGTGGCCGCGTCCGGCATTCTGATGCGCGATCTCGCTGCGGCGATGAAGGGCGAGCCAACCGGCGGCAATTTCGATCTGTTGAGGCCGGACACACAACCACGCCCGTTTCCGCAAGACGCTGACTGAGCGGGCGCGCCATCCGTACAGTGACGCATGTCAGGGGATGAGCCTGCGGAAGCGCCAGACCGCGATCGCGAACATCACGCCGCCAACAGCGAAGATACCCAGAATATCGTGCCAGATTTCAGCCAGGCCGTTGCCCTTGAAAAGCACCTGATAACCGAAATCGAGATAATAGCGCATCGGTGAAATCAGGCTCGCATAACGCATCCAGCTCGCCATGCTTTCAGGCGGGGTAAAGGCACCCGACAGAAACATCATCGGAAACAGGAACAACAGCAGGATCATCATCGCCTGGGCCACATTACGTGACATTACCGCAATCGCCAGCCCAAGGCTTGCCGCCGCGAACACATAAACAAGCGACACCAGATAGAACAGCAGGATGGACCCCCGGATCGGCACATCGAAAACGCCCTGCAGAATGACAAAGAGCGATCCCAATGCCAGCAGCGGCACGATCACGACCGTCGGGATGACCTTGGCGATAAACAGCTCCGCGGGGCGCAGCGGGCTGACCAGCAATTGTTCCAGCGTGCCATATTCCTTCTCGCGCACCATGGCCGCGGCAGTCAGCAACGCGGCCACCATGGTGGTAATATTGAACAGCTCCAGCATTGCCGAAAACCAGGCATTGACGAGATTGGCGTTGTAAGCGACGCGGATCCGCGCATCGACCCGGGGCAGGGCGGTCAGCGCGCCCGCCTGCATCGGCGATGTGCGGCTGAGCAGTTCCAGCCCGAACTCACTGGCGATCGTTGCGATATGCGCGCCCGCGATCGTGGCGGACATCGACAAGGTACCATCGGACAGTGTCTGGAACTGCGCCTGTTCTCCCGCATTGATGCGCCGTTCGAATTCTGGCGGGATGATGATCGCAAGGCTTGCCTTGCCCTGATCGAGATACCGCACCACCGCATCCTCGCTGCGCAGCTGCGCGACGATCTTGAAATAGGGCTCTTGCAGGCGCGACAGCAGCTCCCGGCTGGTCCGGCTTTGCGCCATGTCATAGACGACGACCGGATAGTTGCGGATTTCCATCGAAATCGCATGACCGGCGGAATAAATTATACCGGTAAAGCCCCATAACAGGATCAGTAAAATCGGGAGATCGCGGCGCAGCTCGCCGAACTCCTTGCCGATCATGGCGGACAGACGGGACAGCATCAGCCGATCCTCTTGCGCAGCCCGGCCCAGGCAATCGCGTAAATCGTCGCCGTATAGCCCGCCATCGTCAGCAGATCGCCCCAATAAGCGGCAAAGCCCAGCCCCTTGAGGAAACTGCCGCGTACGATTTCCATGAAATAGGTGGCGGGAATGAGTTGCGCGATAAACTGGCCAATCGCGTCCTGACTGGCGACCGGCGCAAGAAAGCCCGAAAAATTGACAGCCGGGGTGACGGTAACAAGAAAGGTCAGCAGCATCGCGGCAAGCTGGCTGCGGGTGAAGATCGAAATCAGAAGTCCCACCCCGATCGTGCAGGCTGAATAAAGCAGTGCGCCCCCCGTCACCACAAGAAAGCTGCCGATAAAACGTACCTGGAACAGATAGACGCTCATGACGAACAGGATGAGATAATCCAGAAACGCCACCCCGATATAGGGCAGCGCCTTGCCCGCGATAATCTCCCACCGGCGGACGGGGGCTGCGAACAGGTTGAAGATCGTACCCATTTCCCGCTCGCGCACGATCAGCAGCGCCCCGAGCAACGCGGGAAACAGCATCAGGATGATGACCATTTCCCCCGGCACGACGAAATTCTTGCTTTCAAGCGAGGGATTGTACCAGACCGACAAGGCCATCTGCACCGGCGACATCATGGCATCGCGCAGCCCGCGGGCGCTCAGAAATTCCTCGATAAGCGTCTGGTTATAGGCTGCGTTGACCGCGCTGACATATCCCATCGCAACGGCGCCGCGCGTCGGGAAGGAACCATCCACCGTCACCCCCAGCGCCACTTCCTCGCCGGCCAGCAATTTACGGCTGAAATCGGGCGGAATCTCGATGATGGTGCGGGCAGTTCCCCGACGCAGCAGCGATTCAGCCGCGCGCGGTTCGGTTGTAACCCCGACCAGTTCGAAATATTCGGAATGAATATAGCCGTCAATATAATCGCGGCTGACCGGTGTCTGATCCTGATCGACAAACATGATCGGCAGATGTTTGACATCCATGCTCAGCCCGTAACCGAGCAGCAGCATCAATATAACGGGTACGATGAATGCAAGCCCGAGATAGACCGGATCGCGCAACAGCTCGCGCAGCTCTTTACGGGCAATCGCGAGGGTGCGGCTAAACATCGGTTTGCCTGTCAAAGCCAAGGAAGCTGACAAATGTCTCCTCCATCGACAGGGGCTGGCTGTCGATGCGGGCCTGCGGTGCGATCCCGGCAAGCAGGTTGCGTGCTTTTTCCGTATCGCGCTCGGGTTCTTCCGACTGCCACTGGATGCGCCGGCCATGCAGCATCGCCGCGGGGAAGGTTTGCCGCAGGACAGTGAAACAGTGCGAAAAATCATCGCAACGGACCGTGACAAGCGGCCCGGCCTTCTGTTCGGCCTGCTCAGACAGCGCCTGCGGCGTGTCGAGCGCGATCAGCCGCCCCTGCTGCATAAAGCCCAACCGGTCGCAATGTTCGGCCTCGTCCATATAGTGGGTCGACACGATGACGGTGACCCCCTCGCGCCGGGCGAGCAGATGCACAACATTCCAGAAGCGCCGTCTTGCGATCGGATCGACCCCTGAAGTCGGCTCGTCAAGGAACAGGATGGACGGGCTGTGCAGCAGGGCGTTGGCCAGCGCCAGCCGTTGCCTGATCCCCAGCGGCAGGGATTTCGTCAGCCGGTCGCGGTAAGATGCCAGTTCAAGTTCCGACAGGAGCTGATCGATCCGCGCCGCACGCTCTGCCGGCGCGATCCCGTAAAGCCCGGCACTGAGCTTCAGATTGCTGTCGACGGGCAAATCCCGGTACAGCGAGAAACGTTGCGACATATAGCCGATTTCAAAGCGCAACGGGTGCGCCGCATGCGCCACCTCATTTCCGGCCACTTCGGCCCGCCCGTCGCTGGGGGGCAGCAAGCCGCACAGCATTTTGATGAGTGTTGTCTTGCCTGCCCCGTTCGGGCCGAGTAACCCCAAAATCTCGCCGCGCCGGACGGACAGGCTGACCGCGTCGACCGCAGTGAAATCGCCAAACCGGCAGGTCAGCCCCTCCGTCACGACCGCATGTTCGCCATCGCTGCCCGGTCTGGCGGATTTGCGCAGGCTCAGCCCGTTCTCCCCCTCATTGGTTTGTGCCCGGCCAGAGCTATGGCGATCTGACCGCCCGTCCGGGTCATTTTCGGGCTGTCGCAGCGCATGCACGAAAACCTCTTCAAGGCCCGCCGGGCTGCGCCGCTGCGTAAAGTCGTCGATGCCCGCCGCCTGCAAAGCCCCTTCCAGATCGAATTCGGGATCGCTCAGCATCAACCGCACATCGCTGCCAAACAGGGCGGCACTTTCGACCTCGGGCCATGAGCGGGCGAGGGTAAGCAGCCGTTCAGGCGCCGCACAGCGCAGCGCCACATTGACCGCCCCCATCTCGGAAACAAGTTGTTCGGGCGCGCCACTTGCGATCTGCCGCCCCGCATGCATCAGTGCCACCTGATGGCAGCGCTCCGCCTCATCCATGTAGGAGGTGGTCAGCAAGACAGTTACCTCCCGTTCGGCCACCAGATCGTGAATGATCGTCCAGAAATCACGTCGCGAAACCGGATCGACCCCGGTCGTCGGCTCATCGAGCAGGAGAATATCGGGCAGATGAACCAGGGTGCAGATCAGCGCCAGCTTTTGCCGCATGCCGCCGGACAAATTGCCCGCGGACCGATCCAGAAAGGGCGACAGCCGGGTCATATCCAGCAGGCGATCGCGATTTTCATAGAACCGGTCGGCGGGCACCTGCCGGAGCTGGCGGAAAAATTCGATATTCTCGGCAACCGACAGGCTGTCATACAGGTTCAGGCCAAGGCCTTGCGGCATATAGCCGATCAGCCGCTTGACACGCTCAGGGGCGCGTCTGCAATCGAGATTTGCAATGCGCGCCGCGCCGCGATTGGCGCGCAATACACCCGCAAGGATCTGGATGACGCTTGTCTTGCCCGCGCCATCCGGGCCGAGCAGGCCGAAAATCTGCCCCTTCTGCACGGTGAATGACAGCCCATCGACCGCCTTGACCCGTTTCCGGCCATAACTTTTATGCAGATTATCGACCGCAATGACGGCTTCGGGCATGCCGGCCTCATGTGCGGCGTTATCTGTCGGCGGGGACGGGTGGTTTTCCGAACATTCTGGCATGGACAGCATAGCAACCCTTCTGTCGGTGCGCGATCATATCCCGGCGGGATTTTCGCCCCGGTGCCTCAGACACTGACTGTCAATTCGGGTTTTCATCTGTGCGGGCTGTCGCCAGTTCGATAATACCGTCAGCGGGCATGCCCGGCTTCAGAATTCCCTGTGGATTTTCCGACAGCGACAGTTCAATCGCAAAGACAAGCTTGACGCGCTCCTCTCGCGTTTCGACATTTTTAGGCGTAAATTCAGCTTGTTGTGCAATTTTGCTGACTTTCGCCTTGAAAAGCTGGTCGGGATGCGAATCTACCCGAATTCGGGCCGGCTGACCCAGAGTGATTTTGCCGATATCGGGTTCGGGGATATAGACCTTCACATACAGCTTATCCAGGTCAACCAGTGTGAAAAGTGGCGTTCCCGCATTCACACGTTCGCCCGTTTCGATCATCCGCGCCAGGATGGTGCCCGCCAGCGGGCTGTCGATATCGAATGCTTCGACATAGGATGACTGCTCCGCAAGCACCGCTTCGGCGCGCCCGATTTCGTTGACCAGGGCGGCCAGTTCGGCACGTTTGGCGGCAATAAAGTCATTCTGCAACGCGGCAAGCTGAAGCGCCTTCTGTGCCCGGTTCTGCACAGCCTCGGTTTCCTTCAGCCCTTCGAAGCTCATCGTTTCACGCAGCCGTACCTCTTCCAGTCGCTGCTGCGAGACAACATTGGTCTGCGCCAGTTTCTGATAGCGTTCGAGATCGCGCTCAGCCTGTGCGTAATCGGCTTTTGCCCGGGCAACGCGGGATTTCGCCTCGGTCAGGGCAACCTTTGCCTGCTCGATCTGCAATGCGGCCTGGCGTTCCAGTGCCGCAAGCTCGATCGTCAGCCCTTCCTGTTTTCTGCGCAGGGAGGCAAGCTGTTCGCCCGCCGCATTGACCCGCGCCCGTTGCGTGGGATTGTCCAGCCGCGCAAGTGGCTGGCCACGCTCGACATACATTCCCTCATCGATAAAGATTTCATCGACATCGGCGGGCGATTTGGCGCTCAGCGTCGTCAGCCGCCCCTCGATGCGGCCGCTGGCGATCAGTTGCGTGTCATTCCCGTTATCCGTGACAAGCAGAACAAGGACGGCAAGCACAGCGATGCCAATGACACCGCCACCCAACAGCCAGACATACCTCTTAGCCAATACCACTTACTCTCTTAGACGATACAATCCATGCCGGGCATACCGTTTCGGCGGCTGAAAACACAAAACGCCACAACCGCGGCGCTACAGATCCGACAAGGCCTGCGTCAGGTCCGCAATGATATCTTTGGGATCCTCGATCCCGACTGACAGCCGGATAACCTCCGGCCCCGCACCCGCAGCAATAGCCTCTTCCTCCTCAAGCTGGCGATGGGTGGTAGATGCCGGATGTATGATCAGGCTACGTGTATCGCCGACATTTGCAAGGTGACTCAAAAGTTTGACCTGACTGACCAGTTTCGTTCCCGCGGCATAACCGCCTTTGACGCCGAAGGTGAAGACGGCACCCGCACCCTGCGGCAGGTATGTCTGAGCGAGTGCGTGATAGGGGCTGTCGGGCAGTCCGGCATAGGAAACCCATTCTACGCTCTCATGTCCGGAAAGAAAGCGTGCGACCTGCAGCGCATTGTCGCAGTGCCGGCGCATCCGCAGTGGCAATGTCTCGATGCCGGTCAGCAACAGGAAGGCATTCATCGGCGACAGGGCAGGGCCCAGATCCCGAAGCCCCAATGTGCGGCACGCAATCGCAAATGCAATCTCGCCGAATGTCTCATACAGTTTCATGCCATGGTAGCTGTCATTGGGTTCAGACAAGGTGGGAAAACTGCCGTTCGACCAGTCGAACCGGCCGCCATCGACGATCAGCCCGCCGATAGAGTTGCCATGCCCGCCCAGAAACTTCGTGGCGCTGTGCACAACGATATGCGCCCCGTGATCAAGCGGCCGGCAGAGATAGGGGGTTGCAAGGGTATTATCGACAATAAGCGGGATACCGGCTTCATCCGCGATTGCGGCGATTGCGGCAATATCGCAGACCATGCCGCCGGGATTGGCCAGGCTTTCGATAAAGATCGCCTTGGTTTTCGGTGTGATGGCGGCGCGGAAGCTTTCAGGATCGCTGGCATCGGCCCAGTTTACATGCCAGCCCATCTTGGCGAAGGCATGGGCGAACTGGTTCATCGATCCGCCATACAGCTTGTTGGCGGCGACGAATTCATCGCCCGGAAACATCAGAGTATGAAAGACGATCAACTGCGCGGCATGGCCCGATGCCACCGCCAGCGCCGCGCTGCCGCCTTCAAGCGCGGCGATGCGGTCTTCAAGAACCGCGTTGGTCGGATTGCCGAGCCGCGAATAGATGTTGCCGAACTGTTCCAGATTGAACAGGGCGGCGGCGTGATCCACATCCTCGAACACATAGGATGTCGTCTGATAGATCGGGGTTGCACGCGCGCCGGTCGTGGGATCGGGGGCCGCACCCGCATGCACGGATAATGTATCGAATCCATAGTCAGTCATGGGCGTTTTCCTTCAGCTTTCATTTTCCTTGCGATCAAGACGATCTGTTGGTTCCTTGCGGTCAAGACATTCTGCGGGCGGTTGTGCCTGCGCGGCCGATGCTGTTCCGGACGCAGAGCGTACTCTGGGCGGATGACAGTTTGACAGCGGGATCAGTTCGCCTCACCGCGCAGTAAAGGGGCAAGACGCGGCAGTTCGATTTTCGGGCACCGGTCCATCACGACCGCCAGTCCCGCCGCTTCCGCCCTCGTCGCGGCCTGTACATTGATGACACCCTGTTGCATCCAGATGAATTTTGCGCCGATCGCGATGCTGTCCTCGACAATCGGGCCGACCGCATCAGATTGGCGGAAAATATCGACCATATCGATCTGCACCGGAATATCGCTCAGTCCGGCATAAACAGGCCGGTCGAGAATCCGTTGTCCGGCAACGCCCGGATTGACCGGATAAAGCTCAAATCCACGCTCAATCAGGAAACGCATGACGCCAAAGCTGGGGCGATGTGATTTCGGGCTGGCCCCGACAACCGCGATATGACGGGTGGCTGCGAAGATCTGTGCCAGAAACGCGTCTGAATAGCTGGCCATGAACTCTCCCCGAAGTTAGCGGCAACATGCATGGCTGCAAGTCTAGGGCAAATACGGCGCGGATCAAATCGGCGAATTGAGGACGGAACCACAACTGCCCCGGGGCTGGATCGACAGGGGACGATGGGGTATTATATTACCGTATTTATAACTATTTGTTTTTGTGCGATAATTCCAGAATAATAATGTTGACATCAGCGGTTTTTTGACGATACTCCGCCGCCATTCCCCATGGGATCGAGGGTCTTGGAGAAACGTAATGACAACCTATTCCGCCAAAGCTTCCGATATTGAGAAGAAATGGCTGCTCATCGACGCGGAAGATATTGTGCTCGGCCGGCTGGCGGCATTTATCGCCACGCGGCTTCGGGGCAAACACAAGCCGATGTATACACCGCATCTTGACTGCGGCGACAATGTGATCGTGATCAATGCGGACAAGGTCAAGCTGACCGGCCGCAAGCGCAACGACAAAAGCTATTTCTGGCACACCGGCTATCCCGGTGGCATCAAGGAACGCAAGGCGCATCAGATCCTTGACGGCGCGCATCCCGAACGGGTGCTGACCAAGGCTGTGCAGCGGATGCTGCCGCGTGGTCCGCTTGGCCGGCAACAGCTCAGTAATCTGCGCGTTTATGCCGGGACCGAGCATCCGCATGCGGCGCAATCGCCCGAACAAGTCGATTTCCGTTCGATGAATGCCAAGAACGCAAGGGATCAGTAAAATCATGGCGGAAGAAAAGAAAGGTCTTGAAGACCTGAAGGACGCATTGGCCGAAAAGCAGGAAGAGACTGCGGCGGAAGTCAGCGCGGAAGCGCCGGAAGAAACCCAGATCATCATGGCGGAACCGCAGATTGACGCGCAGGGCCGCGCCTATGCGACCGGCAAACGGAAAAATGCCATTGCGCGTGTCTGGATCAAGCCGGGCAACGGCCGGGTGAGCGTGAATGGCCGCGACATCGAGGTTTATTTTGCCCGTCCGGTGCTGCGGATGATCCTGCGTCAACCGTTTGAGGTGACGCAGCGCGCCGATCAGTTCGATGTGGAATGCACCGTCAAGGGCGGTGGTTTGTCCGGGCAGGCGGGCGCCGTGCGCCACGGCATTTCCAAAGCGCTGACCAATTACGAGCCGGGGCTGCGCCCGACATTACGTCAGGGTGGTTTCCTGACCCGCGATTCGCGTGTCGTGGAACGGAAAAAATACGGCCGCGCCAAAGCCCGCCGCAGCTTCCAGTTCTCCAAACGTTAACCGCAACAGCTTTTTCGGTATAAAGGGCGTCCGGGCGGGCGCCCTTTTGTTATGTGAGGATCGATATCATGGTTGAGCAGGTCAATATCGCGATTTTGGGTGCAAGCGGCTATACAGGCGCCGAGCTTGTGCGTCTGCTGACACACCACCCCAAAGCGCGGATCGGCGCGATCACCGCCGACCGCAAGGCGGGGGAGAGCTATGGCGCGGTCTATCCGCATCTGGCCGGACTTGACCTGCCGCCGCTTACCACGATCGACGCGCTCAACTGGGATGATTTCGATGTGATTTTCTGCGGCCTGCCGCACGGCACGACGCAGGAAGTGATCGCAGCGATCCCCACCGACAAGAAAGTGATCGATCTGTCGGCCGACTTCAGGCTCGCCGATCTTGACGCCTATGCGCAATGGTACGGCCATCCCCATCGCGCGCCCGTGCTTCAGGATGAGGCGGTTTACGGGCTGACCGAGCTTTACCGCGCGCAGATCGCCAAGGCCCGGCTGATCGCCTGTCCGGGTTGCTATCCCACAAGTGCGCTATTGCCGCTTGTACCGCTTTTCGCGCAGAAGCTGATCGCGCCCGGCGAGGTGGTGATCGATTCCAAATCGGGGGTGACCGGCGCGGGGCGCGGGCTCAAGGAAGGCAGCCTGTTTGCCGAAGTGAGCGAAGCAATCCACGCTTATGGTGTTGCCAGCCATCGCCATTCCGCCGAGCTCGATCAGGAATTGAGCGCCGCGGCAGGCACCGACGTCATGCCGGCTTTCACGCCGCATCTGATCCCGATGAACCGCGGTATCCTGTCGACGATCTATGTAACGCTTGCCGATGGCGTGTCGGCGGCCGATGCCCATGCCGCCCTGGACAAACATTATGGCGGGGAATATTTCGTGCGCGTGCTGCCATTCGGTACGGTGCCCGCGACCCGGCATGTGCGTGGCTCGAACCATGTGCTGATCGGCGCGGTTGAAGACCGGCGGCCCGGGCGGCTGATCCTTGTCTCGGTGATCGATAATCTTGTGAAGGGCGCATCCGGGCAGGCGGTGCAGAATATGAACCTCCTGTTCGGTTGGTCCGAGGAAACCGGGCTTGCTCAGGAAGCCCTGTTTCCCTGATCTGTGATTTTGCGCGGCGGGCCCGGAAAAAGGGGCCCGTCCGCGCCTTGCGCACTCTTCAGGTGCCCTTCACCTTGACGTAACGGCCCGGCGCATCCTCGATCACCGGCAGCTTGCCGTCGCCGGGTTGCCGCGCGGGCACTTTCCTGCCGGATTTGCGCGACTGCCATTTATGCCAGTCATCCCACCAGGAGCCGGGATGCTGTGTTGCCTCGTCGAACCATTGCTCGACATCATCGGGCAGGGCGTCATTCGTCCAGTGGCAGTATTTCCTGGCGGAGGGGGGATTGATCACCCCGGCAATATGTCCCGATCCTGCAATGATGAACCGGTTTTTGCCGCCAAAAAGCCTTGTCGCCTTATAGACCGAGCGGTAAGGCGCGATATGATCGTCCTGGGAGGATTGCAGATAGACCGGGATCTTCACCTTGTGCAGATCGAGCGTCTCGCCCCCCAGTTTCATCCGGCCCCTGGCGAGATTATTCTCAAGATAGCATTCGCGCAGATAGAACAGATGCATCTGCTTGGGCATATTCGTCTGATCGCTGTTCCAGTAAAGCAGATCAAAGGGCGCGGGGTCCTTGCCCAGCAGATAATTATTGATCACGAAAGACCAGATCAGATCATTCGAGCGCAGGGTGTTGAACATATGCGCCATTTCATTGGCCGCAAGATAGCCGCCCGCGCTGTCCATCTTGCGTTCAAGGTCCTGCAGCTGCGGTTCATCGATAAAGACGTCAAGCTCGCCCGCCTCACTGAAGTCCATCTGCGCGGCAAAGAAGGTTGCGCTGCGGATGCGGTCATCGCCGCGCGCCGCCATATGCGCCAGCGACGAACCGAGCAGGGTGCCGCCGATGCAATAGCCAATGGCATTCACCTCGCGCATGCCGGTCGCTTCCTCGATTGCATCAAGCGCGGCATAAACCCCCTCTGTCATGTAGGATTCGAAGGTTTTCCGGGCCAGCTTTTCATCGGGATTGACCCAGGACACGACAAAGACGGTATAGCCTTTGGAGACGGCCCAGCGGATGAAGGATTTTTCCTGCGTCAGATCGAGGATATAGAACTTGTTGATCCAGGGGGGGAAGATGACAAGCGGCCGCGCATACACCGTGTCGGTCGTCGGCGTATATTGAATAAGCTGCATCAACGCATTCTCATATACGACCTTGCCCGGCGTAACGGCGATATTCTGCCCGATTTCGAACGCCTCCATATCCGTCATGCGGATCGCAAGCTTGCCGTGCCCGCGTTCAAGATCGCCCAGCAGGTTTTCAAGCCCCCGCACCAGATTCTCGCCATTTTCTTCAAGCGTGGTGCGCAGGATTTCCGGGTTCGTCAGGACAAAATTGGAGGGTGAAATCGCATCGACAAACTGCCGGGTGTGAAATTCGACAAGCCGGGCCTGATGCGGATCAAGCCCCTCGACATCGCGCACCGTGTCCAGAAGCCAGTTGGCCGTCAGCAGATAGGATTGCTTGATATAGTCAAAGACGACATTGCTCGTCCATTCCTCGCCGCGAAACCGCTTGTCGCCCCGTGCCGGTTCAATGACGGGGCCAGCCGTTTCGCCCAGCAGCCGTTTTGTCATGCTCTGCCATAAATCGAGATAGGAGGAGAGCAGGGCGTGCTGCGCCTGCATCACCCGTTTCTGATTGCTTGCGAGATTCGTCAGCAAGGCCATAAACGCATCCGCCACTGAACGGGCCCGCCCTGTCTCCGCCAGCTCCGGGGGCAGGCCGGACTGGCCGCCATTCATCTGGTTGCGGGCGAATTCGCTGACTAATTTTTGGCTTCGCTCGGCGACTTTGACCATATTTCGGGCAAATTCCGCTGTAGCATTACCGTGATTATCTGGTGCTTGTTGATCCATTCGATTACCAGTCATAAGGTGCGTTCGTTGGTGACAGTCTGATGCTAGTGAAACTGAGCAAGGTCATGCAAACTCCATGCTAACAATATAATTTCCTAGCCCGGAAATGTTACAACACTGCAGTTTTGCTTCGGCTGATAAGGCGTCCGCAGTTGAATGAAGGGGTGAACGGGCCCTTAAAAGCCCTTTCTAACACTATGAATAAAAACGGAAAAAGCAGTATTCCCATGCAAGTTTCCTTCGTTCCGAGTGGGGCAAAATGGCGCACCCTGTTTACCTGGCGGGGGTTGGGCCTGAATGCCACCGCAGGCTGTTTACTTATGCTGGCCGCCTGTTCGAACCCGACCGGCTGGATGCAGGGGCTGGGCGGCGACGATGATTCGGACAGCCCTTTGCCGCCGCCCCTGATTGCCGATGAGGAGGGCGTCGTCCCCGATCCGCGTGAGCGCAAAAAGGCCGCGGCGGTACCGTCCGGGCTGCGTGCGGCCACGCCGCCGGCTCAGGACAATCAGGAGACGACGGAACCCGACGCACCGCAATACACCGATGACAGCCTGCGTGGCGGTCAGATCGCAGCCGCCGCACCACCGCGTGTTATACCGCCCGCGCCACCTTCCAGCACGCCCCCGGTGCCCGAGGTGAACAAGGTGCCGGCAGTCCCGCAGCCGCCGGTCGCGCAAGCGCCGATCACCCCGCCTGCGGGTGCCGCAACAACGCCGCCACCATCACCCCCTGCGGTGGCGCCACCGGCGACAGCCGCGCCCGCTACGCCGCCGTCGGTCAAGGCACAGAAACCGCCATCCGTGCCCCGCGGGCTTCAAACCCCGCCGCCGCCTATCGCAACGGCAAGGCCTGCGCCGCCCGCATCGGACACCCGGTCCGCTATTGCCGGCACGGCTCCTCAGGCTGCCCCTGTTCCGCCGGGGCAGGCACCGACACCACCGGCGGTTCAAAAGCTGCCCGGATACCCGCCCGCCCCGAATTATGGCGCAAACACACCGCCTGCCGGCACGGCGATGCCCGCGCAGCCTTTACCCTTGCCGCCCTCCGCCCCGATTGCACAGTCAGGACTAGCGCCGCAACCGCCCCGTCCCATGCAGATGCCGCCACCGGTCACCGCCATGCAGGTGCCACCGCTCGGCACACCTGAAGCGGAAACCCTGCCGCCACCTGCCCGGCCGCCGGCTATGACGCCGGCGCCGCTTGCGCAGTCGCCGATGACGCCGAACCGCCAGGGGCAACAACCATCGGCACAATGGCAGCAACCGCCCGCGCAAGCCCAGACTCAGGCTCCGGCTGCCGGCCAGCCCGGCTGGCAGATGGCAGAACAACCGTCGCTTGCGCAATTTGCCGCCATGCCGTCCGGGCTGATTGAAACGATTTATTTCAAATCAGGTTCGGCCAATCTTGATCAGCGGGACCGGCAGAAAATTCGCGCGGCGGCAGAGAAATACAATCAGCGGCGTGGAGGAATTATCCGGGTTGTGGGCCATGCGTCGAGCCGGACGCAGAACATGACTGAAGTTCAGCAGATGATGACGAACTGGAAAGTTTCGCAAAAACGCGCCACCGCAGTTGCCGACGCGCTTATTCGCGCGGGCGTTGCCCCCGACGCCATCGTGGTGGAGGCAGTGAGTGATCGCGAACCGATTTACGTGGAATCCCTGCCCGCCGGTGAGGCCGGCAACCGACGGGCCGAGATTTATCTGGAATAACCGGATGCGCACCATTTGACCGCGCTTTCGCCCCGACCATCCCAAGCGCGCGATATATGGGTGCAATTGGCAAATTTCAGGTCGCGCCGGATGCGGATTCTGGCCTATATAGGCCGCGTGCCGCATTTGAACTGAGTCATTATCCGGCCTGCCTGGCAGCCGGACAGGGCCTTTCTGCACGACCGGGATGCAAATTCCCGGTTCGGGGTCCTTTTGCGTTCAGCGCATATGTGGCCGTGTTCACCACAGATGTGGCGAAAGCTGCAAAACCGTTTAAACTAGTTTGTCAGTTACCTTCAATTGACGACGACCGAAGTAAGATCAAACAAGATGGATCTCGAATTTCACCGTATCAAACGTCTGCCGCCTTATGTTTTTGAAGAGGTAAACCGGCTGAAGGCGCAGGCGCGGGCGAACGGGCGGGATATCATCGATTTCGGTATGGGCAATCCGGACATGCCCACCCCCGACCATATCGTCGAAAAGCTGATCGAGACGGTCAGAAAACCCCGCACCCATCGCTATTCCGCCTCGCGCGGGATACCGGGCCTGCGGCGCGCCCAGGCGGCCTATTACGAACGCCGGTTCAATGTCAGCCTTGATCCTGAAACCGAAGTGATTGCGACATTAGGCTCCAAGGAAGGGCTGGCCAATCTGGCGATGGCGATCACCACACCGGGCGATGGGATACTGGTTCCCAACCCATCTTATCCGATCCACCCATATGGTTTTATCATTGCAGGGGCGGTGGTGCGGCATGTTCCGGTCGGGGAAACGGCGGAAGATTTTATCGCGGGCCTGGAGCGGGCCGTGCGCCACAGCGTGCCGCCGCCAACCGCCATGGTGATCAATTTCCCCTCCAATCCGACTGCGAAAGTCGTCGATCTGGGGTTTTATGAACAGATTGTCGATTTCGCCCGCAAGCATGACATCATCATTTTATCGGATCTGGCCTATGCCGAGATCTATTTTGACGATAATCCGCCGCCATCGATCCTGCAGGTACCGCATGCAAAGGACGTGGCCGTCGAATTCACCTCGCTGAGCAAGACATATTCCATGCCGGGCTGGCGGATCGGATTCGCGGCGGGCAACGCAAAGCTGATCGGCGCCTTGACGCGTATCAAATCCTATCTCGATTATGGTGCCTTCACGCCTATCCAGGTAGCTGCCACTGCGGCGCTGAACGGCCCGCAGGACTGCGTCGATGAAATCCGTGCGGTGTACAAGACGCGGCGCGATACCCTTGTCGACAGCATGTCGCGCGCCGGCTGGGACATTCCGTCACCGCCCGCGACCATGTTCGCCTGGGCACCGATCCCTGAACCGTTTCGCCCTTTAGGCTCATTACAGTTCTCGAAGCTGTTGCTGCAGCATGCCGATGTCGCCGTCGCACCCGGTCTGGGGTTTGGCGAATATGGCGATGGCCATGTGCGGATTGGCCTTGTGGAGAATGAACAGCGCATCCGGCAGGCGGCCCGCAATGTCCGCCGGTTCCTGTCCAATGCAGGAACAATTCTGGCCGAATGCGATACGGGCACCGAATCACCCACATTGCAGCAAAGAGTGAGTTCCTCTTGAGCGACGTATTACGTATTGGAATCGCCGGATTGGGCACTGTTGGCGGTGGCGTTATCCGGCTTTTGTCCGAACAGGAAGATCTGCTGACCCAGCGATGCGGGCGGGCGCTCGCTGTAACCGCCATATCTGCGCGCGACCGGAACAAACCGCGCGATTTCGATATGCCCGATGCCACCTGGTATGACGATGCGGTCGCGCTGGCGCAGGCCGATAATGTCGATGTCGTGGTGGAGCTGATCGGGGGCGAAGACGGCCCGGCGCGGGCGACTGTCGAAACCGCGCTGGGTTGTGGCAAGCATGTCGTTACGGCCAATAAGGCGTTGCTTGCTGTCCACGGGGGCGCATTGGCCGAACTTGCCGAAAAGGTGGATCGGACGCTGTGCTACGAAGCGGCGGTCTGTGGCGGCATACCTGTGATCAAGGCGATGCGTGAGGGGCTTGCCGCCAACCGCTTTGAACGGATCTATGGAATTCTCAACGGCACCTGCAATTACATCCTCACAAAGATGGAAGAGGATGGCGCGGAGTTTGCCGCCGTCCTGGCGGAGGCGCAGCAGCTTGGCTATGCCGAAGCCGATCCGAGTTTCGATATTGGCGGGATCGATGCGGCGCACAAGCTGACCCTGCTCGCCAGCCTCGCCTATGGCTGTCAGGTGCAGTTCGGTGACGTATTCATCGAGGGGATCGAGGATCTTACCGCAAGCGATATCCGCTTTGCCCGCGAGCTTGGCTATCGGATCAAATTGCTGGGGCTTGCGCGGCGCACCGATACAGGTATCGAACGGCGCGTGCATCCCTGCCTTGTCCCGCTCCGCACACCGATTGCCGAGGTGAACGGGGTCACCAATGCCGTGGTCGCGGTGGGAAATTATGCCGGACAAACCATGTTCGTCGGGCCCGGTGCGGGCGCGGAACCGACCGCGTCTTCAGTGATTGCCGATATCGTGGATATTGCACGCGGGCTTGCCATGCCGCCTTTTGCAACGCCTTACAGCAAACTCGAAGAGGCGGCGGCCAGACCGATGGATCTGTGGCAGGGCGCCTATTATGTGCGGCTGACGGTTCTTGACCAGCCCGGCTCCATGGCGGGCATCACTGCCGTGATGGCGGAACATTCCGTTTCCATCGATAGTATCATACAACGAGGCCGCGCCCCCGGTGCGGCAGTGCCTGTCGTCATGCTGACCCACAAGACAGAAGAAGCCAGCATGACCAGGGTATTACGCGAAATTACCGCGCTTGAACCGGTAACGGAACGGCCGCGGGTCATACGTATAGAACGTTTTTAACAAGTCCGGTTCCGGCACGGCCAATGCCCGGCGGTGCCGCAGCCACAACAGGGGAAGAAAACATGTCAGAGCAGGAACCGGTGCTCAGCCGGGTATTCAGCATGGAAATCGCACGCGTCACCGAAGCGGCGGCAGTTGCCGCCTCGCGGCTGACCGGTTGCGGTGATGAAAAAGCCGCCGATCAGGCTGCGGTCGATGCCATGCGGACAGCGCTGAACAAGCTCGACATAGAAGGCACTATCGTTATCGGTGAAGGCGAACGCGATGAGGCGCCGATGCTGTATATCGGCGAAAAGGTCGGTACGGGCAAGGGGCCCGCGCTCGATATCGCGCTCGATCCGCTGGAAGGAACGACGATTACCGCCAAATCGATGCCCAACGCTCTGGCGGTCATTGCTTTTGCCGAAAAAGGCAATCTGCTCAACGCCCCCGATGTGTATATGGAAAAAATCGCCATCGGCGGCGGCTTTGAACCCGGGCTTGTCGACCTCGATCGCGACCCTGAGGAAAATATCCGCCTGCTCGCGGCCGCCAAGGGCGTGGCGGTGGAGGAAATTACCGCCTGCGTGCTCGACCGGCCGCGCCATGCCGATATCATTGCCAGTATCCGCAAGGCGGGCGCGCGGATTCAGCTTATTCCCGACGGCGATGTCGCTGGCGTGATCGCAACGACCGAGAAGGGTACGGGCATCGATATCTATATCGGCACCGGCGGCGCGCCGGAAGGGGTGCTGGCGGCGGCCGCGCTGCGCGCCATCGGCGGGCAGATGCAGGGCCGGCTTGTCTTCGCAAATGACGAACAGCGTCAGCGCGCGCGCGAAATGGGGGTCACCGACCCGGATCATAAATACACGCTGGAGGAGATGGCGGCGGGCGATGTGATCTTCGCCGCGACCGGCGTCACAGACGGGTCGATGCTGGACGGCATTCACCGCGCCGCCGACGGATCGGTGACAACCCATACGGTGGTCATGCGCTCGCGGACCGGCACGGTACGCTGGGTCAAGGCGCGGCACGACAGTGAGGATAAATTCCGCGGTTAGCGACCCGTTTGAGGCCGTGCGGCAACGATGCGGCTGCGGCGGCGGTTCCGCGCAACAGTTTGCGACATTGTGCAACAGATGATGCACCAGTTTGACACACGAAATGCAACATGGTGCATCGACCGGACTAGGGGCTGAAACCCGGCCATGGGCGCAACGGAAGATACAGCCGTTTTGGGCGTCAGGCGCTCGGTTCTCGATCAATACTGGCAGGCCCGTGGCAATGATCTGCGGCGCGCGCTTGCCATCGCGCAACGCTGCGGGGTGCCAGACATTGTTGGGCAGGTGCTGAGCAACCGCGGTATCACCCCCGATGCGGCTGAAAACTATCTCAATCCGACAATCCAGGCCGGTTTGCCCGATCCCTCGGTTTTCATCGATATGGACCGCGCGGCCGCACGGCTTGCCGATGCGATAAGCGCTGGCGAGAAGGTCGCGCTGTTCGGTGATTATGACGTCGATGGAGCGACTTCTGCAGCACTCTTAAACCGTTTTATGCGCGCAGTGGGGCAGACGCCAACCGTCTATATTCCCGACAGAATGACAGAAGGCTATGGCCCGAACAGCGCCGCTTTGACGCAGCTTGCGGAGCAGGGGGTCAAGCTCGTGATCACCCTTGATTGCGGCATATCGGCCTTTGCAGCACTGGCTGACGGGCGGCAGGCCGGGCTTGATATCATCGTGCTCGACCATCACCAGGCGGAACCCGCCTTGCCCGAAGGCTATGCGATCGTTAACCCCAACCGGCTGGACGACCTGTCGGGGCAGGGACAGCTTGCGGCGATCGGGGTCGCTTTCCTGTTCACCGTTGCGGTCAACCGCACCCTGCGGGAGCGGGGCTTTTACGGGGCTACGGGCCCGGCTGAGCCCAATCTGATGCAGTGGCTCGATCTCGTCGCGCTTGGGACGGTTTGCGATGTCGTGCCGCTGACCGGCGTTAATCGCGCGCTTGTGCGGCAGGGGTTTGCGGTGATGGCGCGGGGTGGCAATACGGGGCTGAACGCATTGGCAAATATCGCGGGTATCGAGGAAACCCCGACCGCCTATCATGCGGGCTTTGTGCTGGGGCCACGAATCAATGCGGGCGGCCGGGTCGGCCGATCCGAACTTGGTGCGCAACTGCTCAGCACCGATGATCCCGCGCAGGCCCAGACCATCGCGGCGGAACTTGAGCGTTACAATAGCGAACGCCGCGCAATTGAGACACAAGTGCTTGATGAAGCGCAGGAAATGGCCGCAAATCAGCTTGCCGGCCAGCCCGGGACCGCCGTTCTGACCGTTGCCGCGACCGGATGGCATCCGGGCGTGATCGGCATTGTCGCAAGCCGGCTTAAGGAGCGGTTTAATCTACCCGCCCTTGTGATTGCGCTTACCGAAGACGGAACGGGTAAAGGTTCAGGCCGTTCAATCGCAGGCCTTGATTTAGGTGCTGTGGTTACTGCCGCCAAACAGGCAGGATTGCTGATAAACGGGGGCGGCCACAAGATGGCTGCCGGGCTGACGGTCGCTTCAGACAAGGTACCCGAACTTGCAGCGTTTCTGGAAAGCCGGATCGCCGCGCAGTCAAAGGACATGCCGACCGCGCGCATTGTCGGGATCGATGGCAGTCTCGGGGTAGGGGCGGCGGATATCGCACTTGTTGAACTGCTGGGGCAGGCGGGGCCTTACGGGTCGGGCAATCCCGAGCCGCGCTTTGCCTTTGCCAATGTCAGGATTATCGATTCGGCTATTGTCGGCGAAAAACACGTGCGCTGTGTACTGGCAGATGATGCCGGCAGTAAATTGCAGGCCATTTCTTTCAACAGCGCCGATACCGCCCTTGGGACGACCCTGCTGCAGGGGATGCGTGCCGGGAAGCTGCATATCGTGGGAAAACTGCGCCCGAATAACTGGCGCGGGATGCGCAAGGTGCAATTACATATCGACGATGCGGCAAATTCCCTTTGATGGGCAAAAAAGGCGCCGGATTTTCGCCGACGCCTCTTGCCAAGAGGGCGCGCTAACCCTATAAACCAGCGCCATGCAATGACTCACCTGCGCCCTTCGTCTATCGGTTAGGACGCCAGGTTTTCAACCTGGAAAGAGGGGTTCGATTCCCCTAGGGCGTGCCATTGCTTCCCCCGTGCCATTGCTTCCCCAATGAGTGTCAGTCATCTTCCTTCAGCAAATGCACCGTCCGCTGCGGGAAGGGGATTTCGATCTCTTCCGCATCAAGCCTTTCCTTGATGGTCTTGGTCAGATCGAATTTGACCGGCCAGTAGTCGGCCTTGCTGCACCAGACCCGCAGAACCAGGTTCACGCTGCTATCGGCAAGTTCTGAGACTGCCACGAACGGTTCCGGATCATCCAGGGTACGTGCATCTGAAATCATGACATCGCGGGCCGCGTTCATCGCCTGATCAATATTCGCGTCATAGGCAATGCCGACAACAATATCCACACGCCGGGTATCATTGTGGCTGTAGTTCTTGACAGCCGAACCCCAGACATCGCTGTTGGGCGCAATGATATGCACATTGTCAGGCGTGTTGAATTTCGTCACAAACAAGGAAATGGAATGGATCGTGCCCGCCTGTCCACCGGCTTCCACATAGTCGCCGATCTTGAAGGGCCGGAAAATCAGCAGCATGACGCCGGATGCCAGGTCGCTTAACGTGCCCTGCATGGCAAGACCGATGGCAAGTCCCGCCGCGCCGAATATGGCGATCAGGCTGGCCGTTTGAATGCCGAACTGGTTCAAGACCGCAATAATGACGAACGCAAGAATGACATAGCGCGTCAGATCGGCCGCAAATTCCGCGATCGTTGGATCAACGGCTTCGCGGGCCTTTATTTTATTGCGAACAAAGTTTGAAATGAGCCGGGCTGTAATCCAGCCAACGATCAGAATGACCAGCGCGCCAACAATTGAAACGCCGTAAGTTACTGCCTGTTCGATATAATAGTGGTAGGAATCGTCCATGAAATGCTTTCCTTTTAAATAACCCCCAACCCCGGGAGGAAATTAGCATAGTTTATGCGCAGGAAAAGCATGCCGGCCCCGCCCGGCCGGAAAAAGACGAAAGAAGGTGATTTTCGATCAATCGGCGTGACGGGTGCAGCTTTGCCCGATAGAAGGGCGCGAGACGCAGATCCGGGAAAGACCGGGCAGCCGGGCCGATAACTCGTTCCAAAGCCAGTCGGTCAGCCGCTCCAGCGTCGGGGTTTCAAGCCCGGCGATGTCATTGAGCAGCCGATGGTCAAGCCGTTCGCGGACTGCGGCGATCTGCTGATCGATTTCATCAAAATCGATAATCCAGCCGGTGGTTTCCGCCGGTTCACCCACCAGTGTGAGTTCAGCCTCAAATGAATGGCCATGCACCTGCCGGTAGGGGTGTCCATCCGGCGCATGCGGCATAAAGTGAGCCGCATCGAATTGAAAACGCTTACTAATTTCCATCAGACCAGTTTCTGTCAGGGGTTCCGGTAAATCAGGGGATTCCGATAAATTTATGTGTCTGCAAACTAAGCCGCCATTGCGGATGTGACCGGCAATAGGCGGCTGCCCGTGCGGTATTATCCTGTTGCTGCGCATTATCCATCGGCTGCAGTTGAAAATACGTGAAATCAAGATTTTCAAACATGGCAGGGTCAATGCCCGATTGCGGATAGACAAGCTTCAGCTCGTTTCCCGCAGTCAGGGTCAGCGGCGCACCGGCTTTCGGACTGACACAGATCCAGTCGATCCCGTCGGGCGGGGTCAATGTACCGTTCGTTTCAATCGCGATTTCAAACCCTTCGTCATGCAATGCCGCAACCAGTGCCGCATCGAGCTGGAGCAGCGGTTCGCCACCCGTGCACACAACGAAAGGCCGGGCATGTGGCGCATCCGCGGGCCATAACGCCCGGACGGCGGATGCCAAAGCGCCGGCTGTCGTGAACTTGCCGCCGCCCGGCCCTTCGGTGCCGACGAAATCGGTATCACAGAACCGGCAGATCGCGCTGTTCCTGTCCGCCTCGCGCCCGGTCCATAAATTGCAACCGGCAAAACGGCAGAAAACGGCGGGCCGGCCCGCATTGATGCCTTCGCCTTGCAGGGTGTAGAAAATTTCTTTTACAGAATAGCTCATCAGCAGTTCACAAAGGCATAGCCGGACGGGGCCGGACGATTAAACCCGCGCCTCGCGCCATTCCCTGTAGCCACGGGCGCGCAATTCGCAGGCCGGACAGTTGCCACAGCCATATCCCCAGCGATGACGCTGATCGCGTTCGCCCAGATAACAGGTATGGGTGTGTTCGCACAGCAAACTGATAAACGCATCTCCGCCAAGCTCCGCAGCAAGCTGCCAGCTTGCCGCCTTGTCGATAAACATGAGCGGCGTTGCAAATTCAAAGTCGCGCTCCATACCAAGGTTTGTCGCCTTTTCCAAGGCCCTGATCGTCTCGTCCCGGCAATCGGGATAGCCCGAGAAGTCGGTTTCACACATGCCGCCCACCAATACATCCAGGCCGCGACGATAGGCAATGGCAGCAGCAAGCGTCAGAAACAGCAGGTTGCGGCCAGGAACAAATGTGTTGGGCAAGCCGTCATCGCGCAGGGCAATTTCCGCATCACCGGTCAGTGCGGTCGCACTGATTTCCCCCAACACGGCAAGATCGATCAGATGATCGCGCCCCAGCCGCTCTGCCCAGGGAAATCGGGCCGTGAGCTCACGGCGCACCGCAAGCCGGCACGAAAGTTCGACGCGATGCCGCTGCCCATAGTCAAAGCCGATGGTTTCAACCAGGCCATAACGCTGTAGCGCCCAGGCAAGACAAATGGTTGAGTCCTGCCCGCCGGAAAATAAAACCAGGGCTTTTCTGGTTACCAGAGATTGGTTGGTCGAGTGTGACACAGCCTGCGCTGTCCTTTATTAAGCTGCCGGAAAGCCAGGCTGACGCTACGCCATCACATCGCCGCCAGAAATGTTCAGAGCATATTCAGCATTTGCAGGCAAATTGATAAAATCCTGCCGCCAGCCTGTTTGAATGCCTATATAGCATATAAGATGATCGTGGTTGCGAAGCGATTCATTTTCGGGCACGCAACCGGCGCGGCAACCTTGAAATTGCGCGGTTGCAAGTGAAAGATTTTACATGCCAGTAGCAAGCGACAATTCGTCTGCCGCCGAACATGCGGCACAGCGCATGGCTGAACGTCATCCGGAAAAGGCGCACCGCCCCGACCAGCCGGTCAAGCGGGGGAAGCCTGGCTGGCTGCGCGTCAAGGCGCCGACCTCGCGCGAATATATGGCAACGCGGCAGATTATGCGCGACAACCAGCTTGTCACGGTTTGCGAGGAAGCGGCCTGTCCCAATGTCGGTGAATGTTGGGCCAAGGGGCATGCGACCATGATGATCATGGGTGATACCTGCACGCGTGCCTGCGCATTCTGCAATGTGAAGACCGGTACGCCCGGTGCGCTTGACCCGCTTGAACCGTTTAATGTGGCGGCGGCGGTTGAAAAACTTGGCCTTGCGCATGTGGTCATCACCTCGGTCGACCGGGATGATCTTACGGATGGCGGGGCGGCGCATTTTGCTGCTGTCATCGAAGCGGTGCGCGAACGCTCCCCCGCTACGACAATCGAGGTGCTGACCCCTGACTTCCTGCGCAAGAAACAGGCGCTTGAAAAAGTCGTCGCGGCCCGCCCGGATGTATTCAACCATAATCTTGAAACCGTTCCCCGACTTTATCCGCGCGTGCGGCCCGGGGCGCGCTTTTTTCACTCGCTGCGCCTTTTGCAGCAGGTGAAGGAACTCGACCCGCGGATGTTCACAAAATCGGGGATCATGGTTGGCCTTGGCGAGGATCGCGAGGAGGTCGGCCAGGTGATGGATGATATGCGATCGGCCGATATCGATTTTCTGACAATCGGGCAATATCTGCAGCCCACCAGAAAACATCATCCGATCGACCGGTTCGTCACACCCGACGAGTTCGGCGCTTATCGCGATATGGCTTATGCAAAAGGGTTTTTGATGGTTTCCGCAACGCCACTTACACGCTCTTCCCACCATGCGGGGGACGATTTCGCCAAATTGCGGGCCGCGCGCCAGAAGGCACAGCAACAATCTGGCGGCAGGGGCTGAGCGGATGCCCGAACATGCACAGGAACGGCAGGTGCCGTTCACCCCTGCGGAAATGTTTGCGCTTGTCGCGGATATCGAGAGTTACCCCGAATTCCTGCCCTGGTGCGCGGGTGCCCGCATCCGCAGCCGCGAAGCCGGGGAAGGAGGGGCCGAGATTGTGGTTGCCGACCTGATCATCGCCTACAAGATGTTTCGCGGCACCTATACCAGT
The DNA here is from genome assembly GCA_947258435.1 of uncultured Alphaproteobacteria bacterium. Lineage (GTDB taxonomy): Bacteria > Pseudomonadota > Alphaproteobacteria > UBA11222 > UBA11222 > CALAQW01. Next base: position 326,378 of record CAMYID010000013.1, read on the forward strand.
AGGGTAACCCTTGATCATGACAATATGCGGATCGATGTGGCGCTTGTTCGCGGGCCTTTCCGGCGGCTGGAAAACCGCTGGCGCTTTGCTGACGCAGGAGAGGGGGATTGTCTGATCAGTTTCTACATCGATTTCGAATTCAGCAGCAAGCTTATCCAGAGAATGATGGATTCGGTCTTTCTGCAAGCAATGCAGCGCATCATAAAAGCATTCGAGGACCGCGCATCCGCGCTTTATGGCGAAAAAGAAGAACTCACCGCGCAGGCAAACTGAGCCTAGCGTCTGTCATAAAAACAGCTTCATCCGGGAAACAGCTTCATCCGGCCTTGCAGGGGCCGATTGCGCAAAAAAAGCGCCCATGCACACGTGTCAGCGCGCAACATGGCGGTAGAGCAGCTCCAACGCCGCATAGACCGCTTCAAGGCGGATCTCATCGCGCCCGATGTCGCCAAAGTGATGTTCTTCATGCAGAATCGGCATGCGTTCGCGCGCCGCGGCGATATGCACCGTCCCCACAGGCTTCATAGGCGTGCCGCCACCCGGCCCCGCAATCCCCGTGACTGCAACCGCCAGGTGCGCATTTGAATTCTCGACCGCCCCTTCGGCCATCATCCGCGAAACAGGTTCGCTCACTGCCCCCATATCGGCGATCAGGTCGCCAGGCACCCCCAACAGGTCGCGCTTGGCATCATTGCTGTAGGTGACAAATCCGCGATCAACGATAAATGACGATCCGGCCACCGCTGTCAGGCAGGCCATGACAAGCCCGCCTGTACAGGATTCCGCTGCGGCAATGCGCAGCCCCTCAGCCTTGCATTCGGCAAGCAGCAGTTCGGCAAGCTTAAGCGTACGTGTGGGAAACATGTGCGATTACTCCCCTTAGAACATGGCTCTAGCATACAGCATGATATGTACGACCAACAGCGCATAGCCGCCGGCAATCATATCGTCGAGCATGACACCCAGCCCGCCGCCAAGTCTACGGTCCGCCCAGCTCGCCGGCCAGGGCTTGACGATATCGCATAATCTGAACAGAACAAAAGCAGCCAGATAAGTCAAAGGGTCAAGCGGAACCGCAACAAGCGCAAGCCATTGCCCCGCCACCTCGTCAACGACGATCTGGCCAGGATCCTTGACCTCACCTGCCGCGGCATAGCGTCCGGCCGCCCAGATGCCGATCAGAAAGATGGCGATCGCGGCGGCCAGCAAACCCCATGGTCCGAAACAGAGGGTGATGCCCCAGGCAAAGGGCAGGGCGGCAAGCGAACCCCAGCTGCCCGGTGCAACAGGTGCAAGCCCGGTACCGAACCATGTGGCGATTACGGTCACCGGATGGCGTAGTCCAAGCGAGGGGGGTGGAGTGCTAAATTTCATTCGCGACAGCTCGTTCCGTTTCACAAGATATTTATCGGGCGTTCTGCCTTAACCAACCGGTATCTGCGCTGGCATCTGCAAGGTAATAACCGCCTGCGCGGCGATCCCTTCCTTGCGGCCGGTAAAGCCAAGCCCCTCGGTCGTGGTCGCCTTAACGCTGACGGCATTGGCGGGCAAGGCAAGCAGTCGCGCCAGATTGTCACGCATGGCCTGGCGGTGCGGGGCGATTTTCGGAATCTCGCATATCAGCGTCAGATCGACATGATGCAACATCGCCCGCTGTTCCGCGGCAAGCGTTGCGGCATGGCGCAGAAAAATTTCCGATGAAGCGCCACGCCATTGCGGATCCGAAGGGGGAAAATGATCGCCGATATCGCCCGCCCCCAATGCCCCGAGCAGCGCATCGGTTACCGCATGCAGGGCCACATCCGCATCCGAATGGCCAACAAGGCTGTGGGAGCAGGGGAGGGAAATCCCGCATAACGTGACTGCATTGCCGGGACCGAAACGATGCACATCAAAGCCCAGCCCGGTCCTGGGCAGCCATGTTGTCGGGGGGGCAGGCGTCTCTGTCTCAGGCATGATGCCAGGGTCGACGGGAGCGCAGATCTGCCGCGCGCGCTCCAGCTCCTCAATGGTGGTGATTTTGAAATTTGCCGCGCTGTCGGGAACAATGCCGATTTTCAGACCAGCTGCTTCAGCCACCGCTGCATCATCGGTCAGTTGCGCGCCAACGGCTTTCCGGTGCGCAGAAAGGATCGCGCCGAAACGAAACAGTTGCGGTGTTTGCGCACGCCAGAGATCGGCGCGCGGCACCGTCTCGCGCACAATCCCGTCTTCGACCCGCTTCAGCGTATCGGTCAGGGGAATTGCGGCAATCACACCATGCAGATGTACCCCGTCCCGCAAGCCGGCAAGCGCTGCGTCGATTGTGGCGGGACTGACGAAAGGCCGCGCCGCATCATGAATCAGCACCAGATCGTCAGCCGCGGCATTCAGCTGCATCAGCGCGTTGAAGACCGATTCCTGACGGCTTTCCCCCCCATAAACGGGATCTGGTAACGACAGTCCGGCGACAGCCTGCCGGTACGCCATCTCGTCATCGGGATGAATCACAAGCTGTAGATGGTCGATTTCGGAATGTGCGGCAAACACCTCAACAGTCCGGCGCAGGATCGATTGACCTCCCACTTCCAGATATTGCTTTGGCAAAGATCCTGACGGCGTGACCTGAACAAGGCGGGTGCCACGGCCGGCGGCCAGAATGATAGCGTGGATGGTCATAACAGGGTGCGATCTGTTGCCGGCCGGTTGCAGGTTCTCCCCGGACAATCCGGGGCGCAGTCTGGGGTAGGCATACCGTGTTTTCTGCCTGATTTTCTATCGCAAGGGGATCATTTTATGACATCCCTTGCTCCGCCAGACAATTACCGTGATCTATCGACCCCGGAAATTTGTACGGGGGACTTGCGAATGCTATGCGGGGGGATGTCATGCGGGTTCGACGCCGTCGGCGCAGCGATCACGGTGGTGAAATACGATAAAATGCCGATCTGGGTAATTGCAGCCTCGTGGTGATTGGTTTAGTCTGCCTATTCATTAGTCAATATGCGGATTGCGTAAAAATTGTTCAAATTCGGAAAAGAAATCCCTGTATTCCTGGCACCCATGGCGGGAATTACCGATGCCCCCATGCGCATGACCGTTCGCGCGCAAGGTGTCGATCAAACCTTTTCCGAAATGATTGCAAGCCGGGAAATATTCATACGCCCCATGGGTTTACAGCGCCGCCTTCATCTGGAAGATGAATCGGAGAATCCCGCGATTCAAATTGCTGGATGCGATCCCTACTGGATGGCGGAAGCGGCGCGTTTTTGTGCAGATCTTGGCGCCACATTGATTGATATCAACATGGGTTGCCCGGCCAAAAAGGTGGTGAAAGGCGCAACGGCAGGATCAGCGCTGATGCGCGACCCGGTCTTTGCGGAACAGTTGATCGCAGCAACAGTCGCGGCAGTCGACATCCCGGTCAGTGTCAAGATGCGCACAGGCTGGGATGATGCAAACCGCAACGCACCGGAACTGGCGCGCCGGGCTGAAGGGGCGGGGGCCTGCCGGGTAACGGTGCATGGCCGGACCCGTTGCCAGTTCTATAACGGGCAGGCCGACTGGTCATTCATTGCCGCGGTCAAGCAAGCGGTCAATATACCCGTCGTCGTTAATGGCGATATCAGATGTGAAGAGGATGCCGCAAATGCCCTGCATCTTTCCCGGGCAGATGCAGTTATGATCGGACGTGGTGCACAGGGCCGCCCCTGGTTCCCCAATCAGCTACGGCACTATCTGCGGACCGGCGAGAAGCTTCTGCCCCCCGCCCGTGCGGAGCGCGGGCAGATCATCCTGCGCCATTACCGGCGGATGATCGGGCATTATGGCGATAAGGTGGGTGTCCGGACGGCGCGCAAGCATCTCTGCGCCTATCTTGAGGCGGAGCAAGGGGTTGACGACCCTGTCGCCCATGCCCGTGAGCTGCGCCAGTCCATTGTCAGGATGGCCGAGCCCGAACGGGTCTGCGATGCATTGGAACAGTCTTATCTTGATGAACATGTAAGGGTTGCAGCGTAATGGAAACGATGTTCTCCGGCGGCGACAAGTCGGGAAATGACGGAAAACCGGGCCGGCTGCGGTTACTGAAACGGCGCCAGGGCGCGCGTGCAATGCCCAAGGCGTCCTGGGTTCTGGATGCAATTCCCGATCCGGTGATCGTGGTGGATGACAGCGATCAGATCTGTTTTGCCAATGCCCAGGCACAGCAATTTTTCCAGTCGAGCGCAGCACATCTCGGCGCCCAGTCCCTGAATGACATTCTGCCGTTCGGCAGCCCGGTATTCGGGCTTGTCGGTCAGGTGCGCGCGGCCGGTGCATCGGTCAAGGAATATAGCGTCGACCTAAGTACGCCGCATATCGGCCGCCGGATGGCCGACGTGCATGTTTCCGCCATCGCCGAGCAGCCCGAACTGGTGCTGATCGTACTGAAGGAGGGCAGTATCGCCCGGCAGATGGATCAGCAGCTTACCCATCGCAGCGCGGCACGATCGGTCACCGGCATGGCCTGCATGCTGGCTCATGAGATCAAGAACCCGCTTTCAGGCATTCGCGGCGCGGCGCAGCTTGTGGAGCAGAATGCAAGCGAAACCGACAAGGTGCTGACACAGCTGATCTGCGCTGAAGCGGACAGGATCTGCAAGCTGGTGGACCGGGTTGAGGCATTCAGTGATCAGCGGCCGCTGAAACGCAAACCGCTGAATATTCACCAGGTGCTGGAGCATGTGCGGCGTGTCGCGGATGCGGGCTTTGCCCGGAATCTGCGCATTACCGAAGCCTATGATCCCTCGCTCCCCGATGTGATGGGCGATCGTGATCAGCTCATTCAGGTATTTCTTAATCTCATCAAGAACGCGGCGGAAGCGCTGGAGGGCATGAACGGGGCGGAAATCACCGTTTCAACCGCCTATCGCCACGGGGTGCGGCTGGCGGTGCCCGGCGGCAGCGACCGGCTGTCCTTGCCGCTGGAAGTCTGCATCAGGGATAATGGCCCTGGCATTCCCGAAGATATCCGGGCGCATATGTTTGATCCGTTCGTCAGCACCAAACCGAACGGAACCGGACTTGGCCTGTCGCTTGTTGCAAAGATCATCGGCGATCATGGCGGGGTCATAACCTGCGATTCCGAACCGCGTAATACGGTTTTTCGCATTCTGCTTCCCATTCGCACCAAGACACGCGCAACGCTGCAGGAAGATCATGCCCCCAACTGAAACGATCCTGGTCGCAGATGACGACAATGCAATCCGAACGGTACTCAATCAGGCGCTGGTCAGAATTGGCTATCAGGTCCGCTCCGCGGGCAATCTTGCGAATTTGTGGCGCTGGATCTCCGAAGGGGAAGGCGATCTGCTGATCACCGATGTTGTGCTGCCCGATGGCAATGTTTTCGATCTGTTGCCGCGCATCAAGAAACATCGCCCCGACCTGCCGATTATTGTGATGAGCGCGCAAAATACCCTGATGACTGCCGTCAAGGCCGCGGAAAAGGGCGCATATGACTATCTGCCCAAACCTTTTGACCTGAACGAGCTGACCAAGGTGGTCCAACGTGCGCTGAGCGTCCGTGAGGCGATGCCCGCGCCGGTCAGTCCGCAGGATGAGGAAGAAAAACTGCCGCTGATCGGCCGCTCGCCCGCGATGCAGGAAATCTACCGGGTTCTGGCGCGGCTGATGGGGACTGACCTGACGGTCATGATCACCGGGGAATCCGGCACCGGCAAGGAGCTGATCGCCCGTGCCCTGCATGAATATGGCAAACGCGCCAATGGAGCCTTTGTAGCCGTCAATATGGCCGCGATTCCGCGTGAACTGATCGAAAGTGAGCTGTTCGGGCACGAGAAAGGCGCATTTACCGGTGCCGCCAACAAGAATATCGGCCGCTTCGAGCAGGCGGAAGGCGGCACGTTGTTTCTCGATGAAATCGGGGATATGCCTCTTGAGGCGCAGACACGGCTGTTACGGGTGCTGCAGGAAGGGGAATATACCTCCGTCGGCGGGCGCACCACGATCCATGCCGATGTGCGGATAATCGCCGCGACCAACCGCGATCTTCGGCAGCTGATCAATCAGGGAACTTTCCGCGAGGATCTGTTCTACCGGTTGAATGTCGTCCCCATCAGGCTGCCGCCGCTGCGTGAGCGGGCACAGGATATTCCCGATCTCATTCAGCATTTTCTGATCCAGGCGGAATCAGAGGGGCTGCCTGCCAAAACAATCGACCGGCATGCCATGGAACGGCTCAAGCGTTACCGCTGGCCCGGCAATGTCCGCGAGCTTGAAAATCTCGTCCGGCGATTGGCTGCGCTTTATTCCGATGACATAATAACTACCGAAATTATCGAGACGGAGCTGTCGGAAACCGAAAATCAGATCCCTGAAACAGAGACAACCGAAGACGAGCGGCTTGGCGAAGCCGTTGAGCGTTATCTGACCCGCTATTTCGCGCAATATGGGGAAGCATTGCCCGCACCGGGGCTTTATTCCCGAATTCTGCATGAAATCGAACGCCCGCTCATCGCTATCAGCCTCGCCTCCACCCATGGCAATCAGATCAAGGCTGCCGAGCTTTTGGGGTTGAACAGAAATACACTGCGCAAGAAGATTCGCGAGCTTGATATTCCCGTCACGCGCGGGGCGCATTAATCAGATTGTCCAAACCGGCGGCTGTGGCTGCCTGTGGCCCGCGACTGCCCTAATTCCGCCATCTGCCGGCGCTGCGATATGCTGTATGTTGCCCGGCCATGTGGTAACGTTGCAACAATATGGTGGACTTGCAAAAATGCCGGGGGCAGTCATCCGAACACGCGCCCTCACCGTATCAATTGGGTAACAGTCACCAAACACGCCAGACCGCAGGTTACGGGAGCACATGGCAATCCAGATGGCCATGGAACACACAGAACAGAACGTAGCGGACAGTAAATTCCGGCAGATCGTCACCCGTTACGGCCCCTTGGTTGCCGGCGGGAAAATGACGATCGGGCTCGGCATTGCCGCGATTCTGTCGGGTATTGCCACCTATCTTGCCATTACCGAAGCCTATCCGTTTCCGATCACGCCGCAGGTTGTTCTGGGATTTCTGCTGCTTGATCTCGTGCTGCTGCTGGCGCTGACGACATTGATTGCCTGGCGTCTTGTTGCGCTATGGATCGCGCGTCGCAGCGGGACGGCGGGCGCGCGTCTGCATGTCAGGCTTGTGGCGATGTTCGCGCTTGTCGCGATTACGCCCACCATTATCATGGCAGTCTATTCCACGCTGACGATCAATCTCGGCTTTCAGGCCTGGTTCGGGGAACGGATTTCGCGTGTCATCTCCTCGTCGGTTTCGGTAGCCGAAAGCTATGTGGAGGAACATAAAAGAGTCATTCGCGGCGATATTCTCGCAATGGCGAACGATCTCAGCCGTGTACGCTCGATTTATTATCAAAACCCGGCGCGTTTTTCTGAAATCATGACGCAGCAGGCAAGGCTGCGTTCGCTGTCGGATGCCTATCTGATTACAAGCCGGGGTGAAATTCTGGCGCAGTCGCGCATGAGCTTTACCCTCAATTTCGCCGAACCCCCCGCTGCCGCGATAGAGCGGGCGCAGGAAGGCGATGTCATTCTGCTGACAAGCGAACGCGACAGCCAGGTCTGGGCGCTGTTCAGAATGGACCGGTTTCTCGACGGTTATCTTTATGTGAGCCGTTATGTCGATCCGCAGGTGCTGAATACCGCAATGCAGGCCCGCCGGGCCGCCCGTGAGTATGCCGCCATGGAAGGGGAGCGGGGCAGCATCCAGATCGCTTTTGCGATGATCTACCTGGTGCTTGCGCTGCTTGTTCTCTTGGCGGCGATCGCGCTTGGCTTCTGGCTGGCAAACCGGTTGGTGGAACCGATCGGCCGGCTTGTCGTTGCCGCAGAAAAGGTCAGTGCGGGCGATTTGTCGGCGCGGGTAACCGAGATCGGCAATGCGGATGAAGTCGGCGCATTGAGCCGCGCCTTCAACCGCATGACGGGACAGCTTGAGGGGCAGCGGCAGGAACTTGTCAGCGCCAACCAGTTGCTTGATCGTCGTCGCCGCTTTACCGAAGCGATTCTGCAGGGTGTGACCTCCGGGGTTATCGGTCTGGACGATGCCGGCAATGTTAATCTGGCCAACAATGCGGCGCTGAACATGCTGGGCACGCGCGGGGAAGAGCTTTCGGGGATGCGGCTTGTCGAAATCGTGCCGCAGATGCAATCCCTGATCGCTGACGCGGCAAGCCGGCCCGGCCGCATGGTGGAAGATGAGCTTGAAATACCCGTTCTGGGCGAAAAGCGCATGCTGCTTGTCAAGGTCGTTAAAATTGTGGGTGCGGTCATAGAACAGCCATTGCTCGATGCGCCGGTACCGGTGGAGAAAGTCGCCGCTGATCCCGCGCTGCCGGAGATCACAACGCCGCAGGAACGTTCCGGTTTTGTGGTGACGCTGGAAGATATAACCGAGCTTGTATCGGCGCAGCGCATGGCGGCCTGGGCCGATGTCGCCCGACGCATCGCCCATGAAATCAAGAATCCGCTGACCCCGATCCAGTTATCGGCTGAACGGCTGCGCCGGAAGTACCGGCCACAAATTCAAACCGACCCCGAAACCTTCGACCGTTGTACCGATACGATTATCCGGCAGGTGCGCGATATCGGCCATCTGATCGGGGAGTTTTCGTCTTTCGCACGGATGCCGGCTCCCGTACTCAAGCGTGAAAATCTGGTCGAAATCGTCCGACAGACCGTGTTTCAACAACAACTGACGGATTCGGGTATCGATATCGTCTTCGATCCTCCTGAGCAGGATATTTACATCCTGTGCGATCGTGCCCAGATTACCCAAGCCTTCACAAATATTATAAAAAATGCAAGAGAAGCAATTGATACAAAAAGAAAAATGGAGAACTATAAGGGGCGTATCGAGATTCGCTTCAGCCAGATTCGGGAGGGTCGTGTCACCGTATCTGTGGCCGATAATGGCTGCGGTTTGCCGAATGAAATCCGCTCCAGGCTGACCGAACCCTATGTCACAACCCGTGACAGAGGGACAGGACTCGGGCTCGCCATTGTCCGCAAGATCGCCGAAGACCATGGGGTGCGGATCAGGCTGGGTGATTTGCCCGAAGAGGGCAATGACATTGCTCCGGACAATGTCAGTGGTGCGTTGATTGAACTCGAATTTCCGGTCATGACCGATACAGAACGTGGCCCTCATCACACTGATTTCCAGACGGAGTCTGGTATGAGTGCCCAAAATACAACAGATCAAACGGGTGAGCAGAAAGCTGATGTCGCGTGATATTCTAGTTGTCGATGATGAAGCCGATATCCGGGAGCTGATTTCCGGCATTCTTGAGGATGAAGGGTTTCAGCCGCGCGGTGCGGGTGGTTCTGACGGAGCGTTGCAGGAAATCGCAACCCGCAGGCCCTCGCTTGTGCTGCTTGATATCTGGCTGGAAGGCTCGCGGCTTGACGGTCTGCAACTGCTTGAGCAGATCAAGGCGCAGCATCCCAATCTGCCTGTCATCGTGATCAGCGGCCATGGCAATGTGGAACTGGCTGTGTCGGCCATGAAAAAGGGCGCCTATGATTTTATCGAGAAGCCGTTTCAGTCGGATCACTTGCTTGTCACCATCGACCGGGCGATTGAAGCTGACCGGCTGCGCCGCGAGAATAGGGAGATGCGGACCGCGCTGGGCGGGGAGACGGAGCTGATTGGCAAATCGGGGGCCATTAACCAGTTGCGGCAAACCATCAATAAGGTGGCGGCAACCGGCAGCCGGGTACTGATCACCGGCCCCGCGGGCAGCGGCAAGGAAGTGGCGGCCCGCCTGCTGCACGCGAAATCGACCCGCTCGGACGGCCCCTTTATCGTCATTAATTCGGCCAATATGTCGCCCGAACGCATGGAAATTGAGCTGTTTGGCTCAGAACCCGCCGCAGATGGCGGCGTTCCCACGATCGGTCTGTTTGAGCAGGCGCATGGCGGGACCTTGTATCTCGATGAAGTTGCCGAAATGCCGCTTGAAACCCAGGGAAAAATCCTGCGCGTTCTGATCGACCAGAAATTCCAGCGGGTTGGCGGCAGCAGCCCGGTACAGGTGGATGTCCGGGTTGTTTCCTCAACCAGTACGAATTTGCGCGAAAAAATCGATCAGGGACTGTTTCGCGAGGATTTGTTTCATCGGCTGAATGTGGTGCCGGTGCAGGTGCCTTCGCTGTGCGAACGGCGCGATGATATCCCGTTGCTGATCGAACATTTCATGACACGACTGGCGGCGGCATTGCGCAGCAAGCCGCGCATTATTTCAGACGATGCGCTGGCGACACTGCAGACCTATGACTGGCCGGGCAATGTCCGCCAGCTCCGCAATATTGTCGAGCGGCTGCTGATCCTTGTCAGCGATATGCCAGAACAGCCGATTAGCGGTGATTTGCTGCCCGCCGAACTTGGCGCGTCGACACCGCCATTATTGCGCGGCGGCGCGGGCGGGGCCAGCGAGATTGCCATGTCGATCCCGCTGCGCGAGGCACGGGAAATGTTCGAACGCGATTATCTGGTTGCCCAGATCGACAGGTTCGGCGGCAATATTTCGCGCACGGCCGCATTTATCGGCATGGAACGGTCCGCCCTGCACCGGAAACTGAAATCGCTCGGGGTTTATCCCAATAACCGTGGCGACCGCGCCAGCGCCTGAGGCTTTCCGAGCCCCGCCGCTTTCTTATTCTCTGCATTGTCATCATGCCGCCCGATCTGCTAGGAGATGCGGCCAGGCCCGGAGTGTGACGATCCGCCGGACACGCGCATCGCCGCATGGCGAGGGAGAGATATCAGACTGTGAAAGTCATTGTGTGCGGGGCCGGCCAGGTCGGCTTTAATATCGCCAAGCAGCTTGCGGCGGAACAAAATGATGTCACGGTGATCGACCAGTCACCGGAACTGATACGCCGTATCGGCGATTCACTCGATGTGCAGGGGATCGTCGGCTATGCCTCCTATCCCGATATACTGGACAGGGCAGGGGCCAATGACGCCGACATGATTATCGCCGTCACACAGAATGACGAAGTCAATATGGTCGCCTGCCAGGTAGCGCATTCGCTGTTCAGCCTGCCGACAAAGGTCGCGCGGGTACGCAATCAAAGCTATCTGCGGTCGCAATGGCGCAATCTGTTCAGCCGCGACCATATGCCGATCGATGTCATTATTTCGCCCGAGATCGAGGTCGGGCGGGCGGTATTGCGGCGGCTCGATCTGCCCGGCTCGGTTGAATCGGTTCCGTTTGTGGATGAACGGGTGCAGCTTGTCGGTGTTGACCTTGACGATCGCTGCCCGGTCGTCAACACGCCGCTGCGCCAGCTGACGGAGCTGTTTCCCGATCTGGGCATCGTCATTGTGGGGCTGGTCCGCAATGACAAACTGATCGTACCGCATGGAGACGATCAGATGCTGATTGGCGATCAGGTCTATTTTGCCGCCGCGACCGAGCATGTATCCCGTGCCTTGCAGCTTTTCGGCCATGAAGAACAAAGGGCGCGGCGTATTATCCTGCTCGGCGCGGGTAATATCGGCCTGTTTGTCGCACGCGAGCTTGAAAACTCGCACCGCTCCGTGCGGGTCAAGCTGATCGAAAACAACAAGCAGAAGGCAGAGGCCGCTGCCGATCAGCTTTCGCGCACCGTCGTCCTGCATGGTGACGGGCTGGATCAGGACATTCTGCGCGAGGCGAATGTCGCGGAAACCGAGGCAGTTGTTACGCTGACCGATGATGATGAAGTCAATATCCTGTCATCGGTGCTTGCCAAGCAAAGCGGTTGCGAACGCACGATTACCCTTATCAATAACTCTGATTACAGCACGCTGATGCGCACTCTGGGAATCGATACATTTATCGATCCGCGTGCCACCACGGTATCGAAGATCCTGCAGCATGTGCGCAAAGGCCGGATCAAGGCCTTGCACAGCCTGCTCGATGGCGCGGCCGAGGTCATTGAGGCAGAAGCGCTTGAAACCGCAACGCTGGTCGGCAAATCCTTACGGGAAGCCGATATTCCATCCGGAATCATTATCGGCGCCATTGCGCGTGAGGAGTTGATTATCATCCCGCGCGGCGACACGGTGATCCGCCCCGGCGACAGGGTCGTGATTTTCGCGACCGCGGCACAAGTCAAGACCGTGGAACGGATGTTCCGCGTAAGTGTTGAATATTTCTGAATATTTTTGAGCTGCCCGTGACTTATATGACGACAGGGCTGAACATCGCGAAGAGCTTCGGAAAGATAATCCCTTGAAGGTAAGGCCGGTCTTTTATGTTCTTGGGTGGCTGCTTGTCGGGCTGTCACTTGCCATGTTCCTGCCTGCATTTGTCGCCTTGTCGGAACAGGATTTCGACAATGCCTATGTCTTTTTCAGCTCAGCGGTGTTTACGACATTTTTTGCGGGCGGTTTGATTATCAGTCTGCGCGGCGATGAAGAAGGTCTCGACAAGCGCGGCAGCCTGCTGCTTGTTGTCCTGATCTGGATGGTGCTGCCGCTATTTGCGGCCTTGCCGATCTTCTTTTCCGATGTAACCGCACAAAGCAGCAGTGCCGCGCTGTTCGAAGCGATTTCCGGCTTCACCACATCCGGTGTCACATTGCTTTCCGATCTGCAATCCCAGCCGCGCGCTGTTCTGATATGGCGCGCGATCCTGCAATGGCTGGGCGGGTTTTACACAATCGTTGCAGCAACCGGCATTTTCGTCGCCCTGGGCATTGGCGGCATGCAATTGCAATTCACCGCCATGCCGCATGGGGATGGGGAAACATTGTTCAAGCGGATCCGGCAGGCCGGTCGTGCCTTGTTACGTGTCTATAGCCTGCTGACGCTGATCTGCTTCATCGCTTTGAACGCGGCCGGTATGAACACGTTTGAAGCGTTTTGTCATGCCCTGTCGACCATCTCAACGGGCGGCTTCAGCACCCGTGACGGTTCGATTGGCGCATTCGACAATTTCCTGATCGAGCTGATTGTCATGATTTTCATGATCCTGGGCGCAATCAATCTGGCATTGCATTGGGCAGCGATCAACGGACGCTGGCGCAGCTATGCGGCTGACCCCGAAGCCCGGTATTTTCTTGGCTGTCTGGTGGTACTGGTCACATTGTCGGCTGTCACAATCTGGGCAGTCGGGGAGACAGGGATAAGCTGGCAAGCCACACGGGATGCGGTTTTCAATTCTGTCTCGATGCTCACCACCACCGGCTACTGGCGCGGTGAGATTACCAATATCCCGCTTGTGACGGCGCTGATGTTGCTGGCCGCGATGCTGGTGGGGGGGGGAACCGGCTCGACAACCGGGGGGTTCAAGCAGATGCGGCTGTTCCTGCTGTTCAAGCAGGCGCTCAATGAGTTAAACAACCTGACCCAGCCAAGCGGGATATTCCGTCTGCGTTATGCGGGTATGACGGTGCAGCCTGCACAGTCCAATGCAGTTTGGTCGGTATTTGTGTTATTTGCTTTTGTTCTTGCCCTGTTGACAGTAATGCTGAGCATCAGCGGCGTGAATTTCGAGCAATCGGTCGCAATGGCGATTTCCTCGCTGACGAATGCGGGACCGGCGGCGGCAATGTTCTTCGGCGATCCGCAGGCCTTTTCAGACGCACCGGCCCTGACAAAATTTATCGCAATGGCGGGGATGATCACCGGCAGGATGGAAGTGCTGACATTGGTTACCCTGCTCAACCCGGAATTCTGGCGCGGATAGCGCTTTGTGCCAGGGCGGGCCTGCGCATGAAAACAGGGAAGTATCACAGCGTATGTCGCGGATAATCTATGTCAATGGACGCTATGTACCCCATCGGGGGGCGGCAATTCATGTGGAAGATCGCGGGTTGCAATTTGCCGATGGGGTATATGAGGTGTTTCCTGTCTTTGCGGCCCGAATTCAGAACCTGACGGAGCATCTTGCACGATTGAACGATTCTCTGACGGCCCTGCGGATCGGCTGGCCCGTCAGCCGCACGGTCCTGCCGATGCTGATCGAACAGATCCGTCTGCGCAACGGTATCGAGCACGGGCTGATCTACCTGCAGGCAACCCGCGGCGTTGCGCCACGCGATCATGCCTTTCCACGCAACCCGATTGCCCCGACCCTGATCATTTCAGGCCGGCATATCGATCGGGCGCGTCGCACCGCGCAGGCGGCAGAGGGCGTGCAGCTTGTTTCAATGCCCGACCAGCGCTGGTCACGACGCGATATCAAATCCGTCTCCTTGCTGGCTAATATGCTGGCCAAACAAAGCGCTGTCGAGGCGGGCGCATTTGAAGCCCTGATGCTTGATTCGGATGGGTATATTACCGAAGGGGCGGCATCGACCTTCTGGATCGTTGATCAGGACGGCACGCTTGTCACCCGACCGCTCAGCCAGGATATTCTGCCCGGCGTGACGCGCCGACGGGTTCTGGAGCTGGCACGCGATATGGGTCTGCGCGTCGCGGAGCGGAAAATTCATCTCGATGAACTGGCGCAGGCGCGCGAAGCTTTTCTGACCAGCGCAACGCTGTTTGTCATGCCGGTCAACCAAATCGACACCATTGTCATCGGAAATGGCGGCCCAGGGGTTGTTACCGACGCTTTGCGTACCCAATATATTGAAAATCTCGGTTCTGAGGGAGGAGGGAGTTCACAGCACTGACATAACAACTTTAAAACCTGAAACCGGGTACATAAGGCCAATATACAGCACTGTACATCCAGTGCGAATTACGCCACTGTACCCCGTTCTGATGCCGCAATGATCATTTGTGACCAAGCTGGGCGAAGGGGGCCGTGCGCAGGCGCGTCTCAAGCCGGTTTACAGACGAAATTTGCGGAAAACTTTGTGTGTGTGTTTAGAAAGGTGGAGGCCGATCACGATGGCTTCGGAAAAGTCACAAAATTTGCAGGACGTGTTCCTTAATACCGTTCGCAAGAACAAAACACCCTTAACGATCTTTCTGGTCAATGGCGTAAAGCTGCAGGGCTATATCACATGGTTCGATAATTTCTGTGTGTTGCTGCGGCGCGATTCGCAGTCACAGCTTGTGTATAAGCACGCGATATCGACGATTATGCCCTCAAGCCCCGTCCAGCTTTTTGACGCGGCTGAGGAAGCAGAATAATGCGCCGGTCCAAGCTGAGCAGGTAACCGTTTGCGGATAGAGGACAAGTCAGACTTTCTGCCGGTCGCGGCTGAACAGGCCGAAAAGCAAACAGCACAGCCCGGCACCCGTGACAGCGCCGGTACGGCGATCATTTTCTATCCCGATCTGTGTCGACAGGATAAGGCGCAGAATGATGGCGGTACCGGCCGTGGGCGCTCGCCTGCGGCGCGGCTGGATGAAGCTGTACGCCTGGCGGAAGCGATAAATCTGCAGATTATTCATGCCGATATCGTACCGGTGCCCAAAATCAGACCCGCGACCCTGTTCGGGAGCGGCAAGGTGGCGGAGCTGGCCCGGCTGATTGCGGATTTATGCCCCGATATTGTCATCGTCGACGGCACGCTGACCCCCGGTCAGCAGCGCAATCTCGAACGTGCCTGGTCTGCAAAGGTCATTGACCGGACCGGCCTTATTCTTGAGATTTTCGGGGCCCGCGCGCGAACGCGCGAAGGCAGTCTGCAAGTTGAACTGGCGCATCTGACTTACCAGCGCAGCCGGCTTGTCCGCTCCTGGACCCACCTTGAACGCCAGCGAGGCGGGCTGGGATTTGTCGGCGGTCCGGGGGAAACCCAGATCGAGGTGGACCGGCGGCTTATTTCGGAACGCATCACGAAGCTGAGCCGCGAGCTCGACAAGGTCCGGAAAACCCGCGAAAGTCACAGGGAAGGGCGCCGCAAGACGCCTTTCCCCATCATTGCCTTTGTCGGTTATACCAATGCGGGCAAATCGACCCTGTTCAACCGCCTGACCCAGGCACAGGTCTTCGCGCAGGATTTGCTGTTTGCAACCCTTGATCCGACGATGCGCGGCGTCGATCTGCCAAACGGCAATCGCGTGATCTTTTCCGACACTGTGGGGTTTATATCCGACTTGCCGACGCATCTCGTGGCGGCGTTCCGCGCCACGCTGGAAGAGGTGCTGGCAGCCGACGTCATCGTCCATGTACGTGATATTTCACATCCGGAATCCGCGCAGCAGAAACAGGATGTCCTCGAGGTTCTGGAAGAGTTGGGGATTTCAGACCCGCAGCGCCAGAACATGATCGAGGTTCACAACAAGATCGATTTGCTGTCCGATGAGAAGCGGCGCGAAATTACCAATATCGCGAAACGCCAGGATCGTTGTATCGCGCTGTCCGCCTTTACAGGGCAGGGGTGCGATGCACTGCTATCGATGATCGGGCGGCAACTTGCAGCCGAGTGGCGGCAATGCGCGCTCACCCTCGCCGCGGATGAAGGGGCAATACTGGCCTGGCTTTACCGCCATGCCGACGTGCAATCCCTCGACTATGATGATGAGGGGAATGCGCATCTGAGCGTATCAATTTCTCCGTCAGAAGAAGCAAAGCTCGACAAATTGCGGGCGCGATAATGCCCTCATAGGCCCTTGCGGCATGAAATCGTCGACTGCCAACCCGCGAATAGGCATGTGTATACCGACATCTGCTTCCCGGGCATTCATAGGAACATCAGCAGCTTATGGGCGTTCCTGTGAGAAAAGCCGCCGGGAGAAATAACGCATAATATATATTATGGTGAATTATATTTCATTCACAAATCGGCCTTGTGGGATCCCTCTTCTTTTCCTGACCGGCAAATGCCTCTAGCATTAGTGCCAGTCCGCCGGCATCGCCTGTTATTTCGGCACTCGAACGAATTTGTTACGGCGCAAAAACAATCAAGGGAGGAACCGAACATGGCACTACCGCAGGATATCTCACCGGTGAATAGCGAATTGATGGATTCGATTGCCCGCTCGTCCGAGCTTGACTGGATCGAAACCGACCCCGGCAAAGCTTTTATGAAAATTCTCTGGCTGGGCGCGGAAACCGGTCGCTGGGCTGCCTTGTTTAAATGGAAAAAAGGGTATGTCGCCCCACCGCACAAACATCTTTCCGCTGCCCATACTTTCGTCATGTCGGGCCGTCTTGAGATCCGCGACGACGAACTTGGTCCAGGCGATTATGTGTATGAACCCAATGGGATGGTTCATGGGGCTACAACAGCGCTTGAGGATACAGAATATCTGTTTATCTGCGATGGCCCCATCCTGTTCTACAATGATGACGGCTTTACCAACTATATGGGTTGGGAACAGCTGAAACGCATGCAGGACCGGGCCGCGGCGGCAAAAGCTGCCTGATAACGCTGCAAGTGAGGTTTCCTAGCTGAAGGAAAAGAGCGGAAAGGGAAAAGGGCGCGCCCCTTGCGGGGATGTACGCGCCCTTCCCTGTTCAGCCAAACAGCCTTGCCCAACGCCTGCCTGCCGTCCCGAACGGGTGGTGCGGCAGGCGGCAAACCCGGCGTCAGCCGAGATGGATATAGGTTGACTTCAGCTGAGTATATTTCTCAAGCGCATGCAATGAGCCGTCACGACCAATACCTGACTGCTTGTAACCGCCGAACGGCATGACATTACCGCCGCCATTGGTATTGTTGATATTGACCGTCCCCGCCCGCAGCTTGCGCGCGATCTTATGGGCCTTGGTCAAGTCATTGGTCCACAAAGAGGCCTGAAGGCCGTAGATGGAGTCATTGGCGATCTTCACGGCTTCTTCGGGGTCCTTGAAGGTCAGGGTCGAGAGCACGGGGCCAAAAATCTCTTCCTGCGCAATCTTCATATCGTTCTTGACGTTATCAAAGATCGTCGGCTCGATATATTCGCCACCGCTGTTCTGACGGACCTGCTTGCCGCCCAGGCTCACTTTCGCGCCTTCCTTTTCACCGGCTTCGATATAGCCCAGCACACGCTCTGTCTGGGTTTTATCGACCATGCTGCCCATCATGGTAGACGGGTCAAGCGGATTGTTGGGCTGCATGAACTGCCCGACTGCCTTCACCTTTTCAAGGAATTCGTCCTTGATGTCTTCCTGAACGAGCAGACGCGAGCTCGCCACACAGACCTGCCCGGAATTGAAGAAGATCGACATACCCGCCTGCTGCGCCGCAGCGTCGAGATTGGGGGCGTCGCCAAACACGATATTGGGCGATTTGCCACCACATTCGAGCGACACGACCTTCATGTTCGATTCACCGGCATATTTGAGGAAGTATTTGCCAACCTCGGTCGAACCGGTGAAAGAGATCGCATCCACATCCATATGGCGGCCGATTGCCTGACCCGCAGTTTCGCCAAAGCCGGGCAGCACATTCAGCACGCCCTCGGGAATCCCTGCTTCGATTGCAAGCTCCGCCAGCCGGATTGCCGTCAGCGGTGACTGCTCGGCGGGTTTCAGCACCACGCTGTTGCCGGTGGCAAGCATCGGCGCGATCTTCCATGCCGCCATCAGAAGCGGGAAGTTCCAGGGCACAACGGCCCCGACAACGCCAAGCGGTTCGCGGGTGATGAGCCCGAGGCCCGATTTATCGGTTGGCGCGATTTCGTCATAGATCTTGTCGATCGCTTCGCCATACCACTGAAAGCTGTTGGCGACGCCGGACATATCCACGGTTTTGGCCAGGCTGATCGGCTTGCCCATATCGAGGGTCTCAAGCAGCGCAAGCTCATCCGCATTGCCCAGAATAAGCTGCGCCAGTTTCAGCAGCACTTTCTTGCGGACAGCCGGCGATTCTTCTGACCACGCACCGGCATCGAAAACCTTGCGCGCGGCGCCGACAGCACGGTTCACATCTTCCGCATCGCAAGCCGCAACCTGCGTCAGCACACGACCGTCAATCGGGCTGACGCATTCAAACGTCTCCCCCGATGCCGCATCGGTATATTTGCCGTCGATAAATGCCTGATTGCGAAACGTCAGGTCATCGCGCATTTTTTCCCAATCTTCGAGCGTCTGAGCTCCCATGACGGTCTCCATTCTTCCCTGTAGGTAATGAGGTTATCTATAGATATTCATCTTATAGATAAGCGTTTGATGTTATAAATAAGCGGTTGGTGCCCTTGGCTGATTGCGCGCGGCAAGCGACCGCCGGCAGTTGGTCACAGAGTATCAAGGCTAACCTGTCACGGCAAGCGACAGCATGCGCACCATGCGGGGCCCGGTGTGCCCTCAAGAAGTGTCCTGAAAGTTATCAGGCTATCGCTTAAAGAACGACCTGCAATCCGTCATAGGCAGAACTGACCTGCAACGGGTCAGCGCCTTCGGGACGCGCCAGTTCCTCGTAGCGGATGGTTTCGCGCAGCACCTTGTAAAGCGTTTCATCATCATAGGCAGGTTCATGATGGTAGAGCAGCAGGTGCTTTGCCTTTGCCATATGACAAAGTTCCACCCCGATCAGATTGGATGAATGTCCCCAATCTTCCTTCAGCGAAACCATTTCGGCGAGCGAATATTGCGCATCGAAAATCACCAGATCGGCCTGCGCGAAAAAATCCGCGAATTTCTGAAATTCGCGGGCGTTCTCCTGCTTGTGCTCGGAGTCGGTGGAATAAATGATCGACTGCCCGCCCTGCTCTATCCGGTAACCGAAGCTGTCGCCTTCGTGATATTGCAGGATGGCATGAACCGTTGCCCCCGCCACTTCTGCCGGCTCGCCAGGGACCAGCGGCACAAATTCGATATCGGCAGACAGCGCGTCGAAATCCACCGGAAAACAGGGGGCTGACTGCTGTCGCCAGAATGCCTCGACGGGATCGGGATGACAGCTGTGAATGCGAATCCTGTTTCCCGGGATAAAGGCAGGCGGGAAGAAGGGAAAACCCATGATGTGATCCCAGTGCAAATGGGACAGAAGCACGTTATAGGTCTGCGGCTTGCCAGGGCCGTGCTGCTGCAACATCGCCATGCCAAACTCGCGCAGCCCGCTGCCCAGGTCGCAAATCAGATACTCCTCACTATCGGCTACGATTTGCACGCAGGAGGAATTACCGCCGAAACTGTTCGCGACGGGCCAGGGCAATTCATCCTCCACAAACCGGTCGATTGCCGCCTGATCGGAAAAATGCCGTCCGCGCGCATGGGACAAGGCGGTTTTGATTTTGTGCTGAATAGTTGTCGCCGGAGTCGCAACCGGGATCGACCCCCTGCATCCCCAAATCACTGCCTGCATGAATGATTTCCCTGATTGAACGCACGCCTGCGAATATAAGCCGGTCGCTGATTATGCGACAGACCTGTTCGAACAAGCCCCTGCCCGCTTTCCTGGCAACCGCGCCTAAGGTTCGCGATATGGCTATCAGAATAAAGGCAAAAACAATTCGCCTGACTGAATAGCGATAGAGGAAGGGGCCGGTTAGTGCACCGTCGCCGTCAATGCGACATCAACCGCTTCAAAACAGTCCACAACGGTGTCCACCCGGCTGATCTGGAACAGCTCTTCCACCACCGAGTTCAGCGCGGCTACCCGCAATTTGCAGCGCACCTCCCGACATTTCTTCATGCCCGAAAGCACGGCGCGCAACCCGCCATTGCTGATGAAGTCAACAGCAGCCATGTCGAGTATGACAATGCGGTCCGATGCGGAGGAAATCGTCGAGAAAAGCTGTGCTTCAAATTCCTGCACACAATGCCGGTCGATCCGGCCATTTGGTTTTACAATGATGGAATCATCGCGATTTTCAATTGATATATGCATGGTCTCTTATTCATTTGCTGTTAGTTAAATTTACTTTGAACAATTGCGCGAAAATTACGCAAATTTATTTGCGACTGATATGCAGCCGCTGCTTATGAGAATCATCTTAACGTTAATGCGACGGAATATCCTAACCATAAAAGCGTTAATCGGTCACATTCTGTTGCCCCGGCTGTGGCGTTAATGCCACAACGAATATGGATTACCCGCCGCGCAATATCCAGAAACGTTTTGTAACGCGGCTGTAACATTTCCTTCAATTATCCGTAACCCGCTGTTCCTAGCGTCCGCCCGTGATGAACGCGTTGCTTTTCCTGAAGATCGGTGGTGTCGCGTACGTCATTGGAGGGGTTTCTGGCCTGTACAACCAGTGCCGGAGACCTTTGGGAAGAACCGCGCCGGAATCAGTCCGCAACCGACTTGATTCACCCGCAGACCGACAGAACGACACTGATGAACTGCATCGAATTTGCACAGGCATCGCATTCCTGTCGGGCAAGGCACAGGCGGGCAGGTTTGACAGCGAGTTCCAACGCCCCGGGCCTAAGTCCGGGGTCAACTTATCTGACAAAGGGGGCTGTGGCTGTGTTCCAGCAATCGCAGTCCTTTTTAACCATTGAACCCGGAAAATCTAGGAGCCGTATATAATGGGTATAAAACTGAGCCTTAAGCGTCATACAGCGCTTGTCGGCGCGGGGGTAATTGCAGCCTCCCTGCTGTCAGTTGCAGGCAGCGCGCATGCAGATGAGGCAGATATTACGCAACTGCGTGACCTGATTCTGCAGCAGCAAGCGCAGATCGAGGCATTGTCTTCCAAGCTTGAAACCCTGGCGGTTGAAGCGGAAGCCTCAAGCGAAGCTGCCCAGCGCGCCAATGAGGTGGCATGGGATGCCGCGGTCACCGCCGATGAAGCGGCACGCGTTGCCCGTGAAACCGACGAGCAGATCACCCAGGTAACGGCCGCGCAAACGCCACCCAAAATGGTCAAGTCCGGCAAAGAAAATGTCGCCCTGTCAATCTCGGGTCAGGTCAACCGCGCCCTGCTGTTCG
>CAMYID010000014.1 GCA_947258435.1 uncultured Alphaproteobacteria bacterium
CAAATAGCCGTGAAAGCGAGCGCCTTGCAAAAAATGGAAGATCTGGGTGACGTGGTTTTCGTCAAGGAAGGGAACTCATATATCCCCCGGCCGGTGAAGATAGGTCGCAAAAATGATGGTTACGTTGAAATTATTCAGGGGCTTAAAGTTGGTGAGGCTTATGTTTCTGACGGAAGTTTTATCGTCAAGTCAGATATTTTGAAAGCCACCGCAGCGCATTCTCATTAAAAATGAATAATAATGAAGAGAAAATTTCCATGTTAGAAAATATTGTTTCCCTATCTATACGCCATCGTTGGTTGGTGATGATTGTTGTGCTGTGCTTATGCGCTCTTGGCATTTACAATTTTAATCGTCTTCCGATTGATGCTGTTCCTGATATTACGAATGTGCAAGTGCAAATTAATACTGAGGCAGCAGGATATTCGCCGTTAGAAGTCGAGCAGCGTATCACATTCCCGATTGAAACGGTCTTGGCGGGTATCCCTAAACTTGACCATACTCGCTCATTGTCTCGTTATGGCCTATCGCAAGTAACGGTCATTTTTGAAGATGGCACAGATATTTATTTTGCACGTCAACTTATCAGTGAAAAACTTCAGCAAATAAAAAGTGAGGTGCCAGAAGGAATAGAGCCAATCATGGGGCCTGTCTCAACAGGTCTTGGGGAAATTTTCTTCTATACAGTTGAAGCTGGAGAAGGTGCAAAAAAGGAAGACGGATCAGCTTACACTCCGATGGATTTATTAACCATACAGGAATGGATCATTGTACCGCAGCTTCGTAACTTAAAAGGCGTGGTTGAGGTCAATACGATTGGTGGGTATGAACAACAATTCCATGTGACACCTTATCCCGAACGGTTGCTTAGCTATGACTTGACAATTCATGATATTTTACAAGCTCTTGAGAAGAACAACGATAACGTCGGCGCGGGTTATATCGAACGCAACGGAGAGCAATATCTAGTTCGTATTCCAGGTCAGGTTGAGAGCATTGAAGATATAAATAAGATCATTCTTGCAAAGCGTGATGAGGTCACTATCCGTATTGGCGATGTTGCCGATGTTAAACTAGGTTCACCTTTACGAACAGGTGCTGCAACTGAGAACGGACGTGAAGTTGTGCTTGGTACGGCCATGATGTTGATGGGAGAAAACTCGCAGGATGTGGCACAGCGTGTTGGGAAAAAACTGGAAGAGATTGCTTCTAGTTTGCCTGAAGGCGTTGTCACGAATGCAGTTTATGACAGAACAACATTGGTAGAGCGTACAATTAAAACAGTCGAGAAGAACCTTGTTGAAGGCGCTTTGCTCGTTATTGTTATTCTTTTCCTGCTTTTGGGTAATCTAAGAGCTGCTTTGATTACAGCGGCGGTTATTCCGATCTCTATGCTGATGACAATTACAGGCATGGTCGAAAACAAGGTATCTGGTAATTTGATGAGCCTTGGCGCGCTGGATTTTGGTCTGATTGTTGATGGCGCGGTTATCATAATGGAGAACTGTATTCGTCGTTTCGGCATGGCACAGCACCAGTTAGGGCGCTTGCTCAGCAAGGAAGAACGCTTTGATCTAGCGGCAAAAGCCACAGCAGAAGTTATCAAGCCCAGTATTTTTGGCGTGATTATTATTACGGTTGTTTATTTGCCGATCTTTGCCCTGACGGGTGTTGAAGGTAAGATGTTCCACCCGATGGCTTTAACGGTTGTGATGGCATTGCTTTCCGCTTTGGTATTATCACTCACTTTTGTGCCTGCAGCAGTTGCTACATTTATCACTGGCAAAGTTGATGAAAAGGAAGGTCGCATTATCGGAGGTGCTAAAAAAGGGTATGAGCCCTTGCTAAGATTTACGCTTCGTCGGCCTTTACCTGTTATTAGTTTTGCTGTTGCTTTAGTCGTTGTCAGCTTGTTTGGGGCCACAAGGATGGGGGCAGAGTTTGTTCCCTCGCTTGATGAGGGAGACATTGCCATACAGGCTCTTCGCGCGCCTGGTACATCATTGACTCAATCTGTAGAGATGCAGTTTAAACTTGAAGAGGAGGTCATGAAATTTCCTGAAGTGCGAACAATTATTGCGCGTATCGGGACAGCAGAAGTTGCCACAGATGCGATGCCACCAAATATCGCTGATATTTATGTTTTGCTTAAGCCTCGTGATGAATGGCCAAACCCTGATAAGTTAAAAGCCGATTTGATTGAGGAAATGGAAATTGCGCTTGAGAAAGTGCCGGGCAGTGCCTATGAATTCTCTCAACCCATCGAACTCCGCTTTAATGAATTGATATCGGGTGTAAGGAGTGATCTAGCCGTAAAGATTTATGGCGATGATATGGATCAGCTTTTAGCTTCCGCGCAAGATATTGAAAAAGTTTTGCGTTCAGTTTCTGGAGCAGCAGACGTCAAGGTTGAACAAGTTACAGGTCTTCCAACGCTCAGCGTCGTTCCTGACCGTAAACGTCTAGAGCGTTATGGATTAAATGTGGCCGATGTCCAAGAAGTGGTGGAAGTTGCCATGGGTGGTCGTGAAGCTGGTGTTCTTTATGAGGGCGATAGACGCTTTGACATTGTTGTGCGCTTGCCGGAACATTTACGCAGTGACATTGAAACATTGGAAAGGCTGCCTGTGCCGTTACCCCTTGCCGAAATGGAGGGAGCTGATAGCAGGCCAGATTATGTTCCACTTAAAGAAGTTGCCGACCTAAACATTGCTTTTGGCCCTGCACAGATCAGCCGAGAAAACGCCAAACGTCGTATTACTGTAACAGCAAATGTTAGAGAGCGAGACCTTGGTAGCTTTGTAGCTGAACTTCAGGAGGCAGTAAAAACTCAAGTAAGCCTTCCTTCTGGTTATTGGGTTGAATATGGGGGGACGTTTGAGCAGCTTATCTCGGCTAAAACAAGACTGATGATTGTTGTTCCTATTGCACTAGCCCTGATTTTCGGCCTGCTATTTATGGCGTTTAACTCTGCGCGTGCCGCACTGGTGATTTTCTCTGGCGTGCCATTGGCTTTAACAGGTGGTATAGCGGCTTTGATGCTTCGCGATATTCCGCTGTCAATTTCTGCAGGGGTTGGTTTTATTGCCCTGTCTGGTGTGGCAGTCTTGAATGGCGTGGTGATGATTTCCTTCATCCGTGATTTGCAGGCCAAAGGTAGAGCACTTGATGAAGCGATTATTGAAGGCGCTTTGACGCGTCTGAGACCTGTTCTGATGACAGCACTTGTGGCCTCTCTTGGGTTCGTCCCGATGGCCTTTAATGTCGGCGCAGGCTCAGAAGTGCAAAGGCCACTGGCGACTGTTGTCATCGGTGGGATTATATCCTCAACCATCCTGACATTGTTGGTTTTGCCAGCTCTGTATAAGTTCTTCCCAGGGAAGAATTTTCTGAAAAACCGTAGAAAGAAAAAAGAGGCGCGGTATGGGGCATAATCATCACCATAGCGACCCCTCTCAAATAGGCGAGCGCCGCCTTTGGTGGGCGGTGCTTGCCAATATCCTTTTAACATTTGCTCAAATTATCGGTGGGGCTGTATCAGGCAGTTTGTCACTAATTGCTGATGCACTGCATAATTTCAGTGATGCCGCCTCGCTTCTTATTGCGCTGGTTGCGATACGCATAGGCCGTAAACCACCCGATCAGTTCAAAACATTCAGCTATAAGCGTGCGGAAACCGTGGCAGCGCTCATCAATTTAACTACGCTTATCATCATAGGCTTGTATCTATGCTATGAAGCGATCATGCGCTTTATCACGCCGGAGCCGGTGGCGGGATGGATGGTCGTTATCGTCGCCGGAATTGCATTAGCCGTTGATGTTTTTACCGCACTGCTCACTTATAGCCAGTCCAAAACCAGTATGAATATCAAGGCGGCTTTTCTGCACAACGTAACAGATGCTCTCGCATCCGTTGGTGTTATCATCGCTGGGGCGCTTATTCTACTTTATGGCTGGGTTTGGACAGATGCAGCTATGACTTTACTGATATCAGGGTATGTTCTTTACCAAGGCTTCACCGAAACTCCCAAAGTTATTCACCTCCTTATGGAGGGAGCACCAAAAGGCCTGAATATGCAGAATGTGACTTCAGTCATGGAAGCTGTTGAGGGTGTATTAAATGTTCATCATGTGCATGTATGGCAGCTTGATGAACATCGTAATGCTTTAGAAGCTCACGTAGTGTTGGAAAAAGATACTGACATGGATGCGCTGAAAAGATGCCTTAAAAAACTGCTTCAAGATAAATTTGAGATAGAACATTCGACACTCGAATTTGAAAATAACACATGTAGTTCTCATTCTGACCCCAAGAATGTTTAGTACGCCCTGTTTTTTGTCATTTCGGCTTAAAAATCTTGCTATTCATCTTTTCAACCATATCGCGGGTGTGATCCTCAGACAGGTGCGAGTAGCGTTTCACCATTTGAAGGGTATTGTGGTAATCAGGGCTGGAGTTGGTCTGGTTCGATCAGTCTGTAGCTGGTGCTTCGGCCACCACCGGGATTTTGAAGCAGAATGCCAGTTTCAAGCAGCTCTCGAATGTCGCGTAAGGCAGTGTCGGTCGAGCACTTGGCGAGCCTGGCATATTTTGATGTGTTCAGATGGCCTTGCCAGCCATCTTCCAGCATCCGGTTGATGACCAGCCGCTGCCGTTCGTTCACGGGATTGTGGTTGGCCTTGTCCCACAGCTTGGCCTTATAGAGGACCGCTTCAAGCGTTTCTTCGGCTCTGTCAAAGGCCCGGCCCAAGCAGTTCAAAAACCAGTTCAGCCAGGGCGTTATATCGAGCCCACCTCGCTGCTGCGCTTCAAGCTGATCATAGTAATCTTTTCGTTCCGTCTCGATCTGGGCGGACATGCTGTAAAAGCGACCCTTGCTTTTGTCAGCACGCGCAAGTGACATATCTGCGATTGCGCGCGCAATACGGCCATTCCCATCTTCAAACGGGTGGATCGTGACAAACCAGAAATGGGCGATTCCAGCCCGGAGAACGGGGTCGGTCGAAGAAGGTGTGTTGAACCATTCCAGAAACTTTGCCATTTCAGTTGGCAGCCTATTGGCATCGGGGGCTTCAAAATGGACCTTTTCCCGCCCATAAGGGCCTGAAACCACCTGCATGGCACCGGCACTCGATGGTCGCCAGCCACCTACGGTAATTTTCTGCATGCCGCTGCGGCCAGTAGGGAAAAGAGCTGCGTGCCAACCGAAAAGTCGGTTGCTGGTCAATGGTTCTGAAAAGTTCTGAGTGGCATCAAGCATCATTTCCACGATGCCTTCCACATTTCGGCTTGATGAGACGAGGCCACCCACATCAAGGCCAAGGTGGCGGGCAATAGACGAACGGACTTCGTCAGGGTTTAGGTCTTCACCCTCAATCGCTGATGATTTAACAACATCGTCGGTCAGGGTCTTGAGGCTTGCTTCCTGCCTTAGAACGAAGCCCAAACCTTGCATCCGGCCAACCAGTTGCCCTTCTCGATAGCGTAAAGCAGCCAATTCTGTGGACAGTTTATCACTGTCCCAGATTAAATTTGGCCAATCTGTGTTCTCATGAATAAAGGGCATATTTGACGCACCTCCTGCGGTGATTATATTATTCATTTACCGCAAACGCAACAATCATCGCAAATTATGCGGTGAATATGGTGCGTATTTGCCGCAAAATGCGTAAAACCGAGGGGGCGGACACGCGTAATATAGCCGTTTTTGGAGATGGCAATCGGGCTATATGCAGAACTGGTTAAGTCCCCTTGTGTTTTTCAATCTGATACGTAGGGCTGTTGCAATCGTCTAATTAGGATTATAGCAACGTCCAATTAGTATTTCATAACCGTCTGATTAGGGTTTATTGAGCGGCAATTCAGGATGGATGGACTAGCTTTTCGGCTTAAAAATCTTGCTGTTCATCTTTTCGACCACATCACGGGTATGATCCTCAGACAGGTGAGAGTAGCGTTTGACCATCTGGAGGGTTTTGTGGCCAAGCACTTCGGCAATCTCAAGCTGGCTAGCACCGTTCATGGCGAGGTAGCTGGCGGCACTGTGGCGCAGATCATGGAAACGGAAATCCACAATGCCAGCTTTATCGCGGGCGTTTTCCCAAGCCTTACGAATATCAATAGGTTGTTTCCCGTCGGTACGCGGGAAAATGAAGTCTGAGCCATTTTCCATGTTCGCTACATAGTCCTTGCGCCAGTCTAGGTGATCCAGCAGCACATCTTTCAAATAACCGACAATCGGCACCTTGCGGGTTTCGCGGTTTTTGGTTTCGCGCAGAATGGCCACCTGGCGGTCAAGGTCCAGGTCTTTGAGCTTCAGCTTTAAAATCTCATTCTTTCGTGCGCCGGTGGATAAGGCAAAGACCACCACAGCGTATAGCTGAGGGTTCGGGCTGGCCTTGCAGGCAGCAAGCAGGGCTTGGCGTTCATCATCATCCAGGAAGCGCACACGCTCTTTATTGGCCTTAGTAATGCGGCCAACACCCTGCATGGGGTTCGCAGCGCCAAGCCAACCCCATTTTTGAGCATGGTTCAGCAGAATTTCCAGATTGTCACGATAGTGCTTCACGGTTTTGGGTGACTTGGGCTTGTTTGGCTTTTGATCTTCTTCAAGCTGCTCGCGTTGGTCACCTGCGTTTTTAAGTTCTGCCACTTTCTTGCTGATAATCTCATGGGTGAGGAAGGAGAGGGCATAGCTGCCCAGTTCCCGTTCCCAGTGGTTCAGATAGGTATTTTCCACCCGTTGGCTTGACGGGGCCTTATGGGGCAGCACATCTTCACGATATTTATTGATAACGTCGGCCAGGGTTTGTTTTTTGGCCTGCGTTGAAACATTGCGGAACTCGCCATCGGCAATTTGCGTTTCGATACGTTTGGCCCATGTTTGGGCATCGGTCAGGCGTTTGAATGTTTTGGCTTGGACAGGATAGCCATGCACCCGAACACGGGCGCGGTAGCTCACGCCTTTTTTGCCAACACGTTTATCAATAACTGCCAAACTTCCATCCTCATATGTTTTGAATATGATCGCACTCTATCACATATGAAGGTCGTCACAAACATTTTTGGACCAAATTTGGACCACTAAACCATAAAAAATGGCAATAAATGACAATAAGCCACAGTAAGGCGTGTTTTATAAACATTTGAAAAATAACAATAAATAAGTATGTGAATTATTGTGAGTTATAGTTACCTTAAGTCTCATAACCTGGAGGTCGCAGGTTCAAATCCTGCCCCCGCAACCACTTTTGTAGACTCCACGGAAAAGTCGCTCTCTTTGAGCGGCTTTTTCGTTTGTGCGGAAAGGCTTAGGATGCCGGCCAGGTGGCCGTGCAGGTCGATGGCCAAGCTCTTCTTGCCGCCGTCCTCCGCCGGGCTCAGCACGATCTTGTCCACCAGAGAGCGGATCATCTCGACCGTCTCTGTGCGGCGGCTCTCGTCGGTCAGCGCAATTGTGAGTTGCGCCATCTTCTCCCGATAGACCGTTGCCATGTTTCGCCATGTTCTGATGGAGGAGCACCAGCTCTTTCGGATCGGTCTTCTGATCCTCAACCATTTACCGTTTGCGGTACTTCGCAAGCGTCCTGGGGGTGATCGCCAGCTCCCGGCTCAGTTCCGCGACCGGACGCTTCCAATTGCCGCGGCGCTGTTCTGACAGCGTGCCCGGTCTTGGCGGTCCTGTGATGTACTTGTCCCCTATTGCTTCCTTCCATTCCAGCGAAAGGATCACACTGTCGAACCCCGGGATCAGACAAGGTTAGGTCGGCGATCGATAGCGGAAATGTTGTGTGCATTACCGCAGTCAGTATGGATTTCGCAATGGGCCGCCCTATCTATAACTTCTGGAAGAAGCCCGGTTGTCGGATAGTGAGATGCGCTGTGATGCGCTGTGATGAGGCGATGCATTTCCCGCCGGTCTGCTGAACTTCCGCTAATGTGTCGCCCGTGACCCCTGAAGAAGTTTCGCCGCAAACGAGGCGTTGTTCTTGGAAACGGGTGACAGATCGGGAAAAACCGGGTGGTAACACGCGGATAAGGGTATGTGATGGACGAGAAATCCGGGAACGATCTGAATACACATCATTCGCCCAGGGGGATATCTGAGCGGTTTGCATTCGGCGTGGTCAAAACCCTGCGCTTTTTTGCGGATGCGTTTTTCGCCGGTCGCTACGGTCATCGCGCAGTTGTTCTGGAAACAGTCGCCGCGGTGCCGGGGATGGTCGGCGCCACGCTGAACCACCTTCGATCGCTGCGGCATATGCGGGACGATCATGGCTGGATTCGGACATTGATGGACGAGGCGGAAAATGAACGTATGCATCTGATGACGTTTATAGAAATTGCCCGGCCGACGATGTTGGAGCGTATGCTTGTCCTGGTCGCGCAGGGCGTTTTCTACAATGCCTTTTTCCTTATCTATCTTGTTTCTCCGCGTACAGCGCATCGTGTGGTGGGGTATTTCGAGGAAGAGGCGATCATCAGCTACACAGAATATTTGCGTGAGATTGACGCGGGGCGCCATGCCAATGTCGCGGCGCCGGAAATTGCGCGCGCATATTGGCAGTTGCCGCCGGAGGCTGATCTGCGCGATGTCGTTATCGCCATTCGGGCAGATGAAGCAAAGCATCGCGACGTGAATCACGGCTTTGCAGATTGGCTGACTGAGGCCAGAAAGTCGGCGTGAGCGGCGAACCGTGAACGGGCCTAAAATGAGAATGCCCGTTCACTTTCCGCTATCGGCTCGATTTCACCGCATTTTTCGTTCTATGGGTATGTTGACTGCTGTCGTAGCGGCCTTGGCGAGTTTTCAGCCCCCGGTCTTGTCGAAGATGTAAGGGTCAAGCGAGCCTTGTGCTTTGGCGGCGATTTTGTGCCATTGGCTGCCACCATAATAGGCAAGGCTGCCCGGTTCCGCATTGCCTTCGCCATTATAATAGGAGATGCAGTCGCGCAGGGGCTGGGTGCGGATATCCGACTCGCGGCAATGTTCCGCATAGGCGAGCTCGGGTTCTTTCTTTACGTCGACCGTCGTCGCGCCGCGCTCGCGCATGGTTTTCAGCAGCCATACGACGTAATCCGCATGCACTTCGATTGCGGTGGTGAAGTTGAAGCTGCCGCCGCCGCCTTGCGGCCCGGAAACGATCAGAAGATTGGGAAAACCGTTGCTGTGCAGGCCGAGGAAGGTTTTTACCCCTTCCTTCTGCCATTTCTCCTTAAGCGTGATGCCCTCACGGCCGGTAATCATGTTGAAGGAGGCGGTTGCCATCCATTCAAAGCCGGTTGCGTAAATCAGCACATCGAGCGGATATTCCCGGCCGTCATGAACCACCCCGCGGGCGTTGATTTCGCTGACGCCGGTGGGCGCGGTATCGACCAACGTCACATGCGGTTTGTTGAATGTGGGCAGAAACTCGTCATGGAAGGTCGGGCGTTTGCAGCCATAGGGGTAATAGGGCTTGAGTGCCGCCGCGGTTTTCGGGTCTTCCACAATCGCATCGACCCGCGCGCGGATCTGTTCCATGATCCGGAAATTGGTTTCAAGCTGCTTCTGCACAAGCTCTTCCATGCTGAGCTTGGTTGCATGCTCTTTGCGTTCCTTGAAGTGTGCAATCTTGCCGGACAGATAATCGTCATTCGCCTTGATGGCGGTGCGGCCTTCCGAAATCCGGTCAAAGCGGGCCCGCCGTGCCCGTGCCCAGCCCGGTTCCTTTGCCCAGGCCGCGCGCTCATCCTGCGTTGTTTCGCGCTGGTCGCGTACATCGATGGTCGAGGGGGTGCGCTGGAATACGTAAAGTTCTTTCACCACCTTGGCGATTTCGGGGATGACCTGCACGGCCGTTGCGCCTGTGCCGATGATGCCGACGCGTTTGTTCTCAAGGCTGATGTCATAGTTCCAGCGCGATGTATGGAAGGATTCCCCTTCAAAGCTTTCCATCCCCTTGATGCGGGCAAGCTTTGGCGTTGTAAGGATGCCGTTTGCCAGAATCACGAAGCGTGCGCGCATGGCATCGCCCCGGTCGGTGCGCACCGTCCAGCGACCCGCCGCCTCGTCCCATTCGGTTTCCTCAACCGTGGTATGGAACAGGCAATGATCGTAAAAGCCTGTATCCTGTGCCATGGTCTGGCAATATTCCAGAATTTCGAAGCCGGAGGCGAACTTCATCGACGGCACATAGCCCATCTCGTCAAGCAGCGGCAGATAGGAATAGGATTCCACATCGCAGGCCACGCCGGGATAGCGGTTCCAGTACCAGGTGCCGCCGACATCGCCGCCCTTTTCACAGAAGCGGACATCGGTGAAGCCCGCGCTTTTCAGCTTGTGCCAAAGCAGAAGCCCGGCAAATCCGGCTCCGATGATCAGAATTTCGCATTCATCGGTGAGCGCGTCACGCTCAACTCGCGGGCCTGAATACACATCCTCAAGATAGCGCGAAAACTCCCCTTCCATGGACATATAGTCCGCCGCACCGCGCCGCTCTTCCTTATAGGCGCGGTATTTTGCCTGTTCTTGCGCGTTGAATACGGCACCGGCAGGCGGCTCGGGCAGGGTTTTCAGCGCATCGTCGGAGATGATCGAATAACCTTTACCCGCAATTCTGTCTGATGCCTTTGCGGCACGGGTATTAAAGACCTTAAGGCCTGTTTCCTCGTCGATCCGGATTGCCTGACTCATGTCCCTGTCCCTCTAATTCCGCATATTACGCGTTGTTTATTTCTTATACGAGTTTTCCTCTGGACTTAGGTTGGGCCGCTACTCATCCGCTGTCAAGATTTGCGGGGGCAGACAAATTTATGCAATTGACAATGACTTGCAGTCGTGATTGCATTCGGGTGGAACCTTGGTTTGGGGCTTTCTTATGTATGCTTGGAAACCATTTGCCGCGCGGCACATTGCCGCGGCTTTGTCGGCTCCCCGCACGCGGCGGGTGAAACGGGGCGTTTGGCCCGCGCAGGCAGCCATGCCTGCGCCAACGGGTGAGATCTCGCCCGCCATCGCCCCTCAGGCGGCGCCGGAAACACCGATCGATCCCCCGGTTGAAACCGCGACGTTTTCTTGAATATTCACTATCTTGAATATTCATTGCCCAGAATGTTCATTTTCCAGGCTGTTTTTCCGGGATTCAGCCATTCGGGTTTTTCCTGTCCGCGCTCTGCTCTCTTGTTATTTTCTGACGCTCAATGAAAGTTGCGGCCCTTGGGCAGGGCGTTGCGGGCCGGATTTTCGGCGGGGGAGGCTGTCTGTGCAGGTCCGGCCGGTGCCGTAAGGCTGTCAAGCTCAGGCGTCAGATCGACTAGCGTGCGCGCAATGATATGAATGACAGATTCTTCTCTCTGCAAAAGGCCGCTCACGCCAAGAAAGCGTGCCCCGATCACCGTCTTGCGGTTCTGTTCGAACAGTTTCGGCCAGATGATCACATTGGCGATACCGGTTTCATCCTCAAGCGTTGCGAAGATAACGCCGCTTGCGGTGCCCGGGCGCTGGCGTACCAGTACAAGCCCGGCAATCGCAACTGGCCGGTCAGCCGGGTAATCGGCTAGCTGACGGTTTGCTATCATGCCGCGTTCCGTAAGCCCTTGCCGCAGCAGGCCCACGGGGTGGGCCTTCAGGGAAAGACGCAAACTCGTATAATCCTGTACTACATGTTCGCCAAGGCTCATGGGTGGCAGGGCGATTTCGGTTTCTTTCTGCAGCAGGCGGAATTCGCTATCCAGCGCATGGGAATAAAGTGGCAGATCCTCAATGGCACCGCGTTCCCCTGTTGGGGCGCCAAGTCCCTGCACCGCCCAGAGCGCATCGCGCCGGTCAAGTCCGATTGAGCGAAAGGCATCCGCCGCGGCCAGCCGTTCAAGTGTGGAGACGGCAAGCCCGGTTCGGAAATACAGATCCCTCACGCTGTCAAAGCCCTTGTCCCGCACGGCACAGATACGTTGTGCATCCTCTTCCCGAAATCCCGTAATCTGACGGAAACCGAGCCGCAACTCATAGCGGCCACCACCTTCCGGGGTGGCGGGTGGCCGGCTTTTACCTTGCGCCAGACTGTTATCCCAGTCCGAAAAGTTGATATCGGGTGCATGCACGATGCCCCCGTGATCGCGGAAATCGCGGATGATCGAGGAAGCCGAATAAAATCCCATCGGTTGCGAGTTGAGCAGGGCGCAGGCGAACACATCCGGATAGAAACATTTCAGCCAGCTTGATACATAGGCCAGCAGCGCAAAGCTTGCCGAGTGGCTTTCGGGAAAACCGTAATCCGAAAACCCCTCAATCTGCCGGAAGCAGCGTTCGGCAAATGTCCGTTGATAGCCGTTTTTCGTCATGCCATCGATGAATTTTGCCCGGAAGTCGCCGATCTGGCCGGTGCGCTTGAAGGTCGCCATCGCCTTGCGCAACCGGTCCGCCTCGCCCGGGGTGAAGCCGGCTGCGACGATGGCGATTTTCATTGCCTGCTCCTGAAACAACGGCACCCCTAATGTCTTGCCGAGCACCTGTCGCAATTCCTCGGACGGGAACGCGACCGGTTCGCGTTCTTCCCGTCGCCGCAGATAGGGGTGCACCATATCCCCCTGGATCGGGCCGGGCCGGACAATCGCAATCTCGATCACAAGATCGTAGAAATTTTTCGGCTTCAGGCGCGGCAGCATGGACATCTGCGCGCGGCTTTCAATCTGGAAAACGCCGATCGTATCGGCCTTGCAGATCATCGC
Source organism: uncultured Alphaproteobacteria bacterium (assembly GCA_947258435.1). Classification (GTDB taxonomy): domain Bacteria; phylum Pseudomonadota; class Alphaproteobacteria; order UBA11222; family UBA11222; genus CALAQW01. The sequence goes on from CAMYID010000014.1 coordinate 12,710, forward strand.
ATAAACCCGTGGGTCTTCCGCCGGGACGGTGGCCAGCGTCAATGGCCTGCCATAATGCGCCGCAATCAGTGTAAAGGCCTTGCGAATACAGCTCAGCATGCCGAGCGCCAGAATATCGATTTTCAGGATATTGAGAGCATCCAGATCATCCTTGTCCCATTCGATATAGGTGCGTTCGGCCATCGCCGCATTGGCGATCGGCACGACGGTGTCAAGCGGGCCGCGGGTGATTACAAAGCCACCCACATGCTGTGACAGATGGCGCGGGAAACCGATCAGTTCACGAACAAGCATCAGCGTTTGCCGCAGCGTAACATCATGCGGGTCAAGCCCGGCCTCACGCAACCGTTCATCGTCGATTCCGCGCGAGGATCGTCCCCATACACCGCCCGTCAATGCGTTGAGCGTATCGTGCGACAACCCCATTACCTTGCCGACATCGCGGAGTGCACTGCGCGTCCGATAAGTGATGACGGTCGCGGCAATCCCCGCCCGGTGCCGGCCATATTTCGCGTAAATATACTGGATCACCTCCTCGCGTCGCTCATGCTCGAAATCGACATCGATATCGGGGGGTTCGTTCCGTTCGGCGGAAACAAACCGTTCGAACAGCAGGTCGATTTTTGTGGGATCGACAGAGGTGATACCAAGACAATAGCAAACGGTGGAATTTGCCGCCGAACCGCGCCCCTGACACAAAATGTCCCGGCTGCGCGCAAACCGCACAATATCTTCTACCGTCAGGAAATAGGGGGCGTAATCAAGCTCACCGATCAGCCGTAATTCATGTTCAAGCGTCTGTCGCACCTTGCCGGGGATGCCCGCGGGCCATCTGCGTGCCGCGCCGATCCAGGTCAGCCGCTCAAGCTCGGCCTGCGGGGTGGCGCTTTCCCCGCTTGGCTCGTCGGGATATTCATAGGCAAGTTCGTCAAGGCTGAAATCGCAGTGTGCGGCAATTTCCGCCGTGCGTGTAACAGCCTCCTCAAACCCGCTGAAAATACGACTGATTTCAGCGGGCGGTTTAAGGTAACGTTCCGCATTTGCGGCAAGCCGCAACCCTGCTTCCGCAATCGTGCAGCGCATCCGGATACAGCTCAGCACATCCTGCAGCGGGCGGCGCTCAGGGATATGAAAATGCACATCATTGCTTGCGACAAGCGGCGTATCGCAGGCGGCGGCGAGGGCGGCCAGTTCTGCCATGCGGCGGTCATCATTACCCTGATAAAGTCGGGTGATGGCCAGATAGACATGGTTGCGAAAGCGGTGCGCGAGGGCGCTCAGCGCACTTTCAAATGCGGTATCCGGTACGGCAGGGGGCAGGGCGATGAGGATCTGATCATGTGTAAGGGTGGCAAGGTCTTCGGGGTAAAGCAGGCATTCCCCCTTCCCCGCACGGCGATTGCCGTGGCTCAGCAATTGCGTCAGCCTGCCATAGGCGGCCCGGTCTTGCGGGAAACAGAGGCAGGAAAAGCCATTTTCCAGCACCAGCCGCACCCCCGGGACAAGGCGGATTCCTTCCTGCCGGGCGGCGACATGCGCGCGTACAAGCCCGGCAACGCTGTTACGATCGGCAAGGGCGATCGCTTGGTAACCAAGAGCGCTGGCCTGGGCGATAAGTTCCTCAGGGTGCGAGGCACCGCGCAGAAAGCTGAAATTGCTGCTGACCGCAAATTCGACGTAGTCCGTCCCCGATGTATCTGTGCGGTCCGGGGTCATGCAAAAATACCGTGCAGAAACCAGCGCGGCACCTCCCCGCGTTCATAAAGCCCCAGCCGGAACAGCCAGAAGCGATAACCCTGCGCATCCTCGATCCGGAAATAATCCCGCGTCAGTGCAGCCTGTGCATGGGGACGGGCCCACCATTCCGGTGCTATGCGCTCGGGTCCTTCGGCTTTCTGTACCCGGTGTTCAAGACGTCGCCATTCAAAACGGACGGGCGGGCCGTCGGGCACGGCGGCAATGGCGCTGACCGGTTCGGGCCGGGGCAGCAGCACGATGGGTCGGCCGGGGAAATCCCCGCCTTGCAGATGATGGACAAAGTCGCGCCAGCTTTCCTGTTTCTTGTCGTCGTGCGACAGGGGGCGCCATTGTTCGGCGCGTTCGGGTATGTGGCTGTGTCGCGGCACGGGTCGGGCAATATTTTCAAACCCCAGGCGATTGCCATAACGATCGAGCAGCAGTCCCAGCTCCGCCGCCTCGCCTGGAGGCGTCCCGTAATCGAGCCGGGGCTGGCGGTGCCGGGCGGTTTCGGTTGCAAAGGCATTAAGGACGATATGTTCGACCCCGAAACCCGCATCATAGTCTGCCTGCATCCTGTCCAGTGCTTCACCGAACAGGCGGCATAGATGATCCGCCTGCTGACATAAGCTGCTGGTGCGTAGCGTGATGTTCTTGACATGCCCGTCCACCCGGTAGAGCGACAGGGTAAAGACGCGCGCGCCGATCCCGTCTGCGCACAAGGTCCGGCAGAGCGGTCGCGCCAGCCCGACCAGCGCCTGTCGAACCTGATCGAGCAGCAGCAGCGGTTCTGGAAATTGCAGATAAGTGCGGTAATCAGGGGGTGCGGTAATCGGGGAAAGCGTTTCCCCTTTCTGCCCGAGCGCCTGATCAAGCCGGGTTACAAGCGTCATGCCATAGCGTGCGGCAAGCGGGGCGCGTGGTTTGCCGATCAGCGCGCCAATCGTTTTCAGCCCCACCCGTTCAAGTCTTTCTGTCTGTTGTGCCGGGATGCGCAGGGCACTGACAGGCAGCGGGGCAAGGGCTGTGGCTGTATCCCTGTCCTGTACGATCGTGATCGGATCGGCACCATGGTGGGCCAGCGCCCGGGCCGCGCCGATGGTTTTGGCGATGGCAATGCGGCTTGTCACACCCATCCGGGCAAGTTGACCGTGAAGTGTTTGCGCCAGCATTTCCTCGCCGCCGAAAAGATGAGAGCCGCCGGTCATGTCAAGGCACAGCCCGTCCGGCGGGTGGCTGGCAACCCAGGGGCTGTAGCGGATGCACCAGAGCGCCAGCCGCTCAAGCGCGGCCTGATCGGCGGCCGGGTCGTGATCGGCGGTCTTCAGAACGGGGCAGAGCGCCCGGGCATCGGCAAGTGGCTGATCGGTCAGGATACCGGCGCGGCGCGCGGCAGGGTTCGCGGCCATGATGCGCACACTGCCCTTTGTTGTGGCGGTAAGGGCAAAGGGATGGGTCTCAGGGCGTTCAGACGGCGGATCGCCACCCTGCTTCCGCCGGCCGGTCTGCTGGAAATGCCGGCTGATCGGCCAGTCGGGAATCCAGATCGAAAGATAACGCCGCATGGTTCCAGATTGTGTTTATCGTGCCGGGTTTCGCACCCCGGCTTCTGCTGATATCGATTTGCCATCGTGGCAGGCCCAGGGGCCGCCGTCGGGCAGCATAATAGGGATCGCTGGTTTGGCTTGGCCGGTTTGCGATCTGCCAGCGCGTCGCCGCCGCGCTTGTGCCGCCGGCCCCATGCGGGCGGAGCAGAAATCCGCTTACCCCGCTTTTACGCGCCCGCAGGGCAAGTCGCCGGCTGGCCGTGAAATCATATATTCTTTCGTTATCAAGCGCGCCGGCGACAATGGCGACAGCACTGCAGTCGAATGCTTCTTCCATCGCCCAGAGAAAATCGCGCTCATGGCGAAGCTTCAATCGGGTGATCAGGGCGGGGTCGATGCCAACCCCGACAAGCCCCGGCGCATGCAGCGGCAGCGGGTCAGGCCCCGCCAGCTCGCACCAGATAACCGGGCCCGGTTTCGTGTGCAGCCGCCGCGCAATCAGGGCAAGCATCACGCCAAGGGCAGCGGCGCGGTCACGATAGCTTGTCCCCTGTATCTCGTGGAGGGCACCCAGTTCCAGCCGCCCGCCCGGCAACCGCGCATCAAGGGCTGTGCAGCCGGTCGAAAAACCATCGCTGCAGGCGGGGCGGATATCCCCGGGTACCGGGGAAGGTGCGCGCAGGGGGATGACAGGATCAGCCGGCATGTGAATAGGGACCTTTATCGGTTAACTTGTTCACTGTTTGTTCTATTATTGATCAACAGGAAAACAAGAGTCAAGCAAAGTAAAGCGCGAACCGAGGAAGCGGCGGAACGAAAGGATATGCCCGGTTAGCCGATAGCATGATCCACGCACCGCTTATGGTGAGCAGGGGGTTCGCCTGTTGTCTTCAGTATAAATAAGATTGATAATCGTTATCATTTGCAATATGACTGCGACATTAAGCCCGCTTTGGCGGTGCTGTGATTGCTTTTACAACTCAACTGCAAAAAGGAGGGGCGGCCATGACATCGGGCCTGAGATCCTGGACAATTCGATTGGTCGCGGCGGGGGGCTTGCTGGTGTCAGCCGGTCTTGCCCAGGCTGCGCCCGACAAACAGGCGATTATCACAAACTATGCGGATATTGCCCATGCGGGCTATGCGGATTCGGTACAGCTGGCGCGGGATCTGCAAAAGGCGGTCGACGCATTGATCGCCGATCCCTCGGCGGCGCATATGGCGGCGGCGCGGCAGGCCTGGCTTGAGGCGCGGGTCCCTTACATGCAGACCGAAGTGTTCCGGTTCGGCAATGCCATTGTCGATGACTGGGAGGGAAAGGTGAATGCCTGGCCGCTCGATGAAGGGCTGATCGATTATGTCGCCCCGGCTTATGGTGCGACGGCGGAGGCAAATCCGGTCTATGCGGCCAATGTCATCGCCAATCCCCAAATCAGCATCGGTGGCAAGACCGTCGATGCGGCGAAACTGACCAAGGCATTACTGGCGGACAGCCTGCATGAGATCGGCGGGGTCGAGGCAAATGTGGCAACCGGCTATCACGCCATTGAATTTCTGCTTTGGGGCCAGGATCTGAACGGTACCGGCCCGGGTGCTGGCAATCGCCCCTGGACCGATTATGCGAAAGACGATGCCTGCACGGGGGGCAATTGCGACCGCCGGGCAGCCTATCTTGACGCGGCGACCGAACTGCTTGTCGAGGACCTTGAATGGATGGCGGCGCAATGGGGCCCAAAGGGCGCGGCGCGGCAGGATTTGCTGGCAATCCCCGCCGATCAGGCACTGGCGCGGATTCTGACCGGACTTGGCAGCCTGTCATATGGCGAGCTTGCGGGTGAGCGGATCAAGCTGGGTCTGATGCTGCACGACCCGGAAGAAGAACATGACTGCTTCTCCGACAATACCCATAACAGTCACTATTACGATGTTATTGGCATGCTGAACGTTTATAGCGGCAGCTATACCCGCGCCGATGGCAGCAAGCTCAGCGGCGCGGCGCTGGCGGATCTCGTCGCGCAGAAAGATCCCGCGCTCAATGAGCAAATGCTCAAGGGTCTGCACGCAACCGAGGCGGCCATGGCCGCACTCAAGAAGCGGGCGGAAACGGTCGAGCGTTACGATCAGATGATCGGCGCAGGCAATGCGGAAGGCAATGCTACCGTACAGAATGTGGTCGATGCCCTGACCGCGCAGACGCGGACGATCGAAAAACTGGTCGACGCGCTTGGCCTGCAGACGATTGCGTTCGAAGGTTCCGACAGCCTCGATAACCCGGAGGCGGTCTTCCAGTAAAAGCCGACAGGCAGGCGGTGCGGCATAGCGGGTCGCGCCGCCTGTACTTCAAAGTGAGGATCAAGCCGCGATGTACAAAGCCTGGCACGACAGCCGCACCTTATCTGCTCTGTTTGTTCTGCTGGCGGTGCTTTTTGCCGGGGCCGCTGGCCCCGCAGCCGCCGCACAACAGCAAACAGACGAGGCTGAGCGCCAGCGCATCGCCGATGTGATCGCGCCCACAACCGATTTTACCAAAGCTGAAAAGTTCGAATTGCGTCCCGGCGGGGCGGCCACTGTTTTCAAGCCGGTCAACCGCGATATATTTTCCCATGCCTCGGCCAATATGTCGTTCGAGAGGGAGCTGACTTTCAAGGTTGGCAACGGTTTTTTCAAAAAGCTCTGGGTGTCTTCGCCAAGTTCGACGACCGCGTCAGACGGGCTTGGGCCGCTGTTCAATGCCCGCTCCTGCCAGCGCTGTCACCTCAAGGATGGGCGTGGGCATCCGCCCGCTCTGGGTGAGGTTGCTGAGTCCATGTTCTTGCGGCTTTCCGTGCCGCCCCGGACCGAGGCGGAAAAACAATTGCGTGCCGCGCATCGCGTCGCTGTGATCCCCGAACCGACCTATGGCGGCCAGTTGCAGAATTTCGCGCTGCAGGGGATGGATGGGGAAGGCGAGATGACGATTGCCTATACCCCTGTGCCTGTCACCCTTGCGGACGGAACGGTCATCGAATTGCGTAAGCCGCATTATGGTGTCGCCAATCTGAAATACGGGCCGATGCATCCCGATGTCATGCTGTCGCCGCGTGTTGCCCCGCCAATGCTTGGCCTGGGATTGCTCGAAGCCATTCCCGCGGGAGCAGTTCTGGCCAATGCCGATGCCGATGACCGGGACGGGGACGGTATCTCGGGCCGTCCGAACCGCGTCTGGAGTGACGAGGCAGGCAAGGTGAAGCTTGGCCGTTTCGGCTGGAAGGCCGGGCAGCCCTCCGTGGCGCAGCAATCTGCCGGCGCCTTCGGTGGCGATATGGGTATTTCGACACCGCTTTACCCCGCGCCTTATGGCGATTGCACGCCTGTGCAGGCAGACTGCCGCGCCGCGCCGCATGGCGGCGCGGATGCGACCGATACGGTTGAGGCGACCGCCGAGATGTTCGACCAGCTGGTCTTTTACAGCCGCAATCTCGGCGTGCCGGCGCGGCGGAATATCGATGACCCCGAAGTGCTGAAGGGCAAGCAGCTTTTTTATGAGAGTGGCTGCATTGCCTGCCATACACCGAAATTTGTGACCGGGCGGGATTCGCTGGGCCCCGAACAAGCGTTTCAGCTGATCTGGCCCTATACGGATCTGTTGCTGCACGATATGGGGGAAGGGCTGGCCGACGGTCGGCCCGAAGGGGTGGCCAATGGCCGGGAATGGCGTACCCCGCCGCTTTGGGGTATTGGTCATACAAAGGCGGTCAGCGACCATACATTCTTTTTGCATGACGGACGTGCGCGTAACCTGCTTGAAGCCATCCTGTGGCATGGGGGTGAAGGTGAGGCCGCGAAACAACAGGTGGTGGAAATGCAGGCGACTGACCGTGATGCGCTGATCGCCTTTCTTAACTCGCTTTGATTCTGGGGGGCAGGATGAGCCGGAAACCGCATATATCTGTCCGAATGCGCCGGTGTGCCGTGCTGCTTTTCTGTCTTCTGCTCACCCCTGTTGCCGCGCAGGCCGGCGATGTGCTGCTGCCAGCCGATTATGCCGATATCAACAAGGCGCTGATCACCGGTCATGTGATCCCGCGCTATGCGGCGCTGGCCGAAAAAGCGGAGCGTTTCAATGCCGCGGTACGGGGTTATTGCGCGCCAGACGGCAGCTCGGCTGACGCGCTTGAGCCTGCGCGCACCGCCTATCAGGATCTAACGGATGCATGGGCGGGGGTTGCGCATATCCGTTTCGGGCCGGTTGAGCTTTTGATGCGCGGATCGCGTTTTTATTTCTGGCCGCAGGGGCGCGGCAGGGTCGCGGCGGCGATTGCCAGTCTTGAAGCATCGGCGGACCCGCAACCATTGACGCCGGACCGGTTCCGGTTTGCAAGCGTCGCGGTACAGGGGTTGCCGGCTGCCGCTTTCCTGCTTTATCCGAATGGCACAGAAAAAACGCTGACGGAGCGCTGCGCGTTAGTGTCCGCCATTGCGGATAATCTTGCCACGATCGCCACAGCTTTGCTGTCGGAGTGGCGCGATGGTGCGAACGCCTTTGCCACGGTCGCGATGACGCCGGGCCCGGATAATGTCTATTTCGAAAGCCATGCGGAGGTCACGCTCAACTTCCTCAAAGCATTGCATACAGGATTGCAGTCGGTTGCCGATATCGAGCTGAAGCCTGCGCTGAACGATCCGCAGATCGCCTTCCTGCCGCCCGAGGGGCGCGAATTGCGGACCATGCAACGGGTACTTGATGCCCTGTCTGAGCTTTATCTGGGCAAGCAGGGCGCGCGCGGGCTTGCGTCCCTGGTCGAAAGGCACGGTATCGATCCCGCGCTCGATCCGCTGATGCGGAAGGCTTTTGCGATGACAAGCGACACCGCTCATGCGATTGCCATGCCTTTGCCGCGTGCGGTGCGCGATGAGGCGGCGCGCGAAAAGGTGAAAAAGCTTCATACGCAAATTACCGCGCTGCGGCAGATTGTCGGACGCCGGCTGGCCCGTGCGCTTGATCTGCAGATCGGGTTCAATGCGCTTGACGGGGATTAACCGCCGGCATTTGCTGCTTGGCGCGATGGCGGGATATGCGGTGCGCCCGGTCTGGGCGCGGGCGGATACCGGCTTCGGCGGCAAGCGCGGCGGGCTTTTTCTCGCTGCCTATGGCAATGAAGGGGGCGAATTCGGGCTTGCCGCTTTGGGGCAGGGCGGCGGTGTGGTCTGGGACCTGCCATTGCCGGCGCGCGTACATGCGGCCGCAGCCCGCCCCCATTCCGACGAAATCGTGCAATTTGCCCGCCGCCCTGGCCGCTTTGCCGCGATCGTGGATATTGCGGCCGGGCAGCAGATAAACAGGATTGAGAATGCGCCGGGCAGGCGTTTCAACGGCCATGGCAGCTTCGGTTCCGAAGGCCGGATATTGTATGCCACTGAAAATGACTTTGCGGGCGCGCGTGGGGTTATCGGTATCTATGATGCGGGCAATGCCTATCGCCGGATCGGCGAGTTTTCGACCCATGGTGTCGGGCCGCATGAGATTGTGGCGCTTTCGGGCGGGCATGTTCTGGCCATCGCCAATGGCGGTATCCAGACCCACCCGGATATGCCACGGCTCAAGCTCAACCTGCAGCAAATGACCCCCTCGCTGGTCTATGTCGATGCGCGACATGGCCAGCTTTTGCAGAAGGTGCGGTTGCCGCCCTCGCTTCACCAGCTCAGTATCCGACATCTGGCAGTGGGACGTGACGAAGTGGTTGCCATCGCCATGCAGTATGAAGGAGCCACCGGCGACCGGGTGCCTCTTGTCGCGATGCACAGACGCGGGGCGGAGCATGTGCAACTGCTCGACCTGCCTGAAAAACTGCGCCGGCGGATGAAGCAATATTGCGGCAGTGTCTGCTTTGACAGATCAGGCCGGGTTTTCGCGGTTTCCGCGCCGCGCGGCAATCTCGTCACTTTCTGGGACGCCGGACAGGGGACGTTCATGCGCGCGATTACACTGGCGGATGGCTGTGCGCTTGCGCCCGATGCGACAGCGGGCGCGTTTTTGGTGGCGGGTGGCGCGGGGGATCTTGTGCGGGTGCATGCGGTGAGCGGGATGGTCGATCCGCTGCTTCCGCGCAACAGGCCCATGGTCCGCCATTGGGACAATCATATGCTCGCCGCCGGAATGTAGGTCCCGGCAGTGAAATATGTTGTGAAGGCCCGAGATGTCGTTGCTTTGAGTAACAGCGCGATATCCGTCAACCGCGCCTCAATTGTGGCCGTCTGCGCGGTGCCGGGGGTGATTTTGTCCCAAGGAACGGCCCGAAAGTTAATAATATTTCCCGCAAAACCGGGTCTTTATTATCCAATTCCCGTTGCCGGGGCAGGTAAATCTGCGGCGGTTCGATCCGGCTGTGAAGTAAGCATTCGTATTGCCCATCGCCCTTGGCCATAAAGACATAACTTTGTGGGGGCGGAATTTTTTTATGTTGGTGTTTTCTGTCATTCCATTAACGACACGGTTCAGAGCGCAAAATAAATATGAAAATAAATTTTGACTTATATTTGGCTTTTCTGAACGGTACCCAAGTCGCACATGGTTTGTGTCGGCCATCACACCCGCGCAACAATATTAACCATGTATTCTATCGGTTTTCCGTTGACCTGGTTAATGAATCTGTCTGCGACGCAGTCCGGGGGTTTTCCGTCGAACTTTCATTAAATAGCTGAAAAATAACAAAAAATCACTGATAAAGGGGAATTCTGTGTCGCCGGTGTTATTGTTAATTTTACCGCATTTTCCCGGCTCATTATTGTTGTTTCCTTACAATTCGTTACAAAAAATGCTTAAGCGCATATTGACCGGGATGTATGGAAGAGCTATCTCATAGCCATCGATAGCGACACAATTCTAGTTATTCAGAAGTAGGCTTGAAACCGCAAGACGCGCAGTGGATTGAAGGCGCGGAGGGAGCAAGGAATATGTTAAATCGTTCGAAAATCGCAGTTGGGCTGGTTGCGGCATTATCGGTGTCCGCCCTTAATGGCGCAGCGTTCGCTGCAACGCAGGGTTCTTTGGGATCCACCTCAACCGGCACTTCCAGCCTTGATGCGACAGTGACAGATCTTGTGCAGATTACGGATGTCAACGATATCACATTGAGTGCGGCTTCGGCTTCGGATCCGCTTGTGGGTAGTGACAGCAGCGTCTGCGTGTATTCAAATGCGTCAGGCAATCTGTACGAAATTACAGCATCGTCGGCAAACGGCTCAGGGTCGTTCCTGCTCAACGATGGCTCGAATACCATGGCCTATACGGTTAACTGGACTGATTCTGCTGCTACCACCGTTGCACTGAGCGAAGGGGCGCAGAGCAGTTCGAATTTTGCCGGTTCGGCCAGCACCAGCTGTGCTGATACAAAAGTCTCGAGCGTTGCATTGAGTGTGCCGGCGGCCACCTGGACGACATCGCCGGCGGGTACCTACAACGATACACTGACATTGGTCGTTGCACCCAACTAGGTCGGGCGGCAGGTTGCGGCAGGGGCTGATTGCAGTCCTGCCGCAGATATCCGCTGTGTCATGCCGCGTTGGGATCGGGGTCTTCACTGAATTTAAACGGTGTCCGGGAACCCGATTTTAACGATAATCTTTTGGCAATATTTAGTGAATTTGCGCGTAAATCGATAGGCGATGGCGGTAGCAGCCGTCGCAATCGCTAAAACGCAAAGAGTCGAGACTAAATATGAGGGGATGGTTACAGAAAAGCAGCCGATTTATCCTCGCCGGGGCGTTGGCTGCGCCATTTATCGGGCCGCAATCGCAGGCCCTTGCGGCAACGCAGGGACTTTTTGGTCCCACCTCCACCGCCATTGCCAAAATCAGTGTTATCATTCCGGCAATGGTTGCGGTCACAAATGTCGCCGATATGGTGCTGACGGCCGGTGACGCCGGGGAACCGATCGAGGGCAGCGAAGAAATCTGCGTTTATTCGAATGCCAATGCGCTTTACAAGGTGCGCGCCACCTCGGCCAATGGCAGCGGCGATTTTTCAGTGAGTTCCGATGGTGTCAGTCTGCCCTATGAGGTGATGTGGGCGGATGATAATGACACCCAGGCTGTTCTGTCGGAAGGCAATGTGACCAATGTGTCCTTTCTCGGGTCAGCAGATATGGATTGCTCCGATGATGTGAGGTCGCGCTTTTCCGTGAATGTCGCAAGCACTGATTGGCAGCTTGCGCCTGAAGGGGTGTATACGGACACGCTGACCCTTGAGATTTCGCCAAGTTGAGTTTTCCCGGTAACCCATACCGGTTGCCGGATATATTACCCGGAACCAGCACCGTACCGCCCTTTCATGGGCGTGCGGTTACCACTCTGTTTGGTTTGATTAAGACAAGTTGGGTATATCCGTTCCGGCCAGTTTACCGCCTTTTTTTATTTTGGAAATTATCGTTAAAAAAGTTTGAAAAATGCTTTCTCCCTGATTGGTTGTGGCAGCCAACAAGCACCGGCCAGAGGTGATCTAACGCGCAATACCGGAATTTTCTGAATAACCGTCGAATTTTGAATTAATGTGTTTTCACGCTACCAGATTAAAAACTGTCTTTGCCTTTGCGATTGGCGTGGCACTGTTCTGCGTGAGCTTGCCGGGCGGGGCGTGGGCACAAAAGGTGCAAATAGATAATATCGACGATCTGGCGCTGGGTACCTGGAGCGGCGTTGGCGATTTGTCGGCTGCTGACAATGTCTGTATTCATTCACGACATTCGGGTCAGACTTACGGTATCACGCTGACCGGGGATGGCGCTGGCGGGGCCTTCACATTATCAAGCGGTGCGCCAACCCTTTTGCCTTACCGTGTATACTGGAATGATGAAATCACCGAGGTCGGCAAGGTCGAAGTGTTCGCCGGTGTAAAACTCGGTAGTCAAACCGGTGCGTCACGTTTCAGGAGGTGCCGTTTTGTCCCGACGGGTACGAACGCCAATTTCTCGGTCGAAATCTCCTCAACCGATCTGGAAGGCGTCCAGGCGGGGACTTATTCGGGTGTTTTGACCCTGTTTCTTGGGCCACCCTGATCTTTCTGTGCCCCGACTCAGCTTTCAGGTACGCATGTCAGATCGTCGTCCAGAACGATAAAGCCGGAGATTTTTTCAACTTTCCTGGGCAGGGTGGCGCGGCAGACACCGTCCCCGCGTATTTTAACGTCAATTGTTTCAGGCAGTCCGGTAAATTCCGTCTGGAAAAAACCGCCCTGTTCGATCGGGACATTGCCATTGGCTGAATTGGTGATATAGCCGTTCGCAACCGGTGCCCCGCGCATATCCAGCAATTTCCCGAAAACGACGATGACCGGCGCAACATCCCAAGTCAGATGGATGACATTGCCCGGGTAAAGCGTAAGCTTGTGAATTTCTTCGGGGTAGCTCAACAGTTCCGCGCCGACCGCAGCGATACTGACGGTATGTGTCTCAAAGGTATTCATCGGAATAACAACGGTCTTGCCGACGGCGCTGCGGCTGTTGACGGCCTGATTGACCAGAATATCGAATGGCGCCCCCTCAGGTTCGCCACGAATATCGACGACAATTGCTGCCTCGCGACGTTCCCGCCCGCCAATGGCGACAAATTTGCCATTGCTCACGACATTCACGTCAAAGTTCGAGCTCAGCGTCCGGCTGCTGCTATTGTCATTGCGATTGAACAGTGAATTGACATCAATCTTGCCGAACCGGGATTGATAATCGCCGCCCAGTTGCAGTTGCCGCTCATCCCCTTCGCCCCGGAAGCTTGTGTTTACGCCATATTCATGGTCTTGCGGGTCGCCGAACTGATGGCTGGCATTGCCCTCGACGATCGGGTCGAATCCATCCTGGGAACTGGTCGTTGGCCGACGGGACTGATCGTAAGAACCGCCCAGGTTCATAGAGGCGCTTGTCCGGGCATCGAGAAAGGAAAACTGAAACCCGAAACGGGTCAGTGTTTCATCCTGCGACATGGTGCTGTTACCCACGAATTCAAGCCGGTAGGGTGGCCTGGTTAACAGCGAGAGCCGAATATCGGGGCCAAATGACCAGCTTTCATCGCTATTGTTGCTTTCGCGCCAATTGGCCCGGAAACCCAGACTGGTGCCTTTAAGATTATAACTCAGATTCAAGTTGGCTTGCTTGAAGGGGGCCGGCAACGGGTTGAAGGCATTTGTTGAACGCTCTTCCGTGCCGTCCACAATCGTTACCCCGACATTGCTGGAAAAGGGTTGCGCCTGAAACGTCAGATTGCCGGACAAACCAAACACGCCTTCCGCGCCGAAGACAAAACTCTGGCGATATTTCAGCAGCCGTGTCTGGTAATAGCCCTCAAAATCAACAAACGGGTCACCGGGGCTTGCGGTAACACCGGCCCCGACCGCAATGTTGTCACGAAGACGCCAACGGCTTGCCGCGCGTAACATGGGTTGGGTTGTAAAAGCGGGGACGCCCACATCCTGCTGCCCCTGATCGCGCAGAACTCCGGCTTCAACCGACCAGATGGGTTCTCCTGCCGGGGGGATTTCCATGCTTTTGGAATAGAAACGTTCGACTTCCCTTGTGCGGCCCGTGTTCTCGCGTATTTTCAGCGTCACATTATAGGCGCCGTCGGGCAGCCCGCTTGTATCGATAATCTGATTGCCCGCCGGATAAAATCTGGTCGAGACGATCCGGTCGTCTTTCAGCAATTGTACCTCGCTCGCCACGGGCAGAAAGACCTGGATCTGTGATCCGAAGCCTTGCTGCAGATCAAGTCTTGTGTCACGGGAATAGCCCGCACCCAACCCCAGCACGTCTTCAGCGCCAATCGGACTGGCCGAACGTGTGCGGAACATGCCGGCTTTCAGCCGAATGCCTTTTCTGTCCTGCTGACCGACAATCTCACTGATGATGAGTTTTCCTGAATTGTCGGTTTCGTCTTTACTGATCGAATTGGAAATCCGCAGGTTCTTTTCCTTGTGACTGAGATTTGTGATGCCGTTGAAATTGAAGACGCGCGCTTCGCTGTCGGTCTGGCTGAACGCACCGCTGATATTCTGCAATAAGGAAAACCCGGCATCCGAATCGGGCAGGAATTTCAGTAAATCCGGACCTCGCACTTCCAGGAAAAACGGATTGATGAACAAATCCGCCCGAAAATTGTCCAGATCGAATATGACGCCCGCGATCTCGGGCTGCAGGCGGCCGCAATTACCCTTGTTAAGCGGCCCGCAAAGCAAATGCGCATTGGGGGACAGTTCTTTCCCAAGCGCGTCTGTGACAATCGCTTTGTCGCGGATTTGCGGAACCGCATCGACGACCGCTTCCGGATTCCGGAACTGAATGCTGTCAGGTGTATAGACAATATCGAAACCGTCGACGAACTGTCCGGCAAGGTAAAGATCGACAACTGTTTCCTGCGGTTCCGCCAGATCTTCGAAGCCCGGCGGTGGTTTCCTGCTGGTTTTCATTTGTGCGAATGCCGGCGTGCATAGCGCAACCGTCAACAGGCAGATCAAAATCCGCCCTGAAAGACAATGTACCGTTTTACGCGGTGATGCATGCCGCAGCAGGCTGGAAAAAATCAGTCTGACACTACCGGGTGGGGAACCTGCCACAATTGCGGTGTTCATCAGTACTATTCAAGGCGGAAAGATCTGAATTCGTCACCGATTCGCGCGGTAAATTCCACCGGTATATTGGCAAGCGGAAGTTCTGTGACGATTTCGTTGCCCGCATAGAGCCGACCGATCGTGATTTCTTCGCAATCTTCGGCCGCACGGCATTGATTTGCGACACCCACCATGATGTTGGTGTTGCCGCTGTTGCGCAGTTTCAGCGTTTTTCCGGTGATTTCATGCTCAAGTTGCGGGGCCATCGGATTGGGGCGCACCATGACAAGCATATCATAGCCAACCAGTACCTTGATGCCTGTCACTTCCGCTTCGACATCGCCGATAACCGGACGCACGCGAACGCGAAATATCCTTTCAGTTTCAAAACTGTCGCGGATATTGACAATCCGGATCCGGCGGCTGCCGCCGGGATTGATGGCAAGTCTGATCGGGCTGATCAGCAGGCCGGCATCGCGGGGATCGCGAATCGGCGCGCGGGATTCGGTTTTTTCGCCAGGATTGAGGATTTCAGCCGGTTCGATATCGACGTAAACAGTTTCGTCCCATGTGTTGCGGACGACCACATCCTGTCTGTTCGGACTATCTGGCAGGAAATCCAGGACAATTTTGTCCAGCGCCAGCTGTGCATGAGCGTCGAACGAAAAAGTTAGGCTGCACACGCACAGCGCAAACAGTGCGAATAGTCCCCTTACCATCTGCTTACCCGAAAAATTGCCGCAATTTGTTAGCACTGGTCCACCGGAGTTTTTCGACGATCGCATTATCGCCAGCCATAGCCGCAAGGGGCTTGCCCTGTCTAAAGGGCCGGCCCGCAAGATACCATAGGTCCTGCAAATAAATCTGTGTGCCTTAAACACACGGTATACGTATAACGCAAGTTAGTTAAAATTTATGATTAAACAGTCGGATATCGGTAAACATAGCCAAATAGCCGGAAAATTCCAGTATCGATCCTGCCTAAATGATGCAGAACTGCAACATCTGGCAAGATCTGACGGTGTTTTCCTGCGACTGTTTGCCTTTATTGCGCGGCGTTCAGGGCGGGTTGTGCATCGGTCTTGCGGGTAGCCACCTCCGGCGGTCCCGATATGGGTAAGCGCACCGTGAAGGTAGAGCCTTCGCCGACCGCGCTGTCGACGGTGATGTTGCCGCCATGCATTGTAACCAGTTGCTGGACCAGGTTGAGGCCGATACCGGTGCCCGCGATACCTGTGGATGTTTCGGCCCGAAAAAACCGGGTGAACAAATGCTGCTGGTCCGCCGGACTGATTCCCAGCCCGTGGTCCCGCACAGACATATATATGTCATCGCCGCCGCGCCAGCCGGTAATTGTGATTTCAGGGCTGTCGGGGGCATATTTCACAGCATTTGAAATGAGGTTGGTCACGATCTGATCGACCGCAGCGCGGTCGGCACAGATTTTCGATGGCAGCTCATCCAATGCGATCGTGAATTTGTGATTTGTCGAGACGTCCTGCTGGCGTTCGCAGACCTCGCGGACAAGGCGGGCAATATCGAAACTCTGTGGATTGATCTCAATCTTGCCGGCATCGATCCGTGCCGCGGTCAGTGTGCTTTCGATCAGGTTGGTCATGCGGATGACCGCAGCGCGGATTTTCTCAACCCGCCTGAGCGGTCGCTCCGCACGATGTTTTTTCAGATCGCGCGTCAGCAACTGGGCCGAACTGTCGATTATCGCAAGCGGTGTCCGGAATTCATGTGATGCCATAGAGACGAACTGCCGTTGAAGGTCATTGAGTTCTTTTTCCTTGCTGAGCGCTTGACCCAGTTCCGTTGCCTGTTCGACAAGCCGCCGTTCCTGCTGCTTGTATCGTGTGACATCTGTATGCAGAATAATAAGTCCGCCATCGGGAACCCGTGCGCGCGTGATTTTGACCCAACGCCCATTGGGCAGCTCCATTTCATCTTCTGCATCGCCGCGGCGAATTTGCTCGAAATGCGTGGTCCAGTCGCGGTCATGATATGCGTCTCTCTGACGCTGAATTATCATGCGTTCCATCAGGTCATTGAGGCTGCGTCCCGGTTCCAGAACATCTCTGATCTCGCTATGCATTTCTTTCATATGTTCATTGACGAGAACGATTTTCTCATCGTCATCGAGCAGACAGAACCCGTCAGAAATGGCGTTAATGGCTGCCACAAGGCGTGCCTGGCTGTTCGAGATGTCGCGTGTCTGCGCCTCAACCAGTTCGGCCAGCTGATCCCGATGCCGCCGCAGTTCATTTTCGGCTGTAACCCGCGCGGTGATTTCCGTCATGGAGCCAGCGGCGCGGATGGGGCGGCCTTTCGCATCCCGTCGCAATGCGCCCTTGCTATGAAACCAGTGATAGGCACCGTTCTTGTCGCGCAGTCTGAATTCTGAGTCGAAGGTAAGCTGTTTGCCATCCAGCCCCCTTTCGATCCGCCGGCGGGAGTCTTTCTGGTCATCGGGGTGGATGTAATCGTCAAGCTCTTCAATTGTATCGGCAAATTCCCCTTCTTCATAACCCAGTAATTCGCGCAGCCGCGGTGCCAGAAATGTCTGACCGGCCTTGAGGTCAATATCCCAAATGGCCGATTCCGCCCCCTCGATACAAAGCTGAAAGCGTTCTTTTATGGCTTCTGTATCAGCAAGCGCGTCCTGCAGCTTTTTCTGGATTGCATATTCATCCGTAATGTCCTGAATCATCGCGACAAACAGGTGGCGGTTGTCCGAGAATATCTCTGTCACGCGAATTTTGACCGGTGTGCTGCCCCCTTTACGGTGTTTTAGCCGCACGGGCCGGTTGGTGCCCAAAGCAAGTTCTGCCCAGCCACCGAGCGGCAGAGAGGGATCGCCGCTTTCCTCATCCTCGGTGGGTAGCAGGTCGCTGATCGAGTGGTTCAGCATTTCATCCGCGCGATAGCCAAATATCTGTTCCGCCGCGCGGCTAAAGGTGTGGATAATGCCATCCTCATCGAAGGAGACTGTACCGTCGATGCTGAAATTCAACATGGCTTCGGCTGCTTCGGCCCGCTGCACCAGCAATTGTCTGGCGCCCAGCGTGCTGTTCTCCATATCCTTGGCGTATCTGATTTTCGGGCGCAGCACCCATAGTTCAAGGATCGCCAGAAAGCCGAGAATGCCTATCAGGCCGTAAACAGACCAGTGAATCAGTTCAATATTGATCCTGTTTCCGGCGCGGGAGAGCAGGTGATAAAACTCCTGTTGCGGCAAATCCGGGGCGACGGGAATGACAAGCGTCTGGCCTTGCCAGTCAGCCTCCAATAATTGCTGGATACTTTGTATGTAGGAATCGATGTCCTGTTCATAGATATCAGCGAACTTGATGAGGATCTCATCATCACGGCTGTTGAAGATTTTTGTCGGTAGCGGCAGGTCCGACCGCCGTGCATGCGCGGCAACAAGCCCGTCTATTGCGCCCTCCAGCGCGCGGCGTACAAGCAGCCGGCTCTGGTCCGTATTATTGACCTCAAGCAATTGTGCCAGGCGCTCGGATTTCGCGGTATAACGCGCTTCCCTTTGCAGGGCTTCCTGCAATGCCTGATAGTCGTAACTTTGCGTCACCAGATAGACGATGCTCAGCGCAAACAGCAGTATCACCGCGATTGCGGCGATCATCCCCGCTCTGACTGCTTGCTCGATCGGGCGAACGATTTCACTGGTCCGGTCCATTGGACGATAGCCTCCTGCACGCAAATATGGCGGCCAGAACTACACGTCAAAATAGTTATAAAACCGTGTATCCCGTTAAACGGTATTTGAATTCATAAAAAATATCAAAAATAGCATTTATTAATATTTTTCGTGTCAAGGTATGCATCCCAATGGGTTTTGGTTGTGGGAGGTTTGCAATGGCCAGGATTGTATGTGTCGAGGATGAACAGGATATTCGGGAGGATGTTGCGGAAATCCTCGAGGATGCCGGTCATGAAGTCACCCAGGCGGAAAATGGGCGGCGTGGGCTTGAGACGATTATCGACATTCAGCCCGACCTTGTATTGTCAGATATCACAATGCCGGACATGGACGGCCATCAATTGCTTGTCGAATTGCGCGAAAGCCATCCGGAGCTTGGCGACATTCCGTTTGTCTTTCTGACCGCGCTGGCTGACCGAAAGGATCAGATCGCCGGTCGTCAGCTTGGTGCGGATGACTATCTGACAAAGCCGATTGATTTCGAAATGATGATGGTTGTTGTCGAATCCAAGCTGGAAAAGCAACGTCATATTCAGGCGCAGCGCGATCGGCAGCTTCTGAAGCTCTATACCGCACTGACAAACACCGAACATCTGATACCGTCTTCGAACAGGGCGGCTTCCGGGCAGGCGGTGTCGCCCATGACAATCGTTTCGGTCAGCAATGAAGAGATCGATCTTTCAGCGCTGCATGCGGCGTTGAAACAGGAAGGCCATGCCGTATTTATATTTCACAGTGGCCGGGATTTTCTCGATCAGGCATCGGGTATCGACCCTGATATTCTACTGATCGGATTTAACACGACGGATTTGCAGGCACCGCTTGTGGTGAACATGTTGCGCAGGGAAATGTCGCCTGCTTATCCTGTCATCCTGCTGATGCCCCCTGAGATGCCCGATTTCCCGGTCGATAATACGATGCGTGGGTTTGATGCAAAGATCCGCGCACCGATCGACAAGGCTGTGGTGCTTCGTCAGATCCGGGAAAGCATTTCGATTGCCGATGAGGATGCCGCCGATCTGATGGCGGCGTTATAGCTGCCGCCGCCGCGGTTCCGGCATGCGGGACCAGTTGAAGCCGCTGTTTTGCGCGCGGTGCGCGGGCGGTTCTGCATAGGGCTGTCGCTCCATGTTGCAGTATCCGCCCGCCCCCGATCTTCAAATCTGTTAGTGCGCCCGTTGGGCAGCATATGTTGTGCGGTTGCTGTCAGATCGCCGCGACGAGTCGGCTTGCCTGCTCAATCGCCCGCACCGCATCGAGTTCGCGCGCCTCATCCGCACCCCCGACCAGATGCACGGTCATGCCGGACTGCTCAAGTTCCGCCTGAAGCTCGCGCAGGCTGTCCTGACCGGCGCAGACAATGATGTTGTCAACATCGAGCGTTTGCGCTTCGCCGTCCGCGCGGATATGCAGCCCCGCATCGTCGATCCTGTCATATTCGACATCGCCGACCATTTTCACGCCGCGAAACATGACTTCCACAAATGTCGCCCAGCCGCGGGTCTTGCTGAGTGTCGCGCCGAACCTGTCATGCGGCTTGCGCTGCAAAAGCCAGACCTGCTTGTCGCAAGGCATATGCATGCCCTCAGGTGATAATCCGCCAGCATGCGCATAATCCCCGTCGATCCCCCATTCGCGGTTAAAACGGGCAATATCGGGTTGTGCCGGATCGCCCGGCCCTTCGGGATGCATGATATATTCGGCCACATCGAAACCGATGCCGCCGGCGCCGATAATCGCCACCCTGTCGCCAACCGGCTGACCGCCTGCCAGCACATCCAGATATGACAGGACCTTGGGGTGATCGATGCCCGGAATATCGGGGGTGCGCGGCGTGATGCCGGTTGCGAGAATCACCGCATCAAATCCCTTGTCCACAAGATCAGCAGCGCTGGCTTTGTGGTTGAGTTTCACATCCACCTTGAATCTGCGCAGTAATGCCCCGTAATAGGCGATCGTTTCAGCATAATCTTCCTTGCCCGGAATGATTTTTGCCAGATTGAACTGGCCGCCGATTTCTTGGCCTGCCTCAAACAGCGTGACCTTATGCCCCTGCTCGGCGGCGGTTGCCGCAAAGGCAAGACCCCCGGGCCCCGCGCCCACGACGGCGAAATTCATCGGCGTGTCCGCCCGGCGGTAATTAAGATCGACTTCCCGGCAGGCGCGCGGATTGACCATGCAGGTGGTCAGTTTGCCGGTGAAGGCGTTATCCAGACAGCCCTGATTGCAGCCGATGCAGATATTGATTTCCTCGGGCCGCCCTTCGCGGGTTTTTTTCATAAAGTCGGGATCGGCCAGCAACGGACGTGCCATGGATACCATATCGGCGATGCCGTCCGAAATAATGCCGTTGGCCTGATCGGGATTATTCACCCGGTTCGAATAGACAAGCGGGATCGTGACATGCGGTTTAATGCGCTTGACAGCCCAGGTGAAGGCGCCTCGCGGCACCATATGCGCAATGGTCGGAATGCGCGCTTCATGCCAGCCGATCCCGGTATTGATGATGGTGGCGCCCGCCGCCTCAACCGCCTTGGCCTGCGTGATGATATCGTCCAGCGTGTTGCCCCCTTCCACAAGGTCGAGCGCGGACAGTCGATAGACGATGATAAAATCGTCGCCGGCTTTTTCCCGCGCATTGCGCACTGCGCCGACCGGCAGGCGCAGCCGGTTCTCAAGCGTGCCGCCAAACTCGTCCTGTCGCTGATTAACGCGCCGGGCGGTGAACTGGTTCAGCAGATAACCTTCCGAACCCATAATTTCGACGCCGTCATAGCCGATCTCGCGGGCAAGCTTGGCGGCCGTGCCGAAATCCTCGATCGTCTGGTAGCATTCATCGGTTGTCATCTCCCGCGCCACGACCGGATTGATGCGGGTCGGCACGGCGGAGGCCGAGACTATTTCCCCATGATGGGCGTAGCGGCCGCCATGCAGAAGCTGCAATGCCACCTTGCCGCCTTCGCGGTGCACGGCCTCGACGATTTTACGGTGGCCCTCAAGATCCTGATCCGGCGCGATATAGTCGGATTTCGGGGCCAGCCGGCCTTCGCGGTTGGGGCCATAGCCGCCCGTAATGATGAGCCCGGTTTCCCCTCTTGCCCGTTCCCCGAAAAAGGCCGCCTGCCGCGCATATCCGTCCGGCATCTCTTCAAGGCCCGTATGCATCGAGCCCATCAGCACACGATTGCGTAATGTGGTAAAGCCAAGATCAAGCGGTTCAAGCAGGTGTGAAAAATCTCTACGCATGGACAAACTCCCGGATTTTATTGTTTTTTGACATTGCGGTTGACGGTATGCCGCAGGGGACGCAGGCAAGATCGCATATCCGTGTGATATTAACAATTTCGCTGTCGGGGCGTAATGTCGGATAGTTAGATCTGTAACAATTAGAATAATAAGCCCTGAACCGGCATGGGAGGAGAAGTAGCGATGTTTGTCGATCTTTCTGACGGCGCTAGCTTTGCGGACGGATTTCCGCATCAGTTCTTCAAATATCTGCGGGATGAACATCCTGTCTACTGGCATGAGCCGACGGCCCACAGTCCGGGGGGTGAGGGGTTCTGGGTGATCAGCCGTTATGATGATGCGGTGGCGGTCATGCGCGATCCACAGACATTTTCATCAGACAGGGTGCCGCCCCGGAAAGGTGGCGGTACCGGGCTTAATGACGAAAATCATGCGGGCTTTGCCATCAATGCATCCGATGATCCGCAGCATAAGCGGCTGCGCGGTCTTGTCAGTCAGGGGTTTACGCCGCGTCACATTGCAGCGCTCGAGGTGGAACTGCGCCAGCGGGCAAGAATGATTCTCGACCGGATTTCGGATCCTTCAGATTTTGAGTTCATGCGTGAGGTCGCCCGCGAACTGCCGCTACAGGCGATCTGCAGTATTCTGGGCGTGCCCGAGGAAGACCGGCTTGAGCTTGCGGACTGGATCGATCAGGGGCTTGAAACACCGAGTGAAGGGGTGATCAGCCGCGAACATCTGTTGCTTGTGCAGAAATACGGGCAGGAACTGATCGAGGAAAAACGCCGCCGGCCGGGCAAGGATATGTTATCCGATATCGTGCAGGCACGGCTTGAGGGGGAAGCGGAAACCCAGCTCAATGCGCTAGAGCTGATCAATTTTTTCCTGCTGCTGTTTCCGGCCGGGGCCGAGACGACGCGCAGCGCTATCGGTGGCGGCCTGCTGGCCTTGATCGAGCACCCCGAACAGATGCAGAAATTACGCGATAACCCTGATCTGATGCCGCTTGCGGTCGAAGAAATTGTGCGCTGGACGACCCCGTCAATCTATAAACGGCGTACCGCGACCCGGGATACAGAGCTTGCGGGCACACAGATCCGGGCAGGGGATAAAATCAGCTTCTGGGAAATGTCGGCAAATCGCGATGAACGGGCTTTTGCCGCGCCGTTCAGTTTCGATATCAGCCGGGACCCCAATCCGCATGTCGGTTTCGGGACGGGTATTCATATCTGTCTGGGGATGCCGCTTGCGCGGATGGAGCTGAAGATCATGTTTGAGGAACTGCTTGCCCGATTTGACAGTTTCGAGCTGTTGGCGCCGCCGAAATGGATGCCCAATAACCGTCTGCACGGGGTGCGGGAAATGCGGATCCGCGCCTGCTGAACGCGTCTTGGCGCGGGGCGCGATCGCAAAAACCGTGCCCCGGGGTCATTGTGATGCGTGACGTGTGATGCGTGACGTGTGATGCGCGACGTGTGATGCGGGATGCCAAGTAAGGTGATGGCTGGGGTGGCAGGATTCGAACCTGCGCATGGCGATACCAAAAACCGCTGCCTTACCACTTGGCTACACCCCAGCATGCGCGGAGGTCCGAGAATCGGCGTTCCGTGCGGGCCGCAACATAGCGGGCAATTCGACAAGGCGCAATGCCGTGAGAGGCACGCGATTAGCGCTCGCGCCGCGTCGCTGCAACGATTATAGAGTGGGCATGCGCATACTGCACGTCATTACAGGGTTACAGTCGGGCGGGGCGGAGGCCATGCTGTACAAACTGTTATCCGCTTCCCATGGACAGCAGTTCACCCATCATGTCATCGCACTGACCAGTGGCGGCCCGTTTGAGGAGAAAATTCGCGATCTGGGGGTGGAGGTCGAGACACTCGATCTCACCATGCCGTTCGTCGGCCCCGGCGCGATTCTGCGGTTGCGCCGGCACATTGCTGAAATCGGTCCCGATATCGTACAGGGCTGGATGTATCATGCCGATCTGCTTGCGAGTCTGGCATTGAAGTGGCCTTGCCGGGATGGAGCGCGTCCGCCGCATATCTGGAATATTCGCCTGTCGGAAATCGATCCGCGCTATATCGGCCGGGCGACGCGGCTGGTTATCCGCTGTCTTGCGGTTTTGTCTCATAAGGCCCCTGCGGCGATTGTCATCAATGCGGAAGCGTCCCGGCAGACCCATATTGCCGCCGGATATACCGCTGAAAAGTTCCAGCTTATTCCCAATGGGTTCGATCTGGAAAAATTCAGACCCGACCCTGAGGCCCGTGCGGCGTTGCGCCGCGAATTGGGGCTTGCGCCCGATACGCTGCTGGTCGGGATGGCAGCGCGCTTTGATCCGCAGAAAGACTACCCTGCTTTTTTCGCTGCTGTCGAAAAGGTCATCGCGCAGAGAGGGAATGTGGCATTCGTTGCCTGCGGTTCGGGTGTCGCGGTCACAAATCCCGCCATCGCGCGGGCAATTGACGGGGGAGATCTCGCGCAGCATGTGCATTTGCTTGGCCGGCGCGCGGATATGGAGCGGATTTATCCGGCCCTTGATGTCTATGTCTCAACCGCAATAGGCGAAGGCTTTGCCAATGTGGTAGGGGAAGCAATGTGTTGCGCGGTGCCCTGCATCGTCACCGATGTGGGGGATTCACGAGCGATCGTGGGCGATAGCGGTATTGCGGTGCCACCTGCCGACCCGGCTGCAATGGCACGCGCGATCATTGCATTGCTCGATCGTCCGGCGCATAACCGGCAGGCGATGGGTACCCATGCGCGCGAGAGGATGCGCGACTTCAGCATCGCGGCGGTAGCGCGGCAGTTTGAGGAGATGTGGCGCAGAATTGCGGCGGACACGTTCCGCCAGCATGAAGCAAAGGCGGCGAGATGAAAGGTAATGCGGGACGATGAGTGTTCTTGTAACCGGCGCGGCGGGGTTTATCGGATTGCATGTCTGTCAGGCATTGCTTGCGCGCGGCGAAACTGTGATCGGTGTCGATAATCTGAACGACTATTATCCGGTCAGCCTGAAACGCGACCGTCTGGCATTGCTCACGCCGCAAAAGAATTTTCGCTTTGTCGAGATCGATATCGCGGACAGGGAAAACTTCTTCCGCGCCCTTGAGGGTGAGCCTGTTAGCGGTGTCATTCATCTGGCAGCGCAGGCGGGGGTGCGCTATTCGCTGGAAAACCCATTTGCCTATGTGAACGCCAATCTTGTGGGGCAGATGGTGATGCTGGAATATTGCCGGCATCTTGACGGGCTTGAGCATTTTGTTTTTGCCTCATCCAGCTCGGTCTATGGCGGCAACGAGAAACTGCCATTTTCCGAAAATGATCCGGTCGACCGGCCGGTATCGCTTTATGCAGCGACAAAGAAAGCCGATGAGCTGATGGGGCATGCCTATGCGCATCTCTACCGTCTGCCGCAGACAGGCTTGCGTTTTTTTACGGTATATGGGCCGTGGGGGCGACCCGACATGGCGATGTGGCTCTTCACTCAGGCCATTCTGGCCGGTAAGCCCATCCGGGTCTTCAACCACGGGGATATGCAGCGCGATTTCACCTATATTGACGATATTGTCGCGGGCGTCCTTGCCTGCTTCGACAGTCCGCCGCCCGATAATGATGTGCCGCCCTACCGTATTTACAATATCGGCAACCATCGTCCTGAAGAGCTGCTGCATCTGATTGAGGTGCTTGAGCAGGCGCTTGGCCGCAAGGCGGAACGGCTGCTTGAACCGATGCAGCCGGGGGATGTGCAGGCGACCTATGCCGATATTTCATCGATTCGGAGGGATCATGGTTTCGTCCCGACCACGACGATTGAGGAAGGCGTTCCGAAATTCGTCGCATGGTACAAGCAATATCACCGGATCAACGATTAGCGCGACCGCGAGCGGCGGTCGGCAGAAGCTGCCGGGAATAACGCATGCAGCTTGATCTTGAATTTCTGCGCTGCCTGCGCGCAGCCGAACTCGCCGTCTGGCAGGCGCATTTCCCGCTTGATCAATCCGCAGCGCTGCTTGAGGTGGGTGCCGGTGCGGGGTTTCAGACGCAGCAGCTTGCCGGCAGCCTTGCCCGGGTAGCGGCAATCGATTTGCCGTCTTCTGCCTATGCGCCGGTGCAGATTTTCCCGGTTCAACCCTATGACGGGCAAAGCTTTCCTTTTGCCGGCGATGAATTCGATTATGTGTATACAAGCCACGTGCTTGAACATGTCACCGATCTTGAGGGTTTTCTGTCGGAAACCGGGCGTGTGTTGCGCCCCGGCGGTTCTGCGATTCATGTTGTGCCGACCCCGGCCTGGCGGCTTTGGACGGTTCTGGCTCATTACCCCGCCTTGCCGGGGCTGATATATAGTCGCCTGATCAAGGGGGGCACGGGTGAAGAGGATGCGGACAGCGGTAGTGGACAGCAGGCAAAAAGCCTGCACCATAAAATCGCCGCTGTTCTGTTCCCGCCGCCTCATGGGGAAACCGGCAATCGTTTTTCCGAAGCGTATTTTTTTCGCCAGCAATATTGGCGGCGCAAGTTTGCGCAGAATGGCTGGCATGTGACGGGCTGTTATCCGCTTGGCCTGTTTTACACCGGCTATATGCTGCTTGGCCCCCGTTTGTCTTTATCTATGCGCGCAAAAATAGCAAAGATCGCAGGTTCCGCGTCAACCTGCTTTGTTCTGCAACGTATGGTTTAAAAATCGAGCGGACCTGAGAAGTAAAACATCTTCTGAGTTAGTTGTTTTTACACAACCATGGATTATTTTTACTAAAGTGAGCATTTTAATTTTTTCAGTTAGAAAATTAACCTTCTGCCCATTCAGCAATATTTAGAAGACCCTCACAAAAACAAACGAGACAGACTTTCATTCGTAAAAGGGAATGGCCTGTGCGTAAGATTTTACACTCTCGGCGTAGATTTCGAACCGATCAGTCAGGGGCAACCAAGGTCGAATATGCGCTGATTGCGACAGGAATTATCCTTGCAATTATTGCGGCCTTCGGCACCCTGAAAAAGGGGGGTGAAAAGCTCCCCGATACCAGCGCGCCCGAAAAGGTTCAGGAAATGCTGCCTGACGCGCGGTGAATGCCGTGTGGATGCGCCGGGTCAGGTTGAAGCTATCTGTACCGCAATCTGCGCGGCAATAGCGGGTAAGGCTGTCATTCCGCTGGATTTTGTATAAATAATATGGGCTGTGAAAGCCCCTGTCGCGCCAGTTGTCTGGTGGAAAGCGAGGAGTTTGTGTTCCTTCGCCTGCGGCAACAGACGGCGCATATTCGATCGATGCAGCGCTGTTTGCATCCGGAAGATTTTGGCAATGAAGTCTGGCATTCTTCCCTGGTTTCTGATCGCAGCGGTGGTTGCCATCGGCGCGGTCGCCTCCCTGGTCAGCAGTGATGCGCCCGAGGAGGTCACGCCACGGCAAATCTCCTATTTCCGGATTGCGACGGCCTCACCATCGGGGACCTATTTTCCTGTGGGGCAATTGCTTGCGGCGCTGATCAGCGGACCGGCGGAAAGCTATTGCGGTGAGGGGGGGCCGTGCGGCGTGCCCGGTGTTATCGGGCTGGCCGAAGTATCCGAAGGGTCTGTGGCGAATTTACGGGCGGTCAATGCGGGCCTTGTTGAATCGGGTCTTGCACAGGGGGATCTTGTGGACTCGGCGGTCCGCGGCGTTGGCCGTTTTGCCAATGAACAGCGGATGCGTGGGATCAGGGCTGTCGCGAATTTGTACTTTGAACGATTCCACCTTGTTGCCGCACCTGATTCGGGTATCGGGCAGGTGAGCGATCTTGCAGGCAAAAGGTTGTCAATCGACCGCAAGGGCTCGGGCAGTTATGCCGAGGGAATGGCGCTGCTGAAGGCATTTGGTCTGAGCGATCGCGATGTCGAGCTTTTCTATGAACCGCCGGGCAAGGCCGCGGAACTTCTTGCTGCAGGCAGGCTGGATGCCATCTTCTTCGTAGGCGGTTATCCCGCTGTCAGCATTTCCGAGCTGGCGCGCGAGCATGCTGTCAGGCTTGTGCCGCTGGCAGGCCCGCAGATCGATCAGATGATGCGCGATAACCGGTTCCTGATAGCCGATGTCATTCCAGGCGGTAGTTATGTGTCCGAAGACAATGCGGTGCCGACCCTTTCTGTCGGTGCGCAATGGATCGTCAATGCCGGGCTGGATGAGGAGCGCGTTTATCAGGTGACGCGGGCCTTGTGGGACGAGCGCAACCGGTCCGCCTGGCGGGGGGCGCATGAACGGGCGGCGGAGATCACCTCCCGATCAGCGCTTGCCGGAATTACGATCCCGTTGCATGCGGGTGCTTTGCGCTATTATCGGGAGGTCGGACTGCTGCCCGTTGTCGAAATCCCCAGCCCCGATAGGGCCGATTAAGCAACCTTACTGTCCACCGGCCGGTCTGCAGCCGGCCAGCCATTCCGCCATGGCGGGCAGTGCCAGAACCGTCTGCATATAGTCGCGGCATGGTGCATCCACCGGTACGGCATATGTTTCAAAACGGCTGACGACAGGGGCAAACATGGCGTCGGCTATGGTGAAATGACCGAACAGAAACGGACCCGCTGCGTGGAATAGGTCGCGGCAATCGCGCCAGATATCGTTGATCCTGTCGATATCTGCGCCCACCCCTTCCGCGTCGCAGCCCTGCCCGGGAAAACGGCCAAGGCAGTCCATCGGCAGATGTTGCCGCAGCGGTTGGAAACCCGAATGCATTTCCGCCGAAATGGCGCGGGCATGGGCACGCGCATCGGGCGCATCAGGCCAGAGACGCCTGTCAGGGAACTGTTCGGCCAGGGTTTCCAGAATAGCCAGTGAATCCCAGATGGCTTGGCCGTCCTGCTTCAGAACCGGTACATGTCCCGATGGAGAATGGCGCAGGCAAGCGGCGCGTGTGTCGGGTTGGCGGAGTTCAACATACGCCTCGCGAAAGGGAATATCGCTGACACGCATCGCAAGCCAGGGCCGCAGTGACCAGCTTGACCAGTTTTTATTGCCGATTACCAAAATGCGTTCGCTCATCTTTACCTGTTCCTTGACCGGGGCTTGCGCCAGAATGGCGGGTCTGTAGATTTAGCTGTTATGACGAATTCGAATCCAGAGGGAATACAGGTGCACCCATTATTCGCGGACAGGGCGGCGGCCGGCGCGATTCCGGTCTGGCCGGTAGCCAAAGCCGATTGTGAGAGCTGGCTGGCGCAGCAGCCCGCCCGCGTCGGACAATGGGCCAAAACCAGTAAATTCGATGGCGGTGAAGGGCAGGTCGTCAAATTTCCCGATGCCGAAGGCGGAGTTGCGGCGATTGGGTTCGGACTTGGCGATAATGATAATCCGCTTGTCTGGCGCGCCTTGCCTTCAGCGGTTCCCGAAGAGGAATGCTACCGGATCGATACGCCACTTGCGCCTGAACGGGCCACCCTTGCTGCGCTTGGCTGGCTTCTGGGTAGCTACAGTTTTACCCGCTACAAATCCGCAGGGGAAGCAGGGGACACCAAACCCAAACCACGCCTTGTTGTACCCGAAGGTGTCGATGCGGCGGATATTGGCCGGATTGCGGAAGGTGTCTATCTTGCCCGGGATCTGATCAATATACCGGCATGCGATCTTGGCCCTGAGGAGCTTGCACAGGCGGCCCATAGGCTTGCTGAGCGATATGGCGCCGATTTTCGCGAAATTGTCGGCGAGGCGCTGCTTGAGAAGAACTATCCCATGATTTACGCGGTCGGCAAAGGCAGTGTGCGCCCGCCGCGTCTTATCGATTTTACCTGGGGGGATCCGGACGCGCCAAAGCTGACGCTTGTTGGCAAAGGTATCGTTTTCGATTCAGGCGGGCTTGATCTCAAGCCCAGCTCGGCCATGTTGCTGATGAAAAAGGATATGGGCGGGGCTGCCAATGTGCTTGGCCTGGCGCAGATGATCATGGATGCCGCATTGCCTGTGCGTTTGCGCGTTCTTGTTCCGGCAGCCGAAAACGCAATTTCCGGCGGCGCTTTCCGGCCCGGCGATGTTCTGAAGAGCCGAAAAGGGATCAGCGTGGAAATCGGCAATACCGATGCGGAAGGCCGGCTTGTACTGGCTGATGCGTTGGCCGACGCCGATGGTGAGGCACCCGATTTGCTGATTGACCTTGCGACATTGACGGGGGCGGCGCGGGTGGCGCTTGGGGCGGAAATCCCACCCTTTTTTACCGATGATATGACGCTTGCCGAGGATTTGTCGCGGCATGCGGAAGATGTGGCAGACCCGCTTTGGCGCCTGCCGCTATGGAAACCCTATGCCAGGGGGCTGGATAGCAAGGTTGCCGCGCTGAGCAATGTCACCGATGGTGGTATGGCGGGGGCGATTACCGCCGCGTTATTTCTTCAGAAATTCGTGACTGGCACAAAAAGCTGGGTGCATTGCGATATTTACGGCTGGAACGCGACGGCAGGGGCTGGCCGCCCCGTCGGTGGGGAGGGGCAGGCGATCCGCGCGCTTTACAGCCTGATCTGCGCCCGCTATTCACCGCGCTGATCACGGTCGCGGCGGCTGAGTGGAATAGCGGCGATATGGCGACGGAGCTGACGATGCAGCAGGCACTTACCCTCTGGCGAGAGGTGCTTGCACAGTCGCTTGCCAATGAGGGGCCTGATCTCTCCGCACGGCAGATGGCGATCCTGCTGACCGTTTATGGTGAGCCGCCGCCCCACACGGTGCGCGGGCTGGCGTCGCGGCTTGATATTCCCAAGCCGGCGATTACCCGCGCGCTTGATACGCTGGGGCGCAGCGATTTACTGCGCCGTAAGCGTGATGCGGCGGATCAGCGCAATATTCTTGTGCAGCGGACGGTTAAAGGGTCGGTTTTTCTGAGCGAGCTTGCCGAAACCATTGCCGCGAAGGTGCGTGAATTATGAGCGATGACAGACGTCGCTTGGCGGCCCGCGGCGATATCGCCGCGGGCCATCTGAAAGGCAGGGTAGAAGCCGCCCGGTTTGTCGACGCCCGCAAGTTTCAGGTCGGCGTCGGCGCTGTCCCGCTGCTCCGTGCGGCCCGGGACAGGGCACCGGTCGATACCGAGCTTTTGTTTGGCGAAATATTTTCGGTTTATGACATCACGGATGGCTGGGCCTGGGGACAGGCTGAACGCGATGGCTATGTCGGTTATGTCCGGGAAGACGGGCTGACGCCGTTCGCCACGCCACCGACGCATATGATCGCGGTCCCGCGCGGTTTTTTGCTTGCCGAACCGGACGTGACCGCGCGCATGCGCCATTGTGTAAGTATGAACAGCCTGCTTACGGTGACGGGGGAACAGGATATGTTCTGCGCGGTGTCGTCATCGGGCTGGGTTCACAAGGATCACATCGTGCCGCTTGAACGGTACGCCTCCGATTTTGTCGCGGTCGCGGCA
The DNA here is from genome assembly GCA_947258435.1 of uncultured Alphaproteobacteria bacterium. Lineage (GTDB taxonomy): Bacteria > Pseudomonadota > Alphaproteobacteria > UBA11222 > UBA11222 > CALAQW01. The sequence goes on from CAMYID010000014.1 coordinate 43,925, forward strand.
CTTTTTCTCGGCGTGCCATATTTGTGGGGTGGACGGACGAGTTTGGGAATCGATTGTTCGGGGCTTGTGCAGACTGCCATGCAGCGGGCCGGCCTGATCTGCCCGCGCGACAGCGATATGCAGGCCGCAGAAATCGGCACCGCGCGCCCGGCTGTGGCGGAAGGGTTGCGGCGGGGGGATCTTGTCTTCTGGCGCGGCCATGTCGGAATCATGCTGGATTCTGAAAATCTGCTGCATGCGAATGCCCATCATATGTGTGTCGCACGTGAACCTCTGGCGCAGGCCGCTTTGCGCATTGCTGCCGGTGATGGCGGGATTGTTGCGGTTCGCCGGCCGGATGCTCTTTGCAGGTAATCGCGGATCAAAGGAAAATCCGGGTGCCCTACATACGCACCGCGTCATAATCAGTGGTTTCAAGCGCAAATGCGGCGGCCATCAGCGCGCGGGTATAATCAGTTTGCGGATTGTCAAAGATATCATCGGCAGGCCCTGCTTCGACAACCTGTCCGTCTTTCATAACGATCACATTATTGGCAAGGGCGCGCACAACTTTCAGATCATGGCTGATGAACATATAGGCAAGCCGGTGGCGCGCCTGCAATTCACGCAGCAGATCGACAATCTGCGCCTGCACCGACATATCAAGCGCGCTTGTGGGCTCGTCCAGTACAACAAAGCGCGGGGCAAGTACCATGGCGCGTGCGATTGCGATCCGTTGCCTTTGCCCGCCTGAAAATTCATGCGGATAGCGGTCCTGCGCGTCCGGGTCGAGCCCCACCTCCCGCAGGGCGTTGGCCACGATGCTGCGCATTTCAGCCCGGCTCTGGCCTTGCGCTTTCCGATGTACGGTCAGGCCTTCGGCCACGATATCGCCAATCGACATGCGCGGGCTTAGAGAACCGAACGGGTCCTGAAAGACAATCTGCATTTCCTGCCGCAACTGCCGCAATGCACGACTTTTGCGTTGATGGATCGGGTCGCCGCAGTAAAGGATCGGCCCCTCCGAGCCAATCAGTCGCAGCAAGGCAAGCCCAAGCGTTGTTTTACCCGACCCCGATTCACCGACAATGCCGAGCGTCTCACCCTCGCGCACGCGCACCGATATTCCGTCCACCGCCCTGATATAGTCTGTTTGTTTGCTGAACAGGCGCTTTTTCACCGGAAACCAGACGCGGATATTATCTCCCTCGATAATTGTGGGTGCGTTATCAGGCACTTGCTGCGGTCGTCCCTTGGGTTCAGCTGCCATCAGCTGCCGTGTATAGGCTTCGCGCGGATTATCGAACAGCGTCTCGGTGCGGCCGCTTTCCACGATCTGACCGCCGGTCATCACGCAGACCTGATCGGCCATTTTACGCACGATGCCCAGATCATGGGTAATCAGCAGCATCGCCATACCAAGTTCGCTCTGCAGTTTGCGCAGTAACTCAAGGATTTGCGCCTGCACGGTTACGTCGAGCGCGGTGGTCGGTTCGTCAGCGATCAGCAGGTCGGGTTCGTTGGCAAGCGCCATGGCGATCATCACCCGCTGCCGCTCGCCCCCCGACAGTTCATGCGGATAGGCACCCAGCCGGCGTTCGGCATCGCGCAGCCCGACCAGCGTCAGCAATTCAAGCACGCGTCGGCGAAGCTGTTCCCCCCGATATCCCTTGTGCAGTTCCAGGATCTCTCCCACCTGTCGTAAGATGGGATGCAGCGGATTAAGGCTTGTCATCGGCTCCTGAAAGACCATCGAAATCCGGTTGCCACGCACTTTGCGCATTACCTGTTCAGGCGCGCCCATCAGTTCCTGCCCGTCGAATTGGATGCTGCCTGAGGGGTGGGAAGCTGCCGGATAGGGAAGAAGCTGCATAATGCTTAGTGCACAGACAGATTTCCCCGAGCCCGATTCCCCGACAAGCGCCAGCGTTTCCCCGTGCGCGATGGCGAAGTTGGCACCTTCAAGCGCCACTGTCTGCCTGCCTTCGCTCTGGAAGGCAACGGAGAGATCCCTGACTGTCAAAAGCGGCGTATCGTTCATTTCGATCCCAATGCCTTGCGCGGATCGAAGGCGTCGCGTACCGCCTCGCCCACGAAGATCAGAAGGCTCAGCATGACAGCGATTACCAGAAACGCGGTAATTCCGAGCCAGGGGGCCTGGATATTATTCTTGCCCTGCGCCAGCAATTCGCCAAGCGAGGGGGAACCGGGCGGCAACCCGAAGCCCAGAAAATCAAGCGAGGTCAGCGTCGTGATCGAACCGTTCAGGATGAAGGGCATGAAGGTCAGGGTCGCCACCATGGCATTGGGCAGCATATGGCGTAGCATGATCGTCAGATTGCCCACGCCAAGCGCGCGCGCGGCACGCACATATTCGAAGTTGCGCGCACGCAGAAATTCAGCGCGCACCACCGGTACAAGCGCAATCCAGCTGAAGGCCAGCATGATGCCGAGCAGAATCCAGAAATTAGGCTCAATCACCGCGGCCAGAATAATCAGCAGATAGATGATGGGAATACTTGTCCAGACCTCAATGAACCGCTGAAAAGTCAGATCAATCCAACCGCCGAAATAACCCTGTACGGCCCCTGCCAACACCCCGACAAAACTTGAAAACAAGGTCAGTATCAGGCCGAACAGGACCGAAATCCGGAACCCGTAGATCAGCCGCGCCAGGACATCGCGCGCCTGATCGTCTGTTCCGAGCCAGTTCTCCCGCGAGGGCGGGGCGGGGGCAGGTACCGGCAGGTCAAGATTGATCGTGTCATAGCTGTAGCGGATGGGCGGCCACCAAAGCCGCCCCCCCGTGTCGGTGATCAGCGTCTGCACATAGGGGTCGCGATAATCCGCTTCGGTTTCAAAATCGCCGCCGAATGCGGTTTCGGGATAGGCGTTGAAGATCGGCAGATAATAGGCGTCCTCATAATGGACAAGCAGCGGTTTGTCGTTGGCAATGAATTCGGCAAACAGGGTGAGCAGAAACAGCGCCAGAAAGATCCACAACGACCAGAAACCGCGCCGGTTCGCCTTGAAATTCTGCCAGCGCCGCCGATTGATGGGGGAGGGGTCGAACAAGCGTCGGGACGGATTTCGCAAACTCACCGTCTATACCTCACGGGATGCGAAATCGATGCGTGGATCGATCCAGACATAGGTCAGATCGCTGATCAGGGAGATGACAAGCCCCATCAGGGAAAAGATATAAAGCGTGCCGAACACGACCGGATAGTCGCGATTGATGATCGATTCAAAGGATAACAGCCCCAACCCGTCGAGGGAGAAGATGGTCTCAATCAGCAGGGAGTTTGCGAAAAAGATGCCGATGAAGGCACCGGGAAATCCCGATATGACGATCAGCATCGCGTTGCGGAAGACATGGCCGTAAAGCACTTCGCCTTCGCTTAAACCCTTGGCGCGGGCGGTGACGACATAGTGTTTCTTGATTTCGTCGAGAAAGGAATTCTTGGTCAGAAGCGTTGTCGTGGCGAAGGCGCCGATCACCATCGCCGCAATCGGCAGCGCCAGATGCCAGAAATAATCCACGATCCGCATCGGCCAGGACAGCGTGTCCCAATTTTCCGAAACGATGCCGCGCAGGGGGAACAGGTCAAGAAAGCTGCCGCCTGCAAACAGGATGATCAGCAACACGGCGAACAGAAATCCCGGAATTGCGTACCCGATGATGATGACAGCGCTTGTCCACATATCGAAGCGGCTGCCATCGCGCACCGCCTTGGCGACGCCAAGCGGAATGGAAATCAGATAGGCGATCAATGTCGTCCACAGGCCAAGCGAAATCGACACCGGCATCTTTTCGAGTACAAGATCGATGACACGCACATCGCGGTAATAGCTTTCGCCGAAATCGAATTGCGCATAGTCGCCGATCATCTGGACAAAGCGTTCATGGGCGGGCTTGTCGAAGCCGAATTGTTGCTCAAGTTCAGCGATGAATTCGGGATCAAGCCCCTGGGCGCCGCGATATTTGCTGGTTGTGTCAGCATTGAAATTCTGCATCCGGCTTGCCCCGCCCGCGCCACCATCGCCGCCGCCACCCGAAAACCGCGCTGTTGCGGAAACATCAGTACCCTGTACCTGGGCAATAATGCGTTCCACCGGGCCGCCTGGTGCAAACTGCACAAGCAGGAAGTTAATCAGCATGATTCCGAACAGGGTGGGTATGATCAGCCCGAGGCGATAGGCGATATAGCGCGCCATTTATGGTGTGCCTTTATTGTCTATCGTGGCGGTATCTGCCGGCAGCGCGGTACCGCTTGTCTGCCACCAGGTTTCGATAATACCGCGATTATAAAGCGGTGCGGTCTCGGGGCGGGCATATTTGTTCCAATAGGCGATATTATGCTCCGCCTTGTACCAGTGCGGGACCCAGTAATGACCGGCCCGCAAGACACGGTCAAGCGCGCGTGCGGCGGTGTGCAACCCTGCGCGGTCCGGTGCGGCGATGATCTTTTCAACAAGCGCGTCGACAACCGGGTCGGCGATGCCCGCCAGGTTGCGGCTGCCCGGAATATTGGCGAATTTCGATCCGGCAAAAGCGCGCAGTCCGACGCCGGGGGTATTGGCATGCGCATAGCGTGAAATCGCCATGTCGAAATCATAGTTTTCAAGCCGGGATTCATATTGCGCGGGATCGACCTGGCGGAGTTTCGCATCGATCCCCAACCGTTTGAGGTTGCGCAGATAGGGGGCGATCACCCTTTCGAATGCGGGCTCGTATGTCAGAATTTCAATCGCAAGCACTGTACCTTGCGCATTCCGCCGCTCGCCCTCCACGATCTGCCAGCCTGCCGCGCGCAACAGCTTGTCCGCCTGCCGCAGGGCGCGGCGGTTATTGCCGCTGCCATCGTTGACGGGCGGCACATAGACGTCTGCGAAAACAGCGTCAGGCAGTTGGTCGCGATAGGGTGCCAGCAATGCAAGCTCGGCAGCATCCGGTTTGCCCTCCGCGCGCATGCGTGAATTTTCAAAATAGCTGACGGTACGTGCGTAAAGCCCGTAAAACAGGTTCTTGTTCGTCCATTCGAAATCGAAGGCATAATCGAGCGCCTTGCGCAGTTGCGGATCGGCGAGTTGCGCGCGGCGGGTATTGATGAAAAACCCCTGCACACCCGAGGGGCGTGCATCGGGCAGGGTATCAAGGACGACACGGCCTTCCCTTACGGCGGGAAAGTCATATTCAGTGGCCCAGCTCTTGGAGGTAAATTCCTCCCGCAGGTCGTAGGTGCCGGCCTTGAACGCCTCCAGGGAGACAGCGCGGTCACGGAAATAGTCAAACCGGATTTCCGCAAAGTTGAACCGCCCGCGATTGACGGGCAGATGCCAACCCCAGTAATCGGGATCGCGGCGATAGGTGACCGCGCGGCCGAGCGCCACATCGGCGAGCTTGTAAGGGCCGCTGGCCATCGGTGGTTCGACGCTTGTCTTGTCGAATTCACGATCTGCGTAATAGCGGTGCGACAGAATGGGAAGCGATGCCACGATAAGGGGCAGGTCGCGTGTTTCTTCCCCTGTAAAAACAAAGCGGACCTCGTAGGGGCCAAGGATTTCCGCCCGTGTCACATCGCGCAGCGGAAAGCGCAGGAAGGGATGCCCCTCGCGCTTGAGAATATCGAAGCTGAAGGCGACATCATCGGCTGTCACCGGACTGCCGTCATGGAACCGTGCCTCGGGACGCAAGGTAAAGGTAACCCCGCTGCCATCAGCCGCAATGCGCGCCGATTCCGCAACAAGCCCGTACATGGCATCGGGTTCGTCATAGGCGCGGGTCATCAGTGTGTCGAACAAAAGTGTCGGTCCGTCGCCGGGAATGCCGCGCAGCATCCCCTCGGCGGGCTGGCCTTTCAGAATGAGCGGGTTCAGGCTGTCAAAAGACGTTGTTCCCGACGTGCCGATAACCGCGAGCCGGCCGCCGACGGGGGCGGCCGGATTGACATAGTCGAAGTGTTTGAAATCGGCCGGATATTTCAATGTGCCGAACGCCGATATTCCATGCTGCGCTGTTTGCGCATTTGCCGCGCCGGCACAGAGCGCGACCGACAGTGCAAGCACGGAAAGGAAAATTGCTGAGTTGAGGGGGGCGAATCGCATGGGTTCAGTCTACCGGACAATTCTGTGAATGCGTATCGTCAGCGATCCCGAAGCGCCGCAAGTGAACGGATGGGGGCAATCTGGTCAGGGTGTCGCCGTTTCGCCGCTTGCCTGCGCGCGCCACCATAGTTCGGGAAATCCGATATTATAGTCAGGCGTAGGCTCGGGGAAGTGGATACCCTGCCAATAGGCGATGCGCGAAACCGGTGTATACCATTGCGGCACGACGTAATGTCCCCATTGCAGGACCCGGTCAAGGGCGCGGCTGGCAGTGATAAGGGACGCCCGGTCTTCGGCAAAGATGATCTTATCGATCATCGCCTCAACGACCGGGTTTTTAACCCCGGCCAGATTGCGACTGCCAGGCCGGTCGGCGGCGGCAGCCCCCCAATATTCACGCTGCTCATTACCTGGTGACAGGGAATTGCGCCAGGAACCAATGATGATGTCGTAATCGAAACTATCCACCCGGTTCTGATATTGTGCGGGATCGACAAGCCGCATGGAGGCTTTGATGCCCAGCCGCTCAAGATTCCGGATATAGGGGGCGACGACCCGCTCGAATGTCGGCTGGACGATCAGGAATTCCACCACCATCTCCGTGCCGCTTTCGGCATGGGTCAATATGCCGTCCTGCACCTGCCAGCCCGCTTCGGCCAGCAACCGGCTGGCTTTGCGCAGACCGGTCCGGTTTGTTCCGGTGCCGTCTGTCTTCGGGGGCTTATAGGGGGTTGTGAAAAGTTCTGGCGGCAATTGGTCGCGAAACGGTTCGAGCAAGGCAAGCTCGGCCGCATCCGGTAGCCCGGTGGCGGCCAGTTCGGAATTCTGGAAATAGCTTCGTGTGCGGGAATACTGATTATAGAACAGGTTCTTGTTCGCCCATTCGAAATCGAAAGCATGGTTGAAGGCAAGCCGGACCTTCGGGTCGGCGAATTTGTCACGGCGGCTGTTCAGTACGAAGGCCTGCATCGGTTCGGCATTCCTGGTCGTCAGCTCGACGCGTTTCACCTTACCCGCGCGCGCGGCGGCGAAATCATAGGCGGTTGCCCAGTTTTTGGCGCTGGATTCGATACGGACATCGAAATTGCCCGCCTTGAACGCTTCGAGCGCAACGGTATCGTCGCGGTAATAGTCAAAGCGGATTTCATCGAAATTATTCGCACCGACATTGACGGGCAGCGTGTTTCCCCAGTAATCCGCAACCCGCTCGACAGTCATATAGCGGCCCGTTTCCACCTTGCCGATGCGGTAGGGGCCACTGCCAAGCGGCGGTTCGAGTGTGCTTGCGGTAAAGTCCCGCGCCCGCCAGTAATGTTCAGGCAGTACCGGCAATTGCCCCATGATGAGCGGCAGTTCGCGGTTGCCGGGCGCATCGAATACAAAACGTACCGCCTTTGGGCCGACTTTTTCCACTTTCACCACATTTGCGTAGTAATAACGATAATGAGGCGCCCCCTTCTCGGTCAGTGCGTTGAAGGTGAAAATCACATCTTCGGGGGTAACCGGTTTGCCGTCATGCCAGCGTGCCTCGGCCCGCAGGTTGAATATGACCCAGGAAAAGTCCGGCGGATACTCAACTGTTTCAGCAAGCAGCCCATATTCGGAACTTGGTTCATCAAGCGATGATTTCAGCAGCGTGTCATAAATCAGGCCAGCGCCCCGGGCAGGTTTGCCTTTCAGGACAAAGGGATTGAGGCTGTCAAAACCGCCAATCGCCGACAGGCGCAACGCGCCGCCTTTCGGGGCATCGGCGTTGACATAGTCGAACCGCTCAAACTGTGGCCCGTATTTCAGGGCGCCAAACAATGATAAACCGTGCACGGTCCGGCTGCTGTCATCAGCAAGGGCAGCGCTTGTCAACAAGAGGGCGCAGGAGGTCGCGATGCCGGCAATCAGGCGTCTGATTCGGGGTCGTATCGTTCCTGTCACGCTCATTGCTTTCCTGCACTCCCCTTGGTGGTATTTGGTCTTGTTTGTTATGGCCCTTCCGACAAAAAAGGGTCTGAACCGATGTTCAGACCCTAATCCGACTAAAATATGACTGTGAAGGCACAATTCGTATCTTCCCCAACCGTCCGGGTTTCCTGTGTTGTCGTGCCGAACCTGTGTTGTCGTGCCGAAGATGACCCGAATTGCCACATACCGGCCTGAGTGACCGGCTATTCGGTGGGCAATGCGGGCTTGGTGTCGCCATTCTCGCGCAGATACAGGATCACATCCGCCCGCTGCTGCGGCTTTCTCAGGCCAGCAAAGGCCATTTTGTTACCGGGAATGAAATCCCTTGGCTTTTCGAGGTATTTGTTGAGTTTGTCATAGCTCCAGCTGCCACCAAAGTTGGCAAGCGCATCGGAATAGCTGAACGAATCAAGCGCAGCCAGTTCGCGCCCGACAATATTGTGCAAATTGGGGCCGACCTTGTTCTTGCCGCCAGCTTCCACCGTATGGCATGCGGCGCATTTCTTGAATACTTTCGCGCCCTTCTCAGCGCTGCCCGCAGCAAGCAGTGCGGCAAGATTTTCGCCCTGCGCGGCCTCCGCCGCCCCTTCCATGGCGTCTTGTGCGCCGCCGGCGGCCTGTTTGGCGGCCTCGCTCATGTTGCCGTCAGCCGCGTGGGTGCCATCACCCCGTGGAAATACGACATTGCCAATTTCATTGATCGCAAAAAGCAGCAGCACAGATCCCAAAACCGCGCCCGCAATCTTATTGAAAAAGAACGAATCCATGGCGTTCTCAAATTCCCCGCATAGCTAGCATTCAGATGCTGCGGACATTAGCCGCTTCCTGCCGGTCGGTGCAAGCCGTATAACTGAACTGATTTGCAACACTTCCTTTGGGCCCGCGTCAGAATATGACTGCTACAAATCCGATATTATTAATTCCTGCCCGGCTGGCCTCCACACGTCTGCCCGACAAGCCGCTGGCGGAGATTGCGGGAAAGCCGATGATCGTTCAGGTCTGGCAACGGGCAATGGAAGCCGGTGTCGGGCGTGTCGTCGTCGCGGCGGCCGAGACCGAGATCGTCGACGCGGTGGCGGCAGCAGGGGGGGAGGCTGTCCTGACGGACCCCGAGTTGCCCTCGGGTTCCGATCGCATCTGGGCGGCGTTATGCAGGATCGACCCGGATGCGCGACATGACTGTGTCGTCAATTTGCAGGGCGATCTGCCGACCATTGCACCGGGCGATATTCAGGCGGTTCTTCAACCGCTTGCAGACCCTGCGGTCGATATTGCGACCCTCGCTACCGAAATCATCCGGGAGGAAGAACGGGACAATCCCAATGTCGTCAAGGCAGTGATTGCACAGCATCCGCAAAAGCGCGAGGGTTTGCGGACAGGCCGCGCCCTGTATTTCACCCGCGCGACCGCCCCTGCGGGCGACGGTCCGCTATTCCATCATATCGGTATCTACGCCTATCGCCGGGCTGCGCTTGCGCAGTTTGTCGGCATGCCGCCCTCACCGCTCGAGATCCGCGAAAAGCTTGAGCAACTGCGCGCGCTGGAAGCGGGGATGCGGATCGATATTGCCTGCATTGACACGCTTCCGCTGGGTGTCGATACTCCCGCCGATCTGGAGCGGGCCCGGCAATTGCTGGGCTGATCGCGCAAGCTGGATTTCTTGAAAATATGACCGACAAACCGAAAAGAATCGCCTTTCAGGGGGAGCCTGGTGCCAATTCGCAAATGGCCTGCCAGGAGGCGCTCCCCGAACTTGAACCGATTGCCTGTCCGACATTCGAGGCAGCATTCGGTGCGGTTGAGGAAGGGCGCGCTGATCTGGCGATGATACCGATCGAAAATTCAGTCTCGGGGCGGATCGCCGATATTCACCATTTGCTGCCCGAATCGGGGCTTTACATCATCGGCGAGCATTTCTTTCGGGTGCATCATCAGCTGATGGCGCCGCGCGGCGCGACCCTTGACGGTTTGAAGACGGTGCACAGCCAGCTGCCCGCCCTGGGGCAATGCCGCAAGCTGATCGCAGAGCTTGGGCTGACACCGGTTGCCGCCGCCGATACGGCGGGTTCGGCCCGCTATGTGGCGGAGCGGAATGACCTGACAGAGGCGGCATTGGCGACCAGTCTGGCGGCCGAGCTTTACGGGCTTGATGTATTGCGCGCGGATGTCGAGGATGCGGGGCATAACACGACCCGTTTTGTCATCATGTCGCCCACCCCAAAGGATGCGCCTGCCGGCCCTGAACCTGTGCTGACAAGTTTTGTGTTTCAGGTGCGCAATGTCCCGGCCGCCCTTTACAAGGCGATGGGCGGTTTTGCCACCAATGGCGTCAATATGACCAAGCTTGAAAGTTACCAGCTCGACGGCTCTTTCAATGCGACGCAGTTTTATGCGGACATTGAAGGGCATCCGTCGGACCGGCTTGTGCGATTGGCGCTGGAGGAGCTGGAATTTTTCTCCGCTCATCTCAAGATCCTCGGCATTTATCCGGCACATAGCTACCGGCTTCAGCATAAGCGCAAGCAGACGGACAGCTGATCGCCGCGCAATTTGATTGTGCATTGCACAACCGCGCGCGCCATGGCATTTATGCGCGCCGTGATGTGTGTGGATAGAGGCCGTATTTTGCCCAGAACGATGAAATTTGACGATGTGCGCGACGAGCTGCAACTCGAGCAGCTTGACGCAAATTTATTCCGTGGCTGGAGCCCGCCGCGCCGCCGCGCGATTTTTGGCGGTCTGGTACTTGGCCAGTCACTGCGTGCTGCGGTCGGGACGATTGATCCCGTGCTGACGACACATTCGCTGCATTGCTATTTCCTGCGACCGGGCAATGCCGAGATTCCGACGATCTACGAGGTGGATCGTATCCGCGACGGGCGTAGCTTCACGACCCGCAGGGTCGTGGCGATACAGGATGGCAAGGCCATTTTTTCCATGTCCGCTTCGTTTCAGGTGGCTGAAAAAGGGTTCGAGCATCAGGCACCGATGCCCGATGTTCCCGGTCCCGAAGAGCTGCCCAGCGAAGAGGAACGCCGCAGGGAGGTTGCGGAACATCTGCCGGAAGAATTTCGCGAGTGGTTTTTGCAGGAGCAGCCGATCGATCTCAGACCCCTCGATCCGCCGAATTTTCTGGATGGCCAGAAATATGAGCCGGTGCAGCGCGCCTGGATCCGGTCGCGTGTGCAGTTGCCGGTCGACGATATTCACCTGCATCAATGTGTGCTGGCCTATGCGTCGGATCTGACCTTGCTGGGCACAAGTTCCCGCCCGCACGGGGTCAGCTGGTTGATGGAGAACTTCCAAAGCGCAAGCCTTGACCATGCAATGTGGTTTCATCGCCCGTTCCGGGCCGATGAATGGCTGCTTTATGTGATGGATAGCCCCAGCGCCTCGAACGCACGTGGCTTCAACCGCGGCAGCATTTACACCCGCGATGGCGTTCTGGTCGCCTCGGTCGCGCAGGAAGGGCTGATCCGCTATCACGCCTCCTGACCCGGTTTCTTGCTGACCCGTATGCTACGTGAAGGGGGTGCAGGGTCAGCTGCGCTTCTGATCGGAAGCGGGTGCCCGGGTTTGGGTGCCTTGCTGGTCGGGCGATTCAGATTGCTGGAGACCGGCATATTGTTCGTCGCGGATCCTGTCGATCAGCGTATTGACCGCCTCCATCGGCGTGCCAAGTCCGTGCAGCACCTGGCCGGCCAGCGCCAGGCTTGATTCCAGCGTTTCAGGCACGATGCCGGTCGCGCCAAGTTCTTCCAGTTCGCCCGAATGGCTGTTATCACGCGCACGCACATAGATCAGAATATCGGGCCAGCGTTCGCGGATTGTGCCGACCGCATGCTTTGTCATCTGCGGATTATCCAGGGTCAGTACGATGGCCGCCGCGTGATCCATGCCAAGCCGTTCCAGCACATCGGGGCGGCTTGCATCGCCGAAATAAACCGGCAGGCCGGCGCGCCGGCGGCGATAGGTTGCTGCCGCATCGAGGTCGAGCGCGACATAGGGAATTTTCTGATCGGTCAGCAATTGTGCAACAGTTTGGCCAACCCGCCCAAAGCCGGCGATCACCACATGCGCATTCATGTCGTTTTGTTTCGGCGCCAGCGCATCGGGTGCACGAACACCGGAAAAGCGTTGCTGCACCCATTTCGCGCAGATTTGCCCCAGCGGCATCATGAAAGGGGTGGTCGCCATGGACAGTGCGGCGACAATCAACATGAACTGACCGACATCGGGCGACAGGATACCGCCTGTCATGGCCGCGCCGACGATGACCAGGGCAAATTCGCCTGCTGTACCAAGCAGCAGGGCCGAACGGATTGCGGTTGGCCAGGGAACGCCAAACAGCCGGGCGGCGGGCACAAACAGCGTGGCCTTGATCACGATGAGCCCAAACACCGAAGCGCCGATCCAGAAAATTCTGTCGATGACCATTAGGGCGTCGATTCCCATGCCGACACTGATGAAGAACAAGCCAAGCAGCAAACCCTTGAATGGCTGGATATCGATTTCGACCTGATGACGAAATTCGGTTTCCGCCAGAAGCAGCCCGGCAAGAAATGCGCCCAGTGCCATGGACAGGCCGGCCATTTCGGTGCCGATGGCGGTCGCCAGTATCGCGAGCAGGGTGAGGGCCATCAGCATTTCGGGGCTGCGCCCGCGCGCGACCAGCCGGAAAACCGGCCGCAGGGTCAGCCGCCCCAGTCCGAGGATCAGCGCAAATGCGATCGCGGCTTTGACAAGCGACAGACCAAGCGCGGCAAGGACCGATCCGCCATCGCCGGCAAAACTGTTTACAAGTACCAGCAGCGGGACCACGGCAAGGTCCTGAAACAGCAGAACAGCGAATGCGGTACGCCCGGTACGCGATGAAAATTCGCCCTTTTCCACCAATAGCTGGGTGACGATTGCGGTGGAGGACAGGGCAAGGCATATACCCAGAATGATTGCGGCTTCCGGGCTGTTGCCCCAGCCCCAGGCAATGAGACCGATCATGATTGCGGACAATCCGACTTGCGCGCCGCCCAACCCGAAAATCAGCCTGCCCATGGCGCGTAATCGCTCAAGCGAGAGTTCAAGCCCGATAATGAACAGCAGGAAGACGACACCCAGCTGGGCGAGCGCTGCCACACCATCCACATCGGAAATGATTCGCAGGCCGAACGGCCCGATCAGCGCGCCGACGAACAGATAGCCAAGCACAGGGCTTGCGCGCAGCCGTTGCAGCAGCGGCACGACAAGCACGGTTGCCAGCAGAAAGACCAGCACTTCCCGTAAATAGGGAACGGATGGGCCATGGCTGATCTGGGAATCGATAAGTTCCATGGCTGTTTACATACCCTATCGGGACAGGCTGGCGCGAGCGGCTTATTCCGCAGGCGTGCGCTGTGTGCGGCGTTTCAGCAATTGATCCGCCAGTCGGGCAAGTCTTCCTTCGCTCAGCCGTTGCGGCAATGCCAGCGCACAAGGCGTTACAAAAAGGGTCAGCAATGTTGCAAAGCCCAGCCCGAAAACCACGGCGGTGGCAAGTTGTGTCCACCAGAGCGATACCGGCGCCCGATAGGTAATGGTGCGGTCGAAGAAATCGATATTCAGCATCAGTACCATCGGCATCAGCCCGGCAACGGTTGTCGCAGTCGTCAGCAATACCGGCCGCAGCCTTTGTGCGCCGGTCCGGATTATCGCTTCATAGCGGCCAAAACCTTCACGCAGCAGATGCTGATAGGTATCGATCAGCACGATATTGTTGTTCACCACAATGCCGGCCAGGGCCACGATCCCGGTGCCTGTGAAAATCACGCTGAATGTCTGGTTCATCACCAGCATGCCCAGCAGCACGCCGACGGTGGACAGGATCACCGATGACAGAATCAGCACTGACTGGTAGAAGCTGTCAAACTGGGTGATCAGGATGATTGCCATCAGAAACAATGCGGCACTGAATGCAATTACCAGGAAGCCGCCCGCCTCTTCCGCTTCTTCGTTTGCGCCGCGGAAACGGATTTTCACGCGCGGGTCGATGTCTGCTGTCTTCATCCATTCAGTGATTTCAGCGACTTTTTCACTTGGTAGATAGGCTTCCGTCGTATTCGCACGGATGGTCATAACCTGGGTGCCATCCACCCGTTCAATGGTATCGGTTGCCGGTTGCGGTGTCCGCGTGACGAAATTCGTAATCGGGACAAGCCCGTCACGGGTTTGCACCCGTAACAGGTCAAGCTGCGACAAACCCCGCTGGTCGCGCGGATAGCGGATGCGGATATCGACCTCCTCTTCCGCATCGTCAGGGCGGTATTCGCCGATCTTGATGCCGTTTGTCACCAATTGCACAAGCGCGCCGACTGCGCTGACATTGGCGCCAAACCGGCCGGCCTGTTCGCGGTCGACCTTGATCTCCCATTCGATGCCGGGCAGCGGCCGGGTGTCGTCAACCTCGATCAGCCCGTCTGTCTGGTTGATCATGTAATCGGAGAACTTTGCGATTGTTGGCGCCAGCAGTTCGGCATGCCGCGAGCCCAGCTCGATCTGTACATCCTTGCCCGTGGGGGGACCGTCCTGACGCTTGATAACCTGTGTCTTGATCCCGGGTATGGTGCTTGTGCGCGCGCGAATTTCGTCAAGCACCTGTTTCATCGGGCGGTCGCGGGTGCGCCAGTCTTCAAGCTCGACACGCAGGATGCCGATACTGTCCTTGGGCGCACCTTCACGGTCGCCGCCGGTCGACCGGCCTGACTGCGCAAAAACCAGACGTACGCCATCCACCGAACGCGTGGCACGGTCGACTTCGAAAACCAGCGCACGCATTTCATCAGCCGACAGATTACCGCGCGCGGAAATATGTACGACGGCATTGTCGGATTCAGTATCGGCAAAGAATTCCACCCCGTTGCCGAACCTGCCATACAGCATGACAACCAGGACCAAAGTGGCGATTGCGGCCAGGATAACCATGCCGGGTACCGCGATCAGTCGCTGCAGAAGCCTTGCGTAAAAACCGGTAAAGCCGCGCAGTTCGGCAATATCGCCCTTCTCGGATGCGGCAAGGGCTTTCAGGGTTTCTGTATCGGCCCGGGCGACGCCGCCGAAACGCGACCCCAGAACCGGAAGGAAGATAAGCGCCATCAGCAGCGAGCCCGCCAGCACGAAAATCAATGTGATCGGCAGATAGCTCATGAACTTGCCCGACACGCCGGGCCAGAACAGCATCGGTACAAAGGCGGCAAGCGTCGTCGCCGTCGAAGAAACGATCGGCCAGAACATGCGTTTCGCCGCCAGGCTGTAAGCCTGATCGCGCCGCACGCCTTCGGCCATTTTCCGGTCCGCGAACTCCACGACAACGATGGCACCATCCACCAGGATGCCGACAGCCAGGATCATCCCGAACATCACCATCATATTGACGGTCACCCCTGTCACCCCGAGCAAGGTGAAACCGATCAGAAAGGAGCTGGGGATTGCGATGCCTACCAGCGCGGCGGAGCGCAGCCCCAAAGCGGCAAGCACAACGATCATGACCAGCGCAATCGCGGTAATCACCGCCGATTCCAGACTGGACAGCATACCCAGCACCCATTTCGACGCGTCCGCCCCGTAATCGATTGTCATGCTGGGCGGCAGGTCGGATCTGTAATTGTCGACGGTCGCGCGGACTTGATCTGCCGTTGTCAGAATATTGTGGCCGATACGCTTGGTGACCGCGATGGCGATGGAGGCTTCGCCATCAAGCTGTGCATAGCTGTCGGCATCTTTGAAAGTTCGGCGTATTTCGGTGATATCGTGCAGGGTTACGACGCTTTCGCCGTCGGTTTTGACCGGCAATTGCATGACATCGGCGGCGGTTTCGAACAGTCCGGGGACCTTGACCGCAAAGCGGCCCGCGCCGGTATCAAGTGCGCCCGCGGCAACCAGCCGGTTATTCAGCGTGACCGCGTTGATCAGCTCGGTTTGTGAAATATTATAGGATTCAAGTTTTGCCGGATCGACGATGACCTCAAGCAGTTCCTCCCGCTGGCCGACCATCCGCGCACCCAGCACAGAGGGGATCGCCTCCAGCTCATCCTGCAGCAGTTGCGCATGCCGCAGCAATTGCCGTTCGGGCGCGCTGCCTGACAACACCACGATCATGATCGGAAAGATACTGGTGTTGAACTCCATCACCGTCGGTTCTTCGCTGTCGTCGGGCAGATCCGGCTTGGCAAGGTCGACCTGTTCGCGCACGTCGCTGAGCGCGGTTTCCTGATCGAAGCTGACATCGAATTCCAGGATGATGCCGACATGGCCTTCGCTGGCAACCGAACGGATTTCCTCAAGCCCTTCGATCGAGCGCAGTTTGGCTTCCATCGGTTTGACGATCAGCCGGTCGGCATCTTCAGGGGAAATGCCCGGATGCGGCACCTGCACATAGACAAAGGGAATGGGAATGTCGGGGTCCGCTTCCTTCGGGATCGTCAGATAGGCGGATACGCCAAACAGAATGATCGCAAAAAGCGTTGTCAGTACGGTGCGTTGCCGCGCGAAAGCCGCATCAATCAGCGTATTCACGACGCATCTCCGACAGTGACCGGTTCGGTCGATATCGCAACCGGCAGACCGTCGATGACATATTCATGCCCCACCGTGATGATGCGCGCCTGTTCGGGGGGGCCGGTAATCCAGACTCCATCCTGCGTATCGGCGATAATTTCAACGGCGATGAAACGAACGATCCGGTTCGCATCGACCACGCGGATGCCGATTTCGCCCGCATCATTCAGTGTAAGCAGTGCGGGGGAGATAAAATGCGCCATAACCGGGTCCGCATGCACCGCGATTTCGGCTGTAACCCCGTCGCGCAGGCGAAAATCGGTATTGGGTATTTCAAGCTCAAGCCGGAATGTCCGGGTTTCGGGACTTGCCGATTTCCCGACAAAGCGGATTTCGCCCTGCACGGTTTCGCCGGTGATCAGCCGTGCGGTGCCGCGATCGCCGACCGCGAATTTGCCAACCTCACGCTCGGATACATGCCCGACAATCAGCATGGGATCGTCATCCACCAGATGCGCGCAGACCGCCCCTTTTGCGATATAGTCGCCGATTTCGACGGGCAGTTCTTCAATAACGCCTTCGAACGGCGCGGTGATTTTTGTGTGGGCGATTTCGTTCTCCGCCCGTATCACCATGGCGCGCGCGGCATCGAGATTGGCGCGTGCCGCCGCTGTCTGGGTTTCGGAACGATGCCCTTTCTCGGCCAGTTCAGTCGCCGCGTCAAATTCAAGCTGACGGCTGCGCAGCAGTGCACGCGCTTCCCTCAGTGTGGCCGCACGGGCATCAATATCCAGCTTGCACACCGTTTCGCCCCCATTCACCCGCTTGCCCTTGGAGAACGGCAGATCTTGTACATAGCCGCTGGTCTGTGACCGCAGGGCGACCGTGCGATAGGCCTGGGTTTTGCCCCTTACAACGGAAACTGTGGCATGGGGGTGGGCGGTGAAATCCCGCACGCGTACCGGCACCCGGTTTTTCGCGTCGTTATGGGCCACTTGCGAAGAACTGCGGGCATCTGTTGCAGAAAGCGGCCCGTCCTGAGCCGGAGCGTCATTGCCGAACTGTCCTGACAAGAGCCACAATCCGATCAGGCCTGCTACCGCCACTGCGGAAAGATAGGTGCGCTTCATAAAAAGTTCCTCAAGGGGCCTGTGGCACGGCAGGCGGAATTCCGGTTTTCAAATTCAGTGACCTTATATAGCCGCACTGGGCACGGGTCCTGCAATGTCACCTGTCTCCAGTTAGCCCCGGTTTTGGCCGCGTCAATAGCCAGCCCGGCAGGATAGCGACTGTTTTCGCAAATTTCACTATCAGTTGCTATTTAATACGGACTTGTTGATACGGGCTTGCCGCTGACGCTGCAGGCGAGGGCCGCAAAGCAGCGCGTGATGTGGATAATCGCATGGCCAAGTCCCTTGAACAGGAAGAAGAAACAGTGTTTATGGACAATGTCAATATCAGACATATGGACAATGTCAATATGCCCGTTGGAAAAACCCCGTATCACCACGGAGATTTGCGCGCAAACCTCGTTGAAATCGCAGTTTCATTCATTGAAAAGGACGGGGTATCGAAGCTAAGCCTGCGGCGGATCGCAAGCCAGGCGGGTGTCAGTCACAATGCGCCTTACATGCACTTTCCCAACAAGGATGCACTTCTGGAGGAGGTGGTCGCCCATGGTTTCGCGCAACTCCGCTCCGATATCGCCGCGGCAGGCGGACGCGAAACGCTGACCATTTCTGACTGGTACGAACGCGTGAAGCGGGGATTTCGCGCTTATGTCGCTTTCGCGCAACAGCATCCGAACCTTTATGCCTTGATGCATGCACCTTTGCGGCGCGCGCGGTCTGACAAACAGCCCGAGCCTGGAAAACCGGACACCACCGCGCCGGGAAATGCCACGCTGCAAGGATTGGTCGCGACATTGGAGGCGGGCCAGAAACTGGGCACGGTCAGCACGGGGAACGCAAAAGAGATGGCGCTCTGGGTTTGGTCGACGCTTCACGGCCTGGCATCGCTCACGTCGGAAGATCGTTTGGCTTTTGAAGGCCGATCAAAAGAAGCGGTTTGCGCGACCGTGCTGGATAATCTTCTTCTGGCGCTGGGTCGCGCGCCTGCCGACCGGACATAGACTGACCCATTCAGAGTTTCAGAAGTCACCTCCCCATATGGATGCCCGCTATGTTCCGGGCGGTACCTTCTGGAAGCTTGAGACCGGAACCGGCCCGATCCGATTGCTTCAGCCCGTACCCCTGCCCTGATCGAACCTATATCAGCCTGAACCGGCCTTTTCTTTGCTCCGTGCGGCCTTTCGCGGTGATTTCGGTTTGGCTTTTGCCCTTGTCTTCGATGTTACGGTCCGGGCCTGGCTGGCGGACAGGATGGGGGCGAGGAACTGGCCGGTATAGCTGTCGGCGTTGGCGGCCACATCTTCCGGTGTGCCGGCGGCAACGATCAGCCCGCCGCCATCGCCCCCTTCGGGGCCCAGATCGATCAGCCAGTCAGCGGTCTTGATGACTTCGAGATTATGCTCGATCACCACCACGGTATTGCCCGTATCGACAAGTTCCTGCAGCACTTCAAGCAGTTTACGCACATCCTCGAAATGCAGCCCCGTGGTCGGTTCATCGAGGATATAGAGTGTGCGTCCGGTGGCGCGTTTGGACAGCTCCTTGGCAAGTTTCACCCGCTGCGCTTCGCCCCCCGACAGGGTGGTTGCCTGCTGCCCGACCTTGATATAGCCAAGCCCCACCCGCTTCAGCGTGACAAGCTTGTCGCGCACCGCGGGCACCGCCTTGAAGAACTCGGCCGCGTCCTCGACGGTCATATCAAGGATATCGGCAATGGATTTGTCGCGGAATGTGACTTCCAGTGTCTCGCGATTGTAGCGTTGGCCCTTACAGATGTCGCATTGCACATAGACATCGGGCAAAAAGTGCATCTCGATCTTGATGACGCCATCGCCCTGGCAGGCCTCACACCGTCCGCCCTTCACATTGAAGGAAAACCGGCCCGGCTTGTAACCCCGCGCTTGCGCCTCGGGCAGGCCCGCGAACCAGTCCCGGATCGGGGTGAAGGCGCCGGTATAGGTTGCCGGGTTCGAGCGTGGGGTGCGGCCGATCGGCGACTGGTCGATATCGATCACCTTGTCGAGGAATTCCAGCCCGTCGATCCGGCTATGGGCACCGGGCAGATCGCGCGCGCCGTTGAGCCGCCGCGCAGCGGCCTTGTATAGGGTTTCAATAACAAGTGTCGATTTGCCGCCGCCCGACACCCCGGTCACGCAGGTAAAAGTACCAAGCGGGATATGCGCATCGACCGCATGCAGATTGTTGGCTGTCGCGCCGATCACGCCCAGATACTGGTCCTGCCTTGCGCTGCGTCGTTCGGCGGGGATCGGCACCGCGCGCGCGCCGGTCAGATACTGCCCGGTCAGGCTGTCGGGATTGGCCATAACCGCATCGGGCGTGCCCTCTGCGACGACCCTGCCTCCATGGACGCCGGCACCCGGGCCCATATCGACCACATGGTCTGCAGTGCGGATCGCATCCTCGTCATGTTCGACGACGATTACCGTATTACCCAGATCGCGCAGGTTGCGCAGTGTTTCGAGCAGCCGCGCATTGTCACGCTGGTGCAGGCCGATGGAGGGCTCATCGAGAACATAGAGCACCCCGGTCAGCCCCGAGCCGATTTGTGAGGCCAGCCGGATACGTTGCGATTCACCGCCCGACAGGGTGCCGGAATTACGCGACAGGGTCAGATAATCAAGCCCCACATTATTGAGAAACCCCAGCCGGTCGCGGATTTCCTTGAGGATGCGGACAGCGATTTCATTCTGTTGTGCGCTCAGCGTGTCGGGCAAGTCATCAAACCATTGCTTGGCGGCCCGGATCGACAGATCCGCGACTTCGCTGATATGCAGCCCGGCCAGCTTGACGGCCAGGGCCTCGGGCTTCAGCCGGTGCCCGCCGCAGACATCGCAGGCGGTGATGCGCTGAAACTTCTCCACCTCCTCTCGGGTCCAGTTGCTGTCGGTCTCGCGATAGCGGCGCGCCAGATTGGGGATCACCCCCTCAAAGGCTTTTTTTGTCTCATAGCGGCGCAGCCCGTCATTATAGACCATGCGCACAACATCCTTGCCCGAGCCGTAAAGCACTGCCTGGCGCACCAAATCGGGCAGATCGCGCCACGGTGTCGCGGTAGAGACATCATAATGCCGGGCAAGACTGTCGAGGGTCTGTGCGTAATAGGCGGAAGTCGAACGCGACCAGGGTGCCACCGCCCCCTGCCGCAGGCTCAGCGTGTCGTCAGGGACGACAAGATCGGGGTCGATCACCATTTCGGTGCCCAGCCCGCCACAGGCCGGGCATGCGCCGAAGGGATTGTTGAAGGAAAACAGCCGCGGCTCGATCTCCTCAATCGTGAAGCCTGAAACCGGGCAGGCGAATTTCGCAGAGAAGATCAGCCTCTCCGGGCTTTTCGCATCGGCAGCCGGGTCCGCCATCTCCGCCACCGCGATCCCATCGGCGAGCGCGAGCGCGGTTTCAAAGCTGTCGGCGATGCGGCTTTCCATGTCAGGCCGGATCACCAGACGGTCGACCACCACATCGATTTCGTGCTTGAGCTTCTTGTTGAGTGCCGGCACCTCGTCAATTTCGTAAAAACTGCCATCGACCTTGACCCGCTGGAAACCGCGCTTCATCAGTTCGGCAAATTCCTTGCGATATTCGCCCTTGCGCCCGCGCACGAGCGGGGCAAGCAGATAGAGCCGGGTATTTTCGGGCAATGCGGTCAGCCGGTCGACCATCTGGCTGACCGTCTGGCTTTCAATCGGCAGGCCGGTTGCCGGCGAATAGGGTATGCCGACCCGCGCGAACAGCAGCCGCATATAATCATAGATTTCGGTCACGGTGCCCACGGTCGAACGCGGATTGCGTGAGGTCGTTTTCTGTTCGATGGAAATTGCCGGACTTAACCCTTCAATGTAATCCATATCGGGCTTTTGCATCATCTCAAGAAACTGCCGCGCATAGGCGGACAGACTTTCGACATAGCGGCGCTGCCCTTCCGCATAGATCGTATCGAATGCAAGCGAGGATTTGCCCGATCCCGACAGCCCGGTAAAAACAATCAGCCGGTCGCGCGGCAGATCGATATCGATATTGGCAAGATTATGTTCCCGCGCGCCGCGGATGGAAAGCTGATGCTGCATAAAATGCGCTTAACCTGTATGGCCTGACTTGCGTGGTTTGGGTCGGACGCAGGATGCGTGGCCGATGCCTGAACAAACTATGAACAAAATGCCCCTTGCGCAAGGGGGTGGGATCTTCTGAGCCTAGCTGTAACCGGGTGGCGGCAGATAGCCCTCGATCATCGCTTCGCGGCACAGGGTTTCGGCAAATTCGATGGTGCGCAGGTCCCCGCGGAACGGCCCGACGATCTGCATCCCGAAGGGCAGGCCTTCGGCCGTCCGGCCAATGGGCACAACGGTCGATGGCAGATAGGCCATGCCAATAAGCCCCGCCCAGAATGTTTGCTGCATATAGGGCAGGGTGTTGCCGTCCACCGTGATCGTGCGCTCACCCACCGGCCGCTGGTTATGGGGGATGGCCGCTGTCGGTGTGACCGGGCACAGGAGCAGGTCATGGTCGCTGAAAAAGGCCGCCCATCTGGCGCGCAGCTTTTGCCGTCTTTCATTGGCGGACAACCATTGCCGGTGAGATTGCACCGCCCCGATTGCCGAGCGGGTTGCAAAGCTCATATCGTCGGTGGCGGCTTGTGCGGCGATGTCGCGAAAACCGGTAAGGGCCGGTTCGGGAAAGCCTGTCGCAATCACCCCCATCAGGAGTTGCGCATAGATACCGAAAGCTTCCCCCGTATCGAAATCGGGTCGCGCATGGCTGTCGATTTTGGCACCGGCGCGGGCCAACCGGCCGGCGACCGCGTCGATTGCATCGGTGATGTCGCGCGCGACGGGGCAATTCTTATCCTCCGGCCAGACCGCAATCCGGAAATCCCGAAGTTTCTTTTTTTGCGCGGTGAGCAATGTCGGCCGGCGTACCGGGCCGAGCGCGGGGTCGCTGCCCACTGTCAGTTCCAAGGCCAGCCGCAGATCTTCCGGGTGCCGCGCCAATGGCCCCACCACATTGATATCGGATACACCAACCGTACCGGGCGGGCCTGGTATGTGGCCCTGTGTGGGCACAATGTCCCAGCTTGGCTTATGGCCGAAAATTCCGCAGAAATGTGCGGGCGTCCGGATTGATCCACCAATATCGCTGCCATATTCAAGGCTGGTCAGCCCGGCTGCGACGGCCGCCGCCGCCCCGCCCGACGATCCGCCCGGTGTATGGGCTCCGCTCCAGGGGTTGTTCGTCGTCCCGTATATGTCGTTATAGCTTTGCAGATCGCCGCAATAGAGCGGCACATTGGTCTTGCCGAGTATGATGGCCCCGGCTTCCGCAAGGCGCGCGACCGCGACGGCAGGTTCCGGGGGGTGATAGTCGGCAAATTCGGGTGCGCCGCTTGTGCAGGGCATGCCCGGCACCGCCAATGCATCCTTGATTGTCATTGGCAAACCGTGAAGCGGCCCCCGGAAATCGCGATTGGCGCGTGCTTCATCGGCGGTTTCCGCTTGTGCCATGGCGCTATCGATATCGGTAGCAACGACCGCATTCAGGGTGGGGTTGAACCGCTCGATCCGCGCCAGGAAATGTTCAAGCAGTTCGACGCATCCGATCTTGCCCGTCCGCAACATGGCGGCAAGCGCGGTGGCCGAGTGTTGGGCGATATCATCCATCTGGGTCCGTCCTGTCTTGGTTCTCCGGTACACAGCCAGCAATTGACGGCTTTCGTCGCGCCCCTCGTGCTATAGTAGCCCTCCTAGAGGGAATCGCTACAGAAAATCGGGGACAAGAACATGACACAGGTGCTTGAGGGCATAAGGGTACTGGACTTCGGGCGCTATATTGCAGGGCCTTTTTGTGCGGCACTGCTGGGGGATCTGGGCGCTGATGTCATCCGCATCGAACGGGTCGGCGGCGGCGAGGACCGCTATGTTTCGCCGGTGATGGCGGATGGCACCGGTGCGGGCTTTTTTCAGATGAACCGCAACAAGCGCTCCCTCACCCTCAACCCGACCTTGCCCGAGGGACGCGACATTGTGAAAAAGCTTCTGGCAACCGCAGATGTGGTGGTTGCGAATTTGCCTGCGCCGACCCTGAAGGCGATGGGACTTGATCTTGACAGCCTGCATGCGATCAATCCGCAGATCGTGCTGGCAACGGCTTCCGCCTTTGGTAGCGAGGGACCTTATAGCGAGCGGGTCGGGTTCGACGGGATCGGTCAGGTCATGTCGGGGGGCACCTATCTGACCGGGCAGCCCGATATGCCGCAACGGTGTCTTGTGCCCTATGTGGATTTCGCAACCGCGACCAACTGCGCTTTCGGTACCCTTGCCGCCCTGATGGCGCGTGCCAAGACCGGCAAGGGCCAGATGGTGGAAGGTTCGCTTTTGCGCTCGGCGCTGACGGTGTCCAACACCTATGTAATCGAGGAGGATATCCTCGCACTCGACCGGCAGCGGCGGGGAAACCGGGCCTATAATGCGGGGCCGTCCGATATCTTCAGGACCAGGGATGGCTGGATTCTGGCGCAGGTCGTGGGCAACAATCTGTTCAAACGCTGGGCGACGCTTGTCGGTTGCGAGGAATGGCTGTCCGATCCGCGCTTCAAGGACGACGACTCGCGCGCCAATAACGGCGAAATCATCAGTGAAAAGATGAATGAATGGTGTGCTGACTATACCTCTGCCGAGGCGATTGCTATTCTTGCACAAAACCGTATTCCGGCGGGTGAGGTGTTAAGCCCGCGCGATGTGTTGCAGGACCCGCAGGCACAGACCATGCTGCTGGCGCAGGATTATCCCGGGCTTGCAAAGCCTGCGCAGGTGGTGGGGCCGCCCGCGCAGCTCTCCGACACGCCGGCCGCCTTTCATCGCCGTGCGCCGACCGAAGGCGAACATACGGAAGAAGTTCTGAAGGAAATCGGCCTGGGCGCGAAAGAGATCGCCGATTTGCGGGAAAAAAAGGTGATCTGACTGCAACTATGCGGCTGTCGCTGCGGGCGTCAAAACCGTTCCGGAAGGCGGCAGGCGCATGTTAGGGTTTGCAACGCCCCGATTCATCGGGTGCGGGGATTGGCAACGGGATTTGGCAGGAGAGACAGAGCATGGCAGGCAGTGTGAACAAGGTAATTCTCGTTGGTAATCTTGGTGCGGATCCGGAAATCCGCCGAACACAGGATGGCCGTCCCATTGCCAATCTGCGGGTTGCGACATCCGAAAACTGGCGCGACAAGCAAAGTGGCGAGCGGCGCGAGCGCACCGAATGGCATCGGGTTGTGATTTTCAATGAAGGGCTGTGTCGCATCGCCGAACAATATCTGCGTAAAGGCTCGAAGGTTTACCTTGAAGGTCAGTTGCAGACACGCAAATGGCAGGATCAGTCGGGCCAGGATCGTTACTCGACCGAGGTGGTGCTGCAGGGCTTCAACAGCCAGCTTACCATGCTCGACAGCCGCGCAAGCGGTGGCATGCAGGGTGGTGGCGATTTCGGTGGCGGCGGCGGAATGAGCGGTGGCCAGTCCGGCGGCGGGTTTGATGATCCCGGATTTGGCGGTGGCGATTTTTCAGACTTTGACGATAAAGTGCCGTTCTGACGGAAACCGCTATTTCAGGAAACTGACGGGATATTGGTGCGTGTGTCGTGCGGGCTGCGGCCGATGCGGTGGACCAATGTCTTTCCGGCTCGGCGCAGGCGCTTTACTTGCGGGTGTCGAGTAATGACGCGACAATAATAATATCGATATCCGTTCCGTTGCTGCTCAATGGCAGGGCGCAGGCTTCCGAGCCTTGAAAATCCTGGCCCGGTATTGCGCTGCGGTCGGTTATTGCGCGGATCGGTGCGCGTGTCTCAAGCACGGCCTGAAGGGTTAAATTGATGCGCTGGGCAACTTTTGGGGCAATCTCGGATACGAGCTTGCCACCGACCTCAAAGCCGATCACTTCTGTCAGTGCTGTGCCGCAGATACGAAAGCGGAAGTCACGGCCGCCATCGAGTACGTCATACATATTGATCCAGGGCAGCAGCTTGGGAAATTCCGCGGGATTGATTTCATTGCGGCGTGGGAAATCACGGTCGCCCCGCTTGCTCAGCCAATACTCCAGAAAAGTATTCAGTTCGGGACGTCTGAAATCTAATTGTGTATTAATACTAAAATTATTTTCTGGGGGCGCGTTACTCATAAGTATTCTTTTTATCTAAACTTGCTTTATAACCCCCAACACAACTAATAATTGCAACCTGATGCGAATCAACTGCAACGCACCCCAATTGTTACACCAATGCCCATTATTTATTCAACAAGGGTCGAATTAAATTTAGCGGTTTGTTTTATGTGAGGAAGAATAGGCGGGATTATCTTGGTCGGAGTGGCAGGATTTGAACCTGCGACCCCCGCCTCCCGAAGACGGTGCTCTACCAGGCTGAGCTACACTCCGAACGGAGCCGGGTTTATAGCCGCTGAATGTTAGGGCTGCAAGCGTCCAGTCAGTGCCGGGGCGGATTTTTAATGGGCGCGCCGGATGCAGAAGTCGACGATCCCAAGCAGGCAGTCCTTTTCGTGTGACTCCGGGAAGATCGCCAGCGCATCGCGTGCGATATCACCGTAATGCCGCGCACGTTCGATTGTATCACTCAACGCGTCATGTTGTGTCATAAGCGTGACGGCCTGTTTCAGATCTTCTTCCGTCTGCTGTTTTTCTTCCATGGTGCGGCGCCAGAATTCGCGTTGCTTGCCGTTGCCGCGGCGGAATGACAGAACGACGGGCAGGGTAATCTTGCCTTCCCGGAAGTCATCGCCGATCGTTTTGCCGAAAGTCGCCTGTTTGGCGGAATAATCGAGCGCATCGTCGACAAGCTGGAAGGCGATGCCAAGATTGCGGCCATAGGATTCCAGCGCTTCTTCTTCCGGGACCGGCCGGTCCGCCATTACGGCTGCTGACTGACAGGCCGCGGCGAACAGGGTCGCTGTCTTTGCCGTGATAATTTTCAGATAGGTATCCTCGGTCGTCGAAGTGTCGCTTGCCCGGTCGAGCTGCAAGACCTCGCCCTCGACGATCGTGCCCGCCGCCGCCGACAGGATATCGAGGATCTGCAGCGAGCCGATTTCAACCATCAGCTGAAAGGCGCGGCTCAGTAAAAAATCGCCGACAAGCACGCTTGCCTGATTTCCCCATATGACATTGGCGGTCGATTCACCCCGCCGCATATCGCTTTCATCGACCACATCGTCATGCAGCAAGGTGGCGGTGTGCAGGAATTCAACGCTGGCGGCAAGCTTCACCCGATCATCGCCTGAATGGCCGCACATTTTTACGGCGGCCAGCGTCAGCATGGGCCGCAATCGCTTGCCGCCCGATTTGATCAGATGGCCCGCAAGCTCGGGGATCGTTCGAACCGGGCTGTGCATTCGTGAAAGGATGAACTCATTGACCAGCGTCATATCGTCATCGACAAGCTGGCGTAATGCCTCCAGCGCCTGTTTGCCGGTGGCATCCCCTTCCTCGTCAAACGGTACAACTACGCCCAATTTCATCTCCAGAATGCGGGACAACCGGACCGGTCGTCTGAAGTGCGCAACATAAAAGCGGTTGCATCGGGTGGTCAAGCAACCCCGCGATGCTGATAGCGGATGGAATCCGGATATGCTAGATGATTACGGCAGCGCGTTGTGCAGACAAGCATCATGTCGCGCGCCGGTCTTGAGGGGCGTAATCTATCGCCTGACCGGCGGTTGTCTGTGACGGAAGGGTGTTGAGCTGGGACTGTGCGATGACGGGGCTGCGGGAGCTGGAAATGGGAGACAATCCAGACCATATGGCGCAGGAACTGACAGATGACCGGATTCTGGGGGGGCAGTTGCGTTTGCTGCAGCCGGCCGATGGGCATCGTATCGGTCAGGATGCGATCCTGCTTGCTGCGGCAGTGGCCGCTGAGGCTGGCGAACTGGCGCTTGAAGGTGGCGCCGGGGTGGGGGCTGCGAGCCTGTGTCTGGCGCATCGTGTGCCCGGACTGAGTGTCGATGCGATTGAGCTCGACCCGACCCTGGCCGAGCTGTGTCGCGAAAATGCCGAGCGTAACGGGCTTGACGATGCGGTCGAGGTTTATTGCGCCGATATTGTCGATCCGCCTTACCGCGTGACACCTGAAACCTATCACCATGTCTTTATGAACCCGCCTTTTCTGGAAGCGCATGCGGCCCTTGCCTCGCCCCGGCCCCGGCGCGCCAACGCGCATCGCGAAAGCGGTGTGATGCTGCGCGACTGGGTCAAATTCGCGGTGACGATGGCGCGGCCCGGCGGATCGATCACGATCATTCACCGGGTCGACAGGATGGATGATCTGCTGGCGGCCCTCAAAGGCCGGGCCGGCCGCTGTGAGATCTTTCCGCTTTGGCCCGGCGGGGACAAGCCTGCCAAACGCCTTATCCTGCGCGCTTACAAGGGGCTTGATGGTGCCATGACTCTGCATCGCGGGCTGACCCTGCATGCGGTCGATAAAAAATATACCGATGAGGCCGAGCGGATTTTACGCTCCGGCCAGGCCTTGTTATTTTGACTTGCTTGTCTTTGACCTTCAGGGCGGCGGGAACTTGTCCCCGCAATGTCATTTCAATCGGATCAGGATTGCTTCATGCCGGACAATGATTTCAGGGAAAAACTTTCAAAGAAGCTCCATTTTCTGCCTGGTTTTACCTCTCTTCCGATTGTCCCTGTCATCCGCCTGAGCGGGGTGATCGGGATGGCTGCCCCGCTGCGCGAAGGGCTCAGCATGGCCAGCGTCGCGCCCGCGCTTGAAGCCGCATTTTCGGTGCGCGGTGCCAAGGCGGTGGCACTTGTTATCAATTCGCCCGGCGGTTCGCCGGCGCAGTCCAATTTGATTTTCAGCCGTATCCGCGCACTGGCGGAAGAAAAGGACCTGCCGGTTTTCGCTTTTACCGAGGATGCGGCGGCAAGTGGCGGTTACATGCTGGCCTGTGCGGCGGATGAGATATTCGCGGATCCGTTTTCGGTGATCGGATCGATCGGCGTGGTGTCGGCGGGTTTCGGCTTTACCGAGGCGATTGCCAAGCTCGGGGTGGAGCGACGCATCCATACGGCGGGTGCAAACAAGGCAATGCTCGATCCGTTCCTGCCCGAAGACCCCGATGAGGTGAAGCGGCTCGAAACATTGCAGCGCGACATTCATCGCGGTTTCAAGGATCTGGTGCGCAGCCGACGTGGCGAGCGGCTGCAGGCAGGTGAACGCAAATTATTCTCCGGCGAATTCTGGACCGGGGGCCAGGCGCTCAAGCTGGGACTGATCGACGGGCTTGGGGATGTGCGCGCGGTCCTGCGCGAACGTTATGGGGAGGATGTGCGCTTGCCGGTCATCAGCACAAGCCGCCCCTGGTGGCGTCGCTCGGCCGGTGCCGCTGTGTCGCGGCAGGTGGCCGCGCATTCGGGTATATCGGTCGAGGGTTGGGCCGATGATCTGATCGGCGCTGTCGAAACACGCTTCTGGTGGCAGCGGATCGGTTTCTGAGGCGCCGCGCGGGCGGGCTGTCGCTTGACCCGGGCAAGGGGCGCCGTTAGAACCCGTTGCAATCGTGCCTGGCGGATTTTCGGGCTCGAACAGCAGGAAATTTCCCGGTTGGACATCCCTTATGCCAAGTGATACTGGCCTTACGCCGCGCGATATCGACGTTCCGGACAAGGCGCTTTCATTTCAGGACGTGATCCTTACCCTGCAGCGTTACTGGAGCGCGCAGGGTTGTCTCATTCTGCAGCCCTATGACATGGAGGTCGGGGCCGGTACATCGCATCCGGCCACCACATTGCGCGCGCTTGGGCCTGATCCGTGGAATGCCGCTTATGTGCAGCCCTCGCGCCGGCCCACCGATGGCCGCTACGGGGAAAACCCCAACCGGTTGCAGCATTACTATCAGTTTCAGGTCATCCTGAAGCCCTCGCCCCCCGATATTCAGCAGCTTTATCTGCAAAGCCTGTCGGCGATCGGGATCGATGCGGCTGAGCATGATATCCGCTTTGTCGAGGATGACTGGGAAAACCCCACACTGGGTGCCTGGGGCCTCGGTTGGGAAGTTTGGTGCGATGGGATGGAAGTCAGCCAGTTCACCTATTTCCAGCAGGTGGGCGGTTTCGATTGCCGGCCGGTTTCGGGCGAGCTGACCTATGGGCTTGAACGGCTTGCGCAGTATGTGCAGGGCAAGAACAGCGTCTATGAGCTTGATTTCAACGGTCGCGGCGTCCGCTACGGGGATGTGTTCCTGGAAGCGGAAAAGCAGTATTCGGCTTACAATTTCGAATATGCCGATACCGGGATGCTGTTCCGTCATTTCGCCGATGCGGAAAATGAGTGCGCGGCGTTGCTGGCGCGTGAATTGCCGCTGCCGGCCTATGATCAGGCGCTGAAGGCGAGCCACTGTTTCAATCTGCTTGACGCGCGCGGGGTGATCAGTGTGACTGAACGGGCGGCCTATATCGGTCGTGTGCGCACCCTTTCGCGCGGCTGTGCCGAGGGCTGGCTGCGGGCGCAGGGCGTGGCGGTGGAGAATTAGCCCATGCCTGAATTGCTGCTTGAACTGTTTTCGGAAGAGATTCCCGCGCGGATGCAGGCGCGCGCGGCCGATGACTTGCGACGGCTTGTCTGCGACGGGCTGCGCGCGGCCGAGCTTGCTTTCGACAGGACCGAAGTCTTTGCCACGCCGCGGCGTCTTTGCCTGCATGTCACAGATATTCCCGCCGCACAGCCGGATCGCAAGCAGGAGCGCAAGGGCCCGAAGGTCGGTGCGCCGGACAAGGCGCTTGAGGGTTTTCTCGGCTCGGTCGGTCTGACGCGGGAACAGCTCGAAATCCGGCAGGTGAAGAATGCCGAATTCTATTTCGCGGTGATCGAGCAGAACGGCCGCCCGACGGCCGATGTGATTGCGGAAATCGTACAGCAGACGGTGCGCGATTTTCCCTGGCCGAAATCAATGCGCTGGGGGGCGGGGACTCTGCGTTGGGTGCGGCCGCTGCACGCGATCCTGTGTTGTTTTGACGGCGCGCCGCTGTCATTTGAGATCGACGGGATTGCAGCGGGCGATACCACCTACGGGCATCGCTTCATGGCACCTGAGGCAATTATTGCGCGGGATTTCGCCACTTACAAGGCCGCGCTTGCCGCTGCTCATGTGCGGCTCGATCCAGTGGAACGTGAGGCGCATATTCTTGCCCGCGCTACTGAACTTGCGGGTGAGAACGGGCTTGTGCTGATCGAGGATGCGGCGCTGCTTGCCGAGGTGGCGGGGCTTAACGAATGGCCGGTGCCGCTGCTTGGCCGGTTCGACCCTGCCTTTCTTGAGGTGCCGCCCGAGGTGCTGACGACGGCAATGCGGTCGCACCAGAAATATTTCTCCCTGCAGGATGCCAAGACCGGCAAGCTTGCACCGTTCTTCGTGACAGCCGCGAATATCGAGGCACGCGATGGCGGCGCAAAAATCGTTGCGGGGAATGAGCGGGTATTGGCAGCCCGGCTGTCTGACGCAAAGTTTTTCTGGGATCAGGACCGGAAAAAGCCGCTTGAGGCCCGCATCGACCAGCTTGCCGATATGGTATTTCACGCCAGGCTTGGCTCGGTCCGCGACAAGGTCGCGCGAATGGTTGCGCTTGCCGCACGTCTGGCCGATCTTGTTCCGGGTGCGGACAAACAGGATGCGGAACGCGCGGCGTTGCTGGCGAAAGCCGACCTGGTGAGCGAGATGGTGTTCGAATTTCCCGAATTGCAGGGCATTATGGGCCGCTATTACGCGCTGGCGGATGGGGAACGCGCGGCGGTGGCCGACGCGATTTACAGCCATTATTCACCGGCTGGCCCCTCTGATGAATGCCCGGCCGAGCCCACCGCGATTGTCGTGGCGCTGGCGGACAAACTCGACACACTGGTTGAGTTCTGGCGTATCGGGGAAAAGCCAACAGGGTCCAAGGATCCGTTTGCCTTGCGGCGCGCGGCGCTCGGGGTGATCCGGCTTGTTCTTGAAAACCGGCTGCGTCTGCCGCTCGCACCGCTGTTCGGGGCGCAGGCGGACGATCTGCTTGGCTTTTTTGCGGACCGGCTGAAGGTCTATCTGCGCGGCGAGGGGGCGCGTCACGATCTGATCGACGCGGCATTTGCATTGGGAGGGCAGGGCGATCTTCTATTGCTGGTTGCGCGGGTAAGGGCGCTTGAAGCCTTTGTACAATCCGATGACGGGGCTAATCTGCTTGCCGCCTACAGGCGCGCGGCCAATATCCTGCGGATCGAGGAAAAGCGTGACGATGCCTCCCATGCCGGGCAGGCGGACCCGGCGCTGTTTACACAGGACGAGGAACGCATATTGTTCGACCGGATTGCCGAGGCGGCGGCGGAAGCCGATGCCGCCCTTGCGCGCGATGATTTCACCGCTGCCATGGGCGCGGTGGCGCGGCTCAGGATACCGGTTGATGCATTCTTTGATAAAGTAACCGTCAATGCGGATCAGGCGGAGCTGCGGGCCAACCGGTTGCGGCTTTTGTCACAGATCCGCGGCACATTGGAAGCGGTTGCCGATTTCTCCAGAATCGAAGGGTAAGAAAGCGTATGTCCAGCAAGCATGCCCCAAATTCCGACCATAAATGGGTCTATTTTTTCGGCGACGGCATGGCCGAAGGGGCAGCGGATATGCGCGAACTGCTTGGCGGCAAGGGAGCAAACCTTGCGGAGATGAGCAATATCGGCCTGCCGGTGCCGCCCGGCTTTACGGTCACGACCGAGGTATGCACGGCATTTTATGCAAACAAGCAGAACTATCCCGATGGGCTGGACGCGCAATTGGGTGAAGCGCTTGACCGGATCGGTGCGATCACCGGGCGCGCGTTTGGTGATCGGGCACGGCCGTTGCTTTTGTCGGTGCGTTCGGGTGCGCGGGTATCGATGCCGGGTATGATGGATACGGTACTTAATCTCGGCCTTAATGATGCGACTGCCGCAGCGCTTGTTGAGGAAACCGGCGATGCACGTTTTGTATATGACAGCTATCGCCGCTTCATTCAGATGTATTCAGCGGTTGTGCTCGATGTTGCGCATCACCTGTTCGAGGATGCGCTTGACGATCACAAGCTTGGTCTTGGCATTACGCAGGACACGGAAATGACGGCTGAGGATTGGCGCGATATCGTTGCCACCTACAAGCAGATTGTTCGCGATGAGCTGGGCGAAGCCTTTCCCGAGGATGCAAGAGAGCAGCTTTGGGGCGGCATCGGCGCGGTGTTCGGGTCGTGGCAGTCAGCGCGGGCCAAAACCTATCGCCGTATTCATAATATTTCCGATGATTGGGGCACCGCGGTCAATGTACAGGCGATGGTGTTCGGCAATATGGGGAATGACAGCGCCACGGGCGTGGCCTTCACCCGGAATCCGGCCACCGGTGAAAAGTCTTTCTACGGAGAGTTTCTGGTCAATGCGCAGGGCGAGGATGTGGTTGCCGGCATTCGCACGCCGCAGCATCTGACGCGTGCGGCGCGCGAGCAGGCAGGCGAAAGCGACCTGTCGCTTGAAGAGCGCATGCCCGAGGCTTTTGCCGAACTGACCGAGGCCTATCGCAAGCTGGAAGCCCATTACCGCGATATGCAGGATATCGAATTCACGATCGAGCGGGGCAAGCTCTGGATGCTTCAGACCCGCTCTGGCAAGCGCACCACCCAGGCTGCGTTGAAGATCGCGGTGGATATGGTGGCGGAAGGGCTGATCGACGAGCCCGAGGCGGTCGGTCGGATCGATCCCGCATCGCTCGATCAGTTGCTGCATCCAAGCCTTGACCCCGATGCCCCGCGCCAGGTGCTGACCCGCGGGTTGCCCGCTTCCCCCGGCGCGGGTACGGGTGAGGTGGCGCTCACGCCCGAAAAGGCCGAGGAGATGGCAGCCGCCGGAAAGTCCGTCATCCTTGTGCGGACCGAAACAAGCCCCGAGGATATTCACGGCATGCATGTCTCCGCCGGTATCCTGACAAGCCGTGGAGGCATGACAAGCCATGCGGCGGTCGTTGCGCGCGGCATGGGCAAACCATGTGTATCGGGCGCGGGCGCGATCCGGGTCAATGCGGCCGAAGGCGGGTTTGAGGTCGCCGGCCGCAGGATCGCGGAAGGCGATGTGATCACGATCGATGGCTCGACGGGCGATGTCATTCTGGGGGCGGTGCCGATGATCCAGCCCGAACTCAGCGGCGATTTCGCGGCCCTGATGGGATGGGCGGATGATATTCGCCGCCTGAAGGTGCGCACAAATGCCGAGACACCGGAAGATGCGCGCACCGCACGGCAGTTCGGGGCGGAAGGGATCGGGCTTTGCCGGACCGAGCATATGTTCTTTGAGGGGAACCGCGTCGTTGCGATGCGGGAGATGATCCTGGCCGAAGATGAGGCCGGCCGCCGTGCCGCGCTTGCCAAGATCCTGCCGATGCAGCGTGATGATTTTGTGCAGCTTTTCACCATCATGGCGGGATTGCCGGTAACCGTGCGGTTGCTTGATCCGCCGCTGCATGAGTTTCTGCCGCACAAGGATTCAGAATTTGCCGAAGTTGCCGCGGCAATCGGTTGCGATGTCGTGGCGCTGCAGACCCGTGCAGCCGATCTTGCGGAGGCAAATCCGATGCTCGGCCATCGCGGGGCGCGGCTTGGGATCAGCTATCCCGAAATTTACGAAATGCAGGCGCGCGCGATCTTTGAAGCAGCGCTGATCGCGGGTGAACAGACCGGTGCCCCGGTGACGCCCGAAATCATGGTGCCGCTGATCGCGACCCGCAGGGAGCTGGAAATCCTGAAAGCACGGATCGATGCGGTGGCCGCGGAAGTCAGCAACGAAAAATCCGCAAGCCTTTCCTATCAAGTGGGCACGATGATCGAATTGCCCCGTGCCGCCCTGCGCGCCGGAGAAATCGCCCAGGGTGCGGAATTCTTCAGCTTCGGG
The DNA here is from genome assembly GCA_947258435.1 of uncultured Alphaproteobacteria bacterium. Taxonomy (GTDB): domain Bacteria; phylum Pseudomonadota; class Alphaproteobacteria; order UBA11222; family UBA11222; genus CALAQW01. Next base: position 78,580 of record CAMYID010000014.1, read on the forward strand.
ACCAATGATCTGACGCAGACGACCTATGGTATCAGCCGTGATGATTCAGCTTCGTTCCTGAACGACTATCTGCGTGCGGGCATCTTTGTGCAGGACCCGTTTGTCAGCCTCGATCAGGAAGGGGTGGGAGAACTGGTTGCGCTGGCCGCCGAGCGCGGCCGTGCCACACGCCCCGATATCAAGCTCGGTATCTGCGGGGAACATGGGGGCGATCCGGATTCGGTACGGTTCTGCAACGGGATCGGGCTCGATTATGTCTCATGCTCGCCTTACCGGGTGCCGATTGCCCGGCTTGCCGCGGCGCAGGCGGCGATGGCAGCGCGCGAGCGCGACGTTTGAACCGGGTGTAGACGGATGGCGGAGATTCCGACATTCGGGGAGTTGCAGGCAGGCGGCAAGCCGGCCATGGCGCGTGCCCTGGCGGCTGTCGAACGTTTTGCTGACCGGCCAGAGCTTGTGCAGCTGCTTGATGCGTGCTGGGCGGGTGCGCGTGCCCATGTGGTGGGGCTGACCGGCCCCCCCGGTGTGGGCAAGTCCACACTCATCAACAGCCTGATCGGTGCCTGGCGGGCCGCCGGGCGCACGGTCGGGGTAATTGCGGTCGATCCAACCTCGCGGCGCAGCGGCGGGGCCTTGCTGGGGGACCGCACCCGGCTTGCGACAGATCCCGAAGATCACGGAATTTTTGTACGCTCCATGGCGGCGCGCGACAAGCTTGGCGGGCTGGCAGCGCTGACCATGCCCGCCATGGTGCTGATGCGCGCTGTCTATGACATTGTGCTTGTCGAAACGGTCGGGATTGGCCAGTCGGAAACCGATATTGCCGATCTGGCCGATACGGTGATCTTCTGCATTCAGCCGGGTTCGGGTGACAGTCTGCAATATATGAAGGCGGGAATCATGGAAGTGCCGCATATCGCGGTGGTGACCAAAGCCGATATGGGGGCCGTTGCGCGCCGTGCGAAGGCGGATGTGGAAGGTGCGCTCGGGCTTAGCGATATCAGCCGCGATAGCTGGATGCCGCAGGTTCTGACTTTATCTGCCGCGCGGTCGGAAGGTATTGACGTCCTGGTCGCAGAAATTGATCGTCACCGCGACTGGCTTGAGCAGACGGGCACAGGGGCAGATGTCCGCGCGGCACAGGCCCGGCACTGGCTATGTGAATTCGTGCGGGAAGAATTTGGCCGCCACGGCCTTGACAGCGCGCATGCGCAGATTGCCGCGCAGTCGGGCGCGGCGCCATTTGCCGTGGCGCGCACCATTGGCGATGCGCTACGGCGGGGTATATCCGCCTAAAAGCTAGGCAATTGCCACTGAATATGGCAGTTGCACGCCCGGTTCCGCGTTTCCGGGGCTGAAAATCACCGCGATAAATTTCCCTGATCCGGTTGGCATGGCCTTTGCGTTGTAGGGGAGGCATCTAGGGTTCCGGTATCCGCGCGAGCGGCAACGTCTGCGGGATATGCCTGGTCCGAGGGATGCAATCCGGCGTCGGTGTATGCCGGACACACGGCGGGACAAAAGCCCGGGAGGTCTCGTGCGGCGGTCGTTTCGACCGATGTGCGGAGAGACGCCCGTGCCCTCCCGCGCTCCGCACCCGACCTGCCATCGCTGCCCGCCATGCGGCGAAACGAGCAGGGAGCCCGGAACATGCTGAAATCCATCCGTAAACAAATCATGCTGGCCGTTACGGCGGCGGCGCTTGCCTTTGTTCCCCTATCCGCGCAGGCGGAAACCAGAGACAGTTTCAGGATCTGCTGGTCGATCTATGTCGGCTGGATGCCCTGGGGCTATATTCAGGATAGCGGCATCATGAAAAAATGGGCCGACAAATATGATATCGATGTCGAAATCGTGCAGATCAACGATTATATCGAATCGATCAATCAGTATACAGCCGGGGGGTTTGACGGCTGTTCCATGACCAATATGGATGCGCTGACGATCCCCGCGGTGGGTGGTGTCGATACGACAGCCCTGATCGTCGGCGATTTCTCGAACGGCAATGATGGGATTGTTCTCAAGCACGGTGACGCTGTCGCCGACCTGAAGGGCCGTGAGGTGAACCTCGTTGAACTGTCGGTATCGCATTATCTGCTTGCACGGGCATTGGAAAGTGTCGGGCTGGCGGAGCGGGATCTGACGGTCGTCAATACCTCGGACGCCGATATCGTGGCGGCTTTCGCCAGCCGTGCCGACAAGGCTGCGGTGGTCACCTGGAACCCGCAATTATCCGAGGTGGCCGCACTTCCCGGTGCCACCAAGGTCTTTGATTCGGGCGATATTCCAGGCGAAATCATCGATCTGATGGTGGTGAATACAGAAACGCTGGCCGATAACCCGAAGCTTGGCAAGGCGCTTGTGGGAGCGTGGTACGAGATGATGGCGCTGATGCGCGATAACGCCGAGATCCGCGCTGAACTGGGCGAGGCGGCGGGGACCGATCTGGCCGGCTATGAGGCGCAGCTTGCCACCACCCGGATGTTTTACGAACCCGGGGAAGCGGTAAGCTTTACCGAAAGCGGCGATCTTGTCGCGACGATGGATGCGGTGCGGAAATTCTCCGATGCGCATGGTCTGCTGGGGGAAGGCGGACAGTCCGTCGATGCGGTGGGGATCGCATTCCCCGGCGGCAAGACGCTGGGTGATACGGGCAATATCCGCTTGCGGTTCGCTCCGGCCTTTATGGCCCAGGCAGCCGCTGGCGGGCTTTAAGAAGCGGCGCGCGGCGGATTATCGCCGGCCGGGAGCGGAGAAATGCGGCGCATCATCAACTGGCACCCGTCGCGGGCAGGGGCATTCATGCTCGGGGCGGTGCCGTTTATCCTGCTGATCGTCCTCTATCTGATTTTTTCCGATCTGCGGCTTGCCGCCAACCCGAATGATAAATTGCTGCCCGCCCCGGGGCGGATCTGGGACACGATCGTCCGGCTTGCGATGGTGGAGGATCGTCGCAGTGGCGCGATCCTGTTATGGCGCGATACCGGGGCAAGTCTGATGCGGCTTTTCATCGGGCTTGCCGCGGCCACACTGGCCGGGCTTTGCGTCGGTATCGCGACTGGGCTCATCCCCTATATGCGCAGCACATTCGGGCCGTTGATCGCGATTGTATCGATGGTGCCGCCAATGGCGGTGCTGCCCATTCTGTTTATTGTACTGGGACTTGGGGAGGTGGCCAAAATTGTCCTCATCATCATCGGTGTCGCCCCCTTTCTGATGCGCGATCTGGCGATCCGGGTGTCGGAACTGCCGCGCGCGCAGCTTGTGAAGGCACAGACGCTTGCGGCCTCAAGCTGGCAGATCGTGCTGCGGGTCGTGTTGCCGCAGATCATGCCGCGCCTGATCGACGGTGTCAGACTGTCGCTTGGGCCTGCATGGCTGTTCCTGATCGCCGCCGAGGCGATTGCCGCGACAGAAGGGCTCGGTTACCGGATTTTTCTCGTGCGGCGTTATCTGGCGATGGATGTGATCCTGCCTTACGTCGTCTGGATTACCTTGCTTGCTTTCGCGATGGATTATCTCCTGCGCCTTTTGAAGCGGATAATCTGCCCCTGGGCGAGCGACGGGGCCAGCAGGCGATGAGTGCAGTCACCATCCGCAATGTCGCCAAACTTTATGACGGTGTGCCCGTGCTGCGCGATATCAATATCGCTGTCGATGCGGGGGAGTTCTGCACCGTGGTGGGCGCGTCTGGCTGCGGCAAGAGCACATTTTTGCGCATGCTGCTGAGCGAGGAACGGCCAAGCAGCGGCGAGATACGGATTGACGGCGAACCTGTCGCTCCTGAACCGGGACCTGACAGGGGGGTTGTCTATCAGCGTTATTCCGTCTTCCCGCATCTGACGGTGCTGCAGAATGTGATGCTGGGACCGGGCTTTCTGCGCGCACCCTTTATGGCGCGACTGTTCGGTGCGAAGGCCCGCGCGCTGCGCAAGGAGGCGATGCAGTATCTCGATGCGGTCGGGCTCGCCGCTGTGTGCGATCAGTATCCGGCGGCATTGTCAGGCGGCATGCAGCAGCGGCTGGCTATTGCCCAAGCGCTTATCATGCGGCCAAAACTATTGCTGCTTGATGAGCCGTTCGGTGCGCTTGATCCCGGAACGCGCAAGGATATGCACGAGCTTTTACGCCGGCTCTGGCGTGACAGCGGCATGACCGTTTTCATGGTTACACATGATCTGCAGGAAGGGTTTTCGCTCGGCACAAGGGTGCTTGTCTTCGATAAGCCACCATTGAGTGATGCGTCTGCTGCGCGGGGTGCGACGATCACCTACGACCTTCAACTCAAACGCAGGCCCAGCGCGGATGCGATATGGGGGCCTGCCCATTTCAAGGAGATACAGGAAAATGTACAGGGTTAATCGCGTTGCGCATCGGCGTTGCTTCGGGCCACCGGCCAATCTGCCCGGCGCGCGGCGCGCGCATCATCCCGATTTCGACAAGATGCAGGCCCGTGGCTGGAAAGCCGCGCTCGCGGAAGCTGATATCGGCGACAGCAGGTGGAAGGCGGAACAGGCGCGCGCGCTGGCGCTCGGCCTTGACGCGGCAGACAGTATTCAGGATCGCACGATTTCGACTTTTGCCCGGGGCGAGTTGCCGCATTTCGCCGGCATCAATACCTTTCTGAAAGCGCCCTATGCCGAAGATATACGCACGGTCGGCAATTATGACGCGGCGGTGATCGGGGTGCCATTCGATGGAGGGACGACCTATCGGCCGGGTACGCGTTTCGGCCCGCAGGGGATGCGCAAGATTTCCGCGCTCTATACCCCCTACAATTATGAACTCGGCGTTGATCTGCGCGAACAGATGAGCCTGTGCGATGCGGGGGATGTTTTTACGATCCCTGCCAATATCGAAAAAACCTTCGATCAGATCAGCCGCGCGGTCGCGCATATCTTCTCCTCGGGGGCTTTGCCGATCATCATGGGCGGCGACCATTCGATCGGCTTTGCCACCGTGCGGGGGCTCGCGCAATGCACGACGAAAAAGATCGGCATCATTCACTTTGACCGCCATGCCGATATTCAGGAACGCGATCTGGATGAACGGATGCATACGACACCCTGGTTCCATGCAACCAATATGCCCAATGTACCGGCGACCAATCTGGTTCAGATCGGCATTGGCGGTTGGCAGGTCCCGCGTGAGGCGGTCCGCGAAATCCGCAACCGCAATACCAACATTCTGACCATGCGCGATGTCGAGGAGCTTGGTATCGACAAAACGGCCGAGATTGCGCTGGAGCTTGCCTGGAAGGATGCGGATGCGGTTTATCTGAGCTTCGATATCGATTGCGTGGATTGCGGCTTTGTGCCGGGCACCGGCTGGCCCGAGCCTGGCGGTTTTCTGCCGCGCGAGGCGCTGTCGCTTGTCGGCAAGGTGGCGGCTGAAGGGATCTGCGGGCTGGAGGTGGTCGAGGTATCGCCGCCTTATGATCAGTCTGAAATCACCGCATTGTTCGGGACGCGCGTGATTGTTGATGTGCTTGGCGCGCTTGTCGCCCATGGCAAGCTTGGCACACATAAGCAATTGGTCGACAAACCGGTGAGCTATTGACATGCCCCATGATGCCGCCCCGGAACCCGGCACCGCAAGGGAAGCCGATGCCGCTGCCGAACAGGCCTTCATTGACGGGTTTCGCGCGGCAAGCGACAAGCGCGCCTTCCTCGAACTGGCGCAGATCCCGTTTGAACTGGGCGATCTCAAACTCATGCAGGTGCAGATAACAGATAGTTGTGATGTCGGTTCGGCAAGTCCGGGATTCGGTCGCCGGGAGATGGTTTATCAGCCATTGCCCGGTACAATGATCGGAGCACGGACAAGTCTGAAATTTGTCTATGTCACTGCAGACCGCAGGGAGGAGCGGCAGCTCTCCAGCCTGCGGTCGGCATAGGGCGTATCGCCGTCATAATTCCCAAACAAGCGAAAATGCGATAGGAAACCGGTATCGGAAAATCGCAATAAATTCGGGAGGGTGAAATGTCATTGGAAGGACGTGTGGCGCTTGTGACCGGGGGCAGCCGCGGGGTCGGGCGGGGGATTGCCCTGGCGCTGGCCGAGGACGGGGCCGATCTCGCGGTGAATTATCGCAGTGACGCGGACGCGGCGCAGCAGGTCGTGGCCGAGATCGAGGCGATGGGCCGCAAGGCCAAAGCCTATCAGGCTTCGGTTGCGAACTTCGAGGAAGATGAGCGTATGGTTGGCGAGATCCTGAGCGATTTCGGCCATATCGATATCCTCGTCAATAATGCGGGCATTGCGAGCCAGGGGCGCAGCGTCGCGGATACCGATCCTGCGGAGCTGGCGCGGGTAGTGGGGGTGCATGCATTCGCGCCCCATTATCTGAGCAAGCTTGTCGTGCCGCAGATGCGTAAACTCGGGCGCGGCGACATCATCATGATTTCCAGTGTGGCGACAAAGTCGCTCGGCGCGAATGGCGCGCCCTACAATATGGGGAAATGTGCGCTCGATGCGCTTGCTTTCACCTTGTTCAAGGAAGAACGCAAGCATAATATCAGAGTCAATATCGTCGCCCCCGGGCTTGTCGAGACCGATATGGGCGAGCGGCTGATGCGTGCGGTCGCCGGTGTGAAAAGTCTGCGCGAACTCGATAAGTCGAGCCCGTTTGGCCGGGTCTGCGTGCCCGAGGATATCGCCAATGTGGTGCGCTTTCTTGTATCCGGGCAGAACAGCTATGTTACCGGCGAACGTATCTATGTCAGCGGCGGTGCCTAACTGCTGTAGAAATTGAGCTCGATTTTCACGCCGTCCGGATCGTGCAGAAAAATCTGCTGCAGGTTGAAGTCGGGAATATCGACCTGGGAAAACGCGACACCTTTTTCGGTCAGTGTTTCCCGGGTTGCCTCGAAATCTTCCGCGCGGAATGCAACATGATCGATCGTGCCGGCGCCGCTCTTGTCGTTCTCGTCGACGCCGATCAGGTGGACGACCGGGCGCTTGCCCGCATAAAGCCAGGCGCCGGGAATGCCAAAATCGGGGCGTTCCCCGTTCCGCAGACCGAGTATCTGCTCGTAAAATGCAACGGAACGGTCCAAATCGGCGGTGATGATATTATAATGGTCGAGTTCGCCAATCCGCATTTTCCTCTCCTCACCCTGAGGGGCTGATGTCTGTTATCGCGGCTGCCTTGTGCGCCTGTCGTGGCGCGAAAGCCAGTTTAGCGCAGTACGGGCAATCGCCAAAGCAAAGCGTGCGGGCAAATGCCCCCTTGGCGGGACGCGCGGAACAAGCTAGGTTCCAGCGCTTGTTGCGCTGCGTATACCCTCGCAAAGGCGCAGGTGGCCGGTCTGTTAACAAAATCTCCGCAGATTGCGGCTAGAGAGTGGCAGTAAGCTTTGCCGACTGAGGCGGCATTTCCCGACAAGACGACCCGTCCGAACAGCGGGCGAATGTGTGCAGGCGATTTCAATGTTGCAGTATGTGGAAAATCTGGTTTTCCGGTTCCGCCTGGTTATTCTGGCGTTGCTGGCCGCGTTCACCATATGGATGGGCTATTACGCGACGCAGCTGGGGCTTGATGCAGGCTTTGACAAGCAGTTGCCGACCGATCACGCATTTATCGAAACATTTGCGGAATATCGCGGAAAGCTGCCGCCGCCAAACAGCATCACGATCGGTTTGCATCCGCGTGAGGGCACCGTCTGGACGCCGCAGACGTTGCAGAAACTCAATGAGCTGACAGATGCGATTTTCTATCTGCCAGGGGTCTATCGTGGTTCGGTGCAATCCTTGTGGACGCCCAATACCCGGGTACTGGAAGTCAATGAGCAGGGGTTGCGCGCCTATAATGTGATCGAGGCTGAAACGACGCCCGACAATCTCGATGAAGAAAAGATTTCCCGGATTCGCGATAATGCGATTCGTGGCGGCCATGTCGGGCAGCTTGTTTCCCACGATTTCACCATTGCGGCGGTTCGCGCCAAGCTTAATGATTTCGACCCGCTGACAGGTGAAAAGCTGGACTATATCGATCTTGCCGCCCGGCTTGAAACCGATATCCGCGACCGGTTCGAGGATCAGGAATTTGAAATTCACATAACAGGCTTTGCCAAGATGATTGGCGATATCGCCGATGAGGCGAAAAGCGTGCTGGTGTTTTTCGGATTGGCGTTTCTCCTGACGACCGCGGCGGTCTATGTCTATGCGCGATCCCGGGTGCTGACGTTTCTGGCCGTTTTCTGTTCGCTCGTGTCGGTGGTCTGGCAGTTCGGCCTGCTGATTGTGCTTGATATCGGACTTGACCCGCTTGCCATATTGGTGCCGTTTCTTGTCTATGCCATCGGCGTGTCGCACGGGGTGCAGCAGATCAACCTGATCTCGGCGGAAATCTGCGCCGGCCATAATAGCGAGCAGGCAGCCCGCGCCACATTTCGCCGCTTGCTTGTGCCCGGTTCCATGGCGCTTGTGACCGACCTTGTGGGTTTTGTCACGCTGGTGCTGATCCCGATTCCGATGATTCAGGAGCTGGCCATTGCGGCCACGATCGGTGTGGCGCTCAAGATCATCACCAATCTGATCATGCTGCCGATCCTTGCTTCCTATTTCAGCTATGATGCACGTTATATCGACCGGATTTCCCGCGCGCGCGCGCGGCGTATCGAGTGGATGAAGCGGCTCGCTGTCATTGCAAAGCCCAAACCCGCTGCGGTGACGCTTGTGATTTGTGCGGGCATCCTGGGCGTATCCATCATTGCGACGAAAGACCGGCATGTGGGTGATCTGCATCCGGGTGCGCCTGAGCTCTGGCCAAGCTCGCGCTATAATGTGGATACAAATCTGCTGGTCGAACGGTTCTCGGAAAATTCCGATGCGTTCATTGTGATCGCTGAGACGCCCGAGCTTTCCTGCCTCGATTACGATATTATGTATCTGATCGACCGGTTGGGCTGGCATATGCGGAATATCGACGGGGTGAAAGCCACCATGTCGCTGCCTGTAATCGCAAAGCGTGGCTATGCCACCTGGTCGGAAGACAATCTCAAATTCCGGGCATTGCCGCGCAACGACAAGACGCTTGTCCTGACAACGGGGGGGGTTTCGGCGACCACGGGCCTGCTCAATGAAAGCTGCTCCATGTTGCCGATGATCGCCTTCACGATTGACCATAAGGCGACAACCATCAAACGCGTTGTCGCGGCGGCCGAGGAATTTATTGCCGATAATCCTTATCCCGGTGTGACGTTCCGTCTGGCATCGGGCAATGTGGGGATCATGGCGGCGACCAATGATGTGATCGAGCGGTCGGAGCTGCCGATGCTGATCTATGTCTATATCGCGATTGTGATCCTGGTTTTGCTGGCCTATCGCGATCTTCGTGCTCTTGTCTGCTGCTGCATGCCGTTGCTGCTTGCGACATTTGCGGGATATTGGCTGATGTCGATGCTCGAAATCGGGCTGAAGGTTTCGACGCTTCCCGTGCTGGTGCTGGCGGTGGGTATTGGTGTCGACTATGCCTTCTATATCTACAGCCGCCTGCAGCGTTATCTTGATGACGGGATGGATATCTACAGCGCCTATTCCCAAACCCTGCAGGAAACCGGTATGGCGGTGATGTTCACCGGCGCGACGCTTGCGACCGGCGTTGTGACATGGGCGTTTTCCGGCCTCAAATTCCAGGCGGATATGGGGCTTTTGCTGTCATTCATGTTTGTTGCGAATATGATTGGGGCGGTGACTGCCCTGCCTGCGCTCGCGGTGCTGCTTGAGCAGCTGTTTCCGCGGCGAAAGCAGGCTGAAGCTGCCAGCGGCACGGTTGCAGCCACCGTCAGGGAACAGGGCGCGGATTAGCGCAGCAGCGTTTCGGGGGCTGTCAGCCCAAGGCCAAGCGCTTGCGCCACGGCGTCATGGGTAATCCTGCCGTCATGAATATTCAGCCCTGCGCGCAGATGCGGATCATCGGTCATCGCCTGGCGCCACCCCTTGTCTGCCAGCGCCAGCACAAAGGGCAGGGTGGCATTATTGAGGGCGAAGGTTGATGTGCGTGCGACCGCGCCGGGCATATTCGTCACACAATAATGAACGACGTCATGTTCGCGGTAGGTCGGGTCGGCATGGCTTGTGGGGCGGGAAGTTTCAGCGCTGCCACCCTGATCGATCGCGACATCGACAAGCACGGTGCCGCGCCGCATCTGCCGGACCATATTTTCCGTGATCAGTTTTGGCGTTGCGGCGCCGGGCACAAGCACAGCCCCGATCACAAGATCGGCCTCGGCAATCAGTGTTTCGACCGCATCCACCGTTGAATAAATCGTGTTCAGCATCGGGCCGAACTGCATGTCCAGCTCTTGCAGCCGCGCCAGATTCCTGTCCAGCACGGTGACATGTGCCTCAAGTCCCATTGCCATCCGTGCCGCATTGGTGCCCACCACCCCTCCGCCCAGAATAACGACCCGTGCTGCGCCGACACCGGGCACGCCGCCAAGCAGCATGCCGCGCCCACCCTGTTCCATTTCCAGGCAATGGGCGCCTGCCTGTATCGCCATCCGGCCCGCCACCTCGCTCATCGGGGCAAGCAGCGGCAGGTGGCCGGCCTTGTCGGTCACTGTCTCATAGGCGATCGCGGTGCAGCCGGAACGACATAATTGCTCAGCCTGCGGCAGATCGGCGGCAAGGTGAAGATAGGTAAAGAGAATCTGGTTTTCCGAAAGCCGCGCGACTTCAGACTTCTGTGGCTCCTTGACTTTGACGATCATCTCGGCACTGGAGAAAATTTCCTCCGCCTCCGGAACGATTTGCGCGCCTGCATTCTCGTAATCGCTGTTATGCAGTCCGATCGCCTCCCCGGCATTTTTCTCGATAATCACCGCATGGCCGTGATGGATGAGCTCGCGCACGCTGGCCGGGGTCAGGCCGACACGATATTCGTGTATCTTGATCTCTTTCGGTACGCCGATGAGCATTCTCTTTCTCCTCATTCAAGCTGTTGCAGCAGACGACGCAGCCGCGCCGTCAGCACCGCGATTTCCGCTTCGCTGACGATCAGTGGCGGTGACAGCGCGATGGTGTCGCCTGTAATACGGATCATCATATCCTGCTGATGAAATGCGGCCTGCACGGCCTGAAAGCCGCGCGTACCAGGGGTTTCTGCCGGATCCAGATCGATCCCGGCGGCAAGGCCGATGGTCCGGATATCGCGCACAATCCCGATATCGCGCAGCGAATGAATGGCATCGGCCCAGATTTCTTCAAGCGCGGCTGAACGCGCGAACAGCTCTTCTTGCGCATAAAGATCAAGCGTTGCGTTACCGGCCGCCATGGCGAGCGGGTGGCCCGAATAGGTATAGCCATGAAACAGCTCGATCCCATGCTCTGGCAATTCCCTCTGTGCCGAGAGGAATTGTTCCTGTATATCGTCGCTGACAAGCACACCTCCAAGCGGTACCGCACCGTTGGTCACGCCTTTGGCAAAGGTAATCATATCGGGCGTAACCGAGAAACGTGTCGCCGCGAAGGCCGCACCCAGCCGGCCAAAAGCCGTAATGACCTCGTCGAAAATCAGCAGGATGCCGTATTTTGTACAGATTTCACGCAGCCGCCGGAGATAGCCCCGGGGCGGCGCGAGCACACCGGTTGAGCCTGCGACCGGTTCGACGATGACCGCGGCAATCGTGTCTGCGCCATGCAGCGCGACAAGGCCCTCAAGCGCGTCGGCACGGTCGCTTCCCTGGTCGGGCTCCCCGCGGCTGAAGCGTTGCTGGTCGATATCATATGTATGGGGCAGATGATCGGTGCCGGGAAGAAGCGGACCGAACATATTCCTGTTCTGAACAAGCCCGCCGACCGAAATGCCGCCGAAACCGGTGCCGTGATAGCCCCGCGCGCGGCCGATCAACCGTGTCCGCGAGCCATGTCCGCGCAGTTGCTGGCAGGCGAGCGCGATCTTGAGCGCTGTGTCGACCGCTTCTGAGCCTGAATTGCAGAAAAAAACATGGTTGAGGGGAGACGGTGCAAGCGCTGCGAGCCGGTCGGCAAGGTGAAAGGCACCAGGATGGCTGAACTGGAAACTGGGTGCATAGTCGAGCGTTTTTGCCTGTGCCGTGATTGCATCGGTGATATGGGTGCGGCCATGTCCCGCATTCACGCACCACAGGCCCGCGGTGCCATCAAGGACCTGCCGCCCGTCCTGCGTCAGGTAATACATCCCGTCGGCTTCGGTCAGGATACGGGGATGTTGCTTGAAATGCCGATTGGGGGTGAATGGCAGCCAATAGGATGACAGATTTTTATCTGAAGGTGGCGGGGCCATGTCGCGAGATATTCCTCCTGACGGGAGACAGCATCGCAATATCGCGCTGTCCAAACAGGGCGTGTTCACCTGACAGGCTATGTTCAGATGGCAACGGCGACAATCAGCTTACTACAAAACCGGTAAAGTTTGTTTTACAGCCCGGTTATCCTGTCTGTTTCCCGCGCTGAGCAAATAAAAAACCGCCGGGTGAATTACCCGGCGGCGTGTCAGTTCTGCTTGTTCAGGGGAACACTGCCTGCCAGCCAGCCTCTTCAGGACCTTACTGCCGCCGCGCAGTAATTCTCTAATGCGTGACGACTGCTTCCTCTCCCGTGACGCCGCCACATTCAGCCAGCATCGCCGCCAGTTCGTCGCGCCGCTTGGCCCGTCTTTGCTCGCTTGCCGCATCTTTGCACAACTCATCGAGAATTGTATTGCCCCATGCGATATGCGCGCGGCTGCGACGGGTGATGTCTTCAAGTAAAATGATCGTCGGTGCGTCGCAGATCTGATCGGTTTCCGTGCAGAACCGTTCATACACATCGACAAGATGCGGTTTCAGCACATCGAAAATACCGGTCAGTTTTTCAATCGTCAGCTCGGGGCTTTCAGGGGATGAGATTTCCTGGATTAGCGCGGCAAACCCCTCATTGCCGGGTTGCGAACCGAATTGCCCGACCTTGGAGCCGCAGCGCAGCTCCGGCAACCGCTTGCCAAGTTCATCGGCAGCTACCGCGCTGTCCCAGATGATTTTGCCAAGTCCGGTTTTCACGGGCAGCTCGGGGATGGTTGCAACCCATCCGCCCATGATCATCATCATCCATTCTTCGGCATATCGCCAGTTGCGTACCCGCAGGGCCACCGCCTCGACATCGAAGCGGCCATGCAGGGTGCGCAGATCCGCGGGAATATCAAAAGCGGAATAGGGCGCGAAACTTGTCCGCTCGTCCTGGCCGGAGCCCGGATAAAGCCGTTGTTCACTCATATCCGCGCCTCCTATTCCGCTGCCGTCTGCGTCTGCTGCGCTTTCTTGGCGCGGTGCCGTTCAGCCAGGATGCGTGCTGCCTCGCGCAGGGTTTCACGGCTCGGCCCGCCGGCGCTGAGCGCCCCGATCTCGTCGATTTCTTCCGCCGTGAAGCCCGCTTCAAGCCGGTCCTGAACGGCCAGCGGGATCGCCGCATCCGCGCGTGCGCTGCGCGCGCCGCCAAAGCTGAAGCGCTTGTCGACTTCCCTGCGGAATTCCTGCGTACGCTTGAAATAGTCCGGATCGTCCTTGGTGAATTCCTTCACCCAGTTGCTGCCGAAACGGACATGGGTGATCTCATCCGCCAGAACGAAATCGACGGCTTGCTTGATGGTATCGTCGCCAACTTTTTCGGCATAGCGGATCAGATCGCGGAACACATCGCAGGCAAGCCCTTCCAGTCCGCGATTGACGCCTGCCACCCGCATTGCGGGATCTTCGCTGCAGGCGCATTCGAACAGAAAGGTGTTCTCGGGATAATCGCCGATTTCACCGCCCATATATTGCAGCAGCTTTTCGTAAATCTGCACATGCCGGGCCTCGTCCCAGGCCTGGCGGGCCATATTCATCTTGAATTCCCATGGTGCTTCGGGAAAGTCCCACAGCGAGCGCGATGCCCCCTCCAGCGCTTGCAGCTCGCCGATCAGGATGCCATGCAGCCGGAACCGAAGCCGATTGACAAGCGCGGGATCGTCGGGGTGAATGGGCTCGTTCAGTACGACCAGATTATAGGCGGGGCCATATTCCTCATAAAGCGGTTCCGCGGCGGTGCCGCGCGTCGCCTTTTCAATCATCGGCGCGAGTTGTTCGAAAATATCGACGACCGTATCCACATCGTCGGGCAGTGTCGCCAGCACACTGTTCGCCGCGCCATCCTGCCGGATAAACCGGCTGTCGCGCGCAAGTTCGTCATGGTCGATAAAGCGTTTCATCCTGGGGTGCCTCCTGAATTTACAGGCCCGTTTCGCACTCGGTACGCACCACTGCCGTGGCTGCGAACAGGCGCAATGCACACAACATTGTTATATATTAAGACAAATATATTAAGTTGTGCGGCCTGAGTCCAGCATCGGCGTGAAATTTTTTACCGCAAAGCAGTGTGAAATTCCCGCTTGCGGCTGGCAAGCGGACGGGCCTTGCCCTATAACCCGCCCATGGATGAGATCGCGTTCATAAAAATGCACGGGCTGGGCAATGATTTTGTGATCATTGACGCGCGCGCGCGTGCCGTGCCGCTTGATGCGGAACTGTTGCGGGCGGTGGCGGACCGGCGGCTTGGCATTGGCTTTGATCAGCTCATCTGTATCGAACCTGCAAAGAATGCTGGCAGCGCGGCGTTCATGCGCATTTACAATGCCGATGGGGGCGAGGTGGATGCCTGTGGCAATGCGACCCGCTGCATCGGCTGGCTGCTGATGTCCGAAAGCGGCGGCGATCAGGTTGCGATTGATACCAATGTGGGGCAGCTTGTCTGCACGGCGGCGGGTGCGCGGCGGGTTACTGTTGATATGGGAATTCCGCGCTGCGACTGGCAACAGATCCCGCTTGCCCGTGAGATGGATTGCGGGGATCTGCATTTTGAACCGGCGCTGCCGGAAATTGCCGGGCTTGCCGGTCCGGTGGTTGCCGTCAATATCGGCAACCCGCATTGTATATTCTTTGTTGCCGATGCGGCTGCTATCGTGCTGCCGGAGATTGGCCCGCTTGTCGAGCATCATCCGCTGTTTCCCGAACGCGTCAATGTCAGCTTCGCGGAAATTCCGGCGCCCGGCCAAATTCGTCTGCGGGTCTGGGAACGCGGGGTCGGGGCCACGCGGGCCTGCGGTACCGCCGCCTGTGCGGTTGTTGCCGCCGCGGCCCAGCCCGAAGTTGCGCGGGCCGGTCGCAAGGCGCAGGTCATGCTGGATGGCGGTGTGCTGGCGATCGACTGGCGCGAGCGGGACAATCACATATATATGACCGGTGAGACCGCAATGAGTTTTCGCGGCAGTTTCGCACCAGAAGCGCTGCGTGCCGCACAATCGACGAAGTAACCGATATGACGGGTGAGACCAAAATTCTGACTTTCGGCTGCCGGCTGAACAGTTACGAATCCGAGATTATGCGCGACCATGCGGCGCAGGCGCGGCTTGATGACACGGTGATCGTCAACAGCTGCGCGGTGACCGGAGAAGCGGTACGCCAGACACGGCAGGCGATCCGCCGGGCGCGGCGCGACCGGCGCGATGCGCGGATTATCGTCACAGGCTGCGCGGCGCAGATCGAACCGCACGCGTTTGCCGCCATGCCCGAGGTGGATGTCGTGCTGGGGAACCGTGAAAAGCTGCGTGCGGAGAGTTTTACCAAAATCGCCGCAACCGGGACGGATGATGCCGGTGATGGCGCTGAGCGGGTATTGGTTAGCGATATCATGACCGAGACGGTTGCACAGCCAAGTGCTGTGACCGGGCTTGGCGGGCGGATGCGCGCGGTGGTGCAGGTCCAGAATGGTTGCGACCATCGCTGCACATTCTGCACCATTCCCTTCGGGCGGGGCCGTTCGCGCAGCGTTGCGGCAGAGGATGTGATCGCGCAGATACGCCAGGTGGTTGAGAACGGCTATAGCGAAGTTGTTCTGACCGGGGTCGATATGACGGCCTATGGCGCCGATCTTGCGCAACCGATGCGGCTTGGGGATCTTGTCTGGCAAATCCTCGACGCGGTGCCGGCCTTGCCACGGCTGCGTCTTTCCTCCATCGACTCAGTGGAGGTCGATCCCGCCTTGTTCGAGGCTGTCGCCACGCATCCACGGCTGATGCCGCATCTGCATCTGTCCTTGCAGGCGGGGGATGACATGATTCTGAAGCGCATGAAGCGGCGGCATTCGCGTCAGGATGCGATTGCGCTTTGCACCGCATTGCGGGCGCGGCGGCCCGAGCTTGTGTTCGGTGCCGATCTGATTGCGGGGTTTCCGACCGAAACGGAGGCGATGTTCGATAACAGCTTGCGGCTTGTGGAAGAGTGCGGGTTGACCTTCCTGCATGTGTTTCCTTTTTCCGCGCGGCCCAACACGCCGGCGGCCCGTATGCCGCAATTGCCATCGGCGGTGCGGAAGGAACGCGCGGCCCGGCTGCGCGCGGCGGGGGCTGCGGCAAAGCGTCGGTATCTCGATGCGCAGCAAGGGCACAAGCTGCGTGTGCTGATGGAAGATGACAGGCGGGGCCGTGCCGAATCCTTTGTCGAGGTGATCGCCCAGACAAGTCAGGAGGCCGGCACGATCCTGAATATGCAGATCACGGGTGTGGAGGAAGACAGGCTGTTGGGGGCGGTTGCGGCATGAAGCGGTTCGGCTGGAGAAAAAACAGGCCACAATCGGGCCAGGATGTGTTGCCGGGCGAAGATCATGCGCCGCCAGCCCCGCTGCCAGGTGAGAGTTTGCCTGAGGACCCGGCCCCGACAGAAGCAGCGCCCGTAGCAGCGCGGGCCGAAACCAGCCTTGCCGCGCAAGAGCCTCCCGCACCGGAAAAAAAAGGCTGGTTCAGCAGGCTGAAATCAGGGCTTAGCCGGTCGACCGGGGCGCTGAGCGAGGGGGTGAGCGGCATCTTCACCAGGGCGCGGCTCGATCAGGAGCGGCTCGATGAGCTTGAGGATGTGCTGATTCAGGCGGATCTCGGTGTCGATGTGGCGATGGAGATAACCGAGGCGCTGGCCTCTGAACGGTTCGACAAGGAAATTTCGCCCCAGGAGGTGCGCGAGTTTCTGGCCGGCCATATCGCCGATATCCTGGAACCCGTGGCGGCCCCCCTGCGCATTGAACGCGATCGGGATGAACCGTTTGTCATTCTGGTCGTCGGTGTCAACGGCACAGGCAAGACAACGACGATCGGCAAGCTTGGCAACTGGTTGCAGGGCGAGGGGTATCGGGTGATGCTCGGCGCGGGCGATACGTTTCGCGCTGCCGCCATCGAGCAGCTGCAGATATGGGGCGAGCGGCTGAATGTGCCGGTGATCGCCCGCGAGCCGGGGGCCGATGCGGCGGGGCTTGCCTATGATGCGGTGGAGAAAGCCAGGGAGGCGGGGGCGGATGTGCTGCTGATCGATACCGCCGGCCGGTTGCAGAACAAGTCCGGCCTGATGGATGAGCTGCGTAAGATCAAACGGGTTTTGGGCAAGCTCGACGCCGATGCGCCGCATGCGGTGCTGCTGGTCCTCGATGCGACGACGGGGCAGAATGCGATTTCGCAGGTCGAGGTTTTTCAGGAGGTTGCGGGTATTACGGGGCTTGTGATGACCAAGCTCGACGGCACGGCACGGGGCGGTATCCTTGTGGCGGTCGCGCGGAAGTTCGATTTGCCGATCCATGCCATCGGCATTGGTGAGGGGATCGGGGATCTGCGCCCCTTTGACGCGCAGCAATTTGCGCAGGCGCTGACAGGGGCTGAAGCGGCAGGGGAATAGTGCCCGATCGTTTGCTGCTGTGTATATGGCGCGGAGCCAGTGACATGGGAGATGCGCCAGTGACATGGGAGATGCGAATGAGCCGGGAGAGGACTGGTTGGCGGAAAGGGAGTGATTGGGCGCAATGAACGCGTTTGTAAAGCTTGCACTTGATCTTGGGCCGCTCATCGTTTTTTTCGTGGTGAACAGCCTGCATGGCATTTTTCCGGCGACCGCTGCCTTCATGGCCGCGATCGGCGCCTCGCTTGCCGTAAGTTGGGTGATATTCCGCGAAGTGGCTCCGATGCCGATGATTACAGCAGTCTTTGTGCTGATTTTCGGCGGTTTGACGCTTTATCTCGATAATGAGCTGTTTATCAAGCTGAAGCCGACAATCGTGAATTTGCTGTTTGCGGCAATTCTGTTTGGCGGGTTGGCGGTCAGGCGGCCCTTATTGCAGCCATTGCTCAATTCGGTCATTCAGCTGGAGGCGCGGGGCTGGCGGCTGCTGACCCTGCGGTGGGCATTGTTTTTTGTGTTTCTTGCCCTGGTCAATGAAATTGTCTGGCGCAATTTTTCAACCGATTTCTGGGTGAGCTTCAAACTGTTCGGCATTATGCCGATGACGGCTATTTTCGGCATGGCGCAGGTCGGATTGCTGAAACGCTATGCGCCGGTGGCCGGGGATTCGCCGCAACAGGCGGATATCCAGTCTTAGGGTGCGGGTGAAAATGGCAAAAGAGGGGGCTTTCTGGCTTTTCATTGCGGCGATGAACGGGGCGCTTGGGATCGCGGCGGCCGCATTTGGCGCGCATGGTCTGGCAAATCAGATAGCTGCGGCTGATCTAGCCGCTTTCCGGACCGGGGCGGAATATCAGATTTATCACGCGATCGCTCTGTTTGCGCTTGCCGGCTGGCTGCGCGGTGAAACGGCATCGATTTTGGCGTTTCGTCTGTGCGGCTGGCTGCTGCTTGCCGGTATTTTGCTGTTCAGCGGTTCACTCTATTTTCTGGGTATCACCGGCAGTCGGGCACTTGTCCTGCTGACGCCGGTTGGCGGAATGGCGTTGATCGCCGGGTGGCTCACGCTGCTCTATGCGGCCTGGCACATCCGTAGGCAATAGCCCGCCGCGCCATCTCCGGAACAATCGGGAAAAATTATATATGATTTCCCGTTAAAAGTGTGGAATTATAATAAATTCCCCTTTAAGGAGAATTCGGAGCAGGCAATTGTCACAAAGCAAGTCCATAGGATTGCAGGAAAAGCTGGCGGAAATTGGCGGCCAGTTGCAAAAGCTACGCTGGGAAGCGCTGGATCAGGGGGATGCCGAACTGGCGCGCAACATTGCCCTTGCAGTCGATGCGATTGCCTGGGCTGCCGGGGTTTATGCGCCGGACAATAATGTTGTCGAACAGCCAAAATTGACGACAAAGGCGCATCCGGAGCGGTGCAAAGACCAGGCGACCGCAAAAAATGCGACCGCAATTGTCCCGCAAGATCAGGCCGATACCGCCGCGCCAGGCAAACCTTGCGAGGCGGCATAGCTATCCACCGGAAAGCTGTCAGCGCAAACTGTAAAGCCGTTTTGTCTGATCCAGTATTTCCAGGAAATGCAGATTTTCCGGATCAAGGTTATGGGCTTTTTCCATGTCGCTGATCGCTTCTTCTCGTCTGTCGAGATAGTGAAATGCGATACCCCGATTGAAGTAGAGTGCGGCGCGTGGCTGATAGTCACCTGCCAGTAACCGGTCATAATCGGCGATCGCCTCCTCATGCCGCCCGAGCTTGCGCAGGGCCGCGGCGCGATTGAGCAGCAGGTTTTCAGAATCCGGCGCGATGTCGAGTGCCGCGTTAAAGTCCTGAAGTGCTTTTTCTGCCTGTCCCTGTGCGAGATACGCCTGCCCGCGATTATAGAGCGCGGCGCCGCGGGTTTCTTCCGACAGGCCGCCGATGGTCAGAACCATGCTGCAATTGGCGATGCGAATCGTATGATTTGCCACATTGTCGGTGCACAGACTGATATCCTCATCGGCGGTCGAACCCGCTATGGCCGGCAGATGGAGGCTGCCGGCCAGTATTGCAGTCGCTGCGACAAGCAGTGTGCGGCAAAGTCTTGCACGGTTATCGGAATGCTGCATGTCACCCCTCCTCAGGGTTGCGATGGGTCGGTTTGCGCTGAACTTTTCCGCATGGGCGGGTTGCCAGCTAGAATTGTACCCGTTGGGTCAGGCCGCCATCGACGACCAGATTGACGCCGGTAATGAAGCTGGCGCTTGGGCTGGCCAGATAGACGACCGCTTTTGCCACCTCTTCCGGGGTTGCCATGCGGCCCGACGGGTTGCGCGCGACAGTCTGTTCGAACCGGTCGGGCATATGTTCCTTCACCCGGTGCCAGACGCCGCCTTCGAAATAGACCGAGCTCGGCGAGACGGTATTTGCGCGAATCTGTTTCGGGGCAAGGCTATGGGCGAGGCCGCTGACATAGTGCAGCAGCCCGGCTTTCATCGCGCCGTAGGGCTGCGGGCCGCCGGTGCCAGAAATAGCAGCCGTCGTCCCCACCACGACGATGGCGCCGGCTCGCGATTGTTCAAGATAAGGCAGGCTGGCTTCGACCGACCGGATGGTTCCCAATATATCTGTCTGGAAACTTTTTTCCCAATCCGCCTCGGTCGGACCGACAGCCATCGCACTGACATTCTGCACCAGAATATCAAGCCCGCCCAGTTTCTGCGCGCTGTTCTCTATGGCCTGTTTGAGCGCCGCGTCATCACTGCCGAGATCTGCAATATTACCGACAGTCTCAACGCCTTTATCGCGAAGTTCGGCGGCGGTTTTCTCAACGCCTTCCGCCTGCCGCGCGCAAAATCCGATATTCGCGCCTTCTTCGGCGAAAATACGCGCAATCCGCAGGCCGATGCCGCGGCTTGCCCCTGTGATGAATACATTCTTGCCCTGCAATCCCAGATCCATATCCTGCCACTCCCCATTATTCTGTTGTTGATCTAGACTATAGCATTGATACGTCTGAAGGGCGCGCGCGGTGTTACAGGATAAGACAGGCCAGCCGCTGGTA
The DNA here is from genome assembly GCA_947258435.1 of uncultured Alphaproteobacteria bacterium. Taxonomy (GTDB): domain Bacteria; phylum Pseudomonadota; class Alphaproteobacteria; order UBA11222; family UBA11222; genus CALAQW01. The sequence goes on from CAMYID010000014.1 coordinate 99,344, forward strand.
TTTCCCGCAATGCCGGGTGCCTATGCCTTTACGGTCGCACTGCCAGCGCCGCTCTTGCTGAATATACCGCGATTTGCGGGCACGATCCTGCCTGCGGGGTCTTATGTCTATGTTGGCAGCGCCCGGGGTGGCGGTGGCCTGCGTGCAAGGTTGCAGCGGCATCTTCGGCGATCAAAGCCACTGCATTGGCATATAGACAGGTTGACTGTTACAGGCGCGGTGCAGCAGATCATCGCCGTGCCGCAGGGGCATGAATGTGCCCTGATGCAGCGATTACAGTCTCTGCCCGGCGTGACGGTTCCGCTCGCGGGGTTCGGGGCAAGCGATTGCCGCGCATGTGAGGCGCATATGGCGGCGGTGCCGCAGCAATTCGATCTGCGCGCCCTTGATCCGTCAGCCCTTAACTGGCGTTGACGTCGAGCGAATAGCCCGCGCCCCTGACCGTGCGGATGATATCAGGATCCCCATAGACGTTGAGCGCCTTGCGCAGTCGCCGGATATGCACATCGACGGTGCGGCTTTCCACATACACATCGCGGCCCCAGACATGGTCAAGCAGATGCTCGCGGCTGAACACCCGTCCGGGCCGTTCCAGGAAAAAGCGCAGCAGGCGGAATTCGGTGGGACCCAGCCGGATCGGCTCTCCATTCCGGGTGACACGGTGTTCCACCAGATCCATCTGCACATCGTTATAGTTGAGCTTGTCTTCCGCCAGTGCGGGGCGCGCGCGCCGCAGCAGGGCGCGGATTCGGGCCACCAGTTCATTAGGTGAGAACGGCTTGACCAGATAATCGTCGGCGCCCGTTTCAAGGCCGCGAATTCGGTCGGATTCCTCGCCCCGCGCGGTCAGCATGATAACAGGAAGCGCCTTGCTTTCACGCCGCTGCCGGATTTGCCGGCAGACTTCAATGCCCGAAAGTTCGGGCAGCATCCAGTCGAGGACCACAAGGTCGGGGGTTTCCTCTTCGAGCAGCAAAAGCGCCGACCGCCCGTCGGTTGCCACAATTGTATTGAGTTCCGAAGCTTCGAGATTGTAGCGCAGCATTTCTACCTGGGCAGGTTCGTCTTCGGCGATAAGGACGAGGGGCTTCACGTTTCGGCATCCTCCGGATGGATGAGTGTTGAACTTGAAAGGTCACTTTTAGGGCGGTCGTCTGAGGGTAGCTTGCCTGCTACGAGAAACAGCACATATTCGGCGATATTCGTTGCGTGGTCACCGATACGTTCGATGTTTTTGGCAATGAAAAGAAGGTGCGTGCAGGCGGTGATGTTGCGCGGATCTTCCATCATATAGGTAACGAGTTCGCGAAACAGGCTGGTATGCAGCTGATCGACTTCCGCATCGCGCGCGCGCACATCCTCGGCCTTCACCGCGTCGCGGTTGATATAGGCATCAAGCACGTTGGAAATCATGCCCTGAACCACCGATGCCATACGCCCCAGCGACCCGGCGGCGCCCCCGACCGGCGGGGCCGCCACAACTGTTGCGGTCCGTTTGGCGACATTCTTGGCATAATCACCGATACGTTCCAGCTCGGTCGCGGTTTTCAGGCTGGTCAGCACCGCGCGCAGATCGACGGCCTTGGGCTGCCGCAACGCCAGCAGCCGCAAAGCCTGGTCATCGGCTTCCAGTTCAAGCTCATCAATGCGCGCATCCTGCACGATAACTTTCGCCGCAAGGTCTGCATCGCGGCGGACCAGCGCCTTGATGGCATTGGCGAGCTGATCTTCGGCAAGGCCGCCCATCTGCGCAATGATGTGCGTCAGCTCGTTGAGCTCCGAATCGAATGATTTGACAATGTGATTTTTTTCCATGGGCACTGCTCCCGCAGGGTGGATGCGGATTATCCGATCCGGCCAGTAATATATGCTTGGGTACGCTCGTCGCGCGGATTGGTGAAGAGCTGCCCGGTTTCGTTGAATTCGACCAGATTGCCAAGATGGAAGAAGGCGGTCTGTTGCGAAACGCGCGCGGCCTGCTGCATCGAATGGGTCACGATCATGATCGTAAAGTTCTCGCGCAGTTCATCCATCAGCTCCTCGACCTTGGCCGTGGCGATGGGGTCAAGCGCCGAGCAGGGTTCATCCATCAGGATTATCTCCGGCTGCACGGCAATTGCGCGGGCGATACAAAGCCGCTGCTGCTGGCCGCCCGAAAGCCCGGTCCCCGGCGTATCCAGCCTGTCATGTACTTCCTCAAGCAGGCCGGCGCGTTCAAGGCTGTGGGCGACAATATCGTCAAGTTCGCCCTTGCTGCCCGCAAGACCATGAATACGTGGCCCATAGGCGATATTCTCATAGATGCTTTTGGGAAACGGGTTCGGTTTCTGGAACACCATGCCGATCCGCGCCCGCAGTTGCACGACATCCTGCTGCTTGGAGTAAATATCGACGCCGTCAACGACGATCGATCCCTCCACATGACACCCTTCAACGATATCGTTCATGCGGTTGAAACAGCGCAGGAAAGTCGTCTTGCCGCAGCCTGAAGGGCCGATCAGGGCAGTGACCTGATGGGCCATCACATCAAGATCCACACCGAAAAGGGCTTGCTTTGCGCCGTAGAAAACGCTGACGCCCCGCGCCTTGGCCTTTGTTTTCGGGGTTGCCGAATCGGTCTGTGCGGTTGCTGTAACTGTTATGTTGGGTTGGTCCACTGTATCGGCTGCCTGGCTCATGCTACGCGTCCTTTACGACTGGCGGGATTTCGTGCTGTTACCAGCGGCGTGTAAAGCGCCGCCGCAGCAAGACCGCAGATAGGTTCATTATGATTAGGAATCCCAACAACACCATGATCCCAGCCGCCGTTTTGGCAAGAAAGGCGCGTTCGGGACTATCGGCCCAGATAAAAATCTGCACGGGCAGGGCGGTCGCGGGATCGAAAATACCCTGTGGAATATCGACGATAAACGCGACCATGCCGATCATCAGCAGCGGCGCGGTTTCACCCAGCGCCTGCGCCATGCCGATGATCGCACCGGTCAGCATGCCCGGCAGGCCAAGCGGCAGCACATGGTGAAAGACCGTTTGCATCGGGCTTGCACCAACCCCAAGCGCTGCCTCGCGGATGGAAGGGGGGACCGCTTTAAGGGCGGCGCGCGCAGCGATAATGATGGTGGGCAGCGTCATCAGCGCCAGCACCATTCCGCCGACAAGCGGCGCGGAGCGGGGCAGATCCATGAAATTGAGGAAGATCGCCAGCCCAAGCAGCCCGAACACGATTGAGGGAACGGCCGCAAGGTTATTGATATTGACCTCGATCAGATCGGTTAACCGATTGGTGGGCGCGAATTCCTCAAGATAGATCGCGGCCATCACACCGATCGGGAAAGACAGGATAAAACAGACAAAAAGTGCCAGAAACGACCCCACCATCGCGCCCCAGATGCCGGCCAGTTCAGGTTCGCGCGAATCGCCATTTGTCAGAAAGCGGTGGTTGAAATTGCGCTCAACCAGCCCATCCGCCTGCAAGGCCAGCCCCCAGGCAATCTGCTGATCGCTGATCTGGCGCTGGGTTTCGGGCAGGGCGGTATCAATCTGCCCCTTGATCAACAAATCAAGATCATCGGATGCCGGCAACCACAATGTCTGGGTGCTGCCGATGATTGCGGGATCCTCCTGAACCATTTCACGCAATTCATTGGAGGCACCGCGGCTGAGCAGGCCGTGCAGCTCTCTTTTTTCGCGCCTTCCGGTCACCTCGGGGAAATGGCTCCGTAAGGCGTTGCGGGCCAGCGACTGATAATTTGCGGTGCTGAGGGTGGTCGGGTCCCGTTCGCCTGACGGGTCGATCACATCCGGGTCGAAATAGATGTCGAGCTTGACTTCCGTCTGCTGAAAGGCTGTGTAGCCCAGCCCGAAAATGCTGATCAGCATGACGCCCAGAAATGCAATGGCAATCAGAATTGCAACGATGCCGTAAGCGCGGAAACGCCGCTCGGCCCGGTAACGCTTCTGCAGCATCGGGCTATCGGCGCGGGTGTTTTCGATCAGATCAGTCATATTGTTCCTGATAGCGGCGAACGAACCGCAAGGCTGTGACATTCAAGAGCAGGGTGATGACAAACAAGGTCAGCCCCAGCGCGAAGGCGGCAAGGGTTTTGGGCGTGTCGAATTCCTGGTCGCCGGTCAGCAGCCCGACAATCTGTACCGTGATGGTTGTTACCGCCTGCAGGGGATTTGCCGTCAGGTTCGCGGCAAGGCCGGCAGCCATAACCACGATCATGGTTTCCCCGATCGCACGGGAAGTGGCAAGCAACATGGCGGAGACGATGCCGGGCAATGCGGCCGGCAGAACCACCCGGCGGATCGTTTCCGACTGCGTGGCGCCAATTCCGTAGGACGCTTCGCGCAGGGACATGGGGACCGAGGAAATCACATCGTCAGACAGGGAAGAGACGATGGGGATAATCATCACACCCATGATCAGCCCCGCAGCGAGCGCACTTTCAGAGGCCACATCAAGCCCGATAACGCTGCCGCTCTCGCGAATGATGGGGGCAACGATCAATGCGGCGAAAAAGCCGTAAACAACGGTCGGAATACCAGCCAGAATTTCCAGCAGGGGTTTGACGATGCTATGCACATGGTGGCTTGCATATTCGGCAAGATATATTGCCGATAGCAGCCCGATCGGGCCGGCGATCAGCATTGCGATCAGACTGATCAGTGCCGTGCCGGCAAATAAAGGGATTGCGCCAAATGCGCCCGATGAACCGACCTGATCGGAACGCATCGCGGTTTGCGGGCTCCATTCCAGGCCGAACAGAAATTCGGTAATCGGTACAGCTTCAAAGAAACGAATGGATTCAAACAGCAGCGATAAAACAATGCCGACTGTCGTAAGAATTGCGACAAGCGAGCTTGCGATCAATAAAGCAAGGACGCTGCGTTCCCACAGGATGCGCGCCCATTTGGGGCGCGCACCGAGGGTTGACTGTCGTCCAGCCGTTGCCGTGTCGGAGGCAAGCACTGGATTACATTGACAGGTTAGCGAGGGTTTCAGTGCCTTTTCTGAACTTGGCACGTTCTTCTTCAGGCATCGGAATCAGACCTTTATCGGTCAGATAACCTTCCGGACCCCAGGCTTTTTCACTTGTGAATTCAGCCATATATTCCTTGATGCCGGGCACTTTGCCGACATGGGCAGCTTTCACGTAGAAGTAAAGCGGTCGCGAAATCGCATAGGAACCGTTCGCAATCTTTTCAAATTCCGGCGCGGCACCATTGATCTTGCTGCCCTGGACCATGTCGGCGTTCTGGTCGAGGAAGCTGAAGCCGAAGATCCCAAGCGCTTGCGGGTTGGCGTCAAGCTTCTGGACGATCAGATTGTCATTCTCACCGGCTTCGATAAAGGCACCGTCTTCACGGATCGTGTGGCACAGCTTCTTATAGGCCTTCTTGTCCGTTTTCTTCATTGCCTTGATCCAGTCGAAGGTCTTGCAGCCGCCTTCCATCGCCAGTTCGACGAAGGCATCGCGCGTGCCCGATGTCGGAGGCGGGCCAAGCACTTCGATCTTGCTGTCAGGCAGGCTGGGATTGACGTCTTTCCAGGTCGTGTAGGGATTGGCAATCAGCTTGCCGTTGCCATTGGGGACATCTTTGGCCAATGCCAGAAAGACATCGCGCAGGCTCAGCTCAAGCTGGTCACTTTTGCGGGAGTTGGCAATAACGATGCCGTCATAGCCGACTTTGACTTCGACGATCTCCGCAACGCCGTTTTTGGCGCAAAGCTCGACTTCCGACTTCTTGATGCGGCGTGAAGCATTGGTGATATCGGGATGGCTTTCGCCAACACCCGAGCAGAACAGCTTCAGCCCGCCGCCCGAGCCCGTGCTCTCGACAACCGGGGTTTTAAACTGGGTGCTGCGGCCAAATTCTTCGGCTACCGTCGTTGAAAACGGAAAAACCGTGGATGAACCCACAATGCGAATCTGGTCGCGTGCCTGGGCAGCACCGACGGTCGTGCTGGCAAGGGCGATGCCCGCCAGCGCCATAAGGGTGAGTTTTTTCTGAACCATTTAAGGAACTGGCTCCTGCTGAATGAAATGAGATGTACAGGACGAGACCGTTCCCGTCCGTGCCGGCACCGTAGGTAGCTCCTGAATCCCTTATATGACAGCTATGTTACATTTTTTTTACAGATATGGTGTCGCAGCCGATGATTTGCGGCGCGCTGTTCGGCTTGTTTTGTCTTGAAAAGCGGGCTTTACAGCGTCTTCTGGCATTCGGCATGAAGCGGCAGCATGACCGTGAAAATGGTGCCGTTCGTCGCGTCGCTTGTCATATTCAGCCGACCGCGATGCCGGTTTACGATATGTTTGACAATCGCAAGCCCCAGCCCCGTGCCTCCGACATCGCGTGAGCGTGCCTTGTCAACGCGATAAAACCGTTCGGTGAGCCGGGGCAGATGCTCACGCGGGATCGGGTCGCCGAAATTTGTGACCGCCACCTGAACGCCCTGGCCGCCAACATCGGGGATATGGTCGATCGCCCGACAGCGGACTGAAACTTCCGTGCCGGGCCGGCAATATTTCACAGCGTTATCAATGAGATTGCGAAAGACCTCGATGAGTTCGTCCATATCGCCGCGGATGTCGGGCAGGGTTTCCGCCGCATCGATCGTGATCGTGACGTGCCGTTTTTCCGCCTGCAAGCGCAGCAGTTCGGCGATCTCATTGAGCAATGCCGGCAATGCCACATGGCCCATCGGCCGGATATGCTCGTTTGATTCGACTCGCGAAAGCGACAGTAGATCATCGATGATTCGGGCCATCCGGCGCGCTTCATCTTCCATAATCGTCAGAAAGCGCTGCCGCGCCTGCGGATCATTTTCCGCCGGGCCGCGCAAGGTCTCGATAAATCCCGATAGCGAGGTCAGGGGTGAGCGCAATTCATGGCTTACATTGGCGACGAAATCGGCACGCATTTCTTCCGCATTGCGTGCCGCCGTGACATCGAGCAGGACCAGCGCCGCCCGCACCAGTTGCGATTCCTGCGCGCTGACGGACATGACATGTCCCTCATACCGGCGGACAACCGGGACCGAAAGTGTGATCTCCGCAGTAAAATAGCCATCGCCCGCAATCGCATTTGTTACCGCATCGAGGGCGGCCGGGTGGCGCAATGTCAAAGTCAGGCTCTTATCCTCGATTTCGTTGCCGAACAGCTCTTTAGCGGCCTTGTTCGCCTCGGTCACATTGCTGTCCTTGTCGATCAGCAGAACAGGTGCGGGAAAAGCATCGAGGATACGGGTGGTCAAGGTCGGTGCCTGCCCGGCCCTCTCGATCTTCCGGGTTGGCAGCGTCGTCCGGCTGGTCAGTATATAGGCCAATATCAGCGGCGAGGCGATAAGCAGTGCCGTCAGCCAGGGCAATTCGCCCGCCAGTGCCAGGGCAAGGCAAATTAGCAGGCAACCGGCAACACCGAAGCGCAACCGGTATTCCGCGGGATTAAACGAACCCAGCACTCACTACCTCCGGAAGCTCGCGACGGCGTAATCGGGCCGACGCCGGGTTCCGATTAAACGAATATGCCCGCTTCGCGCAAGCGCGACACCTCATCGGCAGGCAGGCCAAGCAGTTCGGTCAGCACATAATCGGTATCTTCACCAACCATCGGTGCGGCCTTGGACAGTTTGGCCGGCGTATCGGAGAAAAGCGTCGCCGGCCCGTCATAAGGGGTTGGCCCCATCTTGCTGTGGGGCAGGGTGACGAAAAACTCCCGATGCAGCAATTGCGGGTCTTCATACAAATCGCTCGGCCGCAGCACGACCGAAGCCGGGACCCCCGCCGCACGTAAAGCTGATGCAAGTGCGAAAGGCGGCTGACCGGCACAGAATTCGGCAAGCGCGGCATTGATCTTGTCTTTCACCGCCAGTCGCGCGCTCAGGCTTGCAAAACGGTTATCGGCAAATGCCGACAGCCCGGCAGCCTTGCAGAGCGCGCTCCATTCCGCCTCGTTCGACACCGAAATCGCGATATAGCGTTCAAGACCGCCGGTCCGGTAAACTCCATGCGGGCATTCCGCGAGGGAATCGTGACCCCCCGCAGGGGCAATCCGGCCATTCACCGTATAGTCGAGCAGCAGCGGTTCAAGGAAATGCACGCCTGCTTCGACTTGCGACAGATCGATATGCTGGCCTTTTCCGCTGCGGGCGCGTTCAAAAATCGCCGCAGCAAGGCATAAGGCACCAAACCGGGGGGCGATCATATCGGTATAGGCCCCATAAGGTCCCGCCGGTGGCCGGTCGGCCCAGCCGGTAATGCCGTGCAGCCCCGCAAGTGCCGCCCCCTGATTCCCGAAGCCGCCAAAACTGCGTTCCGGGCCGGTCTGGCCGCGCAGACAGGTGCTCAGCCGGATCAGATCGGGGTGATCGCGGCTCACCTCCTCCCACCCAAGGCCGAACTTGTCCATGGTGCCCGGTGTGAAGCTTTCCAGGGTGACATCGCACCAGTCGATCATCTGGCGTGCGATCTGGCGACCCTCCGCGGTAGACATATCCAGCGCCAGGCCCAGTTTCGAACTGTTGAAATTCGCCATGAACTGGCTGTTATTGATATCGGGCACGCGCAGTTTGAAGGGGGGCGCCATGCGCAGCACATCGGGGCGTTTGGCTGATTCGATCCGCACTACGGTGGCACCATGATCGGCCAGAAATTTGCTGATGATCGGTCCGACCCCGACCCAGGCGAAATCTGCGACTTTGAGGCCGGTGAAGGGCTGCGCCCGACCGTTTATCCGGAATGTATCGATTGTCGCGGGGCTGTGTGCGGGGGGCGGCGGGGCGCTGCGCGCTGTCGCAAGCGGCTGTGCCGGTGTGTCATTGCCGACTTTGTTGCGCGAAAACCGGGCAAACGGACCCGCATGGGTCCGCCCGCCGACATCGACCCAAAAGTCGCGCGCCTGAAACTGTACATCCTCCAACAGGTCCGCCGTGCTGACGATCGGCACATTCAGCAGCCCATGCGAATTGGCGCGGGCGATGATTTCACGTTTGGTCTTGGTTCCCAGAAAGGCGATGCCAAGCTGCGTCGCCTCGTTCACCTGGGCGATCGTGATCTTGTTGGCTTTCCACTCGGTGGCCCAGGCATTCCAGTCGATCTGCGGGATGTGATCGGGCAGCGGGCCTTCTTCCTCGATCCGCCAATAGACCACCTCGCCCAGGGCGCGGGCGGTGGGACCGACCGTACCCATCAGATTGGTGACATAACCATCGGCGCATTTCAGGATCGCGGGTGTTTGAAGTCCGGGCACCCGTGGCGGTTCAGGCAAGGGGCGTTCAGGACCCGTACCGGGCACGTCACGCCCTTCATTGGGGGGGAAGCCGGTTGCATTCATCAGGCACCAGACCATGCAGGCCTGTGTGGAGACATCGAGATGCTGCCCCGCCCCGGTTCTGTCGCGTGCATTCAGGGCGATTACCGCATCCGCCGCCGCCTGAACGCCGGCATGATAGGCCGCCTGCGGGAAACTGATCGGCACCGGCGGGCGGTCGCCGTCCCCCTGCAGCCCAAGCAGGCCGCCGGCGGCTTCAAGCGTCAGATTTGTTGCGGGATCGCGGGCCGCGGGGCCGTCCTGTCCGAACGGCGTGACGGAGACATAAACGAGCGCGGGGTTGCGCGCATGGATTGCGGTGAAGCCAAGGCCCAGTTCCGCAAGATAGCCCGGATCGAAACTTTCGATCAGGATATCGGCACCGTCAATCAGCTCAAGCAGCCGCTTGCGCTGATCGGCTGATTGCAGGTCCAGCGTCATGCATTGTTTGCCGCGCGCCATGGCCGCCCAGCAAAGTGAGGCGTCCGGGTCGCCTTCATGGCCATCCTCAAAGGGCGGCAGAAAGCGTGTATCGGCACCTTCGGGCGGCTCCACCTTGATCACCTCCGCCCCCAGATCGGCCAGCACCCGGCCGGCCATTTCTGCGCGCGCGGTTGCAAGATCGATTACGCGGACCCCATTCAAGGCACCTGTTTGCTTTCCCTCGGACATGTGTTTCCCCCGGGCTGATAAGGGGAAGGTTGCGCCTTCCCGGTTTTTCTTGTTCGCCGATTGTGACGGCAGCATGCGGCTGGCGCAAGCCATTCGGTGGCCGGGCGCCTGCAAAGCTGGTTCTTGCGTGCCGCCTGACTTATGCTGTGAAGCCGTGAGGTGCCTTGTGCAAAGGGAATGCGCCCGATTGCCTGACGCGCGGACCGGAGGGACTATGAGCGACTTTGTCGAACCCCGTTTCATTGATACGAATGGTATTCGGATGGCCGTATATGAGCAGGGAGCGGGCGTGCCCGTCATCCTGTGCCATGGCTGGCCGGAACTGGCCTATTCCTGGCGGCATCAGTTGCCCGCGCTTGCGGCCGCGGGTTTTCGGGCCATCGCGCCCGATCAGCGCGGCTACGGCAAAACAGATGCGCCTGAGCCGATAACCGATTACGACATTCATCATCTGACGGGGGATCTGGTTGGGCTGCTTGATGCGTTGGGCATCGACAAGGCGGTGTTTTGCGGCCATGACTGGGGCGGGATTGTGGTCTGGCAAATGCCTTTGCTGCATCCGGACCGGGTGGCCGGCGTCATCGGGCTGAACACGCCTTTCATGCCGCGCGGGCCGATTGACCCGATCGCCGGATTTCGCGCCGCATTCGGCGAAGATATGTATATCGTCTGGTTTCAGGAGCCCGGTGTCGCCGAAGCGGTACTTGACCCGCAGCCTGAAAAGCTGATCAGCCTGCTGATGCGGCGGGCGGGTATGCGTCTGGATGAATATGATGCCCAGCCGGCCGAGCGGCGCAATTTCGCAATCAAGGATATGCTCAAAGCCGATCTCGCGATGTTGTCGGGTGAGCCGTTGCTTGATGGGGCCGAACTTGCGGTATTCGCCGATGCGTTCGGGCGCACGGGATTTCGCGGCGGTATCAACTGGTACCGCAATTTCACGCGCAATTGGGAACTGACCGAAGGCCTGGACGAGCGGATCGACGCCCCCTGTCTGATGATTATGGCTGAAAATGACGCGGTGTTGCGCCCGGCAATGGCCGATGGCATGGAGCAATATTGCCCGCAACTTGAAAAACATCTGGTGCGGAATTGCGGTCACTGGACCCAGCAGGAACATCCCGAAGAGGTCAATCGGGTGATTATCGACTGGTTGAAGCGGCATTTCTGATCGGATGTGCCGCTTTTGCCGAAACAGCGTGCCGAGGTATGAGCATGAGTGGACATGAAGCTGTATTGTTTGCCAATGACATATTCTATCAGGCATTCGCGACCCGCGATCTTGAGGCAATGCGCGAATTGTGGGCGGCTGAGCCGGTTGTGACCTGCATCCATCCGGGATGGGGGCCGATTTTCGGGCGGACGGCGGTGCTGGAAAGCTTTCAAGCCATTTTCAATGGACCCAACCCGCCCGATGTGCGGTGTCAGGCGGCGCGCGCGCTTTTGCGGGGCGATACAGCCTATGTGCTGTGCTACGAAAATATTGACGGGCAGTTTCTGGTTGCCACAAATATCTTCACCCGGTCTGAAAATCAGTGGCGAATGATCCATCATCAGGCCGGGCCGACGGCGACGGCACCTGAGGTGACTGAAGAAACGCCGCATGCAATTAACTGACATTTGGTCGGTTCATTCAGCTACGGCTTGATTTTACGCGCCATATGAACAATTTTGTCTGCGCTGACGGTTGGCTTTATACGCGTCCGGGCGAGGGCAATCTGCCGTTTGGCAGGGTGATTTTGTCGCAAAGGTTGATCCGGAAATGGGGGTTTCCCGGCATCATCGTTGAGCCGGTCTGTCTGTCCGGTCGCGAATGTTGACGCAATCGCCTTGTATTGGGTGACGCGTTTGCCTGTGCTGTGGCATTGGGTGGGTGAGCGTTAGCGGGTGGGTGAGCGATGGCAAATGATTGGAGCAATGGGTGATCCGTTTAAGAGTTTGTGGTGAGGCGCTATGAACGAACAGGTGCTGTCGCCTCCTCCGTCACAACCTGACATGACCCCCCTGCCAGACAGCTCCGCCGCCGCGCAGGCGGCCGGAGACAGCCTTGCCGCCATGCAGGCGAAGGTGGCAAGCCGTCCGCTACGGATCCTGCTGCCAAGCTATCGCAGCCACCCCCATACTGGCGGACAGGGCGTATATATGCGTCATCTCAGCAAGAGCCTTGTGGATCTGGGTCATCATGTGGATGTGATTTCCGGGCCGCCCTATCCTGAACTTGACCCCCGGGTCGGGCTGATCAGATTGCCGTCGCTCGATCTTTATGCCCAGCCAAGGCCCCTGCTCGGGTTTCCGCGCGCGCAATGGGGAAGTCTGAGCAACTGGATCGAATATCTCAGCTTTGCGTCGGGCGGCTTTCCCGAACCAATGACCTTCGGGCACAGGCTGGTCGATTATCTGCGTCAGAGCCGCGCCAGATATGATGTCATTCACGATAATCAGACCCTGTGTACAGGCCTGCTGGAGCTGCGTGACATGGGTTATCTGGTGATCAGCACGATCCACCATCCGATCACAAAGGACCGGGCCCTTGCCATCGCGGCGCAGAAAAACCCCTGGTATAAATTTCTGGTCTGGCGGTGGCATCTGTTCCTCAATATGCAGCAGCGCGTTGCGCGCGCATTGGACGATATCGTTGTGGTGTCGCAATCCACCTATCGCGATCTGATCGATGAATTCGGTCTGCGGCCGCAACAGATGGAAGTTATTCTGGAAGGGATCGAAACCGAGAAATTCCATCCCTTGCCCGATGTCGCGCGGAAGCCCAACCGTCTGATGGCGACAGCCAGCGCCGATGTGGCGCTGAAGGGGCTTGTCTATCTTATCCGTGCCTACGCCCGATTATTGCCCGAATTTCCCGATCTCGAGCTTGTGGTGGTCGGGAGTTTGCGCAAGGGGCCGACCGAGCAGCTCCTGCAACAGCTCGGTATCAGGGAACGGGTGCGGTTTGTCTCCGGCATTTCCGATGCGGATATCAACAGGCTCTATGCCGAGGCGACGGTTGCTGTCAGCCCGTCGCTTTATGAAGGGTTCGGTTTTCCCGCCGGTGAGGCGATGGCGGCCGGTGTGCCGCTTGTTGCGACAACCGGCGGCGCATTGCCCGAGGTTGTCGGCGATGCGGGCGTGCTGGTCCCGCCCGGCGATGCGGCCGCGCTTGCGGACGGTATTGCCACGCTATTGCGCGATCCTGAAAGGCGCGCGCAGTTGTCGACTGCCGGGCGCGCACGGGTTCTGCGGGAATTTCAGTGGCCACGGGTAGGTGTGGAGCTGTCTGAATATTACTACGCCAGGTTGGATCAGTATGCGGACAATTAAGGTTGAAACACTGCCATTGCGCGATGGCGATACTGTGCTTGATCTTGGATGCGGCCATGGTCGGCACATGCATGCGCTTTATTACGCGAAACGGTTGCATGCGGTGGGTGTCGATCTCGGATTTGAGGATCTGAAGATTACCCGCAAGGGCTTTGAGGAGAATCCCGATCTGGAGGAAAACTCGCGCCGGACCTACAGCCTGGTGCAGGCGGATGCGGGGGTCCTGCCGTTTCCCGACGCGACATTCGATACCGTCGTCTGTTCCGAGGTGCTTGAGCATATACCCGATTATGAAACGGTACTGGAACAAATATTCCGCGTGCTGAAGCCGGGCGGGACCTTGGCCGTCAGCGTGCCGCGCAGCTGGCCTGAATGGATCTGCTGGAAGCTCAGCCCCGAAGGTTATGCCAATGATCCTGGCGGGCATGTGCGGATTTTCAACGCGGCGGAATTGAGATGCCAGATCGAGCGCCGGGGGTTGCGGTTCCTGCGGAAACACTGGGCGCATGGGCTGCATTCCCCCTATTGGTGGCTGCAATGTCTCAATTGGGAAAAGCGCGACCGGTCATGGCTTGTCAAGGCGTATCATCGTTTTCTGGTATGGGACATCACCAAACAGCCGTTCCTGACCCGAGTAATGGAGGCGATCAGTAATCCGATCATGGGGAAAAGCGTCGTGATGTATTTTGTGCGGGAGGGGTAAGGCGTGGAAAAACTCTATCTCGGCAAGGGGCAGTTTCCGCCAAAATTCTTCGACGGTGCGGCGCAGCGGATTCTCGATCTGCAGCGCCATGATGGGGCGATCCCCTGGTTTGACGGCGGTGTCGTGGACCCGTGGAACCATATCGAGGCCGCGATGGGGCTCAGCATTCTCGGCCATCACGCGGACGCGGAATCGGCTTATCGCTGGCTGGCGCAGACGCAATTATCCGATGGTTCCTGGTGGGGCGAACTGGGGGCTTCGGTTCCCGTCGATCTCGAGGATCACAAATTCAAGGGCGACGGGTCGGAAGGGGAGCCGCCGATACGCGACACCAATTTCTGCGCCTATATTGCGACGGGAATCTGGCATCACTACCTGATCACGAAGGAACAGCGTTTTCTGGCCGAATTCTGGCCCTGCGTGGAGCGGGCGATCGAGTTCGTGCTGCAATTGCAGTCGGAGCATGGGGAGGTGCGCTGGGCAGCGAACGACCGGCATCGCGAGACAGCCGACGATGCACTGCGCACCGGCTGTGCATCGATCTACAAGAGCCTGGAATGCGCGCTGCGCATTGCCACGGAACTGGGCCATGCGCGCCCGGAGTGGGTGGCCGCGCGTTCGGCGCTGGGGCAGGCATTGCGGCACAAACCGCATCGGTTCGACCGCACCTGGGAATCGAAAGAGCGTTATTCCATGGACTGGTATTACCCCGTCCTGACCGGAGCGTTGCAGGGGGAAGCGGCGCGCTCGCGAATTGCGGGAAAATGGGATCTGTTCGTTGAAGAGGGGCGCGGGTGCCGCTGCGTGTCCGATGAACCCTGGGTGACGGTTGCCGAAACCTGCGAACTGACCCTTGCGCTGATCGCCATGGGGCAGCCGGTTCGGGCGATGGAGCTGTTCAGCTGGGTACATCAGTACAGGGATGATACGGGCGCCTACTGGATGGGATACCAGATGGTAGAGGAAATCCACTGGCCGCAGGAGATGCCGGCCTGGACGGCGGGCGCTGTGTTGCTGGCCGCCGATGCGCTGTGTCAGGCGACCGATGGCGCGCGGCTGTTCGTCGAGGTGCTAGAGGAGGATGCGACGCAGGATAGCGAGCGTTTTTACCATCGCTAGCTCTTCGAACAGCCCGGACGCGCGCGCCAGCTTGTAAATTTCATAAGGGGCCTGGCCGCCATCGGCGGGGTCGGGAAAAATATCGTGGATCGCCAGAATGCCGCCGGGGCGGACATGCGGAGCCCAGCAGCGATAGTCATTCGCGGCAGCTTCGAATGTGTGGCCGCCATCGATGAAGACGAAGGAGAGCGGCATTGTCCAGAAACGCGCTGCCAGCGTTGATCGTGTAACAAGCGGAATTACGGTTTCCTCGAGTTGTGCGGCGCGCAATGTCCGGCGCAGAAACGGCAATGTATCCATTGCATCCGCCGCATTGTCCCAAAGATCCGTGTCGTGATAATCCCAGCCGGGCTGATTTTCCTCCGATCCCCTATGATGATCGAGCGCGAATAAAAGGCTGTCTTGCGCCCTGAAGGCGGTGCCCAGATAAACAGTCGATTTGCCGCAATAGGAACCGATTTCAAGACCGGGCCCGTAACTGGCTACCTGTGCCGCATAGTGATGCAATGCGGCGCCTTCACCGGGATCCATAAAGCCCTTGATCTGCTCGATATCGATTGGCAGTTGCGGCATGGCAAATTGCATGCTTGTTCCTTTCCCGCGCTGTTGCGCGCCCTTGCATCCTGATCCCTCCCGATGCGCCTGTCCGCGACGGGGGGTGTCGGTCACTGATTGTTAGCCCGCGGAGAAAACAGCGGCAAGTTCTGAATGCGCGCATCTATTTTCCCGATGGCGGCCTGATAGGCGGGACTGTCGAAATCGCGATAGATGCGTTCAAAATCGGCCTGGCTGAGCACTTCGGGAAAATCGTCGAGGCGGGGAAAGAAGTCGCTCAGCCCGGGATTGTTTGCCAGCAGCTTCTGCACATGCCGCGCGGTCAACGGATCGAGGGCATGTTGCGCAAGCAACGTACCGACCCGGCCTGCGGCAAGATCGGCAAAACTGAATCCGGTGCCGCCCGGGGCGGTGTCCGTGAATTCCTTGATTTCGCCCAATGCGTTGGCAAGCTCTGAATTACCGTTGATCTGCAGCGCGGCGGAGGTTGCAAGATGCTGTACAAGGTCATGACGGCCCAGAATGCGCACCAGGCGGGCGTTGGGCGGCGGACCGGCAAGTGTATCCGTGCGCACGGCTGCGGCCAGATGCGGCATCGGCAGATCGCCGAAATAGAGCGCGAAAGCCAGCAGGGCGGCCCTGTTTTCAGACACCGCAGCAGCCTGCCCCACAGCGCTGCTGCGCGCCTGCGCCAGTGAAAAAATTGCGTTCAGTGTTTCTGCTGCCTGATAGCGCCGGTTCTCAAAAGCCACGCATAATGTATGCAGCCGTGCATAATACAGCCTGACTTTTTCGGGCGATGCGGCCCAGTCCGGGGTATTCCGGGTCAGGGCGGTGAAAAGCCGGTTGGCCAGATCCGTATTGACGCGATACTGAACGCCCAGCTCATTTTCGGACAGACGTAGTGACAGAATAGCCGTCCCGATTTCACCGGAATTTGCCGTCTCGAACAGAAATTGCGGCAGAAGTCGCGCGACAAGCTGTCCCATGAGGCGGGGCAGCCTTTGTTCGCCGGCTTTGACATAGGCCAGTTGCAGCCCCGTTTCCGAAGCCGGAAAGCCAAAGCTGAAATTCGCAAACCTCGCGAAAGGATTGCGCGGCAGTTTTTGTGAAATCCGGACTTCCAGCATCGTGTCCGACAGGGATGCCATGCCCCGTGTGGCCTGCATATTGCGCGTGACGATCCGCCACAGACTGTCCAGTTCCGCTTTGGCGATGATCAGGCTGGCGGGCTCTTCCCCCGCCTGCAAATTCTGACGATATTGCGCAAGTACCCTGCGTGCATGATGCGCATCCTGCCATTGCACAGGGCCGGGCGGTGGAACGGCAGCCTCCCTGTCGAGTGCGTGCCACGCGCCCCAGCTCCCCACCGCCAGGACAAGAATCGCAAAGCCTGCCACCGCAAACAGCAAAATCCCTGCGATCGCCGATCGCCATTGCCGGTTGCCGCGCGTCATCTATCTGACCGGGGTTGCACGCGCGGGACGGCCGCCACCGTCCGAATATGGTGATGCCGGGGCGTCAGGGGGCACCGAAGACGCCCTCCAGCACATCGCGCAGGATTTGTTCTTTCGGCGGCAGGGGCGCGGGGCTCTGGGGGGTGGTTTGCTCTCCCGTTGAAGGCTGTGGCGCGGTGGGCGAGGTCGTTGTGCCGGTTCCCTCAGCCGGTGCGGTTTTGGGTTTCCCGAGCAATTGATCAAGTCCCCTGCCGAACAGCTTCTTGGTAAAGAATGCCTCCAGTTCGCGCGTCCTGATATTGCGGACGGGGTTGTCCAGCGGTCCCTTGAAGGAAATTCCGATGGCCGGCGCGTCAGCATGATCTGACAGTGTGAATTTGCTATTTGCATCCAGACGATAGGCCGGCAGGTCGATGACTGCGTCGAGGGAACCTGTCGCGGCATCCACATCCATCACAACATTCTGTGTTTGCACGACGCCTTGATTGATCGTCAGCGGCACGGTGATCTGCCTGTACCCTGTTTCGCCACCCGAGAACGCGCCGCCGATCAGACCCAGAAAATCGCCGGCATTATTGAGATTGCCCAGACGCGCGCTCAGCGCAGGAAGGTCAATCCCGCGGAATACGCCGTTGGTTGCTGCCAGTTGTGCGACGCCCTCAAGGCTTGAAATCAGCGCCAGTTCGCTTTGCCCGCGCCCCGAAATATTGCCATTCAGGTTAAACTTGCCGGTGGCAAGCGGCTGTCCGATCAGGGCCTGGCTTGCCTTCTCGATATCCGCATCGCGCAAATCAACCACCCCGGAAAGTGCCGGTATCTCCGCGCCGCCGCTCAAACTGCCCTGAATTGTCACGGTGCCATCGTAAAGCTTGCCAGTCAGGCTTTTCAGCTCCGCGACCCCGTCACGAACCGCAACGGTGATCCGGGGGTTGTTGAAATCGAGCGGGTCCAAGGATAAAGCGCTCGCTGTCAGGCTCAGATCCGCATCGAAAGCGTTCAGCGAGTCCAGGGCAAGCGGTTCGCGCGACCAGGGCGCGCCGCGATTGGTGCGGCTGCCGAAAGAAGGCTGTGCCGTTGCCTTTGGCGGTGCGGCGGAACCTGCCGGTGCCGTGGCGGGCAGGAACAGATCGGCCAGAATGTCACTGGTCTGCAGCTCCAGCGCGAAATAGGGGCGTTGTGCGCCATAATCGGCTTTGCCGCTGGCTTGTACCGTAACCGGGCCGACCGAGCCGTTGAGCCGTGTCAGTTCCGCCTGCTGCGCGTCAGCGGCCAGATCAGCCGTAAGGGACAAGGCCCCGAGATTACGCGCTGCGGGATCAAAGGCGATACCAAGCCCTTGCAGGAACGGTGTGAGCTGTGCTGCCCCCAGGGTCAGCTTGCCGCTGGCCGCCGGCGCGGACAACAGCTTGTTCACCTGACCGTCGAACTTTGCCTCGCCCCGCGCGATATTCGCTGCGATCGCACCTGTCATCCGGGCTGCCGTGCCGCTTACATCGGCGCTCAGTGCCACAGCCGCATCGGCGCCTGCGGCCGGCGTCAGGGGAACACCGAACTGTTTCGACAGGGCAAGCAGGCTTGCATTCTCAAGCTTTGCGGTCAGCGTCATCTGCGCGCTTTCAATTGCCGCTGCAGGGTCGCTCAGGGGGAGCTGCGTTACTGTCAGCCCGGCATCAAGCCGCGTGCGCCCCAGCGTGGCATCAAGCCTGGACTGAATACTCTCTTCCGGCGACAGGCCGACAGTGGCGGTAAGCTTTGCGGTGCCGAGCTGCGCCGCGGGGACCGGCAGCTTCAGGCCCGCCAGGGTCGCGATACCCTCAAGGTTTTTCGCATCAAGCTGCAACCGCGCCGTGCCCTGGGGGCTTGTGTCCAAGGCCTTCAGATTGGCTTGCAGATTTGCCGACGCGCCGGCCAGATCGCCGACCGCTGCCTGGGTAATCTGCAACTGCCCGTCAAGCAGTGTTCCGTTCAGGGCCAGTGCTCTTGCCACAACCCCCTGATAGCTCAGCGTGTCGATGGAAAACTTAAAATTGCTGTCAAATGTGTCCAGCACCGCGAATGGCGAGCCTGCCGCTGTTTTACCGGCGCTTGCCGTTTCGGGTTTTTGTCCGCCGGCTTTGGTCTGCCCGGAGCCACCGATCTGCGGCATGGCGGTTGCGGGCAGATAGGCGTCGGCATTCAGCCGGTCGATTTTCAGTTCCACGCCGAAAGAAGGGCGTGTGCGTAAAGCATAGGCAAGCCCCCCGGTTATGGTGGATGAATCAAGTGTCGCTGACAGGGCGTAAATTTGTGCAAGTTCCGATGTGACGTTGAATTCGGCCGTGGCGTTCAGTCGCCGTAAACGTTCTTCGGGCACAGCGCCTAAATCGGTTCCGGACCAGTGCAGTAATTGTCGCAGGCTTTCGGATGAAAAACTCACACGGCCGCCGAAGCTTGGATCGCCATTGGTTGCGACAGCCGCGCCCGACAGGCCGAACTTGGTGCTGCCGGGCAGCTTCAGGCTCAGATTGCGCAGATTGGCGTTGCCCTTTGTCACCTGCAGATCAAGCGCGATGTCGCGCACGAAATCGTCGTTGAATTTGACCGCCTGGACCGCCATGCGGACGGTGCCTGATATATCGGCTGGCAGCAATGTGCCGCCTGATGCCGGTGTCGTGAGCGCAGGTGATCTGCCGGCGGCGGAATCCTTTCCGGCCGGGGGGGTGGAAGTGGCCTTGCCGTTGCCTTCCATATCCGCATCCGCAAACTGCCAGTCTGAGACATCGAGCGTATTGGCCGACAGCAGAATCTCGAAATTCGTCTCGGTGCCGATCTCCACCGCGCCGCTGCCATTGATACTGGCCGCGCCAAGCCGGGCGACCAGATCGCGGATGCGAACAAGATCGCTTGCCGCCGTCATATCGAATTCAAGATGATAGGGTTGCGCAACAAATGGCGGCAGCGCGGTCGACAGGTTTTCACCTCCGGGGAGCCGGGCCAGTGAGGCAAGCAATGCGGACAGGTTGTTGCCGCTGGCACCCACCGCGCCGCTTACTCTTAGGGCGGGCCCCGGATCCGCGACACTGCCGCGGAAATCGATGCGGCCCTTACCTGATCCGATATCCAGTGTTGCTGTGACCGGGGTTGCGCGCGTGCCTGCCAGGCTGCCGATTGACGATTCCAGCGCCAGCGCCAGGCCATTCATATTGATCGACGCATCGATCGTGAACGGTCCCTGCAGCGAATTGGCCGATAATGTCGCCTTGATTCCCGTAACCTGAAGCTGGGTATCTGTCTGTCGGTTGGCGTAGGTCACCGCGCCATTGTGGATATTAAGCTCGTCCAGGCGGATGTCGGGGGCTGATCCGTTGCTTGCGGGCTGATCGTCGGATGCGTCGGGCATCGGCGCATCATCAGTCTGCGGCGCGGTCGCGAAGGTCCAGTTATTCTGTCCCTCGGGCGTAATTTCGAGAAAGATTTCTGGCTGCTCAAGCTCAAAACGGGCGATTTCAATTTTCCCCGTCAGCAAAGGCAGCAGGCTGATCTGCGCATCCAGCCTTTTCAGACGCAGTAGCGGTGTTTCGCTGGCACCGGCAATATTGGCCAGCGTAACCTCTTCCACCGCCAGCGTCGGGGTGGGCAATACCGAAAAGCTGATATCGCCGCCGATGCTGAGCTCGCGCCCGGTCGCCTGACGGGCCTCGGTCTCGATATCGGTCTTGAAGCGGTTCCAGTCGATAAAGCCTGGCACGATCAGGGCCGCCAGCAGGATCACCGTCAGCGTCAGCGCAAAGCCGATAAGTATCTTTTTCACATGTTGCTCCAGATCGGGCGGGATGTCCCGCTGCTTCCTGTTGGCTTATCCTCGATTGGCGCGCGCCGGTACCAGGCTGCGTCCTTGCGACAGTTTTAGTCCTGAATTCATCCATTAACGTAGCAAAAAAATGATTTTTTTGCCGATTGCGGCATGCGGCCAATAGTCAGGCGTTTATGCGATAAGGCCTGTCCGGGACTGCGATATCATGCAACACCGTCTGGCGGTGATATGTTGCGGTGAAAATCGCAATACAACCGCTACTTACCAAATATTTTGCTTTTATCGCTAAGATACCCCGATTCCGCACGCATAGCTTGATCTGGCGGGAGCATCACGTTATTCGAGCGGGGAACCGGCTGAAAGCGGATCGGTATGGCGCAAATTGTGAATCTGAACCGGCGGCGTAAACAGCGCAGGCGGCAGGAAAAAGAAAAACGCGCAGAACAGAACAGAAGTCTGCACGGGCTGCCAAAGCAGGCACGGCGGCAGGCGACAACAAACCGTGTTCGCCGGGACCGGAAACTGGATGGGAAACGTTTGTCAGGCTGCGAAGAGCAACAGGTTTGCGGGGATGGCCGGGCAGAGGAAGAAGAGCGTTAGTGAACAGTGTCTGTGATTGCGGCCGATAAACGGTTTGACACGCTGTTCACGCGGGGAATGACGCCTATGGGCCGGGATCTGCGCGGTTTGCGTGAGTTGCCGATGGCACCGGTGGTGCGGGGAGTATGTCGATGAGTCAATCCGGCCCCTTGGAAGGGGTTACCGTAATCGATCTGACACGGGTTCTTGCGGGGCCTTACTGCACTATGGTGCTGTTGGATCTGGGGGCCGAGGTTATCAAGGTTGAAACGCCCGCGGGTGGCGATGACAGCCGCTCGATCGGGCCGTTTGTGAAGGACCGTTCCGCCTATTTCATGTCGCTCAATCGCGGTAAGCAGTCTATTGCACTTGACCTCAAAGCCCCTGCCGACCGCGAGATTTTCGAGAAATTACTGTTCAGGGCGGACGTGCTGGTTGAGAATTTCCGCGCCGGGACGATGGAAAAGCTTGGCTATGGCTGGGCTGAACTGGAAAGCCGCTATCCGCAGCTGATCTATGCGGCAACCAGCGGCTTTGGCCATACCGGCCCTTATGCCCCGCGCCCCGCCTATGACATGGTGGTTCAGGGGATGGGCGGTATCATGAGCCTGACCGGGCACCCCGGCGGTCCGCCAACCCGCGTGGGCAGTTCGGTTGGCGATATTACGGCCGGGCTTTTTACAGCAATCGGCATTAATGCGGCGCTGCACCACCGCCACAAGACAGGCCGTGGCCTCAAGATTGATGTGTCGATGCTGGATTGCCAGGTCGCAATTCTTGAAAATGCCATTGCCCGTTATTTCGCGACCGGGGAGGTTCCCGGCCCTATCGGCGCGCGGCACCCCTCGATCTCACCGTTCGAGGCCTATCAGACTGCCGATGGCCATGTGATTATCGCGGCCGGGAATGACAAGCTGTTCGCACAGCTGGCGGACGCCATCGGTGCACCGGCCCTGGCGTCCGACAAGCGATTTGTCACCGGCCCGTTGCGCAACGACAATGTCGCGGCCCTGAAGCAGGCGATCGAGGCGCAATTGACCGGACAGCCCACCGCGCATTGGCTGGCCGTTCTTGAAGCGGCCGGGGTTCCTTGCGGCCCGATCAACAATGTGGCGCAGATTCTTTCCGATCCGCAAATTGCTGACCGCAATATGGTGGTATCCGCTGTCGACCCGGTGGCGGGGGAGCTGAAAATGGCCGGCAACCCGATCAAACTTTCAGCTTTCGCGGATCCGGTCAGCCGCGGCCGCCCGCCCGAGCTTGACGGGGATCGGGAGAAGATCCTGCAGATGATTGCGGGTGGCGATGAGACGTCACTGACGATTGAGCGGCTGACAAGGGCAGAGCGCGACTGGGTTGGCGAACTGATCACCGCGCGCAATGGCTCGACGATCTTTTTCAGTAACGGCAAACGGCATGATGTTCGCGATTGCCCGGGCTTTGTCGCCCGCGAGGGGACCGAGCCGGTGGGCCTTCTGACCTATGATATCGAGGGCGACAGTTGCGAGCTTGTTTCGCTCGACAGTCTGGTCGACGACAAGGGGGTGGGCTCGGCGCTGGTGGAGGCCCTGGCCGTTCTGGCGCAGTCTGAAGGGTGCGGCAAGATCTGGGTCATTACCACAAACGACAATCTGCGTGCGCTCGGCTTTTATCAGAAACGCGGCTTCCGTATGTCGGCTATCAACTGTGGCGGCATGGATGTGAACAGGCAGCGCAAATCCGGTGTGCCGCTGATCGGGAAGAACGATATCCCCCTGCATGACGAGATCGTACTTGAACGCACATTGTGAATGCGGACCCTGAATGCGGACTGTGAATACAGACCGTGAAGTTGCGCGCCCAATGCCAGGTAAGCTGAAAAAGCTGCCGCGGCGGGCACGAAACTTTGATCGGTTTCGCGCCCATGGCAATTGGCAATTGATGCCGTCTTTCGCTATATGCCCGCTATGCGACTGAATTTTCTGATCTGCCGGTTCCTGGTGCGTGTTCCTGCCGCGGGCGGGATCGCCGCCGTGCTGCTGCTTGCGATGCTGGTCCTGCTGAACCTGTCCGCCCGGGCAGGGATCGCGCGCGATTGGCCCCAGAAACGCTTTTCAGAGATTCATTTGCGGGCCGCACCGGTCGGCAAGGCGGACCGGGCGCAGCTCTTGGGCGGCATTGAGATCATCACACGCCCCGGTTGGAAGACATACTGGCGGGCGGCCGGTGAAGCCGGGCTGCCGCCGCAATTCAGCTGGTTATCGGTCGAGAACGCGCAAACTCCCGAAATTTTGTGGCCGGTGCCCACCCGTTTCGTGACGGACGGGCTGGAATCCTATGGTTATGACGATGGTGTCGTGCTGCCATTCCGGCTGTATCCTGTCGATCCCGCCAAGCCTGTGCGTCTGCATTTGCAGGCGCGCTATGCGGTGTGTCTTGAGATCTGCGTGCCGGAGCAGGCGGATCTGACACTGACAATTGTCCCCGGGGCCTTACAGTCAGATCCGGAAATAGCGGCACGGCTGGAGCGGGCGTTGCAGCAGGTGCCCCGCCTGCAATCAGATGGCGGTGCCGTCGATGATTCTTTAAGGATTCAATCAGTTGAGCTTGTTGAAACTGCGCAGGCGGCAATGCTTGCTGTCACGGCGCAATCACAGACAGGCTTTCAGACACCGGACCTGTTTGTCGATGGCACGGATGCATTTTTGTTTGCCGCGCCTGAAACCGAACTGACAGCGGATGGTTTGCAGGCCAGGTTCAGGGTGCCGGTAACCGCGCTGGTCCCCGGTGCATCGCTTAAGGGGCATCTGGCCCGCTTTACCCTTGCCGATCAGGGGCGGGGGATTGAATTTGAGACGGTAATTTCCAACTGACTATCTGACAGCTTGTTCAGTCGCTCATTCGCGCGAAAAGCACGAAGCCTGGGTCTGTCGGATAATCTGTCGTCGCCCGGCTAATCTTTTGCTATCCGGGCGCAAATGCGACTAAGTTACATGTCACGGTTGCTGAATGACCAAAACAGCTCAGTGGTCGCTATCCATTGCAGTTCAGTCGAGGAAGGGGAGACTTAAAATGACAATTAAAGTTGGTGACAAAATTCCTGAAGGGACCCTCACGCAGATGACCGAAAAGGGTCCGGCACCTGTCAGCACAGCGGAGCTGTTTGGCGGTAAGAAAGTCGTTCTGTTTGCACTTCCGGGTGCATTTACGCCGACCTGCTCGAACCAGCATTTGCCGGGCTATGTGCAAAATGCAGGTGATATCAAGGCGAAGGGCGTGGATACGATTGCCTGCCTGTCGGTCAATGATGCCTTCGTGATGGGTGCGTGGGGCAAGGATCAGAATGTTGGTGACAATGTTCTGATGCTGGCTGATGGCAGCGCGGCATTTACAAAATCGCTCGGGCTTGAATTCGACC
Source organism: uncultured Alphaproteobacteria bacterium (assembly GCA_947258435.1). GTDB lineage: Bacteria > Pseudomonadota > Alphaproteobacteria > UBA11222 > UBA11222 > CALAQW01. The sequence continues at coordinate 124,249 of CAMYID010000014.1, forward strand.
TGACAAAAGCGGGCATGGGCATGCGTTCGCAACGCTATTCGATGCTGGTCGATGATGGTGTGGTCAAGCAGCTGAATATCGAGGAAGCGCCCGGTGGCGCGGAAAAAAGCGGCGCGGA
>CAMYID010000015.1 GCA_947258435.1 uncultured Alphaproteobacteria bacterium
GATGCGCGCGGCGCGCGCATTGCTTGGGATCGACCAGATGGCGCTTGCGAAACTGGCAGGGCTTTCCTTGCCGACGATTCAGCGGATGGAGGCAAGTCGCGGTCATGTACGCGGCACCGTGGAAAGTCTGACGAAGGTGGTTGCGGGGCTGGAACGTGCGGGGATTGAACTTATCAGTGAAAATACGACAAGCCATTCAGGTGGGCGCGGTGTCCGGCTTCGCGCCGATACGGCCGACGGTGAGAAGATCAATTGATGCGTAGACCGGGCTGTCGCGAAATAACAGGGTAGTCATGCAGCGATGACAATGCGGCGGATGCGCCCCGCGCGCAGTGAGCGAAGTAGACCGGCGGCGGCAAAGCCCGGCTTTGCAGCGCTTTTTACCCCCAAGCTTGTCACTGTGTTGCGTGAAGGTTATGGCTTGCGCCAATTCAGATCGGATGCCGTGGCCGGCCTGACGGTTGCGGTTGTGGCCCTGCCCCTGTCCATGGCGATAGCGATCGCCTCGGGGGTGACGCCGGCACAGGGGCTTTATACAGCGATTGTCGGCGGTTTTATTGTCTCCCTGCTGGGTGGCAGCCGGTTTCAGATCGGCGGTCCTGCGGGCGCATTCATCGTGCTTGTCGCGGCGACTGTACAGATGCACGGGGTCGACGGGCTGGTCCTCGCGACAATCATTTCGGGGGGGTTGCTGCTCGCTATCGGTTTCCTGCAGCTCGGCACCTTTATAAAATTCATCCCTTATCCGGTAACGGTGGGTTTTACTGCCGGGATCGCGGTAATCATTTTCGCCAGCCAGTTGAAGCCGCTTCTCGGGCTGACACTGGATGGCCCCGAGCCCGGACCGCTTGTCGAGAAGATTCCCATGCTCTGGCACGGCTTGCCGGGGTGGAGCGCCGCATCGTTCGGCCTTGCGCTGCTTACCATCAGCTGCATTCTGTTTCTCAAGGCGCGCTGGCCGCGTTGGCCGGCTATGCTGATCGCCATCGCACTTTCTTCCATCGTGGCAGCGCCGCTTGATTTTCAGGTCCCAACGATCGGGTCGGAATTTGGCGGTATACCGCCGTCACTGCCGCCTTTTGCTCTACCTGAATTCGGTTTGGAAAAAATTATTGCCGTGCTGCCGAACGCCATAGGTTTCGCGTTGCTTGGTGCGATCGAGTCTTTGCTGTCGGCTGTGGTCGCCGATGGCATGACAGGGCGGCGGCACCGTTCCAACTGCGAACTCGTTGGACAGGGGGTCGCCAATATCGCTTCCGGATTTGCCGGCGGCTTTTGTGTGACCGGCACGATCGCGCGCACGGCAACCAATGTACGTGCCGGTGCGCATGGGCCGGTGGCCGGCATGCTGCATGCGCTGTCGCTGCTTTTTTTCATGCTGATTGCAGCACCGCTTGCCGCCTTCATACCGCTGGCGAGCCTGGCGGGGGTGCTTGCGGTGGTTGCCTGGGATATGGTTGAAAAACATGCATTCGTCATGCTTCTGCGTGCGTCACGCGGCGACGCGCTTGTTCTGGTTTCGACATTCTTGCTGACAGTGTTCCGGGATCTGACCGAGGCGATCATTGTTGGATTTGCCTTGGGTTCAGTGCTGTTTATCTACCGCATGTCGAAGGAGATCGGGATCGAGACACATGCGCCCCTGGTTCTGTCTGATCGCGCCGATAATTCTGGCGACAAGCGGCCATCTTATGACGCTGGCGTGGTTGCGGATCCGGAAATCCTCGTTTACCGGATCTCGGGAGCGCTTTTCTTTGGCGCTTCGGCGGCGATCGGTGCGGTGCTTGATCGGATCGCTGATACCCATCGATTGCTTGTTATCGACCTTGATGCGGTGTCATTGATCGATTCGACTGCGGCTAATGTTATCTGCAATCTTGCCCAAAAGGCCGCCAATAGCAGTGTGGGTTGCGTATTGACAAGTGCCTCGCCGGCAGTGCGGCAGGCATTATCGGCCTATGGCGTGGCGCCGCCGCTTGTCAGCTATGCGGCCAGTGTTTCCGACGCCGTCCGCGATTATCGCGCGGACCGCTCTTCCACCTTGTCGCAAGAAGTTCTCTCTTCCGAAGGCGTTTCCGGAGTGTGCCAGAAATAGGCGGGGTCGACTTCGCGCATCAGGCATGGCGGCGCGGCGCATTCGATCACCTGTTCGGCTTGGGCGGTGCCGGGTAACGCCTCGTCGTTATGTTTCATGACATCCTCCCTGATTTTGCAACGAGCCCCGCATGAACCGCATAAACTCTAGAACGCGCGGCGATCTGACGCAAATCCGCAGCAGCCTGCGGATTGACCCTCATGCGTTGCGTTCGGATAATAGTCGTATCAAGGCGTGAAGCCATTTGCCAGGAAGGGGAGGCGCGTGTGAGGACATCACTGTTTTACTTGCCATCTGTCGGTAGCAAGAAGGAAATGGAAGAGGGGATGGTCGGCCTGCGGCCCGAGCTTTATCAGCAGATGCTGAAGGAGCTGAGCGAGCAGGCAAAACTCGCCGATGAGGCAGGTTACGATTCCATCAGCTTTACCGAACATCACTTCCATGTCGAAGGGTTCGAGATGTCGAACAATCCGATCCTTCTTGATTTGTTTGTTGGTATGCAGACGAAGAATATCCGGGTCGGTCAGCTCGGGATCGTGCTGCCTGCCAATAACCCGATCCGGGTGGCCGAGGATATTGCCATGCTTGATCATATGACGGGCGGGCGGGCCTGCGCTGGCTTTGCGCGCGGCTATCAGCGTCGCTGGGTCGATATCATGGCGCAGCAGACGCACGGGATTCACGGCGCGAGCCCGCATCAGCATGATGAGATCGATGCGGCCAATCGCGCCGCGTTCGAAGAATGCTTCACCATCATCAAGAAATGCTGGACCGAGGATCTGCTGAGCTATCAGGGCAAATACTGGAATGTCCCGCCCGGCGAAACGCCGTGGGATGTCGACTTCACCAACAAATATGGCGCTGGTATTGAAAATGGTGTCGTGAAGCAGGTCGGCGTCGTGCCCAAGCCGCTGCAAAAACCGCATCCGGAAATCTTTCAGCCCTTCGCCTCGTCTGAACGCAGCGTGCGCTGGTGTGCGGCGGAAGGGGCGACGGCGGTGTTGCCGCCATTGCACCCCAAGCTTGAGGAACGGCTGATCGATGCCTATCAGGAAGTGTCGGGCAAGCCGCGCGGGCAAGGGATCGGGATCCTGCGCGATATCGTGATTGCAGACAGCGACGAGGAGGCATTGCAGCTCTGGACCGATTCGGGCCGCTATTGCGGCGAACAATGGTTCGCGCCGTTCCATTTCGGGGAAGGTATGCTTGACCCTGATACAGGTGAGGATAATTTTGCGCATGAGAATTATCTCGATATGGGCTATGCGCTTGTCGGCACCGTGGATACCGTTTGCCGCCAGATGGAGGCACTGACCAAGCGGCTGCCGGTTAACTGGATTTTTGGCTGGGCTTATAACGGGCTGTTGCCGCATGACAAATTGATGCAGACGCTCGAGCTTTATGCAACCAAGGTGATGCCGAAATTCGGTTAGGCATGCGCTGAAACAGTCCGTGCCCACTGGAAGGGACCCGGTCAGGGGCATTTACTTTGTCCCCTGTTTGCGGCATGGCTCCTGCCATGAGCGGTGCCCCACATAACAGAGCGAACGGGACGGGCGCGCGGTTTCCTGCCGCCCGGATCAGCCTGTTTTATATCTGTATCTTCCTTGTGATGGGGGTGCATCTGCCTTACTGGCCGGTCTGGTTCGCCGCGCGCGGGTTGAGTGCGGATGATATCGGGCTGATCCTGGCGCTGTCGCTCGGCCTGCGGGTGGTTGCGGGACCGGTGATCGCGGTTTCGGCGGATCGCCTGGGGCGTCGGCGCGGGCCGCTTGTCGCGCTTGCATCGGGGTGTTTGGCGGGGTTCGCGCTCTATGGCCTGACCGATAGCTTCTGGTCGATCCTGTTTGTGACCCTGATCGCGAACGCGCTGTTATCGGCGATGATGCCGCTTATCGATACGCTGGCATTGCAGCGCGCGCCGCTCGACGGGTTCGATTATGGCCGGGTGCGTTTGTGGGGGAGTATCAGCTTTATTGCCGCCAGTATGGGGGGCGGCTGGTTTCTGGCGCAGGTGACAGGCGCGGGTGCCGAGCAAATCTGGGGCATGGTGCTTGTGGCTGCGGCGCTAACGGTGGGGGCGGCCTGTCTGCTGCCAGGGGAGCGGCGCAGCCCGGGGATTGATGGGCAAACGGACGTTAGTCGCCGTTTCCCGTCCTCCCGTCATGTCTGGTCGGCGGCGCTCGGGCTCTGCGGGCACCGCCAGTTCTTGCTGTTCGTGCTGGCGGCCGCTGCTATTCAAGGCGGGCATGCGGTCTATTACGCTTTCGGTACGCTTCATTGGCGGCAGGCGGGGCTTGACGACAGCTTGATCGGAATCCTGTGGGCGATCGGGGTTGTCGCTGAAATCCTGTTATTTCTGGTTGCGGCCCCCTTTGTCGCGCGGCTCGGTCCGGCCTGGTGCATCGCAGTTGGCGGCGTTGCGGGCATTCTGCGCTGGAGCGTGACGGCCTTCACGCCCGCATTGCCTGTTCTTATGCTGATGCAGTGTCTGCATGCCTTTACCTTCGGGGCGACGCATCTGGGGGCGATGCATTTTCTCAGCCGTGCCGCGCCGCCCGGTCTCGCGGCAACCGCGCAAAGCATTTATGCGGCGTTGTCGGCGGGGTTGGTGATCGGTGCGGTCACCTATCTGTCGGGCGTTGCCTATCAGGCGTGGGGCGGTTTTGCCTATCTGGGGATGGCGCTGTTATGTGCGGCCGGCGCGCTTGCGGCCATTCGGCTGGCGCGGGTGTGGGACGGCGATGTTCTGGCCGCTCAGCCCCAAAGCGCCGAAGCGGCGGGGAACAGCTGACCGTGGGCCGCATAATGCAGGCCCGGCTCCCGGTCGCGGGCGAGCAATAGCGGCCCGTCAAGATCAACATAATCGGCAAATTGCGCCAGCAGCAGGGCGGGCGCCATGGCAAGCGAAGTGCCCACCATGCAGCCAACCATAATGCCAAGCCCCGCCTCGCGCGCCGCCCGGGCAAGCGCCAGTGCGGCGGTCAGTCCGCCGCTCTTGTCGAGCTTGATGTTGATCGCGTCATAGCGCGCGGCAATGTCGGCAAGATTGTCTGTGCCGTGGCTTGATTCATCGGCGCACAGGGTCAGCTTGCGGGGAAAGCCCGCAAGCGCCGCATCATTGCCTGCGGGGAGCGGTTGTTCGATCAGGCAGACATTCAGCGCGCATAATGCAGGTTCGACCTGGGCGAGCAGATCGATATCCCATGCCTCATTCGCATCGACGATCAGCTTGGCATCGGGTGCAGCGTGATGGATCGCCGTCACCGTTTCAACAATCCGGTCGGGCCCGAGTTTGAGCTTCAGAATCGGAAACTCTTTCGCATCAGCCGCTGCCGTCGCCATGGCGCGGGGCTCATCAAGGCTGAGGGTAAAGGCGGTCGTGACCGGGGTAGGCGCGCGCAACCCCGCCAGTTGCCAAACCGGCTTGCCGGCTTTTTTTGCCGCAAGATCCCACAACGCGCAATCAAGCGCATTGCGCGCCGCGCCGGGCGGCAGGGCATCGGCAAGCGCCTCACGCGTGATTGCGACCGGCACGGATGCGATGGCGGCGGTGACGCTGTCGCGCGTTTCGCCATAGCGGCCATAGGGCACGCATTCGCCGCGTCCGGTGAACCCGTCTTCCTCAATTGTCACGCAGACGACATCGGCACTGCGCTTGCTGCCCCGCGAAATCGTGAAACTGCCTCGGATCGGCCAGCTTTCGGTGGTGATATGTCTTTGCCGCACCCGTTCACACCTCTTGCAACAGCCGGTCGATGATGGGGCCGGTACCATCACGCACCGGGTCGATGCAGGGCAGCTGATACGCATTTTCCATCTCGCGCAGCAGGGAGTGCGCTGCATCGTCGGGCAAGGCGACCGTGTTCACCGCGATCCCGACGCAGCGAATGGCCGGGTTCGTCATCTGGCCAAGTCGCAAGATAAGATCGATGCAATCCGCGATATCGGGTATGGGGGCCGCGACATTGCGCAGGGTCTTGCGGGTGGGTTCATGGCACAGCACGAAGGCGTCAGGCTGCGCCCCGTGCAGCAATCCCAACGTTACCCCGGCAAATGACGGGTGAAACAGTGATCCCTGTCCCTCGATAATATCCCAGTGATTGTCCGGGGCGGGCGGGCTCAGCCATTCCGCGGCGCCCGAGATGAAATCCGCGATCACCGCATCGATCGCGACCCCGGCACCCGCAATCAGAATACCCGTCTGGCCTGTCGCACGGAAATCCGCATCGATCCCGCGTCCGCGCATGTCGCGTTCGAGCGCAAGTGCTGTGTACTTCTTGCCGACTGAGCAATCGGTACCCATGGTCAGCAGTCTTTTGCCGGTACGGGGCAGTCCGCTGCCCGTCGAAAAGCTGTGGGCGGGATGGCGCACATTGTGAAGCCGGCGGCCATTTCGCGCGGCGGCTGCGGCGATTTGCGGGATTTCCTCAAGCCGGGCATGCATGCCGCTGGCAAGATCAAGCCCGTTATCGAGCGCTTCAGTCAGTGCATAAATCCAGCTATCGGGAATCTGGCCGCCGGGATTGACCGCGCCGATAACCATGGTGCGTGCGCCCGCCGCCACCGCCGCGCCGGGGCTTAATTCGGGCAAGTCAAGCGTTGCGCGGCACCCGGGCAGCCGGTATTGCCCGACGCAGTGTTCACGCCGCCAGTCGGCAATGCCATGGGCTGTCTTGGCGGCAAGATCGTCATGCGCATCGCCAAGAAACAGCAGATAGGGGCGCTGAATGTCCGTCTCGTCGGGCATGCTCGTCTCCGCAACAACCGGATGGCGCGGTTTTGCCAACACATTACCGGATTTCCGTCTGCAACCCTTTTCAGCCAGCAGTGAACCGGCATCAAGCTATTCGAATGAATCGAACAGGTCGTTGTCCGTTGCGCTTGGTATTGTGTTGCCCTTGCGCAAGGCGACGTCCCGGTTCTGATAATAGGTTGCCCGGAAAGTCGCATACCAGTCGAGGGAATCTTCGCGCAATTCATCAAGCGGTTCGACCAGTGTTTCGCGCAAGGTAATGGCATCGCCGACCGTCAGACCGATCTTCACCGGCTCGTCGACCGCATCGATCCAGGTGAGCGGATTGCTTGCCACATCGACGATCCGGCCGAAATGGTGGCGGATGCTGCCCGGACCGATAACGGGCACCACAAGATACGGTCCCGCGGGCAGACCATAATGATCAAGCGTCTGTGCGAAATCGGCCGGATGGCCCGGATGCCCGATACGTTCGGCAACATCGAAAAAGCCAAGCCCGCCAACCGTGCTGTTCATCAGGAACCGGCCCAGCGTGGTTCCGGCTCCCGACATGTCGAACTGCAAGACGTCATTGAAGAGAATGACGGGGGAGCGCAGATTATCAAATGCATTTCGGACCCCTTCCTTGATGGGCGCAGGGGTGATCCAGCCATAAGAGGCGGCAACCGGTCGGATCAGAAAATCATCGAGAAACTGGTGCACCGCAAAAAGCGGCCGGTTGACCGGCTCCCACGGATCCCAGAAGGCCGGGCTGGGATCGCGGCTGGGCGGTGGCGGTGAATAATCGCGTGCGGCTTGCGCAGGCGCTTCGGTCATCAGCCGGGGCGGATTGGCTGCTGGCCGGGAAAACTGTGCGGCAGGTTGGAGAGGGGCCTGCGGCGCAGCAATCGGGGCGGGTGTATATGCGGGAGCCTGCGCATATGCCGGGGCCGCGGCCATGGGGTTTGCCGACAGGATCTGATTACTGAAGCCGGGGAAGGATGCCACCGCGCTCCCGATGATTTCATTGCGTAAATCCGGTGCGTGCGCGACTGCCGCCGAAACGATACCGGGCGCGGCTTGCGGATATTGTGCGATGGCGGCATTGACGATGTAGTTGAAGGTGGCCGCCGACTGGCGTCTTTGTTCAGCCTGCATTTGCTGCGTGAGTACAGGATCGCGGACTGTTGCTGACATATAGGCCAGACGCGCGGCATCCTGTTGCGCAAGTTGCGCCGCATTCTGAAAATCGACCCTCAGGCTGGGCGGGAACTGGGCCTGGGCGGCAGCCGTCGCCATCATGATCCGCGGCAAGAATGTCAGCGCGACAAGGCATGTCACCGCCCACAATGTCGCTTTCCGGCGCGCGGAGCAGCCACTCATTGCCTGATCGTTCATAACCCCCTCACCCTGTCTTGCCGGTGCTGTCGGATTGCGGGAAAATATCCCTCGACAGCCGACCGAACCAGTCCGTGTCGCCTTACCGGCTGCGGAAGGATGCCGCGCGTGCTTCCGCCTCTGCTATCTGGGCTGGCCCCATCTTCGCGCGCAGCTTTTCCGCAAGTGACGCGGATTCAGCAATCCCTTGCTTAGCGGCGATCAGCGCCCAGGTCAACGCGGCCACCTGGTCGCGGGGAACCCCTTCCCCTTCGGCCAGACGGCGTGCAATATGGCGTTGCGCCCGCGCATGCCCGCGCAATGCCGCCTGCTCGAACCAGAATGCCGCTTTCCCGGGGTCGGCTGCGGTGCCGAATCCGTCGCGATAATATTTGGCAAGCCCGTATTGGGCCTTCGCAAATCCCTGCTTTGCAGACAGGGCGAGATAGTTGAAGGCTTGCGCGGGATCGGCGGGTCCTGTCAGCCCCTCGGCCAGTAATTTCCCTAGCGTATATTGCGAATTCGCAAATCCCGATGCCGCGGCCAGCCGCAGATAGCGCTCGGCGCGCTCGGCATCGGCGCGAACGCCGTCACCCGCCAGATAGGTAAGCGCCAGATTATGCTGCGCACTGTGATGGCCGTTATCGGCTGCTTTCTGCCACCAGTCGAGCGCTTCGCTCATATTGCGCGCAACCCCCCGGCCATCGGCATAGATCACACCGAGATTGAACTGCGCTGCAGGGTGACCGGTATCGGCAAGTGTTTGCCAGATTGCCCGGGCGGTCGTGAAATCGCCGCGCTGATAAGCCTGGTCGCCGCGTGCGAATGCGTCTTCCTCGCCCTCCCGGCAGCCGCTGATCGTCAGGGTGGATATTATGGCAGCGATAAGTATGAAGCGATATTTCATCCGATCCCCTCCGCGGGCAGCCGTTCGACCTTTGCGCGCAACTGTCGCAGCAGCCCGGGCATTCCCAGACGCGCAATGACGGCGGCAAATTCCTGCCGCTGGGTGATCGACATGCTGATCCCTTCAACCGAAACGTCGATAATCTTCAATGTGCCGTCAATATGCCGTACCCGCCAATCGGCGGTCAGCGGCTGGCCCGACCCGCCGCTGATAACCGAACGGACGACCATATCCTGCTTGCCGCCGGAATAGACATTGGCTACATGAAACTGTTGCCCCGCATAGCCGCCAAGCCGGGCGGCGTAGGTCTTAAGCACGAACTGGCCAAACAGTTCGCGATATTCTTCCTGCTGCTCGGGGGTTATCTGCCGCCAGTATTTTCCAAGGACGAACCGGCTGATAAAATCAAGATCGAACTTTGAGCGAAGAAGCCGGTGGAACTGGGCCTCGCGCTGGTTCAGGGTCAGATCGGGTTGCCGCAGAACCGAGATGGCCGTTGCCCCAAGATCGGCGATGAAGCGTTCGGCCTCCTGCGTTTCGGCAGACGCAAATCTGCGCTGCATTTGCGCGGCGGCCAGTGTCGTGGCCAGCAGCAAAAACAGCACGATATATGTGGCAAACCGGGCCAGATGGCCGCATTTGCCCGGGTTCGACGCAGTTACAATCATGACAGTCCGCATGGTTATTTCGATGTGGCGACAAAAACGCCGTCCCAGTCGGGGCCGGGCGGGTTTGCCCGATATTCGGCAATCCGTTCCGCATAAAGATCGTACAGAACGTGATTGGCGTCTTCACGGGCGCGTAGCGTGTCGAGCAGATTTTGCGCCTCATCCCACTTCTGCGCGCGGTAGGCCGTGATCATATCGGCATGCAGCGCGGACCAGTTTTTGAAGTCGCTGTCATTTTTCATTTCCGCGTCGCCAAGCAGGGCATAGATCTGTACCGCCTCGCTTTTGCCTTTTACAGCGATCAGGTCAAGTTCGATCAGCGCGAAATCATCCTTGACCGATTCATAGGTCTCCGCCCCGACGACGATCGTCGCGCCATAGTTCTTGGATTGCGATTCAAGGCGTGCGCCCAGATTGACGGCATCGCCCAGCACCGAATAGTCAAAGCGCTGCTTGGAACCCATATTGCCGACAACGCATTCACCGGTATTAAGGCCGATACCGATATTGATCGGCAGGAAGGGGCGGTTTTCACGCTCGGCTTCTTCTTTCAGCTCAGCATTGAGTATCTTGAGATCGCGGATCATCTCAAGCGAGGTCGTGCAGGACTGCATTGGGTGATTGGGCACATCAAGCGGTGCATTCCAGAATGCCATGATGCAGTCGCCCATATATTTGTCGATCGTCCCCTCGCGCGACAGGATGAGGTCTGTCATGGGCGTCAGAAAGCGGTTGATCAATTGCGTCAGACCCTGCGGATTGCCCTTGAACTGTTCCGAGATCGGCGTGAAACCACGAATATCGCAAAACAGGAAGGTCATGGTGCGGGTTTCGCCGCCCAGTTGCAGGCGGTCGGGTTCTTCGGCAAGCTGCTCGACCAGCGCGGGGGACAGATATTGGCTGAAAGCACCGCGGACCTGTGCCTTTTCCGCTTCGGTGCGCAGGAAATTGACCAGTGTGCCCGTGACGAACATGAGCCCCACCGTGACGCTCGGGCCGACCGGGTCAAGCAGCCACAGTTCTTCGGAATACAGATACCAGGAAGCGCCAAAGGCGAACAGAATACCGCCACCCGCCACAATGGCGCAGGTAATTGCCGATACCCGCCGCAGCAGCACAAGCAGAACGATTCCAAGCACAATCAGAAAAACAAGTTCCGCCCCCTGCGCCCAGTCGGGCCGGGTCAGAAAATGTTCAAGCAGGATTTGCTCCAGCAACTGAATATGCACCTCCACCCCTGCAGTGGCGGAATTAAGCGGCGTTGCCCGCAAGTCCTTCAGACCCGCGGCGCTCGGCCCCACAAACAGCACATTGCCGGCAATACGCTGCGGGTCGAAATCTTCGCTGAAAAGCTCCCAGACCGGCACCCGTCTTTCGGGTCTGTCTTCTGTGTAATGTAGCCAGACGCGGCCTGTTTTTGTTGTCGGTATCTCGATCCGGCCCACGCGAATGGCGTTGATGCCGGTCTGTTCGCCAAAGGACTCGGTCATATTTGCGCCCGACGATTTGATGATATAGGTCGAGGCGCCCTGCAGGACCCGCAGGGTTTCCATTGCAAGCGTTGGATAAAGCTTTTCGCCTTTGGTCACGACAAGCGGGACCCGGCGAATGATATTGTCCCGTTCCGCGATGAAGTTAAAGCTGCCATTGCCGGCCGCCGCCTGTTCGAGTTTCGGCAGATTCGGCACCGCGCCATAGAATTTCGGCAGGAAAATTTTGGGGTCGTCCCCGGCAAAGGAATAGCCGGCTTTGACAACCGGTTCCTGGCTGTTTTCCATATCGGTCAGGGTGAACCCGGTCACCACATTGGCCTGCGCCAGGATATCGGCAAGAATATCGTCATGATTGGGTAATTCGCCGATTTGCGCACGGACATTCTGCAACTGCGGAATCTGGGCCAACTGTTCAAGAAACTGGTCCGGCGATGTCCGGTCGGGTTCGGCAAAAACAATATCGAAGACCACCGCATAGGCGCCCGCATTCGCCGCGCGTGCCACAAGTTCAGCAATATAGGTGCGCGGCCAGGGCCATTGGCCGAGCCGCGCCAGGCTTTCATCGTCGATATCAAGATGTTTGACGCCGACCCCCGCAACCGGTTGCGGGTCGATATATTCGCGCGGTTCAATCCGCTGATAGAGGTCAAAAATGCCGTTGCGCGCATTGGTGATGATGAAGAACGGGTCGGCCAGGATCAGAAAAAGCGCAAATATCAGGACAAAGCCGGGAATAAAGTCCTGCAAGCGTTTGATCAGGGTCGATAATGACATAGGCGGAACCCGATAAATCGATGGTGCGCGAGGCGCATGTCAGGAATTCAATGCTGGGGACTATATTAACCGCGCGCGGAAGATGCCAGTGACTTGGGCAACAGTTTGCCGATTTCAGTCTTTCAGGTCATCCCAGATATCGGAAAAACCCTGATGGGTACTGGCGAACAGCTCGATCAATGTCGGGTCGAAATGCTCGCGCGGGTTCAGCCGGTCATCGCCGTTCAGGATAATGTCCAAGGTCTTTTCGTGGCTGAAGCCCGGTTTATAGGGGCGTTCGGCACGCAAAGCGTCATAAACATCGGCGATCTGCACGATGCGGGCTGACAGCGGAATCGCATCACCTTTCAGACCGTTCGGATATCCGGTGCCGGCCCAGGCCTCATGATGGTTGAGCGCAATCTCGGCGGCCATTTCAAGGCGCGGCGAGTCCTTCAGGATCTGATGGCCATAGATTGTATGCTGGTCCATTTCCTTACGTTCGCGGTCATCAAGCCGGCCCTTCTTTTTCAGAACCGCCTGATCGACGCTCATCTTGCCGACATCGTGCAGTTGCGCGCTGTAGCGGATTTCGTCGCAGAAATCGGCGGGCGCGCCGAATTGCTGCGCAATGAAATAGCTATATTCATTGGTCCTGACGATATGGTTGCCAGTGCCCTCATCATGGATTTCCGCCGCCCGTGCAAGCATGCCAATCGACAGCATGAAGGCTTCCTCGGTTTCGGACTGCAAGGTGGCGATATGACTGCGTTGTTCGCCAAGCTGCCGGTTGCGCTCACGCAGGATGCGGTTTTTCGCCTTGATCTGCTCAAGCATATCGGCACGCTCGATACTGGTCGCGACGATGCGGGCGACCGGTGCCACGATGCTGCCCATATAGGGGTCGAACGGAATGATCTCACCGCTTTCAGCGGAGATGCGGTTGATCAGCTGTACCACGCCGATCACCTTGCCGGTGTAGTTCTTCAGCGGGAAGCACAACATCGAGCGGGTGGGGTAATTGGCGGGCGCATTTGCCGGATCGAAATGGTAAGGCGCTTCGGGCGGGATCTTCAGCACATCGTCGATCGCGATTGTTTCCCCGGCCATCGCGACATGACCTGAAATCGTGTCATGGCTTAACGGAATTTCGAAATCCGAACGTTTGACCGGAATCCTGTCATTCTGCACGTTCAAGGCCTGCAGAAAGGCTTTGCTTCGCTTGCGGCGGACAATGAAAATCGTGCCTGCTTCCGCACCGGTCAGCAGCCGTGACTTCTGCAACACCCGGGACAGCAACTGCTTGAGCGATTGCTGCGGCTGCGATTCCACAAATTCGAGGAATTCCTGTGAAAGGTCTTGACGATAGTCCATTATGCTTACAAAAAAGTTGGCAAATATAAGATGCTAAGCAGCATGACGTAATTTCTGTCATGCCTTGAGTATCAGCATGCATCCCCTGACAGTATAATACGACCGCTCGATAAAGTCACATATTGTACTTTATCAACTTTGGTACAATTCAAGTTCCTTGTCCGCCTTGCGGGCATTGACAGAGCGTGCAACCGGTTTTCGCCTATGTCGGCGCGCTGCCTGCCGGCATCACCTGCACCGGACATCGGCTTTAAACAGTAGCATTTCTATACTAATTTAGGCTTCATTACTGAAACTTAAACAGCCAGGGTTTGGAAATGAAGCAGCAAGGGTGGAGTTGGGGCGTGGGGCCGGGGCGTGCGGGTCTGGCCGTGGGGCTTTGCCTCATGCTGTTGGCAGGGCATGCGGTCCATGCCCAGGAGCGGCTGCTGCTTGGCAGCGGTCCGGTGCAGGGCGGCTATTTTCGGACCGGCGGTGCCGTGTGCGCGCAGGTGAACAAGCAAACCGCGCAACACAAAATATTTTGCGCCGTCGCGCCGAGCGAGGGGTCTGTCGAAAATCTGGACCTGTTGCGTGCCGCCCGGGTCGATCTCGCGCTTGTTCAGTCCAATTGGCAGTATTTTGCGTTTGAGGGGACGGCAAAGCGATTTGCGGGCGCAGACAAGGTTGCCAATATGCGTGCGCTGGCTGCGTTAAGCGGCAGGCCGCTTGTTTTGCTCGCCCGACAGGATGCGGGGATCGCCGCGCTGTCGGATATACGCGGCAAGCGAATTGATATCGGCAAGACCGGTACTGAACGCAGAGTGGTGATGGATGATTTGCTCGCCGCGCTTGACTGGGATCTGGGTGCGTTTGAGCTGGCATCCGAGTTTCCCGAGAAAGAGGCGCTTGACGCGCTATGTGCGGGACAGTTGGCGGCAGTCCCGCTTGTCGGGATTAGCCCCTCTCGGCGGGTGCAGGCGGCACTGCGGCGCTGCAAGCTGCATATCGTGCCGATCGATGCGGCGCTTGTCGCACAGATGACCGCCGCAAAACCCTATTATGCGCCCATCAAAATTCCGCAGGGCACCTATCCCGGCATCAAGGGGGATATTACAAGCTTTGGTCAGCGTCTCGTGCTGGTCGGACGCTTCAGGGTCGCCGATACCGATGCGTATAATCTTGTGAAGGCATTGGCGGAAAATCTGCCCGCGCTTGCAAAGCTACATCCCTCCTTGGGGGGGCTGACGCCGGAAACGCTGGCCAGGGGCGGTATCGCCATTCCACTCCATGACGGCGCGGCCCGCTACTTCCGCGAAGCAGGCCTGCTTTAGGTGCGCTGGCCCGTGACAGCCCGGTTCTGCTTGTTGCACTTAGCAAAAAAGCCTTGAGGTGCGCCAGTTCCTCAAGGCTTTTCGGCATTCTTCGAGCAGTTCTACTCTGCCGTCGCTTCTTTCAGATAGGCGAGCACATTGGCGATCTGCTTGTCTTTCCGCAAACCTGCAAACGCCATTTTGTTTTTCGGAATGAAGTCCTTGGGCTTGCGCAGATATTGTTCCAGCGTCTCGTCATTCCAGCTCAGCCCGTTCGCGCCGGCTTCGACCATCGCGTCAGAAAAGTTGAAACCTTCCGCTGTGCCCGCCGCGCGGCCGAAGATGCCCGAAAGGTTGGGGCCAACCTTGTGCTTGCCGCCAGCTTCAACCGTATGGCAGGCCTTGCATTTCTTGAATACTCTCTCGCCCTTGGCTGCGTTGCCAGCCTCAAGTGCGAAAGCGCCGCCTGCGGTAGTTGAAGAAACCAGGAATGCCAGCGCAACCATGCGCAGGCTGCTTCCGAAACGATACATAAACTGCTCCTTATGTGCCTGAAAACCGTATGTCAAATGGCCGATGGCGCCCCTGGGCCAGGCTGTGGCCCTAAACGCGTCCGATGGCAGGTCGCTGCCGACCGAACGCCTGCTTATACAAAAACAGGTTCGAAGAGAACAGGCACAGTTTGTCGCACTGGCATAGGGATAAGAGGGGATAGCAGGCTTTTGATTGTTCGCACGGTTATTATGTAGATTGTCTGCAGGCGTGCCGTGTCACATCAGAAGTTTGGGTTTTTACCGATGGTAAGCGTTGAGAAACAGGATCCGGCTATTTTTTCCCCCTATTCGCGGGAACAGCTTGCCGCCATGGCGGCGGCGGGTGCGCAGGTGCGCGAATGCTACCGTCTGCTTGAGAAGACCGGCGCCAATGTGGTGGGGCAAATTCTTGCCGCGTCGGAAACATTCTATGAATGGAACCACTATCCCGAAGGGGATGTATTCGATCGCGAAAGCGCCAGCCAGTATTATTATCATGCGCATCGCGGGGCAGAGCTTGAGCATGGGCATTTTCATACCTTTCTGCGCGCCGCGGCCATAAAAAAGGGGGTGCGTCCGGCCCCTTATGAGGGAGAGGCGGAACGTCCCCTCGGGTCAGACGCGATTGCCCATCTGATTTCTATTTCAATGAATGACGAGGGCTATCCGATCGGGCTTTTTGCGGTAAATCGCTGGGTGACGGGGGAGACTTTCTATGCCGCCGAGGATGTCATTGCGATGCTGCCCGATTTTCGCATCGAGCATACGTTCCCCTGTCTTGCGACCAATATGTGGATCACCGCGATGGTGCGCCTGTTCACACCGCAGATCGCCAATTTGCTGCGCGAGCGGGACCGTTCGATCGCTGCCTGGTGTGAACGCTATCCCGACCGCGATGTCTATGAGGATCGTGAGCTCGAGATGACATCCTATCTGCCGATCTCCGTATCGCGGCAGATTGCGCTCATCGACAAGCTGCTGCGGCGTTAGGCGGAACTATTGCAGCGCCTGCGCAGGCAGCCACAGGGCGATTTCGGGAAAGCCGATGACAAGCCCAAGCCCCAAAAGCTGCAGCATCACAAAAGGTATGATGCCGCGATAAATCTCCCCGATCCTGATATGGGGCGGCGCCACCCCTTTCATGTAAAACAGGGCAAAACCAAATGGAGGTGTCAGGAAGGAGGTTTGCAGATTGACGGCAATCAATATCGCAAACCAGGGCACGATCAGCGCTTGCGCGCCCACATGGGCGCTGAAATCCAACTCGGCGATAATCGGCGCAAAAACCGGTAATATGATCAGCGTGATCTCGATCCAGTCAAAGAAAAAGCCAAGCAGGAATACGATCACCATCACCACGATAAGAATGCCCCATGGCCCCGCACCCGTCGCCGCGATCGCATCGAGGATCAGCTCTTCCCCGCCAAGCGCGCGGAACACATAGGAAAAACAGGTCGCGCCGACAAAGATGCCGAACAGCATGGCGCCGGTCAGCGCGGAGTCTTCGGCCACGTCCCGCAGCATGGACCAGTTGAGCCGGCGGTTCAGAAGCGCCAGCAGTACCGCGCCGACCGCGCCGACACCCGAGGCTTCGGTCGGGGTGGCAAAACCGGCAAAGATCGAGCCCAGCACCAATGTGATCAGCAGTACCGGCGGAACCAGGCTGCGCAGCAGCAAAGTCGCGGTTTCCCCAAAAGATAACGGATCCTCGCCGGCATCCGCACGGGGCAGGGGCGGGGCATGCTGCGGGCGCAACAGCGCGGTCGCGACGATATAAAGCGCATATAGTCCCGCAAGCAGCAGCCCCGGCCCGATTGCCGCCAGAAAGGTCGTGCCGACAGGGATCGACAGCAGTTCCGCCATGATGACGAGCATGATGCTGGGCGGGATCAGAATGCCCAATGTTCCGGCAGCCGAAATCGTCCCGGTGGCAAGCGGGATGTGATAGCGCCGCTCAAGCATCACCGGCAACGCCATCAGCGTGATCATCACGACGCTTGCGCCGATAATGCCGGTGGTCGCCGCCAGAATCACCCCCATCAGCGTGACTGACAGGGCAAGCCCGCCGGGCAGGCGGCGGGTCAGGGTTTGCAGGCCGTTCAGCAGATCGCGGGCCACGCCCGTGCGCTCCATCATCGTGCCCATAAAGATGAACATCGGAATGGCGACCAGCACGATGTTCTCCATGGAGCCGCCGAAAATCCGTAAGCTGATCAGGTAAAACTGCCGATAGTTGAAAATATCGAAACCAATACCGATCAGCCCGAACGCCAAACCGATCCCGCCCAGAATGAAGGCTACCGGATAGCCGCTGAACAGCAGGACCGCCAGCGCAACAAACATCAGAATGGGCAGGCTGTCGGCAAATTCCGTAATCACGGGCACGTCTCCGCCTGCTTGCGCAGATGCGCGGGCCCGAACAGCATGACGATGTTCCGGCACATCGTCGCAATGGCGGCAAGCGCCAGAATGGAAAACCCGAGCGGCAGCATCGCCTTGATCAGCCAGCGATGGGAAAGTCCGGTCAGCGCGGCGGACACCTCGCCCGAGTGAAAGGCGCGCGCGGCGAAGTCGATACCGAAGCTGACAACCAGATAACAATAGGGCAGCAGGAACAGCAGACAGCCCGCAAGTTCGATTGCCGCACGCAGAGACGGGCTAAAACGCTCACGTACCAGTTCGATCCGCACATGACGATCCCGCAGATAGGCAAAACCGAGGCACAGCAGAAAAAGCACCGCGTGCAGATGCCATTCCATCTCCTGCAATTTGGTGGAGCTGACATGCCAGATGCTGTCCGACAGCGCCGGATAGATGCTCAGCAATTTGCGGCTGACGATGTCATAGACAATCACAAACATCAGTGGCAGCGCCAGCAATGCCGCCATCCTGCCGATCCATTCGATCAGCCGGGTAATGCCGTTGCTGAGGGCAAGCAGTTGTTGCATGGGACGGTACAGCGCGGTGCGGATCAATCAAGATAGCCCAGCGCGCGCCATTCCTTATAGTTGGCGCGGAAGGCTTGCAGTGATTCCCAGACCCGCTTGAAATCGGGATCGGCGGCGCTTTGCTCGGCGGCGACTTCATCCCAGGCGTCAGACAGAGCGGTCAGGATTTCCGGCGGCCAGCGGTGGATCTGCACGCCTTTCTCGCGCAGGCTTTGCAGCGCGGCGAACTGGATATATTCACCCTCTGCCAGCCCCTCGCGCACCGAATCGCCGCAGACGGTTTCGATTTGCGCGCGCTGGGTATCGCTCAGCGCTTCCCAGGCCTGCTTGTTGATCATCAGTTCAAAGAAGGTGGATTGCTGATGCCAGCCGGGGAAATAATAATGTTTTGCTGCCTGGTAAAACCCAAGGTCAAGATCGATGGCAGGCATGGAAAATTCGGTGGCATCGATTGTACCAAGTTCGAGGGCGGGAAAAATATCGCCACCCGCAAGCAACTGGGTCGATACGCCGAGTTTTTCCAGCACCTGTGCCCCCAGCCCGAAGAACCGCATTTTTTTGCCGCGCAAATCCTCAATGCCGTTGATTTCCTCGCGGAACCAGCCTGACGCT
Organism: uncultured Alphaproteobacteria bacterium; assembly: GCA_947258435.1. Classification (GTDB taxonomy): domain Bacteria; phylum Pseudomonadota; class Alphaproteobacteria; order UBA11222; family UBA11222; genus CALAQW01. The sequence goes on from CAMYID010000015.1 coordinate 18,788, forward strand.
TCCGGTGCGATCAGGCCGCAGACAAGACCGTGTATGTTGTGACGGGCATAAATCTCTTCAAACATCTGCCGTCCGCCGCCGAAATAATACCAGGCGAGATACTCGCCCGCGCCGGGTCCGAAGGGGACGGAAGCGAAGAGCTGCAGCGCCGGTTCCTTGCCCGCCCAGTATCCCGGCGTCGACCAGCCCGCTTCCACGGCACCGGCCGCCACCGCATCGAATGTCTCAAGCGGCGGGACAAGTGCGCCCGGCTCATGAAACTTGATGCGGAATTTGCCGCCGCTGACCGCCTTGATCCGGTCTTCCAGGCGTTTCCCCAATGTGCCGAGTTGCACAAGCGAGGCTGAATAGGTGCTTTGCATGTTCCACCGCACACGTTCTGCTGCGAGCGCATGTGTGGTCAGCAACGCAGACAGTATGATGGCAGGCAGGAAACGGCGCCAGAAAGCCATAATCATAACCGGACCCCATGGGTGAAATGTGTTTTTCTTGCCGGGCAATTTACACAGCCGCTCCGCGCGCGCCAATCTTTCCCCTGATTTTCCATCGCACTTACTTGCCCTTATGGATGGGCTTGGGCAAACTGCGGCATGGCCGTCAGGCGGGGTTAGGGGCTTTATGGCGACACTGGAATGGTCCGAACAGGCAGATAGGGTGGAGGTCAGGGCCACCGGCGACTGGGTAATTGCCCGGCTGGCCCCGCTTGAAGCGCAACTGCGCAGGCTGCTTGATGTCGGGGGCGGGGATCTGCATTTCGATCTGGGGGATCTGGGCCGGCTTGATACCGCCGGAGCATGGCTGATCCATCGTACGCTGAAGGCGCTTGAAAAATCGGGCAGGCAGGTCCGGCTGCAGAACGCAACTGAAGATCAGGCTGCGCTGATCGCGCGGGTCGCGGCCAATGATAAGCCGCATCCGGCGGAGCCCGAAGGCGGTAATGCCTTTCTGCATGTGGTGGCGGAAATTGGCGAAACGGTCCTTGATGCCTGGCGTGAAACCCGCGACCTTCTGGGTTTTTTCGGACTGACAGTTGCAACGCTTGGGCGTGCGGTGCGGCAGCCTGCGCGGGTGCGGTTGACCTCGCTTGTGTATCACCTTGAACAGGTCGGTTTGAATGCGGTGCCGATTGTGGCGCTGATTTCCTTCCTGATCGGGATCGTGCTTGCCTATCAGGGGGCGACGCAGTTACGCCAGTTCGGAGCGGAAATCTTTACGGTCGAGCTGGTTGCGATTTCGGTACTGCGCGAGATCGGCATTCTGTTGACCGCCATCATTGTGGCAGGGCGGTCGGGCAGCGCCTTTACCGCGCAGATCGGCTCCATGAAACTGCACGAAGAAGTGGATGCAATGCGGGCGCTGGCGCTCGATCCGATGGAAATGCTGGTTTTGCCGCGGATCCTTGCGCTGATCATTGCGCTACCGATGCTTGGCTTTATCAGTGCGATGATGGGGCTGGCCGGCGGTGCGGTGATGTGCTGGGTATCGCTTGATATTTCGCCTGGCCTTTATATCGAGCGGCTTTATGAGGGGGTAACGCTGTCGCATTTTCTGGTCGGGATTGTGAAGGCCCCGTTTTTTGCGCTGATGATCGGACTGATTGGCTGTTTTGAGGGGCTGAAGGTGGAAAGCAGCGCGGAATCTGTCGGCCGGCTGACAACGAAATCAGTGGTTGAGTCGGTCTTTATGGTGATTGTGGTCGATGCCTTTTTCTCCATCTATTTCGCGGTGCTCGGGCTATGAGTGCGGGGGATGCGGGGCGGCCGGTCATATCGGTGCGCGGGTTGCGGACGCAATTTGGCGCAACCGTTATCCATGACGGGCTCGATCTCGACATCTTCGCAGGTGAGGTGGTGGGGATTGTCGGTGGATCGGGAACCGGCAAATCGGTCCTGTTGCGTACCATCATCGGCCTTAACAGGCCGCGTGCGGGCACGATCGCGGTATTCGGGCAACAACTTGATGAATTGGCTGCCGCCGAACGGCAGATGGTCGAGCGGCGCTGGGGGGTCTTGTTCCAGGACGGGGCGCTGTTCTCATCGCTGACAGTGGCGCAGAATGTGATGCTGCCGATGCGCGAACATCTCGACCTCTCCGAAGGGCTGATGGATGAGCTCGCGGCGATGAAGATCAGCATGGTGGGCCTGCAGCCCGATGCGTGCAACAAATACCCTTCTGAATTGTCGGGCGGGATGCGGAAACGCGCAGGGCTTGCGCGCGCGCTGGCGCTTGATCCCGATATTGTTTTTCTGGATGAGCCGACAGCGGGGCTTGATCCGATCGGGGCTGCGGCGTTCGATAATCTGATCCTGGAGCTGCAGCGCAATCTGGGGCTGACAGTGTTCATGGTGACCCATGATCTGGACAGCCTCAATGCGATTTGCGACCGTATTGCGGTGCTGGCTGAAAAGCGGGTGATTGTGACAGGTGACATGGCCCAAATGCTGGAGCACTCCCATCCCTGGATCAGGGACTATTTTCATGGCCCGCGGGCGCGGGCGCGGGCGGCCGAACTTGAACCCAAACAACCTGATCCCAAACAAGAGGATAGCTAGGCGATGGAAACGCGGGCCAATCACGTATTGATCGGAAGTTTTACGCTGCTGATCATTGTCGGGGCGCTGGGCTTTGCCCTGTGGCTTGCCAAGATCGAAATCGACCGTCGTTTCAGCTATTACGATATCTTTTTCGAAGGGTCTGTCGCCGGGCTCAGCGAAGCGGGGGATGTCCGATATCAGGGGGTGCGTGTCGGGCAGGTGAAGCAGATACAGATCGATCCGGAAAATCCCGGGCAGGTGCGTGTCCGGATCGAGGTGGATGCGACTACGCCGGTCACCGAAGGGGCAAGTGCAAGCCTTGAGTTTTTTGGCGTGACCGGGGTGCTGTATGTGCAGATTTCAGCCGGCGATCCCGCCGCACCGCCGATTGCGCCCCGACCGGGGGAGCAGGTGGCGACCCTGCCGGCGCAGAAATCGAGTATTGAGGAACTCTTTGCCGGTGCACCGCAACTGCTCGACAATGCGGTTATTCTGGTCGACCGGCTCACGAAGCTCGTTAATTCGGAAAACCGGCAGACAATTACTGATATCCTGACCAATGTGGCATCGGTAAGCGGCGCGATCGCAGGTCGCGGCGAGGATATCAATGCGCTTTTGGGCAATGCGCGGAAAATCAGCGATGATATGGCGGTGATTTCCACCAATCTGAACAGGATGTCGGGCCGGCTCGACAATCTGGATGGCGAACTGCAGACTTTCCTGGCCGAGGCCAACCGCTCGGCACAGGCAATTGGCAGCCTGGCCAGCGAACTGGACCTGATCCTCAAAGACAATAAGATGTCGATCAACAGTTTCACCGGCGGCGGGCTGCGCGAATTCACACTATTTGTGACCGAAGCGCGGCAGCTTGTCGTTACACTGGAGCGGCTGGCGCAGCGGGTGGAAAGCGACCCTGCGCGGTTTCTCCTGGGCACATCAGCATCGGAGTATCGGCCGGAATGACTTCACAGCTTGTTTCCCGCGCAGCCTGGGTGCGCGCATTTCTGTTGCTGCTTCTGTTCGCCGTGCCGGGTTGCAGCGGGCTGGTCAATCTGCCCGGATCGGGGCCGGCGCCGGACCTTTATGATCTCACACCGAAATCGAGCTTCGCGTCCGAAACGCCGGCGGTTGACGTTCAGCTTGTGATCGAGGTGCCGACCGCGCCGCGCGGGCTTGATACAGACCGCATCGCGCTGCGCCCCGCCCCGACCCAGATCAAATATTTCGCGGGCAGCCGATGGAGCGACCGTGCCCCCAAAATGGTGCAGACCCTGCTCGTCGAATCATTCGAGAATTCAGGCAAGATCGTCGCGGTCGGCCCGCAGGCGGTGGGGCTGCGCTCCGACTATGTGCTGAAAACCGATCTGCGTGAATTTCAGGCTGAATATTTTGAAACGGAAACCCCGCCCGATATTCGGGTGCGGCTGAATCTGAAGCTGATTAAAATGCCCGATGCGCGGATTGTCGCCTCGCAGAATTTTGAACGGGTGATTACCGCTCCGGGCAATAATACGGCCAATATCGTCAGCAGTTTTGACGCGGCATTGGGCAAGGTGCTGCGGCGTTCGGTTGAGTGGAGCCTGCAGGAAATTGACCGCACCGCAACACCGGCGGGTATCCGATAGGGACGCGGTCTCGGGTTGAATGGCGGCCAGCCCGATTCAGGCTTTGCAAAGTTTTTAGGCGGATAAGAGGCGGATGACTTCCAAGCAGACGAAAAAGGCCCGGCCTCAAACTGCCCCCGCGAAAGGCCTGGTCAAAGACGCAACAACTGACAATCGGGCAGCCGGTGGCGGCGGAAAACAGCGCCCGTCCCGCGCCCAACGTGCCTATCTGCGCCGTGGCCTTGATCAGCCGGGCGGCAAATTACCACTGTTCGATCTGCAGGGGCAGGAAATTTCCCCGCAAACCGTCCGCGCCTGCATTGCGCGGGGCTGGGCGGAACCGTGGTTTTCCAACCCGCTCAAGCCGGACTGGCTGGTCTGCAAGCTGACCGATGCCGGGCGCGCCGCGCTGGCCGAGCAATAACCACCGCAATATCCGACGCTAACCGTACCCCTTTGCAAGGCGGAGGGCGCGCTGGCTGCGGGCTGGCTGTGTCATCCGTGTCAACTGACAGGAAGGGCACGGCACCATCCGGCAAACTGTGAAATATTGTTTATTACGCGGGATGCTTGACTTATATATAATTCACCTCAAATATAGTGAAGAATAATTTATATTACACTACAATTATGTGTATTTAAGTGTCGCGGGTCGGATCGCCATATGCGGCGGTCGTGGCAAGACGCAGTGAGTTGAAAGGGCGTAAAGGTGGAAGCAGTGGTTCAATCAGCCCCCTCCCGGCTGGCGCGGTTGCAAACCGATTATGATGCGTTGACAGCGCAGGAGTTGCTGCAGGTTATGACGCAGCAGGAATTTCCCGGGCGCATCGCCGTCGTTTCCTCCTTTGGTGCGGAATCCGCGATTTTGTTGCATCTGCTGGCGCAAGTGGATCCGACCGTGCCGGTCCTGTTTCTCAATACCGGCAAGCTGTTTGGCGAGACGATGCGCTACCGGGACCGGTTGCAGGAAAGCCTTGGCCTGACCGATATTCGCGCCATTGGCCCGCATCCCGCCGACCGCGACAGGCTCGATCCCGACGGGGTGTTATGGTCGCGGAATCCCGATTCCTGCTGCGATTTCCGCAAGACGGTACCGTTGTCGCGCGCACTTGAAGGGTTCGATGCGTGGATCACCGGGCGCAAGCGGTTTCAGACGCAGGAACGCGCCGATATGGCACCGATCGAGCAGGTGAAGGACAAGTTCCGCATTAATCCGCTATCGGGCTGGACGCAGCAGGATCTGGACGCCTATATGAAAGATCACCGTTTGCCTGCGCATCCGCTGGTGCGCGATGGCTATCTGTCGATTGGCTGCATGGCCTGCACTTCAAAGGTAGAGCCGGGCGAAGACCCGCGTGCGGGGCGCTGGCGCGGTCAGGAAAAAGACGAATGTGGCATCCATCTTGAAACCTTCAGCGATGGGGGCGGTATCTAGTTTTTTGCACTGAATGGGATGCGGGGGGCAGTTGTGGCTTGAGAAGTTGCCCATGATTTGCTACTCCCCACGCTTCTGAGCGGTCGTGGCGGAATTGGTAGACGCGCAGCGTTGAGGTCGCTGTGGGGTAAAACCCGTGGAAGTTCGAGTCTTCTCGACCGCACCATTTGTACAAAATATCTCAAAAAAGCCCTGAAACGGTTGTTTCGGGGCTTTTTGCGTTAATTGCTCTGTCATTGTCGCGATATAGTAATACCGACTCACCAAACAGCCGAGGGGAAAAGGGGCTATGTCGGACGATCTGAACAAGATGGCATTGGAATATCACCGGTGGCCGACGCCGGGGAAGCTGCGTATCGAGCCGACCAAGAAAATGGCCAATCAGCGGGATCTGGCGCTGGCCTATTCTCCCGGTGTTGCTGCCGCCTGTAACCTGATTGCCGAAGATCCGGTCGAAGCGGCCAATATGACCGCGCGGGGCAATCTGGTCGCGGTTGTCTCGAACGGCACGGCGGTGCTCGGGCTTGGGAATATCGGGCCGCTTGCCTCAAAACCCGTGATGGAAGGCAAAGCCGTCCTGTTCAAGAAATTTGCCGGCATCGATGTGTTCGATATCGAAGTCGATGCCAATGACCCCGAACGGCTGATCGAGGTGGTGCGGGCATTGGAGCCAACCTTTGGCGGTATCAATCTGGAAGATATCAAGGCACCTGAATGTTTCATCGTGGAAGCAGCCTGCCGGGAAACGATGGGTATTCCGGTCTTTCATGACGATCAGCATGGTACCGCGATCTGCGTTGCGGCGGCGGCCTATAACGGGCTGCGGCTGGTCGGCAAAAAAGTCGAGGAGATCAAGATCGTCTGCTCCGGCGCGGGGGCGGCGGCGTTGGCGTGCCTTGATCAGCTTGTGGTGCTTGGTGCCAGCCTCGATAATATTCTGGTGTGTGACCGGAACGGTATCGTGACAAAGGACCGTGATAATCTTGATCAGTTCAAATCCCGCTTCGCGCGTGAGGTCGCGCCCGGCGGGCTTGAGCAGGCAATCGAGGAGGCGGATTTGTTCCTGGGTCTTTCCGGGCCAGGCACGCTCAAGCCTGATTGGGTGGCGAAGATGGCGAAGGATCCGCTGATCATGGCGCTGGCCAATCCGACGCCTGAAATCCTGCCGGAGGAAGCGCGTCGGATACGCCCCGATGCAATCATCGCGACCGGTCGGTCCGATTATCCCAATCAGGTCAATAATGTGCTGTGTTTCCCCTTCATTTTCCGCGGTGCGCTGGATGTTGGCGCAACCACGATCAATGAGGAGATGAAGGTCGCCTGCGTGAAGGCGATCGCGGATCTGGCGATGGCGGAAGCGCATGACATTGTGGCGCAGGCCTATGGCGGTGAGGCGTTGAGCTTCGGGCCCGATTATATTCTGCCCAAACCGTTCGATCCGCGGTTGATTACCACAGTTGCACCTGCCGTCGCGAAGGCGGCAATGGATAGTGGTGTGGCGACCCGCCCGATTGAGGATTTCAAGGCCTATGCGGCGCAATTGACGGAATTCGTCTTCCGCTCAGGGCAGCTGATGCGACCGATTTTCGATGGCGCGCGTATGGATCCGATGCGCCTTGCCTATGCGGAGGGCGAGGATGAACGCGTGCTGCGCGCGGTTCAGATCGTTCTCGATGACGGGCTTGCCAAACCCGTACTGGTGGGCCGCCGCAAGGTGATTGAGACAAAGCTCAGGGAGCTTGGCCTGCGAATGGTGGCGGACAAGGATGTGCAGATCATCGATCCCGCGGATAATCCCAATTACGACAGATACTGGCAGACCTATCACGAGCGACAATGCCGCAATGGCGTGTCGGAGGATATGGCACGGCTGATCACGCGCACGCGCGCGACGGCGGTTGCCGCACTCGCTGTCGAGCTTGGCGATGCCGATGCCATGCTGTGCGGCAGCTTCGGGCCTTACGATCTGCATCTTGATATTGTGCGCCGGGTCGTCGGGTTGGCGCCGGGAATTCAGGACTGTTCGGCGCTCAGACTACTGATCGTGCCGCAGGGGCATGTCTTTATCGCCGATACCAATGTAACATATGATCCGTCAGCTGAGGAAATTGCCGAAATGGCGGTGCTGGCCGCAAAAGAGGTGCAGCGTTTCGGGATGGAGCCGAAAGTGGCGCTTGTCAGCCATTCCAATTTCGGCAGCTATGATACGCCCTCGGCCGACAAGATGCGTGCTGCGTTACGGATTTTGAAGGAGACGGCCCCCGAACTTGAAGTCGATGGGGAGATGCATGCCGATGCTGCATTGTCGGAACCGGTACGTGAAAAAGTCTTTCCCGGTTCCACATTGCATGGACGTGCAAATCTTCTGATCATGCCAAATCTCGATTCGGCCAATATCGCCTTTAATCTGGCCAAGGTGATGACGGACGGGTTGAGTGTCGGGCCGATCCTGATCGGGTTGAACAATGCCGTGCATATCGTCACCGATACGGTAACGACGCGCGGGCTTGTCAATATGAGCGCGCTGGCGGTGGTTGACGCGCAAAGCCGGGCCAGCGCCAGCCAGCAGGCTATGTAATCCAGTGGGCTATGTAATGGAGTGAGTAAAAGGTGCAGGACACCGCCGCCCCCGAACCTGAAGAAGACATCGCAAACGGTACCGATGGCGATGCGGTCTATGCGCTGACGCCGGGGTTCGTGCATGCGGTGATCGATGCGCTCGATGTGGGCGATGAAGAAGCGATCACCGATCTTGTAACGCCGCTGCATGCTGCCGATATGGCGGATTTGCTGGGGCTGTTGCGCGGTCGCCAGCGTTATCAGCTTCTCGATATCCTTGGCGCTCGGCTTAATCCCGATGTTCTGCCCGAACTTGACGAGTCCTTGCGCGACAAGGTGGTTGCGGCCCTGCCGGCCCAGGTGCTGGCCGCGGCGATTGCGGCGCTGGAAACCGATGACTCGGTCTATCTTCTTGAAAACCTGTCGGAAGAGCACAAGGCGGAAATCCTTGACCTGCTGTCCAATGTCGATCGTGCGCCGGTTGAAAAAGGGCTGAGCTATCCCGAGGATACCGCAGGCCGGCTGATGCGCTCGGAGCTTGTCGCGGTGCCGCCTTTCTGGACGGTGGGGCAGACGATTGACTATATGCGCACGGTCGAAGGACTGCCCGATCAGTTCTATGAAATCTTCATTGTCGACCCGACTTTCCATCCGATCGGTACGGTGCCGCTGAGCCGGGTGGCCTGCTCGCGCCGCCCGGTTCTGATGGGCGATCTCATGGATGAGGAGCAGACATTGATCCCGGTGCTGCTCGATCAGGAGGAGGTTGCGTTTCTGTTTGACCGCTACAGCCTCGTTTCAGCGGCGGTGGTTGACGAGAATGAGCGGCTGGTGGGTGTGGTGACGGTCGATGATGTGGTCGAGGTTATCAGCGAGGAAGCGGAAGAAGATATTCTGAAACTGGGCGGTGTTCAGGAGGCGGAGCTGTCCGATACGGTACTGACTGCGACACGGCGCAGATTTCCCTGGCTGCTTGTCAATCTGTTTACCGCGATCATTGCCTCGCTTGTTATTGCGCAGTTTGAGGCGACACTGGAGCAGATCGTTGCGTTGGCGATTCTCATGCCGATTGTTGCCAGTATGGGTGGCAATGCGGGCACCCAGACGCTGACCGTAGCGGTGCGGGCGATTGCAACCAAGGAACTCAACCCCGCAAATGCCTTCCGCGTGGTCCTGCGCGAGATTTTCGTTGGTGGAAATAACGGGCTTCTGTTTGCCCTGCTGATGGGGGTGACCGGCTGGATCTGGTTTGGCGATCCCGCGCTTGGCGCGGTATTGGCGATTGCGATGGTGATCAATATGCTGGCGGCGGGGCTTGCGGGTATTCTGGCGCCCTTGGCTCTGGATAAACTCAATCTCGATCCGGCAATGGCATCCGGGGTTGTTGTGACCACGGTGACGGATGTGGTGGGCTTTTTCGCATTTCTGGGGCTCGCCGCGCTGATTTTGCTATAGCAGGCAGGCCGCGTCGCCACACAAGACAGAATTACAGGGAAGGAAGCGCCGATATGCTGACGCCGTTCAATTTCGGTTTGGGCGAAACGATTGAAATGCTGCGGGATTCTGTTGCGGCCTTTACGGCCGATGAGATTACGCCGCGTGCCGCGGAAATCGACCGCAGCAATGAATTTCCCCGCGATCTCTGGCCGAAGCTGGGGGCGCTTGGTCTGCTTGGTGTAACGGTCGAGGAAGAGTTTGGCGGGGCGGGAATGGGCTATCTTGCCCATGTCGTCGCGATGGAGGAGATCAGCCGCGGGTCGGCCAGCGTCGGACTTTCCTATGGCGCGCACTCCAATCTGTGCGTCAATCAGATCCGCCGGGTCGGCACAAGCGAGCAGAAGCATCGCTATCTGCCCAGGCTGATAAGCGGTGAACATGTCGGCTCACTGGCGATGAGTGAGACGGAGGCGGGGTCTGATGTCGTCTCGATGCGGTTGCGCGCCGACAAGAAGGGGGATCGCTATATTCTGAACGGGAACAAATTCTGGATTACCAATGCGCCCGATGCGGATGTGTTTGTGATCTACGGCAAGACCGACCCTGAAGGCGGCCCGCGCGGTATCACCGCCTTTATCGTTGAGCGGGGGTTCAGCGGCTTTTCCACGGCCCCGAAACTCGACAAGCTGGGGATGCGCGGCTCGGGCACCTGCGAGTTGATTTTTCAGGATTGCGAGGTGCCGGAAGAAAATATCCTTGGTGGTATCGGCAAGGGTGTCAATGTTCTGATGAGCGGCCTTGATTATGAGCGCGCGGTGCTGGCAGCCGGGCCTGTGGGGATCATGCAGGCATGCATGGATGCCGTGATGCCTTATATGCATGAACGCAAGCAGTTCGGGGCACCGATCGGCACGTTTCAGCTTATGCAGGGCAAGCTTGCGGATATGTATACGACCATGAATGCCTGCCGCGCCTATGTTTACGCGGTGGCACAAGCCTGCGACCGGGGTGAGACGACGCGAAAGGATGCCGCCGGCGCGATCTTGTATGCGGCGGAAAAGGCAACCTGGATGGCACTGGAGGCGGTGCAGGCTTTGGGGGGAAATGGCTATATCAATGACTATCCCACCGGCCGGTTGTTGCGCGATGCAAAGCTTTATGAGATCGGCGCGGGCACGAGCGAAATTCGCCGCTGGCTGATCGGGCGCGAATTGTTCGACGAAACCGCCTAGAGCCGCCTGAACCGGCCGAGCCGGGGAGGCTTTGCCCCGATAGTCAGGGGTAACGGTTCGTGCGGTGGCGACCAGGCGATAGCCCGTCGCCGCGATGTGGCTAGGGATTTGGCAGTGCGCTCAGTTTCACTTCCTGCGCGAACAGATAGCCCGTGCCGCGTACGGTCTTGATAATTGTGGGGCTTTTTGCGTCAGGTTCGATTTTGCGCCTGAGCCGGCCGATTTGGACATCGATGCTGCGATCGAACGGGTCGGCTGTCCGGTTGTGAAGAAAGTCCATGATCTGATCGCGGCTCAGTACCCGGCGCGGATGGGTAACCAGAATATGCAGCAAGTTGAACTCCCCTGTCGTCAGCGGCATCGGTTCGCCATCAGGGGCGGTCAGTTCGCGTGATTCGAGGTTAAGCGTCCAGCCGCAGAATTCCGCCATGTTCGGATTGCCCGTCTCGCGGCTTTGACCACGTCGCAGAACGCTTCGGATGCGGGCGATCAGTTCATGGACATGGAAAGGTTTGGCAAGATAGTCATCGGCGCCGGATTCAAGCCCCAGGATACGCTCGATCGGTTCCCCCTTGCCCGACAGGATGATGACGCAGATATCGCTCTGAGCCGAAAGGCGGCGCATTTCATCAAGCCCGTTCCCATCGGGCAGCATGATATCCAGTACGACAAGATTAACCGGTGTTCGGGTCATGACTTGCCGCATCTCGGATGTGTTATTTGCCGTCGTTACCTTATAGCCTTCACGCGTCAGCGCGGCTTCAACCAACTCGCAAATATCTTCATCATCATCGACAACAAGTATGTGGGCGTTGTCAGTCACACTCCCCCTACCCATACAAGGCAATTATTTCTACCGTACCCAACCCGGACCCAGTGTAACAAAAAAAAAGATAATCGAACGCCTAAAATAGCCGCGGTCCCATTTTTCACCACGCACGTTGTGGTAATGCAATATGTCGAATTTGTTACAATTTGATACATCCGCGACATCGTCCGGTTGCATTGACCTGCCATATTAAGGATCAACGGCGCGCGGTTTTTAACACCCTAGGTACCCCCCAACCGCACGCTGGCTGGCGAAAGTCCCCCCCGTTTCGCCATGCATAAAAGGCCCGGTTCAGACGTCCTCCCCCAGAGTTGTCCTGAACCGGGCCGTTTTATGTTCCCGCCGGTATTCCATGTTCCCGCAAATATGGGACGCAGATCTGCCGCTCACGGGCCACCCACTTCTTTCTGCCGATTCGTAAAACAGGTCAGGAACCGGGCGACTTCGGCATGATCGGAAAAAATCCTGTCCGCCTTGCTGCGAATATCGCGCTTGTTCGAAAACCGGATGGCGAGCGGCAAACAGGCATTATGCGCCGCTTCAATATCGCTTTCCTTGTCTCCGATCAGCACACTCCTGCCTAGATCGACAGCAAGCTCCTCACGCGCTTGCAGCAGCATGCCTGGCGCGGGTTTGCGCAGGGGGGATTTTTTCCGGTAGGGGCCGATGCCATCGGGATGGAAGGGACAGTAATATACCGCATCAAGCGGGACGCCGGCCGTGATAAACGCTTCGCGCATCCAGGCGGTGAGCTGGTGGAAATCTTCCTCGGTATAAAAGCCGCGGCCGATACCGCTTTGATTTGTGACGACAATCAGTTTGTAATCCAGATCCCGCGCGGTCGCGCATAAATCGAAAATGCCATCGATAAAACGGAAATCCGCAATCTTGTGGATATATCCCGCATCGTGATTGATGACGCCGTCACGATCGAGAAACAGGGCGGCTTTGCATTCTGTTTCGTTCATGATCTGATTGCTGTGCCGGGTCCGATTAAAGCTGTGCTGGCGGTCATAAGGCGGTGACTGTTATGTCTGGCCTTTTGCCGCCCCGATTGTGCTGATCGGCGGATATCATAACCTTCCAGGGCTGATAGGGTCTGCGATGATATCGGTCGATGTGCCCCATTCCTCAGTCGCAGGCAAATAAACAGGCGCGTTTGCCGCCCGATGTCGGTTCACCATTTTCGATTGCTTCCTGAATGCGCTCCTCTGTCCAGAATTCGGTTCTGGCGGCCTGATCGGGGCGGTCCTGCTGACTGACAATGGACGAGAACATATCCTCCGTCTGGGGTGTTTGCTGCGTGCCGCCGGTCTGGGTGCTGCCGGTCTGCGGGGCGACTGTCCGGGGTGCGGACATCCGAGCGTCAGGGGCCGCTTGGGCAGGGACGTGCTGCGGCGGAGATGCCGCAACAGCGGATGTGCTTGCGACAGACGGTTCAGCTTTTACGATGTCGGGTGCCCCGGGGGATGCATCAGTTCGGGTTGGGGGCGGGGCCGGCATTGTTTTTGCGCCGCCGCCGATCTGGATTTCGCCAGACTGGATTTTGTCAATTGTCGCCATTTCCTCATCGATCCGGGCATCAACATAGGCACCCAGCTCCCGCACCCGGTCCATGAAAAGCCCTGCAATGCTGCCATCTGCCGCCCCTTCGCCCAGTCCCGAAAGCCCGTCTTCGGTCCAACGGTTCTGCACTTCATGAAACAATACATCGGCCTTTTCACCTGGCGCGGCAATGAACGCCCCGATCAGTGCGACAAAGATAAATGCCAGAAACCACAAGAAACGCCGCATCACGATGGTCCTTTCCAGAGAAACGGTGTCATGACAGCATATAGGCAGCGGCAGACAGGGGACAAGCGGGCAGCATTGCGCACCGGCTGCGGATTTCAGGGGTCAATGGTGATGATATGGTCGGGCAGCGTGGCCTCGGGCACCTCGGATTCTGTGCTGGCAATTCCCGTCACAGACTTGCCAAGCCGGTGAACCATCTGCCGGTCGCCACAAATCAGGTGATGCCAGTCCGGCAGCGATTGTCCCTCCGCACGCAGCCGGTAAGCACAACTTTGCGGTAACCACCCCTTGACCTGGGCGATATTGTCAGGGGTCAGGACGACGCAGTCGGGCATGCGCCGGGCGCGGTTCGCATAGTCTCCGCAGCGGCAAGCGCCGATATCGAGCAGCGCACAACCCACATCGGTATAGTGGATTGTACCGTCATCTTCGTCTTCAAGCTTGACCAGACAGCATTTTCCACAGCCATCGCACAGCGCCTCCCACTGGTCGCGTGTGAGGGCATCAAGCGGCTGGCTTTCCCAAAAGGGGGTGTCGCCCCCGGGCGGGTCTGATATCCTGGACATATATGGATGCCTAGCATGTCAGGACGGATCCTGCATTATGCCTTTTGTTTCGCTAAAGGATATCACGCTTTATTACGAATTGGCGGGTAGCGGTCCAAAGCTGTTGTTTATCAATGGCACAGGTGGGGATCTGCGCGCCAAACCGAATATATTCCATTCCCCGTTGGCGCGCGAATTCACCCTGCTTGCCCATGATCAGCGGGGTCTGGGCCAGTCGGACAAGCCTGGCCAGGACTACCGGATGGAAGATTACGCAGACGATGCGGCAGCCCTGATGAGCGCGGTCGGTTGGGAGCGCGCCCATGTGCTGGGCGTATCCTTTGGCGGTATGGTCGCGCAGCATCTGGCGCTTCGCCACCCCGAGAAGGTCGGGCGACTGGTTCTGGCCTGCACATCGGCAGGGGGAGCGGGCGGAGCTTCCTATCCCCTGCACACGCTTCAGCATATGACGGCTGAGCAGCGGGCCCGGTTTCTCGTGCCGATCAACGATACCCGCCACGACGCGGCCTGGCAGGCGGCCCATCCCGATACGCTGCGGCAGATGATCGGTTTCCGGCTCGCCATGGGTGAGCTGTCGCGTGACGATCCGTTGGCGGCTGGTGGCGCGGCGCGGCAGCTGGCCGCGCGGGCGGATCACGATACCTTTGAGCGGCTGCAGCGGATCAGTTGCCCTGTGTTTTTGTGCGGCGGCCGGTATGACGGGCTGGCGCGGCCTGAAAATATGACCGCAATGGCAGCCCGTCTTCCCGATGCGCAGTTGCGTTTCTTTGAAGGGGGACATCTGTTCCTGCTGCAGGATGCTACCGCCTATCCCGCGATTGCCGAATTCCTGCGCGAAGACGCGCGCCCGCAGACAAGCGCGGCCACGTGATGGAGGACAGGGGCGATAATCGGGCCGGGCCGTTCCGCCCGCTTGGCATCGACCATGTGGTGGTCCGGGTCCGGGATATGGAACGCTCCATCGACTTTTACGGCAATGTGCTTGGCTGTGTGCCCGAAAGGCGGGTAGATGATCTTGGACTTGTGCAATTGCGCGCTGGCGCTGCGCTTGTCGATCTGGTGGATATCGCAAAGCCGCTTGGCCAGGCGGGCGGCGCCCCGCCGGGGAAGGAGGCGCGCAATATGGATCATTTTGCCCTGCGCATCGAGCCGTTCGATGTGGCGGCGATTACCGCTCACCTGCGCGCGCAGGGGGTAGCGCCGGCTGTGCCCGCGCGCCGCTATGGGGCGGAAGGGATGGGGCTGTCCATTTATATCCACGATCCGGACGGCAATGTGGTGGAGCTTAAAGGCCCGCCTGAGGCGTGAGGTGGCTGATCAGCCGCTTATCAACTGTTGCTGCCAGAGTCTTTCCGCCGCCTTGCGGGCAAACCGCAAGGTCACAGCCTTGCGCCGGGCTGCGCTGATCCGCGCTTCGGGTGCAGCACGCAATTCGGCCCCGCCAAACTGATCCGCGATAATAAGGCCCTGATCTGTCGGCAGAATATCGCGCGGAAATTGTTCGGGTACGGCAAAAAAGAACCGGTCGCAGAAATCGAGATAGTCAGGCCATTTGCCATCGGCACGGAAATCAGCGACCGAGACCTTGATTTCCACCAGGACGACTTCGCCTTTGCGCGACAGCCCGGCAATATCTGCGCGTCGTCCATTGGCCAGGGTGAATTCACGTAGTGTGGAAAGCCCCATCTGCCGCAATAGCCGCTCCACTCCCTGCGCGACCGCGCTGGTCAGTTCCGCAGCGGCAGGATCTGCCATGCCGTCGCCTGCGGCGGGGGATGAGGGATAATTCTGATTTTCTGTCATAATTTTCTTGCTGCGGCGATCGGCACCATGTTTCAATTTGTTCGCCAAAACTATAAGCGAAGCATCGAATGGGGGGAAATGCGATGGTTTGCGGTAACCGGATGGGGTCATTGCTGCACGCAATGACAAGAATAGCTTTTGTCTTTTTGTTGGGCTGTTTTCCGGCCTCTCACCCTCTATCGGCGGATCCGTTCCTGGCGGAGCCCCTGATTGTCGGGCTCGATGTGGGGGAGGGCATTTTCCGGCTTCATCTGCTGGCGCAGAATGTCGGCGACATTGCACCGCATGCCGATGCCGTTGAACGGTATCGCGATGGCGTCGGGGCGGCGGGCAGACAGGCGACCGCGCCCGCGATCAAGGCGGAAACCGGTTTCGACCCGAGATCGGGGCATTCGGAAAAACTGGTCATTTTGTTTACGGTGGCTGCGGCACGGGCGGTGCTCGATCTGAGCTATTTCTATGCGGCTGAAGCGGAAAAGGAGGGGCGGCGCTTCCATGAACGCGGCGTGTGGCAGGCCTATCGCAACGGGCGGCAGGTTGACCGGGGCAGCTTCATTTCAGACTCAGACGATGGGTATTTTCGGCTGTTGATCTCGCCCCGTGCGCCGTTTGATCGGCTGGAGCTGAGCGCCACTCCCTATATTTCCGAGGATGGTGTGGACATAGCGCCGGGACTGATCCTTACCGATTCGAGTGATTTTCTGTTGCGCCGTATCGCTTATATCTCGGCCCCGCCGCAGTGATCTGCCTGTATTATTTTTTCCGTTTGATGTTAGCTTGGAGCAATCTGACGGCATCTGGTGAAACAGGTGCCGCCCACAAGCTGACGTCAAATGGAAATTCACATGACAGGACGGGTTGAAGGTAAAGTTGCATTTGTCACCGGCGCTGCCCAGGGGCTTGGACAGGCCATGGCGATGATGTTTGCGCGCCATGGGGCGAAGGTTGCCCTGACCGATATTAACGGGCCCGGACTTGAGGCCGCGGTTGCTGCAATCAATGCGGAACTGCCCGGCGCGGCAATCGGCTTTGAACATGACGTGACCGATGAAGCGCGCTGGCAGGAAGTTTTGGCCGACACCGCCAACCGCTTTGGCGGGCTGCATATTCTGGTCAATAATGCCGGTGTGGCGAGTACGCAGTCCGTTGAGGATGAGACCTACGAAAACTGGCGGAAAGTGCATGCGATCGATCTCGACAGCGTGTTCTTCGGCTGCAAATACGCAATTCCTCACATCCGGTCCGCCGGTGGCGGCTCGATCATCAATATTTCCTCTATTTCAGGGATCATCGCGGGTCACAACCTCGCCGCCTATAACTCCGCGAAGGCGGCGGTGCGGCATTTCACGAAATCCGTGGCGCTGCATTGCGCCAGGCGGCGATATAATATCCGCTGCAATTCGATCCATCCCGTTTTCGTGGCAACCCCGATACTTGACGGGCTGACCGGCAGTATGAACCGGGAAGAGGCACATGAAAAACTGGGGCGCCAGGTGCCGCTCGGGCGGATAGGGGAGCCTGACGATATCGCTTATGGTGCATTGTATCTTGCCAGTGACGAATCGAAATTCATGACCGGCGCGGAACTCAAGATCGATGGCGGCATCAGTGCCATGTAAGCCCGCGCGCATGGCGCGCTGTCAGGGATATCGGCAATGGATTCCATAACGTCGGAAAAGATCGTTGAATGGTGGGCGCTGACCCTGCAATGGGTGAATGACAGTCTGTTCAGCGTGGCGGCCGGATGGCAACTGCTCGTCCTGCTTGCGGGGCTTGGGCTTGCGTCCCTGCTTGTCAGGCCGGTGCGAAATTTGCTGGCGGCGCAGCAACCGGGTTTCCTGCACCGTCATGCCCTGTTTTCCCGGGGGGTTGAAAAATTTCTTGCGCAGTTCCGGTTTATTGTCTGGCTTTTGCTGAGTTTCAGTGCGGTCGAGATAGCCGGGGCCATGGGGTGGCCGCACCGGATTCTGACGATTGCGACAAGCCTGCTCGCGGCCTGGGTCGTGATTCAGATAGCCTCGGCTTTTATTGGCAACCGTGCGCTGGCACAGATATTCGCGGCATTTGCCTGGACAATTGCCGCGCTCAATATTCTGGGCTGGTTACAGCCGGTGGCGCACACCCTTGACGGGATCGCGTTTCAGGCCGGGGAGTTCCGCTTTTCGCTGCTGATGCTTGGCAAGGCCTTGCTGGTGATCGGGCTGCTTTTATGGCTTGCGGTGGTCTTTTCGGCATTCGTCGAACGGCGGCTGAAGGGCAGCAAGGATCTCAGCCCGGCAATGCAGGTGCTGCTTGGCAAGCTGGTGAAGCTGGCATTGATCGTGATCGCCATCCTTGCCGGGCTTGGCGCGGTGGGAATCGATATCACCACGCTTGCCATCTTCACCGGGGCGCTGGGATTCGGGATCGGCTTTGGCATGCAGAAGGTCGTTTCCAATCTGGTCAGCGGACTTATTCTGCTGCTCGACAAATCGATCAAACCGGGCGACGTCATCACGATCGGCGATACCTATGGCTGGGTTAATTCGATGGGCGCGCGTTATGTGTCGCTTGTGACCCGCAATGGTATCGAATATCTGGTGCCCAATGAGGACCTTATCACGCAGCAGGTGGAAAACTGGTCCTATAGTAACAAGCTTGTGCGGCAGGAAGTGATATTCGGCGTGTCCTATCATGCCGATATCCGGCTGGCCATGCGCCTGGCGATGGAGGCGGCGGGCGAAACGGACCGCATTCTGCGCGAGCCAAAGCCGAACTGCTTCATCCGGGGATTCGGGGACAGCTCGGTCGATCTGATCCTGCGTTTCTGGCTGCATGACCCCAAAGATGGCGTCGCCAATCTGAAAGGGGCCGTGCTGCTGGCGTTGTGGGACAAGTTGCACGAGAACGATATCGAAATCCCGTTCCCGCAGCGCGACCTGCATTTGCGCAGTGCCGAACCGTTGCCGGTGCGGCTTGACGAAAGGGAAAACGGCGGCGTTTGAGCGAATGCACCGCCCAAAAGGGCGCAGGCTGTGCTGAACTGACGGTTGCGGGTTGCGTCTGTCTCGCAGAACGCTATATTCCCGCACGCAAGGATGGGTGGCCGAGTGGTCGAAGGCGCACGCCTGGAAAGTGTGTAGGCGGTGACGAGCCGTCTCGTGGGTTCGAATCCCACCCCATCCGCCACGCCCGGTTCAGACTCGCGGAGCCGGAATATGCGGTGCGTTTGACGACATTGGGGTGCCGCGCGAAATCCCAGATGACAAACAGACATTCCGTTTGTAGCCTGGTTGCATGTCGAGCCTGCCTTGGAGTGATCAAGAGAATGACCTGATCGTCGCAGATTACTTTGCGATGCGGGCAGATGATATTTCGGGGCGGCACTACAGCAAAGCAGAGCATCGGCGCAGGCTGCTGCCGCTGCTGAATGATCGCTCTGAAGGATCGGTTGAATTTAAGTACCAGAATATCAGTGCAGTTCTGAAGGGGCTCGGCGAAGACTGGATCCCCGGTTACAAGCCTGCTTTCAATTTCCAGATGGCTCTTGTCGATGCGGTAGCGCGCTGGTTGGCCTCAAACCCGGTCGGGCTTATCGATCAACCCGGGCTGAGTTCCCGAGATAGTCTGCGAGAGGTGGGGCAACTTTGGATCGGGCCGGCGCCGACATTGTCGAATAAACCTCCGCCCCAGGAGCTTGAGCAGACTCTGCATATTGCTCAGAAGTTTGACGTTGCCGGCAGGGATGCGCGTAACCGCGCGCTGGGGCGGGCCGGGGAAGAGCAGGTGTTGCTGTATGAGCAGGCTGCATTACGTTTTGAGGGGCGCGATGATCTGGCGCGCAACGTGCGATGGGTGTCCGAAGAAGAGGGAGATGGTGCGGGTTATGATATTGCCAGCTTTGCGCCGGATGGCCGTTCGCGTCTCATCGAGGTGAAGACAACAAATGGTTGGGAACGCACACCTTTTTACATCAGCCGCAACGAACTGGCAGTTGCAGAAGAGCGGCGCGTGGACTGGTGCTTGTTCCGGCTGTGGAACTTTTCGCGTGAACCGAAAGCATTTGTGCTGCATCCGCCGCTGGATGCACATGTTTCGCTGATCGCAACGTCTTTTCAGGCGAACTTTGATTGAGGGGCAGCCGGATGCGCCATGCCGGCGAAGGCTATCTGCTGTGCGGCATATCGTGGGGCTGTCAGTTCTTGTAGCGACCTTTCCATGCACCCGCTTCCCTCTGTTCCAGGTGTCGTTGCAATCGGTTTTTGGCGAAGTTCCCCTTTCTTTTCTGGTAACTTTTGCAATCTGTGCTGTTTTTGCGGCGCATTATATGCTGCAATGCAGCATATCGTATTGTGTGTCTGTACAGGGAAGGACAAGGATTGCGGGGCGAGGCTGAACGCTTTTTTGATGAGTTGGGGGCGGTGGAGAATCCGCGCGCGGCATATCGCCTGCTGGCGGAGTGGTTGGCGAATACGCCGCCGGAAATTTTCGAAAAACGGCGCCAGAACGCTGAAATCCTGTTCCGCCGGATCGGCATTACCTTTGCCGTCTATGGCGATGGCGGCGACCCTGAGCGGATCATCCCTTTCGATGTGATTCCCCGTCTCCTCGACGCCGAGGAATGGCGTTTCCTGGTGCGCGGGCTTGAACAGCGGGTCAATGCGCTGAATGCTTTTTTGCATGATGTTTATCATGAACGGGAAATTCTGCGCGCCGGCGTGGTGCCCGAACAGCTTGTGTTTCAGAACGCGTCTTTCGCGCCTGAGATGTGCGGTGTGTCGGTGCCGCGCAATGTCTATACGCAGATTGCCGGTATCGACATGGTGCGAACCGGCGAGAAGGAGTTTTTCGTTCTCGAAGACAATGTGCGTACCCCGTCGGGTGTATCCTACATGCTTGAAAACCGGGAAATGATGATGCGCCTGTTTCCCGACCTGTTCGCGCAGCACAGGATCGCGCCTGTCGAACAATATCCCGAAGCGCTGCTCGAAACGCTGCAATCGGTGGCGGGGCCTTATTGCGATGGCGAGCCGGTGGTAGCCGTGCTGACGCCGGGTCATTTCAACAGCGCCTATTTTGAGCATTCTTTCCTTGCCGACCAGATGGGGGTCGAACTTGTCGAGGGGAGCGATCTGTTTGTGCGCGATAATTTCGTCTTCATGCGGACGACACAGGGGCCGCAGAAGGTCGATATTCTGTATCGCAGGATAGATGACGGTTTTCTCGACCCGTTATGTTTTCGCCCCGATTCTGCATTGGGTGTGCCCGGGCTGATGAATGCCTATCGCGCGGGCACTATCAATCTCGCCAATGCGGTGGGAACCGGAATTGCGGATGATAAAGAGATTTATATGTATGTGCCCAAGATGATCAGCTTCTATCTCGGTGAGGAACCGATCCTCAAGAATGTGGCGACATATGCCTGCGGTGACCCCGATACTTGCGCCTATGTGCTTGAGAATCTGTCCGAGCTTGTCGTCAAGGAAGTGCATGGATCGGGGGGGTACGGGATGCTGGTTGGCCCTGCATCGACCCGAGAGGAATGTGCCGACTATGCCGAGCGGATCAAAGCCAATCCGGGCGGTTTTATCGCGCAGCCGACCCTGTCGCTCAGTACCTGTCCGACTTTTGTCGGCAGCGGGGTCGCGCCGCGGCATGTGGATTTCAGGCCCTTTGTTCTGAGCGGCGACAGGGTGCGGATCGTGCCCGGCGGATTGACGCGCGTTGCATTGAAGGAAGGCTCGCTGGTGGTGAATTCAAGTCAGGGCGGGGGCACCAAGGATACCTGGGTGCTTGAGGCGTCAGAGGCGCCGGCCGGTCCCGCGGATGCAGCATCATCGCCTGTGGATACGAGCATGGAGCAATAATGTTAAGTCGTACGGCCGACAATCTGTACTGGTTGTCGCGTTATATGGAGCGAGCGGAAAATCTCGCCCGTATTCTCGATGTCGGGCTGCGTATGTCCATGTTGCCGCATCTTGAAGGCGGTGCGGTCAGCGAATGGCGTTCAACGCTTGCCGCGGCAGGCGGTCTTGCGGGATTTGATGCGCATTTTGATGAAACCACCGCCCAGCATGTGGTGGAATATCTCGCCTTTGATCCGCAGAACCCCTCAAGCATCCGCAATTGTATCAAAGTGGCACGTGAAAACGGTCGTGCGGTGCGCACCGCATTGACCGGCGAAATGTGGGAAAGCCTGAATGCTACCTGGCTCGAACTCGCTGATGTTCATCCGCAAAATCTCGAGCGTGGGGAGATTGCGGCTTTCCTCGACTGGGTCAAGGAGCGCTCCTTACAGTTCCGGGGCAGCGCATATGGTTCGATGCTGCGCAATGACGGTTTCTTTTTCACCCGCCTTGGCACCTTCATCGAACGTGGCGATAACACGGCGCGCATTCTCGATGTGAAATATCACGTGCTGCTGCCGCAGACAGAGCGGGTTGGCGGCAGTCTGGATCATTATCAATGGGCGGCGATCCTGCGCTCTGTCTCCGCGCTTGGCAGCTATCATTGGGTCTATCGCGATAATCTCAAGCCGTGGCAGATTGCTGAACTGCTGATATTGCGGCCCGAAATGCCCCGTTCACTGAGCGCCTGTCTGGCGGAGGTGAATAATTATCTCGACCGGCTGGCATTGGCTTACGGGGCGACCGGCGAAACCCAGCGGCTTGCCGGGCAGTTGCATGCCGAGCTTCGCTATGGCCGCATCGATCAGATTTTCCAGGCCGGGCTGCATGAGTTTCTGACCGATTTTATCGGCAAGAACAGGCATCTGAGCAGCGAAATTTCAACGCAATATCTGATTGGATAGTCACCCATGCTGCTGCAGATCGAACATGATACCTTTTATCGCTATGACGCGCCGCTGCGTTACACGATCCAGACATTGCGGCTCAGCCCGAAAAATGAGCCGATGCAACAGATTATGCGGTGGCGGATTGAGACAAACCAGAATGGGTTCATGCCGCAGTGTGAGGATTCTTTCGGCAATATCACCCATACCCTGGCGATAGACCGCCCGCACGACTATGTCAGCGTCAAAGTGAGCGGAGAGGTGCTGACCCGCGATACAGGCGGTGTATTCGGTTTCGGGACTGAAACTATGCCTGTTGCCGTATATCTGCGCGAAACAGACCTCACCGCGGCGGACGCAGCCATGACAGAGTTTGCCGAACAGCTGCGTAGTGGCAGTCGCGGGGCGGATTTGTCCGAGATCGAGCTGATGCACAGATTATGCGAGGCAATTGCCGATACGGTTGCTTACCGTATCGGCGAGACGCATTCGGAGACAAGCGCCGCCAGGGCCTTTGCCCAGCAGCAGGGGGTTTGCCAGGACCATGCGCATATTTTTGTCGCCTGCGCCCGGCGGCTCGGTGTGCCCGCCCGCTATGTCAGCGGCTATATGTTTCATGATCCCCACGGCGCGGAGGGTGAGGCGGCGCATGCCTGGGCGGAAGCCTATATTCCCGATCTGGGCTGGGTGGGGTTTGACCCATCGAACCGCCAGTCCCCGACCGAGGCCTATGTCCGGATGGCGGTCGGTCTGGACTATCGTGGCGCCGCGCCGATTCTGGGTTTGCGGCATGGCGGTGGCGAAGAAGACCTGGAAGTCAAAGTCCGGATTTCGCAGGCCCACTCGGTCAATCAATGATTAAACCGTCGCTTGTAAAGTAACCTGGTCCACCCCATCTCTGCGCTGCGTTGTGCGTACTTTTTTGGAGATTTGTTCGGTGACATATTGTGTTGGCCTGTTGACCCAAGACGGTCTGGTCATGTTGGCGGATACGCGAACAAATGCCGGGATCGATCACATATCCTGTTTTCGCAAGCTGTATGCGTGGGAAGCGCCCGGAGAGCGGGTAATCGCCGCGGCCGCCGCCGGCAACCTCGCGATCACCCAGGCGGTGATCAACCTTGTCGAGGAAGGGGTTGAGAACCCCGCAACCGGCGAAGCCGAGACCATTCACAGCGTGCAGAGCATGTTTGGCGCCGCGCAGCTGTTCGGTCGCGCATTGCGCAGCGTTTATGACAGCGACGCCCAGTCAATGCAGTCACGCGATGCGGAATTCAGCGCAACGTTCCTGCTGGGCGGTCAGGTGGCCGGCCGGAATGTGCGGCTGTTTCATATCTATTCAGCGGGCAACTTCATCGAAGCGACACCTGACACCTCGTTCTTCCAGATCGGTGAGCATAAATACGGCAAACCTATCCTTGATCGGGTATTCAGCTTCAATACGCCGCTCGTCGACAGTGTGAAGCTGGCGCTGATCTCGATGGACTCTACCCTGCGCAGTAATCTCAGCGTCGGCATGCCCTGTGATCTGCTGGTTTACAGGCGTGATACGATGGCAATCGAGACCACCTACCGGATTGATGAAACTGACCCTTATTTTCTCGGCCTGCGGGATTTATGGTCGGATGCCTTGCGTACAGCCTATCTTGCAGTACCCAATCCGCCCTGGATGGGTGGCCAGGGTGAGGCATAGCGATCCGTGGTCCGGCGCCGGATCGTTTCAGGCGCCGGTAATTTCTGGTAGCTGCGGCCCTCTATCGGTTTATGGGGCCGGGCGGCTTAGCTGAGCCGTATATTCGGTCAGATTGGGGATGTTGTAATCCTCGCGCTGCAGCGTGTCCGGGTTCCAGATGCTGCGGCCCGGGCGGTTCAATATGTTGCCGCCATAAACGTGAATGGCTTTCGTCACCTTTTCAGCCGGGTTGTTGATGGCATGGATCGCTTTGGGATTGAGAACCGCGACATCGCCCGTCTCCAGGTTGCGTTCGCCGGTTTGTCTTAAATCGCCATCGGCATCCTGAAAGAACCTGTTATTTTCCTCCCCATCATATACGCCGATCACGGCCCACATATTGTGATTATGGGCCGGTGATTGCAGCCCCGGCGGCGTATCGATCGAAATGATGGTCAGGTCATCGTCATTGAAGACGATTGAATCGACCAGGGAGTTGCCCGTCTTCCGTTGTGCGAAAGCCTTTTCCAGTCCTTCAGGGTCGGCGATGACCTGCCTGACCAAATCCTCAACAATCTTTGTCGTATTATCCGCTTTGAGTGCTGCTTTGCATTTTTCGGCAAATGCATCGAGATCAACCACGGCGTCCTCCCGTTTTATCATTTCGCTAATACTGAAATGCTTACTCATTTCTGGCGATTGCACAAGTGTCCTTTGGGCGCGCGCCGCCCTTGCGTCATTGCGTTGGCGCTTGTCCGACGGGGCGTACCGCAGGCATGTGAGAGGCGGATTTCACGGCTTCGGCACATGGTGTCTCAGCACGTCTGCACAGTGTTTCAGGGCATCCGCACATAGTAGCCGGGCGCGGCGCCGAGCGGCGGCAGACCCTTCTGCGCAGCGCCCGGTTCGGCCGGCGGTGAAACCATTTCGCCCGAATGCGCCGCAAGCCATTCCTGCCAGGGCTTCCACCAGCTTCCGGCCTGTGGCCTGTTCGCGCTTAACCAGCTTTGCGGGTCAATATAGGGGTCATCGGGAAATTTCGTGCTCAGCCTGTAATGCCGGCCGCTATCTTCTGCGGCGACAATGCCGGTATTGTGCCCCCGACTGGTGAGCAGGAAAGTTACTTCCGTGTGTGCCAGCAGATTGATTTTGTAGACGGAATACCAGGGGGCAAGCTGATCTTTCTCCGTTCCCACGGCAAATATCGGGGCATCGATGTCGCGCAGGGCAACCGGTCGCCCCTCAACTGCAAACCGTCCGGCCGACAAGCGGTTTTCGAGAAACAGACTGCTGAGATAGTCCGCATGCATGCGATAGGGCATGCGGGTCCTGTCCTCCACCCAGGCGCGCAAGTCGCTCCAATGTTCCTGGGTCCCCATCCAGTAACGCTCAGCCAGCCGTGCGGCTTTCCCGTTCGCCGTATCCAGCGTATCGAGCGCGCCCGCCATCTGCCGGGTGTCGAGATAACCCTGATCCCACATCAGATCTTCCAGAAAGGCGAGCTGACTGTCATCGATAAACCGCATCAGCGCGCCTGCATCGGCAAAGTCGGTCTGCGCGGCAAGCAGATTGAGCGAGGCAAGGCGTCTGTCGTCATTACGCGCCATCGCCGCGGCTGCAATGGCAACTATTGTCCCACCAAGACAATAGCCCGTCATATGAATGCGCTGTCTGGGAACGATGCGCGAGACCGCATCGATTGCGGCCATCACCCCCAGCCGGCGATAATCGTCAAGCGACAGATTACGATCATCTGCAGTCGGATTCTTCCACGACACCATGAATACCGTATGGCCCCGCGACAAAAGAAACCGGACCAGCGAATTCTCGGGCGACAGATCGAGAATATAATATTTCATGATCCATGCGGGAACGATGAGAACAGGTTCCGGATGCACCTTTGTCGTCGTCGGTGAATACTGTATCAGCTCGAACAGATCGTTGCGGAACACTACATGGCCCTGGCTTGTGGCCACTTCCTCGCCGACCCTGAATGCTGCCAGCGCGGGGGAGGGGTCCTTGTTGATGTAGCGGCTGACATCCTCGGCAAGATTGCGCGCACCAAGCGCCAGCGATTTGCCGCCGCTCTGGAATGCGGCGCGCCGAATGCGGGGATTGCTCCACGGAAAATTGCATGGCGCAACAAGATCGAGCATCTGTTGGGCGAGAAAACCCACCTGATCGGAATGATGCGGTCGCAGCCCGCGAATATTTGTCGTCGCCGCCTGCCACCAGTTCTCTAAAGCGAAATGGGATTGCGCGATCACATCGAATGGTGGTTTTTGCCATGCGGGGTCGCTGAACCTGCGGTCGCCTTTGCGCGGTTCAAATGGTGCGGTGGCCGGTAATTGCAGCATGCGCCGTGAGCTGTAATTGAACAGCCGGAGCCCGCTTTCCCAGGCGTGGCGGGCAAGACCAAGCTGCCGGCCCGGCGCATTGCCGAGCTGCATTGTCCAGTTAAATGCGGCCGATGCGATCGAAATCGGTGAAATACCGCCTGTGATACGCGCCTGGGCGGCGTGCAGGGCGCGGTCAGCAATATCGTGGCTGAACAGGCTGCCTGCCGGGGAAAATGGCGGTTTTTGCGTTGCCTTGCGGGCAGAGGGGTGCGGCATCTGCGCCATGGGCGTTGACGGCAGTCCGATAGAGCGGGGTGCACAGGGGCTGTCGTCGGGGGGAATCTCCGCTTCGGGCCCGCGGCCGGAATCGGCATCCTGTGATGCGATTGCAGTTTGTGCGGCATTGGGCCGAGGGAGGGCTGCCGGCGGGTTCTGCCTGCCGCTTGTGCGGCGTTGCGCCCTGTTTTCTGTTGCGGGTGTTTCTTGCGTAGCCGGATTTACGGTGTCGCCCTTGCCAGCGGTTGGTGTCAACTGCTTTGCCATTCGGTACTCCAGACTGTTGGCACGGTCAGGCGAACCTTCGGCTGATCCCTGCCGCGCCGGTTTCCGTAAATGATAATCGCGGGCGTGTGACAGTGTGATGTCAGCGGCTATTGCTCGGCCGGGGGTATATCCTGCGCCCGCATCAGGCCTGATCGTTTTTCGCGTCAAGTAAGGCCTGAATCTGTGCAAAGACTTCCTGAAACATTTCAGTCGTCAAGCGGCCTGTGTTGGTATTATAGCGTGAGCAGTGATAGCTATCGACCAGGATATGCCCATCCGGCATCCGGTGCAATGCGCCATGGGCAAACTTTGCATCCGCAAGCTTCAGCCCAAAGCTGCGCAAGACGGAATCGTGGGCAATCCTGCCCAGCGCCAGAATGACCCTGAGCCGGGCCAGCCCCTGAATGCGGCCGCGCAGGAATGGCTGGCAGTTCTTGATTTCGCCACCATTGGGCCTGTTTTCAGGCGGCAGGCAGCGCACGGCATTGGTAATCATGCAATTGACAAGGCGTAATCCATCTTTTGCGGATGCGCCGTACCGACCCTGTGAAAATCCGTAGTCAGATAATGTCTGGTACAGCAGGTCGCCCGCATAATCGCCTGTGAAGGGTCTGCCGGTCCGGTTCGCGCCCTGCAGTCCGGGCGCAAGCCCGACGATCAGCAATTGCGCATCCTCGGGACCGAATGAGGGGACTGCTGCATTGAACCAGTCCGGCTGCTTGTGCCGGTTTTCGGTCCGCAATGCCACAAGCCGGGGGCAGCGTTCGCAATTCAAGGGGGGCTCAGCGGCATATTTCTGTCGGTCTGGGGACATTATTCAAATGCGTCTGTGTGCGTGAAATATGGTGGCGTGAAAGTTCAAAGGAGTTGTAGTTGAGCTGGCATGCGATCGGTTGTGATGTCGGGGTCGTCCTGCTTTTCGCCCTGGCGCACGATCTTCATGGCTTGTGCGGGATAAGGGCGTGTCAGGGGCGCGGCGCTATCTGGTGTGCCCTGTAGCCAGTCATCATGGTTTTCGGGGGCGATGATGACGGGCATCCGTTGCGGATGAACGGGGGCGACGATCTCATTGGGCCGGGTTGTTACGATGGCGAAGCAGCGCCGTTGAACGGGCTCCCCTTCGATCTTTCCGCGCCAATATTGCCAGATACCGGCAAAGGCGAATAGCGGGCGTGGGGTATCGCCTTGCGACAGGGCGAACCAGTGCCAGACGGCGGGGTTACGCCCCTTGGGTTCGGCGAAGCTTGTGGCGGGTACAAGGCAGCGCCGTTGCACAAAGGATTCGTGCCAGAAACGGCTTTGGGTAAGCTTGTCGTCGCGGGCATTGGTTACTTTTCTGGCTGTTCCGTCCGGCTGCGGCAACCGAAATCCCCAATTCGAAATCGCAAGCTGCTTTACGCCCGCCTCATCGCACAGCACAACCGGCGCGTCATGACCGGGAAAGATTGCGGGCATCGCCGGCAGATTACCGGAAAAGGGGTGCGGAATCCGGAAGAGTTCCCTGATCGCCTCCTGATCCGATGTCATGCTGTAAAGGTTACACACAGGACCGAAGTCTATCCCGCGCGGCGGGTTACGGCAAAGCTGTTTTCGCGCAAACCAATCGGCCGCGCGCTGCCCGGTCAGTCGTCATACTCATCGTCATATTCAGACACATAGTCATCATCGATATCGGGCTGGGGCACGCTCGTATCGTCATCGATATCCGGTGGCCGGAAATCGTCATGCCGCCGCGCGGGACGTGCCGCGGCATCACGGGAAATCGATTGTGCCAGATCGCTCAGATCCAGAAAACGGTCGCATTGCCGGCGCAGTTCATCAGCCACCATGGGCGGGTTCGACTTGACCGTTGAAACCACCGTTACCCGTAATCCCTTGCGCTGTATGGCTTCGACCAGTCGCCGAAAGTCACCATCGCCCGAAAACAGAATAACATGATCGAGATGTTCGGCCATTTCCATGACATCGATGGCAAGTTCGATGTCCATATTGCCTTTTATCTTGCGGCGCCCCTGCGCGTCGGTGAACTCTTTGGTCGGCTTGGTGACCATCGTGTAACCGTTATAGTCCAGCCAGTCGACCAGCGGCCGGATCGGGGAATATTCCTGATCCTCGATCAAAGCCGTGTAATAAAAGGCGCGGACGAGAATGCCCTGCTCAGAAAAAACCTGTAATAAACGCTTGTAATCAATATCAAAATTAAGCGCGCGCGCCGCCGCATAGAGATTTGACCCGTCAATGAACAGGGCTATTCTCTCTGTATCATAAAATTTCATTCAAAAACCTCTCATTAGGCCTGTTCTTCACCAGATAACGGATCGCGGCTTTAGATTTGGTTACCTGTGCTGTCAATGCATTTGCCGGCTTGATATATCGCGCGCAACCGTCCTGCACCAAAAACGGTTGTTACAAGAATTTATGAAATTCCAGAAGGTAAATATTTCATACGTGCGGTATATAGGTGATAATAACCGCCAATCGGATAAAAAATCCAATCCTAATTCACATATTCTACAGTAATTTTTTTGAGATGTGCAGTCGAACAATTTTAATCGGGCTGGGCGCCAACCTGAATTCATATATTGGAACGCCAAGACAAACATTAGAAGCGGTGTTGGAAAATTTCGCCGCAAATGAAATTGATCTGGTTGCTTGTTCCTCCTGGTTCGGATCGACCCCCGTACCGAAGTCCGGTCAGCCCGATTTCGTGAATGGTGCTGCGCAGGTCAGGACCGCTTTGACCCCGTATCAGCTATTGACGCGGTTACATGAGATTGAAGCCGCCTTCGGGCGTCAGCGCCAGGCTGTGAACGAAGCGCGATGTGTCGATCTGGATCTGCTGGCCTATGGCGAACTGGTATCGGATGCAGAGGAGGGCGGTCCTGTTCTGCCGCATCCGCGTCTGCATCAGCGCCTGTTTGTTCTGCGGCCGCTGGCGCAGATCGCGCCCGGATGGGTGCATCCGCGGCTTGGCAGACCGGTTGAGGCCTTGCTGGCGGAGCTGGCGGCTCCGGCATCGGAAATCTGGCAACTGCCTGACTGACCACGGCTGGATTCGGTTGCGGCCTGACTTCCGGCCTGACGCTTTCGGGTTGCATTTCGGGGAATGAATGCGTAAATACCGCAAGTTAAAGCCACCTTTTCCTGAAAATCCGGAGGCTCGCCGATGGCGCGCGTAACGATTGAAGATTGTATTGATAAAGTAGCCAACCGGTTTGAGCTTGTATTGCTCTCGGCGCAGCGGTCCCGGGCCATTGCCTCGGGTGCGCCGATGACGGTGGATCGTGACGATGACAAGAACCCGGTTGTGTCCTTGCGCGAAATTGCCGAAGAAACCGTCGAACCCGATCAGTTGCGTGAAGACGTGATTGCGGGCATGCAGCGGCAGAGCCGTGTCGATGAGTTCGAGGAAGCGGAGGGCGAGTTGGCGGCAGAGGCGGATACCACCGATGCGGTCGACGAGATGACCGAGGAAGATTTGCTGCGGGCGATGCGTGGCGAGCGGGAGGAAGGCGGCAGCCGCTAGGCGGTCTGCGTCGAATTGTAATCGCTGCCCCGTTTGCGGTGATATCCGGATCGTCCGGCCGGATTATCAGGCAGCGCGCTTCCGGCGCGCCACTGCAGGGAACGATATGCAATCAATATGATCCGTCAGTTCGAACTTGTCGAAAAAGTCTGCGAGTACGACCCGGACGCGGATGAAGCCGCTATCAACCGCGCCTATGTGTTTGCAACAAAGGCGCATGGCAATCAGAAACGCGCCTCGGGCGATCCTTATTACTCCCATCCGATCGAAGTTGCCGGCATTGCGGCGGGGCTGAAGCTTGATTCAGCCACCATCGTCACGGCCTTGCTGCACGATACGCTGGAAGACACGCTGACTACCCGCGATGTGCTGAATGAAAATTTCGGCAGCGAGGTTGCGACCCTGGTTGAAGGGGTCACAAAGCTCTCCAAAATCGAATACACCTCCGAGCAAAGCAAGCATGCGGAAAATTTCCGCAAACTCTTGCTTGCCATGTCGAACGATATTCGCGTGCTGCTTGTGAAGCTTGCGGACCGTTTGCACAATATGCGCACGCTGCATTTTATCGCCAATGGGGAACGCCGCCGCAGGATCGCGCAGGAAACCATGGATATCTATGCGCCGCTTGCGGGCCGTATCGGTATGCAGGAGTTCCGCGACGAATTGCAGGATCTCGCATTTCAGGAACTCAACCCCGAGGCGTGGGAATCCATTACGAGGATGCGCGATCTGCTGCATCAGCGTACCGGCGCAAGTATCGAGCGCATCGCCGCTGAAATCGCCCGGAAATTACGCGAAAACGGAATCGATGCCAGCGTGTCAGGCCGCGAAAAGCGCACCTATTCGATCTGGATGAAGATGCAGCGCAAGGCAGTGTCCTTTGAGCGGTTGTCCGATATTTTCGGATTCCGCGTGATCGTACCGGGCATAGAGGATTGCTACCGCGCCCTGGGCGTGATCCATCAGACCTGGCCCTCCACCCATGAGAAATTCAAGGATTTTATATCGACCCCCAAGCGCAACGGGTATCAGTCGATCCACACAGCCGTGCTTGGCCCTGACAAGCAGCGGGTGGAGATTCAGATCCGTACGGCAAAGATGCATCAGGTTGCCGAATATGGTGTGGCGGCGCATTGGCGCTATAAGGAGGGGGGCCCCGATCTGACGGTGATCGGCAGGGATACCTATCAGTGGTTGCGCGAACTGGTCGAGATGCTGGAACAGGGGGAGACCCCGGAAGACTGGGTTGAATATACAAAACTCGATTTGTTTTTCGATCAGGTTTTCTGTTTCACCCCCGCGGGCGATCTGATTGCCCTGCCGCACGGGGCGACGCCTGTTGATTTTGCCTATGCGGTGCATACCGATATCGGTGATCGCTGTGTGGGCTGCCGCATCAATGGCCGGACCATGCCGCTTCACAACGAGCTGAAGAACGGCGATCAGGTGGAGATTCTGTGCTCGCAGGCGCAAAGCCCGTCGCCGACCTGGGCGGATTTTGCCGTCACGGCGAAGGCGCGGGCGGCGGTCCGCCGTTTCATCCGGCATCGCGAGCGCGATGAATATATGACGCTTGGCCGGCAGATTGCCGAAAAGGCCTTCCGGAACGAGCAATATGCCTTCAGTGAGAAGGCGCTGGAGCAGGCGCTTGCCAGATTGCAGATCACATCACTTGCCGAACTTTACGAGCAGGTGGGGCGCGGCAAGATCAGCGGTGTCGCGCTGATCCAGGCGGCGTTCCCGGGCACCAAACTGAAGGGGCCGCAGGTGCCCGCTGCGCATTGGGGCGGATTGGACGAACATGGCCGTCGTCAAAACGGCATCCCGATCCGGGGCATGACGGCAGGTCTTGCGGTGCATTACGGGGAATGCTGCCATCCCTTGCCCGGCGACCGGATCGTCGGCATCCAGAAGCCCGGGGCGGGGGTGACGATCCACACGATCGATTGCGAAATTCTGGAGCAATTCGGCGATATGCCCGAACGGTGGCTGGATGTTTCCTGGGATGCATCGGGCAATTCGCCGGATTTCTTTGTCGGGCGGATTGCCGCGACCCTTGCCAATGAGCCGGGCTCCCTGTCGGTGCTGACTGCCCTGATTGCAAAGAATCTTGGCAATATCAGCAATCTCAAGATTACCGGCCGGGCCCCGGATTTCTTTGATATGCTGATCGACATCGAAGTGCGCGACGTCAAACATCTGACCAATGTGATTGCCGCGCTGCGCGGATCGCCGCATGTCACCAAAGTCGAAAGAACCCGCGGCTGATCCGACCGAAATGAAAGCCGCGACAATTTTCTACACATTCCCCTAACAGTTCTGTGTATATAAGCGCGGTAAACGGGAAGTCGTGATCGACATGCCGGTTGGCAGTTCAACTTGCGCTCTTGTCTTCAGGGACCAATATGAATTGTCAGTTCACACGGATTCGGTCGGCCTGCTCTCCTGTGTGGCTGTCGATATATCGCTGCCGGTTGTCGCCGATACGAAGTGGCGGGAACGGCGGAAAGTGTGATGGATGGTTTTCAAGCGCCGCAACAAGCTGTCAAGAACCCAACGGGTTAGAGAATATTTCTGGCCGAAGTCAGGTTATCGCCGGACCGGTGTTTATCTGTGGCACCGGCTTTCGCGTATGCAGGCATCGCCGCATGCTATCGCTGTCGGTTTCGCCTGCGGGGCATTTGTTTCATTCACGCCGCTTATCGGGTTGCATTTGTTTCTGGCCGGGCTGATCGCCTGGGCCTTGCGCGGGCATATCCTGTCGGCCTTGTTCGGTACCGCAGTTGGAAATCCACTGACATTTCCCTTTATCTGGGCCTGGATCCATAAGGTCGGCAATATTCTGCTCGGACGTGGTCATGGCGCGGCTCCGATCGATACGTCCGAAGTCAGCGAGACATTGCTGTCGGGCTTTCAGCAGGCATGGGAAATCTTCTGGCCAATGCTGGTTGGCGGGATTCCGACAGGTGTGATTGCGGCGCTCTTGTGCTATTTTCCGCTGAAGTTCGGTGTCGAACGTTACCAGGAATTGCGGCGGGCGCGGTTTGCGGCGAAACTATCGCCAGACGAACCGCGTGGCCAGGATCATGAGGTCAGGAGTTGATGCCCGAATATTTGCGACTTGGGGTGAATATCGATCATGTCGCCACAATTCGTAATGCCCGTGGCGGGAGACATCCCGATCCCGTGCGAGCAGCGCGGCTTGCGGTCGCGGCGGGCGCGGATGGTATCACCGCGCATCTGCGCGAGGATCGGCGGCATATTTCCGACGAGGATATTGTCCGGCTTACCCGTGACATTGATGTGCCCCTTAATCTGGAATGCGCGCCAACGCCCGAGATGCTGGATATCGCATTGCGTCACCGGCCGCATGCGGTTTGCCTTGTGCCCGAAAAACGTGAGGAGAAAACCACGGAAGGCGGGCTTGATGTCGCCGCGCAGGGCAATCAGCTTAGCCCGTTCGTACGACAACTGAACGAGGCGGGGATCAGGGTGTCGCTGTTCATCAATCCGGATTTGCGGCAGGTGGAGGCGGCGAAACAGGTCGGTGCAGCGGTTATAGAGTTGCATGCGGGCAGCTATTGCGAGGCAGTGATTGCGGGCGATCATGCCGCTGCTGCGGCCGAACTTGCCCTGCATTATGACGCAGCGCTCGCTGCGGCGGGGTGCGGGCTTGAAGTGCATGCGGGACATGGGATCAGTTTCGATACGGTCGCGGAATTTGCCGCAGTTCCGCAGGTGGTGGAACTCAATATCGGTCATTTTCTCATCGGTGAGGCGATATTCAGCGGGCTTGATTCCGCAATTCGCCGGATGCGCGGCCTGATGGATCAGGCGCGTGCCGAGCGGCTGGGCGCACGTGGCGCCTAGTTGCGGCACCGGTCTGCGGCACCCGGCATGATCGTCCTTGGGCTTGGCAATGATCTGATTGATATCAGACGAATCGAAAAAACGCTGGACCGTTTCGGCGAACGATTTACCCATCGTATTTATACTGAAACCGAGCGTCAGCGCTCTGACAGGCGGCACAATCGCGCGGCAAGCTACGCCAAGCGGTTTGCCGCAAAAGAGGCCTGCTCAAAAGCGTTGGGGACCGGGTTTCGCCGTGGTGTCTACTGGCGGGATCTGGGGGTTGCCAATCTGCGCTCAGGCAAACCGACGATGGTGTTGACGGGTGGCGCGCAGCTTCGTCTGGCCGAGCTTACGCCAGAGGGCTTTCGGGCGCAGATTGACCTGACGATTACCGATGACTTTCCGCTGGCGCAGGCAATTGTGCTGATCACGGCTGTGCCGCACGATTTGCAGATTTGACGCAGGGTGCGGCCGGGCTGCTGTTCCCGGTTTGCTTGACAGTCATAATGGGAGATGATTGAAGCACGCAGCAGGATCTCCCTGCCCTTCTTGCGCGCATTCGGATCAGTGAGTTTATGACAGCGAAAAAAAACTCCGGTGAATTTCTGGAAAACGTCAAAACAATTCTTTATGCGCTTGTGATTGCGCTGCTGATCCGGACGTTTTTGTTCCAGCCGTTCAATATTCCCTCAGGCTCGATGATCCCCACATTACTTGTCGGGGATTATCTTTTTGTCTCGAAATTCGCCTATGGCTACAGCCGCCATTCCTTTCCCTTCAGTTTTGTTCCGATGGAGGGGCGTATCTGGGGCAGCATGCCGGAGCGGGGCGATGTCGCTGTTTTCAAGCTGCCGTCCGATAACAGCACGGACTATATCAAACGGGTCGTCGGCCTGCCGGGCGACAGGATCCAGATGCGTGAGGGGAAGCTGTTTGTCAATGGCAAGCCGGCGGAACAGAAGACAGCGCCTGATTATGTGCAAAAGGGGCCGCGCGGTGGCGTTCGACGGGTCCGTCAGTTTACGGAAACACTGCCCAACGGAGCAAGCTACAATACTCTTGATCTGGTGCGAAACGGGCCGGTCGACAATACAGGTGTATTTGTCGTGCCGGCGGGGCATCTATTTGCGATCGGTGATAACCGGGACAATTCGAGCGACAGCCGGGTGACGGTTGGCGGTGTTGGCTTTATCCCCATTGAAAATCTTGTCGGGCGCGCGGAGATTATCTTCTTCTCGACCGACGGCTCGGCGCGGTTGTGGCAGTTCTGGCGCTGGTTCCAGGCGACGCGCTTTGAGCGGATTTTTCAGTCGGTCGGGACGGGGCAGGACTAGTTTCTTGGCCAGGTCTGTACAGAACAAAGACATCAGCGCACTGGAACGGCAGCTTCAGTACAATTTCACCGATCAACGGCTGTTGACGACCGCGCTGACCCATTCAAGTGTCGCGCCTGATTTCGCGCGCAACTATCAGCGGCTAGAGTTTCTTGGAGACCGGGTGCTCGCACTGATCGTTGCGGATCTGCTGATGCGACATTACCCGCACGCCGCGGAAGGGGAGCTTGCGCCGCGGCTGAATGCGCTGGTGCAGAAGCAGACATGTGCCGATATCGCCCGGCAGATTGCACTTGGCCCCTGGCTGCGGATGAGCGAGGGGGAGGCCGCGAATGGCGGTCGTGAAAAAGATGCAATTCTGGGCGATGTCTGCGAGGCGCTGATCGGCGCGCTTTATCTCGACGGGGGGGAGGTGGCGGCAAGGCAGTTCGTCAGCCGTCTGTGGCAGCCGCGTGTCAGTCTGCTGGTGGATGCGCCGGTCGATCCGAAATCTGCGTTGCAGGAATGGAGCCAGGCACGCCGGCTCGGCACGCCCGACTATATGCTGGTCGGCCGGGAAGGCCCCGATCATGCGCCTGAATTCCTGGTTGAGGTTCAATTGCCCGGTCTGAAGGCGGCACGGGGTCGCGGCAGTTCAAAACGTGAAGCCGAACGTGATGCGGCGGCGGCACTGCTGGCCAGCGTCGCGGACGCGAAAGGATAGATCATCATGGATGACGCGCAGCAAAAAGCGCCGCCGCATTGTGGATTTGTTGCCCTGATCGGCCCGACCAATGCCGGCAAGTCGACACTGCTTAATCAGGCGGTCGGCGCCAAGCTGTCCATCGTGACCCATAAGGTGCAGACGACCCGCTTCCGGGTTCGCGGTATCGCGGTCCGCGACGCGGCGCAGATCATATTTGTCGACACGCCGGGAATATTCAAACCCCGCCGCCGGCTGGACCGTGCCATGGTCGATGCGGCCTGGGGCGGCGCGCGGGAGGCCGATCTTATCGTATTGGTGAACGATGCGGAACGGGGCCTGACCGATGATGCGGCAGCGATTGCGCGGGGGCTGGCCGATGCCGGCAGACGCGCAATCCTTGCCCTGAACAAGGTCGATCTGGTCAGGCGGGAGAATTTGCTGGCGCTGACAGATGCATTCCGCGCATTCGATATCTTCGATGCGGTATTCATGATCTCCGCCGAAAGCGGCGATGGCGTTGCGCAACTGCTCGATGATATCGCCGGCCGATTGCCGGCGGGGCCGTGGCTTTATCCCGAAGATCAGCTGTCTGACATCACCGAACGGCTGATGGCGGCCGAGATTACCCGGGAGAAGCTCTATTTACGGCTGCATCAGGAATTACCCTATGATTCGACGGTGGAGACCGAAGCCTGGGAGCGGCAGAAAAATGGCAGTGTCCGTGTCTCGCAGGTTATCTATGTGCGCCGCGACAGCCAGAAACCCATCGTGCTGGGCAAGCGCGGCCAGACCATCAAGCAGATCGGGGCCGTCGCGCGCGCGGAAATGGCGGAGACTTTCGGCTGCCCCATCCACCTGTTTCTGTTTGTGAAGGTCAGCGGGCGGTGGGTGGACGATCCGGAGCGTTACCGGGAAATCGGGCTTGATTTCGGCACGAAATAGCCTTGCGATAGCCCGCTTCGGACCGTTCTGCTAGAATATCGCTCACTGGATTTACGGAGTTTGAAATATGCGTTTGCTTATTGCGATTTTTGTCCCTTTTCTGCTGTTTTTCACGATCGGCCGCCCAGTGGCCGGGATTATCTGTCTGATTCTGCAACTGACAGTGATCGGCTGGATTCCGGCGGCTCTTTGGGCGGTCTATGCGCTCAGCCAGTATAATACGGATCAGAAAATCAGCGACCTGCAGGATAATTGAATGACAGATCCCCACCGCGCCGATGGAATGGTCTGAGGAAGGGATTATTCTGGCGACCCGGCCGCATGGTGAGGCGGCTGCGATTATCGACGTGCTGACCCGCGGGCATGGGCGTCATGCGGGGCTGGTACGTGGGGGCAATGCTCGCCGTTTGCGATCGGTTATCGAGCCTGGCAATCAGGTACATGTGCGTTGGCGCGCGCGGCTGGCCGACCATCTGGGCACTTTCACCGTGGAGCCGGTATTCAATCGCGCCGCGGCGCTGATCGGCGATCCGTTAAAGCTTGCGGGATTGACGAGCGCCTGCGCGCTGGCGCAATTAAGCCTTCCCGAACGCGCGCCGCATCCGGCTGTCTATGATAGCCTTGGCTTGTTGCTCGACATGATGGCCGGGCTTGACGAGTGGGGGGCGCTGCTTGTGCGGTGGGAGCTTGGCCTGCTCGAAACGCTGGGGTTCGGCCTTGATTTAAGCAAATGCGCGGCCACCGGCAGTCCGGAGGCGCTTGTCTATGTTTCGCCGCGGACCGGGCGGGCGGTCAGTCGCACCGCCGGTGAACCCTATCAGGACAGATTGTTGCCATTGCCGCCCTTTCTGCTGGGCGCGCAGATGGCGGCAGAACCACCCACCAGGCGCGAAGTTGACGATGGGCTTGCCTTGACCGGCTTTTTCCTGTCGCGATACCTGCTTGAGCCGCAGGGCAAGAAAATGCCGCCGGCGCGCTACCGGCTGCGCGAGCGGCTTGGTAAATCGCCGAAAAATCTTCCCCGCTGACGGCTTGGTGGGTGCGGTTTTCAATCGCGGGTGTTATAAGCGCTGCCATGAGTGACGCTCCCGCACAGACTGCAGAAATCATCGATACACCGTTACGCGACGCATTGTCCGAGCGCTATCTGTCCTATGCGTTGTCGACGATCATGCACCGCGCTTTGCCCGATGTACGCGACGGGCTGAAGCCGGTTCACCGGCGGCTGCTGTTTGCGATGCGGCAGCTCAAGCTTGATCCTGATTCAGGTTTCAAGAAATCGGCGCGGGTGGTCGGCGATGTTATCGGCAAGTTTCATCCGCATGGGGATCAGGCGGTCTATGATGCGCTTGTCCGGCTGGCGCAGGAATTTTCCGTTCGCTATCCCCTGATCGACGGGCAGGGGAATTTCGGTAATATCGACGGCGATAATGCGGCGGCCATGCGATACACCGAATCGCGCCTGACCGAGGTCGCGCAGGCGCTGCTTGACGGCATTGATGAGGATGCGGTCGATTTTCGCGAAACCTATGACGGGGAGGAGGAGGAGCCGGTCGTCCTGCCTGGTGCCTTCCCCAATCTGCTTGCAAACGGGGCAAATGGTATTGCGGTGGGCATGGCGACAAGCATCCCGCCGCATAATGCCGCCGAATTATGCGGCGCGGCGCTGCATCTGATCCGGCATCCCAATGCGGGCACCGAAAAGCTGATGAGTTTCGTGCAGGGGCCCGATTTTCCAACCGGCGGGGTGATTGTTGAAACCGCGCAATCGATGGCGGAAGCCTATGCCACGGGCCGGGGCGGTTTCCGGGTGCGGGCCAGATGGGAAACAGAAAATACCGGTCGTGGCGGCTATCGGATCATTATCACCGAAATTCCCTATCAGGTGCAGAAAGCGAAGCTGATTGAGCGGGTTGCTGACCTGATTGCGGCCAGGAAACTGCCACTGCTTGGCGATATTCGCGACGAATCGGCGGAGGATGTGCGGATTGTTCTGGAACCGCGCAGCCGTTCGGTCGAGGCGGAACTGCTGATGGAGCAGATGTTCCGTGCGACCGATCTGGAAAGCCGTATCGCGCTGAATCTGAATGTACTGGATGCGGATAATACGCCACGTGTGATGTCGCTGCGTGACGCGTTGCTGGCATTCCTTGAGCACCGCAAGCAGGTGCTGCTGCGCAGATCCCGGTTCCGGCTGAACAGGATCGAGAACCGGCTGGAGGTTCTTGCCGGCTACATTGTGACGTTCCTCAATCTCGATGAGGTCATCCGCATTATCCGCGAGGAAGACGAGCCAAAGCGCGAACTGATGCAGACCTTTGATCTGAGCGCGGTGCAGGCGGATGCCATTCTCGATATGCGGCTGCGCTCGCTGCGCAAGCTTGAGGAGATGGAGCTGCGGCGCGA
Source organism: uncultured Alphaproteobacteria bacterium (assembly GCA_947258435.1). Lineage (GTDB taxonomy): Bacteria > Pseudomonadota > Alphaproteobacteria > UBA11222 > UBA11222 > CALAQW01. The sequence goes on from CAMYID010000015.1 coordinate 58,652, forward strand.
ACATGCACGGCTGTCTGAGGAGCGCGATACTCTGATCGAACTGCTGCGGTCCGAAGAGCTGCAATGGAGTGCCATCAGCGAACAGCTGCGCCATACGCGCGACCAGTTTGGCCCCAAGACCCCGCTTGGGCGGCGGCGCACGGACTTTGCGCAGGCGCCTGCGGTGAGTGAGGTGCCGATCGAGGCGATGGTCGAGAAAGAGCCGATTACCGTCATCTGTTCCGAGAAGGGTTGGGTCCGGGCGATGAAGGGGCATATCTCCCCCGATACCGATATCAAATATAAGGATGGGGATCGCGGGGCTTATTGGCTGCATGCGGAAACTACCGACAAACTGCTTGTTTTTGGCACCAACGGCCGCTTTTACACGCTCGGCTGCGATAAGTTGCCCGGCGGACGCGGGCATGGGGAGCCAATCCGCCTGATGGTCGATCTGGGCAATGATTCGGATATTGCGGCCCTGTTTGTGCACCGCCCGGACGGCGTTCTGCTCATTGCCGCAAGTGATGGCCGGGGTTTTCTTGTCAGGCAGGCGGATGTGATCGCTGCGACCCGCACGGGCAAGCAGGTGCTCAATCTTGCGGGTGGGGCCGAGGCGGTGCTGTGCCGTGAGGCGGAAGGCGACAGGGTCGCTGTGATTGGCGAGAACAGAAAGTTGCTTATATTCGCGCGCGACGAGTTGCCGGAGATGACGCGCGGGCGCGGGGTGATTCTGCAACGCTATAAAGATGGCGGTTTGAGCGATGCGAGGCTGTTCCACGCGGATCAGGGATTAAGCTGGCAGGACCGGGCAGGGCGGGTGCATCAGCAGGAAGATTACGCGGAATGGCAGGGTAAACGGGCCCAGGCCGGCCGCGCCGCGCCACGGGGTTTTCCGCGCAGTAACAGGTTTTCCTGATGATTTCCGGCCGGCTTCGCCCGTGCGTGGCCGGCGGTTGGCGGCGCGTTTCTATTTGGTTTCCGTTCGGAAGCTCACCCGGTCCTCATAACCCCAGTAACGGTAAATGAGGATATAGCGGCTGTCTGTATCGAATCTTGCCGCCTCCAGCGCGATGTCGATCTGTTCCTTTGCGATATCGCCGGGATTGAGATAGGCGTTCATGATCATTTGCGCGCAAGGCTCTTTCTCCTTCGACTGGACGAAATCACCATCCGTCGTTGTCACGAACCAGCGAAACACCTCGCACGGGTTGGGCGCTTCCAGCCCGACAGGTTCGTCCGTATTGTTCTTGATTTTCGCGACGATGGGCAAGAATGCGATGGGATCGGCAGGGTCGATCATCACCGAGCGCGGTGTTTCAACCTCTACCGCGATCGGAGCGGTATTGAAGATGAACTCACTGCGTCCCACCGCGTAGCCGACCGCGACAATCAGCGCAAGCCAGAGCAGCGTGCGGCCCATCCATTGTCTGATCAGGCTGCGTTGGGGCTGATTGGGGTTAAACAGGGCCACATAAACTCCTTACCGGGCCGGACAAGGGATGTTGCCCGGCTAGCCGAAAATGATCGATGGCAGCCATAATGCGATTTGCGGGAAGAATGCAAGCAGGATAAGCGCCAGAAGCTGTATGGCAATAAATGGAATGACGCCGCGATAGATTTGCGAGGTGGCAACCTCCGGCGGTGCGACGCCGCGCAGATAAAACAGCGCGAAACCGAAAGGTGGCGTCAGAAAAGATGTCTGCAGATTGATCGCCATCATTACCCCAAGCCAGACAGGGTCAAGCCCCATGGCGAGCAGTACCGGCGCCACAAGCGGTACGACGATGAAGGTGATCTCGATGAAATCGAGGAAAAAGCCAAGCAGGAACATCACCGCCATCACCATCAGCATCGCGCCGATTGTACCGCCCGGTACAGCGGACAGAACAGCCTGTACCGCCTCATCGCCGCCAAGCCCGCGGAAAACCAGACTGAACAGCGCCGCCCCGATCAGGATGATGAAAACCATGCTGGTGATTTCCATGGTATTGCGCGAAACCTCGCCAAGAATGTCGCGCTTGTGGGTGCGAATGAAGCAAACCGCCAGCCCCCATACAATGGCCAGGCATGCAAGCCCGGCAAGTGCAATCCCAAACCAGCTCTCAGCCGGGATCTCGGGCCGGCTGAGCCGCAGATCGAATAACTGGGTCAGAAATGGCAGGGTCAGCAAGGCAATCAGTGCGATGTAAATCGGCGTGGCGCGGCGGGGATCAAGCCGCCATCCCGCAAGCAAGGTCGCCCCGATCGCGCCCACCGCGGCGGCCTCGGTCGGTGTGGCGATGCCGGTCAGGATCGACCCCAGCACGGTCAGGATCAGAATGACCGGCGGCATAAGCGAGCGGAAAATAATCGGATAAAGGCGCAGACGCTGCTGGAACGGATTATCCTGCATGGGGATGGGTGGGGAGGTATGGGGGCGGAAAATCGCCATGCCGACCTGATAGGTCATATACAACCCGACAAGCATCAGCCCCGGTATCAGCGCGCCGGCAAACAGATCCCCGACCGATACGGTTTCAGGGGAAAATATGCCCATATCGAGCTGTGCCTGCTGATAGGATGTGGAAATCACATCGCCCAACAGCACAAGCACGATGGAGGGCGGAATGATCTGTCCCAATGTTCCCGCGGCGCAGATAGTGCCGCAGGCCAGTGCCGGATCATAACCGCGCTTGAGCATTGTCGGCAGCGACAAAAGCCCCATTGTCACGACCGTTGCCCCGACTATGCCGGTGGAGGCGGCAAGCAACGCCCCGACAAATGAGACGGATATGCCCAGCCCGCCATGCAGCGTGCCAAATAACTTGCTGACTGATTCCAGCAGATCCTCGGCGACTTTGGATCGCTCCAGCATGACCCCCATATAGACAAATAGCGGCACCGCGAGCAGCACCTCATTTGTCATGACGCCAAAGATCCGGTGCGGCAGGAACTCGACAAATGAAAAGTCGAATACCCCAAGCAATGTACCGATACCCGCAAACAGCAAGGCGGAACCAGCCAGGGTAAAGGCCACCGGAAAACCGGCCATCAGAAAGCCGCAGGTGACCAGAAACATCAGCAGGTCAAGAATTTCGCGCAGTTCCACAGCGATCAGTCCGTCTTGCTGTAAAGTGCGACGAAGGCCCGCAAACCTTCTGCTATCGCCTGCAGCATCAGCAGCGTCGCAAATACAAGGATCATCGATTTCAACAGAAAGATCCCGGGAAGACCGCTTGTCTCACGCGATCCCTCCAGCACAGCCCAGCTGGCGGCGACATAGGGCCAGCCCATGACCCAGATGATAATACAGACAGGCAACAGAAAGCAGAGATTGCCAATCAGATTGATCAGCGCCTGATAGGTCTTCGACGCGCCGCGATAGAAAATGTCGACACGCACATGACCGTCATAAAGCAGGGTATAGCCCGCACCCGCCATGAACAGAATTCCGAACATATACAATACGGATTCCTGTAACATCAGCGATCCGACGCCAAATATATAGCGCAACCCGACCACAATGAACTGCGCCACGACAAGTAGCGTGGCAAGCCACGCCACAGTACGGCCGACACGGCGGTTAACACCGTCGACAAAACGCAAAACTCGGGTTACTGCCGGCAACAATTTGACATCCCTGGATAAGTTGCGATGTTCCGCCTGACCGTCCGCCTATCGCGGTGTGTCAGCCATATTCAAAAGGAAGCCGCCGCGCTTCCCAATATGCTTCATCGGAAATGCGCGACCAGCGTATCGAATCCTTCCGGCTGGAGATGAAGCTTTCATAAATCTTGCGCGAGATCCCGTCGGACTCGCCGGCTTCACGGACGACCTCACCAGACAGATTGCCGATCCTGGACAGCGCCTCATTCGTGAAGCGGCGCAACTGGACATCATGCCTGTTCACAAGCGTAGCCAGCGCCGAGCCGTTATTGGCATTGAATTCCGAAAGCGTCAGATCGTTCTGCGCGGCGGTTGCCATCTGGATAATCGTTTGCTGGCTTTTTGTCAGGCTGTTCCATACATCGAGATTGATCCCGAGCGACAGCGCGGTACCCGGTTCATGAAAACCGGGCCAGTAGTAATATTTCGCGATCTTGTAAAAGCCGAACACCAGATCGTTCCACGGGCCCACCCATTCGGTCGCATCGATTACACCCTGTTGCAGGCTTGTATAGATTTCGCCGCCAGGCAGCGCGACGACGGATGCACCCATTCGCCGCATGACTTCCCCGCCAAGTCCCGGCATGCGGATTTTCAGACCGCTGAAATCCTCGATATCGGTCACTTTCTTGTTGAACCAGCCTCCCATCTGTACGCCCGAATTGCCGCACATAAAGGCCTTGATATTGAACTGTGCGCTAAGCTCGTCCCACAGCTCCTGCCCGCCGCCCCAGTAAACCCAGGAATTCATCTCACTCGCGGTCAGCCCGAACGGCACCGCCGCAAAGAAGTTGAATGCCTGAGACTTGCCTTGCCAGTAATATTCCGCGCCGTGATACATATCGGCTGCGCCGCCCGATACCGCATCGAATGCATCGAAGGCGCCCACCAGCTCGCCTGCCGCATAGACTTTGATGTCCAGATCGCCCTCGCTGGCGAGCTTGATCCGCTTTGCGACATTTTCCGCGGCGGTGCCAAGGCCGGGCAGGTTCTTGGGCCAGGTGGTGACAAGTTTCAGACGGCGTCGGCCCTGCGCGATCGCGGGGGCCGGCAAGGCAGATGCCGCAGCACCGGTTGCCGCGGCCCCCAATAATACCGAGCGTCTGTTCTTCATCTATTCGTCTCCCGCCGCAGTCAGCCGGTGCGTTATCATTTACGTAACGCTAATTGTCTGACGGATTTGTTTTATCTTATTTGCCCGGGGATTATAGGGACCAGCCTCACTAACGCAATGGAGCAGGAAGCTATTTATCGTTACGCCTGCGGATCGGACGCTGGCGGTGTCTGACATCCCGGTTGCATTGGCTGCCACCCGGCCTCTGTCAGTTGCTCGAGGGGTTGAAAGCGCGCCTTGTATTGCATTTTCTGGCAATTATCGACCCAGTAGCCCAGATACACATAGGGCAGCCCGAACTGCTGCGCAGTTTTGATATGATGCAGGATCATATAGCTGCCAAGACTGCGTTGTGTGTGTTCGGGATCGAAAAAGCTGTAGACCATCGACAACCCGTCACTCACAACATCGGTCAGGCAGGCAGCGGCCAGCGGAATACTTGCATCTGTGTCTTGCTCACTACTGTCCTGCGCGCGATATTCGAAGATGAATGTATCGATGGGGCTGTCCTCGACCATGCTGCGATAGTCGAACGCATCCATATCCGCCATGCCACCATCATGGTGTCGGCCGTTGAGATAGCGTCTTAGCAGATGATATTGCTCAAGGGTCGCGGTGGCTGTTTGCGGTTCTGGCACAAGGTCGCTGTTGCGGTTGAGAATACGACGGTCGCTTTTTTTAAAGCGATAGTCGGCGACATTGATGCGCACCGATACGCAGGCCGTGCAGCCCTCACAGGCGGGGCGATAGGCGATGTTCTGGCTGCGCCGGAAGCCGAGCTCGGCAAGGGTGTCATGCAGCTCGGTCGGGTCGTCGCCCGACAGGCGCGTGAAAATCTTGCGCTCCTGCCTGCCCGGCAGATAGGGACAGGGCGTCGGAGTCGTCAGGAAAAAACGCGGCATGTGAAAGGGGCGTGTCATGCCGTTGCCCTGTTATCGTTACGATGAAACTGCATCAGCCTGTCGTCTTTGTCTCTCATCTTCCCTATTCGGGATCCTTCTACGGGGCGCCACGGTGCCGGCGCCGGCACCGGAATTACGGCTGCCAGGAAAGATCATAATACCACGGCGCCAGGATTGAAAATGACAGCCAGACAAGAATCAATAGTGGAATGCCCGCGCGGATGAAATCGCTGAACCGGTAATGTCCGGGCACCATCACCAGCAGATTTGTCTGATAGGCGATCGGCGTCGCGAAGGAACAGTTCGCCGCAAAGATCAGCGCATAGAGGAAAATTTTCGGATCAGCGCCGATAGTCGTTGCCGTGCTGACGGCAATCGGGGCGAACAGCACAGCGGTTGCATTGTTCGATAACAGGTTGGTCATCAGCGCAACCATCAGGAAGAAGGCCGAAAGGATGACCGGGATCGACATCCCGCTCAGCAGATCGACAAGCGTTGCCGCACCGATATTCGCGCCGCCGGTCAGCTCCAGGGCTTTGCCCATTGCAATCGCTGCGGCAACGATCAGCAATATCCGTCGGTCGATGGCTCGCGCCGCCTGCCGGATGTTGAGACAGCCGGTTGCGATCATAAGGCCCGCGCCGCAAAGCGCCGCCACCACAATCGGTATCAGTCCGGTCGCGGCCGCAAGTATAACAAGCCCGAAGATGATGCGCGCCCGGGGGGCATGGGTCCGGTCGGGCAGGGTTGTGGCCGACCATTCGAGCAGCACCACATCGCGGCTGTCGCGCAGACCGGCAACTTCATGGGCTTTCCCCATCACCAGCAGCACATCGCCCGGTTCAAGGCGGATTTCATCCATGCGCGCGCGTATCATCCTGCTGCGCCGTTGAATGCCAAGTACCAGACAGCCGGTCTGGTGCCGGAAGCCGATCTGCTCGATCGTCCGACCGATCATACGTGAGCCCGGAGCAACCATGGCTTCCGCAATTGTCCGGCCGGCGGTGGGCAGTGGCCGGTTCGGGCGCTCATCCCCGTCTTCCGGCGACACACCTGCGCCACGCAGGACGCCGGCCATTATCTGCGGTCGCTCCGCAATAATTTCCTGCAGCGCTTTCCGCGTCGTCGCCACAAGCAGGATATCGCCGCGCTGAAGGGTCATATCGTCAAAGGGCGGCAGCAGCGTCTTTTCCCCTCTTTCGATCATGCGTACAGTCGCGTCGGGCAGGGCGCGGAAAAAACCGGCGACCGAGCTTTCTCCCAACAGGGGATGATTGTCGTCGATTTCGATCTGAACGATGAACTGCTTGCCGCTGGGATTGACCATTTCGCCGGCAAGAGACGGTCTTTGCGGCAGTATTTTCGGCATGATGCCCAGCACATAAATGCAGCCGATCGCGCCCAGCATCAGCCCGATCACAGTGAAGTCGAAAAAGCCGATCTCCGCGATGCCGAGCCGTGTCGCTGTGCCCGCGACAAGCAGGTTGGTTGACGAACCGATCAGCGTCGTCATCCCGCCCAGGATGGCGATAAAGCTTAGCGGCATCATCACCCGGTTGACGCCGCGGTTAAGCTGTTCGGCGATCACCGCCATAATCGGGATGAAAATGACGACAATGGGGGTGTTGTTCATGAAGGCGCTGATCAGAAATACCAGCCCGAATGCCCCCAGCGCGATCAGTTTGGGGAACTTCCGGCCATAGTCAAGCGCCATGCGCGCGGGTGTTTCAAGGGCACCGGTCTGAAACATGGCCTGGCCCACCACCAGAAGGGCGATTACGGCAATCAGCGCGGGATTGGCAAAGCCTTCAAGCAGTGTATCGGGGCCAAGCATATTGTGCCCCTCGGGCCCGGCGACCGGAAAGAAGTGAAAGAATATCAGCAAGGCGCCCAGCACGGTGACCGATGTCAGCTCCATCGTGACGCGTTCCAGCGCGTAAGACAGCACAGCCGCCGCGATGATGGCGTAGGTGACCCAAATCTGGATCATGCCCAAATCGGAAAAGAAGTTCATATGCCGATGTTACCGTAAAATAATGTCTGGGCGGTTATTCCGGGCGTTAATGTGTCTCTCGCCCGGCGGGGGCCGCATAGGCGCTGAGCTTCCGCCGCAACGCCTCTTCTATCGGGACCGGCCGGTTTGCCTGCTGATCGACCCGCACCATGGTCATGGTCGCGGTTGCCACGCAACGCCCCTGGTTGAACAGCCCCTGACCAAGCTGTGCGGAACTGTTGCCCAGCCGCAGAACGACCGTCCCGGTTTCCATTTCGGCTGGCCAGTGCACCTGATTTTTGAAGTCGATGGACAGATTGACAATCATCCATGCGCGTCCGTCCTGCCCGTCATGGGCACCGATTTCCCGGAACATTGCGACGCGGCTTTCCTGACAGAACTCGAAGAATTTCACATTATTAAGGTGGTGATTGGGGTCAAGATCCGCGAAACGGATAACATCGCGGTGCAGATAACGGTAGGTTGTGCGCTGGTCCAGCGCAAATTCCGCCCCTGTCCTGGAATCATCTGTATTTTCTGCCTTGCCCATTGGCTTATGATGCGCGCGATTAATCTCATTGCCAAGGGGCTTGGACCCGCTGCGGTAATTCTTGTGACCGCGACAGGGTGCCTGCTTGGGGCAATGTGACGGGCCGTGAGATTTGCCGTATATGAAACAGACCCCGCTTTATCAAGAGTTGGTGCCGCCATTGCCGCATTATCCCCGGCTTTGCGGCGAACAGCACTTTGATGTCTGTGTTGTGGGAGGTGGTTTTACCGGACTGTCCGCCGCCTTGCATCTGGCGCGTGCCGGATTCCGGACAGCGTTGCTTGAAGCGGCACGGCTGGGGAACGGGGCATCGGGACGCAATGGCGGCCAGCTGCTGAGCGGGCTGGCCACGGGCATGGTCGCGACAGCACGGCAACTGGGGCACAACCATGCCAGGATGTTATGGGATCTGAGCCTTGAGGCGGTCGCGCAGCTGCAGCAAGGATTGACGGATTTCGGGATTGACGCGCAGTTTCACCCCGGGTTTATGCTCGCCGCAAACCGCCCCGCACATCGCGCAGAACTGTTTGAGGAATACCGGTATCTGACTGACAGGCTGGGCTATGAACAGGTTGAGCTGCTGCCCGAACGCGAACAGGTTGCGGAACGGCTTGGCACGCGGCGCTATGTCGCAGGGCTTGTCGATCACGGCAGCGGACATCTGAACCCGCTTGCCTATCTCAACGGGCTTGCACAAGCGGCAGAAGGGGCGGGCGTTCGCATCTTCGAGCGCAGCGCCGCGCGGCGGCTCGTACACCGCCAGCCGGGCAATGCGGTGAATGTCTATACCGATCGCGGGGTCGTCCGGGCAGAAAAGCTCTTGCTGTGCGGCAATGCCTATCAGCACGATCTGACACCCCGGCTGCAGGCGATGATCATGCCTGTGGGGACCTATATTCTTGCCACAGCACCCTTGTCCGATGCCCTTGCCGCCCGGGTTCTGCCAAGCGGTGTCTGTGTCAGCGACATGAATTTCGTCCTTGATTACTTCCGGATAACGCCGGAACGGCGGATGCTGTTCGGTGGCAGGGTCAGCTATTCGGGATTGCCGCCGATTGCCGTGGCGCATCGGCTGGGAAAGCGGATGCGTGCCATTTATCCGGATCTGGATCGGGTTCCGCTCACCCATTGCTGGGGCGGAAAAGTGGCGATCACACGCAACCGGTTGCCGCATATCGGTCGGACCGCGCAGGGGGTGTATTTTGCGCATGGCTATTCAGGCCACGGGCTTGCGCTGTCGGGATTTGCCGGTCATGTGCTGGCGGATGCGGTGGCGGGGGACCTTGCGCAATTCGACTGTTTCGAACGGATTGCCCACAAGCCATTTCCCGGCGGCCATATGATGCGTATGCCGCTTCTGGCGCTCGGTGCGCTTTACTATCGATTGCGCGACTTGCTTTAGCCGGGTTTCATACTTGCCTGTGCAGTGCATATTCCAGACAATGCGGAAAATGGCGACAGGGGTTGAAAGCAGGGGAAAGCGTATGGATGTGCAGGCAGCGGTTGCATTTGAGGCGGGCAAGCCTCTTGAAATAGAAACCGTGCAGCTGGAGGGGCCGAAATCAGGCGAAGTGCTGGTGGAAATCAAGGCGACGGGCATTTGCCATACTGACGCCTTTACCCTGTCTGGCGAGGATCCGGAAGGGGCGTTCCCGGCGATTCTCGGCCATGAGGGCGCAGGGATTGTTGTCGAGACAGGCCCCGATGTGCACTCCCTCAAGATCGGCGACCACGTCATCCCGCTTTACACGCCTGAATGCCGGCAATGCGAATATTGTCTCAATCCCAAAACCAATCTCTGTCAGGCTATCCGCGAAACGCAGGGGCGCGGGGTGATGCCTGACGGGACAAGCCGCTTTTCCTACAAGGGCAAGCCGATATTGCATTATATGGGGTGTTCGACCTTCGCCAATTATACGGTGCTGCCCGAAATCGCACTCGCCAAAGTGCGTCAGGACGCCCCGTTCGACAAGATCTGCTATATCGGTTGCGGGGTAACGACCGGTATCGGGGCGGTCGTCAACACAGCCAGGGTGGAACCGGGGGCAAGCGTTGTGGTGTTCGGGCTGGGTGGCATCGGGCTCAATGTGATTCAGGGCGCAAGGATGGTTGGCGCCGGGCAGATCGTCGGCGTCGATCTTAACCCGGAAAAGCAGCAGCTTGCCCGCCAGTTCGGCATGACGGATTTCGTCAATCCGGCGGAAATGGGCGAAGATCTTGTGGCCCATCTGGTCGCGCTGACCGGTGGCGGCGCTGACTACAGTTTTGAATGCATCGGTAATGTCGAGGTCATGCGGCAGGCATTGGAATGCTGCCACAAGGGGTGGGGCCAATCGATCATCATCGGCGTTGCGGGTGCGGGTCAGGAAATCAGTACACGGCCGTTTCAGCTGGTAACGGGCCGCTCATGGCGGGGTACCGCATTTGGCGGCGCAAGGGGGCGTACGGATGTGCCTCAGATCGTTGACTGGTATATGGATGGCCGCATTCGGATCGACGAACTGATCACCCATACCCTGCCGCTTTCACGGATAAACGATGCCTTCGATCTGATGCATGCAGGAAAATCAATCCGCAGCGTCGTTGTCTACTGATCTGGGGACGCGCCGGGAGTGAGGCTGCCGGGAGTGAGGCTGTAAGGTATCAGTTGTCGCGGCTGTTTGTGCGGACGAAGGCGCGGCACCATATTCCGCCTCGGCAAGTGAATGTGTCAGTTCGCCTCTGACCATTGCACGCGCGAAGACGAAAAACATGCCCGCAAATAATCCGCCGATCACGCCTAACGCCAGAACCAAAGCATTTTGCGGTTTGACGGGCCGGCGCGAAACGAAAACATCGCCAAATGGTTCGGCGGCAAACGGCTGATCCGAACTGCTGGCCATCAGGTTCTGTTCCTGTTTTGCCAATGCCTGTATCAGGGCTTGCCGATAGTCGATTACCGTGACCGTGGCGAGTTTTTCTGTCAGATATTTGATATGGTCTGTCGATCTGCGAATATTGCGCACACGCAGCAATGCATCCATTTCCCGGTGCAGCATTGTTAATATCGAACTAGCGAGTTCGGGGTTTGGGTTTTCAAATGTGATCGTAACGATCGGGCTGGTTCTGTCGCGGGCAATTGCCGTGTTTCCTGCCAGAAACTCCTGCAGCCGCTGCCCGCCGGGTGGCGACCAGGGAAGGTTTTTCACGCCAAGCCAGGGCTTGATTGTCTGGATAAAATCCCGCAGGGCGCTGTCAGGTTCCACCCATGATTGTGTTTGTTCAGACCATTCGGAAGCGAAGATGCGGCGCATCAGCTGTTCGTTGGCGGCCAGCCTGTTCGCAGCTTCAAGCGAGGTCAGCCCCGCAAGATAAAGTTCGAACGATGTTGCGTCCGCGCCACCGAGAAGCCCCCCGGCGCCCGCGAGTTCGGCAAGTGCGCCGAGCCCGCCACCGGGCGATGAGCTTTGCTGGCCCTGCGGCGCGGTAACCTGCAGGGTGGCGCGGTAGACGGGTTCTGCAAAGTGCAGATAAAGCACAGCAATCAGAAAGAACAGCACCGCAAGAAAGCCGATCAGGAACTTGTGCCCCCACAGCAGAGCGGCGAGGGCGCGCAGATCGATTTCGTCATCATCCGCATAGGCATGATTATAGGCAGAATGGGCAGCTGCGCGCGGACCGTCATTGGATATGCTGCTCATCTGTGTCTGTTCAGCTTTTCGTTAGTCTGGCAATAGCTGGCCCGGCATCGACGCATAACCGAATTCTTCGCTGCAGCAAATTCGGACTTTCGCGGATGCAAGCCTACCCTATCGCTTTAGAGATGCGGGCATAGGCTGTCAATATTCGAGGGCATCTGTGTCGGCAGCTTGCGGTCATTCCACTTACTCCAACACTTGCTGGATGTAACCTGACGGTATTTCGGGTATTACAGAACAGATAGTTGTGCGTTGCCGGTCGGCAAGCATGGCGATGAATTAAACAGGCCCTGCGACGGTTTTTCGCAGGGCGATCCGCGACACCGAACCCATCCGAAACCGCTATGCCCTCTGATGCCGCTTCCATTGCCAGTTGGCTTTTTACCGAGCTTCTGCCTGTCTGGGCTGCGACGGCGGATTGGGAGCGGGGTGGTTTTGCCGAGCGGCTGGATCTGCAGGGGGTACCAGATCCGGATGCGCCGAAAAGGTTACGCGTTCAGGCACGGCAGATCTATGTCTTTTCCCATGCGGCCCTGATTGACCAGGATATGGCGCGTGCGGCCCGGTGGCGGGCCTTGGCAGGCAATGGATTTGACACGATGTGCCACCGTTACTGGCGTGGCCCTGGGCGCGGATGGGCCCGTGCTGTGCTGCCAGACGGGCGCGTGCATGATGATAGTGTCGAAAGCTATGATGTCGCTTTTGTTCTTTTTGCCTGCGGCTGGCACTATACAAGCAGCGGCAACAAGACAGCCCTGGATGTGGCACGTGACAGCCTGCAATTCCTCGATAATCATATGGCCGCGCGGCGGGGCGGCTATCTGAGCGCATTACGCGATGGTGCCCGTGATGACAGCGCGGTCTTGTCGCAAAATCCGCATATGCATCTGCTGGAAGCTCTGCTTGTGCTTTACCGCGCGACTGGCGATTGCCTGTTCCGCGATCATGCGCGACAGGTTTTCACATTGTTTCGCGACAGCTTCTTCGACCCTGCGACGGGAAGCCTGGGGGAAGCATTTGCGCCGGACTGGTTGCCCTTGTCCGGGGCAGAAGGCGCACGGGTAGAACCTGGCCACCATTTTGAATGGCACTGGCTGCTGCATGATTATGCGCGGCAGATCGGGGTGCCTGAAGCGCGGGAATTTGCCCGGTTGCTTTTCGATTTTGCGCAGGCCCATGGCGTATCCGCGCAAACCGGGCTTTGTTTCGATATGGTCGACCGGGATGGAAAGCCGGTTGCGCAAAGCCATCGCTTATGGCCGCAGACAGAGCGGTTGAAGGCGCTTGTTGCGGAAGCCGGGCAGGGTGCGACGCCGCCCCGCCGTGCCGCCGCGGAACGCGAAATCCTGCCGATGGCCCGGCATATTCAGCGAAATTACTTTACGCTTGCGCCCGGTCTGTGGATCGATCAGCTCGATGCGCGGTTGCGGCCGCAGTCGCAATTCATTCCCGCGACATCGCTTTATCATATCTTCCTCGCCTATTCGGAAGTGCTGCGCTTTTACGCGGAAAACAGATCGAGCTGATCGCCTGAACGGGGCGGTACGCGGAATTGACTGAGGTCGAGATCGACCGCCCCCTCGCCCGTTTTCAGACCGCGCTTTCTGGCGGCGACGGCAAAGCGGCGGGCAATCAGATCCGCATAGGGGCCGGTGCCACGCATCCGGCGATGAAATTGCGGATCATTGTCGCGCCCGCCCCGCATCTCGCGCAGCAGACCAAGGCAATGGCTGGCTTTGTCGGGGAATTCGTCCTCCAGCCATTCGCGAAAAAGCGTTTTGATCTCAAGCGGCAGTCTGAGGAGAATATAAGCTGCCATTTGGGCCCCGGCATCGCGGGCTGCTGTCAGGATTGCCTCAATTTCCGAATCATTGATTGCGGGAATAACGGGGGCCACCATGACAGAGGTGGGGATGCCCGCCTCGCTTAGCCGGTGCAGGGTTTCAATCCTGCGCGCAGGCGTTGCGGCGCGCGGCTCCATCCGCCGCGACAACTGCCGCTCAAGGCTTGTTACCGAAATACTCACATGCACAAGATTGTGCGCCGCCATCTCGGAAAGCAGATCGATATCGCGCAGGATCAGCGCCGATTTGGTGACGATGGAAACAGGATGTCTGAACTGCCGCAGCACATCGAGAATCTGCCGTGATATGCCAAGCGTCCGGTCGGCCGGCTGATAGATATCCGTATTCGTGCCCATGGCGATGACCTGCGGCCGGTAGCGCGGGTGCCGCAGGGCATCTTCCAGCAAGCGGGCCGCGTCCGGCTTTGTCAGCAGTTTGCTTTCGAAATCAAGCCCGGGCGAAAAACCGAGATAGGCGTGGGTCGGCCGCGCAAAGCAGTAGATGCAGCCATGCTCGCACCCCCGATAGGGATTGATCGACTGACTGAACGGTATATCGGGGGATGTGTTGGTTGCGATAATCGTCCGGCTGGTATCGCGGATCAGGGTGGTCCTGAGGGGTGGCGGCTCATCATCGATATGGCCCCAGCCATCGTCGAAGGCGGTTCTGCGTGCCGTCTCGTAACGGCCGCTGTCATTCGTGCGTGCGCCGCGTCCGCGCCGCGCTTCCGGGTGAATAAAGTTTCCCGCAAGCTCTTGTGGATCTGTTTGCGCCATGGTGCTGTGCCGGCAATTTTCCTTGCGCATCAGCCAATCGTCCAACCGGTTTGAAATTTCTGCCCTTACGGCAAGAACAAAAATAGAACATTTGGCAGGAAAAAGACAGAATTGAATGGCAATTTGTCTCAAAATTTGTACATTCAGCGCATGTTGAGCGTGATAATTCCGACGCTGAACGCCGAATCGCGTCTGGTCGTGACCTTGCGCGCCTTGATCCCGGGGATGATTAGCGGGGTGATCAAGGAGGTGATCATTGTCGATGGGGGCTCGGCTGACGCAACGGCGCGTATTGCCGATGAGGCGGGGTGCACCTTCGTTCGCAGTGAATGCGGCCGCGGGGTGCAATTGGCGCGTGGTGCCGCCGATGCGCGCGGCGACTGGCTGTTATTCCTGCATGCGGATACGGAACTGAGTCCGGGCTGGGAAGTCGAGGTGGCGAATTTCATGGCCAGCCCGCACAGCATGCAGATGGCCGGTGTCTTTGAGTTCGCGCTGGATGATTTCGGTCGCGATGCGCGGCGTCTTGAGCGTGCCGTATCCTGGCGATGCCGGCTGTTTGGCCTGCCCTATGGCGATCAGGGATTGCTTATTCACCGCCGCCTTTACGACCAGCTGGGGGGCTATGGTCCCATGCCGCTGATGGAGGATGTCGATTTTGTTCGCCGCATCGGCCGCCGCAAGATCGCTTTCCTGCGCTCGAAGGCGATCACCAGCGCGCAACGGTATCGCGACAATGGATACCGCACCCGCTCCTTGCGCAATCTGTTATGCCTGTCGCTTTATTTTCTGCGTGTGCCGACCCATGTGATCGCCCGGCTTTACGGATGAGACGACATTGCGTGATTTTCGCGCGGCGGCCGCAGCTCGGCATCGGCAAGCGACGTCTGGCGAAAGATATCGGGGCACTTGCAGCCCTGCGTTTTCAGCGCGCCAATCTGCACCGGTTACTGAGGCTATTGGCAGGCGATCCCCGTTGGCAATGCTGGCTGGTGCTGACGCCTGATGGGGCCGTGCACTCCGAAATTGCGGCGATGCTGCCCGCTGGCTGCGGCTTGCTGGCACAGGGACGTGGCGATCTGGGGCAGCGCATGGGGCGCGTATTCCGTGATCTGCCGCCCGGGCCTGTTGTGCTGGTCGGGTCGGACATTCCCGAAATCGGTGTGGGGCATATCGCCGATGCCTTCAACCAGCTTGGCGCGTGCGAGGCTGTGCTTGGCCCTGCGGGCGATGGCGGTTTCTGGCTTGTCGGCATGCGCCGCATCCGCCGCTTTCCCGGCGCCTGCTGCAAGGGGCCTTTTTCATCCGTGCGCTGGTCAACTGCCTTTGCCCTGTCCGATACGCTGACGGCGATGCAGGCAATGAACATGCGCGTGGGCCGGGCGGCGACGTTGCGCGATATCGATGAGGGTGAGGATTATGCGATATGGCGGGCGCGGCAGGGATTGCGCCGCTGATCCGGCTCAGCCCTTGCCGCGCTGCTTATGCTCTTCGAGCCGGGGCATGATTTCAACGAAATTGCACGGGCGGAAGCGATAGTCGAGCTGCCATTGCAGGATGCCGTCCCACCCGTCCTTGCATGCCCCGGGGGAGCCGGGCAGGGCAAACAGATAGGTGCCCCCCGCAACGCCGGCAGTCGCCCGGGACTGAATGGTGGATACGCCGATTTTCTCAAAGCTGATGCGGTGAAAGATCGCTGAAAATCCGTCTATTTCCTTCTCGAAAACCGCATGAAAAGCTTCCGGCGTGACATCGCGGCCGGTCAGGCCGGTCCCGCCGGTCGAAATCACAACATCTATTTCCGGGTCCGCGATCCAGTGTTCAAGCTGCGCAACGATGTCGCTTCTCTCGTCGCGGACGATCACCCGATCCGCCAGATGATGCCCGGCATCACGCACCCGATCAGCCAATATGTCGCCCGATTTGTCGGTGGCGGTATCGCGGCTGTCGGACACCGTCATCACAGCGATATGGACCGGTATGAATTCGCGGCTTTCGTCAATATTGCTCATGACAGGGTGACTTTCCGGTTTGCTGCATCTGCAGTCTGTCTGTTCAGGGCGGGCCGATCGCGACTGAAAAACTATTTCCGTGCGCTACCCTTCGCGCGCGGGCAGGGCCGTTGACGGGGCTTCATGCTGTGCCTGGCGTTGGGGCGACGAGGCTATCCTGGGGAAGGCTGGCCATCTGCCCGCGGCCAGCGCATCCAGCGTCGGTTGCGGCTTTCCCATCCGGTCCTGATAAATCCAGTAATTGGCCGTAACATGGCGAATGAATTTGCGCGTTTCAAGGCTGGGAATCGTTTCGATGAACAGCAGCGGATCATCGTTATGGCGCTTGTTTTTCAGCCAGCGGCGTAAATTACCCGGCCCCGCATTATAGGCGGCAGCCAGGGTGAACAGGTCGCTATGCTGACTGGGCGGTGCCATCAGATATTCCACATAGCGCTGTCCCAGCGTCACATTGAAAACAGGATCAAGCAACCGGTAGCGATCGGCCCGGCGCAGGCTGCTGTCTTTCAGGATATAGCTGGCGGTGGCGGGCATGATCTGCATCAGCCCATGCGCGCCGCGATGGCTCTTGGCATGGTGCATGAATTTGCTTTCCTGCCGCATCAGGGCATAAAGCAGGGCGGGGTCGGCACGAAAGCCGCCTTCGGGTTCGACGGTCGGGATGGGATAAAGCGCGGCGGGGTGATAATCCCCGTGCCGCTTGGCGATATGTCCGATGCGCAGCTGGCTGGCCGGCAGGCGCAGCATGTTGGCCAGCGCCAGCAAGCGGATATCGTCGCTTGGGTCGATCCGGCCTAGTAATTGCTGCATCTCAAGATCGGCAAGATGGGGCTGGCCCGCCTGTATCAGGGCGATCATCCTGTTCACCGCCGGATAATGGCGCAGATAGTTCAGCGCCTCTTCGGTCAGGGTGCTGCTGGTCCAGTCAAAAGCCAGTTCCTGGCCCAACTGCCTGCGAGCAAGAATCCCGTGCAATGTATGGGGATGCCGCGCTGCGATCGTCAGATAGTTGCTGACCCTCTGCGGCTGTCCGACCGTCAGCCAGGCACGGGCGGCCCAATATGCCGCGGCTGCCTGCTGCCAGCTGCTGACATAGGGACGCCGGTTGTCAGCCAGAGCGCTGAAATGCCGTGCAGCCCGCTCAGCCTCTCCCAGACGCCAGGCTGCAAGCCCTGCAAACCATTGTGCCTGAGGTACGAAACTGCCCGACCGGTCGACCGCCCGCTCAGCCTGGGCAAGTGCCTTGGCGTCCAGCCCCGCCAGAAAATAGCCTTTGGCGATTTCTCCTCTGGCCAGGTCGGTCTCGACAGCGTCAAGTCGCCTGTCGATATCCTTTCGCTGCAGATATTGAAGTGCGTTGGTCGGCTGATTACGGCCGATCAAACGTCGGATATGACGGGTGATACGGCGCAGTTCAGCCTGCTGAGCGGCGGACCGCCGCACCGGGGAATGATATTGTGCGACCTCTTCGTCGCGGGCGGTGCGGCTTCGCCATTTCCGGGGCGGTTTCGGTGCTTGCCAACTGTCCGGTTTCCGCCGCAAGGCGAGTTTGTAGATACGGCGCGCGCCGGGATGATCGTTGTACTGCGCCATCCAGTCCGCAAGCTCGCGGTAGCGTGAGCGGTAGGCGATTGGATGCATATAGCGCTGAAACAGCATATGACCGCGCAGGCGCGGGTCCGAGACCTGGCTGAAAAGCTTGTCTGCCGCCCGCATCCTGCCATCATGCTGCAAAGCGAAAATTTCCCGATACAGCGCGGCATCCTGCGCGGACAGGATTTGCGGGATTTGCGCTGGCCCGCTGGTGTCGGCGGCAGGCTTTGCGCTCTGCGCGGGCGACAGCAAAACCAGCAGCAATAACAGCGGTATTACTGCGCGGTTTTTTGCGCACAGAAGTAATCTTGTTGCGCGTCGCCCCGACCGCAATGCCAATGTCAGCCCAACCCTCATGGCATCATGGATACTGTGTTGCGGCCGATTGTACAATAAACATGCACGGCAACCATGCGCTGCCGCGCTGCGTCGCGCCTGCATTATGGCTGGCGGGGCAGTGCGTCGATTTTTTCGCGCAGGCTCAGCAGATCAGCCCAGGCGGCCTGTTTCTGCGCGGGTTGCCGCAGAAGAAAGGCGGGATGCAAAGTCGGCAGGGCGGGAATTTGCCGCCCTTCACAGAGATAGCTCTGCCACTTGCCGCGCAGCCGCATAATGCCTTGTGTGGTATCCAGCAATGTCTTCGCGCTGACGCCGCCGACCAGCACCAGAATTTCAGGGGCGGCGAGTGCGATATGCCGTTCGATGAACGGCAGGCAGATTGCCATCTCCTGCGTGGTCGGGGTGCGGTTGCCCGGTGGCCGCCAGGGCAGGATATTCGAGATATAGACTGTCGTGCGATCAAGGCCGATCGCGGCGAGCATCTTGTCAAGCAATTGTCCGCTGCGCCCTACAAAGGGCAGGCCCTGAATATCCTCATCCCGGCCTGGCGCTTCGCCAATCAGCATAATCGGCGCGGCCGGATTGCCGTCTGCAAATACCGTATTCTTGGCGGTTGTCTTGAGATTGCAGCCGGTAAAATCCTGTACCGCCTTTCTGAGCGCTTCGAGATCCTGACAATCCGCGCAGATCGAACGGGCGCTTGCGATACTCTCTTCGGCTGATGCCAGTGCTGCGGTCGGGGGGGCGGCTGCCGGTGTTGCGGGGGCTTGCCGCACATTCTGCTGCGGGTCGCGCCCGTGGCGGGGCGTAATTGAGGCCCGGGGTTCTGCGGCGGCGGCGCTGGCTGGCTCGGCGGTCATAGCCGCGGATAGGCCGAAACGGTCGATTGCCGTCTCGGCGATCGTTTCGTCGACGCCTGCGGCCAGTTGCCAGCGCAATGCCGCAAGCAAGGCTGTGCGATCTGTTCCTTCACCATTCTGCATCACGCTACTATAGGCGCAAAATTGGCCCATTGCATCTTGTTGCCTCAGCCGGCATCGCGAATCGTCAGGCTATGATTATATTGCGGCCAATGCGGTATGGTGGTTGACCTGCCGGGCTTCGCAAGCCTAGAAACAAGGCAATTCTGCTGTCTGCAACAGGTCAGCATGGGACAATTCTGCATTGGTAGGGCAGGAGGGAGACTGGTATGAGCGAAACGGCGTCGAGTGAACGCGAATATATGGAATATGACGTCGTCATCGTCGGTGGCGGACCGGCGGGTCTGAGTGCGGCGATCCGCCTGCGGCAGCTATGTATCGAGCATGATATCGAGCTTTCGGTCTGCGTACTTGAGAAGGGCTCGGAAATCGGCGCGCATATTCTGTCCGGCGCGGTGATGGACCCGATTGCGCTGAACGAACTTATTCCGGACTGGAAAGAAAAGGGCGCCCCGCTCAACACGCCGGTTGTCGATGACCGGTTCTATATGCTCGGCCCGGCCGGTGCATTGCGTCTGCCCAATTTTATGTTGCCGCCGCTGATGAACAATCACGGCAATTATGTCGTGAGTTTGGGGAACGTCTGCCGTTGGCTTGGTGAACAGGCGGAAGCGTTGGGCGCAGAAATCTATCCCGGCTTTGCCTGCGCCGAGGTTCTGTACAATGACGATGGCAGTGTACGCGGCGTGGCGACCGGCGATATGGGTGTCAGCAAGGATGGCGAGCAGAAAGATACCTTTACGCCCGGTTTCGAGCTGCGTGGGAAATATACGCTGATTGCCGAGGGCGTGCGTGGTTCGCTGGCAAAGCAGCTGATCGACCGGTTCGAGCTGGACAAGGACAGCGATTGTCCCAAATTCGGTATCGGCATCAAGGAAATCTGGGATATCGATCCGGCCAAACACAAGCCCGGTCTCGTCATGCACAGCTTTGGCTGGCCATTGGGCAACAGCACCGGTGGCGGCAGTTTCCTGTATCATATGGAAAATAATCAGGTATCGATCGGGTTTGTTATCCATCTGAACTACCAGAACCCGCATCTTTCCCCGTTCGATGAATTCCAGCGTTTCAAGCATCACCCGGCGATCAAGCAATATCTCGATGGCGGTCGTCGCGTGTCCTACGGCGCGCGCGCCATTACCGAAGGCGGGTTGCAGTCAATTCCCAAGCTTGGCTTCCCGGGTGGCGCGCTGATCGGCTGTTCGGCGGGATTTGTGAACGTGCCGCGGATCAAGGGCAGTCACAACGCCATGAAAACCGGCATGCTGGGCGCAGAAGCGGTGTTTGAATCGGTGCGCAACGGGCGCAGCTATGACGATGGCGCCGATTATGAAGCGGCATTCCGTAACAGCTGGGTCTATCAGGATCTGCATCGGGTCCGGAACGCAAAACCGATTTGGAGCAGATTTGGCCTGATTCCGGGCATGGCGCTATTTGGTGCGGATCTCTGGATGAATAATCTGCGTATCGGTCTGCCGTTCACGCTGAAACACGGTAAACCGGACAGTGCAACGCTCAAGCCCGCGGATAAATGCAAGAAAATCGACTATCCCAAACCGGATGGTGTGTTGTCGTTCGACAAGCCGAGTTCGGTTTATCTGTCGGCGACCAATCACGAGGAAGATCAGCCCTGCCATCTGCGGCTGCAAGACCCGTCCATTCCGATTTCGGTGAATCTGCCGAAGTATGACGAGCCGGCGCAGCGCTATTGTCCCGTCGGTGTTTACGAAGTTGTGCGCGATGAGGACGGGTCAAATCCACGTTTCCAGATCAATGCGCAAAACTGCGTGCATTGCAAGACATGTGACATCAAGGATCCGTCGCAGAATATCAACTGGACGGTGCCGGAAGGCGGAGGCGGCCCGAACTACCCCAATATGTAGGGCTGTCGCCCGGAGCGATAGTGGTAGAACTGTTAAGATGGGGCAGTGTATCGATCGGATGCGCTGCCCTTTCCGTTTGGCGGGAGTGGCAACGGGCCTGTCGCCTGATACCGGGTTGACGATTTGCTACTTGGTATGCGCCCCTCGCTTGCTTATTGTGAGGTGTATAGCCAGATAGCGAGACAGGCCATCACGGCGGTCATTTGCAGGACCGCTCATATGCAGTGAAAGAGACAAGGTGCCGTTCAGCAACGAAATCTGCCGATATGTACTGAAGCTGTGGAATGGTCGGGGCGGTTGTGCACACATGTTCCTGCTGTTGGGCGGGCTATTGTTCCTGTCCGCATGCAGCGGCACGGCCCAGACTTCCCGGAACACCGAAGCGCAGTCCGGCCCGCCGCCGCGCGGAGATCAGCATAATGTGCTGCAAAGCCTGGTTCGCGCGCACCAGGGCGGGTATCAGCCTAATCCTGACGGGGTTCTTTATGGCAGCTATCTGTCCAGTCTGCATGCGCGGGCGGAACATGATATCGGGCTGGCCGGACAATATCTGATGCATGTGCTGCGGCACGATCCCGAAAATGATGTCTTGCGGGGCGGTGCGTTGCAGATGTTTCTGTATGATGGGGCGATGGCGGAGGCGATGTCGCTGGCACGCGGCATGAAGCAGGCTGCGTCCGACGATCAGTTTGCCTTGCTGGCATCGGTTGTCGAAGCATTTCATCAGCAGCGTTACGCGGAAGCGCAGCGGCAGCTTGGCGGGGCGCGGACAGATGGCGCAGGCGGGCTTGGCGGTCTGGTCGAGCCCTTGCTGAGCGCATGGGCCGCCGCCGGGCAGGATGACCGCGCCCGGGCGCGGCAGGCGATTGCGCGTCTGAATGCCAACAAGGCATTCGAGGTGTTCGAGCTTTATCACGGCGCGCTCATCGCAGCCTATACCGGTGATCATGCGCAGGCGCGGCGATTGTTCCGGAAGTTGCTGACCGTGCCAGGCGGGCATTCCCTGCGCATCGTGCTGAAATATGGCCAGTTTCTGGAGCAGACGGGGCAGCGCGAGGAAGCGCGCGAGCTTTACCGGCAATTTGTCGCGCGCGGAGGGCAGCATCAGTTGATCGATGAGGCGCTGGAGCGGGTGGCGGCCGATGGTGCCGTCGCGCCGGTAATCGGCAGTGCGGTCGAGGGGGCGTCCGAGGTGCTGTTCGGTATCGGCAGTGTGCTGAGCATTGATCGCGGCGATGCGACTTTGCCGGTGATATATTTGCGATTGGCAACTTATCTGCAGCCTGAATTCCCTGTTGCTCACATGCTGCTGGGCAATATTTTCGATGGGTTGGAACAATGGCAGAGCGCGGTCGGCCTGTATGAAAAGGTGCCTGTGCAGTCTGTGCTTTATATGGATGCGCAGATCGATATTGCCATCAGCCTCGACCGGGGCGGTGAAACCGAGCGTGCCGTGGCGGCGCTGGCGGCGCTGGCGGCGCGGTTTCCTGACGACAACCAGCCGGTTATCGCGCATGCGGATCTGCTACGCAGCAGGGAACGGTTCAGCGACGCGATCCCCTATTATCGCAAGGCCATTGCGATGATCGGCGTGCCACAGTCGGAACATTGGTCCTATTATTATGCGATGGGCATTTGTCTGCAGCAGACCGATCAGTGGGCCGCGGCGGAAGAAAGCCTGCTGAAAGCGCTTGAATTGCGACCCCGGCAACCGCTCGTTCTGAACTATCTGGGATATTCCTGGACGGATCAGGGCATCAATCTTGACCGGGCGCATGAAATGGTCCGGGATGCGGCGGCGCAACGGCCGACCGACGGCTATATCGTCGACAGCCTGGGATGGGTGCAATACCGGCTTGGCCGGATTGACGAGGCGGTGCAGACCCTGGAGCGCGCAGTTGCATTGCGGCCGCGCGATCCGATCATCAATGACCATCTGGGGGATGTCTACTGGCGTGCCGAGCGTAAGCTGGAAGCGCGCTTTCAGTGGCAGCGGGCCCTGATATTCGATCCCGAACCCGCCGATGCGACGCGGATCAAGCAGAAGCTCGAATTCGGGCTCGATCATCGTCATCTTGTGACGAATGCCGCGCCCGACAAACCGCATGCGCCCTAGTTATTGCAGCCCACCGGTTGATGCGGGTGGTGTCTGGCAAGGGGGCGGATAATGCCGGACATGCTGCGCGCCGTGGCGCCGGCCAAACTCAATCTGTCGCTTGTCGTGACCGGCAAAAACAGCGCCGGCTATCACCTGCTTGACAGCATCGTTGGTTTTACCCGTTTTGGCGACCGGCTGACTTTATTGCCCGCGCGGGAGATTTCGCTCGAGGTTACCGGGCCCTTTGCGCCAATGGCGGGGGCCAGGGAGGACAATCTTGTCTGGCGGGCGGCGCAGGCATTGGCGCCTTTGCGGCCCGATCCGGGGCGCGGGGTCAGGCTTATACTGGAGAAGCATATTCCGGTGGGGGCAGGGCTTGGCGGGGGCTCGTCGGATGCGGCGCTCACGCTGCAGCTCTTGCGGCAATTCTGGCGCATGGATCTGTCGGCCAACCAGCTTGCTGAGACAGGATTGTCACTTGGGGCGGATGTGCCGGTTTGTCTGGCGGGCAAAATGTCGCGAATGCGTGGTATCGGCGACAGGATCACGCCTGTTTCAGGGCGGTTATCCAACTATACGGTTCTTCTGGTTAACCCCGGCGTGCAATTACCGACCGCCGCTGTTTTTCGGAATTTTCGCCGGTTTGCGGGGCAACGTTTTCCGGTTGCGGTATCAGCGGATCTGCATGCGGTGCGGCGGTCTGGCAATAGCCTGACCTCCGCCGCGATACAGCAAGCGCCCGAAATTGCCGATTTGCTCGCCTTTCTGAACCGCAGTCAGGGGGTGTTGTTTGCGCGTATGTCGGGCAGCGGCGCGACCTGCTTTGCACTCTATTCGCATCCGGCCCCTGCTCTGCGTCAGGCGCAGCAAATTGCAAACAGATCCGCCTATTGGTGCCGTGTCACCCGGATTTGCTAGTTTTCTCAAAAACCAGGGCATTTCGTCAGTTTGCTCGCGTCACGCTTGCATGATTGGCATTTGTTGTGCGTTTCTTCCGGGCAACAGTTGTTTTCTAATATAGAACCAATGGCCACAAAGGCTTGCAGTCTGGTGCGCATTGCTTAATTTAGTTGGCGAAGCCAAGCGATTTGCGATAAGGTCGTGAACGTTTTGGAAAGCTTTCCGCGGTAAAAATGTGAATGGCTGCGGGAGTTTGAGAAGATTTTACTGTTTTGACGGTCCGAATCAGCTGTGCCGTTAATCAAAGGGGATAGTGGTATGAAAAAGCCGATATTTGCAGCGCTTGTTTCAATGGCGCTTGTCGGATCGCCGACGATTGCGTTCGCGCAGGCGCCTGCGCCAGCGCAAGGCGGTGAAGCAGGTGCAGGTGGCGCCGGCGGTGGCGCTGGTGCAGGTGGCGCTGGAGCAGGAGCAGGAGCAGGTGCAGGTGCAGGAGTTGGCGCTGGCGCCGCAGGTGCCGGTATCGCGGGCACGGGCCTGGGTATTGGTGCGGCCGCTGCAGCAGCGGCTGCAGCAGCCGCTGCAGCGGCTGCCGTTGCAGCGGCAACCGGCGATGATGGGAACAATAATAATGTGACCGCGACATCGACCACGACTACTGCAACATCAACGACGGCAACCAGCACAAACTAATCTGCCGGAAAATGCCGGACAGCGAATCTTCGCTGTCGTGTTACTTCGCTGTCGTGTTACAAAGAATTATCTGTAAGGAAAAAGCTGCCAGTTAGTTGGCAGCTTTTTTCATGCGGCCTTTTTACGGTGCCATATCTTTGAAAAAAGGCGGATTGCTGCTTCCGCGCATTTTTCCCCTGTCTTCAGAAATAGTTGCGTTTGGCCGCACAATCAATTTGATAACATGTCGAAATCCGGACATGGCTGGGTCAGCTTTTTGCGCCTGCTGAATTATGACTCAGCGTTGTGCTTCAGTTCCGTAAGTTTGAGAACCGGCTCGCTCGCCGCACACGGCCCGCTGACATCAATTACAGGCGCAACCTGCGGCGCTGTCTTCGTCTTCTTCCTCTTCATCGGCAATTGGACCGACCGAGTTTTCGCTCACGAGGCGGAAATTGGAATCTTCGAAGCCTTCATCCTCGATCAGGTCGGTAAAGATCAGCTCGGCATTGTTTTGCACAGGCCCTTCACCATCCTGAAGCCCTTCATCGACAGGTTCTTCTTCGGACAGGCTGAGGGGGTCATTGGTGCCGGTCTCATTGTCGAAAAACTCGTCAATGACATTGCTTACCGTGTCATTGGCTTCCTCAAAAACCTCATCGACTGTGTCAAATCCATCCAGATCACTATCATCGATGCCAAAATCATTATCCGTTGCGGGATTGACCAAGGCATCGGTAAAATCGGTATTGTTCAGAATGAAGGGCCCGCTGCCCAGAGATCCTACGAAATTCACAGGGACCTGAGTATTCGGGTCACCGTCAGCGGGGGGCAGCACGGCCAGAAATGCGCTTTGGCTTGTGACTGTTACACTGCTTGCACGCAGCTGCAGCGGCTGGTTGGGCGTACCAAGTGAGCCGGACGCAACCAGCGCGACATTCGCGCCGCCGATCCGCCCGGTCAAATTGCCGGTAGTGATCGTGACATCGCCCGTGGCGGCAAGGCTGTTAAAGCCCAGGTTTGTCAGGCCGGTGCCGGCATTCTGGATAAGGCTGCCAACCCGCATCGTTCCGTTCAGAATCGTGTCATTGGCGCTTGCTATCGTCAATGTCCCGAGTGCGGCCGCGCCGCCGACATTCCCGTCAAACAATATGTTGCCGGCCCCCGCATCAAGTCCCAGATCCTGCGCGGCGCTGGTCGCTGTGCCTTGTTGCGCGGATTCGACCACACCATTAAATGCGATATTGCCGCCCGCCGATGAAATTGTCGTTGCATCGGTGATCAGACTTGCCCCGGAAACCGCGAAACCGCCGCCGCCGGTAGCAACATCGCCCGCCAGAAGTAAAGTGCCGTCAAACAGCTGGTTACCGGTTGTTATGCTGTCACCGATCGAGATAAGGCCGCCCCTTACCGATATGCCTGACAAGGGGGTATTTGCGCCGAGCTCAAGCAGATCAACACTGCCATCACCGGCATCAATCGACAATTGGTGCGGCCCATCGACTGTGTTCAGCAAAATGCTGCCGCTATCTGTGCTGATAAGCGTGTCAGAAGCCAAAGTCGCCGCGCCGGTCACCGCGAACCCGATGCCCGTTGTGTAGCTGCTGTTGAATGTAACAGCACCATTGTAGAGCTGAAGTTCGGTTGTACTGACGTCGTTGAGCAGTATATTGCCCCCCGAAATCGCAAGATTGTTCAGGGGCACGGTTGCGCCGCTGTCTGCAAGGGCAACCGTGCCGCTGCCCGCCTCAATTATGAGGTCTTGCGCGCCATTGACCGGCCCCAGGGTAACATTGCCGCCAGCGGTTGAAATGCCGGAGTTGGACAACAGCCCCACATTGCCCGTAACGGTGAAATTACCGCCATCGGTCTGATAATCGCTGTTGAATAAGCTGTTGCCGGTATAGCTTTGCGCACCGGTGGTCGTGACATCCTGCAAACTGATATCCGCGCTTCCCGCGTCAATTGTCAGCGATGCCAGCGGCGCGGTGGCCGATGTATCATTTTCAAGCACGACCGGCGCATTCGTTGTTGTAATAGTCAGATTGCCCGGATTGATACCGCTTTGGCTCGGCCCCTGCAGGGTCACCGGCCCACCCGCAGCAAGATTGACGGTGTCCTCGATAAACAAACCGCCAATCCCGCCCTGAAGCCTTAGCCCCAGATCCGTCTGGATATCGGCGTTTAACGTAATCCGCGCATTGGGGTTATTGGGGGCAAGGAAGCCGGCGCTCAGCAGCACACCGCCGCTGCTTTGAACGGGGGAGCCCACGCCGATATTATCGCGCGCAATAACGGCAAGACCCTGCACAGCAAAGGCTGTACCATCGAACAGCACCGATCCGCCGTTACTAAAATCGAAAAATTGCTGCGGGTTAGTTTCAAAGTCTGGCACGGCATCCTCAAGCTCCTCAGTGAATATCTGATTGAGATCGAGGATGGCGGTTCTCAGGCCGATGCCGTTGATATTTGCTGTTTGATCCGCTGTCACATCCCCGACGATTATATCATCGCCGGAAATACCAAGCCCGTTTGCGGTGATCATCGACAACTCAGTGCCCGAAAGAGACAAACCGCCTGTTGCGCTGCCAACCGATGTCAAACCCCCGCGTGACGAAATGACGACCCTGCCGCCCGCTGTCGCATCGGTTACGACACTGCCCTGCAGATCGATATCCGCGGCGGCAAACACAATGCCTTCCTGTGCTGTGAGATTGCTCGCCTGCGCCTGGGGCGCAATGCTGATTGTGCCTGTGCCGTTCTGATCCAAATCAGCGAGAAAAAGGCTAAAGCTGTTTTGCCCGGAAACGTTGCTGTTGAACTGGATATTATCGGTCGCGAGTATTTCAATTTCGGAAAACTGCGATGGCGCGCCGCTGAAGGTAACATCTGTGCCACTTTCGAAATCGACCAGCGTATCAATTTCCGCAAACCCGTCCGGCAGTGACAGGTTTTCCGGTGTGAAGACTGTGGGGTCGAGTACGCCGGTATAAAGCCCGAAAAACCCGATGTCCCGTAAATCGACGCCATCGACAAGGATATCTGTCCCCAGGAAAATCGAATCCGGGCTCGTAATGCGTGACAGCTCCCCATTATCGATAGTCATTTGCTGGCCGGTCGCATTGCCAAGGCCAAGTGACCCGCTGGAGGCAATATCGACAATGTCGTTACTTGAAACAGGACCGGCGATATCCACATCCGCCGCGAGGATAACAATGCCTGCCGCTGACGGGTCCGATATCGAACCGTTCGATGTCACGCTGAAAAGCCCCGTGCCGTTCCG
The DNA here is from genome assembly GCA_947258435.1 of uncultured Alphaproteobacteria bacterium. Lineage (GTDB taxonomy): Bacteria > Pseudomonadota > Alphaproteobacteria > UBA11222 > UBA11222 > CALAQW01. The sequence goes on from CAMYID010000015.1 coordinate 86,895, forward strand.
ATTGAAATCGGCGGCGAAAAGAAATTCACGCGCAATTCCCTGCGTTGTTGCATTCGGCACATTGATGCTCAGATCCGCATCAAATGTAATTCCGGAATTCGTCAGAATGCGGTCGCTGCCCAGCGTGCCCGACGCAGCAGATAAAGACAGACTGTCAAGTGCGAAGGCGTTGCCCACTGGGCCGTTGAGCGTGATTGTGCCCGAATTGCTTCCACCATTCGCATTGAGCGAAAGATCCGCAATGATGACGCCGCTATTGATATCGCCATCAAACAGGATATTGCCGCCGCCAGTATTCACATTGCTGTCGGCATTGACGATTGTATTGCCGGTGATCGTGAAATTGCTGCCATTGGTGACATAGTCGCTGTTAAAGCGTGTGAGGCCGGCATAGCTTTGCGGTCCCACAGTCGTGACATCCTGTAATGCGATTTCCGCACCCGCATTGATTGCCAGCCCGCCCAACGGCAGGGTCGGGCTGGTATCGTCAAACAGAAATACCGAACCTGTCGTCGAATTGACCGTCAGCGAATTGTTACCAAACGGGCTTTCCAACGCACCGATAAGGGTAACATTCTGGTTGGCCTGCAGGGTGGGGTTGCCAGTTTCCACCTTCAAGCCGTCTGTCACGCCTGAAAGGGTCAGGTTGCCCCCGCTTGTCAGGTCGTTCTGAATATGTACATGGCCGTCGGGATTATTGCCTGCGCTATCGGCAATCAAAGACATATCGCCGGCAGTCATCAGCGGCGCGGCAACAGTAATCGCCCGCACGGAACTGCCGTTCAGGGTGGGGAAATTCATCTGGCCGCCAACGAAATCCAGCTCGCCCAGCGTGCTTGTGACGTTAAAGCTTACGCTGCCGGTGATATTGCTCTCATTGCCGTTGATGTTGAAAGCGCCGACCTGAATTGCATCGGGGCTGTTCACGATCAGATTGGGGGCAATCAGATCGTCGCCGGTTTCAAGATTAAAAACGCCGAATGCGGAGTTCACGCCCATACCACCTGAGTTGGTGGCTGTGATCGTCAGTGAATTCCCCGCGGAAATCCCCAGATCACCGGGAAAGTTTGCATCCTTGAGAGCGGCCGAAATCAGCACATCTGTTCCCGCATCAAATATGGATTGACCGGGGTCGAGGGTGGGCAGGGGTGGTGTGCCTGTTTCACCCACGATGAAATCGCCTGGCCCGCCGGGCGTGCCGATTATGCTGATATTGTTTGACGCGAGGATTGCAGAGCTTGCGATGGTCACATCTTCACGGCCGGTCAGTGTGACATTCGCCGTGTCGCTGATCAAAGTCTCGAAAATATCGGTAAACAGGCCGCTCGTGGTCAAATTGCCGCCGCTCAGATCAAAGGTCGCACTTGTCAGGAATACGCCTTCGTTATCGGTGCCTGTTTGTGGTGTGTCGGCATTCAGCATTACATTGAAGGGGGTGCCGTTCGCGCTGCTGACGGTGCCGCCTATATCAATTTTGCCTGTCGCATTAACCGTCAGGTTGGAGCCGCCCGCCACGGTGATGTTGTTATCGAAAAAGATGTCCGTACCCTGATAGGTGCTGGAAACATTGACCGGCAGGCTGTAGGACTGGAAGCCTGAGGTGGTTACATTTTTCAGTGTCGCATTTCCGGTCGGTGCGGTGCTGTTAACGTCGATCAGCGCAAAGCTTGAGGGGGGGGCCGTGCCGCCCACATTGTCCTGGAAGGTGATCGTGCCGCCATTATTGACAAAGATCTGCACGTCATGGGGACCGGTCGATGTGCCGGCATTCATCGGGCCTGTGAAAACAGCATCGCCGCTGAACAGATCAAGCAGGAAGCCTGGCCCATCGATTGTGCTCGGGCCGTTAATGGTGAAATTGCCGCCATTGGTTTCATAGCTGCTGTTAAAGCTGACGGCGCCTGTATAGGTCTGGTTGCCCAGAGTCGTTACATCCTGCAATGTGATGGCATCTGCCGTGGCGGTAAGCGTGGAAAGCGGTGAGCTTGTGCCCGTATTGCCTGTTACATTAACAAGGTTGGTGGCATTCAGCGTCAGGTTGTCGCTGCCGAATGACTGGCCGTCAACGGCGGCAAGCTTGATCTGATCGGTGCCTGTGATGCTGCGATTGCCATCGATCAGTGTGGGGATCAGTGTGTCGAGCTTGCTGACTGAAAGATCGGCGCTGAGGCGCATTTGCCCGCCAACGCCGGACACAAACAGGGAACTGAAGCTAGAGCTGTTTGTGACCGCAATCGTGTTACCGCTGAGCAGGCTGACAGCAAAGCCGCCACCGCCTGTAAACCCTGCGAAGTCGGCGGTTGCGACACCAACCACATCGATCGGGCCTGCGGTGCCCGCGAATGAGCCGACAATCAGGCTGTCGCCGCTCATTCTGCCCAGTTCATCATTTTCGAGCCACATGCCGCCGCTCGTCGATGTGCCAAGCGCGATACCGGTTTCAGAAGCATGGTTGAAAGAGATGGAATTGCCCGGCGCAGCAATGCTGCCATCGATCAGTGCATCATTGGCGGTGATTGAAACCGTGTTCTGGGCATTGAGTGTCGTGCCGCCTGCGACGGTGAAATTGCCGCTGCTGTTTGCGTCGTCATCTGCGGATACGGTGAAAGTGCCCTGCGTGGTCAGATTGCTGCTGACCATTGTGCTGCCATTCGCCAGCACCCGCAAATCGCTGTCAAAGGTTGAAGCCGTGCCCGAGAAGACGGCATTCTGATTTGTGAACAGATCAACCCGGCCGATATTGCCGGTATCTGCGGCGCTAACGCCATCAACGGTGATTGTGCCGCCAGTCAGCGGGAAATTGCCGAACTGCAATTGACCTGTAGTGATTTTGTTCAGCTCCGGGCCCGAAAAACTCATCGCGCCGGCGCCCGCGCCAAGTCCGATCGTGCCGTCCTGGGTCTGGATGAATTTCAGCAGCGCGTTGTTGGTTGCGGATCCGCTCGTCACCGTGCCGGTAATGATGACATCGGCTGCTGTTACCGTGCCATTGGAGCCTTGCGTGTCATACAATCCGTTAACGGTCAGATTACCGGTCCCGTTCGCATCGATATCGGCGCTCAGGGTCGATCCGCCCGGTGCGCTGACGCCACCATTGATGGTAATGCCGTTATTGGCCGTTATTGTGACATTGCCGCCCAGGGTCCCTGACGCCCCTTCGACCGTAATTGTTTCCCCGATGAGGGTGAGGTTTCCTGCGCCAACCGCGAGCGATCCGGCGCTGATCGTGCCCGGGCTGCCATTTGTCGTATCGATGGTGAGGTTGCCTGCGCCGGTCAGATGGATCTGGTCCCCCGCATTCATCGTGA